>CAVYMH010000008.1:0-209608 GCA_963769645.1 uncultured Actinomycetes bacterium | reverse complement strand
AGGGCGGGAACAGCTCGTCGAGCCGCAGGATCACGCCGCGGTCGGCGCGGCCGCTCGACTGGGTGCCGAGGTTCTCGTCGGACCTTGAACTGCTTGACCGGCCGCGACCGTCTTGTCGCCGTACTTGCCGTCGACGCCGTCCTTCGCCGGGCCGAAGTCGCCGAGGTCGTAGCCCTTGTCGACGAGCGCCTGCTGGATCTTCTTCACGGCGCTTTCGGCGAGCCTGGGCCGAGCGTGGCCTTGCCCCTGAACACGCGCTCGATCGTCGCGTCGCCGACGAGCCGCGGGGACAGGAGCTTCGGATGCGACGCCTTGGTCGGGTCGTAGTTGTCCGCCTGCGCGACGCCCCAGCCCTCGCGGTCGAAGTCGGGGTAGCCGAAGCGCCACTCGCCCGGAGAGTCCTCGAACGTGTGGGCGAACTTGTCCATCGTGATCTGGTAGACCTTCATCGGATTGCCGGGCCGAACTCCTTGTGGTTCGCGTGCCAGATCGAGACGGTCGCCTCGTCCCAGAACGCCGTAGTCGAAGTTCGTGGAGCCGGGCTGCGCGCGGTAGTGGTAGCCGGTCATGTCGATCTTGCCCGTGCGTCCGGCTTGAAGGCGCTGTGATCGGGCGTTTCGCGCGCGTCGTCGTCGGGATCCTGGTTCGACCAGAAGTGGATCGCGAACACGACCTACTGGTCTCGCGTCGGTCGCGGTCCAGCCGGCGTTGCGTGAGTCCGCATCGCTTCGCCTTGGCGAACGTGCTGTAGATCTCGTCCAGCGGCGGATTGGCGTTGCCGAGGTTGTTGGCGGTGATGCCGATGCAGCCGCGCTTGATCGTCTTCGTCTCGGCATAGGTCAGCTTGTGGCCCTGCTCGGCCTCCCAGAGCGCTGGAACTGGTGCGCGACTGTAGCGGCGCTGCTCGCTGGAGTCCTCGCCATAGACCGGCTTCTCGGCCGTGGCCGGCAGCGGCTTGTCGAGCGGCGTGCCGAGACGCGCCAGGGTGCGGACGAACGCCGCGGTGGCGCGGTTTCCCGCGAACCGCTGGAGCAAGGCGAGGTTCTGGGGCGAGGGGAAGCGCAGGTCGTGCGTCGTCGCCGACGCCTCCGTGGCCGGCTCTGCCTCCTCGACGCCCGCCTCGCGATTCGCTCGATCCAGTGCGCTCACGCCCTTGCCATTCTTGACGTCTCGGAGCGTCGCGTCTAGCGTCGCAGCATGACCGACGCCGAGTTCGACCCCAAAGAGCACGTGGGCGAGTCGGTCACGCTCAACGGAACCGCCCGGACCGCGGCCGCCGGAGCGATGGTACGGGTGGCGGGCTACAACCGGCCGATCTACATCGGCGGGCTCCGCTCGTGGGACCGCGAGCTCGAGGGCAAGGCCGTCGAGGTGACCGGCGTCCTCCGGCTGCGCGAGGCGCAGGTGCCGAGGCCCGAGGAGACCGACGCGCCCGAGCACGGGCTCCCCACGGCGACGTTCGTCCTGGACGACGCCGAGTGCGTGCCGGCCGAAAACGCTGACTGATTAGACGACCGCGTCCCGGCGCGACGCTTCGTAATCACGTCGGAAAAACACCAATCCGGCCCGACGCCGGATCAGCTAGTTCCGGGTGCCTTCGCCGATCGCGACCAGGGAGGTAGCCGGATGCAAGCCCTCGCCCGCACACTCGCTCTCGTAGGGGTACTCGCTCTTCTGGGCGTCTTGGCCGCGGCCGCACCGGCCGCGCGCGTCACGGCGGGGCCGGCCGTCCAGATCCAGGGCGTCGCCGGGCTCGCGCCCGACGGACGGTCGATCGGCGTCCAGGTACTGGCCTCGTGCCCCGAGCGCTGGACCGTCGTGGAGGCCGTCGTCAGGGTCTCGCAGCCGGGAGTGTCCGGGCAGGCGTCGTTCCCGCTGACCTGCATCGGCTCGATGCGGCTCTTCGGCGTCACCGTGCCGTCCAGCGGCGGCGCGTTCCAGCTCGGCTCGGCGCAGGTGACCGCGTCGGTCGTGATCAAACGCGGGAAGACGGCTCGCGCCGACGACTCGCAGGTCCTCACGGTCCAGCCCACCGTGCTCGTCGAGCTCGCCGAAACCGCTCGGCTCGAAAGCGGCGGCGGCGCGGTCGTGATCGACGTCGCCGTCGCCTGCCCGGCCGGAACGACCGGCCTGGAGTCGCGACTCGTCGTCTCGCAGGCCGGCCGGGTGATGGGCGTCGGCACCTACCTCCCGATCTGCGACGGATCGAGCCACACCTTCACGGTGCGGGTGCAGGCGTCCGACGGCGTGTACGAGGCCGGGATCGCGCAGGCCCTCACGTTCGCGGACATCGAGTACGCCGGCGAGGTCTTCTCCGGAGTCGACGACGACGGTGCGCTCGACATCGTGAGCTGAGCCGCAGAGGCGCCGACCCTTAGACGAACGGCAGCAGATCGTGGAGGAGATCCCCGGTGTCCGTGCTCAACCCCTCCGGATCAGCATGGAGGATCTCCTCGGTTAGGTCCGACTTCGCTTCCAGGAGCGCCGTCGCGACGAAGAAGTAGTTGTTCCGGGGGTTCCTCAGCTTGTCCGGCTCGCAGGTGAACTGCGGTGCGGACGTGGGAGGCCGTGTCCGCGCACGAGTGCCCGTGGGAAAGGGCTCGCGCAGGCTCTCGATGTTGCACCGGTGCCTTGCTGGGAGCCGCCGCTGGAGGCGAGTGACGGTCCAGCGGCGGTTGAACTCGCGGTCCGTGATCAAGAAATAGGTGTCGCGCGTGAGCTGGCCGTACGACTGCCATTCCTTGACGATGTCGTCGTCGGAGAAGTACGCCTCGAGCTGAGCGCTGATCTCGCGCCGGTTCCGCTCCCAATTCAGATCGAGATCGTTGAACACCTTCATCGGAAGACGAAACGGACGCTTCGGATCGCGCACGGGCTCGAAACGACCGTTGGCGATGAAGCTGCTCAGAACGAGCGCGTCGGTCGTGTCGCGACCGATTCTCGTCACGATTCCAGCCTTCAGCTCCTGTGCCCGCTGTTGATCCTGCCACTGCCGCGTGAGGGCCGGAATCAGCCAGGCGGTGAGCAACGTCAGGAGGACGGTCAGGACGAGTCCCTTGGGGACGCGCGGCAGTCGGAGCCTGCGCGGGAGCGCGCGGCGTCGCATGCGCGGCCTTTCCGCGCCAACCGTGCGGATCCTTCCCCCGCGTAGCGCCGCGCCCTGACGCCGGGCCGGGTAGTCTCCGCGACCGCGATGCCCCGCGACTCCTTGTCCGCGGTGGGCTCGTGCGGCGTTGCCCGCGAAGTTTCGCTCGGGGGGTCGAGCGCTCTCTCAGCCTGCGTCGAGGCGCGTACGCCGCGTTCGAAGGACTGCAACCAACCGAGGAGGATCGGATGGCCAGGACACGTCTGAGAACCGCATTGGCCTTCGTACTGCTGGCCGGGGTGCTGCAGGTCGCGCCCGCGGCCGGCGACCCGCAGAGCAACCCCAACGGGCCCTGGGAGGTCCCGAACCAGGAGGAGACGCTCAAGGCGATCCGCGACTACGACGCAGCTGATCGCCACTCTCGAGAGCATCGTCGCACTCGCGGCCGTCGGCCGCCGCGCTGACCTACTCGCCCTTCCGCGCCAAGGGCAGCGGCCGCGCGATCCCGATCGTCACGATCGGGCACGGCCCGCGCGGGATCGATGATCATCGCCAACCAGCACGGCGACGAGTACGTCGTCAGCAACTCCGCGGTCGAGATCATCCGCGCGCTGACGAGCAACTCGAACTGGGCTCGATCGGTCCGCGACGAGCTGACGGTCACGATCATGCCGCGCGTGAACATCGACGGGTTCGACGCCAACCCGTCGGGCAGCCCGTGGCGCGTGAACGTCGACCCGAACGTCTGCCCCGACCGGCCCCTGTCCGGCGTTCTACACGCGCAACCAGGGCTATGACATCAACCGCTACCACTCGTACCTGCTCAGCGACCCGCGTGACAACCCGAACACCGGGCCGGTCGGAACCGGCCAGGGCGACAACCCGGTGCCCGAGGCGCTCGCGGCGCGGGCCGCCTACGACGCCGCAGGCGGGCCGAGCGTCGTCGAAGTGGCGATCGACCTCCACCACCAGGGCACGCCGCTCGACGCCAACGGCGACATGGTCACCGGCTCGACGCTGTGGCCGAACGCCACCGCGACCGCGAGCCAGCTCGGCATCTCGGCCCAGTTCGAGCAGGTGATCTTCCGCTCGAAGCAGGTGGTCTCGACGCTGCTCAACGAGGTCGGCCGGTACGGGTACGCGAACTTCTCCCGCTACCCGGGGACGACGCCGCCGGGGATCTCGCGCAACGCCTACGGGCTGCTCGGGTCGGCGTCCGTGCTGATCGAGCTGCGCGGGCGTCGGCCAGAAGGCGAACGGCTACATCGCGAAGACCGGCTTCGTGGCCGGGATGTCCGTCGTCGAGGCGCTCGCCGACCGGAGCCTGTACACGACCAGCATCGCGCCCGCCGACGCGCTCGCGCTCGCGCCGGACAACGCGTCGCTGTTCGGCAAGTGCATGGCGCCGCGGGCGTACACGCTCGAGAACTACAACTTCTGCCGCCAGAAGCTCGGGCTCAACCCGGTCACGACGCTGCCGCCCCAGGAGGCAGCGCCCGACTCCGACGAGGCGGCGTTCGTCGGCGACGAGCACGTCGACTGGAGCACCGAATAACCCCAGGCCGACGGGGCGGCCTTCGGGCCGCCCCGTCAGCCCCTAGCCGCCTATGCTCCCGCTCGCAAGTCGATTCGAGGGGGATGCCATGCTGAAGCGACTGATCTGCGCGACCGTCCTCGCGCTCGTTCTCGCTGCGCCCGCCGGAGCCGTGGACTTCACTCCGGGCTCTTCAGGGCTCGGCGATCCGTTCTTCCCGAACGCCGGGAACGGCGGCTACGACGTCTCGCACTACTCGCTCACCCTGGACTACGCCCCGGCGCAGAACCGGCTCGCCGGTACCGCCGTGATCAGCGCGCGGGCGACCCAGAACCTCTCTCGTTTCAACCTCGACCTGCGCGGCTTCGACATCTCGCGGCTGCTCGTCAACGGCGCGGCCGCAACCCTCAGCCGCGACGGTCGAGCACGAGCTCGTGATCACGCCGAGCGCCGGCATCCGCTCCGGCCGCTCCTTCACGGTCACGATCGACTACGCGGGCACGCCGCAGGTCGTGACCGACCCCGACCAGTCGATCGAGGGCTGGGTGCCGACCGACGACGGCGCCTTCGTCGTCGGCGAGCCGCAGGGCTCCTCGGCCTGGTACCCGGTCAACGACACCCCGCGCGACAAGGCGACCTACGACTTCAGCGTCAGCGTGCCCGCAGGGCCTGACCGTGATGGCGAACGGCGTGCTCGTGTCGAACGCGACCGCGGGCGGCAAGACGACCTGGGTCTGGCGCGAGACCGACCCGATGGCGCCGTACCTCTCGACGGCGACGCTCGGGCGCTTCGACCTGACGATCTCCAGCGTCGCGGGCATCCCGTCCTACGTCGCCGTCGACCCGACGCTCGCGAAGGGCCAGGTGCTCTCGAAGCTGCCGGCGATCACCCAGTTCTACATCTCGATCTACGGCCCGTACCCCTTCAACGCGGTCGGCGCGATCGTCGACGACGCCAAGGAGGTCGCCTACTCGCTCGAGACGCAGACGAAGCCGGTCTTCTGGCACGTGCCCGACGAGGCGACGCTCGCGCACGAGATCTCGCACATGTGGTACGGCGACTCGGTCACGCTCACGCAGTGGCCGGACATCTGGCTGCACGAGGGCTTCGCGACCTGGTCCGAGTGGATCTGGAGCGAGCACACCGGCAACAAGACGGCCGCAGAAGTTCTTCGACAACCTCTACAACACGCCCGCCCAGGACACGGCTTTCTGGACGCCGCCGCCCGCCAATCCGGGCTCGCCGGTGTTCCTCTTCAACGGGACGATCTACTACCGCGGCGCGATGACGCTGCAGGCGCTGCGGCAGAAGGTCGGCGACTTCACCTTCTTCCGGATCATGCGCGACTGGGCGTCCCAGAACCGGTACGGCAACGTGACGACGCCGCAGTTCGTCGCGCTCGCCGAGCAGGTCTCGCAGATGCAGCTCGACACCTTCTTCGACGTCTGGCTCTACCGGCCGGAGAAGCCGACAGCCTGGTAGTTGACACCTCCGCCCGGCGGGAGGAGGATCGACTCCCGAGGAGGTAGACATGAGCCGATCGAGCACTGCGCGGATTGCGGCGGCGGCGGCCGGCGCGTTCGCTTTCGTGACCGGTGCGGCCGCTTTCCTGCGCCGTCGGCGGCTCCGGAGAGGAGGTTCCATGCCCGATCCCAAGGAGATCACTCGGCGCCTGACCGAGGATCCGTGGCAGGGCAAGATCGACGAGGTGATCGAGCTGATCGCCGACGACTACGTCGGCCACATCCCGGCCGCGCCCGGGCCGATCCACGGCAAGGCCGGCTACAAGGAGTTCATCAGCGCGTACGTGGCCGCGTTCCCGGACGGGAAGATCACCGTCGACGACCAGATCGCCGAGGGCGACACGGTCGCCACGCACTGGACGGCGCGCGGCACGAACACCGGCGAGCTGATGGGGATGCCGCCGACCGGCAAGGAGGTCACGGTGTCCGGGGTCGCCTACACCAAGATCGTCGACGGCCAGGTACGCGAGTCCTGGAACAGCTGGGACACGCTTTCGATGCTGCAGCAGCTTGGGGCGGTACCCGAAGTCACTGCCACGCAAGGCTGAGGCGCGCCACGCGAGCGAGGGCCGCCGGCTACGGCGGCCCTCCCCGCACCGGGGGATGACGGACGGACGTGATCCGCTCATGGTGATTGGGCGTACACGATCACGATGTTCGGCGCCTTCTCACCCCAGCCTCGGCACATGCCCTGCACCGAATGCGGCGCTTCGGTCGCCCTCGCGGCGAGCGACGAACACGTCTGCGACGGCGAGCGCCTACTCGACTTCCGGCTCTTCCAGCTCCGTGAGGAGATCGCCGCCTTCGACTCGGAGTTGACCTTCTGGCTCGGTTCCGCAGAGGGACGCTTCGCGGTCTGGCTCGCCGAGCAGACCCGCAGGTAAACCCGCTCTTTGCGGGAACCTTGCGTGGGCATCCCTCCAACGGGTGATCCGCCCTCCCCCAGCGCCGGAATAGGGTCTGCAGCGACCGAGTGCCCAGCCCTCCAGGGCGCCGTCCACAGTTTCCACAGTCAGGGGAAAACGTGCCTGCTCCGGACTACCGGGCCCCTTCGCGGCCCGCTCCCTCGACCCCGCCTGGGGCCTTCGTCTCCGGCGAGCACCGCGACGACTGCGCCCGCTTCCTCGTCGAGGTTCGCGAGCTGGCCGCTCGGCGCGAAGCGATACGGGTCGACATCCCTGCAAATCGCAGGAATACTGTGAAGACGTAAGAACCGGGCAGGCCCCCCGGGCGAGGAAAGGGGGCGCACTGCTTCAGGCGCATTCGAAGGCAACCTCCGGTTTCGGGAGGGTTCTTCCCGTGGTCGCGCCCGTCGTGGCGGCCGGCGCGACGGTGGCCGCGGCGGCGGCCTACGGGCTGACCTCTGAGCCGCCCGAGCTGAGCGTGCTGCTCGGGATCGCAGCGCTGCTGCTCGCGGCCGCGATCGCGGAGGCCTTCCCGCTGCCGATCCAGGGGATCCCGATCGGCGCCACCTCGCTCGCGAGCCTGTTCGTCGTCGGCACGGCCGTCCTCTACGGCTGGGAGGCGGCGACGGTGGTCGCCTTCGCCGTTCAGCTCCTGGTCGAGCCGATCCGCAAGCAACTCCCGATCCGGCTCGCCTACAACGCGTCCGTCTACTCGCTCGCCGGGGCGGCGGCCGGGGCAACCGCCGCCGGGCTGGAGGACACCGTTGTCGCGCTCGCCGTGCCGGCCGCAACCGGCGCGTTCTACGCCGTCGACCTCTTTCTGATCGCGCTCGTGGTGGCGCGCGCCGAGGACGACCCCTTCCTCCCGCTGCTCGCCCACACGATCCGCTCGACCGCGCTCGTGCTGGTGATCATGGCCTCGCTCGCGCTGATCCTCGTCGTCCTGTGGGAGACCGAGCCGCTCCTCTCCCTGCTCCTGTTCGCCCCGCTTGCCGCCTACGACCTGCACCAGCGCTCGATGCTGCGCGCCCTCGAGGCGATGCGCTCGGCCACCACCGACCCGCTGACCGGGCTCGGCAACCGCCGCCGCTTCGAGGAGCGGCTGGACGGCGAGCTCCGGCGCGGCCGGCGACTGAGCATCTGCCTGCTCGACCTCGACGGCTTGAAGAAGCTCAACGACACGCTCGGCCACCAGGAGGGGGACCGGGCGCTGAAGATCGTGGGCGAGCGGCTCGACGCCGGCGGCGAGGCCTTCCGGATCGGCGGCGACGAGTTCGCGCTGCTGCTGGTCGGCGTCGAGGCCGAGGAGGCACGGCCGCTCGTGGAGGCGCTGCTGGTCGACCTGGCGCTGGACGACGAGCCGCTGCGGGTCTCCGGCGGGATCGCGTCCGACCGTGACTCGGGAACCTCGGCGGAGCTGGTCGAGCGGGCCGACGAGGCCCTCTACCGCTCCAAGCGGAAGTCGCCCGGACGGGTCGGGATCGCCGAGCCGCGTCAGTCGCACGTGCGGGTCGTTGAAGCCGGCGAGGAGCGCGCGGTCAGCATCCAGGCGGCCACGAACCTCGCCCGTGCCGTCGAAGAGGCGGGGGCGCGCCACTCCGAGGCCGTGGAGTCGCTCTCGTACCGGATCGCCCAGCGGCTCGGGCTGCCGCTCGAGGAGGTGGCGCTGGTCGCCCTCGCCGGCCGGGTACACGACCTCGGCAAGCTGGCGATCCCCGAGGAGATCCGGGAGAAGCCCGGGCCGCTCGACTCCGACGAGCAGCGCGTGCTCGAGCGCCACCCGACGGTCGGCGCGCACATGCTCGTCTCGCTGGGGCTCGGCGGGCTGGCCGACTGGGTGTGCCACCACCACGAGCGCTGGGACGGGCAGGGCTACCCGGACGGGCTCCGCGGCGACGAGATCCCGCTGGCGTCGCGGATCATCGCGGTCGCCGAGGCCTACGACACGATGACGAGCGAGCGGGCCTACGGAGGTGTCCGGCGCACGCCGACGGAGGCGCGCATCGAGCTCCAGCGCTGCTCGGGGCACGAGTTCGATCCGCAGGTCGTGGCGGCGGGGCTGGACGAGCTGCGCCTTTAATCCCCCGACGGGGGAATCATCGAGAGGGGCGCCGCGGCCGATCCTTCGGCTCGTCCCCCAAGAAGGAGTCCTCGGTGCTTTCCCTTCGCTTCACCTTGCTTCAGGTCGCCGTGGTCGCAGGCTCGCTGTTCTGCGCCGGCTGGTCCTGGAGCTAGCCAACGGAAGATCTGGCCGCGCTGCGCCGTCATGTGAGTGCATGAGGCTCGGTGTTGCGGCACTGTGCGTTGCCATCGTCGGCGGTGTGTACCTGCTCATGGGTCGCACCCCCGACGATGGACGTGCAGTCCTGCCGCCGAGTGACGCCGCGCCCGCCGAGCCGGCGGCCGAGGAGCCCACGTTCGACGACGGCTTCCCGCCCCGCCCGCGAAAGCGCGCCTTGTCGGCGCGTAGCCCGCGGAAGCAGACGCTGCCTCGCTTCCGCGGCAAGTACTTCTCGATCGCGTATCCAGCGGGCTGGCGGATCGACACCGCCGAGCAGCCGCAGGGCTCATACCTCGACACGACGATCCGCCACCCCGCACGCCCGTCGGTCTACCTGCGCGTCGACGTCACGCCGAAGGGCGGCGCCGATCCCGCCGTCCATGCCAAGGAGGTCGAGGGCTACCTGCGCCGCCACGAGAGCTATCGGCGACTCGGGTTCACACGCGCGAGCCTGCGTGGGCTGCCGGCCCTCCGCTGGGACTTCGACGTGATCGAGGCGGGCGTCCGCCTCCGCAAGGTCGACCTGTTCCTGACCGACACCCGCAGAAATCGCATTGCCGTGCTCACGCAGGCCCCGGACGCCGAGTTCGAGCAGTACGCGAAGCTCTTCGAGCGGCTGCGCGCCTCGCTAGTCCCGCGGGCCTGACGCGACGAGCGGCTCGAGCAGGGGCGGGTCGAGCGCACGCAGGAGAGCGGCTGCCTGACCGCCGCCCACGTCGAGCGCGTGCCGCGAGCCGGCGCCCTGACCGAGGTGGACGACCAGCGTGCAGAGGTCCGCGCGCCGCTGGCCGGGCGAGCTGCGGAGCTCGAAGGCGACGGCGCCGGCCGGGTCGACCTCGGACCAGCGCCGGCGCAGGCTTCCCCCTCGGAGGACGAGCCGCCGCCCGTCGAAGGCGTGCCCGAGCTGACGGTGGCGGTCGAGTGCCAGCACGACCCCCAGCGCCGTCAGCACGAGCGCGGCTCCGATGCCCCACGCGGACACGAGCGCGACCGCGAGCGCGAGCAGCACGAGGGGCAGTGGCAGCGCCCGGACCAGCCGGCGGCGCCTTCCGGCGACCGGGTGGGCGGTGAGGGGCGCCGCGGGGTCGGGCGCGGCGGGATCGACGGCGCGAAGCAGGGCGGTAGCAGCGGTCGCGGACAGCGCAGGCGCGAGGGTCGTCCCGCCCGACTGTCCGCGCACTCCCGCCGCGATCGCCGTGACCGACACGAGCCCGAACGGCCTGCGCAGGGGCGTGTCGCGAACGTCCGCGCCCCGGATCCGGTCTCGGTCGAGCACCACGGTCCGGCGCGTGAGCAGACCGCGGACAGCCCGAAGCCGCTCGCCCTCGTCGACGAGCGTGAAGCGCCAGTCCACGAGCAGTGAGCCCGCGGCAGCGAACGCGAGAACGAGCAGCGCAGCTGCGGCGGCGACCAGACCGATGCCGAGAGCATCGGTGGGCGCGCGGTCGGCGGCAGCCTGACTGGCCCGCTCGAGCAAGCCGCCGGGGAGGTCGTCGGCGAGATTCGCGATCACGCCCACGGCGGCCGCCGGCGCCAGCAGGTAGCTCAGGCTGGTAACGCCCGCCAGAGCGAGCTGCCCCGGAGTCGCGCGGTAGAGCGGGGCGGCCTCGTCCTCCTGCTCCTGGGCGCTCGGCGCTCCGAGCACGGCCGCTCGCAGCTCTTCGGCCTGCGCGACCGACACGGCGGGCAGGGAGAACTCGGCCTTCGAGCCTCCGCCCGCCGCCGCCTCGACCTCGACCTTGACGAGCCCGAGCAGTCGGTGCAGGAAAGGCGCCGTCACCACCAGGCCCCGCACCCGATCGAGCGGGATCGTCCGCACGTTGCGGCTGACGACGCCCGAGCGCAGCTCGAGCCTCCCGGCCGCCACGCGGTAGCGGAAGCGCGACCAGGCGAGCACCGCGACGACGAGGACCACGACCAGGCCGACGAGCACGGGGACGATCACGCGCGTCCCGCCCGAGAGGACCAGCACGAGCACCGGGAGCACACCCGCGCCGACGTAGCGCCGCGCCAGCACGAGCACGGCGAGCGGGTGCAGCCGCCCCTCGAGGGTCACGTGCCCTCCTCGAGCTCAGCCCGGCGCGCGAGCTCCGCTACGAGCGCGTCGGCGACGTCGGGTCGCAGGCCCGGGATCGAGGTGCTGCCCGCCGCCGAGGCCGTCGAGACCGCGACGGCCACCAGGCCGAACGCGCGCAGCAGCGGGCCCGCGGTGGTGTCCACGGTCTGCACGCGCGCGTGCGGGACGATCTGCCAGCGGCGCCAGAGCCAGCCGCGGGCCACGTAGAGCCCGAGGTCGGTGACCTCGTACCGGTAGTGGCGGTAGTCGAGGCGCGGGGTGACGAACGCCGAGACGACGACCGCGAGCACGACCAGCGAGCCGATACCCGCGGCGATCCAGGCGGCGGTGGACTCGTCGGCGATCGCCGTGAAGCCGACGACGGCGGCGGCGAGAGCCGCAGCGAACAACGCCGCGATCGCGCTCTGGGCCGTCCAGTAGGCGCGCATGCGCGGGTCGAGCGCGTTGGCCGGCTCGCGGAGGATCACCGCGCCTGCGGGTGCAGGTAGCGCACCATCCGGTACGCCGTCGGCTGGAAGCCTCGCTTGGGCCAGAAGCGCGAGGCGAGCAGGTTCGCGATCCGCCAGTCCGTCGTGATCCGGTCGTGGCCCTGCTTCCGCGCCCACCAGAGCGCGTGCTGGGTGAGCGCGACGCCCACGCCCAGGCCGCGCGCCTCGGGGAGCGTGGCGGCGACGTCGAGCGCGATCGGCTCTCCCGGCTCGGCCCAGAGCAGCAGGCCGCCGAGCGGCTCGCCCTCCCGCTCGGCCTGGAACCAGGTCGCCTCGGCGTCGTCGAGCGCCTCCCGCATGTTCTCGCGGAACTGCTCGTCCGTCGGCCGCCTCAGCCCCGACCAGACCGGCCCCTCGATCTGGTGCTCGGTGATGATCGGCGCGATCCGGGCAGCGGCGTCGAGATCGTCGGCGCCGCCCTGCCTGATCGTGAAGCCCTGCGGTGCGCGGGGCTTCCGCTTCAGGTCGTCCAGCCGCCGTTCGGCGTGCACCTGCTCGATCGCGAAGGAGAGCCCCAGCCAGGCCCAGAGCACCGCCTCGTCCGCCGGCACGACCACGTAGTGGCGGACGGCGCCCTGCTCGAGCCACAACGGGCCGGCGACGTCGTAGAGGTCGCGGTAGAGCTCGGGCTCCTCGGCGGAGTGGTCGCCCAGGCCGGACCAGACGTGGCGGCCGCGCAGCCCCTCGTCCCTGAGCTCGCCCACGAGGCGGCCGACGACCTCGCCGTCCCGCCGGACCTCCGCCCCGCCTGCCACGCGTACCAGCTCCACGCGGCTAGTGTCGCCGAACATGGCCCGGCGCCGGAAGCTCTTCATCGCACTCCAGGTGACGGCGCTCGCGGTCTTCCTCGTCTTCCTCGGTTACGCCTTCCGCGATTCCTGGAGCGAGGCGGGGCCGCTATTGCGGGATGCCGACATCGTCGATCTGGGCATCGCGTGCCTGTTGCTCGCCGTGTACTACCTGCTGTTCGTGCTCGGCTGGATCTGGATCCTCAGGGAGCTCGGGATCCGCGTGACCTACCGCATTGCGCTGCAGTCGGAGATGGTCTCGATGCTCGCGAAGTACGTGCCGGGTGGCGTCTGGACGCCTGCCGCCAGGGTCGTGGCGCTCCGTCGGTACGGGATCACTGCGACCCCGACCGTGCTCAGCTCGATCCTGCTGGAGGCTGGGCTGTCCGCGGTCGCCGGCGTGCTCGTCTTCATCGTTTCGATCCCGACGGTCGAGGACGCCGACGCGCCGCTCTCGCCCCTGCTGGCATTCGGCGCCATCGTCACCGTGCTGCTGCACCCGCGGATCTTCCGCCCGCTCGCCCGGCGCATGCTGAAGCCGTTCGGCGCCTCGGAGCTGCCGCCCCTCCGCTACTCGGTGCTGCTCGGGCTGATCACCTACTACGCGGTCACCTGGGTCTTCGGGGGCATCGCAATCCTCTACATGATCCGCTCGCTCGGCGGTGACGTCGGCTGGAGCGCGGTGCCCTACCTCGGCGGCGTGGGCGCCGTCGGAGCGATCGTGGCGGTTCTGAGCGTGATCGCGCCGTCGGGCCTGGGCGTACGCGAGGCGTCCATGTACGGATTGATGCTTGCGGTGACGACGAACGGCGTGGCTCTGGGCGCGACGGTGCTCAACCGCCTCGCGATCACGCTGGTCGAGGCGGGACTGCTGCTCGCCGGCGCGCTCGCAGGAGCTTTTAAGAAACCCTAAAGAAACGATGAGGAGTGCAACTTCGCCCGTCCAGGCTCGTTGTAGCTAGTAGGTAAGCACTTCAACCGAGGGGGTCTCTTTCTATGAGGAAGCTGACAATCGCACTTGCCCTTGCCACGGTCTTCGTTGCGGCCGGAGTTGCGTACGCGGCGGTCTCCGCCGTCACCGAGCGTCCCACGACGAAGACGCTTCCCGAGGTCACCGGCACCGCCCGCGAGGGCGACACGCTGACCGCCAAGGAAGGCGAATGGGAGCAGGGCGAGGCCCTGACCTTCGCCTACCAGTGGCAGCGCTGTGACGCCGCCGGCGCCAACTGCGCCGACATCGCAGGCGGCGCGGCGAAGGCGTACGTCGCTCAGGCGGCCGACGTCGGCAAGAAGCTGCGGGTGCAGGTGGCAGCGACCGACAAGGACGGCTCGAGCCAGGCCGTCTCGGCCACCTCGCGCGACATCGTCGCGCGCGGCGCCGATCCGACCGTCCGCCCAGAGGGCGCGCAGCGCCTTCAGGACGGGACGTACTCGATTCCGGTTACGAGCGTGGCTCTCCCCGACCGCCTGAACATCGCTCGGGTCGAGTTCCAGCCGTCGGTGATTCGGTCACGGGTGCCGTTCACGGGCCGCTTCCGGATCATGGACACGCGCGGCTACGCAGTGCGTGACGCGCTCGTGTACGTGACCGGTGTGCCGTTCGCACGCGTCTCCACTCCGCCCGAGACGAAGACCGACGTGAACGGTTGGGCCACGGTTCAGCTCACGCCGACCGCACGCATGCCGCTGCGGAACGGCTACTTCCTCACGATGTTCGTGCGCACTCGCAAGGAGGGCGGCGACCTGCTCGCCGGCATCTCCTCGCGTCGCCTCGTCGCGCTCCGCGCCGCCGCGGCCGCTCGGTAGGGCGCTAACGTCGAAGGGGCGGGGGCGTACCATGCGGCGGTGCGTCCCCGCCCTGCTCGGCTCGAGCGGCTTCCGGAGCAGTACTTCTCGGCGCTTCTCGCACGCGTCGCCGCCGCGCGCGCGGCCGGGGGCGAGCCTGTGCTCGACCTGGGTCGCGGCAACCCCGAGGTCGGGCCTCCTCCCCACGTCGCCGAGCGGCTGGCCGAGGCCGCCCGCGATCCCGATCCGCGCGTGCACGGCTACCCGCCCTTCCGCGGGCTGAGCACGCTGAGGGCGGCGCTCGCGGCCCGCTACGCCTCCGAGTACCGGGTCGAGCTCGATCCCGAGCGCGAGGTCGCCATCCTCCCGGGGACGAAGACGGCGATCGTCGACCTGTGCCTCGTGCTCGCCGAGCGTGGCTCGACCGTGCTCCTGCCCGACCCCGGCTACCCGGATTACCCGTCGGGTGTAGCGCTGGCGGGGGCTGACGTGGCCGCTCTGCCGCTGGAGAACGGGGTCCCGCTCTGGGACGCGGCCCCGCGCGGCGACGTCGCCGCCGTCTACCTGAACTACCCCTCCAACCCCTGCGCGGTCTGCGCGCCGACCGGCACCTTCGCTGACGCGGTCGCCTTCGCGAACGAGACCGGTGCGGCGATCGTGCACGACCTCGCCTACGGCGACCTTGTGTTCGACGGCAGGCGCCCGGAGAGCTTCCTGGCGGCTCCGGGTGCGAAGGAGGTCGGCGTCGAGCTGTTCTCGCTCTCGAAGTCGTACGGGATGGCCGGCTGGAGGATCGGGTTCGTCGTCGGGAACGCGGAGATCGTGGAGCGGATCGACCTGCTCGCCAATCATGCGCGGGCCGGGATCTTCGCGCCGCTGCAGGAGGCGGCCATCGCGGCGTTGACCGGCCCGCAGGACTCGGTCGCCGAGCGGCGGGACCGCTACGAGGCGCGGCGGAACCGGGTGCTGGAGGCGCTACCGCTCGAGGCGGTGTCCGAGGGCACCTTCTACGTGTGGCTGGCGCTCCCGGAGGGGCTGAGCGCCGAGCGGTTGCTGACAGAGGCGCGGGTCGCACTCGCGCCCGGCGAAGGCTTCGGCTCCCGCGGCGCCGGCCGCGCACGCATGTCGCTCGCAATCACGGACGAGACGCTCGACGAGGGGCTCGAGCGGTTAGTCGCGGCCTGCCGAGAGCTCGTCTAGCTTCGACTCGTCGATCGCATCGGGCGGGATCACCGCTACGCGAGCGTTCGTCGTCGCGACGAGCGTGGCGGTGCGCTTGCCGTCGCCGAGCAACGCCTTCTCGCCGAGGATCGCCCCCGGCCCGACCTCGGCCACCGCCTCGCCGCCCTTCTCCACCGAGAGCACGCCGTCGAGGATCAGAAACAGCTCGCGGCCCTCGTCGCCTTCGCGGACGAGCGTGTCGCCCTCGTCGAGCTTGCGCTTCTCGACCTTCGCGCCGCTCTTCATCACCGACGCCGACAGCTCGCGCTCGAGCTCGGATTCGGCCGGCGTGACCATGGTCTGCCAGTCGCTCTCACCCCACGGCGTCTTCGCGCCGTAGACCTCGCGGTACCAGGCGTCGAAGTCGATCGAGCCGGACTTCTCCACGAGCTTGCCGTCGTGGTCGTAGATCCAGTGGCGCGGGAACGGGCTTGCGCCGACGAGCGCAGCCTTCGCCGTGCCGTCGATGTGGATGACGAGCTGCAGTGTCGTCCAGGCGGACGCACTCGCGACCTGGAAGAACGGCTTGCCGCGCACGCGCCTCGGCGCTGGAAGGCCCATCCGGCCGCCGGCGGTCTGCGTGAAGCGCACCCAGCCTTCTCCGCGCTCGGGCTCGTTCTGCAGCAGCGGGTATTTGACTGCCGGGAAGCTCAGCTCCTTCGGCCCGAGCTTGAGACGCGTGACGCCGATCAGGCCGCGGCCCGAATGGCCGGCGTCGACGATCTGACCGCCCTCGACCTCGACCCAGCCGCGGAGCTCGTTGGCCTCGCGGAAGGCGTCTCGCTCGCGCAGCGCGTCGAGGTCTTCGATCCGGTCGGGCGGCGGGTCGTCGTAGTGCGCCACGCCCATCTCGAAGGGAAGCTTGGTCATCCCCTCGATCGCGTCCGACGGGATCCAGGTAATCGAGGTGACGGAGGATTCGATCCGCACGGCCGTATTGGACCATAGTTTCGCCGAGCCGGTTTCGCTTTCGTCCACCGCCTCAACTGGCTTTCGGCTTCCGCCTACAACCACTCGAAACGGCCTCGATCTACTCGCGTTCCGTACTCGGCGCAAGCGGCAACCTACGAGACCTTGGGGTGCTCCGCAAGAGCCGCGAGAACGAACTTCGCGCAAATTGCGGGGAACGATTTTTGGGAGCCGCTAGGTCGGCTCTGCGTCGTCGCCGGCCCGGCGCTTGCGCCAGAACCAGAGCAGGCCGCCGAGGCCCGCAAGACCGGTCGCGATCGCGCCCTTGTTCGGCCTGTTCGAGTCGCCCGAGCGCCCCGGCACGGCGGCGCGGGCCTTGCGCTTGGCGACCACCTTGCTCACCTGCCAGACGGCCCAGCCGAGTAGGGCGTTCCTCTTGTTGAACATGCTCATGCGGAGCGAGCCTACCCGCTACTACCCGAAACGAACTACTTCGACTTCTTGACCTTGTCGTCCAGCGGGAGCTCGGGAAGCGGGAGCGGCGGCACCGGCGGGACCTGCGGAGTCGGCTCCACCTTCCTGGCGCCGCTGCCGTTCGCCTTTGCCTCCTCCCGTTTCGCGTGCCCGGGTGGGCTCGGGTTCCCCCGGGCTCGGACCGGCACCGCCTGCGACCGGCGGGCGTGGACGATCTTCTCCTTCTTCAGCTTCGTGGTCTTCGTCGCCCTCTCGGCCTTGGCCGCCTTAGCCGCGATGGCCTTCGCGTGCCCGGGTGACGTGACCTTCATCGCCTTGACCGGCCGCGCGACCCGGACGGCGGCCTTCGCCTTCTTCTGCTGCCGGGCCGCCTTCGCATTCGACTTGTGGTGCGCAGGTGCCGTTGCGGCGGCCGAAGCGCGCTGAATCGGAACCAGCGGCGCTGCCGCGGGGGCGACATGCTGCTCGACCTTCGTCGCCGGCGGGCTCCAGGGGCGGTGCTTGACGCCCTCGTAGCCGAGGCCGACCGCGCTGGCCCCGATCGCCGCGACTGCGAGAGTCTTCGCAGCCGCTCCGAGCGCCACTCCGCCCACGCCGGCCGCGCCGGACACGGCTCCGGCCGGTGCGAAGAAGGACTCGAGCGACGCGGGAAGCGGGATCATGCCGAGCGTCTTCCAGGCGGAGCGCTGGGCGCGCTGGCTGCGGGCGAAGCGTGCGCATTCCTCGCATTCGCGCAGGTGCGCGCGGAGTGCGCCGCGCTCGGGCCGGGAGAGGACGCCGTCGATCTGGCGCGAGATCGCGCGTTCGGCCTCGTGGCAGCTCAGGTTCCCCTCCAGCTGCTCACGCAGGGCGCGGCGCGCGCGGAAGACCAGCGTCTCGACCGCCCCGACGGAGAGGCTCAGCACCTCTGCGATCTCGGCGTAGGAGCGGCCCTCGAGCTCGCGCATGACGAGCGCCGCCCGCTGGTTGAAGGCGAGCTGGTCGAGCGCGCGCCTGATCTCGGCTGCGGTGGGCGCAGTTTCGTCGGGCACCGCCTGGGCGGCGGCGTCGTCGTCCAGGTCGACCTCGAGCGGCCTTCGAGAGGCGGTGCGGAAGCGCTGGCGGCAGACGTTGTGCGCGATCGCGATCAGCCAGGCGCGCGCGTTGCGCGGGCGCTCGCCGCGGCCGAACGCACGGTAGGCGTTCAGGAACGTCGTCTGGGTGACGTCCTCGGCGTCCTCCGGGTTCCGCAGCAGCACCAGCGTGTACCGGTAGACGTCACCCACATGGCGGCGGTAGAGGCGCTCGAAGGCGCGTTCCCCGCGCCGGGCCTGCGCGAGAAGCGGCGTCATACACCTATAGATGCCACAACTGGGCTGAACTTGCTGGCCGCCGCACGGAATCCAAACAACTACGGCATGGGCGAGATGGGTAGCGGGGGCAAGGGCGGGAGCGGCGGGAGCGGCGGCACGGGTGGCAGCTGCGGCGGCGGCGGGAGCTTGGGCAGCTCGATCGGCGGCGCCGGCGGCAGGGTCGGAAGCGGTGGCGCCGGCGGCAGCGGTGAGGCCGGCAGCTTCACGGCCGGAGGCTTGAGCGGCGCCGGCGGCACGACCGGTGGAGGCTCCGGGAGCGGCACCGGGCTCGGGCTCGCATCAGCCGGGGCGGCGGGCGCGGGCAGGTCTGCGGACTGATGGTCGATCTCCGAGGGCCGCAGCGTACGCCTGTGCGCGGCGCCCTTTCCCGCCGCGTCGTGCTTGACGGCCTGGACGAGAGCCGTCCGGGTCTGCGCGGGCTTGTGCTTCAACGGCGCCGCGCGCTGGACGCGTGCCAGCGCTGTGAACGACGGTGCCGCGGACTGGCTGAGCGCGAGCTCGCCCTTGCGCGTTTTCGGCTTGTCGGTGACTGCCTGGACGGCCTCGTGGCCGGCTCCGGCGGCCACGGCGCCGGCAGCCACCACGGCGGCGAGCTTGCCGCCGAGCCCGGAGCCCGCGACGAGCGGCGCCCCCGCCCACGGTCGCCGCGCCGCCGCCGAAGAAGCTCTGCAGCGAGGCGGGGAGCGGGACGGCCCCGAGTGTGCTCTTGAGCGCGGTGCGATGGGCGCGCTGGCGGCGCTCGAGCGCCGAGCACTCCTTGCACTCGCGCAGGTGGGCGCGAAGCGGCCCGCGCTCGGACTGGGTCAGCGAGCCCTCGAGGCGTAGCGCGAGCGTGCCCTCGGCCTGGCCGCACGTGAGGCTGCCCTCGAGCTGCTCGCGCAGGGCGCGGCGGGCGCGGAACAGGAGCGTCTCGACAGCGCTGACGGACGTCTCGAGAATCGTCGCGATCTCTGCGTACGACCGTCCCTCGAGCTCGCGCATGACGAGCGCGGCCCTCTGGTTGAAGCTGAGCTGCGCGAGCGCGTGCCGGATCTCCTCGGCGGTCGGGACGTCGTCGTCGGGGCCTGCGCGCGTAGTGGCCGTCGAACTCGTGGAGCGCGACCTCCTGATGGCCGCCGCGAGGAGGCCCGGAAGCGCTGGCGGCACTCGTTGTGCGCGATCTTGATCAGCCAGTTGTGCGGCTTGACCGGACGCTCGCCGCGGCGGAAGGCGCGGTAGGCGCTGAGGAAGGTGGATTGGGTGACGTCCTCGGCGTCGGCCTCGTTGTGGAGGACCGCGAGCGTGTAGCGGTAGACGTCGTGGACGTGCCGCTTGTAGAGCCGCTCGAAGGCGCGATCCGGACTTGGGACGGTGGATCAGGAGGGGGGTCATGCCCGGTAGATACCCCGAATCGCGATTTCTTGCGCTTTGTTCACTGCGAATCACATCAAAATCAACGAGAAAGCGGCGCCGGTGGATACGTCGCAACCGTTTCGACCCGGGTTCGGCACTGACGCGTGAGCGTGGTTCGGCGGTAGCCTCGAAGCCGGGTGGCGGGTGGAACGAACTCCCACTCCCCACCCAAGGGAGGGGAATGGGATTGGGCTCTTCGCGGACTAGGCCTGGGCCGGCGCGCGCTTGCGGTTCGGGATGTGGATCGCGCGGCCGAGGGCGACGAGGCCCGCCTCCTTGATCGCCTCCGACAGCGTCGGATGGGCGGCCATGCCGTCGGCGACCGTCTCGACGGTCGACTCGGCGTCCAGTGCGACCACGCCCGCCTCGATCAGGTCGGTCACGTGCGGGCCGACCATCACGATCCCGAGCAGCTCGCCGTACCGCGTCTCGTGGATCGACTTGACCCAGCCGACGGTCTCGTTCTGCATCACCGCGCGCGCGTTCGCGACGCACGGGAACATCCCGATCGCCACGTCGTCGCCGTACTGCTCGCGCGCCTCGGCCTCCGTCAGCCCGACTCCGGCGATCTCCGGATCGGTGTAGATCGGCCGCGGAACGCCCCGGTTGTCGACGACGGCCTCGTGACCCAGGCGTTCTCGGCCGCGACCTCGCCCTCGCGGAACGCCGTGTGCGCGAGCTGCCAGTAGCCGGCGCAGTCGCCGACCGCGTAGATGTGCTCCACCGTCGTTCGCCGGTGCTCGTCGGCGGCGATCCCCTTCCGCTTGTCGAACTCGACGCCGATGCCCTCCAGCCCGAGGCCCTCGACGACGCGGGCCGCGCCCGACCGCGACGAGCATCAGGTCGGCCTCGACGCTCTCGCCGTCCCCGAACTGCACGCGCAGGCCGTCGCCCGTGTCCTCGACCCCGGTGCACTGCTTCTCGAGGTGCAGCGCGATCCCGCGCTTCTTGAACTGCTTCGCGAGCTCCTTCGCCGCGTCGTCGTCCTCGGCCGGGAATCAGCTTCGGCAGCATCTCGATGATCGTCACCTCGGAGCCGAAGCGACTGAAGATCGAGGCGAACTCGCAGCCGATGATGCCGCCGCCGAGCACCACCAGCCGGCGCGGCACCTCGGTCTGGGCGAGCAGCCCGGTCGAGTCGACGCAGCGCGGCGAGTCGAGGCCGTCGATCGGCGGGCGGAGCGGGAACGAGCCGGTGGCGACGATCGCCGTGCGGAACTGACACGTCCTCCCCGCCCTCGACCGCGATCGTGTTCGCGTCCTTGAACCGGCCGGTGCCCTTGACCCACTCGACGCCGTTCGCCTTGCAGCAGCGAGGCGACCCCGCCGGTCATCTGCTTGACGACGCCGTCCTTCCACTGGTTCGCCGTGCCGAAGTCGAGCTGCGGCTCGCCGACCTGGACGCCGAGCTTCGCGAACGTCTCCTCGGCCTCCTTGAGCGCGAAAGCCGTCTGCACCCACGCCTTCGTCGGGATGCATCCCGACGCGCAGGCACGTGCCCCCGAGCTCGGGCTCCTTCTCGATGCACACCGTCTTCGCGCCGAGCTGCGCGGCGCGGATCGCGGCGGTGTAGCCCCCGGGGCCGCCCCCGAGGACGGCGACGTCACAGTCCATGAGTGCGATCCTAGCGAGCGGTCGCTAGAGCTCGGCGACCATGGTTCGCGAGCGGCCGTGCTCCTCGATCGTACGGAAGCCGAAGCTCTCGTAGAGCCCGATCGCCGGGTTGTCGCGATCGACGCTCAGGCTGAGGCGCCGAAACCCGTCGCGCTTGGCGGACGCGATCAGGCCCTCGAGCAGCTGCTTTCCCAGCCCGCGGCCACGGCGGCTCGGGACGATCGCGATCGCCAGCTCGGGCGTCTCCTCGTCCACGAAGCCGTAGCCGGGCTCGCCCTCCTTGAACAACCGGTACCAGGCCGCGCCGACCGGAAAGCCCTCGTCCAGGGCGAGCACGCCGGCGTCGCCCTTCCTCCCCCAGGCGATCACGTAGCGGTACACCGGCTGCTCGTCCTCCCCGGCGGGCGCCTCGCGCCGGTAGAAGGCATGGTGGAGCATGTCGCGCAGGAAGCGGATGTCGCGCGGCTCCACTCGCCGGATCATGCGCGTAATTCTTGAACGAGCTGGATCCGATTTCCATCCGGATCGAACACGTCCAGCAGGCGGATCTCGCCGTGCAGCTCGAGCACGGTGCCGACCTCGACCTCGTCCGCGCGTAGACGGTCGCCCTCCGCCTTCACGTCGTCGACGTCCACGGTCGCCACCCCACCGTCCTCCTGGGGCTCTCCCTCGGAGAGCGCGATCTGCATCTCGCCCCGCTCGAGCTTCACCCAGCGGTCGTCGTCGTCGTAGTACGTCTCCGTGAAGCCCAGCTTGCCGGTGTAGAAGGCGCGGCCGGCGTCCAGGCTGCGGACGAAGTACCAGACCCTCACAGGGCCAGGCCGGGCTCTTCCAGGAAGTCCTTGACCGTCCGCAGGAACTCGGACGCGGTTGCCCCGTCGAGCGAGCGGTGGTCGCACGTGAGCGTCAGCGTCATGAGCGGCCGGACCTCGAGCTCGCCCTCGCGCACGACGACCTTCTCCTCCATCGCGCCCACGGCGAGGATCGCGGCCTGCGGCGGGTTGAGCACGGCGATGAACTGCTCGACGCCGTACATGCCGAGGTTGGAGATCGTGAACGAGCCGCCCTCGAGATCCTCCTGCCGCAGCTTGCCCTCGCGCGTGCGCGAAACGAGCTCGCGGCTCTCGGAGGCGATCTGCTCGATCGACTTCACCTCGCACGCACGGACGATCGGCACGATCAGGCCGTTGGGGACGGCGACGGCGATCCCGATGTCGGCGCTCGGCAACAGCTCGATCGCGTCGTCCGCGAAGCGCGCGTTGACGTCGCGGTGGCGCATCAGCGCAGCCGCGCACACCTTGATCAGGATGTCGTTGTAGCTCGGCCGCACTCCCTCCTTGGCCCGCTCGAGCAGGCGCTCGCGCAACTCGACGGCGCGCGTCATGTCCGCCGACATCGAGATCTGGAACGCGGGGGCCTGCCAGGCCTCCGTCATCCGGCGCGCGATCGTCTTACGCAGCGAGGTGAGCGGCACCCGCTCGACGTCCCCGGTGCGGTCGGCGATGACGGTGACCGCAGGCGCGGTGGCCGCCCGCTCGACGTCCTCGGCGACGATCCGGCCCTCGGGCCCGGTGCCACGGAGAGAGGCGAGGTCGATCCCGCGCTCGCGGGCGATCCTGCGCGCGAGCGGCGAGGCCTTGACCCGGGCGTCGCTTCGGGCGGGCTCCTTGATCTCGGTGACGTCCTCGGAGCCCGAGCCGTTGCTCGAGGCCTGCTTGCCGCGCTCGCGCTCCTCGTCTCGCGCGGGCGCGCGGGACCCTTCCTCCTGAGGCTCCTCGTCGACCTCGGTGTCGGCCTCGGGCTCGGGCGCCGAGACCTGCTCGCCCTCCTCGCCGATCACCGCGATCGTCTGCCCGACCGGGACCTCGCCCTCGGAGACCGAGATCTTCAGCAGCACCCCCGAAGCGTCGGCCTCGACCTCCTGGGTCACCTTGTCGGTGTCGAGCTCGTAGAGCGGCTCGCCCTTCTCGACCTGCTCGCCCTCGGACTTCAGCCAGCGGACGATCGTGCCGGCCTCCATGCCCTGGCCGAGGCGAGGAAGCTTGATCTCAGTCGCCACGACCCACCGTGCGGTTGACGGCGGCGAGCACGTCCTTGGCGTGAGGGATGACGAACTCCTCCATCACCGGTGCGAACGGCAGCGGCGTGAACTTCGCGCCCACGCGCTCGATCGGCGCGTCGAGGTAGTCGAACGCCTGGTACTGGACGACCGACGCGACCTCGGCGCCGAAGCCCATGCGCGTAACCGCCTCGTGCGCGACCACGCAGCGGTTCGTCTTCTTGACCGAGTTGACGATCGTCTCCTCGTCGAGCGGCAGGAGCGTGCGGGGGTCGACGACCTCGACGCTGATGCCTGCGGCCTCGGCCTCCTCGGCGGCCGCCAGCGCCTCGTGCACGAGGCGGCCGATGGCGACCACGGTCACGTCCGTGCCCTCGCGATGGATGCGGGCCTTGCCGAGCTCGATCGGCTCCAGCTCGTCGGGCACGTCCTCCTTGAGCCCGTAGAGCGTGCGATGCTCGAAGAAGACGACCGGGTTGTCGTCGTAGATCGACGACCACAGCAGCCCGCGGACGTCGGTCGGCGTCGACGGAAAGACGACCTTGAGCCCGGGGATGTGGACGAACCAGGCCTCGAGCTGCTGTGCATGCTGCGCGCCCGGAGACCAGCCGGCGCCCCCCTGCGTCCGCACCGTGACCGGCACCTTGAGCTGGCCTCCCGACATGTAGCGGTGCTTCGCGGCCTGGTTGACGATCTGCTCGGTCGAGAGCGTCAGGAAGTCCTCGTACATCACCTCGGCGACGGGGCGCATGCCCTGGATCGCGGCGCCGATCGCGGCCCCGACGAGCGCCATCTCCGAGATCGGCGTGTTGCGCACCCGCTCGGGCCCGAACTCGTCGAGCATCCCCTGGGTGACGCCCATCGAGCCGCCCATCTCGGCGATGTCCTCGCCCATGATGAAGACGTTGTCGTCCTCCCGCATCGCGCGGGAGAGCGCGTCCCGTACGGCCTCGCGGTAGGAGAGCTCAGGCATAGACGTTCTTCAGAGCGTCTTCCGGCTTCGGGTCGGTGCCGGCCTTTGCGAACTCGACCGACGCCTCGACCAGCTCGTGCGCCTCGCGGTCCATCTGCTCGACCTCTTCGTCCCCGAGGCCGAGTCGCTCCTGCAGCTTCGTCAGTGGATCTTGCGTCTCGCGGAGCTTGGCCAGCTCGTCCTTCGGACGGTAGACCTGCGGGTCGCCGATGTAGTGCCCGGTCAAGCGGTAGGTGATCACGTTCAGGAACACCGGGCCGTGGCCCTCGCGGGCGTGTGCGAGCGCCTCGATCGTCGCACGGTAGACGGCTTCGACGTCCTGCCCGTCGACGGTGACGGCTCGCATGCCGAAAGCCTCGGCGCGCTTGGAGAAGTCCTCGATCGGCGAATGCTGGCTCACGGGGGTCGACTCGGCCCAGCTGTTGTTCTCCAGGACGAACAGCGCCGGGACGCGCCAGAGCTGGGCCAGGTTGAGCGACTCGTGGAAGGTGCCGATGTTGGTCGCGCCGTCGCCGAAGAACGCGACGGCGACGCGCGCCTCGTCCCGGAGCTTGAAGGCGAGCGCTGCGCCCGTCACCGCGGGGAGGCCGCCTCCGACGACGGCGTTCGCGCCCATGTTCCCGCGCTCGACGTCGTAGAGGTGCATCGAGCCGCCGTAGCCGTGCGAGCAGCCCTCGAGCTTCCCGTACAGCTCGGCCATCAGCTCGTTCGGGTGCGTGCCCTTGGCGAGCGTGTGCCCGTGAGCACGGTGTGTGGAGGCGATCACGTCGCCTTCCTCGAGCGCGCGGCAAACACCGACCGCGACGGCCTCCTGGCCGATCGCGACGTGGAGGAAGCCGGGCAGCTCGCCGGCGCGGAAGCGCTCCTCGACCTTCTCCTCGAAGCGCCTGATCAGAAGCATCTCGCGGAAGAAATCCCGCAACGTCTCCTCGGACAGGGCCCCCCGCTTCTCGACCTTGGCCATTGCGGGGCCAGCGTACCGATAACCTCCCGCGCGTGAGGCTGGCAGACAGGTGGCGGGAGATCGAGGGCGAGCTGCCCGACGACTGGAGCGACGCCCAGCTGCTGCTGCGCGTGAACGACCCCGCGCAGGCCGAGCGCGCGGCCGCCCAACTCACGCCCCTGATGCCCGGCCGTAGCGGCGACGAGGTCCGGTTCCACGCCGCCCGGCGCGGCGCGGGCGCGAGCCCGGATGCGGTGCGGCGGGTGATGCACCGGTTCGACGACGAGGGGATTCGCGCCGAGCTCGAGCTCGTCTCCTCGAGCCGACCCGAGCCGGGCGTGGTGGAAATCGAGCGCTCGCGGCTCGTCGAGGCGTGGGATGCGGCTCTGGCGGCCCTGCCGCCCGACTGGAGCGACCTCCACGCGGAGATCGAGCTCACGTCCAGCGACCACCTGGACCGCGCGGCCCTGCTGCTGTCGCCGATCAACCCCGCGCGCTACGGCGGCAAGCCGGGGTTCCGCTTCCGGGTCGCGCGCCGCTTCGGCTACGGCGCATCGCCCGGGATGGTGCGACGCAGCCTTCGGCGAGTGGACGAGGAAGCGATCACGGGACGGCTGCGGATCCTGCGCGTCCTGTCCGACACCGATCCCGTCGCAACGCAGGGCCCGGTCTGGTACGTGGAAGGCAAGGCGGTCTAGGTGCCCCCCGACCCGATCTCCTGGCTCGTTCTCGAGCCCGGCCACGCGGTGGTGACGGCGGACGGCGAGTCTCTCGGCAAGGTCGAAGAGGTGCTCGGCGACACCGTCACGGGCATCTTCGACGGGCTCGCCGTGGCGACCGGGCTGCTCGGCAAGCCGAAGTACGTGCCGGCCGAGGTCGTCGAGTCGATGGACACAGACGCCGTGCACCTCTCGCTCTCGAAGGACGAGGCCGACCGCCTGGACGAGTACACGCCCCCGGGCGAAGCAGTCCCCTAGGTTTGTGCCCGCGCGGGGGCGGTAACCTCCTCCGGGCATGCTGAGGAAAGTCCTTTGGAGCACCATCTACGGCCTGCTCGCGGCCGTTGCCACCATGGCCGCGCGCAAGGCGGCGTCACAGCTCTACCGCATCGTCACCGGCGAGCCGCCGCCGATCAAGAAATGAACAAGGCCGACCAACTCGTCGACCAGGCGGCCGACCGCCTGCAGGAGTTCGCCGATCAGGCCGTCGCCGAAGGCGGGCTCAAGGCCAAGCTGGCGGAGCCACTCGCCGACGACGCCGCCCTCCTGCGCCGGATGAAGCCGAGCCTGATCAAGGCACGGATCAAGGGCGAGGCGCCGACCGACGTCCCGCCCAGACAGGGCACGGTGGCGCCGTCGGGGCCGCAACTCGGCAAGCGCCCGAAGCCGCCCGGCGAGGGCGGGCCGAACCCCTTCCTCGTGATCGGGATCGCGCTCGTGGCGGGAATCGTGCTGGCCAAGGTGATCGACTGGAGGGGCCATGCCCACCCACGCGACTGAGCCCGGCAACGCGAGTCTCGGCAGCGCGGCGAAGGACGTCGCCGAGCACGCCAGCGCTCTCGTCCGGCTCGAGCTCGAGCTGGCGAAGCTGGAGGTCGGCCGCAAGGTGGGTCTCCTCGGGGTGGGAATCGGCCTCGCGGTCGGGGCCGCCCTGGTGGCCGTCTACGCCGTCGGCTTCCTGTTCGCGACGATCGCGGCGGCGCTCGCCACGTTCCTGCCCACCTGGCTGGCCTTGCTGATCGTGACCCTCTTCCTGCTGCTCGTGGCGGGCATCCTCGGGATGCTCGGGCTCAGCCGCATCAAGCGCGGGGCGCCGCCCGTCCCCGAACAGGCGATCGAGGAGGCCAAGTTGACGAGCGAGGCACTCAAGAGCGATGGCAGCGGGTAACACACGCACACCGGAGGAGATCCGGCGCCAGATCGAGGCCGAGCGGGAGGAGCTCGCGACGGCCGTGGACACGCTCCGCACCGAGATCGGCGAGGCGACGAACGTCTCCGCCAAGCTGAAGGCGAAGCTGCCGGCGGTCGCCGCGGGCGCGCTGGGCGCGGGCTTCGTGCTCGCAGGCGGAATCGGGGCGACCATGCGCCTGTTCGCGCGCAAGAGCCGCGAGGGAACCGAGAAAGCCCGCTTCGGGCGGTTCCGCCTTGTCGACCGCGACTGAGCACGCCGACGTCGGCCAGGTCCCGTCCGGGCCGCAGCGCCTGAGCCTGCGCGAGTGGAGGGACGTCCTCAAGCGCACGGCCAAGGAGTTCCTGGCCGACGATTGCATGGGCCTCGCCCAGCAGATCGCGTTCAGCTCGTTGCTGGCGTTCTTCCCGGCGATGATCCTCCTCGTCGGCCTGCTCGGCCTGATCGGCGCATATGACGAGCTCGGGGAGTTCCTCGGGGTCGTGGCTCCCGGTGCGGTCACCGATGCGATCGACATCGCCAAGGAGAGCGCCTCGGGCCAGGAGACGTCCGCCTCGATCGCGTTCCTGCTCGGGTTCTTCGGCGCCGTCTGGGCGGCGAGCGGCGCCATGAGCTCGATGATCAAGGCGGTCAACTCGGCCTACGACCGGATCGAGACCCGCCCGTTCTGGAAGGTACGGCTGATCGCGCTCCTGCTCGTGTTCATGACCGGCTTCGTGCTCGCAGGGATGTTCATCCTGATCGTGTTCGGCGGCCCGATCGGGGAGGCGATCGCGGACAAGGCGAGCCTCGGGAGCGCCTTCGACCTGGTCTGGACGCTCGTGCGCTGGCCGATCGCGTTCGTCGCCGTGCTGCTCTTCTTCGCGCTGGTCTACTACCTGGCGCCGAACGCCGAGCAGCGGAGCTGGAAGTGGATCTCGCCCGGCTCGCTCCTCGGAGCGGTGCTCTGGCTCGCGCTCTCCGGGCTGTTCGCCCTCTACACGAGCTTCTCGGACTCCTACGACAAGACGTACGGATCGCTTGCCGGCGGCATCGTGCTGCTGCTCTGGCTCTACTACTCCGCGATGGCCGTGCTCTTCGGCGCCGAGCTCAACTCGGAGCTCGACCGTCAGGCGGACATCCGCGCCGCCGGCGGGCCGCGGGCGGGCCTGGTCAAGCCCGCCCGGCGCACGCCCTAGCTACGTCACTCGGAAGCTGCCCTTCATCCGGGCTCTGTGTGGATCGCACACATAGCGGTACAGGCCCTTCCTCAAGGTCACGGTCCAGGTCGTCGTCGTCGCCCGGTGGTTCATGACGACCGTCTTCTTGTTCACGCCCGGGCCCGTCAGATGGAAGTTGTGCATGTGCGAGCGGTCGCGCACGACGATCCGGTAACGGCCTGCCTTCACGCGCGTGACCTTCTTGCCCGCCAGGCTCAGCGAGATCGTGGCCCCAGGCCCAACCGTCGCAGTCAGCGTCTTGACGCCCGGCTTGGGTGGCGGAGGAGGCGGAGGTGGCGGAGGAGGCGGCGGGAGCGTGGCCGTCCCGACCGCGAACTGCCCGCGCATCGTCGTCGAGTGCGGGTCGCACTGGAACGTGTAGACGCCGTCGACGAAGTTGACCATCCAGGTGACCTTGCCGATCTGCTCGACCTCGGTGAACCGGTCGACCCCCGGGCCGGACAGGTGGAAGTTGTGCTCGATCCCGCGGTCGTCGACCTCGATCTCGTAGGCGCCGACCGGCAGGCGCGTGAACGCGGCGCCGGCGGCGTCCCGCAGCGTGATCGTGAAGCCCGGCCCGACCGTCGCGGTCAGCTTCGTCTGCGCCCAGGCAGCGTTGGGCAGCAGCACGGCGGCGACGGCGACCGCGGCGATACAGAGCGCTCTGGTTCGGTGGCTCAACGGTTCCCCCCTCGAGGTCAGTAACGAATTGTTCCTAGTACGACGACGGATCGGGCTTGGATTGCGCACGGTCTCGGCTTAGACTCTCGCAGCCGTGCGCCTGCACAAGAACGCCAAGGTCGAGCTCCTCAAGGCCGTCCCCCTGTTCGGGCGCTGCTCGAAGAAGGAGCTGGCCGAGATCGCGACGATCGCCGACGAGATCGACCTGCCCGAGGGGAAGCAGCTGACGAAGGAGGGCGCCCGCGGCAGCGAGTTCTTCGTGCTGCTCGAAGGCAGCGCAGACGTCCGGCGCAAGAAGCGCAAGGTCAAGACGCTCGGCCCCGGCGACTTCCTGGGCGAGATCGCCCTCGTGACGAAGGTGCCGCGGACGGCCACGGTGACGACGACCACGCCGGTCCGTGCCCTCGTGGTGTCGGAGCAGAACTTCCGCCGGCTGCTGGAGCGTTCGCCGGACGTGCAGATCAAGGTGCTCGAGGCGCTCGCCGAGCGCGTCGCCGCTACGTCCCTGTAGCAGAGGCCTAACGCAATGAGGCGCTGTGCCGTCCGCGCTGGCATCACGCTTAGACGCTCCTCGAGCTCCGCGCCGAACCGCTCGGCCAGGGCCGCGACGATCCGCTCCCGCATGCCGGCGGCCTCGTCGTCCGAGAGCGTGCGATCGGGTGCCTGGAACGACAGTGCGAGCGCGACCGACTTGCGTCCGGCCGGGATCGGCTCGCCGCGGTAGACGTCGAAGACACGCGCCTCGCGGAGCTCGGGCACGGCAGCTCGGGCCGCTTCGACGAGATCCCCCGCCGACACGTCCTCTCCGACCACGACCGCCAGATCCTGGCGCAGGGACGGGTACGTGATCACGTCCTCGTAGGCGATCCGCTCCGGGACGCCGGCGAAGAGCGTAGGCAGGTCGAGCTCGAACGCGGCGAAGCCCTCTGCGCCGAGCGCAGGATGCAGCTCTCCCACCCAGCCGGACTCGACGCGGGCCGCCTTGCCCGGGTGAAGGAACGGCTCCTCGGTGCGCTCGAAGCGCGGCTGCTGCTTGAGCGCGTCGTGCAGCGCCTCGACCGCGCCCTTGGCGGCGAAGAAGCCGCCGCCCGTGATCCCGCCGAGGCGCCAGTGCTCGTCGGGTAGCTGCTCGGTGCTCGGCAGGTACACGCGGGCGATCTCGAACAGGGCGACCTGCTCGGCCCCGAGGTCGAGGTTGTGGCGCGCCGACGCGATCAGCCCGTCGAGCAGCGTCGTCCGCAGGATCGCCAGCTCGCTCGAGATCGGCTCGGGCACCGTCAGCGCGCGAGGATCGCGATCGGTCGCCTGCAGGCTCCAGGTGTAGGCCTCGGAGAAACCGCAGCCGACCAGGACGTCCTCGGTGAGCCGACGCAACCGCTGCTCCTTGCTGAGCCGACCCTGCATCGTGCGCCGAAGCGGCAGCGTGAACGGGATCTCCTCCAGACGCACGCGCGCAACCTCTTCGACGAGGTCGATCTCACGCGTGACGTCGCGGGCGCGCCAGGTCGGGACGCTGACCGTCCAGTCATCCGCCACCTCGAAGCCGAGCCGGTCCAGGATCTCACGCTGCTCGTTGGGCGCGACGTCCAGCCCGTTGACCGCATTGACCCGCTCGGGACGCAGACGGATCGAAGGCGGCGTGGGCAGCTCGGCGGCGGCCTCACCCTCGCCGACCCAGCGCGCGCGGGCCGTATCGACGATCAACTCGGTCGCCAACGCCGCGGCGGGGCGGGCCAGGTGCGGGTCGACGCCCTTCTCCCAGCGGTTGGAGCCCTCGGTGCGCAGGCGGAGCCGCTCGGAGCTGCGGAGAATCCCCACCGGCTCGAAGTTGGCGGCCTCCAGGAGGACGCTCGTGGTCGCCTCGGTGACCTCCGTCTCCTCGCCGCCCATGATCGCGGCGAGCGCGATCGGACGGTCGCCGTCGGTGATCAGCAGGTCGGCCGGGTCGAGCTTGCGGGCGACGCCGTCGAGGGTGCGGATCTCCTCGCCGGCGCGGGCGCGGCGGACGACGATCCGGGCGGCCGGGAGCTTGGCGGCGTCGAAGGCGTGCAGCGGGCTGCCGAGCGCGAGCATGACGTAGTTGGTCACGTCGACGACGTTCGAGATCGGGCGCTGCCCCGCGGCCATGAGTCGGGCCTTGAGCCAGGGAGGCGAGGCCGCGATCGTGACGTCGCGGAAGAGCCGGCCGATGTAGACCGGGCAACCCTCCGGATCGTCGACCGTCACGTCCACCGGCTCGTCGCTGCTCGTTGTGAGTGTCTCGCGCGACCCGGGCATCGGCTTCAGCTCTCCGCCCGTCAGCGCCGCGACCTCGCGGGCGATGCCGTAGACGGACAGGAGGTCTGGACGGTTCGGCGTCGTCTCGACCTCGAGCACGTCCTCGCCCAGCGGCAGGACGTCGCCGAGCGGCGTTCCGGGCTCGTACGGCTCGGAGAGGACGAGGATGCCGGTGTGGTCCTGTCCGAGCTCGAGCTCTCGCTCCGACAGGATCATCCCCTCCGAGACGGATCCGCGGAGCTTGGCCTTCTCGAGCTTCTGGCCGTCGGGAAGCACGGCGCCGGGGAGCGCGACGGCGACGGTCGCTCCCGAGCCGAAGTTCCAGGCGCCGCAGACGATCTGCCGGGGCTCGGCCTCCCCCACGTCGACGCGGCAGAGCTGGAGACGGTCCGCGTTCGGGTGCTTTCCGGCCTCGACCACCCGACCGACGCGGTACAAGCCGAGGTTGCCGTCGAGGTCGGGGACGCCCCGGCGCGCGATCCGCTCGACCTCGAGCGTGGAGATGCTGAGGCGCTCGGCGATCTGCTCGGTCGACGCCGGGGTGTCGACGTACTCGCGCAGCCAGGAGACGGGGACTCTCATCGGCTCAGAACTGGGCCGAGAGTCGGAGATCGTTCTGCCAGAGCTCGCGCAGGTCGGGCAGCCCGTGGCGGAGCACGGCGATCCGCTCCAGGCCCCAGCCGAAGGCGAAGCCCGTCCACTCCTCGGGGTCGTAGCCGACGAACTCGAACAGCTTGGGGTCGACCATCCCCGCACCGCCGACCTCGATCCAGCCCGATTGGCGGCAGACGGGACAGCCCGAGCCGCTGCAGAGGAAGCACGAGACGTACGCCTCGATCGACGGCTCCGTGAAGGGGAAGAAGTGCGTCGCGAAGCGGACGTCTCGGTCCTGGCCGAACAGCGCGCGCATCAGGTAGGCGAGCGTGCCCTTGAGGTCGGCCAGCGTGATGCCACGGTCGACCACGAGCCCCTCGACCTGGTGGAAGATCGGCGTGTGCGTCGCGTCCGGGGTGTCCCGCCGATAGACGCGGCCGCTCGAGATCATGTAGATCGGCGGCTCGCGCTCCTCCATCGTCCGGATCTGCGCCGGCGAGGTCTCGGTGCGCAGGACGACGTCGGCGTCGAGGTAGAGCGTGTGCAGCGGCGAACGCGTCGGGTGGCTCTCCGACATGTTCAGCGCGTCGAAGTTGTAATGGGTGGTCTCGACCTCGCGGCCGTCCACGACCATGTAGCCCAGGCCGAGGAAGATGTCCTCGACCTCGCGCCGGATCTGCGTGATCAGGTGGAGGTGGCCGCGGGGGTAGGCGGTGCCGGGGAGGGTGACGTCGACCCGCTCCTCGCTGAGGCTCCGGTCGAGCTCGGCGCGGTCGAGCGCCGCCTGTCGCTCGGCCACTGCGCGCTCGATCGCCTCGCGGGCAGCGTTGAGCGCCTGGCCGGTCTCCCGGTCGCGCACTGCGCGCAGGGACTGCTTGAGCTCGCTCTTCCGACCGAGGTAGAGAACCCGCGCGTCATCGAGCGCGGCCGCGGTCGAAGCGCCCGCAATCGCGCTCAGAGCCTCGGTTTCCAGCGCCTTCGCGTCCATTCGCCGACTGTACCACCGGTGCTGGAAGGGCTCTTTCGGGCGTGTCCCCCACCCCGGGGCCGGCCGCTTGCCTCCCTCCGGTTTCAGCCTATCGGCAAAGTTGTCACGGAGGTCCGACGGAAATGAGCCGAATTCGAGCCGAATCCAGCCCCTACGACGCGATCGCGGAGCTCTACGACCCGTGGAGCCGAAGCGTCGTCGAGGACGTCGCCTTCTACGTCGAGGAGGCCCGGCGGGCAAAGCCGCCGGTCGTCGAGCTCGGTGTGGGCACCGGCCGGATCGCAGTTCCGATCGCGGCCGAGGGGATCTCGGTCATCGGTGTCGACTCGTCCGCCGGCATGCTCGCCGTCTGCCGGGAGCAGGCGGCGCTCGCCGGCGTCGCCGATCGGCTCGACCTGCGCCTCGGCGACCTGCGCGAGCCGCCGGTCGAGACCCCCGTCGAACTCGTCATCTGCCCCTTCCGCTCGTTCCTCCACCTGGAGGACGAGGGCGAGCGGCGGGCGGCCCTGGGCGCCGTCCGGGAGCTGCTCGTCCCCGGCGGCCGGCTCGCCTTCGACGTCTTCACCCCGGGCGCCGACGACATCGAGCAGACCCACGGCCGCTGGCTCGAGCGCGAGCCCGGCATCTTCGAGCGCGCCCTCTGGGACTCCGAGCAGCGGCGGCTGGTGCTCTCGGTGCGCGGCACGGAGGCGGAGACGACGATGTCGCTGGCGTGGGTGTCGTCGGAGGAATGGGGCGCGCTCCTGCGCGAGAGCGGGTTCGAGATCGAGGCCCACTACGGCTGGTTCGACCGCAGCCCGTTCCGCGGCGGCGAGGACAGCGTCTGGATCGCGCGGAGGCCCGCATGAGGTTCCGGCGGAACCGGCCCCGACGGGCCGAGCGCGAGCTCGGGGAACGCGGCGATGAGATCTCGCGCAACCTGATCGAGCGCGGGTTCCGAGACCTGGACGAACGAAGCGGCTTCCTCGGCCGGCTCGAGCGACGCTTGTTGCCGAAGCGGGAGAGCGATCGCCGCGACTGAGTTCTAGAGCAGCTCGATCGGATCGCCGACGGCGACCTCGCCCTCCTCGAGGATGCGCGCAAGCATGCCTCTGCGCCCCTCGAGCTCTCCGCGGAGCCCGGGGCGAATCGCATCCATCCGCTCACAGGGATCGCAGACCATCGTCACCTCGAAGACAGCGCCGCCCGCTCGGATTCGCTGACCGACCGGCCACGTCTGTACGTCCGCACCGGCGACTGTGAAGTTCTCGCGGATCCGGCCCGGCTCCACACCGACCGCCTCGAGGTGCTCGCTCGACGCGAACAGGACCTGACGCTTTCCACCGGGGCGCGCATGAGCGCAGCCCTCGAGCCCACGATCGGCGAGGGCGCGGACTCGGTCATGGCCGTCCATGCGCCCGCTCTTGCGCGCCGGCGAGGTCCAGATTCGCGCAATCGTCGCCATCCCGCGAGTCTAGCCTCGTCGCCGGCGCCACTCGTACAACGCGACCACCCCCGTCATCGCGACGTTGAGCGACTCGGCGTCGTGCGCCAACGGAATAGTCGCCGTCACATCGCAAGCCGCCACCACCTCTTGCGGGAGACCCTCGCGCTCGGCCCCCAGCACAAAGGTCGCACGATCCTCCAGGTCCAAGTCGTATAGCGGCGTCCCGCCGTGAGCAACGAGCGCGATCCGAGGCCCAGGCGGCTCGTCGAACCGGCCTAGCGGGCACGCGGAAGACCGCCCCCGCCGACGCCCTCAGCGCCTTCGGTCCGGTCGGGTCGGCGCAACCCGCGGACAGCCCGACGAACGCCGGACCGAGTCCGTCCGCTGCCCGCAGTATCGTGCCGACGTTGCCTGGATCGCCAACATGCCAGAGAGCCAGACCGACAGAGGGCGCCGATCCCGCGTCCAGCTGCGGCAGGTCCGCCTTCCTGAAGATCGCGAGCACCCGCGGTGGATGACCGAGCGTTGACACGTCTGCGAGGAGGCGTGGCTCCACCGGCTCCGCCTCCGCCAGTCGCGGGTGCTCGGGCGGGCGCTCCGCATCGACGAGGATCTCGACCGGCTCGAGGCCGGCCGCGAGCGCCGCCTCGACGAGATCCTCGCCTTCACAACTGAACAGCCCCAGTCGTTCACGCTGCCGCCGGCCGTGGAGACGTCGGACGAGCCGGAGCCGCGGATTCTGCGCTGACGTGATCACCGGCCGTCGCCCGGCGCTATGCGCGGGGCTCGATCAGCTTTGCTCGAGCGCGGCTTTCGCCTGCTCGGCGATCTTGCCGAACGCGGCGGGATCGCTGACTGCGAGGTCGGCCAGCACCTTGCGGTCCAGCTCGATCTCGGCCTTGCGGCAACCGGCGATGAACTGGTTGTACGAGAGCCCGTGGCCGCGGGCGGCGGCGTTGATGCGCGTGATCCAGAGCCGCCGAAAGACCCGCTTCCTGTTCTTGCGGTCGCGGTAGGCGTAGACGAGCGAGTGCTCGACCTGCTCCTTCGCCTTGCGGTAGCTCGAGTGCTTCTGGCCCCAATAGCCCTTGGCCTCGTTGAGGACCTTGCGCCGCTTCTTGCGCGCGTGAACCGAACGCTTGACTCGCGGCATCTACCCTCCCCCCAGCAGCTTCTTGACCTCGCGCGTGTCGCTCGGCGCGACCGCGGTGTCCTTGCGAAAGCTACGCCTGCGCTTGCTGGACTTCTTCTCGAGCAGGTGGCTCTTCATCGCTCGGCGGCGCAGGAGCTTCCCCGCCCCGCTCACCTTGAACCGCTTCTTCGCTCCGCTGTGTGTCTTCTGTTTTGGCATCTCTGGCAGCTCCTGCGTTCTTCGTTGGCCCCAAGACCATCACCATGTTGCGCCCGTCGAGCAGTGGCGGCGACTCGACCTGACCGATCTCGGCCACGTCCTCCGCCAGCCGCATCAGGAGATCTCGGCCCCGCTCTGGGTGCGTGGTCTCACGCCCCCGGAACATGATCGTGACCTTGACCTTCGCGCGCTGGTTGAGGAAGCGAACGACGTGGCCCTTCTTGGTCTCGTAGTCGTGAATCCCGATCTTCGGCCTGAACTTGATCTCCTTGACGTGAACCTGGGACTGGTGCTTGCGCGCCAGCTTGGCCTTCTGCTCCTGCTCGTACCGGTACTTCCCGTAGTCCATGACGCGGGCGACGGGCGGCTGCGCCTGCGGCGCGATCTCGACGAGATCGAGGTTCTTGCCGAACGCATACTCGAGCGCTTCCGGCGTCTGCTTCACGCCGATCTGCGCGCCGTCCTCGTCGATCAGCCGCACCTGCGGGACGCGGATCGCGTCGTTGATCCGCACCTGCGGGATCGGGGTCCGATCGGGCTCGACCCTTCTCCGTGGCCTCAAAGACGCTTCACCAAGCTCGCTTGTTCCTCCCTGGACGACGACAAGACTGCAGCAAGCGGCAGCGGCCCGTGAACCTCGTCACCCGGTCGGTTGAACCTCGCCGGAGCTGTTCAGCTCGGGAGGTGAGGAACGGCTCGCTCCTGCTTGCCAGGCGGACAGCGTAGCAAGCAGTTCGTCGCGGAGCTCTTCGAGGGTTTTCGTCGACTGGGCGCCGCCGCGCTCGCGCACCGCGAGCGACTCGCGCGACTCGCGGTCGCCGTAGACCACCACGTACGGGACCTTGTCGACCTCGCCTTCCCGAATCCGCTTGCCGACGGTCTCGTCGCGCTCGTCGACGTCGACCCGCAGGCCGGCCGCCCGGAGCTCCTCGGCGATCTCCCGGGCGCCTTCCCGGTGCCCTTCGCCGACCGGCAGCACGCGAACCTGTACGGGTGCCAGCCAGAGCGGGAACGCCCCGCCGTAGTGCTCGACGAGGATCCCGATGAAGCGCTCGAGCGAGCCGAGCAGCGCTCGGTGGATGACGACAGGGTGGTGCTCCGCGTTGTCGGCGCCCATGTAGGTGAGGCCGAAACGCATGGGCATCTGGTAATCGAGCTGGATCGTCCCCATCTGCCAGCTGCGGCTGAGCGCGTCGGTCATGTGGAGATCGATCTTCGGCCCGTAGAACGTGCCCTCCCCCGGGCTGACGACGTACTCCATCCCATGTCGCTTCAGCGCCTGCTCGAGCGCGCCCTCGGCGCGGTCCCACTGCTCGTCGGTTCCGAGTCGTTTCTCCGGCCGGGTCGAGAGCTCGGCCCGCGGCGCGACGCCGAACAGGTCGTAGAGGTCTCGCGCGAACTCGATCATCGCGTCGATCTCGGGCTGGATCTGATCCTCCGTGACGAAGACGTGCGCGTCGTCCTGGGTGATGTGCTTGACGCGGAGGAGGCCGTGCAGGGTGCCTCCGCGCTCGTCTCGATGCAGGGTCGACGATTCGGCGTAGCGCACGGGCAGGTCGCGATAGGAGCGCAGCCGGCTGCCGAACAGCAGCATGTGTCCCGGGCAGTTCATCGGCTTGAGCGCAAGCGGCTTCTCGTCCTCGTGCCCCTGGACGAAGAACATGTTCTCCTCGTAGTTCTCGTAGTGGCCCGACGTGACGTACGTGTCGACGTCGTACAGGAGCGGCGTCTTCACCTCGGAGTAGCCGCGCCGCGCGTTCTCGCGCCGGCGGAGGTCCTCCAGCTCGTTCCAGATCACCATCCCGCGCGGATGCCAGAACGGCGAGCCCGGGGAGGCCTCGGCGAGGTGGAACAGGTCGAGCTGAACGCCGAGCCGGCGGTGGTCGCGACGCCGGGCTTCCTCGAGCCGGGCGAGATGGGCGTCGAGGGCAGCCTGGTCGAAGAAGGCGGTGCCGTAGATGCGCGTCAGCTGCGTGTTCTTCTCGTCCCCGCGCCAGTACGCGCCGGCGAGTCCGGTCAGCTTGAGCGCCTTGATCGGCCCGGAGTTCTGCAGGTGCGGGCCACGGCAAAGGTCGGTGAAGTCCCCCTGCGTGTACAAGGAGATCTGGCCGTCGGCGGTGTCGACGAGCTCGACCTTGTAGTCCTCGCCCTGCCCGGAGAAGAAGCGCTTCGCCTCCTCCGCGGACACTTCGCGTCGATCCCAGGCGCGGCCCTCCGACAGCTCCTTGCGAATCTCCTCCTCGATCCGCTCGAGGGCGTCCTCGCCGATCGGCTCGGGGAACTCGAAGTCGTAGTAGAAGCCGTTGTCGATCGGCGGGCCGATCGCGACCTTCGTGCCCGGGTACAGGCGGCGCACCGCCTCCGCGAGCAGGTGCGCGGCGGAGTGGCGCAGGACGTAGAGCGCGTCAGGGTCGTCCTTGTCCCGTGTGGTCAGGATCTGGATCTTCTGACCGTCCTGGAGCGGCAGGCGCAGGTCCTGGACGGCGCCGTTCGAGCGCAACAGCACAGCCTCCCGGGCGAGCTTCGGCCCGATCGCACGCGCGGCGTCGAGGCCCGTTGCGCCGTCAGGGAGTTCGAGTTCGCTCGAGTCGGGAAGAAGCACCTTCATGGAAGCCAAGGATACTGAGCAGACCACCGAGTCAAACCCGCGCGAGGACGACCGAAACGAGGAGATCGAGGGGTCGCCGATCCCCGATCCCGAGGAAGAGCAGGGCACCGCGACCGACGACCCCGGCGCCGACTAGTCGTCGGCTTCGACCGCGTGCCGAAGGTGCTCGGGCGCGCGCAGCCAGTAGCTCTCGCGCAGCCACTCGAGCGCCGCCTCGAGCGACTCCTCGTCGCGCACCAGCGCGGTTACCCACCCGTAACGGCCGACGTACTTCGCCTTCTCGACGAAGGGCAGGAGCATCGCCATCCCGCGCTCCTCGGCCGTCAGCTTGACGGTGAGGCGGACGACCTCATCCGTCTGGGACATCGAGGCGAACATGCGGTTGTCCGCCACCTTGAAGACGGGGTTGCCCCAGGGACTGTCCTCGTAGACCTCGGGGAGCGTCAGCGCCAGCGCGCGAATCTCGCCTGCCACGACATCGAGGTGCACGTGTCCAGCATGCACCGTTTCGTCCGGTCTGCGCTCGGGTAGCCCCGAACACGCACACAGCGACCGAGGGGGTAGCAATGAGCACGAGCGTTCGCGAGGCAATGACGAGCAATCCGTGCGCGATCGACGCGGACAAGCCCGTGGCCGATGCCGCCAAGATGATGAAGGACGAGGACGTCGGGCTGACGCCGGTCGTCGAGGGAGACGTGCTGGTCGGCACTGTCACCGACCGCGACATCGTCACGCGGGTGATCGCGGAGGGCCGGGATCCGCAGTCGACGTCGGTGCGGGAGATCGCCTCGACCGACGTGATCACGATCGATCCACAGCAGGGCCTGGACGAAGCGCTGCGGCTGATGGCGAAGCATCAGGTTCGCCGGCTGCCGGTGGTCGGGGAGGACGGCCGCCTCGTCGGCGTCCTGGCCCAGGCCGACGTGGCCGAGCACGCCGACAGCTCGGAAACCGGCCGCATGGTCGAAGAGATCTCCGAGAGCTAACCCACCACCTGTCTCCAACGGACGAGCGCCCGGCTCACACAGCCGGGCGCTCGCCGTCTCGGAGAAAAGGAGTCGGCTCGCCACGGACTGCGGGGCCGTGGCGAGCCCATCACCGGATGACTGAATGTTTACTTTCGGCAACGTCGCCACGATGCCGCGTCACCCATCCGAGTGAACCCCTGGCAGGAACGCCGATCCTCCGTCTAGGATTGAGCGTGCCGACTAGGGCCAGACGGGCCCGTAGCCGACAAACGCCGCCAGGAAAGTCAGCCCGAACGCGAGCAGGGTGAAACGGGTCACTTGTGGACCGCCCTTCGGTCGATTCGGCCCGGCTGGGCCGCAGGAAACAGGAGTATAGAATTGCCAAGACTCAAGTCAACGCACGTCGACGATCCTGCGGCTGTCGGTCGCCGTTTGAAGGAAGCACGCGACCGCGCCGGGCTCAGCCAGCGCCAGCTCTCGTTCCCGGGCTGCTCGCCCGCCTACATCTCGCGCATCGAGGCGGGCGACCGGATTCCCTCGCTCCAGCTGCTGCGGGAGATGGGCCGGCGTCTGGCGGTGAGCGAGGACTACCTCGCGACCGGGCGGGAACGCGCGCTCGTGGAACAGGACGAGCTCGTCGCCGCGGATGTCGCGATGCGGCTCGACGACCGCGAGACGGCGGAGCACCTCTTCACCGAAGCGCTCGAGCAGGCGGCAACGCCGGACGAGCAGGCGCGAGCTCTGGCCGGACTCGGCCAGCTCGCGTTTCGCGCAGGAGACCCGCACGGCGCCGTGGAGCGGCTCGAGGCGGCCCGCGCGCTCCCGATAACGGCTCGCGAGGACGTTGCGGCCGCGGACACGCTCGGCCGGGCGTACGCGATGGTGGGCGAGCTCGAGTCGGCGATCGGTGTCTTCGAGGCGTCACTCGGCCGGGCCCGCGAGCGGGACGACTTCATCGACGTCATCCGCTTCTCGGTCCTGCTGGCCAATGCGCTGATCGACAGCGGCAGCTTTTCCAGGGCCGAAGAGCTGCTCGGCGAGACTCTCGCGCGGATCCAGGACTCGCGCGATCCGCTGCTTCACGCGCGCCTGTTCTGGTCGCAGTCCCGGCTGCACGCGCTGCGGAATGACAGCCGCGCGGCGGCGCGGTACGCGCGGAAGGCGCTCGACATCCTCGAGCTGACCGAGCACACCTACCACACGGCGCGCGCGCATCAGCTCCTGGCGCACATCGAGATCGACAGGGGCAACGCGGAGGAGGGCCTCGAGCTCGCGCGCAAGGCCAGCGAGCTCCTCGGCGACACGGGGAACGGGCTCGAGCACGCCATCTTCTCGCTGGAGGAGGCCCGCGCCTTGGCCAAGCTCGGCCATCGCGAGGAGGCCGCGTCACTCGCGATGCGCATCTCCGGCGAGCTCGCCGACTCGGATCCGCAGGATGCCGGTCGCTCCTATGCGCTCCTGGCCGAGATCTACGCTCAGATCGGGGAAAGCGAGCGGGCGATCGAGCTGTACGAGCTCTCGGCAGAGCTGCTCGAGGTCGCTCCGAACCGTTATCTCGTCCACTCCTACTCGCGCCTCGCGGAGCTGCTCGAGTCGGCCGGTCGGAAAGACGACGCGCTCGAGGTGCTGAAGAAGGCGGTGGGCGTGCAAACTGAGGCGGGACGACCTCTGACCGACACTGGATAGAGGGAGAAACAGGGGCTAAAGGGTTTCGGCCGCACGGCCGAAATGGAGAGCGGCAACGTGCAAGGGGGTTCACGGTGAGGTTGCTGCTCGTTGACGACGATCCAGGCCTGAGGGCTCTCGTTCGCACGACCTGCGAAGTCTTCGACTTCGAGGTGGACGAGGCCGACAGCGCGCGCGTCGCTGTGGAGCGGATCGCGCTCCGCCGGCCGGACGTGCTCGTGCTGGACGTGAGCATGCCGGGCATGAGCGGCCTGGAGCTCTGCCGTGCGCTCAAGGACGATCCCGCCACGCGCGACGTCGCCGTCGTGCTCCTCAGCGGGTCCGAGGCCGGCACCCAGACCCAGGCCGACCGCGCGGGTGCGGACGCCTTCCTGCGCAAGCCCTTCAGCCCGCTCGAGCTGCTCTCGATGGTGGAGCGCCTCGCCGGCGGCCGCTTCGGCGTCCCGTTCCGCGCACAGCGCCGTGGTCGCGAGGACGAGCAGATGCTCCTCTACGCCCAGGATCTCCGGCACCTGCTGGAGATCGAGCGCGGGCAGCGCGTCCTGGTCCAGAACGCCTACCGCGAGACGGTCGCCGCGCTCGCGAGCGCGCTCGAGTCCAAGGACACGGGCACACGCGAGCATTCGCAGCGCGTTCAGCGCTACGCCGTCGAGCTGGCGGCCGAGCTGGCGCCCGGGTTGCTCGAGGACCCCAGCACCGAGTACGGCTTCCTGCTCCACGACGTTGGCAAGATCGGCATTCCCGACGACATCCTCGGCAAGCCGAAGCCGCTCGACGACCGCGAGCGGCGGCTGATGGAGACGCACACCGTGCTCGGCGAGCAGGTGCTGGGCGGCGTTGCGTTCCTGCAGGGCGAGGGGCTACGCGTCGTCCGCTCGCATCACGAGCGCTGGGACGGCGACGGCTATCCGGACGGGCTCGGCGGCACCGAGATCCCGCTCGCCGCGCGCGTCTTCGCCGTGGCCGACACGCTCGACGCGATGACGAGCGACCGGCCCTACCGGCCGGCAGGTAGCTGGCAGGCGGCCGGCCGGGAGATCCTGAGCCAGTCGGCGCAGCAGTTCGACCCCGACGTGGTGCGGGCCTTCGTGCAGCGTGAGTCCGCGCTCCGCGCCATCCGGCGCAGCTTCGCCGCCTAAGCCGAGTCGCCGCGCACGGTCCACTCGACCACGTCGCGGATGCTCACGATGCCGATTGCCCGGTCGTCGTCGACGACCGGGAGGTGACGGAAGCCCTGCTCGAGCATCGTCTCGGCGGCTTCCTTCAGCTCGGTCGACTGGGTGGCGGTGACGGGATCGGACGTCATCCACTCGCGGACCCGCGCCTCGCTCGAGTGCACGCGGCCGGCGACCGCCCTCAGCAGGTCACGCTCGGTCAGGATCCCGATCAGGCGACCGAAGTCGCTGACGACGGCGGAGCCGACGCCGCGCTCGACCATCGCCTCGGCCGCCTGGCCGAGCGTGTCCTCGGGTGCCACCTCGAGGATCTCGCGCGTCATCAACTCGCCGAGCGTCGCCACGGAAGCGCGAGGCTACCGCACGCGACGCAGGAGCGCAGCCGCCCCGGCCGCACCCGCCAGACCCAACGCCAGCCGCCGCGCGCGACCGGCATGGAGCGCGGCCCGAGCCGCGATCGCACCGGGCGCTCCGTGGACGCCGCCGCCCGGGTGCGCCGATGCCGACGCCAGGTAGAGGCCCGGAACAGGAGTCTCGGGCCGGCCCAGACCCGGGGTCGGCCGGAAGATCAGCTGCTGGTGGAGCTGCGCGGTACCACCGCCGACGGCCCCGCCGACCAGGTTCCTGTTGTCCGCCTCCAGCGTGCGAGGCGTGTGCACGTGCCGAGCGCGGATCAGCTCCCGGAACCCCGGCGCGAGCGACTCGACCTGATCCTCCATCCGCCCGACGAAGATCTCCGTCTCGCGCTCGTCCCAGCGGCCGGTCAGGCCGCCGCCCGCGTCGCCGCGAACCTCCTGCGGCACGTGTGTGTAAGCCCACGCCACCTCTTTCCCCGGCGGAGCGCGACCGGGGTCGGCCGCCGCGTACTGGCCGAGAATGAGGAAGGGCGTGGCCGGGATCACCCTGCGGGCGAGCTGGCTCGCCTGGATGCTGAGCTCGTCGAGGCCCTCGACCACGTGGACGACTCCGGACCTGGCCGCGTCGGGCGCCTCCCAGGGGATCGGGCCGTCGAGCGCCCAGTCGACCTTGACCGTCGCGTTGTCCCACTGGAAGCGGCGGATGTCCTCGAGCACGCGCGTGGGGACGTGCTCGCGCGGCAGGAGCCGGAGATAGAGCGCCGGGGCGGCGACGTCTGCGAGCACCGCTCGTGTCGCCGGGACCTCCTCCCCGCCCTCCACGATCACGCCGACGGCGCGGCCGCCGCGGACGACCACGCGTTCGACGGCGGCCCCGCAGCGCACGCGGCCACCGCGTGACTCCAGACGGTCGACCAGCGCCCGTGTCAGCTGGCCTGCACCGCCCTCCGGGCAGGGGAAGCCGACGCTCTGGGCCAGGCAGCAGAGCAGCCAGCCGAAGAATCCGCCGACCGGGACGTCCGACGTCAGGTCGGCGTGGAGCGCGTTCCCCGCGAGCAGGCGCGCGGCGCCCTCGCCGCGGAAGTGCTCCTCCGCGAAGCGCCGAACCGGGAGCGCCATCGTCCGCAGGAACCGGACCCGCTCGCCGCGGCCCAGGCCGGCCGCGATCCTCGCGCCCGCGCGCACGGGCGGGAACGGCGTCACGATCGCCTCGAGCAAGGCCTCGCCGATGCGATCCCAGGTTTCGTAGAGCCCGAGCCACGCCTCCCCGTCGCCCGGCGCGAAGGCGTCGAGCGACGCGGCGGTCTCGGCTGGATCGAGTGAGATGACCGCGCAGCTGCCGTCCCGCTCCGGGTGCGCGAGCGAGAGCGGACCGCGCTTCCAGACGAGGCCGTGGCGCTCGAGCTCGAACGCGCGGATGACCGGCGAGGCTGCCGCCAGCGGGTAGAACGCACTGAAGACGTCGTGGCGGTAGCCCGGCTCGGTCAGCTCGGCGGTGCGGACGGCGCCGCCGGGCTGCGGCTCGGCCTCCAGCACCTCGACCTCCCAGCCGGCATCCGCCAGGAGGTTGGCAGCGACGAGCCCATTGGGCCCGGACCCGATCACGACTGCGTCGGCCACGGGACTGACGCTAGCTGCGGATGTCGCTACGACCGGTGGGGAAGCGCCAGCAGCGTCAGCGCGAGCGGCACGAGCGTGACTGCGAGCGTGACCGCGTAGACCGTCGCGACCTCGCCGCGGCTCAGGCCGTGCTCGACCCGAGCGGCAGGTGCCGGCGGATCGGGCAGCGCCGCGCGAGCCTGCCGCGCCAGCTCGGGCGGCGACACGAGCACGAGCTCCGGGCTGAGCGGCAGGTCGTCGATCACGAGGCTGCTCGATTCTCCCGCGATCGCCGTGCGGTCTCATCACCCTTTCGGGTGAAGGTTTAGACGACGAGCCGGAAGGTGAGGATGTCGCGCCGAGGCTTGGGCCGGATCGAGGTCACGGTCAGCGTGCCTCGCACGTTGTTGTAGATCCCGGTCCCACCGACCACCGCGAACTCGTAGAACTGTCTGAACACGAGCGCGCCGGTGACCATGACCTTGCCGCGGGGAAGGAAGTAGGTGCCGTTGCAGACGCGTGAGCGCCTGCCCGTGAAGATGCAGACGACCTCGCCGTGGCCGATCGCCCTCGGGGTCAGGCCCTTGTTGTAGAGAAGCGAGCGGCTCACCTCGACGTCGCCTGGGCCGCGCCCGCGCGGGCCGTGGTCGAAGACGCGACTCGCGACCTCGCGCGTCGTGATCCGGATCGTGCCCGGGCGCTCGAGCGCCTGCGAGGCCGGCGCCGCGGCGACCACGAAGAGCGCGAGCCCGCCGAGGGCGATTCCGAGCTGCAATGTGCGCTTCATCACGTCTCCTTCCCCTGCTCTGCGGCGGCCGGAAGCTCGAGCCAGAACGTCGAACCCTCTCGTTCCGCGCTGGTGAACCCGATCCTGCCTCCGTGCGCCTCGACGATCTCCCGCGAGACCGCCAGGCCGAGGCCGGTACCGCCGATGCCGCTGGCGGCCGCGTCGCCGCGGAAGAACCGGGTGAAGATCTGTGACTGCTGGTCGTCGGGGATGCCGACGCCCTGGTCTCGCACCGCGACGCGGATCTTGCCGTTCTCACCCTCGCCGACGAGCTCGACGACGCCGCCCTCCGGCGAGTACTTGATCGCGTTCGAGAGCAGGTTGCCGATCACCTGGGCCAGCCGGTTGCGGTCGCCGCGGACCGCCAGCGGCTCCGGCGGTAGCTCGAGCGTCAACCGGTGGCGGTCGCTCTGGCCGTAGAACAGCTCCGCCTGCTCGCGCAGGAGCGGGCCGAGCTCGATCCGCTCACGGGAGAGCTCCAGCTTGCCCTGCTCGAGCCGGCGCGCGTCGAGGAAGTCGTCGATCAGCGAGCCGAGCCGGCGCGCCTGGGCGTCGACGATGCCGAGGTAGCGCTGCCGGGTCTCCTCGTCGAAGTCTCGGGTCAGCAGGAGGCTCGTGAATCCGAGCACGCTCGCGAGCGGTGTGCGCAGCTCGTGCGAGACGACGCTGACGAGCTCGGACTTGAGCCGCTCGCTCTCGCGCAGCTGCTGGTTCTGGGCCCGGAGCTCGTCCCGGTTCCGCTCGAGCTTCTCGGCCATCGCATTGAAGGCGCGCGTGAGCTCGCCGACCTCTCCGGGGCCGCCCTCCTTCAGGCGCTGCTCGAGGTGTCCGTCGGCCAGGCGGGTGGCGGCCTCCGAGACCTCGCGCACGGGACGGGCGATCGAGCGGGCGAGGTAGATCCCGAACGCGAGCATGGCCGCCGCGAGCGCGACCAGTCCGCCGATCCCGAGCACGAGGGCGGCGGTCCACCGGTCGTCGGCGGACTTGGCGCTCTTGGCCGCAAGCTGCTCCTCCGCTTCGAGCAGCGTGCTGAAGCGATTGCGAATCGCGTCGATCAGACGCTTGTCTTCGGTTACCGCCGCGGGAGATGCCGCTGCGGCGCGGTCCTCGCGCGCGATGTTCACGACCGGAAGCGCGTAGATGTCGCGATAGTCGGTGATCTCACGTCCGAGCGCCCTGACGCGCCTGCGCTGCTCGGGGCTGTCAGCGACCAGCCGCTCCAGCTCGTCGAGCTGCTGCGGGAGCTGGCGGCGAGAGGTGGTAAGCGGCGCGAGCAGGCGATCGCTTCCGGTGAACACGAAGCCGCGGACGCCGGATTGCATGTCCAGCACCAGCTTCTCGAGTGCAAGTGTCGCGACTGTCACGTCCTTCGAGCGGGCTTCGCGACGCTCCGCCTTGCGCAGCTCGGAAACGGCGAGCAGCATCACGATGAAGACGGTCGCGACCAGTCCTCCCACGAGGACGGTGGCGAAAACGGTGCGAGCGGCCAGCGGAAGCGAGCGGAGTCTCACGGCACGAGCTCCTCGACAACGGCGCGCAGGTCGTCCGGAATGAACGGCTTCAGCACGAAGCGATCGGCGCCGGCGGCGAAGGCTTCGTCGCGCGCGTCGCCCCAGGCGCTGATCACCACGACGGGCAGTCTGTGCCCATTCTCGTCGGCGCGGAGCTGTGCGAGCACGTCGAGGCCGCTCAAGCCGGGGAGCATAAGGTCGAGCACGACCACGTCCGGCCGGTGCCGTTTCGCGAGCTCGAGCGCCGCAGGCCCGTCCTCGGCCTCGAGGAAGCCGAAGCCTGAGCCCAGCGAAACCCGAACGAGCTCGCGCAGGGCGGCCTCGTCCTCGCAGATCAGAATTGTGCGTGCGGCGTTCACCGGCTTGGTCTCTTCACGGCCTCTCCGTCCTTGGTTCTCGGAGCCCCGGCAAGGGGAGTCGGCCGCAAAGCCGGGCTGGTTGATTGTACGCGAGCTTCCCCAGGCTCTCATGAATCCCTTCTCGCATAGTCGGTCTTTGTACGGGCTCACTTGAGTGCTGGATCAGCGGCACCCGCCAATGAAAGGTCTCGCGCGCGTGCTTCCCTGCGGGGCCGATTCGCGGCCACGCGGCTTTCTGGCCGACGACCTCGAGAGCTTCCTGGAAGAGACGACGCGCCGTCTGGAAGCGGCGCGCGCGCCAGGGTGCGTAGCGCCGGCGAACCCGCGAGTTTTCCTCTAACGACGAAACCCCCGCCGCTGCGGGGGTTTCTCTGTGTGGGCGGTACTGGGCTCGAACCAGTGACCCCCAGCTTGTCGAGCTGGTGCTCTCCCAACTGAGCTAACCGCCCTGGCGGGCATAACGATAGCCGACCACAGCGGCTGGTTCGTGCTCGCGGGAATTTCGTGCAAAGAGCGGAGATGCGCAGCCGCTCGCCGCAAGCGTCCTCGCGCATGCGCGTCTACTCGTCGAGATGGAGGAGGAGTCGAGGAAGCCTGCCGAGGGAGCGCGCGCCGCCGGGCGCAAGCCTCCGCCCGGCGATTTCACCTCCGAGGAGCTACAGAAGGACACCGCCCGCTTTCTCGACGAGCTGCGGCAACGCGCCGAGCAGAAGAAGCGGAAGCTGCCGCGCAGGAAGACCGGGCCTCCGCCCGCCGACCGTTAGAAGATCTCGGGACACCACGGCGCGGACGCCGTTCGGAAGAGCGCGTCGGCCCGCTCGACCGCGCCCTCGCTCAGCTCCTCGACACGGCCAGCACGCGCCAGCTGCGAGAACGTGAACCCGCCCAGGTAAGCGGAGCCCAGGTCGACGGTGTCGAGCCGCAACTCGCCGTTCGAGTCCGTTCGCGTGACCTGCGCTTCGCCGCCGGAGGCCTCGAGTCGCCACGTGCCGGCGTTTCCCGCGAGGAAGGAGTCGGTCAGCTCGAACGTGACGCTCGCCTTCGCCGCGTACGAGCGGCCGGCCAGCGCGCGCTCGACGTCGACGATCCGTAGCCAGAGCCCGTCGCCCGTGCGCAGGCGAAGACGGCGGGGCTCGGTCACGAGCAGGAACAACGGGTGGTCGACGGGCACCTGCCACGCCTCGATCTTGTGGACGAGGTCGACGCCGAAGAGGTAGCGCCAGAGCTCGCGGTCGGCGAGCGGCGAGGCGGCGATGGCCTCGATCACCCGCAGCGACGAGACGGAGACGCCGTCCTTCCAGTCGTCCTTCACGCGGTAGCGGGCGTAGGCCTCGTCGACGCCGTCGAGGTCGAGCACCGCGAAGTAGCGCGGCCCCGCTCCGTGACGGTGGTGCTCGGGGTCCGGCAGTCGGTAGTTGCGCCACCACGCCTCGCTGCGCGCGAACATCCCGGGCGTCTCCCGGCGGACGCGCTCGTAGATGGGCGGCAGGACGCGGGCCGCCTCCTCCTCGTCGATCAGTCGTACGCGACCCACGGGCTCCGGGTCGCCGCGGAAGCGCATGCGGTCGCGCTCGGCTTCGATCGAAGCGCGCAGCGTGGCGATCCCGTAGCCGTAGCGTCCGTAGATCGACTCCTCCGACGCCCAGAGGATCGCGAGCGGTTCGCCCCGCGCGACGATCGCGTCGATCTCGGCGCGCATCAGCTGGTTGAGGATCCCGCGGCGGCGATGCGTGGGCAGGACGCCCACCAGCGTGACGCCCGCGGCCGGCAGCTCGCCGCCGGGGACGGTCAGCGTCAGGCCGAAGTCCGCCGCGGTGGCGACCATCGTCTGGCCGTCGTAGGCGGCGAACATCCGCTCGCGCTCGAGGACGAGCTCGTCGCGCTCGGCGTCCTCGCCTCGCAACTCTTCCGAGAACGCTTTGACGCCCGTGTCGAGGAAGCGCCGGACCTCGTCGGGCTGCGGTGTGCGGACTTCGATGTCCATTTCAACGACCCTACCGACGAGCCCCGTCAATAGGCCGTTCGGCCTATTGGAGATTCAGCTTTATCGACGTAAGGTGAAGCTCTCGTAGGTAGTTCCATGAAGGTGGGGGAATCGGTGGGGGCCGATAACGCTGAGGTTGAGCGCGCGCACGCGTCGTCCATGCGGCGACGACTCTGCGCGCTGAGAGCTGCCATGACCGTGGCGGCTCTCGTCACCGTCGGCCTGCTCGGCTTCGCAAGCACGAACGCGCTTGCCCAGGGAACGCTGCCCCCTCCGCCTCCGCCCGCGGATCCGTCGCCGCCGCCGACCACGACCATTCCCACGCCGGATCCTGCTCCGCCGCCTCCGCCGCCGAAGCCGAAGCCGAAGCCGCCGGCACCGCCGCCGCCTCCGCCGCCGCCGCCGCCTCCGCCTCCCCCGCCCGCGCCTCCGGCCGTGGTGGTGAAGCCGAAGGTCACCCCGCCGCCGGCTGCGCCGAAGGCCAACGCGACGGCAACGGCGAAGGCGAAGGCGAAGGCTCTGGCCACGGCGAAGGCGACAGCAAGAGCAAAGGCGCAGGCGAAGGCCCGCGCGAAGGCGAAGGCCCGCGCCGCGGCAGCCCGCAAGAAGGCCTCGCGTACGCGTGCGCGCGTGAATCAGTTCGACAGCGCAGGCGGGTTCGCCCCGCCGTCGACTCCGCCGACGCTGACGCTCGAGACGGAGCGGGCTCCGGGCGCCGCGGTGCCCGCCGCCCCGAAGGCCGGGGGCAAACGTGACCTCCTGACCTCGCCGGCCGTGCGCGTCCTCATGATCTCCGCGGCCACGCTCGCGGTCGTCTTCCTGCTCCTGGCCGCGCTGCCGCTGGTCGCTCTCGAGCGGCTGCTCGCCGTCGAGGCGCACTACCGGGCCGAGCAGGTCGCCAACTTCGTCGACGGGCACCGCCTCGATATCGCGGTCGCCGGGATCGCGTCGCTCCTCGTTGCGGCCGTGGTCGCGATCCCGACGGTGACCGGATGACGCGTTACGCCGCGCTGCCTCTCGCAGCTCTCGCGCTCCTTCTCCCTTCGGGGGCTGCCGGGCTGCAGGGCGACGCGTTCACGGCGAGCATCTCCCCGGTGCTCGTCCAGCCCGGGACGCACACCTACACCGTCCAGCTGACGAACGCCGCCACCTCGCAGAGCTCGGCGCATCGTGCCCGCGTCGGAATCCCGACCGGGTTCACGGTCAGCGAGGTCACGGTGAGCGCGGCAGCCACCGGCGCCGGCGCCTGCACCGGCGGCGTTTGGGAGGCCGACGGCGCGCTCCTCGCCGGAGATGCGATCAACCTGCGCAGCCCGGCGGCAACGACGAACGAGGTCTGCCCCGGCGCAACGCTGTCCGTGACCTTCTCCGCCCAGGCAGCGACCGAGGGGGCGCACACCTGGACGACCGAGCTGTTCTCGCCGACGGAGACCTTCCCGGCTCCGACGACACAGCCGAGCGTCACAGTCGACGGGACCGCTCCGGAGACCACGATCGGCGCACCAGGCCCGAGCGGCTCGGTCTCCTCGACCACCGAGAGCTTCGCCTTCTCGTCGAGCGAGCAAGACTCCACGTTCGAGTGCAGCGTGGACGGCGGCGACTTCGCGGACTGCACCTCGCCGCAGGCGCTGACCGCGCTGGCCGACGGCCCGCACAGCTTCGCGGTGCAGGCGACCGATCCCGCCGGCAACGTCGACCCCTCTCCGGACACTCGCGCCTGGACGGTGGACACGGGCGCGCCCGACACGGCGATCGAGTCAGGCCCGAGCGGCCCGACGCCGAGCACCTCCGCGACGTTCGAGCTCACCTCCCCGGACGACCCGCTCGCGACTTTCGAGTGCAGCCTCGACGGAGAGCTCTTCGCGGCGTGCACCTCGCCAAGGGAATACACCGGCCTCACCCAGGGCTCGCACACGCTCGAGGTGCGCGCAGTCGACGCCGCGGGCAACCGCGACCCGGCCCCGGCGAGCCGGACCTGGACCGTCGACACCGTCGCGCCCCAGACCAGCGTCGACTCCGGGCCTGAGGGGCCGACGAGCAGCCTCGCCGCGAGCTTCGGCTTCTCTGCAGACGAGAGCTCGACCTTCGAGTGCCGCATCGACGACGACGCCTTCCAGAGCTGCGAGTCCCCGCAGGGCTACGCGGGCCTTTCGCAGGGCTCACACACGTTCGAGGTCCGGGCGATCGATCTCGCGACCAACCTCGACCTCTCTCCCGCGTCGCGCAGCTGGATCGTCGACACGACCGCGCCCGAGACGACGATCACCGACCAGCCTGAAGACCCGACCAACGACACGTCGCCGTCCTTCAGCTTCGGCTCGAGCCAGGGCAACTCGAGCTTCCAGTGCCGACTCGACGCCGGCGCCCTCCAGCCGTGCACCTCGCCGCACGGATACGTGGACGTGGCGCCGGGCGCGCACACCTTCGAGGTCTTCGCCACCGACGCCGCCGGCAACGCCGACGACACGCCGGCGAGCTTCGCTTGGGTGATCGACACGACACCGCCGGCGACGAGCGTCGACGGCCCCAGCGGGCTGGTCAACGTTCGGGACGCCACGCTCAGCTTCTCGTCCGAGGCCGGCGCGACCTTCGAGTGCCGGCTCGGCGCCGCGGCCTTCGCGGCCTGCTCGTCGCCCTCGGAGTACACGGGACTCGACGACGGCTCGCACACGTTCCAGGTGCGCGCGACCGACGAGGCGGGGAACGTCGAGGATCCGGCCGCCGCTCGCACGTGGACGATCGACGCGACCGCGCCGGACACGGCGATCGGCCCGGCACCGCCCGCCTTGACCTCGAGCCGCTCGGCGTCGATCGCCTTCTCGAGCGAGCCGAGCGCCGACTTCGAGTGCAAGGTCGACTCGGACGCATACGCGGACTGCACCTCCCCGCTCCTGCTGAGCGGGCTGGCCGACGGCCCGCACACCGTCCTCGTCCGCGCGACCGACGTCGCCGGCAACACGGACGCGAGCCCTGCGAGCCACGCCTGGACAGTCGACGCCACGCCGCCCGTCACCACGATCGGCTCGCGGCCCAACGACCCGACAAACCTCACCGACGCCTCGTTCACCTTCACGGCAGACGAGAGCGCCACCTTCGACTGCAGCATCGAGGGCGGCGCCTACGAGACCTGCACCTCGCCGAAGCAGTACACGGGCCTGGCCGAAGGCACGCACACCTTCTCGGTGCGCGCGACCGACCCGGCCGGCAACACCGGCGCGGCCGACACGGACACCTGGACGGTCGACGTGACGGCGCCGCAGACCACGATCGACTCGACTCACCCGATTCGCACCAACCAAGACACCATCTCGTTCATCTTCTCCGCGAGCGAGCCCCGCTCCAGCTTCGAGTGCAGCCTGGACGGCACGTCCCCCACCACGTGCCAGTCTCCGGCCCTGTACGACGAGCTCGACCCGGGCACGCATACGTTCGAGGTGTGGGCCACCGACGAGGCCGGCAATGCAGACGCCACGTCGGCGGCCCACGCCTGGACGATCGACGTCACCGCACCTGAGACGTCCATCATCGACGGGCCCGCGGACCCGACCAACCAGACCTCGGCGACGTTCCAGCTCGCCGCCGAGGCCGGCGCCACGTTCGAGTGCAGCCTCGACGGCGGCGCCTGGCTCTCCTGCCCGGCGTCGACGACGTACCCCGACCTGGGCGACGGCGCGCACACGTTCGCCGCGCGCGCGACCGACGACGTCGGCAACACGGACGCGTCGCCCGCGACCTGGGACTGGACGATCGACACCGGGGAGCCCGAGACCGCGATCGACGGCGGCCCGCAGGGCCCGACGCCGAGCTCGTCGGCCGGGTTCGCATTCTCGAGCGAGCCGGGCGCGAGCTTCGAGTGCAGCCTCGACGGCGCGGTTTTCGCGCCGTGCGTCTCGCCGGCCGGCTACACCGGGCTGTCCGAGGGTGCGCACACCTTCCAGGTGCGCGCCAGGGACCCGCTCGGCAACACCGACCAGACCCCGTCCGAGCGCCTGTGGACGGTCGACACCATCGCGCCCGACACGACCGTGGACGGGCCCAGCGGCACCGTTACCAGGAGGGGAGCGACGTTCACCTTCGCGAGCGAGGCCGGAGCCGGCTTCCGGTGCAGCCTCGACGGCGGCCGCGTTCGCGCCCTGCACGTCGCCGGTCTCGCACACGCTCGCCCTCGGCGCGCACACCTTCCAGGTGAAGGCCGTCGACGCCGCGGGCAACGAGGATCCGACGCCCGCGACCCGCAGCCGTGACCGTCGAGGACCCGGCGATCTCGATCGACGACGTGACGGTGCTCGAGGGCGACGCGGGCACCGACGAACGCCGTCTTCACCGTCGGCCTGAGCAGCGCCAGCGACCAGACCGTGACCGTCGACTACGCGACGGGCGACGACTCGGCGACCGCGCCCGCCGACTACGCCGCGACGACCGGCTCGCTCACCTTCGCGCCCGACGAGACCTCGAAGACGATCACCGTCGCGCGTGAACGGCGACCTGCTCGACGAGGTCGAACGAGCAGTACACGCTCACGCTCTCGAACCCGGGCAACGCAACCATCGCGGATCGGCACGGGGCTCGGCACGATCACCGACGACGACGCCGAGCCGGCCCTGTCCGTCGACGACGTCACGGTCACCGAGGGCGACACGGGCACGACGAACGCCACCTTCACCGTCACGCTCTCCACCAGTCAGCGGCCGGCAGGTGACCGTCGCCTACGCGACCGCGGACGCCGACGCGATCGCGGGCGCGACTACGCCGCGGTCACCGGCAACCTCAGCTTCGCCGCGGGCGAGACCACCAAGACCGTCACCGTCCCCGTCAGCGGCGACGCCCTCGACGAGGTCGACGAGACCTTCACCTTCGACCTCTCCAACCCCGGCAACGCGACGCATCGCCGACGCGACCGGCCTCGGCACGATCACCGACGACGACGCCGAGCCGGCGCTGTCGGTCGACGACGTCACCGTCACCGAGGGCCACACCGGCACGACCAACGCCACCTTCACCGTCACCCTCTCCCCCGTCAGCGGCCGGCAGGTGACCGTCGACTTCGCAACCGCGCCGGGCAGCGCGACCTCACCGGCCGACTTCGGCGCGACGAGCGGCACGCTCACGTTCGCCGCCGGCGAGACGACCAAGTCCGTGACCGTGGTCGTCAACGGCGACCAGCTCGACGAGGGCGACGACACCTTCACGCTCGAGCTGTCGAACGCAACCGCGGCGACGATCACCGACGACAGCGGCCTCGGCACGATCACCGACGACGACCCGCTGCCGACGCTCTCGATCAACGACGTCACGGTCACCGAGGGCGACGCGGGCGCGACGAACGCCACCTTCACCGTGAGCTTGAGCGCGCCGAGCGGCCGGCCCGTCGGCGTCGGCTACGCGACCTCGGACGAGACGGCAGCCAGCCCCGCGGACTTCGAGGCGACGAGCGGGACGCTCGACTTCGACCCCGGCGAGACGACCAAGCAGGTGACCGTGCCCGTCAACGCCGACCTGCTCGACGAGACCGCGGAGACGTACTTCGTCGACCTCGTCAACTCCTCCAGCGCGACCATCGCCGACGCCCAGGGCACGGGCACGATCGTCGACAACGACGCCCAGCCGTCGCTCTCGCTCGGCGACGTCAGCGTCACCGAGGGTAACTCTGGCACCGTCAACGCGGTCTTCACCGCGACGCTGTCGGCGCCGAGCGGCCAGACGGTGATCGTCGACTGGGCGACGAACGGCGGCAGCGCCACGGCGCCCGGTGACTTCACGGCCGCGAGCAGCAACCTGATCTTCGCGCCCGGCCAGACGACGAGGTCGTTCGCCGTGCAGGTCAACAGCGACCTGCTCGACGAGAACGACGAAGTCGTCAACGTGACGCTCTCGAACGCTCAGAACGCGTCCATCGGAGACCCGCTCGGCTTCGCGACGATCACCGACGACGACGCGCTGCCCGCGCTCACGGTCGAACGACGTCGGCGTCACCGAAGGCGACCTGGGAACCACCGTCGACGCGACCTTCACCGTCACGCTCTCGGCCCCCAGCGGCCGCGACGTCTCGGTCGGCTGGGCGACGGCGGACGGCACCGCCAACACCGTCGAGGGCACCTTGCGCCACTCGGACTACGTGCCCGGCGGCGCCACGCTCACCTTCCTCCCGGGCCAGACCTCGAAGACGGTCAACGTCACGGTTCGAGGCGACGAGCCGGACGAGCACGACGAGACCTTCTTCGTCAACTTGACCGGCGAGACGGCGGCGACCATCGGCGACGGCCAGGGCGTCGGCACGATCACCGACGACGACCCACCTGCCGTCCTCTCGATTCGGGACGAGGTCACGGTCGAGGGCGACGCCCCCGACGAGAGCATGGCCGTGGCGGTCGACTACGTCGGCCATACCGATCTCCCGCTCACCGCGACCTACACCGTCACGAGCGGGACTGCTTCCGCACCCGACGACTTCACCGCGGCCACGGGCACGGTGACGATCGCCGGAGGCGCGGATGCATTCGGCTTCATCCACGTTCCGATCGCGGGCGATCTGCTCGACGAGGACCCGGAGACGTTCACGGTCACCCTGTCGAACCCGGGCAACGCCACGATCGGCGACGGCCTGGCCCAGGTGACGATCGAAGACAACGATCCCGAGCCAACCCTCGCCGTCGGCGACGTCACCGTCACCGAGGGCAACGCGGGCAGCGTCGACGCGACGTTCACGGTCGGACTGAGCGCCGCCTCGGGCCGCACGGTCACGGTCGACTACGACACCTTCCCGGGAAGCGCCACTGCGGTTGCCGACTTCCAGGACGCGTCGGGCACCTTGACGTTCGCTCCGGGAGACACCGAGAAGACGATCACCGTCGTGGTCGCCGGTGACGCGCTCGACGAGATCGACGAGACCTTCACGCTCGGGCTGTCCAACCCGGGGAACGCGACGGTTGACGACGGCGTCGCGACCGGCACCATCACAGACGACGACGCGCTTCCCGCCCTGTCGATCGGAGACGCGACCGTGACCGAGGGCGATTCCGGGACGACGAACGCCGTCTTCACGGTCACGCTCAATCCGGTCAGCGGCCGGCCGGTCAGCGTGCCGTTCACTACCGCCGCCGGCACCGCAGGCGCCGCGGACTACGCGACGACGACCGGAACGCTCACGTTCGTGCCCGGCGACACGACCGAGACGATCGCGGTCCCGGTCGCCGGGGACGCTCTCGACGAGATCGACGAGGGCTTCTTCGTCGACCTCGGCGCACCCACCGACGCCGTCGTCGTCGACAGCCGCGGCGACGGGACGATCGGCGACGACGACGCGCTGCCGCAGGTCTCGGTCGGCAACGCGACCGTCACCGAAGGCGCGACCGGAGCGGTGAACGCCAGCTTCGCCGTCAGCTTGAACGTCCCGAGCGGTCGGCAGCTCTCGGTCGCCTACACGACCGAGAACGGCACGGCGACGGCGCCTGCCGACTACACGGCGACCAGCGGCACCGTCGTGTTCTCGGCCGGCGAGACCATGCACCAGGTCGTCGTCCCGATCCACGGAGATGTCCTCGACGAGGCCGACGACACGTTCACCGTCAACCTCGCGAGCCCGGCCAACGCCGAGATCGCCGACGGGGAGGGTCTCGGCACGATCACCGACGACGACGCGCTTCCCGCTCTCTCGATCAACGACGTCACCGTCACCGAGGGCAACACGGGCACGACGAACGCGACCTTCACGATCACTCTGGCGCCGGTCAGCGGGCGCCAGGTCACCGTCGACTACGGGACGATGCCCTCCACGGCCGGCTCCCCTTCAGACTTCGCCGCCACCAGCGGAACGCTCACATTCGCCCCGGGCGAGACCACGAAGACGGTTCCGGTGCCGGTCAATGGCGATCTGATCGACGAGGTCACCGAGACCTACTCGCTCGACCTCTCGAACGCCCCGCACGCCACCCTCTTGGATAGCCAGGGGAACGGGACGATCCTCGACGACGACGGCGAGCCAACCCTGGCGGTCGGCGACGTGACCGTGCTCGAGGGCGACGCGGGCTCGGCGCAGGTGCTCGTGCCGGTCACGCTCGCGCCCGCCAGCGGCCAGACGGTCAGCGTCGGCTACACCACGACCGACGGCTCGGCCCACGCACCGGGCGACTACGGCTCCACGGGGAACATCCTCGTGTTCCAGCCGGGCGAGACGAGCAAGACCGTGGCCGTGAACGTCAACGGCGACCTCCTCGACGAGTTCGACGAGAGCTTCACCGTCGACCTCGGCACCGCCGTGAACGCGGTCAAGGGTGACCCGAGCGGCCTCGTCACGATCACCGACAACGACCCGCTGTCGCGCCTGCGGGTCAACGACCCGGCCGCGGTCACCGAGGGCAACTCGGGCACCGTCGACATCACCTTCAACGTCACCCTCGACGCGCCGAGCGGCCGCGTGGTCACGACCGACTGGGCGACCCAGGACAACCTCGCGGCGGCGCCGGTGGACTACGCGGCGGCGAGCGGCAACCTGACGTTCTTCCCGGGCGAGACCGCCAAGACCGTCACGGTCACGACGAACGCCGATCTGCTCGACGAGGCGCAAGAGACCTTCTTCCTGCTGCTCTCGAACCCCGGCTTCGCGACCTACGCCGACTCGCAGGGCGTCGGCACGATCAACGACGACGATCCGCTCCCGGCCCTCTCGATCGGCGACGCGACCATCGTCGAGGGCAATGACGGCAGCGTGAACGCCGGTCTCACCGTCACGCTCTCACCCGTCAGCGGCCGCCAGGTCACCGTCCAGTACGCGACCCAGGCGGGCACGGCGAGCACCGCCGACTTCACGCCGGGCGCGCTCACGACGCTCGTGTTCGAAGCGGGCGAGACGACGAAGACGATCTCGGTGCCGGTCAGCGGTGACCTGCTCGACGAGATCGACGAGAGCTTCACCGTCGTACTCAGCGGCGCGACCTCCGCGACCCTGAGCGACTTCAGCGGCCTGGTGACGATCACCGACGACGACGACCTGCCGCAGCTCTCAGTGGACGACGTCACGGTCACCGAGAGCAACGCCGGGACCGCCAACGCAACCTTCACGGTCACCCTGACGCCGGTCAGCGGTCGCCTCGTGGGCGTCCAGTTCGCGACCGCGAGCAACTCGGCCACGGCTCCGGGCGACTACGCGACGACGACGGGCTCGCTGAGCTTCGCCGCGGGCGAGACGACGAAGACCGTGACCGTGCCGGTCAACGGCGACTCACTGGACGAGATCGACGAGACCTTCTTCCTCAACCTCTCGGCGCCCTCGCAGGCGACGATCGCCGACGGCCAGGGGGTCGGAACGATCGCCGATGACGACGAGCTGCCGGCTCTCACAGTCAACGACGTAACCGTCACCGAGGTCGACACCGGCTCGACGAACGCCACCTTCACCGTCTCGCTCTCACCGGTCAGCGGCCGGCCCGTTTCGGTCGGCTACGCAACGAGCAACGGCTCGGCGAGCGCTCCTGCCGACTACACGACCACCACGGGCACGCTCGACTTCGCAGCGGGACAGACGGTGAAGCAGGTCGTCGTGCCGGTCGCGGGCGATCTGCTCGACGAGGACAACGAGACCTTCGCGCTCGAGCTGTCCGGCGCGAGCGCCGCGACGATCGCGGACGCGCTGGGCACCGGCACGATCACCGACGACGATCCGCTGCCCGAGGTCTCGATCGGCGACGCAACCGTCGTCGAGGGGGATTCGGGCACCGTCACGGCGACCTTCGACGTCACGCTCGACCTCCCGAGCGGCCGGCCCGTCACCGTCGACTTCGCCACCGCAGACGGGAGCGCGACCTCGCCCGCCGACTTCGGCGCTGCGGCCGGCACGGTGAGCTTCGCTGCCGGCCAGACGGCGAAGACGGTCACCGTCGAGGTGGCCGGCGACGCGCTCGACGAGGCGGACGCCGACACGTTCACGGTCAACCTGACGAACCCGCTGCAAGCGGCTCTGGACGACGCGAACGGGCTCGGCACGATCGCAGACGACGACGCGCTGCCCGCGCTCACGATCGGCGACGTCACAGTCACAGAGGGCGACGCCGGCACGACCAACGCGACCTTCCAGGTCACCCTCGCTCCGCTGAGCGGGCGCTTGGTCACCGTTCAGTACGCGACCGGCAACGGCACCGCTGTCGCGCCGGGCGACTACACCGCCACGACCGGCTCTCTCAGCTTCCAGGCGGGGGAGACGACGAAGACCGTGACCGTGCCGGTCAACGGCGACCTGCTCGACGAGATCGACGAGAGCTTCACGGTCACGCTCACCAGCGCACTCAATGCGACCCTCACCGACCACCAGGGCGCCGCCACGATCACCGACGACGACGGCATCCCGTCGCTCTCGGTCAACGACGTCACCGTCACCGAGGGCAACGGCGGCTCGGTCAATGCGATCTTCACCGTCAGCCTCAACGCAGCGAGCGGCCAGACGGTGACCGCGGACTTCGCTACCACCGACGGTACCGCGACCGCGCCCGCCGACTACGTCGCGACGACCGGCTCGGTCAGCTTCGCCCCAGGCGTGACGACGCGGACAGTCACGGTCGTAGTGGCCGGCGACGCCCTGGACGAGTTCGACGAGTGGTTCACCCTCGGCCTGTCCAACGCGACCAACGCGACGATCGGCGATGAGGCCGGGCTCGGGACGATCACCGACAACGACCCGACGCCGAACCTCTCGGTCAACGACATCGCCGTGACCGAGGCCGACGAGGGCACCGTCGAGGCCACCTTCACGGTCACACTCAGCGCGCCGGCCGGGCGGAACGTCCTCGTCGACTACGCGACCCAGAACGGGTCGGCGGCGCAGCCGGGCGACTACGCGGCGGCCACGGGCACCCTGGACTTCACCGCAGGCGAGACGACGAGAACCGTGACCGTCACGGTCAACTCGGACCTGCTGGACGAGATCAACGAGCAGTTCAGCCTCGTGCTCGCGAACCCGACGAACGCGGGCCTCGGGGACTTCAGCGGCACGGGGACGATCACCGACAACGATCCGCTCCCCGAGCTCGCCATCAGCGACGTCACGGTCGCCGAAGGCGACGCCGGCACGGTCGACGCGACGTTCACCGTGACGCTCGCTCCCGTCAGCGGTCGGCTGGTTACCGTCAACTACGCCACCGCCAACGGTCTGGGCGCCACCGCCCCGGCCGATTACACCGGCGCGAGCGGCACGCTCCAGTTCGCGGCCGGCGAGCTGACGAAGACGGTCACGGTCACGGTCAACGGCGACGTGCTCGACGAGGGCGACGACACGTTCGTGGTCAACCTCTCGAACGCGCTCGGCGCGACCGTCACCGACCACCAGGGCCTCGGCACGATCACGGACGACGACGCGACGCCCACGCTGGCGATGAACGACGTGACCGTCACCGAGGGCAACGCGCCCGGCACGATCTCTGCCAACTTCACCCTCGCGCTCAGCGCGGCGAGCGGCCGCAACGTCACGGTGAACTACGCCACCGCGGGCCATAGCGCGACGTCCGGCTCGGACTTCGTGGCCCGCAGCGGCTCGCTGACCTTCACGCCCGGCCAGACCTCGCAGCCGCTGGCGATCACGGTCAACGGCGACGCGCTCGACGAGATCGACGAGACGTACTTCATCAACCTCTCGGCGCCGACCAACGCGACGCTCGCGGACAACCAGGGTGCGGGCACGATCATCGACGACGACGCCGAGCCCACGCTGTCCGTCAACGACGTCACGGTCACCGAGGGCAACTCGGGCAGCGTCAACGCCGTCTTCACGGTCTCCCTCTCCGCGCTCAGCGGGCAGACGGTCAGCGTCGGCTACACGACCGCCGACGACACGGCGACCGCCGGTGCCGACTACACCGCAGCCGGGAACACGCTCGTCTTCAGCCCGGGCACGCTGACGCGCACGCTCACGGTGGTCACGACGAGCGACACGCTCGACGAGATCGACGAGAGGTTCTTCGTGAACCTCAACGGCCCCGTGAACGCGGCGATCGCCGACGGCGAGGGCATCGGCACGATCACGGACAACGACGCTCTGCCGACGATCTCCGTTGCCGACGTCACCGTCAACGAGGGCAACGCCGGGCCTGTCGACGCGACCTTCACAGTGCGGCTGAACGTCCCGAGCGGCCGTCCCGTCTCCGTCGACTACGCGACCGGGAACGTGGACGCGACCGCCCCCGCCGACTACGCGGCCGCCGGCGGGACGCTGACCTTCGCCCCGGGTGAGACCGCGAAGCCCGTGACGGTCCAGGTCAACGGCGACCTGCTCGACGAGGCGAACGAGACCTTCACGTTCGACCTCTCGAACGTAGTCGACGCCACCTTCGTGGACGCACAGGCCGTCGGCACGATCACCGACGAAGACGCGACGCCCGCGCTCTCGGTCGACGACGCCATCCGGCTCGAGGGCGACACGGGATCGGCAAACGCGGTCTTCACCGTGACGCTCGGCGCACCGAGCGGACGCGCCGTGACGACGCAGTACGCGACGACCAACGGGACTGCCTTCGCGCCGGGCGACTACACGACCGCAGCCGGCACGCTCACCTTCCAGCCCGGCGAGACGACGAAGACGGTCGGCGTCCCCGTCCAGGGCGACGTCCTCGACGAGTTCGACGAGTGGTTCACGCTCGGCCTCTCCAACCCCTCCAACGCGACGCTCGGCGACGGTGCCGGCCTCGGCACGATCACCGACGACGACGCGACGCCGACGCTCGCGATCGACAACGTCGCGGTCGCCGAGGGCAACACCGGCACGGTTCCCGCGACGTTCACCGTCACGCTCAGCGCTCCCAGCGGGCGACTCGTCACCACCAACCACGCAACGGCGGACGACTCGGCGATCGCGCCCGGCGACTACACGGCGAAGACCGGAGCCCTGAGCTTCGCCGCCGGCGAGACGACGAAGACCGTGACCGTCGACGTCAAGGGCGATCTGCTCGACGAGCTCGACGAGGGCTTCTTCGTCAACCTGTCCAGCCCGCTCAGCGCCGAGCTCGCGGACGCGCAGGGCGCCGGCACGATCTCCGACGACGACGGCCTGCCGTCCGTCTCGGTTGCGGACACCACCGTGACCGAGGGCACCGGGAGCCCTGCGAACGCGCGCTTCACCGTCAGCCTCAACGCAGTCAGCGGCCAGCCCGTCAACGTCGACTACTCGACGGTCGACGGAACCGCGGTCTCGCCGGCCGACTTCACGGCCGTGGCGCCGACGACGCTCACCTTCGCGCCCGGCGAGCTGACCAAGACGGTCGACGTGGCCGTGGCGGGGGATGCGCTCGACGAGTTCGACGAGCACTTCACGCTCTTCCTCGCGAACTCGACGAACGCCACGGTCTCGGACGAGGCAGGGCTCGCGACGATCACGGACGACGACGCGATGCCGGCCCTGTCGGTGAGCGACGTGACAGTCGCCGAGGGCGACTCCGGAACGGTCGAGGCGACTTTCACGGTAGGCCTGGGCGCCGTCAGCGCGCGCACCGCGACCGTCGACTACGCGACGGCGAACGGTGACGCCGCGGCTCCCGGAGACTATGCCGCCAAGACCGGCACGCTCTCGTTCGCGCCGGGCGAGACCTCGAAGCAGGTGACAGTGCTCGTCCTGGGCGACGCCCTCGACGAAGGCAACGAGACGTTCGCGCTCAACCTCGCGAGCCCGGTCTTCGCCACGCTCGGGGACGGCAGCGGCCTCGCGACGATCACGGACGACGACCCGCTCCCGTCGCTGTCGATCGGCGACGTCACCGTGACCGAGGGGAACGCGGGCACCACGAACGCCAGCTTCGCGGTCACCCTCGACGCGCCGAGTGGACGGCCCGTCAGCGCCGACCTACGCCACGACGTTCGGGTCTGCGACGGCCGCGGACTTCGTCGCGACCGGGGGGACGGTCACGGTCGCGACCGGCCAGACGACGGCGACGATCACCGTTCCGGTCAACGGCGACCTGCTCGACGAGCTCGACGAGACCTTCGCGGTCGACCTGGCCGGCCCGGTGAGCGCGACGCTCGCCGACGGTCACGCGGTCGCCACCATCACCGACGACGACGCGGCGCCGAGCCTCTCCGTGAACGACGTGACGGTCGTCGAGGGGAACGCCGGCACCGCCAACGCGACCTTCACGGTCACGCTGTCCGCGCCGAGCGGGCAGACGGTGACCGTCGACTACGCGGGGGTCAACGGATCGGCCGTCGCGCCTGCCGACTTCAGCGTCACACCCGGCACGCTGACCTTCACGCCAGGGCAGACGACAAAGACCGTCGTGGTGACGGTGAACGGCGACCTGCTCGACGAGATCGACGAGACCTACACGCTGAGCCTGTCGAATCCGACGCTCGCGACGATCACGGACGGCTTCGGCCTCGGCACGATCACCGACAACGACGCGCGCGCCGACCGTCAGCGTGAGCGACGCCACTGTCTTCGAGGGCGACACCGGGACGGCCGCCGCGGTCTTCACCCTGACCCTCAATGCGCCGAGCGGCATGGGTGTCTCGGTCGGCTACACGACGGCGAACCAGTCCGCGTCGGCCCCGGCCGACTACTCGGCTGCCACCGGCACGGTCGACTTCACCGCAGGGGAGACCTCGAAGACGGTCAGCGTCGACGTCCAGGGCGACGCCCTCGACGAGCTCAACGAGACCTTCTTCCTGAACCTGACGACGGCGACGCACGCGACGATCGCCGACGGCCAGGGCGTCGGGACGATCACCGACGACGACGCCACGCCCGCGCTCTCGATCGAGGACGTGACCGTGGCCGAAGGCGGCACGGCGACCTTCACAGTCACGCTCGCACCCGTCAGCGGCCGCACCGTCACGGCGAACTACGCCACCACGAACGGCGGCGCGCTCGCGCCCGGCGACTACACCGCCGTCCCGTCGACGCAGCTCTCGTTCGCACCGGGGGAGACGACGAAGACGCTCGCGGTCTCGACGAACCAGGATGTGCTCGACGAGAACAACGAAACGTTCAACGTCAACCTCTCGGCACCGAGCGGGGCAGTGATCGTCGACTCGACCGGCGTCGGCACGATCTCGGACGACGACGAGATGCCGTCGCTCTCGATCAACGACGTGTCCGTGACCGAGGGCGACACGGGGACGACGACGGCGAACTTCCAGGTCACGCTGAGCGGGGTCAGCGGTCGCTCGGTGGACGTCGACTTCGCAACTGCCAACGGCTCGGCAGCGGCGCCGTTCGACTACATCGCGCGCACGGGCGGCCTGACGTTCCAGCCCGGCGAGACCTCGCGGACGATCGCAGTCACGGTGAACAGCGACCTCCTGGACGAGGTCAGCGAGACGTACTCCGTCAACCTCACCGCCCCGCTGAACGCGACGATCGCGGACAACCAGGGCGCGGGGACGATCAACGACGACGACGCACCGCCGTCGATCTCGATCGGCGACGTCACCGTCACCGAGGGCAACTCGGGCACGGTGAACGCCCAGTTCACGGTCTCGCTCTCCGCTGCGAGCGGGCAGCAGGTGAGCGTCGGCTACACCACGACCGACGGCTCCGCCACGGCAGGCGCGGATTACACCGCAACGGGCGGCAGCCTCGTCTTCGAGGCCGGCCAGACGACGAAGACCATCCCGGTCACCGTCAGGAGCGACGCGATGGACGAGCCCGACGAGAACTACCTCGTCGACCTCTCGTCAGCAGTCAACGCGACCCTCGCCGACAACCAGGGCGTTGGGACGATCGTCGACGACGACAACCCGCCCGTGCTCACGATCTCCGACACGACTGTCACCGAGGGCCACGCGGGCAGCGTCAACGCGACCTTCAACGTCAACCTCTCGGGGCCGAGCGGCCGCACGGTCACCGTGGTCGCCGCCAGCTCCAACGGGAGCGCCCTCACGCCAGGGGACTACAGCGCGCTGACCCCGACGACCGTCGCGTTCAACCCCGGCCAGACCCTCCGCACCGTGACCGTGCCCGTGAACGGCGACGTCCTCGACGAGGTCAACGAGACCTTCTTCGTCGACCTGACGAGCCCGACCGAGGCGACCATCGGCGACAACCAGGCGACCGGCACGATCACCGACGACGACGCCGCTCCGGCACTTGCGGTCGCCGACACGACGGCCATCGAGGGGAACACGGGAACGACTCCGGCCACCTTCACTCTCACGCTGAGCACCGCGAGCGGCCGCACCGTTACCTCCGACTACGCAACCAACAGCGGCAGTGCGCAAGCGCCGTCCGACTTCGTCGCGACCACGGGCACGGCCACCTTCGCGCCCGGCCAGACGAGTGTCACGGTCGACGTCCCGGTCAACGGGGACGTCCTCGACGAGGACAACGAGAGCTTCAGCCTCGCCCTCAGCAACGCGCCTGCCGCGACGATCGTCGACGGCTCCGCGCTCGGCACGATCACGGACGACGACGTCATGCCGGCGGTGTCGATCGACGACGTCACGGTCACGGAGGGCAACTCGGGCCCCGCGACTGCGACGTTCACGGCCTCGCTGAACGCTGCGAGCGGCCGCGCGGTCGTCGTCGACTACGCCACTGCGAACGGAAGCGCCATCGCGCCCGGTGACTACACGGCAGCGACCGGGACGGTCACCTTCCCGGCGGGCGAGACGACGAGGCCGATCACGGTCACCGTCAACGGCGACACGCTCGACGAGGTCGACGAGGTCTTCAACGTCAACGTCACGCCCGGAGCGACCGCCGTCGCCGGTGACACCCAGGGCGCCGGGACGATCGCGGACGACGACGGCGTCCCGACCGTCTCGGTCAACGACGCGACGGTCACCGAGGGCAACGGGAGCGACGTCACCGCCATCTTCACGGTCAGCCTGAGCAACGTGAGCGGGCAGGCCGTCACGGTGGACTACGCCACGGTGAACGGCTCCGCGGTCGCGCCCGACGACTACACCGCGATCGGGCCGACATCGCTGACCATCCCGGCCGGCCAGCTCACGAGGACCGTCAACGTCACCGTGAAGGGCGACTCGCTCGACGAGATCGACGAGACGTACACCCTGCACCTGTCAAGCGCGACGGCCGCCACGATCTCGGACGGCTTCGGGCTCGGGACGATCACGGACAACGACTCCGAGCCGAGCCTGTCCGTCGGCGACATCTCGGTCATGAGCGAGGGCGAGTCCGGCACCGTCGAGGCGACGTTCAGCGTCAATCTGAATACCGCGAGCGGCCGCACGCTGACGGTCAACTACGCGACCGAGAACGGCAGCGCGAGCGCGCCGGCGGACTACGCGGCGGCCACCGGCACGCTCACCTTCGCACCGGGCGTCCTCACCCAGCCGGTCACCGTGCTGGTGAAGGGCGACGCCCTCGACGAGATCAACGAGACGTTCACGCTCACGCTCTCGAGCCCCGGCAACGCGACGATCGGCGACGGCAGCGGCACTGCCACGATCGTCGACGACGACAACCCACCTGCGATCTCGATCGGCGACGTCACGGTCACGGAAGGGAGCGCCGGCACCACCGCGGCCACCTTCGAGGTGAGGTTGAGCGCACCGAGCGGCCGGCCGGTGAGCGTCGGCTACGCCACCGGTGACGTGAACGCCACGGCGCCGCTCGACTTCGTGGCCGGCAGCGGCACCGTCAACTTCCTCCCCGGTGAGGTCACGAGGCCGGTCGTGGTCGAGGTGCAGGGCGACGCGCTCGACGAGGTCGACGAGACGTTCGTCGTCAACCTGGCCGGCCCGGTCAGCGCGACGATGGCGGACGACCAGGGCCTCGGCACGATCGCCGACGACGACGCGGCGCCGGTCGTCTCGGTCAACGACGCCACCATCGCCGAGGGCAACGGCAGCACCCTGAACCTGACCTTCACCGCAACGCTCGGTGCGGTGAGCGGCAAGACCGTGACGGTCGACTACGCGACTGCGAACGGCACGGCGATGTCGCCCGCCGACTATGCGGCAGCCACGGGGTCGCTCGGCTTCTCGCCCGGTCAGACGACCAAGACCGTCAACGTCGCGATCGCCGGAGACCTGATCGACGAGTTCGACGAGACGTTCAGCTTCAACCTCTCGAACCCGGGCAACGCGACGATCGGCGATGGGAACGGGCTCGGGACGATCACGGACAACGACGCGATGCCGAACCTGACGGTGACGGACGTCGCGGTAGCCGAGGGCAACGCGGGGACGACGACCGCAACGTTCACGGTTGGCCTGGGGGCGCCGAGCGGCCGCCCGATCACCGCTCAGTACGCGACCGCCAACGTCAGCGCCACGGAGCCCGCCGACTACACGGCCGCTGCGGGCACGCTGAACTTCGCGATCGGGGACACCAGCAAGACCGTCGAGGTGACCGTCAAGGGCGACTCCCTGAACGAGATCAACGAGACCTTCAACGTCACCGTCACCAACGCGGACTTCGCGGCGCTGACCGATCCCACGGGCGTCGGGACGATCACCGACGACGACCCGCAGCCCACGCTCGCAATCGACGACGTCACGCTGACGGAGGGCGATACCGGGACGGTCAATGCGACGTTCACGGTCACGCTCAGTGCGATCAGCGGCCGAACCGTGACCGCGAACTTCGCGACGTCGAGCAGCGGCGCGCTCACGCCGGCGGACTACGCGGCCGCGACCGGCGCGCTGTCCTTCAGCCCGGGCGAGACGACGAAGACGATCACGGTGACGGTGAACGGCGATCTGCTCGACGAGGGCAACGAGACGTTCAACGTCACGCTGAGCGGCCCCGTGGGCGCGACCTTCGCGGACGCCACGGGCGTCGGGACGATCACCGACGACGACCCGATGCCCACGATCACGATCAACGACGTCACGGTCGCCGAGGGCAACACCGGCACTGTCGACGCGGTCTTCACGGTCGGGCTCAGCGCCCCGAGCGGACGCAACGTCACCGTCGGCTTCGACACGACGAACTCGAGCGCGACCACGCCGGGCGACTACGCAGGGCGCTCGGGCACCCTGACGTTCCTCGCCGGTGAGACGTCGAAGACGCTGGCCGTCACCGTCAACGGCGATCTGCTCGACGAGATCGACGAGACCTTCTTCCTCGACCTCGCGACGCCGACGAACGCCACGCTTCCCGACACCCAGGGCGTCGGGACGATCATCGACGACGACGGGCAGCCGACCCTGTCGATCGGCGACGTCACCTTCGTCGAGGGCCAGTCGGGCAGCGTCAACGCCTCCTTCAACGTGACGCTCTCGGGCGCGAGCGGCCAGCCGGTCAGCGTCGGCTACGCCACCGCGAACGACACCGCGACCGCCGGCGCCGACTACGTCGCAACGGGCGGCAACCTGGTCTTCACGCCGGGGCAGACGACGCGCGCGATCACCGTCCAGGCGACGAGCGACACGCTCGACGAGCCGGACGAGACGTTCTTCGTCAATCTCACCGACCCGAACGGCGCGACGATCACTGACGCTCAGGGTGTCGCCACGATCACCGACGACGACAACCCGCCGACGATCTCGATCGGCGACGTCACCGTCGCCGAGGGCAACACCGGCACGACGAACGCGGTGTTCACGGTCTCGCTCTCGGCGGCCAGCGGTCGCACGATCACCGTCGACTACTCGACGCTCAACGGCGGCGCGATCGCGCCCGCCGACTTCGAGGCCCTGCCCGTGTCGACCCTGACCTTCAACCCGCTGCAGACGACGCGGACGATCACCGTGCTCGTCAAGGGGGACGCGCTCGACGAGCCGAACGAGACGTACAGCGTCAACCTCACGGGAGCGACCAACGCCTCGATTGCAGACGCCTCGGGGCTCGGGACGATCACGGACGACGACAACCCACCGACGGTCGCGGTCGGCGACGCGGTCGTGACCGAAGGCAATACCGGGACGGCCACGGCCACGTTCACGGTCTCGCTCAACGCACCGAGCGGGCGCCCGACCGCAGTCAGCTACGCGACCGTCGACAGCGGCGCCCTCGCGCCCGCCGACTACACGGCCGCGAACGGGACGCTGAACTTCGCCGCCGGCGAGACGAGCAAGACCGTGGACGTGCTCGTCAACGGCGACGCGCTCGACGAGATCGACGAGACCTTCACGCTCGAGCTCTCCGGCCCGCTGAACCTCGCCATCGACGACGGCACCGGGCTCGGCACCATCACCGACGACGACGCGCTGCCCACGGCCGTGATCGACGACGTGACCGTGCTCGAGGGCAACGCCGGCCCCGTCTCCGCGACCTTCAACGTGACCCTCAGCGCTCCGAGCGGCCGTTCCGCGAGCGTCCACTACGCGACCGCCGCCGGCACCGCGACCCTGGGCGACTACACGGCCGCCAGCGGGACGCTCACGTTCACGCCGGGCCAGACGCAGAAGGCCGTCACAGTCCTCGTCCAGGGTGACGTGACCGACGAGATCGACGAGACGTACTTCGTCGACCTTTCCGCCCCGGTCAACCTCGCGATCACCGACGCTCAGGGCCGCGGCACGATCACCGACGACGACGGCTTCCCGGCGCTCTCGATCGCGGACGTCCTCGTCACGGAGACCAACGGCACCGGCGCCAACGCGGTCTTCACCGTCACGCTGAGCTCGGCGAGCGGCCAGCCCGTCACCGTCAACTACGCGACCACGGACGGAACGGCGCTCGCGCCGGCCGACTACACGACGCGCACCGGCATGCTGACCTTCGACCCGGGCCAGATCACGAAGACGATCTCCGTTCCGATCGTCGGCGACCTCCTGAACGAGATCGACGAGAGCTTCACCGTGACGCTCACGAACGCGACCAACTCGCTGATCACGGACGAGACGGCACTCGGCACGATCGCCGACAACGATGCCCTGCCGAACCTGTCGGTGAACGACGTCACGGTCGACGAGACCAACGCGGGCACGGTCTCGGCGACGTTCACGGTCACGCTGAGCGCGCCCAGCGGCCGCGCCGTGCTGGTCGACTACGCGGCCCTCAACGGGACCGCCACCGCCCCCGCCGACTTCGAGCTGACGCCCGGGACGTTGAACTTCGCTCCGGGCGAGACCAGCAAGCCCGTGACGGTCGTGGTCAAGGGCGACCTGCTCGACGAAGCCAACGACACCTACTCGCTGCGCCTCTCCAACGCCGTGAGCGCGACGATCCTCGACAACACGGGCGCCGGCACGATCGTGGACGACGATGCCACGCCGACGCTGTCGATCGACGACGTCACCGTCCCGGAGGGCAACCTCGACACGACGCCCGCGACCTTCACCGTCACGCTGAGCGCGCCGAGCGGCCGCCAGGTCACGGTCGGCTACTCGACGACGAACGGAACCGCAGTCGCGCCGGACGACTACACGACGGCGGGTGCGACACTCGTGTTCGAGCCCGGCGAGACGTCGAAGACGGTCACCGTCCAGGTGAAGGGCGATCTGCTCAGCGAAGCTGCCGAGACCTTCACGGTCACACTCGCGGGCGCGACGAGCGCGGGCATCAGCGACAGCGTGGGCCTCGGCACGATCACCGACGAGGATGCCGTGCCGTCGATCACGATCGACGACGTCACCGTCACGGAGGGCGACGCCGGGACGACGGTTGCGGACTTCACCGTGAGGCTCACCTCGCCGAGCGGGCAGAACGTCACCGTCCAGTACGCAACGGCCGCCGGATCCGCCGCGACACCGAGCGACTTCACCGGCAAGACGGGCACGGTCACGTTCACGGCGGGCCAGACGGCGCGCACGATCTCGGTCGACGTGAAGACCGACACGGTCGACGAGCTCGACGAGACGTACTTCGTCAATCTCTCGAATCCGACACACGCGACGATCGCGGACACGCAGGGAATCGGCACGATCCTCGACGACGACGGGATCCCGACCGTCTCGGTCGCGGACGCCCTCGACGTCGTCGAGGGGAACTCCGGCACGAACAAGATCGCGAGGTTCGTCGTGTCGCTCTCGTCCCCGAGCGGCCAGGAGGTCAGGGTGCGCTGGGCGACCTCCGACCTGACGGCCATGGCCCCGGGCGATTTCGCCGCGGCGAGCGGCACGCTCACCTTCGGCGCCGGCGAGTTGAGCAAGAACGTCGACGTCACGGTCAACGGTGACAACCTGGACGAGCTCGACGAGGAGACGTTCGCGGTCACGCTGTCCGATCCGGTCAACGCCGACATCGGGGCCGCCGAGGCGATCGGGACGATTGCCGACAACGACGCGCTGCCGTTCCTCTCGATCGCGAACACAACCGTGACCGAGGGTGACGCCGGCACGATCAACGCCACGTTCACCGTCACCCTCGCGCCGGTCTCGGGCCGCCCCGTCTCGGTCGATTGGGCGACTGCGGACGGCACGGCCAGGGCGCCGGCGGACTACAGGACTGCGGGCGGCACGGTCCAGTTCGCCGCGGGCGAGACGACCAAGGACGTCACGGTGGCCGTCGAAGCCGACCTGCTCGACGAGGCGGCGAACGAGGCCTTCTTCGTCAACCTCTCGACCCCGGCCAACGCGAGCTTCGCGGACGCCCAGGCCGTCGGCACGATCGCCGACAACGACGCCACGCCGTTCGTGTCGATCACCGACGTGGCGGTGACCGAGGGCAACGAAGGCACCGTCGACGCGGTCTTCACCGTCAGCCTGAGCGCGCCGAGCGCGCTCGAGGTCAAGGTCAACTACGCGACCGCAAACTCGACGGCGACCGCCCCGGCCGACTACCTGCCGCTCCCGGCGACTCTCCTGACCTTCCTCGCGGGCGAGACGACCAAGCCGGTCACGGTCAGGGTGGTCGGCGATGTGGTCGACGAGGCAGACGAGGCGTTCATCGTGAACCTCTCGAACTCGGTCAACGCGCTCATCGCCGTCGGCGATCCCGGCCAGGGGCTGGGGACGATCGCGGACGACGACGTCACGCCTCCGCCTCCGCCTCCGCCGCCTCCGCCCCCGCCAGTCACGCCTCCGCCCGTGGCCCCGCCGCCGCCACCTCCGCCTCCGCCTGCGCCGCCGAGGACGCCGAAGACCGGGCTCACCGCCCCGAGCAAGGGCGCTGTCCTGACCGCGCCGCCCATGCTCAAGTGGATCGCCGTCAAGGGCGCGACCTACTACAACGTCCAGCTCTGGCGGGTCTCGACGACCGCCCAGGCGAAGGCCGCGAAGAAGGGCAAGATCCTGAGCGCGTGGCCGAAGACGACGAGCTTCAAGCTGCAGAAGCGCTGGAAGCTCGACGGGAAGAGCCACAGCCTGACGCCCGGGCGCTACAAGTGGTACGTCTGGCCCGGCATCGGCAAGCGGGCCGCCAACAAGTACGGCCCGGCGATCGGCGAGAGCTCCTTCACGGTCAAGGCGAAGACGGTGGCGAAGAAGAAGCGCTGAGCGCCGGCCCGCCCACGCCAGCCCGGGCGCGGCGAAGCCGGTTCTCGCCGACCTCTCGGTTGGCCCCGGGGCTCCGCAGGTACTCCTCGAAGACCGCCACGGCCGACCCGTAGCGCTCGAGCAGCAGGTTGCACATCCCGACGTTGAACAGGAACGACGTGCGCTGCTCGGCGCCCAGCCCCGGCTGCTGCCGACCCCGCTCCCACAGGATCAACGCTCGCGCATACCGGCCGTCGTTGTAGGCCGCCTGCGCGCGTGCGTGCAGCGTGCGCGGGTCGCGTACACGGCCCGAGCCCTCGACGCCGATCTCCGAGCGCGCCTCGGCGAGGTACTCACGGGCTCGGTCTGCGTGCGGCCCCGGATCCTCCAGGTACTCCTCGAAGAAGAAGATCGCCGTCGCGAACCGCTCGAGCCGCATGTTCGCGAGGCCGATGTTGAACAGGAAGCCCGAATTGACGACGCCCGTCGCCCCGGTCGTCTCGCGCGCGCGCTCCCAGACGGCGATCGCCTCGGGATAGTCCTCCGCGTCGAACAGGCGCTGGCCCTCCCGGAAGAGCGCCTCGCCCGGCTCGTCTCCGGGCTCGGAAGGCACGTCCTCCGCCGCCTCGGGCGCACCGACTCCCGCCCGCGCGCGGCGGAGGCGGTTCTCGCCCGTCCCTCGATCCGCGTACGGGCTCTCGAGGTACTGCTCGAAGACCGCGACCGCCGAGCCGTAGCGCTCGAGCATCAGGTTGCACATCCCGATGTTGAACAGGAACGAGGTCCGCTGCTCTTCGCTCAGTCCGGGCTGGTGCCGCCCGCGCTCCCAGAACACGAGGGCCCGCGCGTACTGGTCCTCGGCGTAGGCCCTCCGCGCGCGCTCGTGGAGGCTGCGCGCGTTTCGCACGCTGCCTGCACCCTCGACGACGCCCGCTCCGCGGCGCGCCCGCTCGAGCCGGTCCCGGCCGACCTCGAGCTCGGCGCCGGGCGCCTCCAGGTACTCCTCGAAGAAGAAGATCGCCGTCGCGTAGCGCTCGAGCATGAGGTTGCTCATCCCGATGTTGAACAGGAGCGAAGCGCTCTGGAGCTCGGTCGCGCCCCCTGCCTCGCGGGCCCGCTCCCAGACGACGAGCGCCTCGCGGTAGTTGCCGTCGTCGTAGAAACGCTGCGCCTCGGTGTGCAGCCGGCGTCCGCGCTGGTCGGCCTGGCGTGCGAGCTGCGCGAACGCGCGGTTCCCGATCGTCGAGGCGAGCAGCGCGGCCGCCGGCGCGGATCTCCGGATCTGCCCTCTCTCGGCGGCCCTGGGGGCGCGAATGCGCTCCACGCTCCGACTATCGCACGCAGGCTCGCGCGGGGCTAGATGCGCTCGAGCGGGGCGTACTCGAGCGCGAGCTGGCGCTCGGAGCCGTCGGCGAAGCGCACGCTCACGATCCCGGGCTCGAGCCGGGTGACGACTCCTTCGCCGAAGGTCGAGTGCCGCACGTTGTCGCCGGTGGTGAGCTGGGGCACGTCCGTGCGGGGCGCCACGGTCGTCCGCGAGCCATAGTTCTGCCAGGACGCCGGCCGCAGCCGCTCGCGCTCGACCTCCGGGTCGGGAAGCTCGTCGAGGAAGCGCGACGGGAGGTTGTAGCTGCGGTTGCCGTAGAGCGAGCGGGCCGAGGCGTGGATCAGCGTCAGCCGCTCCTGGGCGCGAGTCATCCCGACGTACGCGAGCCGCCGCTCCTCCTCGAGCGAGCCCTCCTCCAGCGAGCGGGAGTGCGGGAAGATCCCCTCCTCCATCCCGATCATGAACACGGCCCGAAACTCGAGCCCTTTCGCGTTGTGGAGCGTCATCAGCGTGACGAGGCTCTGTTCCTCCCGCAGCGCATCCTGATCCGCGTAGAGCGAGATCTCCTGCAGGAAGTTGGAGAGCGACGGCTCGGGCGCGCTCGCCTGGTACTCCTGCGCGACCCCGACGAGCTCCTGCAGGTTCTCGATCCGCCCCGCTGCCTCGATCGTCCGCTCCGCCTCGAGCGCCTCGACGTAGCCGCTCCGCTCGAGCACGCGCTCCGCGAGCTCGGCCACGGGGAGCTCGAGCGCGCCCGACTGCAGCGAGAGCAGCAGCGTGCGCAGCCCGTTGACCGCGCGCGCCTGCGCGCTGCCGAGGCCGGCCTCCTCCGGGAACTCGAGCGCCTCCCACAGCGACATCCCCTGCGCGTTCGCGTACGTCTGCAGGCGCGCCAGGCTCGTATCGCCGATTCCCGCGACGCGGCTTGTTCGCGATCCGCTGGAGCGAGACGGCGTCGAACGGGTTGTCGATCACCTGCAGGTAGGCGATCACGTCCTTGACCTCGGCCCGCTCGTAGAACTTCGGCCCGCCGATCACCTGGTAGGCGATCCCCTGGCGGACGAGCACGTCCTCCAGCACGCGCGACTGCGCGTTCGTCCGGTAGAAGACCGCGATCTCGCTGCCGCTGAAGCCCTCCTCGACGAGCGCAGCGATCCGCGCGGCGACGAACCGCGCCTCGGCGTGCTCGTCCTCGACCTCGAGCACCTCGACCGGATCGCCGTCCCCGAGCTCGGAGAAGAGCTGCTTCTCCTTGCGCTCGCGGTTGTGGGCGATCACGCCGTTGGCCGCGCGCAGGATCCGGTTGGTGGAGCGGTAGTTCTGCTCGAGCGCGATCGTGCGCGCGTCCGGGAAGTCGCGCTCGAACTCCATGATGTTGCGGATGTCCGCTCCCCGGAAGGCGTAGATGGACTGGTCCGGATCGCCCACGACGCAAAGGTTCCTGTGCTTTCCGGCCAGCAGCTGCAGCAGCCGGTACTGCGCGTGGTTCGTGTCCTGGTACTCGTCGACGAGGACGTAGCGGAACGCCTTCTGCCACTTCGTCAGGGCCTCGGGGAAGCGCTCGAGGACGTCGACGGTGAGCATCAGCATGTCGTCGAAGTCGACCGCGTTCGAGGCGAACAGCCGCCGCTGGTACAGGTCGTACGCGTCAGCGACGGTCTGGTCGTAGAAGGACTGCACGCGGTTGCGGTACTCGTCGGGCCCGATCAGCTGGTTCTTGGCCGTAGAGATCTGGTTGTGGATTCCCCTCGGCGTGAACCGCTTGGGATCTCGCTCCAGCTCCTCGAGCACCGCGCGCACGAGCCGGACCTGGTCGGCCGGAGTCGTAGATGGTGAAGTTCGTCTTGTAGCCCAGCCTCGGCGCTTCACGCCTGAGAATCCGGCCGCAGGCGGCGTGGAAGGTCATCAGCCAGATGCGCCGGGCGACGTCGCCGAGCATCCCCTCGACCCGCGAGCGCATCTCCGCCGCGGCCTTGTTCGTAAAGGTGATCGCGAGGATCTCGTTCGGCTGCGCGCCCGCCGCGGAGATCAGGTGCGAGACGCGGTGGGTGAGCACGCGCGTCTTCCCGGAGCCCGCGCCGGCGACGACGAGCAGCGGCCCCTCGGTGTGCAGGACGGCCTCCCGCTGGGCCGGGTTGAGGTCGGCGAGATACTGCTCGGGAACGGCAACGGCCATACCCGACCGATGCTAGCGACGCCCTCGGTCTAGAACTGCCCGGACGTCCAGGTGCGCCCGCCGGTGCGCTGGGCGATCGGGTTGTAGGTGCGCGCGAACGCGGCCTTCGCGGCCTGCGCGCGGCGGTTCGTCGCCAGCGCCTTCGCGTACTCCGGCCCGGCCCGGAGCGGGCATGCGCCGGCGAAGGACGTGATCCAGAGCCGGTAGTCGCGTGCGGCGGCCGCCGAGAGCGAGAGCGACTGCTGGAGCAGCGCGCCTGGACCTGCGCATCGGCACGCTCGCGATCGGCACGCGGCGCACCTGGCGCAGCACGGCGGCGCGGCCCTGGATCGTCGTCCCGATCTGCGCGGCGGCCGGGCCGGGCGCAAGCGAGCAGGCAGCGACTCCGGTCACGGCGCGGCGAGATGCGGACGCGGTCGCGCGAGGAGCGGACGAGGAGCGGCTCGAGCCTGGTCACGAACGCCTTCGGCGTGATCGAAGCCGACGAGGCCGCCGGCGCCGGGGCATCGTCCTCGCGGACGAAGAACCACCAGCCCGCGGCTGCCGCGCCTCCGGCGACGAGCAACAGGAGCAGGAGGACGAGGAGGCCCTTGCCGCGGCCGCTCTCCTGCCCGACCGCGTCCCAGTGCCACGTCTCGCTCGGCTGCGGTGCGACCGGCCCCTCGGCCGCGTTCGAGCTGCCTCCGCCTTTCCCGCCACCGCCGCCGCCCGGCACCTTGGCCTTCTTGAAGGCCTGCATGATCCCTTTCGGCGTGGTCGGGATCTTCGGCTGCTTGACGCGCGGTGCCCGTACGCGCGGCGCAGCCACACGCGGCGCGTGCACCTTCGGCGCCGCGACGTTGACGCCGCCGGGCCCGACGTTGATCCTCGGCGCCTGCACGCGGGGGCCGTGGACACGCGGTCCCTGCACTCCTCCGCCCGCGACACCCGGGACTTTCTTCCGGCCCCACCTGCGCTTCTTTCCCTCCTCCTGCGGCTCGGCCGGCGTTTCCGGCTGAGGCGGCGGCGGAGCCGCCTGCGCGGGTGGCGGACGGCCGCGCGGCGCGGGCGGCGGAGCCGGCTGCTGCGCGGCGGCAGGAGCCTGCGGACGGGGTCGCCGGCGGAGCTTGGGGCGGCGCGGCTGCAGGAGGCTGGGGCGGCGCGGCTGCAGGAGGCTGGGGCGGCCGGCCGGCGGAGGCTGCGGTGCCGCGGCCGGGGGCGGCGGTGCGGCGGCCGGCGGCTGCACGGCCGGCGTCGCCCGCGTGGGCTCCCAGCGCAGGTAGCCGCCGCAGCCGGCGCAGAAGTCGATGTCGTCGGCGTTCTCTTGGCCGCAACTCGGGCAGATCCGGGCCATCGCCTCCGAGTTTGCCCCATCGCGGCGCGCGCGTGCAAGAGGGCGTCGCCACTACCATCCGCGGGCCGATGGCCGTTCCCGCACTGGCTCCCGACGACGAGATCGCGCTGACCTTCCGCGGCCCGAGAGGGCTGCGCGCGGTCCGGTTCCGCTCCGACCTCGTCAAGCGCGGCGACCCGCCCGAGCTTCACCGCCGCGGCCGCTCGCTCACCTGGGAGCTGCGGCTGCCGTGGCCGGTCGGCGTCGACCGGGTCGAGTACCTGCTCGAGCTCGTGCACACCGACGGCGGCACCGAGCTCGTCCCCGACCCGGCCAACCCGCTCGTCGCGCCCGGGCCCTTCGGCGACAAGTCCGTGCTGGAGCTACCCGGCTACGAGCCGCCGGTCTGGGTCGAGGAGGAGGCCGAGCCCGGGTCGCTGCAGCCTCTCGCGCTGCCGAGCCGCCTGCTGCGAGCCGAGGTCGAGCGGCCTGCTCTGGTCGTCGACGCGGCGCCGAGCACGACGAGCCGCTGCCACTCCTCGTCGTCCACGACGGGCCCGAGTACGCGGAGTTCTCGCAGCTCACGCACATGCTCGACTCCGCCGTGGCACAGCTCGAGCTCCCGCCGCTGCGCGCCGCGCTGCTGCAGCCGGTCGACCGGAACGAGACGTACTCGGCCGCGAAGCGGTACGCAGACGCGCTCGCGACGGAGATCGTCCCGGCGCTGCCGGCCTCGGACAGCCGGGTCGGGATGGGCGCGAGCCTCGGAGCGCTCTCGATGCTGCACGCGCACCGCCTGCACCCCGAGCTCTTCGCCGGCCTCTTCCTGCAGTCGGGCAGCTTCTTCCGGCGGGAGCTGGACGGCTACGAGCGCGGCTTCCCTCGCTTCGAGCGGATCGCGCGCTTCGTGGGCGGCGTGCGCCGCGCCCGAAGCTGGGACGCATCCCGTGCCCGTGACGATGACGTGCGGCCTGGGCGAGGAGAACCTCGGCAACAATCGAGCGATGAGCGAGCCTGCTGGCGGCCCAGGGCTATCCGGTCGAGCTCGTCGAGCACCGCGACGCCCACAACTGGGTCTCGTGGCGCGACGTCCTCGACCCGCATCTCACCCTCCTCCTGGAGCGCCTCTGGGTATGAGCTCCCGGCGCGAGGTCCCAGCTCGAGGGCGGCGACCTGATCGCCTACGGCCACTACGGGCGGCCGCTACTCGCCTTCCCGTCCGAGCAAGGCCCGGCCGACCAGTACGAGGAGCGCGGGATGATCGAGGCGATCGCGCCCCTCCTGGACGCCGGCCGCGTCAAGGTCTACGCCGTCCAGAGCTACGACTCGTGGACGTGGCACGACAAGTCCGTCCCGCTCGAGGAGCGCGCCCAGCGCCACCGCCACTACGAGGACTGGATCCTGAACGCGGTCGTTCCCTGGATCGCCGAGGACACGGCCGGCCAGGGCGAGCTGATGGTCACGGGCTGCAGCTTCGGCGCCTACCACGCCGCCAACTTCTGCCTCAAGCGGGCCGACCTGTTCCCGCTCGCCATCTGCCAGAGCGGCGTCTACGACGTCTCGGTCGTCGGCTGGGGCGACCGCGGCGACAGCGTCTACTTCAACAATCCCGGCGACTACGTCGCGAATCTCGACGGCGACCACCTAGACTGGCTCCGCAGCCGGGCGAGCGTGCTGCTCGTGTGCGGGCAGGGTCAGTGGGAGGACACCACGGGCGCACTGGAATCGACCAACCGCTTCGCGCAGGTCCTCGGGTCGAAAGGGATCCGCTGCGAGCTGGACCTCTGGGGCTTCGACGTCCCGCACGACTGGCCGTCGTGGCGGGCGCAGCTGGCCTACCACCTGCCGAGGTTCTGCTGATGGCCCGAGCATCTGGTCGGCCTCCTGCTCGGCACCGAGGAGGACTGGCCGGGCGCGTTCGAGGCCCTCGTCCAGCGGGTCGGGCCCTTCAAGTACGGCGGCGAGACGCACGAGCTGACGACCGAGCGGGTCCTGAACGAGCCCTTCGACCTCCGCTACCAGCCGCGCTACTCGCTCGTGATCGACCGGCTCGCGTGGTGGTACTACCTCCCGCGCGAGTGGCTGAAGAAGATCGCCCTGATGGACGACGTCTACCTGCTCAACAACCCGTTCACCTTCCAGGCGATGGAGAAGCACGCGGCCTACTGCGCGATGATCCGGCTCGGCCTCAAGGTGCCCGAGACGTGGCTGCTCCCGCACAAGCTCCCGCCGCAGAGCGTGCGCTTCGAGTCGGCGACGGACAAGTTCGAGGAGATGGCCTCGCGCTACAACGCCTCCTTCGACCTCGACGAGATCGCCGAGCGCGTCGGCTACCCGCTCTTCATGAAGCCCTTCGACGGCGGCCAGTGGGTCGGCGTCACCCAGGTCGGCGGCCCCGACGAGCTCCACGCCGCCTACGACGACTCGGGCGAGCGGATGATGCACTTCCAGGCCGCTGTCGACGGCTTCGACGTCTTCGCGCGCAGCCTGACGATCGGCGCCGAGACGATGGTCATGAACTACGACCCCGGGAAGCCGCTGCACGACCGCTACTCGATCGCACACGACTTCCTCAGCCCGGACACCGGCAACGAGGTCGTGACGATCTCCCGGCTCGTGAACGCGTTCTTCCGCTGGGAGTTCAACAGCTGCGAGACGCTGATCAAGGGCGGCGAGGTTCATCCGATCGACTACGCCAACGCGTCTCCGGACGTGGCGCTGACGAGCCTGCACTACTACTTCCCGTGGGCGATCAAGGCGCTCATCCGCTGGAGCGCGTTCTGCGTGGCCACCGCCCGGCCGAACCGGATCGACCAGGACACGCGCCAGTACTTCGAGATCGGCGACCGCGAGGACCTGAGCTACGAGGACAAGCTCGCCCGGTACCGGTCGCTCGCCGACGACTTCTTCGAGGTCGAGCGCTACGAGGAGTTCTGTGCCGAGGCGCTGCCCGCGCTCGACGAGGTGATGCTCGAGTACGTCGAGAGCGACGACTTCGACCGGCTCCTCGTCGACACGGTGCAGACGACCTTCCCCGCGCACGAGCACGAGCACTTCGTCGCGCACTACCGCGGGCTGCTCGACGCGTGGGCCAAGGACCAGCGCGTCACCGCGTAACTTCGTCGAGCGCCTCCTCGATCCAGGCCACGGCGGCGCGTAGCGCTTCGGGATCGGCCGACTTCAGCACCACGTCGACCTCGGGCCCCGCCGAGCTGAAGCGCGGGTACGAGCCGACGAGCACGCCCGGGTAGAGCTTCGCCGACTCGACCAGGACGCCGACGATCGTGCTCTCGCGCGTGCGGTAGGCGCGCCGCCAGGAGCCGATCGGCCGTTCCGCAGCGAGCTCGGGCTCGATCCGCTCGTACATCGCCTCCATCTCCGACGGCAGGCCCGGGAGCACGTAGACGTTGCCGATCGCGAAGCCCGGCGCGCCGCCGAGCGGATTCTCGAGCGGCCGGCTCCCCGCGGGGAGGCGTGCCCAGCGCGCGGCGTACTCGGGGTCGCTGACGAAGCGTGCGCGGAGCTCGTCGGCGAGGTCGGTCACCTCCTCCTGCTCGACGTCGAACGCGGCCGCGAGCGCCTCGCGCGTCACGTCGTCGGGCGTGCCCCCAAGGCCGCCCGTGACGAGCACCGCGTCGGCGGTCTGGCTGCTCGTCTTGACGAACTCGGCGATCGCCTCGATGTCGTCCGGGAGCACGGCGATCAGGCGCACCGGAACGCCGATCGCCTCGAGCCGGCGGGCGAGCCAGCTGCCGTTCGTGTTCTCGACGTCGCCCGCGAGAAGCTCGTTCCCGATCGTCAGGATCGCCGCGCTTCTGGCTGCCTCCACGGATCCGAGTATGTCAGCGGAGTGGGAACGTCTTGCGCGCGAGGGCCGGAAGCACCTGGGCCGTCACCCAGACCGGGGTGACGGCGTAGCGCTTCGAGTAGCGGTAGCTGCCGTCCTCACGGCGAAGGCTCCCGAGGTAGCGGTATGCGGCGCGTCCCGGGTCCACGCCGGCCGCCAGCAGACCCTGGATCGCCCAGGCACTCGATTGCGCGTCGGGCTCCCGCCCCGAGACGAGCCTGAAGCCGCCGTCCTCCGCCTGGAGGCTGCGCAGAAAGCGCGCCCCGCGCGCGAGCGGCCGGCCCTGCACGCCCGCGGCCCGGAGCGCCTGCAGGACCACCGCCGTGTCGTTCGAGTCGGGCGCCCCGCGCGGATGCCAGGGCCAGCCGCCGTTCTTCCGCTGCTGTCTCAGCAGGTAGCGCACCGTCGCCCGGCCCGGCGGGCCTGCCGTCGGCGCGCAGAGCGAGCACGCTCCACGCCGTCGAGCTCACGAGCGGACCGATCCGCCCGTCGGGTCGACGCGCCGCCTCCAGCCTCGCGAGCAGCTGCTCGTCGCCGAGTGCAAGCGCCCGCAGCGCGGTCTGCGTGACGTCCCCGGGGGCCGACGACCGCACATACTCGCGCGACTCGCGGCCGGGATCGCGACCCACCGCCCGCAGAGCCAGGATCGTCCAGGAGGTCAGGGCGGCGTCGGCCCGGCCGCCCTGCTCCGAGACGCCGCCGTCCGCGCCACGCCGTGCCTCGAGATAGTCGGCGGACTGTCCGAGCGGAGTCGCCAGCGCGACGGCGGCCAGCCCGACGGCGAGAGCCTTCACGCCCACACCACCTCCGTTCGCAGCCGGCGCCCGTAGCGCTCGAGCAGCCGTCTCAGCTCAGGCCCGGCCACGAGCGCGAGCACCACGTTTCCGACCGCGTGCGCCGCGCTGAACCAGACCCCGCGCCCGAGCACGACGACGAGCGCCTCCCAGGTGTGCGGGTAGAAGCTGAGCCAGAGCCAGACGTCCATCAGCGTGGAGAACGCGAAGCCGAGCACGAAGCAGAGTGCCGCGAAGGAGACACGACCGCGCAGGACGGACGCCAGCAGGGCGCCGACGACACCGCAGCCGCCCCACGCGAGCATCTGCCACGGCGTCCAGGTGCCCTGGCCGAGGAAGAAGTTCGAGACGAGGGCGGCCAGCGCGCCGACGGCGAACCCGGCCCGGGCGCCGAGAGCGGCTCCGGCGGCGACCGCGATCACGGTCACCGGCTGGACGCCGGGGACGGCCGCGAACAGCACGCGGCCGGCGGCAGCCGCTCCCGCGAGCGTGGCGATCAGCGCGATCTCCTTCGCCGACCCGGGGCCGATCTCGAGCCAGGCGAAGCCGGCGACGATCAGGGCTGCGGCCGCAAGCAGGAGCGAGAGCCCGGCGGCCTCGGGGTGAAGAGCCGTCCAGACCGCCGCCGTGAAAGAGGCGGCCGCGGCGCCGAGCAGGACGAGCCTAGGCATTGACCGCCTCCCGCGTCCCGAGCGCGACCATTCTGTCGGCCACCGCCGTCGCGAAGGCCTCGTCGTGCGTGATCACGAGCGTCGCGCGGCTCGGGTGCGGCAGCGCGCAGCAACTCAGCCAGCTCCGCCTTGCGCTCCGGGTCGACCCCGCGGGTGGGCTCGTCCAGCACGAGTAGGTCCGGCTCCACGGCGAGCACCGACGCCAGTGCGAGCCGCTCCCGCTCGCCGCTCGAGAGATCGCGCGGGTGGCGATGCTCGAGGCCGGCCAGCCCGAGCGCAGCGAGCCAGCGCCGCGAGCGGACGAGATCGCCGCCGATGCCCAGCGCGACCTCCTCGTCGACGCGAGCTCGCGGTCAGGTAGCGACCCGGGTCCTGCGAGAGGTACGCGGCCCGCCCGTGGCGCCGGACGAGGCCGGCGGCGGGCTCGAGCAGACCGGCTGCGAGCTTCCCGAGGGTGGTCTTCCCGGAGCCGTTCGGCCCGGTCAGAGCCACCACCTCCCCGCGCCGGAGCTCGAGGTCGACCGCCTGGACGATCGACCGTTCGCCGTAGGCGAAGGAAACGCTTTCCAGCGCTGCCACCACGGGACCGCGGTCGTCGTGGGCGGATGGCGGCACGGAAAGCTCGACCCAGGCGGGCCGCTCCAGGGCCAGCCAGCCCCGCGCGGCGGCAGGCTCCGCGTCGAGCAGCACCCGACCTGACTCGACGAAGAGCACGCGGTCGACACGGTCGAGCAAGCGCTCGACACCGGTGCTCGGAGACGACGACGGCGATTCCGCTGCCCACGCGCGAGGTCGATCAGCGTCTCGGCGCCCTCCGGGTCGAGCTGGGAGGTCGGCTCGTCGAGCAGGAGCAGCCGGGGCCGCAGCGCGAGCGCTGCGGCCAGACAGACACGCTGGAGCTCACCGCTCGAAAGCTCGTAGGTCGGCTTCCCGGCGAGGTGCGCCGCTCCGATCGAATCGAGCGCCTCGGTCACGCGGCCCTGGATCTCGGCCGGAGGAACCCCCAGGTTCTCGAGGCCGAAGGCGACCTCGTGCACGACGCGTGCCATCACCACCTGGTCCTCGGGGTCCTGGAACAGCGTCGCGACCTCCCCCGCGAGCTCCGCCGGCCGCGCCCGCCGCGTGTCGAGCCCGAGCACCTCGACGCGCCCGGCGAAGCGACCGCCGTGAAAATGCGGGACGAGACCGGACAGGGCGCGCAGAAGCGTGGACTTCCCCGAGCCGGACCGGCCGAGCACGAGCACGGCCTCGCCCGGCTCGAGCGTCAGCGACACCTCTCGGAGCGCCGGTTGCGCCTCCGGATAGGCGAACGAGAGCCTCTCGACGGTGGCTAGAGCCACAGGGCCCCCACGAGCACGAGCACGACGGACGCGGCGAGCGCCGGCCGGTCGAGCGCGAGCCGCCGCGTGGGCGTCCGCGTCGCGCCGGGACGCCCGTAGCCTCGCGTCTCCATCGCCTCGGCAAGGTTGAGACCACGCTCGAGGGAGCCCGCCAGGAGGGGCGAGAGCAGGCGGGCATGCCCGCGTACACCGCTCACCACCACTCCGCGCCCGCGCAGGGCCTCGATCAGACCACGCGCGTCGCGCTCGAGCGTCGGCACGAGCCGCGTCGCCAGGGCCACCGCGAGCGCCGACCGGCGCGCGAATCCCGCGGCCTGGACGAGACGGTCGTGGTCGAGCAACAGCGCGTAGGCGGCGAAGGCGAGCCCGACCGCGACGAGGCGCAACGCCGAGAGCAGCCCCGCCTCGAGCTCCTCCCCGGTGATTCCGAGTGGCCCGAGCACCGGCACGGTCGGTCCCGTCCACAGATAGTGCGACCCCTCGGCGGCCAGAAGCGGCGTCAGGACCGCGACCCAGAAGCCCGAGATCAGCGTCCCCCAGAGGTAGAGCGCGCGCCGCCCCGGGGGACCGTGCAGGCAGACGGCGAGCAGGAGCAGCGCGATCGCGCCGACCGAGACCAGGTGGTCGGCGAGCAGCGCCGCAATCGCCAACGCCGCGAGCAGAGCGGCTGCCGGGCCCGGGCTCACGGCAGCCCCTCGTAGCGGTAGCGAGCCAGCCCCGGCTCGCGCGCGAGCCGGGGTGCGTCCTCCGCGCCGAGCGTGAAGACGACGCGGTGTCCCGACCGCGTTGCTCGCAAGCCCTCGTCCCGGGACGATCCGCAGCACGTTCGCACCGTCCGGCGGCCGGGCGCCGACGCGGCCGCCGATCAGCTTCGCCAGGCGCTCGGCAGCCGGCGAGCGGCCGACGACCACGGCCGGCGGGACCTCGCCGGCGAAGCCGTGGAGGAAGGGCTCGGGGAAGGCGCCGACGACGACCGGGACCTGCATCACGCTGCCCCACGAGCGGTAGTCCCACCATTCCACGTCACCGGGCCGGAGCTCGTACTCGCCCGCGCTGCGATCGCCCTCGAGCCCGTTCACGTACCAGAACCAGTCGCGCTGCTCGTCGAGGCTGCCCTCGAGCCCCTCGATCGACTGCACGAAACGGCCGCCGTACCGGGTCTCCACGTCGAGCTCGCGGTCGAGCGCCTCGAGCGCCGAGATCCCGGCCGGGACGGTCGCGGTCAGGATCACCTCGGCGCCCCGGTCCCGCGTCACCCAGAGCGACGCGGTGCCCGAGCCGGCCCGCTCCTCCCCGCACCCGGCGAGCGCCAGGACGAGGAGGAGCGCGATCAGCCGGGGACGGATCAAGCGACGGCGTTCGACCGCACCGCGCCGGCGAGCGTCGCCCGCACGAGGCCCTTGTGCGACGCCGGGGCACGCCGAGCCCGCACGCGGTCCGGACGCGGCGGCTGTCGACCTGCAGGACGGCGCCGACCGCAGGCGTGCTCTTGCCCGCATCGTCCTGGGCGAGCACCCGGTAGCACCCCTTCGGCCGCCGCTGCAGCAGGAGCGTCTTCGGCCCTCCTGTGGGCCCGAACGTGGCGAAGTACCAGAGCACGCGGTCGCCGTCGTTCAGCACGACCTTGTCGGCGCCCACGGGCGGCGAGGCGCCGTTGACCTTGAAGACCCAGCCGCTCGAGGCGTCCGCCGGGTAACGGCCGATCCGCGAGACGTAGGGGCCGAACGAGGTCTGCTTGACCTCGTAGAAGAACTCGGCGCGTGCGCTGGCGGTCTCGAGTGCCTCCATGGCGTTCGCGCCGGCCTCGAAGCGGGGCTCGGCGGCCCCGTAGATCGTGGTGGTCTTGCCTTCGACGCGCACGCTCACGCGCACGCCGAGCGCCGACGGGGCGAGCAGGGCAGCGAGGGTCAGGAACGCCGTAAAGGCGAGGAGCAGTCGGTGCACGAATCCTCCCTTCCGCGAGGGGTTCGAGTTGGCGGCGGGCGGTAGGTCTTCTGACTCGGGGCTCCCCCTCCGCCGCCTTCCCGGCCGTAGCCAGTGGCGTCGTGGCGGAGGGCATCTCCCCTCACAGCGGCGGGACCGTCCCGGATTTGCACCGGGTTCCCCAACCGATCGCCGGTTTGCGGGCGCGAGACTACCATGCCCCCTCGTGGCGGCCTCGCGCGTTCTCTCCGCCTGGCTGCCGGTTCTGGTCTGGGCGGGCCTGATCTTCACGCTCTCCTCCATTCCCGACCTCGGGACCGGTCTCGGCGGCTGGGACCTGGTGCTGCGCAAGCTCGCGCACGCCGCGGAGTACGCGGTGCTCGGGTTCCTCCTCCTGCGCGCGCTGGGGCGCGCATCCGCGTCGTTCTGGCTCGGCGCCGGCTACGCGGTCACCGACGAGATCCACCAGGCCTTCGTCCCCGGCCGCCACGGCTCGCCGCTCGACGTCGCGATCGACGCGGCGGGGGTCGCGATCGGGATCGCGCTCGGGCTGCGGCTGCGCCGATGAAGCTCGCGCTCGATCTCGACGCAGTCCTCGGCGACACGAGGCCGCTCTGGGAGGCCTGGCTCGACGGACGCGTCGCGACGCCTTCGCTCGATCGCGCGAGCTCGACACGGCCACCCTCCCGGCCGACCGCGCCGCCGCCGCAGCCGAGCTCGACAGCTGGGCGTCGGCCGGAATCGGCGACTGGCGGGCGTCGCTGACCCGCTTCGCCGAGGACCACGCGCCGGTGTACCTGCGGCCGCAGGCGCCCGTCAGCGCAGCTCTGCGCCGGCTGGAGGCGGCGGGCGCTCAGCTGGGCGTCTTCACCGACGCGCCCGAGCAGCTCGCGCGCGTGGCGCTCTCGCACTTCGGCGCGGCCCGGCGGGTGCAGGCTCTCGAAGCCGGGGACGGGGCGCTCGAGCGGCTCCTGGAGGGCCTGGGCCCCGGGACGAGGGTGATCCGCAGCGCCGACGAGCTCGCCCGGCTCGATCTCTAGACTTCCGCCGCGTGGAAGGCAAGGACGTCGGCGACCGCCAGCTCGACGCGCTGCTCGAGCGGCTCGACGCGATCCACGGCGAGCTGCGCACGCTCAACCGTCGGCTCGAGACCGGCGAGAACCTCATCCCGCTCGTGCACCAGATCGCGCAGCTGGGCGACTCGCTGCAGGCGATCGCCTACGCGGCCCTCGGCCAGCAGGGGCCGAGCGTCAGGCGCCGCCGGGCCGGCTAGAGCTTCACGGCGAGCGTCGCGATCAGGCCGAGTAGGCCGCCGATCGTCGCCACGAGCAGCGTATCGACCCGCGTCCTGATGCGCGCGCACCTCCCCTGCAAGATCGTCCACACGGCGGGAAAGCGCATCCACGCGCTCCTCGAGACGAGCGAGTCGCTCGAAGATCCGCGTGAACACGTCGCCTCGACCTCGCGGCTCGCCATACGACGAGCTTACCGCCGACGTCTAGTTGTCCGATTCGGCCAGGTCGGCGTAGCGGAAGCAGCCGACCACGTGGTCGTTCACGAGCCCGGCGGCCTGCATGAACGCGTAGCAGACGGTCGGCCCGACGAAGCGGAAGCCGCGCCGCTTCAGCTCCTTGCTCATCGCCTTCGACTCGGCCGTCTCCGCCGGGACCTCGGCCAGCGTCTGCCAGCGGTTCACGCGGGGCGAGCCACCGACGAAGCTCCAGAGCAGCTCGTCGAGGCCGCCGTCCAGCTCGAGGACCGCCCGGGCGTTGGCGACGGTCGACTCCACCTTGAGCCGGTTGCGGACGATCCCGGGGTCGGCGAGCAGCCGCTCGACGTCCGCCGCGCGTGAAGCGGGCCACCCGCTCGGGATCGAAGCCCTCGAAGGCGGCGCGATAGCCGTCGCGCTTGCGCAGGATCGTCGCCCACGAGAGCCCGGCCTGGGCGCCCTCGAGCGTCAGCAGCTCGAACAGCTCCCGGTCGCCGTGCAGCGGCACCCCCCACTCCTCGTCGTGGTACGCGACGTAGGCCGGGTCGCCCTCGGGCACCCATTCACACCTCACGGCGCTACCGGGCGAGCTTGAACACGGAGCCCTCGAGCGAGGTGAGGTAGAGCTCGCCGGTGGCGTCCTCGCCGAACGAGGACAGGGCGCCGACGCGGAATCCCTCCAGCCGCACGCTGCGGGCCTTGCCGCCGACGACCTTGAGGCTCCAGACGCGGCCCGAGCAGTAGTCGCCGTAGAAGTAGCGGCCGCGGGCCGAGGAGACCGCGGCGCCCCGGTAGACGAAGCCGCCGGTCACCGAGCAGCCGTTGTTGCGGTCGTAGACGTGCACGGGGTGCTTGAGCCGCCCGGGGCCGAGCCTCTTCTGCTCGAACACGGTGCGGCCCTCGTAGACGTCCCAGCCGTAGTTCTCCAGGCCGGGGCTGCTGCGGGGCGTGTAGTCGATCTCCTCCCAGTCGCCCTGGCCCACGTCGCCGATGTAGAGCGCGCCGGTGCCGCGATCGAACGAGAAGCGCCAGGGGTTGCGGAGCCCGACGCCGACGATCTGCCACTTCGCGCCGCGCTTGTTGACATTGAGGGCGATCAGCTTGCCGAAGAACGTGCGCGGGTTCTGGGCGCGGTTCTCGGGGTCGCCGCCGGCGCCTGCGTCGCCCGGGCCTGCGTAGAGCCGACCGTCGGGACCGAACGCGAGCTGCCCGCCGTTGTGGTTTGCGTACGGATCGTCGAGGAACAGCAGCTGGCGCACCCGCTTGACCGCCTTCTGGCCGTCCGAGCGGTACTCGACGATCCGCGTGTCGCCGCCGAGTCCGTGTACTGCACGTAGAAGAGGCGGTTCTGCGCGTAGCGTGGATGGAACGCGACCGAGAAGAGCCCCTGCTCGCCGCCCGACGTGACCTGGCTGTCGATGTCGAGAAACGGCTGCTCGCGGACGCGTCCGTTCTCGAAGACCACGATCTTGCCGTCCTGCAGGACGATGTAGAGGCGGCCGCGCTCGTTCCGCGGCGCAGAGACGTGGATCGGCGAGTCGAGACCGCTCGCGATCTGCTGCAACCGCAGCTGGGGCTGCTGCGCGCGGGCGCTCGCGCTCGGGCCCGAAGCCAGCTCGTAGCCGAGGAAGCCGAGCGCGGCCAGCACGACGCCGAGAGCGACGATCTCGCGCAGGAATGGGCGACGCGGCAGCATGGACGGGAAGGGTAGCTAGAGCGCTGGCTAGCGACTGAGGAGGAGCTTGCGCAGATCCTCCTCCTTGCCGCGCCGCAGCACGGCGAGCACCTGGTCGCCCGGGGCGAGCTCGGTCGCCCGCTCGGGCCCTTCGGCCTTGCCGTCGCGCATGACGGCGATCACCATCGCCCCCTCGGGCAGCGCGAGCTCCTGCACCTTCTTGCCGACACAGGGCGAGCCCGCGTCCACCTGCACCTCGACGATCTCGAGGTCCTCCTTGCGCAGCTCGAGCAGGTGCACGAGCCCGTGCTCGGGAACCTCGTGCTCGATCATCGCGAGCACGCTCGACACCGCGGAGACGGTCGGCGCGATCCCGAGAAAGTCGAAGTGCTCCTGGTTCTTCGGGTTGTTCACCCGGGCGATCACCTTCTCGACGCCGTAGCGCTCCCGCGCGACCTGGCCGATCACGATGTTGTCCTCGTCGTCTCCGGTGACCGCGACCACCACGTCCGGCGGCCGCTCGATCCCGGCGCGCTCGAGCACGTAGAGCTCGGTGGCGTCGCCGAGGATCGCCCGGTGCTCGAGCTCGTCCTCGAGCTTCTCGAACCGGAACCGCCGCTGCTCGATCAGCGTCACCTCGTGGCCGTTGCTCATCAGGGAGCGCGCGACGTTGGAACCGACCTTCCCGCCCCCGGCGACCACGACGAACACTAGGTCCGACTTTCCTCGGGCTTCGAGACGCTCTCGAGCACGCGGTTGGTCAGCGTCTCGGTCGCGGTCTTCGTCGGACAGATGATCTGCAGCCCCAGCCCCTCGTAGAGCTCGGCCCGCGCGGGATCGAGGATGCGCACGATCACGCAGGGCACGTTGAAGCGGCGCTGGGCGATCTGAGCAACGACGAGGTTCGTGTTGTCGCCGTTGGTCGAGATCACCACGGCGTCTGCCTCCTCGATCCCGGCCCGGCGAAGCAGGTCGATGTCCATGCCGTGGCCGACGAGGAAGCCGCCGTCCCAGGTCTCGCCGAGGCGGTTCAGGACCTCCTCGTTCCCGTCGATCGCGACCACTTCCCAGCCGGCCGCGTCGAGGTTCTTGGCAACCTGGGATCCCACCCTGCCGCAGCCGATCACGATCGCCTTCACCTGCTCAGGTTAGCGCGCGACCACGTCCTCATCGAGGACGCCCTCGGGGTAGGCGACGACCATCACCTCGGGCTCGGCGTGGCGAAGGACGTAGTCCACGGTCGGGCTGAAGAAACGGGACTGACGCCGCCAGCGCGGCGACGAGCCGACGACGATCAGATCGGCCGAGCTGTCGCGGGCCTGGTTGACGATCGCCTCGCCGATCGCGCGCGAGCGGACGATCCGGCCCTCGACGGTCACTCCGTGCTCCGCGGCGATCAGCTTCGCCTCCGCGATCGACGCGGCGGCCCGCTCCTCCTCGTCCTCCATCGGCGCGTCCATCGCCCTCCGAGAGCGGCACCCGCACGACGTGGAGGGCGCGAATGCTCGCGTTGTGCTCCTCGGCCAGCTTGATGGCGGTCGCGAACACCTCCTCGCCGATCGGACCGAGCTTGAGCGGAACCAGAATCGTGTCGTAGGTGCCCTCGGGCTCGGGGACGAGATCGGCCGCCCCGGGCGTGGCGCGCCCGAGCAGCGGCTCGTGCCTCGAGGTGCGCGTCAGCACGTAGATCGCCAACCCGAGGACGACCCAGATCGGCCCGGCCACGAAGGCCGCGTTGTGGGTGGCGAGAGAGGCGACCCAGACCGCCAGCGTGAGCGGGGCACCGATCAGCGCGGGCAGGGGCAGGGGAACCCCGCGGATCCGCACGTCGAGCGGCGCGCGAAACGGGCGTGCGAGGTCGGGCTCGGTCGCCCGGAGGCGGAGCACCGCCACCTGCGCCGCGGTGAAGGCGAACAGGACGCCGAAGCTGTAGAGGCTGGCGAGGAAGACACCGGGCCGGCCGTCCGCCTGTGCGATCAGGAGGATCACGCAGCTCAGGCCCGCCGCGACGACGATCGCGACCGGCGAGATCAGCGTCCGCCGATTGAGCCGTGCGAACGCCCGTGGCAGCATCTCGTAGCGGGCGAGCGAGTACGCCAGCCGCCCTGCGCCCGAGATCGACGTCGTCGCCGCCGCGACGAGCACGATCGCGCCCGTGAGGCCCACGACGACGCGAAGGACGTCGACGACCGCGGCCGGCAGCCCGGCGTCGAGCGCGACGACGATGCCGACGAGCGGCGCGCGCAGCCACTCCTCGCCGAGCCCGGTCGTCCCGTTCTGGACGGGGTACGCCGACAGCCCGATCACCGCGATCAGGACGGAGACCACCACGACGGCTCCGAGCCCGGCGAACACGCCGCGCGGGAGGGCCTTGCCGGGCTCGCGGGTCTCGGACGCGAAGTTCGCGACGGTCTCGAGGCCCGTGTAGGCGAGCATCGCGAGCGGCAGCGCGAAGGCGAGATCCCCCCAGCTCGGGGCGCTCCCGAGCTCGACGCCGCTCCAGAAGCCTTCGCGCGAGAGGACGAAGATGCCGCCCAGCACGATCAGCAGGAGATGCGTGACGAACGCGAGGCCGGCGACGATCACCGCGACGCGATAGAGCTGCGTGCGGCGGACGAGCCGGGTGGCGGCCAGACCGAGGATCACCACCACGCCGACGAGCGCGTCCCAGGGCTCGCTCGTGATCCCGTCCCAGCCGACCGCCTCCCCGATGTAGTGCGGCGTGAAGAGCCCCGCGAGCGCGACCACGATCAGGTAGTCGAGGAACAGCACCCAGCCGGTCACGAAGCCGAGCGGGTCGTTGAAGGCGCGGCGGACGAAGGTGGCGGCGCCGCCCGTCTCGGGTATCGCCGCGGCGCCCTCGGCGTAGGAGAGGGAGACGAGCAGGAAGAGCACGCCGGCGAGGAGCAGCACGGCGGGCGTCAGGCCGAGCGCGTACAGCGCCACGATCCCGAGCGCGAAGTAGAGGGACGAGCCGACCTCGCCGTAGGCGACCGCGGCGAGAGCCGACGGGCCGAGGACGCGCTCGAGAGCCGGCAGCTTCTTCGCCACTACGCGCTCCTCCGGGCCAGGTAGAGCCGGGCCGCCCCGCCGGCGACCATCAGCGCGCCGATCAGCAGGCCGAGCCCGCCGCCGACCCCGAGCTGGATCGTGCGGACCAGCATCGCGATCCCGAGGCCGATCAAGAGCAGCGACATGACGACCGCCGCGTTCACGCGACCTTCGCCTTCCTGCCGGCCACCACGAGCACGCGGCAGGGCGCGCTCTTGACGACGTAGTCGGTCGTCTGCCCGAAGATCGGCGTCCCGCTGCGGGCGTGCCGCCGGCGCGCTCCCATCGCGATCAGCTCGGCGCCGCGCTGCTCCGCCTCGCGGACGATCTCGGCGCCGGCGCTACGCCCGCGGGCGAGGCGCGAGAAGGCGGTCACCCCGTACGCCTCCAGGAGCGAGACGGCGTCGTCGAGCAGCTCGTCGGCCTCGGCCTCGCGGTCCGGGCAGCTCGGCCTCGAGAGGCAGCGCCATCGGCACCTCGAGCACGTGGACGACGGCGATCCTCGCCCCGCGCTCGTCCGCGAGGCGCGCCGCGGCCACGAGCGCCTCCTCGGACTCGTTCGAGCGGACGACCGGCACGACGATCGTCCTGTACTCGATCGTGAGCGAGGGGCCGAGCACGTACGACGCTGCGCGCACGGTCCTGTTGAGCGGCAGCCTGGAGCGACGCCGGTAGATCGCGTAGCCGATGAAGCCCACGACGAGCCAGCCGAGGCCGACCCAGCGGGTCGCGGGCTCCTGCACCACCACGACGAGCCAGGCCAGCGCCGTGCCGAGCCCGCCGAGGATCGCGAAGAGCGGCCAGTCGATGCCCCGAAAGCGGAGGTTCGGCCGGGCCTTGTAGGCGACCTCGTCCCCGCGCTGGCGGACGCGGAGCGCGACGACCGAGGCGTGCGCGATCGTGAACGAGAGCATCGCGCCGAACGAGTACATCGTGCCCAGGAAGGTCGTCTGGCCCGGGAGCAGCGTGGCGATCGCGACGACGCCGGCGAACACGACCAGCGCCAGCCACGGGGTCTTGAAGCGCGGATGCAGGCGCCGGAAGACGCCGGGCAGCTGTCGGTAGGTCGCCATCGCGTACGTGATCCGCGAGGCCCCGATGACGCCGGCGTTCGTGGCGACCAGGAGGATCGTCGCGGCCAGCACCCCGACGTAGATCTCGAGCCCGTCCAGGACCGCGTCGGACAGGCCCAGGTTCTGGACGACGCCGAGCACCGGGTCGTTCTGGAAGCCGCCCTCCTCCGGGACCTCGCCGAGGAGCGTGAAGTACTCGCCGTCCGCGTTCTGGCGCACCGGAAGTGCGGAGAGCGCGATCGCGGGCAGCGTCAGGTAGATCGCGAAGACGGCGACGCCGACGAGCTTGAACGCGAGCGGGACGTCCCTCGTCGGGTCACGGGTCTCCTCGGCCAGATTCGAGATCGTCTCGAGGCCGGTGTACGCGATCATCGCGATCGGGATCGCGACCGCGAACTGCGACCAGGTCGGGGCGACCCCCAGCTGGATGTTGTCGAGCAGGATCTCGGGGCTGAAGACGACGACGAATCCGAGCAGCACGAGCAGCAGCTGCGTGAAGAAGTCGAGGACGGCGAGGAGCACGTTGACGCCGGTCGCCTCCTTGATCCCGACGATGTTGATCGCGACGAGCAGGACGATCACGACCGCGCCGCCGACGACGTCCCACGGGTTCTCCCGCAACGGCGCCCAGAAGACCGAGAGGTAGTGCGGCACGAAGAACGCCGAGATCGAGATCGTGATCACGTAGTTGAGCATCTGCGCCCAGGCGGCCCCGAAGGAGACGCGCTCGTCGAAGGCGTGGCGGGCGAAGCTCGACGATCCGCCGGCCTCCGGGTAGCGGACCGTCCCTTCCGTGTAGGTCAGCGCGGTGGCGAGGAAGATCAGCCCCGCGATCACGAACACGATCGGCGTCAGGCCGAGCGCGAAGACGGCGGTGACGCCGAGCGCGTAGTAGATCGAGGAGCCGACGTTGCCGTAGGCGGTGGCGAACAGCGCCGGAGCGCCGAGGACCCGCTCCAGCCCATGTTGCTGCCGACGCCGCCTCGGAGGCACGAAGCCGCACTCTAGCTCCGGCGACAGTCGTCGGAGCCCGGCGTTAGCCTGCCCCGGTGCGGATCGTCGTGATCGGCGCCGGCCAGGTGGGATCGACCGTCGTCGAGGCCCTCCACCACGACCACGAGATCACCGTCGTGGACGTCGATCCCACGCGGTTGGCCGCCCTCGGCGACCGCTTCGACGCACACGCCGTCGAGGGCAACGGTGCGAGCCGCCGCGCCCTCGACGAAGCGGGCATCCGCGAGGCGGAGCTGCTGATCGCCTGCACGTCACGGGACGAGATCAACATCATCGCCGCGGTCTTCACGCGCAAGCTGTCTCCGAACACGCGGACGATCGTCCGCACGACCGACGAGGAGTACCTGGAGGTCTGGCAGGAGCGCTACCTCGACGTCGACCTCGTCGTGTCCTCGGAGCGCGAGACGGCGATCGCGATCTCGCAGACGATCGGGGTGCCCGCCGCGCGCCAGACGGACGTCTTCGCGGGCGGCCAGGTGCAGATCGTCGAGTTCGACGTCGAGAACGGCGGCGTCGGCGCAGACAGCACGATGCCGCTCACCGAGGCGACCGCGAAGGCGGCCGACAGGGCCGCTCCCGCGGGCACCGTCGTCGGCGTGCCGCTCCGCGACGCGGCGCTGCCGGCCGACTCGAAGGTGGCGACGATCATCCGCGGCGACAAGATCGCGCTTCCGCGCGGAGGCGAGACCATCCGGCCGGGCGACCGCATCGTCGTCATCGGCTCGCCGGACGCCGCCCAGGAGTGGAGCAAGCTGATCCGGCACGACCGCGGCGGCAAGGTTCGGGACGTCGTCATCTACGGGGCCGGACGAGCGGGGCTGGCGACGGCGCGGATGCTGATCGCACAGAAGATCCGCGTGCGCATCGTCGAGGCCGGCGACGAGCACGCCCGCCGCGCGGCCGAGCTGCTCCCCGAAGCACGCGTGTTCCACGCGACCGGGATGGAGGCCGACTTCATCGAGCGGGAGCGCATCGGCGAGGCGCAGGCGGCCGTCTTCGCGATGCGGGACGACGCCAAGAACCACTACGCGGCGACGCTCGCCAAGCTCTACGGCGTCCCGCTGACGATCGCCGTGGTGCACGACGCACACTCGGTCGAGGTGTTCGAGCGCGCGGGCGTCGACGTCGCGATCAATCCGCGCCTGATCACCGCCGAGGAGATGATCCGGTTCGCCCACGACCCGCGGACGCAGCAGGTGGCAATGCTCGAGGGCGACCGCTACGAGGTGCTCGACATCGAGGTCAAGCCCGACAGCAGCCTGCTCGCGATCCGCTTCAAGGATCTGCCCATGACCGGCGCGCTGATCGGGGCGATCGTGCGTGACGGCGTTGCGATCTTTCCGCACAGCGACGACGTCCTGCAGCCCGGAGACCGGGTGATCGTGTTCACCGAGTCGGCCCGCGTTCCGACCGTCGTGCGCGCTCTGTGACCCGCGCCCGCCTCGGCGTCGACGTTCCGGCGGCGCTCAACCTCGTCGGGACGCTCGTCAAGCTGCTGAGCCTGGCGTTCGCCTTTCCGCTCGTGATCGCGCTGCTCTACTCGGAGCCGACTCTGGCCCTGGCTCGCCTCCGCGGCCGTCGGCGGCGGCTTCGGCTTCGCCCTGGAGCGGTCGACCGGCGGGCGCGACCGCGTCGGCGTGCGGGAAGGATTCCTCGTCGTCTCCTTGACCTGGCTCCTGGTCGCAGGGCTCGGCGCGCTGCCGTTCCTGTTCTCGGGGGAGGATCAGCTGGCCCGCCCGGTCGACGCGTACTTCGAGGCGATGTCCGGCTTCACGACCACGGGGGCCACGGTCGTGACCGACGTCGAGGCGCTGTCGCACTCGCTCGTGATGTGGCGCCAGTTCTCGCAGTGGCTCGGCGGGATGGGGATCATCGTGCTCTTCCTGGCCGTGCTGCCGCGCCTGCGAGTCGGCGGCCGGCAGATGTTCGAGTCCGAGCTGCCGGGGCCCGAGCTCGAGCTCTCGACGCGGATCCAGGACACCGCGCGGCGGCTGTGGCTGCTCTACGTCGGCCTCACGGTCGCGCAGATCGGCGCGCTGGCCGCATTGGGCTGGACCGGCGTCGACGAGCGCATGAACCTCTTCGAAGCGGTCGCACACGCGTTCGCGACCATGCCGACGGGCGGGTTCTCGACGCAGGCGCGGTCGGTAGAGGAATTCGCCGCGGCCTCGCAGTGGGTGATCGCGTTCTTCATGGCGCTCGCCGGCGCCAACTTCGCCCTCACCTACCGCGCGCTGCTGCGTCGGCAGCCGCGGGTCTTCGTGCGGGACGAGGAGTTTCGCCTCTACGTGGGCCTGCTGACTCTGGGCTCGCTGGCGCTGTTCGTCGAGCTGCTCTCACGTGACCTCTACGCGGGTGAGGAGGCCATACGCCACGCGGTCTTCCAGGCCGTGTCGATGATGACGACGACCGGGCTCGCAAGCGCGGACTTCAACCTCTGGGGCCTGCTCGCGGCCGTGGTCCTGGTCGCCCTGATGCTCTTCGGCGGGTCGGCCGGGTCGACGGCAGGGTCCGTGAAGGTGATCCGGCACCTGCTGCTGGGCAGGATCCTGCGCCGGGAGCTCGACCTGACCATCCATCCGGAGCTGGTCTCGCGCGTGCGCTACAACGGGCGCTCGGTCGACGGGCAGATCCTCCGGGCCATCCAGAGCTTCGTGATGCTGTACGTGGGCCTGTTCGCCCTGGGCACGTTCCTGCTGGTCGCGGACGCCACGAGGGTGGGGCTCGACCTACGGCTGATCGACGCGGTGGGCGCTGCCGCGACGACGCTCGGCAACGTCGGGCCCGCGTTCGGCTTCGCCGGGCCGATGGGGTCGTTCGAGCCGTTCGGCGACGTCTCGACCGTCGTGATGATCGTCCTGATGTGGGCGGGCCGGCTCGAGATCGTCCCGGTGGCCGTGCTGCTGACGCGGTCGTACTGGCGCATCTAGCCGGACTAGGTGCCGACGTAGGCCGCCAGGTGCTCGCCGGTTAGGGTGGAGCGGGCGTCGACGAGGTCGGCGGGTGTGCCCTCGAAGACGATCCGGCCGCCCTCGTTGCCGGCGCCGGGGCCGAGGTCGACGATCCAGTCGGCGTGCGCCATGACCGCCTGGTGGTGCTCGATGACGATGACCGACTTGCCGGAGTCGACGAGCCGGTCGAGCAGGCCGAGCAGCTGCTCGACGTCGGCGAGGTGGAGGCCGGTGGTTGGCTCGTCGAGGACGTAGACGCCGCCCTTCTCGGCCAGGTGGGTGGCCAGCTTGAGCCGCTGCCGCTCGCCGCCGGACAGCGTGGTGAGCGGCTGGCCGAGGCTGAGGTAGCCGAGCCCGACGTCGGCCAGATGGGTCAGGATCTTGTGCGCCGCGGGCGTCTTCGCCTCGCCGTCGCCGAAGAACTCCTCGGCCTCGGTCACCGGCATCGCGAGCACCTCGGCGATGTTCCGGCCGCCCAGCTTGTACTCCAGCACCGACGCCTGGAACCGCTTCCCCTCGCACGCCTCGCAGGTGGTGGAGACGGTGTCCATGAATCCGAGCTCGGTGAAGACGACGCCGGCGCCGTTGCAAGTGGGGCAGGCGCCCTCCGAGTTGGCGCTGAACAGCGCCGGCTTCACGTTGTTTGCCTTCGCGAAGGCCTTGCGGATCGGGTCGAGCAGTCCGGTGTAGGTCGCCGGGTTGCTCCGCCTTGAGCCGCGGATCGCGCTCTGATCGATCGACACCACATCGTCCCCGGCGGCGATCGACCCCTGCACGAGCGAGCTCTTGCCGGAGCCTGCGACACCCGTGACCACCACGAGCACGCCAAGGGGGATGTCGACGTCGACGTCCTGCAGGTTGTGCGTCTTCGCGCCGCGGATCTCCAGCTTGCCGGTGGTCGTCCGCACCGTCTCCTTGAGGGCGGCGCGGTCGTCGAGATGACGGCCGGTGACGGTATCGCTGGCGCGTAGGCCGTCGACGGTGCCCTCGTAGCAGATGGTGCCGCCCGCCCTGCCGGCGCCGGGGCCGAGGTCGACGACATGGTCGGCGATCGCGATCGTCTCCGGCTCGTGCTCGACGACGAGCACCGTGTTGCCTTTGTCCCGCAGCCGCACGAGCAGGTCGTTCATCCGCTCGACGTCATGAGCGTGCAGCCCGATCGTAGGCTCGTCGAACACGTAGGTGACGTCGGTCAGCGAGGAGCCGAGGTGGCGAATCATCTTGGTGCGCTGCGCCTCCCCGCCCGAGAGCGTCCCCGACGGCCGGTCGAGCGCGAGGTAGCCGAGCCCGATCTCCACGAACGAGTCGAGGAGGTGCTGCAGGCCGCCCAGCAGCGGCGCCACGGGCGGGGCGTCGAGACCGCGGAGCCACTCGCCGAGGTCGCTGATCTGCATCGCGCAGACGTCGGCGATGTTCTTCCCCTCGATCTTCGACGACCGAGCCGCCTCGTTCAGCCGGGTGCCGTCGCAGTCGGGGCACGTGGTGAACGTCACCACCCGCTCCACGAAGGCGCGGATGTGCGGCTGCATCGCGTCGACGTCCTTGGACAGGAAGGACTTCTGGATCTGCGGGATCAGGCCCGAGTACGTCAGGTTGATCCCCTCGACCTTGATCTTGGTCGGCTCCTTGTGGAGCAGGTCGTCGAGCTCCTTCTTCGTGAACTTCCGGATCGGCTTGTCCGGGTCGAAGAAGCCGCAGCCGCGGAAGATCCGGCCGTACCAGCCGTCCATGCTGTAGCCGGGGATCGTGAGCGCGCCCTCGTTGAGGGACTTGCTGTCGTCATACATGTGCGACAGGTCGAAGTCCGTGACCGAGCCGCGGCCCTCGCAGCGCGGGCACATGCCCCCGTGGTAGACGGCGTTGCGCACCACGATCCGCTCGCCCTTGCCCTTGTCGACGGTCATCGCCCCGCTCGCCGTGCGGGTCGGGACGTTGAACGAGTAGGCAATCGGCGGTCCGATGTGCGGCTGCCCGAGCCGGCTGAAGAGGATGCGTAGCAGCGCGTTGGCGTCGGTGGCGGTGCCGACCGTCGAGCGCGGGTTGCCGCCCATCCGCTCCTGGTCGACGAGGATCGCGGTCGTCAGCCCATCGAGCAGGTCGACCTCGGGCCGCGCCAGCGTCGGCATGAAGCCTTGCACGAAGGCGCTGTAGGTCTCGTTGATCAGCCGCTGCGACTCCGCGGCGATCGTGCCGAACACCAGCGAGCTCTTGCCCGAGCCGGAGACGCCGGTGAACACCGTCAGCCGGCGCTTCGGCAGCTCGATGCTGACGTCCTTGAGGTTGTTCACGCGCGCGCCGTGCACGCGGATCAGGTCGTGGCTGTCTGCAGCGTGCAACGCAGACCTGGGAGACGTCCTAGCCGTGGATCGCGGCGATCAGGGGGATGATCAGGATCGCGACGATGTTGGCGATCTTGATCATCGGGTTGATCGCCGGGCCGGCCGTGTCCTTGTAGGGGTCGCCGACGGTGTCGCCGGTGACCGCGGCCGCGTGCGCCTCGGAGCCCTTGCCTCCGTAGGCACCGTCCTCGATCAGCTTCTTCGCGTTGTCCCACGCGCCGCCGCCGGACGTCATCGCGATCGCGAGGAAGATCCCCGTGACGATCGTGCCGATCAGCAGGCCGCCGAGCATCTCCGGCGAGATGATCCCGACGATGATCGGAATCGCCACCGGGATCAGAGCCGGCACCAGCATCCGCTTGATCGCGGCCTTCGTGACGATGTCGACCGTCGTGCCGTACTCCGGCCGCGCGGTGCCCTCCATGATCCCCGGGATCTCGCGGAACTGGCGCCGCACCTCCTGCACGACCTGACCGCCGACCCGGCCGACCGCCTGCATCGCCAGCGACGAGAACAGGAACGGCATCAGCCCGCCGATGAACAGGCCCGCGATCACGTAGGCGTTCTCCAGCCCGAAGTTCGCCGCCACGTCCTCGGCCTCGAGCTCCGTCCGGAAGCCGTCGAAGAGGATCAGCGCCGCCAGGCCGGCCGACCCGATCGCGTAGCCCTTGGTGACGGCCTTGGTCGTGTTGCCGACCGCGTCGAGCGGATCGGTCACGCCGCGCACGGACTCGTCCAGGTCGGCCATCTCGGCGATGCCGCCCGCGTTGTCGGTCACCGGCCCGAACGCGTCCAGGGCCACGATCAGCCCGGTCAAGGCCAGCTGCGCCATCACGGCCACGCCGATCCCGTACAGCCCGGCGATCTCGTACGCAGCCACGATGGCGGCCGCGATCACGAGCACGGGCGCCGCTGTCGCCTGCATGCCGATCGCGAGCCCTTCGATGATGTTGGTCGCGTGCCCGGTCAGAGACGCCTTCGAGATGCCCTTGACCGGCCGCCAGCGCGTGCCGGTGTAGAACTCGGTGATCCCGACCAGCAGCACCGTGACGGCCAGGCCGATCAGCGAGCAGCCGTAGAGGTCCCAGAAGCTGAACTGGTCGCTCTCGAAGGCCATCGCAGACCGGGATGAACCCGAGCGCCGACAGGCCGGCCGCGACGAAGACCGCCTTGTACAGCGCGGCCATGATCCCGCCGCCGCGCCCGACCCGCGCGAAGAACGTCCCGATCACCGAAGCGATGATCGCGATGCCGCCGATCACGAGCGGGAAGCCGACCAGATCGGCCGCCGGGAACCGGATCGCCGCCAGGAACATGACCGCGACCGCCGTGACCGCGTAGGTCTCGAACAGGTCGGCTGCCATGCCGGCGCAGTCGCCGACGTTGTCGCCCACGTTGTCGGCGATCACGGCCGGGTTCCGCGGATCGTCCTCCGGGATGCCCGCCTCGACCTTGCCGACGAGGTCGGCGCCGACGTCGGCGGCCTTGGTGTAGATGCCGCCGCCGAGGCGCGCGAAGACCGAGATCAGCGAGCCGCCGAAGGCGAGCCCGATCAGATGCTCGGTCGCCTCTCTCTGGCTCTTGTCGAACACCTCCGTGAGCAGGCCGTAGTACCCGGCCACGCCCAGCAGGCCGAGCCCGACCACGAGCAGACCCGTGACCGCGCCCGCCCTGAAGGCGACGTTGAGGGCCGGGGACACCCCGCTCTTGGCCGCCTCGGCGACGCGCGTGTTCGCGCGCACCGACACGTTCATGCCGATGAAGCCCGCCGCCGCCGAGAACACCGCGCCGATCATGAAGCCGAAGGCCGTGCCCCAGCCGAGGTCGTTCCAGAGCCCGATCACGAGGAAGAGGACGACCGCGACGACCGCGATGGTCTGGTACTGCCTGCGCAGGTAGGCGGACGCGCCCTCCTGGACGGCGCGCGAGATCTCCTGCATGCGCTCGCTGCCGGGCGGCTGCTGCAGGAGCCACCAGGTCAGCCCGACGCCGTAGGCGATGCCCAGGGCGGAGCACAGAAGCGCGAACAGAACGGCGTGGTCCTGGAAGAACTCCAGCGTGATCTCCCCTTTACACGGTCAGCGCCGAGATCCCCCGGCGCGGCCGTGTTTCTACCACACCGCCGGAGGGCGGCGCGCCGCTACTTCTTCCGCGCGCCCTTGCTGACGACCAGGCCGACCTTGGTGTTCGGCGCGTGACGCGTCCCGACCCGCTTGCCCTGGCCGATCACGCGGCCCTTCTTGACCTTCGCCGCTGAACGCCTGCGTGACCTTGCCGGCGGCGCACCTCTTCGCCTTCAGCGCCGCCTTGGCCTTCGCGACCGTCTTGCCCTTCACGTTCGGGACGACGCAGCGCACCACGACGGCCGGCGGACGGATGACCGGCGGAGGTGGAGGTGGAGGGGGCGGTGGAGGTGGCGGGGGTGGCGGGGGCGGTGGAGGCGGAGGTGGCGGTGGAGGTGGAGGCGGCGGCGGCGGCGGAGCGGTCTGCGAGCCGCCGGAGACGTCGATGATGTAGTCGCCGGTGCCGCTGAACGCATCCACGTACAGGATGTAGGTGCCGGGGCTCGTGAGAGTCGCGCCGAGCTCCTCCTGCCGGGAGTTGATGTACCGGGACGAGGTGATGATGGTGCGGCTCGCGTCGAGGAGGTAGAGGTCGAAGTCCGGAACCCCGAAGCTCCAGCCGGGCATGATCAGCGTCGCCGCCAGGGGCACGCTGGTGTCCGTGACGACGACCGTGTGCTCCTGGTCGGGCCCCGTGATCGTCCCCGTGATCAGGCGGTGGGCGGGCGCAGACGGGGCCGTTCCGAGCGGCGCCCCAGCTGCCTTGATGGCGGCGAACGCGTCCAGTCTTCCGGTGCCGTAGTCGATGTCCGGCCCACCCAGGCCCCAGTCGATCGTCGTCGACCGCAGGTACGTCTTGATCTGCGCCGGCGTCAGCAGGGGATTGTGGTCGAGCATCAACGCGACGACGCCGGCGACGAACGGCGTGGCCATGCTTGTGCCGTTGAAGGTGAGGTAGCCGCTGCCGGTGTTGGCGTCGGCCGAAGTGATGTGGACGCCCGGCGCGACGAGGTCGGGCTTGATGCGGCCGTCCTGCGTCGGGCCCCGGCTCGAGCTGGCCGCCAGGTTGAAGCCTTCCACCCACGCGCGGTTGGCACCCGTCGCCTCGTCGCGGAGGTGCGGCACGCCCGTGTCCGCCATCGAGCCGACGGTGATCACGTTCTCGGCCACGCCCGGCGAGCCGACCGTGCAGGTGCCGGAACCGGCGTTCCCCGCCGCGATCAGCATCACGAGGCTGGCCGCCGCGGTGTTCGCGGCCACTGACTGCGCGTCGGTGCCGTTCCAGCAGCCGTTGGCGCCGAGCGACATGTTCACCGCTTCGATCCCGTACGTGACCTTGTTCGCAACCGCCCACTGGATGCCGGCGATCACCTGCGCGGACGTGCCGGAGCCGGCCGAGTTCAGCACCTTGACCCCGACGAGGGCGGCTCCCGGGGCGACGCCCTTGGCGGCCGCGGTGCCCTCGCCGTCGCCCGCGATGGTGCCGGCGACGTGGCTGCCATGGTCGTTGTCGTCGATCGGTGTCGCGTTGGTGCAAACACCCGAAACGGGCGTGATGCAGTTGACGAAGGCGATCACCTTGCCGTCGTCCAGCTGCTCGTGTGTGGCGTCGATTCCGGTGTCGATCACCGCGACGACGAGGTCTTCCTTGGCGTAGGCGGCGGGATTTCCGTTCTTGTCGCCGTCGAGGCCCGGGGCGTCGAGCCGGGCGCGCGTTACCCCGAAGGCCGCCTGGGCGGATTCGTTGTACGCGTGCACGACGGCATTCGTCTCGATCGTGCGAATGCTGGGACTGCCCGCGAGCGCCTCGACCTGCGCCTTCGTCATCGTGGCCGCGAAGCCGTCGACGATCGGCAGCCAGGCCTCGGTTGCGAACCCGCCGACCGCGAGCTCGAGCCCGTCCGCTCGCGCGTGCGTGAGCTCGCCTCGGAGGCGCACGATCACGCTGACGCGGTCGGACGCGTCGAGCGTCTCGAGCCGGGCGGCGAGGTCGTCGAAGACGCCGTCGCCGTCTGCGTCCACCCGTTCCACGAGGGCGTCGACGGAGACGGCGGACGCGTGGAACTTCGGTGCTCCGGCCGCGCCGGCAAGGGCCGTCAGGAGCAGACCCAGCCCGCCGGCGAGCACGATCGTCAGGAAACCCCGCCTCACCATTCGGTTATATCGCGCCGGCCCGGATTCTCAAAGCACCCGTTACCGGCGCGCAAGGACGATTGCCACCTTGGTGCCGACAGCGCCCTTGCGACCGACGCCGGGGCGCTGCTGCACGATCCGGCCCTTCCCGCTCACGCGGCCGAGCGAGCAGTGCGCACGGGCCAGCGCGCGGCGGGCCTGCGCGATCGTCCGGCCGCGGAGCTGCGGGACGACGCAGCGGACGAGCTTGGGGGCGCGGCGCAGCGCCGCCGGGGCGCCGCCGAGCAGCAGCTTGCCGACCCCGAAGAGCTCGTCTGGGCCCGGGACGCCGAGGTCGAGCGCGCGCGACTCGAGGAACGCGCGCACCGCGGCGGCGTCGAAGCTCGGGTTCGCCTGCTTGACGAGCGCCGCGGCTCCGGCCACGTGCGGCGCGGCGGCGGAGGTGCCCGCGAAGCCCGAGCCGGCGCAGGCCTTGAAGCCGCCGTAGGTCGCAGAGGAGACGTTCGCCGGCGCGACCAGGTCGGGCTTCGAGCCGCCCGTCGATGGTCGGGCCGCGGGAGCTGTACGCCTCGAAGGTGTCCCCGAGCCAGCACACCGCGCCGACCGCGAGGACCGCGGGCGACGAGGCGGGCTCGGTGACGCTCCCCTCGGCGACCTGGTGCTCGAAGTCCGGGCCGGGAGAGATGAACAGGTCGAGACGCGGCGAGCCGGTGCCGCTGACGCGCACGATCTCGATCGCGTAGGGGAACCTGGCGCCCGGGTTCGAGAAGCAGAGCTGCTCGGTCGGTGGTTGCGAGCCCGTCTGCGCGTTGCGCGAGGACGCGACGATCGCGCCGCGGCCGTCGATCGCGCTCGCATCGGTGCGGACGAGGTGCAGGTCGTAGTCGGTGTCGGAGCTTGGCCAGTCGTCCCACTTCAGCCGGACGCAGCCGCCCTCGTACTTGGCGAAGCTGATCGTGTTCCCCTCGTCGTTCGGGGCGAACTCGTGCCAGCCGTCCGCGTCGGCGTCGGCGAACGTGCCGCTCCAGTGCTGCTGGCCGCGGTTTCCGGCCGAGTTGACCCACAGGATCCCCGCGGCGCTCGCCTCGGCCACGATCGCGTCGGGCGTGGCCGGGCCGCCGCTGCCGTCGCCGCGGCTCGTGTTGAACCAGCTGACCGAGTGGTTGACGACCGTGATGCCCTTCGCGCGCGCATAGGCCGCCGCCCTGGCGAGCCCGACGAGCGTGTCGACGCAGATCAGGTGCAGCTCGGCGCCCGGCGCCATCTCGTGGACGATCTCGGCGACGGCCGTCCCGTGCTCGACCGCGATCGGGCCGTCGAAGTCGGCCGAGGAGCAGTGGTCGACGCGCTTCGCCGTGCGAGGCAGCTCGCCCTCGCCCTGGCGGCGGGCGAGGCCGCCGAAACCGCCGTCGATGACCGCCACCTTCACGCCGCGGCCCGTGTACCCGGCCGCGTGCCAGCCGGCTGCGGCCGTGACCGCGACTCCCTGGCCGCCGATCGAGTCGAGCTCGGGCCTGAGCGGCTCGCGTGCGAAGCGCACGGCCGGGCTCGCTCCCAAGGCGGCGATCCCGCTCGCCGGGACGCGCGCCTCGAGCAGGCGCCCGAACGAGGCCTCGACGCGGCCGCCGGCGGCCCGAACGGCGGCGCGCGCCGCGGCCGGGTCACGGGCTTCGATCTCGACCGCCACGCTACGCGTTCCAGTTTGACGCGCGAGGCTCGACGACAGGCGCGGGCGCTTCGGAGAGGCGAGCGCGATCCGAGGCGCCTTTTCGAGCCTGGTCGAACTCTTGGAAGCGGCTCCCGTCGGTCCGGCCGCGATCGCAAGCGTCAGCCCGCCCGCGAGCAGCACTACACCTCGGCCCAGCCGTCCCCCCACCACGCTCCTTCCCCCAAAAGGAAAAACCCCTAGGTCAAGAGATAGCGCAGTCGGCGTCCCCCGTCTAGGGGGTTTTCAGCGCCTGGGACCCTTGCTCACGGTCAGTGCGACGCGGGCGCCGTTGGCCAGCTTCGTGCCGGGCCGCTTGCCCTGCTTCACGACCAGGCCCTTCTTCACCTTCGGGGAGAAGGCTTTCGTGACCTTTCCGAGCTTGCAGCGGCCCTTCACGAGGGCCTTCTTTGCCGCCGGGAGCTTCTTGCCGGCGAGCTTGGGCACGACGCATTTCGGCTTCGGCTTCGGCTTGGCCGTGTCGCCCGGCGGTGGCGGAGAAGGGGGCGATGGCGCAGGTGGGGCCGGTGGGGGCGGCGCCGGTGGGGCCGGCGGGCCCGGGGGCGGAGGCGGAGGCGGGCCCGGCGGTGGGGGCGGGGGCGGCGGGGGCGGAGGTGGAGGGGGCGGCGGCGGCGGTGGAGGTGGAGGCGGTGTCAGGAGCGTCGTGAACGAGCGGTCGGAGCTGGTGGCCAGACCGAACGCGTTCGAGGCCACGAGCCGGTAGTGGTAGGTCCCACCGGCCGAGAGCGCGGACAGGGGCGCGGAGACGGCAACGTCCGCGGTGCCCGAGCCGGCCGCGGTTGCCGGCGTCTGCGAGCCGTAGGCCGCGGTCGTCCCCCACTCGAACCACCAGGTCGTGGCCGCGCCGCTCGGGTTGACCGAGCCGTTGAGCGTGGCCGTGGAGACGCCGATTCCGGTGGCAGCGCCGACCGAGGTCCAGGGGCGCGTGTCGAAGAGGCGCTGGACGGCGCGCTGGACGCCGCCGTGGAGCGGCTCGGCCGCGAAGCGCTGGTACGAGACGGCCGCGCTGCCGCTGGGTCCGGAGACCGCGCCCGGAGAGCGCTCGTCGGCGGCCGAAGCCGCGACGGGCTCGCCCATTCCGTCGAGCGAGCTCCCTCCCGAGCTCAGCCGGGCGGCGTAGACGTCGAGGCTGGAGCCCGAGCGGGCGTCCTGCCAGACGACGAGGACGCTCGTCCCGTCGCGCGCGACGCGCGGGTGGCGCTGGTCGTTCACCGGAGTCGAGACAGCGAGCCCGGAGGGATCCAGCACCGCACCTGCCGGGGTGACCCGGGCGGCGTAGACGTCGTAGGAGGTGCCTGACCGGCGGTCCTCCCAGACGAGGACGAAGTTGCTGCCGTTCCAGGCGAGCGCGGGCGCGCGCTGGTCGTCCGTGGTGGTGGAGACGGCGATGCCCGAGCCGTCGAGCACCGAGCCGGCCGCGCTCAGGCGGGACGCGTAGACGTCGGCGAAGGCGCCGCCGCGCCGATCCTCCCAGGCCAGGAGCCACCCCGTCCCGTCGTGGGCGGCCGACGGAGCGCGCTGGGCCCCGGCGGCGGTGGAGACCGCGATCCCCGGAGCGTCGAGGACGATTCCGGTGGCGGCGACCCGGGTCGCGTAGACGTCCTCCCCACTCGTTCCGAGCGAGCGGCCGTCCGTCCAGGTGACGAGGAAGCCGGTGCCGTCGGAGGCGACCGACGGTGAGAGCTGGTCGCCCGCGGCGGTCGACACGGCGATCCCGCCCGGGTCGAGCACGGTGCCTGCGGCGCTGACGCGGGCGGCGTAGACGTCGTAGCCGGTGCCCGAGCGGTAGTCCTGCCAGACGACGAGGAAGCTCGTGCCGTTCCAGGCGACGTCCGGCTCGCTCTCGGGAGCCGCCCCGGCCGAGACTGCGACGCCGGTCCCGTCGAGCGCCGTCCCGTCGGCCGCGAGCCGGGCCGCGTAGACGTCGTCGCCGCCCGAGGCGCGACCGTCCTGCCAGACGGCCAGGTAGCCGCTGCCGTCCCAGGCGATCGCCGGCGCCTCCTGCGGATTGGCGAGCGTGGAGAGGACAAGGCCCGAGGCGTCGAGGGGCGTGCCGCCGGTGAGACGGGCGCCGTATGCATCCTCGCCCGATCCGCGCGCGTCGCCCCAGACGGCGAGCACCGTGCCGGCGGCCCCGGCTAGAGACGGAGACACCTGCTCGCCGGCTGCCGCCGAGACGGCGATGCCGGCGGCGTCCTGGACGGCGCCGGCCGAAGTCACACGGCTGCCGTAGACGTCCGCGACCCCCGAGCGGCGGTCGGTCCAGGCAACGACGAAGCTCGTGCCGTCCCAGGCCGCGACCGGGTCGGTCTGGTCGTTCGCGGCGCCGGAGACGGTGATCGGGATGGGTGCGTCCAGGACGGTGCCCACCGGCGTGACGCGAGCGGCTCGGATGTCCCAGCTGATCGACGTGTTCCAGTCGCTCCAGGCGACGAGGAAGCTCGTCCCGTTCCAGGCCACCGTCGGCGCCAGCTGCGAGTTCGGCACCGCCGCGACGAGGAAGCCGCCCGCATCGAGAGCGCTCCCGTTCGCGGCCACGCGGGCGGCGTAGATGTCGCTGTGCGAGGCGATCCGGAAGTCCTCCCAGGCGACGAGGGTCGTCCCTCCGCCCGCCGTGACCGAGGGGGCCCGCTGGTCGTTGGCGGTGCCGACGCCCGAGATCGCCGTCCCGCTCGAATCGAGCACGACTCCGCCTGGCGTCCACGCGCGAGGCGTAGACGTCGAGGTTGGCGCCGCGGCCGTCCTGCCACGCGACGACGTAGGCGCTCCCGTTCCAGTCGAGGTCCGTGGCGCTCTGGTCGCCCGACGCGGTCGAGATCGCGATCCCGCCCGGGTCGAGCACGGCACCGGAGGCGGAGACGCGCGCGCCGTAGACGTCCAGGCTGGTGCCGGAGCGGAAATCCTGCCAGGTCACGAGCCAGCCGGACCCGTCCGAGGCGACGGCCGGCGCGCGCTGGTTGCCGGACGCACCGGAGACCGCGATGTAGCTCTCCTGGACGACGCCGGCTGCGCTCACGCGCGCCGCGTAGACGTCCCACGACGAGCCGCGGTCGTCCTCCCAGACGACGAGGTAGCTCGAGCCGTTCCAGGCGACCGCAGGCGCTCGCTGTGCGCCGGGGGCCGCGGCCGTGAAGACCGGGTCGGAAGCGGGGCGCTCGGGGCCGGGCGTCTGCGCAGGCGCAGCGGGCACCAGGGCAACGGCCGTCAGCGCAGCCGCGGCAAGAGCGAAAGAGCCCCGTAAGGGATGGGTGGTGCGGTGGCCTGCCGTCTCTGCCTCCTGGGTCGTCGGAGAGCGGTGGTTCCGCATATGTCGTCAGTTTTGGCTCGGGGCCTTAGCGCAAACCGCGTGAAACGGTGACCACGACGGGCGTGCCTTTGCCGACGCGGCGACCGGCCGGCGGTCGCTGCGCGACGATCCGGCCCTTCCGGGCGCGCGAGCGCATTCGCTTCACGGGCCCGAGCTTGCAGCCGGCACGCTTGAGCACGGTCGCGGCGGCGCGGAGCGTCTTGCCGCGCACCTTCGGAACCGTGCAGCGCGACGGCTGCGGAATCGCCGCGTGCGTGATCACGAAAGGCCCGGCGTGCGTACCGGCGCTCCAGTTGCCAGCGTTGTCCCGCGTGCGCAGGTGGAACCAGTAGGAGCCCGGTGCGAGCGGGGCGCTGACGGTCTTCGCGGTGGTCTCCTCGGCGTCCTTGACGACGTCGGGGATCGTCGCGGCCGCGGTGTCCCAGCTGAACGAGAAGCCGTCGATGCCGCTGCCGAAGTCGAAGGCGCCGCTCCAGGTCGCCTCGACGGTCGCGTCGATGGAACGCAGGCCCGGCACGTGGCTCGTGCTGGCGACAGCCGGGTCGACGGGCGCGGTTCGATCCGCCGCGGCGGGCGGAGCGGGAGGCGGAGGCGGAGCGGGAGGCGGTGGCGGCGGCGCGACCGGGGGCGTCGTCGGTCCGGTGAGTGCCGCGTTGACGTTCAGCATCCCGCCCGTGAAGACCTTTCCGCTCAAGGAGATCATCGGCGTGACCGCGTTCAACAGTGCGTTCTTGAGCTCGACCGCGGTGAGGCCCGGGCGGTGGGCGGCGACGAGCGCCGCGGCTCCGGCCACGTGCGGCGAGGCCATCGAGGTTCCGTCGCCCGTGCCGTAGCCCCCGGGCAGCGTGCTGAGGATGCCGACGCCCGGCGCGGCCAGATCGACGCTGGCCACGCCGAAGTTGGAGAAGGATGCGAGCCCGGAGTTGCCGGCCGCTGCGACGCAGAGGACGTTGTCCGCGGGCACGGTGCAGGGATCGTGCGGCCCGACGTCGTTGTTGTCCCCGACGCCGTCCTCGCCCCCGTTTCCGGCCGCGAAGACGAAGAGCGTGCCCGGGCACGACTGCACCGCGCTCCGGATCGCCGTGGAGGCGCCGTCGCCGCCGAAGCTGCCGTTGACGATTTTGGCGCCCTCGGCACACGCGTAGGTGAACGACTCGACGATGTCGACGGTCGTGAAGTAGCCCTCGTCGTCCGAGGCGCGGATCGGCATCAGGCTGACGTCCCAGGCCACGCCGGTGATTCCGACGGAGTTGTCGCCCTGCGCGCCGATCGTGCCGGCGACGTGCGTTCCGTGGCCGTTGCCGTCCTGCGGCGTTCCGTCGCCCTCGTAGGCATCCCAGCCGTAGACGTCGTCGACCTTGCCGTTGCTGTCGTCGTCGGCCCCGTTGAAAGTCTCTCCGGGTTCGCCCACAGGTTCGGGGTGAGATCCGGATGGCCCGCGTCCGTCCCGGTGTCGATCACGGCCACGACGACCGAGGCGCTGCCCGTGGTCGTGTCCCAGGCTGTGGGCGCGCCGATCTGGGCGAGGCCCCACAGGCTCGAGAAGTGCGGATCGTTGGGCGTGCGCTGGGTGCGGTAGAGGTAGTTGGGCTCGGCCCAGAGGACGTCCGGGTCGCGCTCGAGAGCGGCCGCGGCGACCGCGACCGAGTCGCCCCGCTGTAGGCGGACGAGGACGGGCCCGCTCACGGCGAGCGGCTTGCGGACCGCAGCCCGGCGGTGAGCGAGCGTCTCGGTTCGAGCGGACGCGTCGGCCGAGGCACGGAAGCGCACGATCAGCTCGCCCGGCACGGCGTCCTGGGCCGCGGCGGGCGCGGCGAGGGCGAGCGCGAACAGCGCACAAAGGCCCGGTGCCAGGAGTCGACGCACTCCTTGGCTTGTCGGGCCGACGCCGTCGGGCCTTTAGCTCTTTCGAGCGTCGCCCTCCGCTGCAGGGTCGGCGCCGCTCAGCGCCGCGGCGTAGGCGAGCTGCATGTTCGCGACCATCTGCTCGAGATCGCGCTTCACCTCGACCGGCATCGTCTCGGCGAGCACCGGCATGAGCGCGCGGAGCGCCTCGATCGCGAGCTTCGCCTGCTCGAGGTCGCGATCGGTGGACGACAGCTTGTGCCATCCGAGCGAGGAGATGGTGTAGAGCGTCTGGAGCAGGATGTCCCCGACCTTCAGGTCGCGGAGCTGCTCCTCCACCTGGCGCAGCAGCTCTTCGTCGGTCTGCGGCTGCTCCTCAGCCACCCACGCGCTCCTTGGCCGCCACCAGCTGCTCGGCGTAGACCTCGGCGAAGGACGCGCCCTCCGCGCGGCGGGCGATCTGGCGCTCGGCGGCGTTCGCGGCCGGGACGGCGAGATACGGCGTCAATCCGAGCTCGCTCGCGACCGGCGCGGTCCACTCGATCAGCTGCTCGATCGCCGCGCGCGCGGGCCGTACCTCGTTCGTGCTCAGGTCGAGCAGCTCCCCCGAGAGGCCGTAGCGGATCGCCCGCCACATGTTCTCCTCGATCATCCGCGGCGTCGGCTGCGGGAGCGGCTCGCCCTCGTCGATCGCGCGGGCGATCCGGGCGGTGAGCGCGTACATCAGCGCGGCCAGCCCGATCGCATCGCCCGTGTCCGGCTGGCCGTCGCAGATGCGAATCTCGACGGTCGGGAAGCCGAGGTGCGGCCGTACGCTCCACCAGAGCTGGGTGTGCTCGGTGATCGAGCCGGTGCGGTAGAGGGTGCGAACGTAGTCCTCGAACGTGGCCCAGTCGCCGTAGGGGTCCGGGACGCCGCAGCGCGGGAACATGCGCGTGAAGATCTCCGTGCGCGCCGAGTGGAGGCCGGAGTCGACGCCCTCCACGAAGGGCGAGCTGGCCGAGAGCGCGAGCAGGTCGGGCAGGAACGGGCGCAGGCCGTCGCAGACCTTCACGGCGCGGTCGGCGCCGTGGATCGCGACGTGGAGGTGCTGCCCGAAGCTGTTGTTGCGCCAGACGACGTAGCGCAGGAGCTCGTCGTTGCGGCGGTAGTGCGGGGTGTCGATGATCCGCTGCTCCTGCCAGGGGCTCCAGGGATGGGTGCCCGTGGCCGCGAGCGCGAGCCCGAGCGAGTCGGCGAGCGCGGCCAGCTGCGCGCGACGCTCGGGGACGAGGGCTGCCGCCTCGGCGAACGACTCGCACCGCCCGGTGCGCACCTCCACCTCGGAGGCGATCAGCTCGCCCACGAGGTGCTCCTCGAGCTCCGTCCCCTGCGCGGCCGCCTGGAGGTCCTCGAAGCGGTTCGTCAGCGACAGCGTCTCGGGGTCGAGGATGGCGAACTCCTCCTCGACCGCGAGGGTCAGGTCCTGCGTGCTGTCGAAGGCCTCCCGCGCGGTGCGGATCAGCTCGTCGGCCGGAAGCTGTCTGCTCGTCGCCCATGGAGGCGAAAGGCTACGCGAAGGGCGCCAGCAGCCGTTCGGCGACGCCGGCCCAGCTCCAGCGCTCGACGACCGCCTTGCGCGCGGCCCGCCGGAGCGTCTCGCGCTCGGCGGCCGGCAGCGCGAGCAGCGCCTCGAGCTTGCGGCGCAGGTCGGCGGCGTCGGCGGTCGCGAAGCTCGCAAGCTCGCGGTGCTCGGGCGGGTACTCCTCCTCGATTCCGGCCGCGATCTCGGCGAGACCCGAGTGGCGGGCGACGAGGGGCAGCGAGCCGGCAGCGGCCGCCTCGGCCGCGACCATGCCGAAGGCCTCGGGGAAGATCGACGGGACGACGGTGATGTCCGTCAGCGGGATCAGGTGCACGAGGTGCCGGTGCTCGAGCGGACCCGTGAACGTCGCGCGGCCCGCCGAGAGGCGCTCGATCTCCTCGCGGTAGTCGCCGAAGCCGACGATCAGCACGCGGGCGTCGAGGTCGCGCACGGCCTCGAGCAGGACGTGCACGCCCTTGTTCAGCAGCAGCTTGCCGAAGTAGAGGATCGTCGGACGGTCGCCCTCGAAGAACGTCGACAGGCGCTCGGCGTTGCCCTCGTCCGGGAGGCGCTCGTTCGCGTTGCCGGGGTTGGGCGGGTCCGCCTCGAGCTCGGCGAGCAGGTCGCGCAGCGCCGTCGTCGCGAGGTCGGGGGGTGAACTCCTCGACGTCGACGCCCGGCGGCACCTCGTGCACGCGGTCGACGTGGCCGACGACCTCCTCCAGCACCGAGCGGATGTGCTCGGAGCCGACGAAGACGGCCTCGGCGCCCGCGAGCGTCTCCCTCCCCCACCGCTGGAGCTCCTGGTTGCCGCGCATCGCGTACTCGAGCTCGGAGCCGTGCGCCTTGACCGCGAAGCGCGCGCCGCTCGCCGCACCGACGGGCGCCCCGAGCAGGACGTGGTTGGCGAAGACGAGGTCGGCGGGCAGCTCGGCGCGGACGGCGTCGGCATTCGCCTGCGACGTAGCGCCGCTTCTCCTCGTCCGTCCAGTCGGCGAGCAGCTTGGGGCTCAGCCCTTCGTAGCGGTCGAGCACGAACACCGGCAGCAGTCCACCCGGGAGCTCGGGACGCACGACCCGCGCTCCGCCGAGGTCGTGCTGGCTCGGGGCTCGGCTCCTGGCAGACGACGACCACCTCGTGGCCGGCGCGGCCCCACTCGCGCACGAGCGCGCGCGTGTAGATGTTCGAGCCGGTGCCCGAGAGCAGGTAGCCATGCCAGACGACGATCTTCATCAGTTCGAGTGAGGAGCCCCTCCCGCTCGCTGCCGATAGCCGGGTTGACAGGCGCGCGCCCGCGAGCCTGCGGCCATCTCATCGCGGGAGTGACAATGAAGATACTGAAGCTGACGCTTTTTCTTGCCGTTCTCGGGCTGATGAGCGCCGCGCTGGCGTTCGGTGCTCCGATGAGCGGCGCCGAGGACGACGAGCCGATCGACGAGCCCGGCCTCGAGGAGTGCATGCCCGTGTTCGACGACGAGGAGGGCCTCGACGAGGATCTTCCGGTCGACGACGACCTACCCGTCGACGACGAGCCGCTCGAGCCGGAGTTCGCCTCCGTTCAGGAGGACGAGCCGATCGAGGAAGAGCAGTTCGACGAGAAGCTCGAGTGCGGCGACGAGGACGATTCGCTCGAGACCGGTGACGGCGACGACGACGTCGATCTCGCCGGCGGCGACGACGAGGCCTCGCTCGGCGACGGCGACGACATCGCACACGGCGGTGACGGCAACGACACGCTCGACGGCATGGGCGGCGACGACTCGCTGTACGGCGAGGCCGGCAACGACAAGCTGCTCGGCAGCGCCGACGTCGACCAGCTCCTCGGCGGGCCTGGTGCGGACACGCTCGACGGGCGGCGGCGGCAACGACAAGCTGAACGGCGGGGCCGGCAAGGACTCGCTCAAGGGCGGGCCCGGCAAGGACTCGCTGCTCGGCGGTCCCGGCAACGACAGCCTGAGCTCGAAGGGCGGCGGCAAGGACGTCGTGCGCTGCGGCCCCGGGCAAGGACAAGGTCGTCGCCGACAAGACCGACAAGCTCTTCAACTGCGAGACCGTGCGCCGCTAAGCCGCGCGCGCGTTCCGAACCGGAGGAGGCCCCGCCGAGCGCGGGGCCTTCGTCGTTTCAGGGCCGCCCGAGCAGCCCAGCCGCCGATGTGAGGGATCTGACCGCCGAGGTTCGCGCCGCACGCCTCGATCGCCGCAGCCATGCGCCTTCGAGGAACACGGCTCGCTGAGGGGACACGTCCTGCGGACATGTCTCTCGGCGCGCTTAGGTCAGGTGGAAGTAGAGCGCGTAGAGCAGCTCGACCGCGGGGTTCGAGGTGTGCACCTGGACGTCCGGGCGGGACGTCGAGCAGCGCCTCGGAGTAGTTGAAGACGATCTTCACGCCGGCCTCGACGAGATCGTTCGCGGCCTCCTGCGCGTTGTCGGCCGGCACGGCGAGAACGCCGACGATGACGTTCTTCTCGCGGACGACGTCCTGCAGACGCGCGTAGTCGGTCACCTCGACGTTGCCGATCGAGCGGCCGACCTTCTCGGGATCCTTGTCCAGCACGGACGCGATGTTGATCCCGTGCTCGGCGAAGATCGGCGAGCTCGCGATCGCCTGGCCCAGCCGGCCGGCGCCGATCAGGGCGATGTTGTGCTGGCCCTGCGTCCGCAGGATCTTGCGGATCTCGGCGAGCAGGCCGTCGATGTTGTAGCCGACGCCGCGCTTGCCGAACTTCCCGAACGCGGAGAGGTCGCGGCGGATCTGGGTCGCGTTGATGTTCGTGTACTCCGAGATCTCCTGCGAGGAGATCCGCTCCTTGCCCATCTTTCGCGCCTGCGTCAGCACCTGCAGGTAGCGCGAGAGGCGGGCCGCGACGCCGACCGTCAGCCGGTCGTTGTTGGTGCTCTGAGTCGGAGCTTGTGACGACACAAGCGCATTCTGCCTACGCAGTCCCCGCCTTGCGGAAGGGAGTCACAAACTGGCGGTTTCGGCGCGAGCTTGTGCCGCCTCCAGGCGACGCAGGAGCGCGTCTCTGTGGACGTGGTAGGTGAAGGCGCGCTCGCCCTCGATCTCGACCACGGGCAGCCACTCCCGGTAGCGCGCCTCGAGCTCCGGATGGCCGCCGATGTCCACCTCCTCGAGCTCGAACGGCCGCTCGCGCGCGCACCTCGTCGAGCACCGCCCGCGCCCGCTCGCAGAGGTGGCAGCCCTCGGCGCGATAGAGGACGACGCGGACCGCTACGGGTACAGGCCCCGCGTGGTGGTCGCCTCGGACACGCGCTGGACGGCGAGCCCGTAGGCCGCCATCCGCATCGAGACGCCGCTCTGCTCGTGCACCTTCCAGGTCTCGTTGAACGCCCGCGTGGTGATGTCGTTCAGCCGCGCGTTCACCTCGGTCTCCTTCCAGAAGTACTCCTGGAGACCCTGGACCCACTCGAAGTAGGAGACGACGACCCCGCCCGCGTTCGCGAGCACGTCCGGCAGGATCATCACGCCGCGCTCTTCGAGGATCTCGTCGGCCGCAGGTGTGACGGGGCCGTTGGCGCCCTCGACGATGATCTGCGCCTTGACCTTGTCGGCGTTCTGCGCCGTGATCACCTGCTCCAGCGCGCACGGCGCGAGCACGTCGCAGTCGAGCAGGACGAGCTCCTCGTTCGTGATCGACTGCGTGTCCCGGAGGCCCTCGAGCGAGCCCGTCTCCTGCTTGTGGGCCTGGGCGGCCTTGACGTCGATCCCGGCGGGATTGTGGATGCCGCCGCCCGAGTCGGACAGCGCGATCACCTTCGCGCCCTCGTCCTCGAGGAAGAGCGCCAGGTAGCTGCCGACGTTGCCGAAGCCCTGGACGGCGACGCGCGCGTCCTTGAACGACATCCCGCGCTTGCGCATCGCCTCGCGCAGGACGTAGAGGGCGCCGTGCGCGGTCGCCTCGAGCCGGCCCAGCGAGCCGCCGACGTTGAGCGGCTTGCCGGTGACGACGCCGAGGACGGAGTGGCCCTTGTTCATCGAGTACGTGTCGAAGATCCAGGCCATCACGCGCGGATTCGTGCCGACGTCCGGCGCGGGGATGTCCTTCTCGGGCCCGATCTCGTTGATGATCTCGCTCGTGTAGCGGCGGGTCATGCGCTCGAGCTCGCCGAGCGAGAGCTTCTTCGGGTCGACGATCACGCCGCCCTTCGCGCCGCCGAACGGAATGTTCATCAGCGCGCACTTCCAGGTCATCCACATCGCGAGGGCCTTGACCTCGTCGAGCGTGACGTCCGGGTGGTAGCGGATCCCGCCCTTCGACGGCCCGCGCGCGATGTTGTGCGTGACCCGGAAGGCCTGGTACACGGCGATCGAGCCGTCGTCCATCGAGGTCGGCACGGACACGGAGACCGCTTTCTTGCACTCCCTGAGGACGCTGATCAGGTTCTGGTCGATGTGGAATATCTCGGCCACCCGCTGGAGCTGCTGCTGCGCCAGCTCGAAAGGGTTCTCGTGCAGATGGGTGGCCGGAGCTTCGACAGTCGTCACGATTCGCTCCTTGTCGCTCGCACGGGCTGACCAGGTCGAGGCTAACGGATCCTGAAGTTCAGCGAGCGCATGGTGGGTCGCGCCTCGTCGGTCGGAAAAGCACGCAGGAGCAGGCGATACCGTCCCGGGTCGAGCTGCTCGCCGGCCGGGTCGCGCCCGGTCAGCCCGAAGGCATAGCGACCCGGCAGCAGGTCGCGCAGGCGGACGAGCACGCCGAGCTTCCGGCCGCCGCGCCACAGCTCGAGGTCGAGGCGGGCGAGCGGCCGCAGCTCGCCGCCCGCGACGCGTCCGGCCGTGAGCGAGACGACCGCGGGCGCCGAGTCGGAGGGCTTGAAGCTGGTGGCCGAGATCTCGACGCCGGCGATGAGCGGCTGACGCGGCCGCGCAGGCGTCACCAGCCATGGCACCCGGAACACGCCGCCGCCGATGGTCGCGACGCGGAGCGCGCCCTCGATCGGCTCGCGGTTCCGGTCGGCGAATGCGAGCCTCGCGGTCACGAACACCTGAGCGCGGCCACCCGGGCCGAGCGTCAGGCGCCGCGGTGAGGCCGCCGCGACGACCGAGCCCGGAGCGCGGCGTGCCGATCGCCAGGCGAAGCGGCCGCGTCGAGAGGTTGCGGAGCGTCAGCACCCGCGTGCCGCGCCAGCCCTCGCCGGCCGCAGGCGGGAACGTCAGCGTGGCCGGCGCGGCGGCCGCCTCGGCGGCGGCTGCGGCACCCACGTCCAGGAGGCCCGCGCCCTGCGCGGTCAGCCCTGCTCCCGGAGAGCGGCCGGGCGGCGCCGACGAGCAGCCCCTTGAGGGCCACCGCGTCCAGCCACGGTCGCGCCTGAACGAGCAGCGCCGCGGCTCCGGCCACCACGCCCGCGGCGGCGCTGGAGCCGCTCGCGGTGCCGAAGCGCGGCGAAGCGTCCGGGTTCCGGCCGGGCTCGGCGGTGAGGAGAGCCACGCCGGGTGCCGCGAGGTCGGGCTTGAGACGGCCGTCGAAAGCGAGGCCGCGCGAGGAGAACGGGGCGATGCCACCCGCGCCCTCGTTGCGCCGCTCGCGCAAGGCCCCGAACGACACGCTCGCGCGTCCGCCGGCCCGGAGCACACGCGCGAGCTCGCGGCCGACGGCGTCCGTGACCGCCACCACCGGGACGTCGACGTCCTCCGTCAGGCCGACGGAACCGGACGGCAGCTCGCGATCCGTAGAGCACCACGGCCTCGGCCCCGGCACGCGCTGCCGCGGCGGCAGCGTCCCGCGGCGACGCGCCACCCGGGACGAGCGACGCCCGGCCGGCGACGCGGCTGAACCCCCTCTCGTCGAAGAAGGCGGCGAGCTCGAGCGCCGGCGGGTCGAGCCCCGGCGGCGTCTCGGGCAGGTCGGGCTGGGCGAGCTCGAGCTCGAGCCTGCCGGCGGGCGCGACGGCGCCGGCCAACGGTAGACGGGCATCGAGCAGGCTCCGGAGCCCGCTCCGCAGGACGACGCGAACGTCCTGGAGCCGTGGGCGCAGGTCTGCCGCGCCGACGGTGAGGGCGGCACGCGATCCTCCGGGGCCGGAGATGCTCCCGAAGCGCGCCCCTGCCGGCCCGTCGTTCCCGGCCGGTGCGACCACGAGCGTGTCGTGGCGCAACGCTCCCGCGACCGCCTGCGCCGCCGGGCTGTCGTCGAAGGCGCCGAACGGCTCGGCGAACCCGATCAGCGCGATCCGGGCGGCGTCGTGCGTGTCGCCGTCGTCGTTCGGGTCGACGGCCCGCTCGAGCCCGGCCACGAGCTGGTCGGTGCGCGAGTACACGGAGAAGGCTCCCCGCGAGTCGCGCTGCCAGCCGGCCACGCGGATCGGAAGGATCGAGGCGCTCGGGGCGATCCCCGCCAGGCCAACCGGGCCACCGGCGCCCGTGACCAGTCCCGCCAGCTGCGTCCCGTGCCGCTCGAGCTCGCCGCTTTCGGGGTGCGGCTCGGCCTGGGCCGACTCGTCGCCGTCGACGACGTCCACGCCCTCGAGCACGCGTCGCCCCAGGTAGCGGTGCCCGGCGTCGACGCCGGTGTCGAGCAGCGCGACGGTGACCCCGCGGCCGTCGAAGCCGGGCAGCCGCGCCTCGGCGCGGAAGCTCGAGCCCGCCGCGACTCCTCCGCGCTCCAGCCGCGCCGACGCGACCGTGGCCGGATAGGCGATCCGCACGGGATAGACGCCGCGAACCTCCTTCGAGCGCTCGAGCAGCGCGATTCCGCGTGGGTCGAGCGCGGCCGAGAATCCGGACAGGACGCGCGTGTAGCGGTACTCGGGCCGGATGCGGACACCCTGCGCCGCCATGCCGGCGATCAGCTGCTCCTGTGCCGCGCGCGCGATCGTGTTCCAGCGCTTCAGCCGGGCCTCGCTCGCGCGCCCGCCGGTCTGCGCGAGCCGCTCGGCGAGCGACGGCACGCGGAGCAGGACGATCGTCCGCTGGCCGACGGCGACCTCGGGCCGTGGGCCGCCGACGAGCCCCTTCCAGGCGGCGGCCGGCGGGGAAGCGGCTCCGTCGGGCACCTCGTCCTCTCCCGCGGCGCGCGCGACGGCGACGGCGGCGGCGGCCAGCGCGACCACCGCGAGCAGCGCGATCCGCAGCGCCCGCGCCCTATCCCGCAGAGGCATAGGCATCGACCGCAAGGTAGCCGGGATAGGCGATGGCATCGCGGTATCTGGCGGCCGACCCGATCATCGCCGCGTTGTCGGTGCACAGGTGCAGCGGAGCGAGGGCGGCGTCCGGAAGAGCCGCCCGCAGCTCGGAGTTCGCCGCGACGCCGCCGACGACGGCGATCCGCTCGGCGCCGAGGTGCTCGGCGGCCGCTCGCGCCCGCTCGGTGAGCGCGCGCACGATCGCATGCTGGTAGGAGGCCGCCAGGTCGGCCCTCCGGCGCTCGAGCTCGTCGGCGGGCAGGTCGCGGACGGCGTAGAGCAGCGCGGTCTTCAGCCCGGAGAACGAGAAGTCGAAGCCCGGCACGCGGGCGACCGGGAAGGGGTACGCCTCGGGATCGCCCGTCGCGCGCGACGCGATCGAGCTCTGCGCCGCCGGGATAGCCGAGCCCGAGCAGGCGGGCTCCCTTGTCGAACGCCTCGCCGGCCGCGTCGTCGAGCGTCGAGCCGACGCGCCGGAAGGCGCCGTGCTCCGCGCACGTCGAGCAGCAGCGTGTGGCCTCCGCTTGCAAGCAGGCAGAGGAACGGCGGCTCCACCGGCTCGGGCTGGAGGTAGAGCGAGGCGACATGCCCGTGCAGGTGGTCGACCGGCACGAGCGGCAGGCGGCGGGCCCACGCGAGCGCCTTGGCCGCGGAGAGGCCGACGAGCAGCGCGCCGATCAGGCCGGGCCCGGCGGTGACCGCGACGCGGTCGACGTCGTCGAGCGTGACGCCCGCCTGCTCCTGCGCCTCACGCAGGACCGGCAGCACGAGCTCGAGGTGCCTGCGCGAGGCGACCTCGGGGACGACGCCGCCGTAGCGCGCATGCAGGTCGGCCTGGGAGGCGACGACGTTGGCCCGGATCTCGCCCTCCTCGGTGACGAGCGCGGCGGCCGTCTCGTCGCAGGACGTCTCGAGCGCGAGAATCACGCCTCGATCATGCCTGGGTCGGACGAACTGGCCGCCGGAGCAGGTCAGGCGCTCGCGGCTTCGCGCACGGGGTCCTTCCACATGATCAGCGCGTCCTCGCGGTTGTCGGTGTAGTAGCCGCGCCTGACCCCGCGGGCCTTGAAGCCGAGCTTCTCGTACAGGCGGATCGCGCTCTGGTTGGAGACCCTGACCTCGAGCGTGTAGCCGCGCCGCCCGTCACCGGCGGTCAGCTCGAACAACCGCTCCATCAGGCTGGTGGCGATCCCGCGCCCGCGGTAGTCGGGGGCGACGGCCACGTTCATCACGTGCCACGCGTCGACGTACCGGGAGATGATCAGGTAGGCGACGAGCTCGTCCTCGACCTCGGAGTCGTAGGCGCCCAGGCAGACCGACGACGTCTTCGTCAGCTCCCCGGCGAACATCGAGCGCGACCACGGCGTCGGGTACGAGCGGCGCTCGATCCGCTCGATCGCGGCGAGATCGCGAAGCCTCAGGTTGCGGAGCTCGATCACCTGCTCATCGCCTTCTCGGCGTCGGGAACGCGGACGTAGATCGGCTCCACCGCGTCCGGCGGGCCGAAGTTCCGCGCCAGCAGCGCGTGGAACCGGGCCCGCGGAAGGTGGCGGGGATCCTCGTCGGGAGGGATCTCGGCACCCGCCGCCTCGAGCTGGACGCGGTAGCGAAGCGCGCCGTCGCCGACGAGCGGTGGTGGCGGGCGGCAGCTCGGTCGGCGCGAGGCAGCGAAGCTCGCCGTCGATCAGCGCGAAGACCTCGCGGCGACGCGCGTCGACCACCGGAATGGCCGTGGGCGCGCCGGCGGCGAGCGCCTCGAGCGTGGAGACGCCCGCTAGCGGGAGGTCGAGGGCGAGCGCCATCGCACGCGCGGCGGCAATGCCCATCCGCACTCCGGTGAAGCTTCCCGGGCCGACGCCGACCGCGATCGCGCCGAGCTGCTTCGGGTCCTCGACGAGCCGGTCGATTGCGGCAAGGATCTCGCGCGGGGGCACGGCCGCCTCGGCCAGCGGCTCGCCGTCACGAACGACTGCCGCCGTCGCCGTCGTCGTCGCGGTGTCGAGAGCCAGGATCAACACGCCGTCGCACCCGTTCTAGCAGGGACTCTTCGCCCGCCGCGAGCGTGACGAGCCTCCGCTCGGGCGTTGCGTGGCGCAGGCGAACGGCGAGCTTCGGCGGCGGCAGGTCGTCTCCCGCGGCCTCGGGCCACTCGACGAACGCGACCGCGTCGTCGAAATACGGCTCCAGGTCGCCCCACTCCGCCGACGAAAAGCCCTGGAAACGATAGAGATCGAGGTGCGACACAGGACACGCGTCCCGGGTAGCGATTGCCGACGGTGTAGGTGGGGCTCGTCACGGGCGCCGTCGACGCCGAGAGCCCGGCAGGCGCCGCGCACGAGCGTCGTCTTGCCCGCGCCGAGCTCGCCGGACACCGTGACGACGTCGCCCGGCTCGAGCTCGGCCGCGAGCGCGGCGCCGATCGCCTCGGTCTCCTCCGGAGAGCCCGACTCGAGCTCCATCCGCGCGCGGCTAGAACAGGCCGAGCTGCACGGCGGGCTCGGCGACGAGCGGTGCCGGCTCGAGCGCGGGCTCGGCCAGGGACGGCGGCTGGGCGGGGCGTCCGAGGAGCGCGGGCAGGCGCGCGAAGTCCTCCTCGAGCACGTTCAGCATCTTCGGCGTGTAGAGCGCGGCGGCCGGGTGGTAGAGCGGGTAGAGCATGACGCGGTTCCCGCCGAGCGTCGTCTCCTGCTCGACGCCGTGCACGCGCGTGATCCCGGTCGGCTTGCCGGAGAGCAGCTTCGTGGCGAAGTTCCCCAGCGTCGCGACGACGGTCGGCTCGATCAGCTCGATCTGGCGGAAGAGGTGCGACTCGCAGGCCTCGATCTCGTCCGGCTGCGGGTCGCGGTTCCCGGGCGGACGGCACTTGAGCACGTTCGCGATGTAGACCTGGGAGCGCTCGAGCCCGATCCCGCCGAGCAGCCGGTCGAGCAGCTTGCCCGCCTGCCCGACGAAGGGGTAGCCCTGCTTGTCCTCGTGGAAGCCCGGCGCCTCGCCGACGAACATCAGGTCCGCGTGAGGGTTCCCGACGCCGAAGACGACCTGCGTGCGGCCCTGTGCGAGCCGGCAGCGCGTGCAGGCCGAGACCTGCTCCTCGAAGGCGGCGAGAGCGGCTGCGTCGGGCATCGGCGGGGAGTCTAGGGCTGTCTGCGGACGAACGCCGAGCTTTCCACAGAGGCCGCCGGACACTGGCCGAGACATGTCCAGAGACGAGTCCCAGCGGACGTGTCCGTTGGCCGGAAAGCGCATGGTTGAGCCGAGTCATCCCACCGTGGGCCATCTCGGGGGTCAGACGCCCTCACGGTTCCGGCACGCCGTGCCCGGCCACGACCGTGCGGGCATGGATGTCGCAGGACGCGGTCGCGCTAGCCGCAGCCGCAGCCGCCGCCGCAGCAACCGCCGCCGCCGGCGGCCGTCTGGCCGAAGCTCGGCTGCTCCCCGCCGCCGCCATGCGTGGCGAAGACGGAGAACTGCTTGCGCACGTCGGCCGCGCCGCAGTCGGGGCAATCCGGCTCGTTGCCCGCGCGGACGAGCTCCTCGAAGTGCGACTCGCACTGCATGCAGACGTATTCGTAGATCGGCATCGGGCTCCAATATAGGCGAGGAGCCGGCGCGTCCGCCGACTCCTCAGCTCGACCTCGTTGGCGGGGGGAGGTTAGTGCGGAACCTCCACGACGGCCTTGTCCGACTTGATGAACCCGAGCCGGAACCTGCCGTCCAGACGGTGGCAGTGCAGCTTGACCTGCGTGCCAACCGGGAACGCCGTGAGGTCGAGACCTGGCGGGACGTCGCACGTGAAGTCCGTGGCGTCCTGCGATCGAACCGTGACGGACGCGTCCGTGCGCTCGGTGAGCGTCCCGTAAGCCGTGAACTCGACGGAGCCGTCGGCCCCGACGCGGTAGCGCTCCGACTCCGCCACCAGGAGAACGTTGCTCGTGCCGTCGACGCGGCAGCTCAGCGAGACGCGCTCGCCGACGCGGAAGTACGAGAGCGCGAAGATCGGCGGGCGCCGAGCACGAGAAGAGCGACCCGTCGGGCCTGCGAACGCTCACCGGAGCGCCTGCTGCGCGCTCCTGCAGGAGCCCTGAGCCGAAGAGCGTGCAGGACCCCGTGCTCGTCGAGCTCTGCCGACTCCGACCGGATCGAGCTGAGAACCCAGCCGCCGGCCCCGAGGTGACAGTGGAGCTTGACCGCCTCGCCGGCACGGAACGGCGTCAGGTTCATCCCGACCGGGACTGCGCAACGAAGATCCATGCCGTCCGGACGGCGCACGGACACGCTGCCGTCGCCCTTGGTCAGCAGGCCGTGGACGTAGAGATCGCCCGTTCCGTTCGCCATCACCCAGCCGTACTCGGACCGGAGCTTCACCAGCACGAGCCGGTCCTCGCGGGTGACGCAGTACAGCTTCACGTGCTCACCGACGCGGAAGATGCCGAGGTCGAGGCCCGCGGGGACGGCGCACTCCACCTTCGTGCCGTCCTCGCGCCGAACCGTGACCGCGAACGGCGCCTTCACGGCCAGCACGCCCTGGGCTTCCAGCTCACCCTCGCGGGGCTTCTTGCCCTTGTCCTTCTCCTTGCCGCCCTCCTCGAGCCCGCGGATGAAGGTGAAGGAGCCGTCCTTGCCGATCAGCACGACCATGCTGACCTGGTCGCCCGCCTCGAAGTCGGGCAGGACAGCGCCCTCGGGCACGTCGATGTGCACGAGGCCGCGCTCGAGCACGGCCAGGTCGAAGCCCGACTCGGTCGTGTTCAGGAAGATGCCTTCGAGCTCGACGAGCTTGGCGCGACCGGTCTCCTTGACCCGGGCGGCCTTGAGCCCGGTCGGCGAAACCGCCGCCTGCACGCGAACACGGGCGCCGGCGGCCAGCCCGCCGCCCGCGGCGTTGCTCGCCGAGCGTCCGGTTCCGACGGCGAAGACGCTGCCGCCCGACGAGACGATCAGGCGCCTGAGGGCGCGCTGCTGCTGAACCACGATCGCGGCGAAGCGGACGGAGCCCGCTCGGCCGGAGCGGCCGCACGGCGGCCGCGTCGAACGTGCCGTCGGGGCGCCGCGACGCGTTGACGGCGACCCGGTGCCCGACCCGCAGCCGCGCGAACGCGCGGCCGGCGCGAACGGTGCGCACCGAGGCCGGCGAGGCGACGACCACCGCCTGACGCTTCGCGTCCTTCGCGACCACGACACCGCCGAAGCGAGCCGCGTCCGCGACGCCGGGCAGCGCGAGCGAGAGGCCCAGAGCGCCCAGCACGAATGCCTTTCTCATTTTCTCTCTCCCTCTCCCGGCGCTCGGTGTGGAACCTGGCGCCAGCTCCCCCTGGTGCGAACCGTGTATCGGCGGCCCCCCGGAAGGGGTGAGGAGGATCACTCCCTCGGGGTACACTTTTCGGAGCCCGGTATCCCGCACGGGAACTGGAGCGCAGATGGAGACCGTCACAGTCATCGGACGCGGCCGCGTCGGCTCGGCCGTCGCAGCGCGCCTCGCGGAGCGCGGCGTCGAACTGCGCGACGAGGGCGCCGACCTCGTCCTGCTGTGCGTTCCGGACTCGGCCATCTCGGACGTGGCCGGGGGTCTGACCCCCGGACACGCCTGGATCGGACATGTCAGTGGGGCCACCCCACTTTCGGCCCTGGCCCCGCACACCCGCCGCTTCTCGCTGCACCCGCTGCAGACGTTCACCCGCTCCCGTGGCCCGGAGCAGCTCGACGGAGCTTTCGCGGCCGTCAGCGGTGAGAGCCCGGAGGCGCGGCACGTCGCGGCGGAGCTCGCCCGGACGCTCGGCCTGGAGCCGTTCGAGCTCGCCGACGACCGGCGCGCGCTGTACCACGCCGGAGCCGCTGTCGCCTCCAACTACCTGGTCACGCTCTACCGCATCGCGTCCGACCTGCTCGAGGAAGCGGGCGCTCCCCCCCAGGCTCTCGTCCCGCTCATGCAGCGCACGATCGAGAACGGCTTCGAGCTCACGGGCCCCATCGCCCGCGGCGACTGGGCCACCGTCGACGCGCACCTCGAGGCCATCCGCTCGGCGCGGCCCGAGATCGAGACCGTCTACCGCGCGCTGGCGGAGGCAACGCGGCCGTGAAGACCATCGAGACCATCGCCGAGCTCCGCGCCGAGCTCGGCCCCCGCAGCGGGACGGGCCTCGTCCCGACGATGGGCGCGTTGCACGCCGGCCATCTCGCGCTCATCCGCGCCGCCCGCGCCGAGTGCGACACCGTGGTCGTCAGCGTCTTCGTCAATCCCGCGCAGTTCGCCGACGGAGAGGACTTCGAGCGCTACCCCCGCGACGCGAGCCCGCGACGGCGCAGCTCGCCGAGGAGGCGGGCGCCGACGTCGTGTTCGCGCCGGCCGTCGACGAGCTCTACCCGCCCGGCTTCCAGACCTGGATCGACGTCGAGGAGCTCGGCGCGGTGCTCGAGGGCGCGCATCGCCCCGGCCACTTCCGAGGCGTCGCGACCGTCTGCTGCAAGCTCTTCAACATCGTCCGGCCCGCACGCGCCTACTTCGGCCAGAAGGACGCGCAGCAGGTCGCGGTCGTGCGCCGGATGGTGCGCGACCTGAACCTCGACGTGGACGTGCGCGTCGTCCCCACCGTGCGCGACGCCGACGGGCTCGCGCTCTCGTCCCGCAACGTCTATCTCTCGCCGGAGGAGCGCGACCAGAGCGCTCGCCCTGCCCGAGAGCACTCGCCACGCGAGATCCCGACCGCGCCCGCGCAGCTGCTCGAACGGCCTCGAGGTCGACTACGTCGAAGTCGCCGACCTCGAGCCGCGCGTCCTCGCCGCCGCCGTCCGCGTCGGCAAGACCCGCCTGATCGACAATGTCGTCCTGGAAGGAGACCCCGCATGACCACCCGTCCCGACACCACCGGCAAGCTGCCGCTGACCGAGCTCGCGGAGATGAAGCGCCGCGGCGAGCGGATCGTGATGGTCACCGCCTACGACGCCCCGGGCGGCCGCTTCGCGGACGGAGCCGGAATCGACGTCGTCCTCGTCGGCGACTCGGCCGCGATGGTCGTGCTCGGCCACGACTCGACCGTCCCGGCGACGATGGACGAGATGCTCGTGCTGACGCGCGCCGTCACGCGCGGCGCCCGCCGGCCGCTGGTCGTCGCGGACATGCCGTTCGGCTCCTTCCAGGTCTCGGACGAGGAGGCGCTGCGGAACGCGATCCGGTTCGTGAAGGAGGCCGGAGCCGACGCCGTCAAGCTCGAGGGCGCAGGCCCGATGCTGTCGCGCGTCCAGGCCCTCGTCGGTGCCGGGATCCCGGTCATGGGCCACATCGGCCTCACGCCGCAGTCGGCGACGATGCTCGGCGGCTTCAAGGCGCAGGGCCGCACGGCCGCGAAGGCGCGCCAGCTCGTCGAGGACGCGCTGGCTGCTCGAGGCCGCCGGCTGCTTCGCGCTCGTGCTCGAGGCGGTGCCGTCGCCGGTCGCGACGCGGATCACCGAGACGCTCGCGATCCCGACGATCGGGATCGGCGCCGGCGCAGGCTGCGACGGCCAGGTGCTCGTCTACCACGACCTGCTCGGCCTCTACGAGGCGCGGGCGCCGCGGTTCGTGAAGCGGTATGCCGCCCTGGCGGACGAGATCCGCGCGGCGCTCGAGCGCTACGCCGAGGACGTCCGCGCCGGCCGCTTTCCCCGAGGAGCAGCACGGCTACGCGATGCCCGACGAGGAGCTGGAGGCGTTCGCGCGAGCGCGTCAGAAGCGGTCGAGCCAGACCGCCAGCCCCGCTAGCGTCACCGGCAGCACCGCAGACGGCCACGGCCCGAGCCCAGGACTGTACCGAGCGCGTACCGGATCCCCGCAACGAGCAACCCGACCGCCCACAGCGCGCACCCGAGCTCGGCCAGCGCGAAAGACGGTACCGCCGGCGCCCCCGTCCGCGCCGCCCGCTCGGAAGAGGTCGCTGCCGTGCACGGCTGCGCGCACCGGCCAGAGCACGAGCAGGCCCAGCGCGAGCGGCGCCGCCGCGTACGCCACGACGTGGCGCGCGAGCCGGTACGGCGCCCCCGACGCCAGCTTGAGCGCGGCACCCAGCAGGAAATAGCCGACGAACGAGTAGGCCGCGGCGGCCGCGAGCGCGAACACGGCCACGGACAGTCCGTCGACCTCCGGCTCGTCGAGGAAGCCGGCGAACCGCGGCGTCGAAAGGACGGCGAACAGGCCGGCCAGGACGATGATCGCGACGACCGGTTCCTGGCGCTCGTCCGCGTCCTCCAGCGCGCATCGCGCCGAAGACCGTCCGGGGCTCCCAGAGGACGAGTACGGCCCGCAGCCACCAATCCCGCTCGCCCACGCGCGCGAGATTACTTAGGGAAGTCCCCCGTTCGGGGGACTGGAGTACGTCCGAACGGGGGACACGCGCACCCCGTTTCGCGCCGAAGGTGAGTCACGTGGCGGTAAACGCCCTCTATGCGACTGCGGCTAAAGGAGTCCACTGCGATGACTGGTAAGACACCGAAAGATTCTGCTGTCGCTCCTCTTGATTGGGGCGGCAAGCGCACTCGCCGGGTTCGGCACGTTCTCGGCGTTCTCCAGCACGACGACCAACACGGGCAACTCGTTTGCGGCGGGAACCGTGTTCATCGACGACAACGACGCCGGCGGGTTCATGTACCAGGTCTCGAACCAGGTGCCCGGTGCGGCGACCGAGCGTTGCATCAAGCTCACCTACGGCGGCACGCGCGCAGCCGACGTCCGGCTGTACACGCCGACCGCGTCGGTCGGCGCCGTCTCCGACTACGTCAACCTCGTCGTGGAGAAGGGGACGCTCGCGGGCAACCCGGCCTTCCCCGGCTGCGGCGCACCCGGCGACTTCACCGCCCAGGGCGCGGCGCTGTTCAACGGCGAGCTCGACGACTTCGTGTCGGCGAGGAACTCGTACGCGAACGGCATCCCGGCCTTCCCGGGGGCTCAGACCCAGTGGAACCAGAACGACACGCTCGTCTACCGGTTCACGCTGACCCTCCAGGACGACAACAACGCAAACGGCGGCGCGACGCCGCTCTCGACTGGTTCCCACGCCTTCACGTGGGAGGCAAGGAACCAGTAGTGCCAGCTCGACTCCTTTGGTAACGCGCTGAGGGCGGCTCCGCAAGGAGCCGCCCTCGGGCGTTTTTCGAGAAGGACCGAGCCAGCTCCCATGGAGAGCGCAAACCGCATCGAGTCGTACGTCCGCCGCGCCGGCGTGGTCGCAGGCGTGGCGCTCGTCGCCGTGGTCGTGCTGGCCTTCCGGGTTCCGGACGGCAGCGGCACGCTCGGCGCCGACGTGATCGTGGCGATCTCGCCGACCGGCGAGCTCGGCGTCTCGCGGCCGGGCCCGTTCATGAGCGTCGACCGGGCTGCGCCCCGGCGGCACGCTCACCGGCGAGGTCGACGTCGTCGAACCAGACGGGCCGGCGCCTGGCGGTGCGCGTACGCGCGCTCCCCGACAGCAAGGATCTCGACCGCCTGCTCGTGGTGGACGTCCGCGCCGGCGACGCCGCGCGTCCGATCTACACGGGCCGCCTCGGCGGCCTTCGCGCCAAGACGCCCGCCTTCCGGCTCGACTCCGGCCGGAAGCGGGCGCTTCGCGTTCGCGCCTCGCTCCCCGCCGGCGTTTGCGGACGGGTACGCGGGCCGGATCGAGACGATCAGCCTCGAGCTCTCCAGCACCGTGGTGCCCCGACGTGGCTAGGAAGCTCCTGCTCACCCTCCTGGTCGTCGGCGGCCTGGCAGCCTCGAGCGGCGCCGCCACCTACTCGGCCTTCTCGAGCCAGACCTCGAACACGGGGAACTCGTTCGCGGCCGGCACCGTGCTGATCACCGACAACGACGCTCGACAACGCGATGCTCTCGCTGTCGAACGCCCAGCCGGGCGCCACCGACACGAGCTGCCTCCTCGTGACCTACTCGGGCTCGCTCTCGTCGACCGTCAAGCTCTACGGGTCGATCGCCGGCGCGCTCGCTCCCTACCTGACGCTGACGGTCACCCGCGGCGACGATCCGACGCCGATCTTCGACGACTGCGTCGGCTTCCAGCCCGACGGACGGACTACGTCGGCGCCGGGCCAGGGCGTGATCTACCAGGGCGCGCTCTCGGCCTTCCCGGCCGAGCTACGCGACCGGTCTCGTCGACCCGCTCGCCGGCTCGCCCGAGACGTGGACGACGACCGAGGCGCGCGTCTACCGCTTCGCCGTCAGCGTGGCCAACGACAACAAGCCCAGGGCCAGAGCGCCACGGCGTCCTTCAGCTGGGAGGCGCGGAACCAGTGAGCGAGTCGCTTCAGCTCGTCCTGCTGCTCGCCGTGGCGTCCAGTTGGCGCTGCTCGCGCGGATGCACCTGCGCCGCGCTTGACGTGGTCGTGCCGTGGTCGCTGCGGCTCTTCCGCGTCACCGCCGTCTCGGTGGCGATGGGGATCGGCCTCGGCACCTTCGGCGTGATCGTCGCGCCGTCGCTCGTCGGTGGACGCTCGCTCACCGTGATGTCCGGTTCGATGGAGCCGGCGCTCGGCGTCGGCGACGTCGTCATCAACAGCCAGGTGTCGCCCGCCGACGTCAGGGTCGGCGACATCGTCACGTTCTCCGATCCCGAAGGCACCGGCAAGCTGATCACGCACCGCGTGCGCCGTGTGCGGATCGCCGACGGCACGGCTCACGTCGTGACCAAGGGCGACAACACGAACGCGGTCGAGCGCTGGGACATCCCGGCGAGTGGGTCTTTCGGCCGCGTCGAGTATCCGCGTCCCGCTGCTCGGCTTCCTCGTCTTCTGGCTACACGGGCCGCTCGCCCGCTCGGCCTGATCGTGATCCCGGCCCTCCTGCTGGCCGGCTTCGAGCTGTGGCGGATCTGGCGCCCGCAGCGCTCCGGAGCTCTCGGCGATGCCACCGCCTGACCTCACGCTCATCTCGTCGCGGGCGGATTCGCCCTCGTCGGCGTGCTCGTGGTCGCGCTCGCCCTGGCGTTTGCGGTAGTAGGAGCAGTCGGGCATGCGCCGAATGGATCGGAACGCAAGACGAAGCGAGGTGACGCCCATGGGTCGTCGGGTCCGGCTCGGCCTCCTGTTCGTCGTCGCCGCCGTCTCCTCGTCGGGCACGGCCGCGGGTATCCGTTTTCCGCCTTGAGCTCGACGACCTCGAACCCGTCGAGCAGCCTCTCCGCGGCGACGTCCTTCTGCTCGCGCTCCTCCGCCGTCTGGCTGACCGGGATGGAGCACGGCGCCGTCTCGATCGTCGGCGGCGGGCTCTTCACCACGATGACCGGCGCGCCGACCGCCGACAACGTCACCTTCCGGAACGGCGCCTACTCCCTGCGGATCGCGGACGCGAGCGGCGCCTCGACGATCCTCGCGCGGAAGACGTTCACGGCCACCAACGTCGTTGTGGCGCGGTTCGCCGTTCGGCTTTCCGCCCTTCCGGGCGTCAACTCGAACCTCGCTACGTCGACTCCGGTACCGACCTGATCTTCGGCTACAACGCGACCTCTCAGAGGTTCACGCTCAACGTCGGCGCCTCGACGCAAGCTCGGCCGGCACCGTCAGCGCCGGTACCTGGTACGTGATCGACCTGCGCTACGACCTGCGCAACAACCCGCACCTCGGCGACTGGGAGATCGACGGCGTCGCGCAGGGCCAGGTGACGCGCGTGGCCGCGGCGACCACTGCGAATGCGTTCGCCTCGGCGCGACGGCGAATCGCCAGCATCTACACCGCCAACTACGACGACATCTTCGTCGCCGACCAGCTCACCGCCTACCCGGTCGGCGACGGCAGGATCGTGCGGCTCGTGCCGAACGGGGTCGGGACGCACAACACCCCCGGGAACTTCCGCAACGACGACGCCACGGCCATCGACGCGACCTCCTGGCAGCGCATCGACGAAGTGCCGATGAACTCGATCCGGACTACGTCCTCCAGCTGAACAACGGCGCAACGAGCTACCTGGAGTTCACGTTCGGGAACACCACGCGAGACCTGCATTCGCGAGCTCTCGGCGGTGCTCGCGTACCACTCCGCGACGACGACGGCGAACACCGGCAAGGGCAGCATCTTCGACGGCGCGACCGAGTCGATCATGTTTTCCGGGGACATGAGCGAAACGGCGATCCAGTACCGGAGCACGATCGTGACGCCCACACCGCACCGTGGTCGCAGGCGGCGGTGAACGGCTCTGGTCGCGCGCGTCGGCTACTCGAGCGACGCGAACCCGGATCCGTACTGGGACTCGATCGTGCGTCGAAGTCGCCGTCGCCTAGCCACTCGAGCCAAGCCCGTCCGCAGCCAGGTCCGGGGTCTGACCCCTCGAACCCTCCGTAACGGCCGTGGCCCGGTGGGCCTACGCAGCCGCGGCTGTGGCTTCGCCGGCAGAACCTCGCGCAGGAACTGGCCGGTGAAGCTGTCCTCGACGTCCGCGACCTGCTCCGGCGTTCCGGTGGCGATCACCTCGCCGCCGGCCTCGCCGCCCTCCGGCCCGAGGTCGACGATCCAGTCCGCCTGCTTGATCACGTCGAGGTTGTGCTCGATCACGAGCACGGTGTTGCCGGCGTCCACGAGCCGCTGGAGCATCTCGAGCAGCTTCTCGATGTCCGCGAAGTGCAGCCCGGTCGTCGGCTCGTCGAGCATGTAGAGCGTCCGCCCGGTCGCGATCTTGCTCAGCTCGGCGGCCAGCTTCACGCGCTGCGCCTCGCCTCCGGACAGCGTCGTGGCCGGCTGTCCGAGCTTGATGTAGTCGAGACCGACATCGTGCAGCGCCTGCAGCCGCCGGCGCAGCTTCGGGATCTTGGCGAAGAACTTGAGCGCCTCCTCGACCGACATCTCGAGCACGTCGGAGATCGACTTTCCCTTGAAGCGCACCTCGAGCGTCTCGCGGTTGTATCGCCGGCCATGGCAGGTCTCGCACGGCACGTAGACATCGGGCAGGAAGTGCATCTCGATCTTGATCTGCCCGTCGCCCTTGCACGTCTCGCACCGCCCGCCGCGCACGTTGAACGAGAACCGCCCGGGCTTGTAGCCGCGCACCTTGGCCTCGGGCGTGAGCGAGTAGAGGTCGCGGATGTGGTCGAACAGCTTGGTGTAGGTCGCCGGGTTCGACCGCGGCGTCCGGCCGATCGGCGACTGGTCGATGTCGATCACCTTGTCGAAGCAGTCGATGCCCTCGACCGAGTCGTGCTCGCCCGGCTTCACGCGCATGCCGGTGGAGCCGGTTGGCGAGCGCCTTGTACACGATCTCGTTCACGAGCGTGGACTTGCCCGAGCCGGAAACGCCGGTCACGGCGACGAACTTCCCGACCGGGAAGTCGACGTCGATCCCCTTGAGGTTGTGCATCCGCGCGCCGCGAACGGTGAAGGAGCCCTTGTCATCGTCCTCGCGCCGCTCCGGAATCGGGATCTGGCGCTTCCCGGAGAGGAACTGGCCCGTCACCGACCCCTTCTGCCGCGCGACCTGGGCAGCGCGCCCCTCGGCGACCACGTGGCCGCCGTGTACGCCCGCGCCCGGCCCCATGTCCACGAGCCAGTCGGCGGCGCGCATCATCTGCTCGTCGTGCTCGACCACGAGCACGGTGTTGCCGAGATCCCGCAAGCGCTGGAGCGTCCCGATCAGCTTGTCGTTGTCGCGCTGGTGGAGCCCGATCGACGGCTCGTCCAGGATGTAGAGGACCCCGACGAGCTGAGACCCGATCTGGGTCGCCAGCCGCAACCGCTGCGCCTCGCCGCCGGACAGCGTCGCGGCGGCGCGGTCGAGCTGCAGGTAGCCCACGCCGACGTTGTCCAGGAAGGTCAGGCGCTCGCGGATCTCCTTGACGATTCGATCGCCGATCAGATGCTCGGTCGTCGTCAGATCGAGGCCGTCCAGGAACTCGAGCGCCCGGAACACCGACATCTGCGTGAACTCGTGGATGTTCTTGCCGCCGACGGTGACCGCCAGCACCTCGGGCTTCAGCCGCGCGCCGCCGCACTCGGGGCACGGGCGGAAGCTCATGTACTCCTCGATCCGCTCGCGAACCTGGGACGAGTCGGTCTCGCGGTAGCGGCGCGAGAGGCTCTCGACGATCCCCTCGAAGGCCAGCATGTACGAGCGCTTCCGCCCCATCCGGTTGCGGTACGTGACGTAGACGCGGTCGCCGCTCGTGCCGTAAAGGAAGTAGTCCTGCTGCTGGCTCGTGAGCTCCTGCCAGGGCGCATCGAGGTCGATCTCGTAGCGATCGGCGATCGCCTGGATCACGGACTCGTAGAAGCTCGAGCTGCCGACCGACCACGGCACGAGCGCCCCCTCGCCGATCGACAGAGTCGGGTCGGGGACGAGCAGGTCGGGGTCGATCTCCTGCTGGGCCCCGAGCCCGGTGCAGCGCGGGCAGGCGCCGTGGGGCGAGTTGAACGAGAAGATTCGCGGCTGGAGCTCGGGCAGCGAGACCCCGTGCTCGGGGCAGGCGAACTTCTCCGAGAACGTCAGCGGCTCCCCCTCGTCGAGGCGGTCGATCACGACGAGGCCGTCCGCGAGCGCGACGGCCGTCTCGATCGACTGCCACAGGCGCGTGCGCAGGTCGGGCTTCATCACGAGCCGGTCGACGACGACCTCGATCGTGTGCTTGAACTTCTTGTCGAGGACGATCTCGTCGTCCAGCAGCCGCTGCTCGCCGTCGACCTTGACGCGCGTGAAGCCGTCGCGACGGAGCTCCTCGAAGACGTCGCGGTACTCCCCCTTGCGATCGCGGACGACCGGCGCGTTGACCGTGAATCGCGTCCCCTCCGGGAGCCGCAGCACCTGGTCGACGATCGCCTCGATCGACTGGCCGGCGATCGGCCGGCCGCAGACGGGGCAGTGCGGCCGCCCCACCCGGGCATACAGGAGCCGCAGGTAGTCGTAGATCTCCGTGACGGTGCCGACCGTCGAGCGTGGGTTGCGGCTCGTCGTCTTCTGGTCGATCGAGATCGCCGGGCTGAGGCCGTCGATCGAGTCGACGTCCGGCTTCTCCATCATCTGGAGGAACTGGCGGGCGTAGGCGGAGAGCGACTCGACGTACCGCCTCTGGCCTTCCGCGTAGATCGTGTCGAACGCCAGGCTCGACTTGCCAGAGCCCGAGAGCCCGGTGATGCACACGAGCGCGTTCCGCGGCAGCGAGACGGTGACGTCCTTGAGGTTGTGCTCGCGGGCGCCATGGACGACGAGGGCGTCGGCGGACATCGGGTCAGTTTAGCCGCCGAACGTACGTTCGTGCCAGGCGAATTTCGAAGCGCCTCCGAGACCCCTCTCACGCCGCGCGCGCCGCTCCAGCGCCACTCGTCCCAGTGCTCGACGAGGCCGGCCCGGACGGGGTTCGCCAGCACGTACTCCAGCGCACGCTCGTAATGCTCGTCGTCCCGAATCGACCACGACGCGAACCGCGCTCCGAAGACGTGGCCGTCGCGATCGTGTCGCTTGTTGAAACGCTGTGCATAGACACCGTTCAGGTACTGCATTCCCGCCGAAAGGCGGTCTGTCGGGCTCTCCACGATCAGGTGGTAGTGGGTGCCCATGAGACAGAACGCGTGGCACCCCCAGCGGTAGCGCCTGACGACCAGCGCGAGCAGGGCGAGGAAGGTGCGGCGGTCGACGTCGTCCGAGAACACCTGCCGCTGGAAGACGCCGCGCGTGGTGACGTGGAAGACGCCGTCGGGGAGCTCGCTGCGGCGGACGCGTGGCATCCGGCGAACGTAGCCGCGCGGCTCGACGGCCGCGGGCCGCGGCGGACAAATCGTGACGCTTTCGACCCGAAGGCCACGTCCCCAACGGCCGACTTCGGGGGTCAGATCCCTCACGATCGGCCTTCGCCGGAGGCGGCGGACTAGGAGGCGAGTCGCTCGACGAGGCTGCAGACGCGCTTCGGCTCGGCGACGTTGTCGAGCGCCAGCGACCCGACGACCACCGTGCCGTACCCGAGCAGCTGCCCCGGGAACGACTGGTCGAGCTCGACCGCCTCGATCGCCCGCAGCCGGACCGCCTTCGCCCGGCGGCGCCAGGTGCCCTGAACCAGGAAGACCTTCTCGCTGGTCACGACGACCCGCGTCCGCTCCCAGGCCCAGACGGCCCGCCCGAATACGAGCGCGCCGACCCCCATGAGCACGGCCCCAGCAACGGCGAGCGGCCAGGCGAACGCCAGCATCGCCCCGCCCGCCACGGTCGCCACCAGCGCGCGAAAGAGAGGCCTGACGAGCACGATCCCGTGACGGCGCGCGTCGAGGAAGACCCGCTCCTCAGGATCGGCAAGCATGGATCCCGCGACCTTCGCCGCCATGCGACCCGATTCCTGCCGCGTTTGCCCCGGCCGAGGGCGGGCGAGAATCCGGCAAGTGCAGGAAACAGCCAAGCCAGGCCTTCCTCGTCCGCATCATCTTCGTCGGGGTCGTGGCGCTCGCCCTCGCGCTCTGGAAGGTGCGCATCCTGCTCGCGCTGCTCTTCCTGGCGTTCATCGTTGCCGCGGCGATGCGGCCGAGCGTCGAGGCCCTGCGCCGCTACCACGTGCCACGCGGAGCCGGCATCCTGCTCCACTACGCAGCGCTGGCCGGGCTGGTAGGCCTGCTCCTGTGGCTCGTCGTGCCGCGCGCGATCGACCAGGTCCAGAAAGCGACCGACTCGGAACGGCTCGCCAGCCAGGCCAGGGAGACGACCGGCGTCAAGCACGACCTCCTCGTCGGGCTGCGCGATCGCCTGGAAGAGCTTCCGTCGGGCGGAGAACTGGTCGACCCGGCGCTCGAGGTCACCCTGACCGCGGTCGAGGTCTTCATCGGCGTCTTCTTCGTCCTCGCCGCGGCCGCCTACTGGATCTTCGAGCGCGACCGCGCCGTCGACCTCGTCGCCTCGCTCCTCCCCCGCCCGAGACGCAAGGTCATGCGTGACACGTGGACGCTGATCGACCTCAAGCTGGGCGCGTACGTCCGCGGCCAGGCGTTGCTGATCCTCCTCGTCGCGACCACGCTGTCCGCGATCTTCTGGGCGATCGGCCTGCCGTTCTGGCTGCTGATCGGGATCTTCGCCGGCGTCGTCGAGATCGTCCCGGTCGTCGGGCCGTTCGCGGCCGGCGCGCTCGCCGTTGGCGTCGGCCTCACCGAGTCGCTGGCGATCGCGGCGGCGGCCGGAATCGCGGTGCTCGTCGTCCGGCTGCTCGAGGACTACCTCGTGATCCCGCGCGTGCTCGGCGACGCGGTCGGCCTCTCGCCGCTTCTCGTGCTCACCTCCGTCACCGGGGTCGCGCTGCTCTTCGGCGAGTTCTCGGTGCTGCTGGCGATCCCGATCGCAGCCGTGCTGGCCACGCTCGTGGACGTGATCGTCCTCGACAAGGATCCCGCGGAGGAAGAGGTGCCGACGGTGATCTTCGCCGCGAAGGACGCCGAGACGACGGGCTAGCCGGCCGGTGCTAGGCCTTGCGCCAGCGGCCGAAGACCAGGCCGCCCAGCGTGAAGCCGAGCCCGAACGTGCCGAGCGCGAACGCGCCGAGCGTGATCGCCTTGCGCACCCCGGACAGGCGCTGCCAACGCCCGAGCGCCTCTTCCTCGTCCATCGTGAGCGGCTCGCCCCGCCGTTTCTTCCGGAGCGCGCCCCCCGCACGAAGGCCGAGGTAGAGATCGTCGAAGATCTCGGCCGACTGATCGCTCACCGAAACTCAGTGTATAGCCTGCACCGGCTGTGGCTGCACGCCTCCTCCACGTCTCGGACCTGCACGTGGGCAGCGGCGAGGAGTTCAAGATGGAGCCGAGCCTGGCGTCGCTCGTCGAACGGCTCTCGCCCGAGCTGATCGTCGCGAGCGGAGACCTCACCCACCGCGGCCGCCCGGAGCAGCACGACCGCGCCGCCGCGTTCCTCCGCGGCTTCGGGCTGCCGCTTCACGTCATCCCCGGAAACCACGACATCCCGTACACGTTCCCGGCCCGTTTCACGCAGACCTGGCGGCAGTTCGAGCGCTGCTGGGAGACGACCCAGCCCGTGTACCGCTCCGACACGCTCTTCGTGGTCGGCCTCAACTCCGTGCGGGCGTGGCGCCAGCAGTCGGGCGGGATCCGGTCGCACCAGCTCGAGTGGGCCTCCGCCCAGCTCGATGCCGCGCCCGCGGGCGCGCTGCAAGGTCGTCACGCTCCACCACCACCTGCTCGGCGCGCCGTGGCGCTCGCGCAAGAAGCCCGTTGCCCGGCGCAACCATGTGCTCGGGTCGCTCGTCGACGCCGGCGCCGAGCTGATCCTGGCCGGTCACATCCACCAGGGCGCGATCAGCGAGCGGCGCGAGTTCGAGGTCTCGCGCGGCGGCGAGCGCTCGGTGACCGTGTCGATCGCTCCCGGGCTCGGCCAGCCGCGACCGCACGGCAGGGCGAGGCCCGCGGCCTCCACGTCTACGACTTCGACGACCGCTCGCTGCGCGTCCAGACCTACGTCTGGCGCGACGACGACTGGGGGCTCACGGCCGTCCGTCGCTTCGGACGCGGCCGTGAGCCCCTGGCAGTCGAGTCCTGAGCTAGACGGTGCGGGGCGACCTGCCGGGCAGGACGCGTTGAACGACCGTCACGAGGATGGCCGCGACGATGACCGCGAGCACCCAGCCGAGCCAGCCCGAGATGAGCAGCCCGACGAGCAGCATCGCACCGATGCCGATAGCGATCGTGACGATCCAGCCCATCGGATCAGGCCCCGGGTTGATGAGACGACCCAGAGCTCCGACGATGAGGCCTCCGATGATGAGTCCGATGATTTCTCCCATGCGGATCGTTGTTTCCGGCGCCCGTCCGCCCAAACACGCCTACCGCGAGCGGCGGGCACCCGGGCCGAACAGCGGCCTGCGCTGGACGAAGCTGCGATGCAGCCCGAGCAGCACCGAGGCGCCGCCGACCGCGAACGGGAAGGCCCAGCCGTAGGCGTCTTGGCCGAACAGCGCACCGGCGACGAAGCCTCCGAGGAGCGAGCCGGCGATCCCGAGCAGAATGGTCGTCCAGAGCGGCATCGGGTCGCGGCCCGGGATCGCGAGGCGCGCGAGCAGACCGACGATCAGGCCGCCGACCGCTGCCGAGAGCAGGAAGACGACCAGCTCCACCGGCCGGACGCTAGCGCAGGCCGTCGCTTCGTCGTACGATCGAAGAACCGTGCGCAGGCTTGTGCTCGTCGTGATCGCAGCGGCCCTCATGGCGGGCGTCCCGGTCGCGCTGGCCGGCGTCTCCGACCGGGTGAAGGCGGCGCCGATGGGCAACGAGGGCGTCGTGTTCTCGCAGGCGCTCGAGGTCGTGCCTTCACGTCGCCGCCCGACTACCGGCGCGGCTGCTGCTACGACTCGAACAGCGGTGAATGGCTCGGGCCGAAGTACGAGGTGGCGGGCTACCCGACCTTCACGGGTGACAGCTCGATCGACTGGTCCTACACCACGACGAAGGCGGCGAACCCTGCAACGGCAGCGCGGTCGAGTCTCGTCCACTCGGACGGGCGCGAGGTCGAGAGCGGCGCGCAGAGCGTTCCCGCACACCGTCGCCGGTCGAGCCGCCGGCACAATCCCCGCCTTCTACGTGATCACCCAGTTCGCGCAGGGCGGGACCGCCCGGCACGAGGGCTGTCTCGCCTTCCCGATCGGCCGCGGCTTCTACGGCATAGCGCGGTGGGCGCTCCTATCGCCCGCGGGCGACTCTGCGCAGCCCTTTGGCGAGTACCGGGTGAAGGGAATGCTCGCGTCGCAGTGGAACCGCGCCCAGGCGCAGGCGGCGGTGCGCGCGGTCGCACTCGTCGGCAGCCTGCCGCCGGCGCGAGTGCGGGCTCGGACTTCGGGTCGCCGCGTGAGCGGCGCCGTACACGATTCGCTCGGCCACCCGGTCGCGGGCGCGAAGGTGGCGCTCGAGCGCAGGGTCGGGCGCCGCTGGAGACCGGCCGGATCGACGCGCAGCAGCGCGACCGGCACCTACTCGGTCGCAGTGCGCCGGGCCGGGACCTACCGCGCAGCGGCGAGCCTCGCTGCGACGACCGCTCGCAGCGCCGCGGTACGAGTCCGCTAGGCGGACGCGGTGCCGTAGCGCTTGGCCGCTCTGGCCCGCGCTCGTGCCGCCTCGACCTCGCGGTCGCGAGGCGCGGCGTGCGTCGTCAGCTCGTCGAGCAACCGCGTGGAGGCGGCGGCGACCGCGTCGACGGCCCGCGCGAAGGCCTGCTCGTTCGCCTTCGAGGGCCGGGTGTTGCCGCTGATCTTGCGGACGTACTGCAGCGCGGCGGCACGCACCTCGTCCTCGGTGGCGGGCGGCTCGAAGTTATGGAGTGTTCGGATGTTCCTGCACATGCTCCCGATGCTAGCGGCAGCGCGCTTGTATCCCACGGAACGAGGCGATAGAACCCTGTGATGAGTCGTTGCGGCCGCTCCGCGCTCATAGCCTCCTTGGCAGTGGCGCTCGCGCTTCCCGCCTGGGGCAGCGGCCAAACCGCTCGCCGGGGCACGGATCGCGGCCACGCCGAAGCAATGCCGCGCGCCAGGCCAAGCGGCTCAACACCTTCAAGCGGACGATGAAGGCGACTCGCCGCGTGCTACTTCCGCTCGCACAAGAGCGCCAGGGCGCGCCGCGCTTTCGTCAAGAAGCAGAACGCGAGGCTGAAAGCGCTTCAGCGCGCCCACGCGCAGTGCCTGAAGCGCGCGAAGAAGAAGTCGCCCACGCCGCCTCCGCCACCGCTCCCGCCACCGTCACCGCCACCGCCCGCGCTCGACTCGACCCCGCCCGAGCTCGCGATCACGTCACCGGCCGAGGGAGCGTGGTTCGACCAGCCGAACGCAACCGTGCGCGGGACGGCGATCGACCTGCAGAGCGGCGTCGAAGGCGTCACCTGCAACGGCCGGCCGGCGCCGGTGACCGGAGCCGACTTCGCCTGCACGGTCGCCCTCGCCGAGGGCGCGAACCACGTCACGGTTCGCGCGCTCGATCGCGCCGGAAACGCGCGCGCAGGCGAGCGCGTGCTCAAGTTCGCACGGGGGATCCTCGCTGGGCCGCCGACCAAGCCGGCGCTCGAGGCCGTGCGCGACTTCGACACCGGGGAGAGCGTCCCGAGCGACAAGATCAGCGTCGATGCCGAGTGGGCGCCGGATCGCTCGGACGATCCTCGAGCTCGCCGTCGAGCCGGCCGCGCCCCTCGAGGACGTCAACGGGCTGCTCGATGCGATCGATGCGCGCATCGTGAGCATGCTCGACGGGGTCGCGATCCTGGTCGTGGAGATCCCCGACCCCGGAAGCCTCGCCGCCCTCAACGCCGTCATCGCGCGGGCCGAAGCCGATCCCGCGACGCGTCTCGTCGGGAAGGCGTCGATGGGAGAGGTCGACGAGCTGCCGTCGAACCACGCGGGCGCGGCGAACCTCGCGAAGATCGCACACCACCTCGACATCCGCGCGCCGGCGGCGTGGAACGCCGCCGCCGCGATCGACTCCGCCTCCCGCCCGACGGTGATCGTCGGCGACGCCTTCGGCAACGGTCTCCCGAACGGTGACTTCGCGGTCGAGGGGCTGCCGGCCGACGACTTCGCGCTCTCGACCGAGCCCGACGTCCACGGCTACTTCGCCATGGGCGTGATCGCCGCCACTTTTGCCGGCGACAGCTCGGACCGCGGACTCGCGACCGGGGTCTTTCCCGGTACTACGCGGATGCGAGTGGTGGACAAGGCCAACAACCTCGACTACCCCCGTTTTCAGGACCGGCTGATCCGTCGCATCAGCGCCGCGAGCGGCGACGTCGTCCTGACCACCAGCCTCAACGACTGCGCGGAGGACGGCAGCTGCGACAGCGAGGCGATGAGGGGGCCGGCCTGCTGTGGATCGAGCGAGTGCGGGGCACAGACGGCGTGACAGTCCCGGGGTCGGGCCTGGAGAACAAGTTCCTCCACTTCACCAGCGCCGGCAACATCAAGACGCTCTCGCCCTCGAACCCCGCCAGCAACAGCCCGTTCGCGGCAGCGCGGATGATGCCCGGCCTCAGCGCAGTCATCCCGCACCTGACGAACACGCGCGTGATCGAGAACGCGATCGGCTTGGGGGCAGCCGGCGTCCAGTGCCTCAACGAGAATTCGAAGCGTCCCGGCGACCTGTCGGCGATCGGCACCGACGTCTTCTCGCTCGCGGGGCCGCGGAGCGGCGTCGACACCTTCTCGGGCACCTCGTTCGCCACCCCGCAGGCCGCCGGCCTGGCCGCGTACCTCTGGGCGCTGGACTCCACGCCCACGCCGCAGCAACTCGCCACCCTCCTGCGGGCGACGTCGGAGAGCTCCTCGGTCTCGGTCGGATTCGACTCGCGCTGCTCGTCGACGGCGGTGCAGTCAGCGACCATCGACGCCTATCGGGCAGTGCTCTCGCTGGACACGCCGAGCCTGCCCACGCCGTCGTCGGCGCCGATCCGATTCGCAATCGTCGACAGCGACGGCGACGACGACTTCGACGGCGACGACCTCGACGACTTCGCGTTCGTGTACTTGGACAACGGCGTCCCGGTTGCGCCCACCGACCGCGACTACAGCCGCTGGGATCTGAACGGCGACGGCTTCACCGGCGGCGCTCGCAGAGCGGCGCACGACCTCGACCGGGTCGGCTCCACGCTCTACGGCGTCAGCCAGCTCGCGAGCGTCTCCCAGAGCATCGAGGGACGCAACGCCACTTTCGACGAGACGGCCGTCACCGATCTGGACATCCTCTGCTACTACGCGTACTCCGCCCTGTACACCGGCACGTCGACGGCGCGCGCCACCATCCTGGCGCCGCACTGTGAGCCAGGCGTGTGCGAAGCGCCCGCCGCAGCCGTTGCCGGCCCAGGCGTCCGCGTCGACGACGTCGTGCACACGGGCGACTTGCGGATCCAGACGCAGGTCGAGGTCGACGCGTTCGCCGCGGCAGGAATCACGCAGGTCACGGGCAACCTGACGATCGGCGGCAGCACTGCCGCACCGTCCACGCTGACGAGCCTGACGGGTCTCTCGACTCTCGCGGACGTAGGAGGCGCGGTCTCCATCAGCAACAACGCGAGCCTGACCGCGCTCGCCGGGCTGGACGGACTGGCGTCGATCGGCGGATCGCTCACGATCGCCTCAAACGCCTCGCTCGCGAGCCTGGAGGCGCTCGAGGGACTGTCCGCCATCGGCGCCGCGTTCGCCGGTTCCCAGCTGAACATCGCGTCCAATCCCGTCCTCGAGACGCTGACGGGGCTCGAGAGCGTCCGGCCGACGCAGCCGGTGTCACTCGTCCTCTCCCTCAACCCACAGCTCCGGCACCTGGATGCCCTGACAGGCATGAGCTCGGAGGTCCGCAACGTGTTCCTCACAAGTAACGGAGGGTTGACGAACGTCGACGGTCTCTGCGGCATGACGAACGCCGGCTCACTGTCTGTAATCGACAACGCCGTGCTCACGAGCCTGGACGGGCTCGGCGGCGTCACTCACGTGGACTTCGGCCTCACGATCAGGCGCAACGATGCGCTCACTGCCCTCGACGGCCTCGACCGCCTCACGCGTGTCGGCGGCACGCTGGACGTAGCCGGCGAGAGCCTCACGAGCGTGGCCGGCCTCGGGGCGCTGGAGCGAGTCGGCGGCTTGAACGTCTTCAACGACGCCGTGTCGTTCGCCTCGATGACGAGCTACCAGCTGCCGGCTCTCACGCGGGTCGACGGCGACCTCCACGTGACCGGAGGCGCCGGCTCGTTGACGAGCGTGCGGCTCCCGTCGCTGGCGCGCATCGAGGACCCGGCTGGGTCACGCCTCGGCACGGTCACCCTGTCCAGGCCGGGCGGCCTCGCCGTCCAGCTCCCGACGCTCGTGTTCGTGAGCGACGACCTCCGGATCTTCTCCAACGCCGGTGGGTCTACGTCGCTAACGCTCGGGCCGTCGGCAAAGATCGGGCGGGACGTGATGATCACCGACAATGTCGGCGGCAGCCTCTCGTTCGGCACGATCGGCACGGTGGGACGGGACATCCTCGTCATGCGGAACCGCAACATCGCGCTCAGCCTGCGGGTGAACACCACCGAACGGGACGTCAACATCGGCGGCGTCGCGTTCCTGGGCAGCCCCTCGAATGGCAACCAGAACGTATCGCTCGGCGGCCTGAGCTTCGGGTCCGCCCTTCGCGACGTCAACGTGATCGACAACCGCGGCTTCACCGACGAGGCCGCCACCGCCTGGGCAGGCGGCATCAGCGTCGGGCGCTTGAGAACCGTCTTCGGCAACCAGCTCTAGCAGCCCGCTCAGGCGGGCGTTCGAGCCGGGCCCGCGGCGAGCAGGTCGCGCCGTAGCCCCTTGATCTCGTCGCGCAGCTTGGCCGCGTACTCGAAGCGAAGCTCCTCCGCCGCGACGAACATCTCCTCCTCGAGCGTGATCACGAGCTTCTCGAGCTCCTCCGTGCTCATGCCCTGCACGTCGGACTTCCCCCGCCGCCGACCCTTCGGCACAGTCGGCGACTCGAGCGTGAGGAACTCCGCGATGTCCGAGACGCCCTTGATGATCGACTCGGGCGTGATCCCGTGCTCCTCGTTGTACGCCAGCTGGATCGCGCGGCGGCGGTTCGTCTCGTCGAGCGCGCCCTTGATCGCCTCGGTCATCTTGTCGGCGTACATCAGCACCTTGCCGTTGGTGTTCCGCGCGGCCCGCCCGATCGTCTGGATCAGCGCTGTCTTGCCGCGCAGGAAGCCTTCCTTGTCGGCGTCGAGGATCGCGACGAGCGAGACCTCGGGCAGGTCGAGGCCCTCCCGCAGGAGGTTGACGCCCACGAGCACGTCGTAGTCGCCGAGCCGCAGCTCGCGGATGATCTGGATCCGCTCGAGCGTGTCGATCTCGGAGTGCAGGTAGCGCGCCTTGACGCCCGACTCGAGCAGGTAGTCGGTGAGGTCCTCGGACATCTTCTTGGTCAGCGTCGTCACGAGCGTCCGCTCCCCGATCTCCTCGCGCCGCCGGATCTCGTTCAGCAGGTCGTCGATCTGGTTCTTCGTCGCGCGCAGCTCGACCTCTGGGTCGACGATCCCGGTCGGCCGCACGAGCTGCTCCGAGATCACCGACGAGCGGCGCAGCTCGAACGCACCCGGCGTGGCCGAGACGAACACGAGCTGCGGCACCTTCTCCAGGAACTCGTCGAACCGCAGCGGCCGGTTGTCCAGCGCCGACGGGAGCCGGAAGCCGTAGTCGACCAGCGTCTGCTTGCGCGAGCGGTCGCCCTCGTGCATCCCGCCGATCTGCGGGATCGTCTGGTGCGACTCGTCCACGAAGACGACGAAGTCGTCCGGGAAGTAGTCGAGCAGCGTGAACGGGTGCGAGCCGGGCGGTCGGCCTTCGAGGATGCGCGAGTAGTTCTCGATCCCGTTGCAAAAACCCAGCTCCTTCATCATCTCGAGGTCGTACTCCGTCCGCTGGCGCAGGCGATGCGCCTCGAGCAGCTTGTTCTCGGACTCCAGCTCCCGCGCGCGCTCTTCCAGCTCGCGGCGGATGTCGACGACGGCGCGCTCGATCGTGGGCCTCGACGTCACGTACTCGGTCGCGGGCCAGATCGCCAGGTTGTCCAGCCGGTCGTAGATCTCCCCGGTCAGCGGGTCGAAATGCGTGATCTGCTCCACCTCGTCGCCGAAGAAGGAGATCCGGTACGCCGTCTCCGTGTTGGCGGGCTGGATCTCCACGACGTCGCCCTTGACCCGGAAGCGGCCGCGTCCCAGCACGCTGTCGTTGCGCACGTACTGGTTGTCGATCAGCTTGCGCAGGGCCTCGTCGCGGTCCTGCTCGACGCCGGTCTCGAGGATCAGCACACGGCCGCGCCACTCCTCGGGCGAGCCGAGACCGTAGATGCACGACACCGAGGCCACGACGACCACGTCCCGGCGCGTGAACAGCGCGGAGGTCGCATTCAGCCGCAGCCGCGAGATGTCGTCGTTCTGCGAGCTGTCCTTCTCGATGTAGAGGTCGGCCTGGGGCACGTAGGCCTCGGGCTGGTAGTAGTCGTAGTAGGAGACGAAGTACTCGACCGAGTTCTCCGGGAAGAACTCGCGGAACTCGTTGCAGAGCTGGGCCGCGAGCGTCTTGTTGTGGGCGATCACGAGCGTCGGCTTCTGAATCTGCTCGATGATCCAGGCCATCGTCGCCGTCTTGCCGGTCCCGGTCGCCCCGAGCAGCGTCTGGTACCGCTCGCCCGCGGAGAGCGATTCCGAGAGCTGGGCGATCGCCTTCGGCTGGTCGCCCGTGGGCTCGTACGCAGCCGATGTCTTGAAGTCCCGCATCCGGGGAAGCCTAGCCACGATGTCAGCCCCGACCGACCCGCCTCCCTACGGCAGCTACGCCGCGATCGCGGGCGTCTTTCTGGGCGGAATCGCGACCGTCGCGGCGGTCTCGCGCCGGCCCCCGACAGGCTCCGCGCTCGACCTCGTCGCGCTCTCGGCCGCGACCTTCAAGGCCTCCCGCACCCTCTCCCGGGAGCGAGTCGCGAGCTTCGTGCGCCAGCCCTTCGTCGAGGGCGACGCCGAGGTCGGTGAAGAGGAACGTCCCGCCGGCGAAGGGCTCCAGCGGGCGATCGGCGAGCTCGTGACGTGCCCGCGCTGCGTCGGCGCGTGGACGGCGGCCGCGCTCGTGTCGAGCCAGGTCGTCGCACCGCGCTTCGGCCGGCTGCTGGTCTGGTCACTCGGCGCGGCGGGCGCGAACGACTTCCTCCAGGCCGGCTTCAAGGCGCTCTGCGCGAAGGCGAACGAGCTGGACGAGGCTTAGAGCCCGAGCTCGTCCGCGTAGGCGTCCCGGTAGATCCGCTTCAGCTCCTCGACCCGGTTCACGTAGTGGCGGGTCTCGGCGAACGCGATCCCCTTGCCCTCCTCGCGCCAGCTGTCGACGTTTCCCTGGCCCGCGTTGAAGGCGGCTAACGCGAGCCGCTCGTCGTCGTACTTGTCGAGCAGATGCCGGAGGTACCAGGAGCCGTAGCGGACGTTGATCTCCGGGTTCGTGAGGTCGTCGACGCGGAACTTCGAGCCGCCGGTGCGCAGGGCGATCCCGCGCGCGGTGTCCGGCTGGAGCTGCATCAAGCCGACCGCCCCGGCCTTCGAGCGCGCCTCCGGCTCGAACTTCGACTCCTGGTAGATCACCGCCGCGACGAGCGCGGGATCGAGCCGGTAGTTCTGGGCGTGACCGCGCACGATCGTGTCGTAGGCGAGCGGATACCGCAGGCGGTAGTACCAGCTCGGCTCGGCCGCCTGGACGTACAGGACGAGCCCGGCGACCACGCCGAGCAGGACGGTCAGCGTGAGGACGCGCCTCACGCGGGGGCTCGGAGGTCGTCGAGCACCGAGGCCACGAACTGCTCGAGCTTGCGCCTGGAGCCGTCGTTCACGTACGCGTAGTCCGCCCGCTTCACCTTCTCCTCGTCGTCGATCAACCGGCCGCTGCGCTGCTCGAGCGGCACCTTCGTGCGCCGCCGCCGCACATTCTCCGGGGCGGTGACGACGACGACCGCGTCGAAGCTGGCCTCCGACCCGGCCTCGTACAGGAGCGGCACCTCGGTGACACAGACGTCGGGGGGATGCTCGAGGGCGGCGAGCTGGTCGCGCCAGGTCAGGTACTCGCGCGAGACGAGCGGGTGCAGCAGGCCTTCGAGCCACTCCAGCTCCGCCCGGTCGGCGAAGACCCGCTCGGCCACCTTCGCGCGGTCGATCTCGCCCTCGTCGTCCAGGATGCCGCCGCCCAGCCGCTCGACGATCGCCCGTTTGACCGTCTCGTCGGCGCGGAGCAGGTGATGGACGATCTCGTCGCTGGAGACCGTCGCCGCGCCCAGGCGAGCGAAGGCCTGCAGCGCCTCGGTCTTGCCGGCGCCGATGCCCCCGGTGATCGCGACCGCGACCGGTCGCCGCAACTTACGCGGGCTGCTCGGACTCTTCTTCGGCGGCAGGCGCTTCAGCCTCCGCCTCTGCCACGATCTCGGCCTCGGCCTCGGCTCGGCTCCTCGACGGCGGGCGCAGGCTCCTCGGCCACGGGCTCCTCGACGACCGGCACGGGCTCCTCGGCGACCGGCATCCTCGGCGACGGGCTCCTCGACCACAGGCTCCGGGTCGGCGGTGGGAGCTTCCCGGACCTCCGCCGAGACGACCGCGTCGAGCGACTCGTCCGGGAGCTCCGGCTCTGCCGCGAGCGGCTCCTCGCCGGCTTCGGTGCCGGGTGCGTCCCCGAACACGTCCTCGGAGAGGTCGAGGTTGGCGGCCAGCGGCGCCCCGTCGGCCCGCGGCTGCACCGACTCGCCCTCCTCCACCCGCTTCAGCGAGAGCGAGAGGCGGCGGCGGTCGGCGTCGATCTCGATCACCTTGACGTTCACGACGTCGCCCTGCGAGACGACCTCGCGCGGGTTCTCGACATGGTGCTGGGCCAGCTCCGAGATGTGCACCAGGCCCTCGACGCCCGGGAGGATCTCGACGAAGGCGCCGAACGTGACGACCTTCGTCACGCGGCCCTCGACGACGTTGCCCTCCCCGTAGGCCTCGACCACCTGCTGCCACGGATCCGACTGCGTCTGCTTGAGCCCGAGCGAGATGCGCTGGCGCTCGCGGTCGATGTCGAGCACCTTGACCTTGACGTCCTGTCCGATCTCGAGCACCTCGGAGGGATGGTTGACATGGCGCCACGACAGCTCCGAGATGTGGATGAGGCCGTCCATGCCGTCAAGGTCGACGAAGGCGCCGAAGTCGACGATGTTGGAGATCTGCCCGTCGACGACGTCGCCGGGGTTCAGCCGGTCGAGGATCGCCTGGCGCATCTCCTTGCGCTCGTCCTCGAGGACGGCGCGCCGCGAGAGAACGACGTTGTTGCGCGAGCGGTTGAGCTCGATCACCTTGGCGCGCAACTCCTTGCCCAGGAACTCGTCCAGGTCGTGCACGCGGCGGATGTCGACGAGCGACGCCGGCAGGAAGCCGCGCACCCCCAGGTCGAGGATCAGCCCGCCCTTCACGACCTCGATCACCTTGCCGATGATCGGCTCGCCGGTCTCGGCCTTGGTCTCGATCGTCTTCCAGGCGAGCTCGAAGCGGGCGCGCTTCTTCGACAGGATCAGGCGTCCGTCGGCGTCCTCCTTCGTGAGCACGAGCGCGTCGATCTCGTCGCCGAGCGCGACCTCGTCCTGCGGATTGACCGAGCGCCGGATCGAGAGCTCGGAGACCGGGATGACGCCCTCGGACTTGTAGCCGATGTCCACCAGCACCTCGTCCTTGTCGACGCGCACGACGGTGCCGTGCACGACCTCCCCCTCGTTGATCGTGGGGAAGGTGGCGTCATAGTCTGGGACGAGCTCGCCCTCGGCGTTCGTCGTCCAGACGCCCTCCTCGAGCTGGGCTTCGGTTCGGTCCACGATGTCGGGTGCCATCGGCAGGCGGCCAGTATAGCCAGGGAAAAGAAGGGCCCGCCTGGCGGCGGGCCCTTCGCGGTTCGCTGCTCGCTCGCTCTAGCCGAGCCGCTTGATCCGATCCTCGCTCGGCGGCGAGATCGGGCTGTGCGCCATGAAGTAGCGAACGACGGCGTCGAGGTCGACTTCGCCGCCCAGCTGGTTGGTGCACTGGTTGAAGACGCTGAACCCGTCCCCGCCGGAGGCGAGGAAGTTGTTCATCTGCACGCGATAGCTCTGCGTGTCGACGATCGGGGTGCCGTTCAGCGTGACCGTGTTGTTCAGGACGCGGTCGGACGTCCTCGTGCGGTCGTACGAGTAGTTGAACCCACGGGACACGGTCAGGATGCGCACCTGCCCCGCCGCGGGGTTGTCGAACTGCTGCTCCAGGAGCGCCTGGATGTGCGCGCCCGTGCAGGTCTTGACCGTCAGCGAGTTGCCGAACGGCTGGACGGCGAACATCTCGCCGTACGTGACCTCGCCCGGCTGCTCGCCGCCCGAGATCGTCTCGAAGCGGAGCGGAGCCCGGATGCCGCCCGGGTTCATGAAGGCGATCACGGCACCGCCGAAGTCGCTCGGAGCCGTCGCCTCGAGCTGCGCGTCCGCGATCACGTTGCCGAGCGGAGCCTCGCCGTCGCCGTCGGGATCCGATCCGGCGTCTCGGGTCGAGAGCAGTGTCTCGGTGATGCGGCCGACGACCCGGTTGGCGATCGGAGCGGCGATCGTCACGTACTTCGAGACGATTGCCGACACCTCCGGATCCTTCGGGACGTCCTGCGTGACGATCACGTTGCGAGCCGTCTTCGACACGACGTCGCCGGACTTCTTGTCGATCACGAGGTCGATGTCGGTGACCAGGCGGCCGAAGGAGGCAGCGCCCGTCACGATCTTGCCGTCGATCTCCTTCGCCCCCGCGCAGACGTACTGCTGGTGGGTGTGACCGCTGACGATCACGTCGACCTCGTCGTTCAGCCCGTTGGCGATGTCGACGATCGCGCCGTTCAGGTTGTCACAGCTGCTGACAGCGGCCCAGCCCGGCAGCGAGAGCGCCGGGTTGGTCGGGTTCGGGACCGCGTTCGAGAACGGCGGGTTCTGGATCCCACCCTCGTGCAGCAGGATCACGATCGTCTCGACTCCGTAGTCGCGCTTGAGCCTGCGGACGAGGTTGTTGATGACGATGATCTCGTCGCGGAACGACAGGCCCTGCAGGGCCGACGGCGTGACGACGAGCGGCGTGCCCTCGAGCGTGAGGCCGATGAACGCGACCTTCTCGCCGTCGACCTTGTGGATCTCGTACGGCGGGAGCAGCGGCTTCTGCGTCCGGTCGACGATGACGTTGGCGGCGAGGTACGAGAAGAACGCGCCGCCGAAGCCGTCGCCGTCCTGGCATCCGTCCACGGGATGGCAGCCGCCGTTGAGCATGCGGAAGAGCTCGGAGACGCCCTCGTCGAACTCGTGGTTGCCGACGCCGCTGACGTCCATGCCCATCGCGTTCAGCGACTCGATCGTCGGCTCGTCGTGGAACAGGCCTGACGTGAGCGGGCTGGCCCCGATCAAGTCGCCCGCGCCGACGAAGAGCGTGTTCGAGTTCGCCGTTCGCAGCATGTCGAGGTGCGTCGCGAGGTACTCCGCCCCACCCGCGGGCACGGTCTGGCTCACCAGCGCTCCCGTGCTCGGGTTGCGCGACTGCCCGATCTGGATCGTGCCGGGCGTGTTCGGCTCCACGTGACCGTGGAAGTCGTTGAGGCCGAGCAGCTGGACGTGGACGTCCTTGCTCTTCTTCGGCTTCGAGGCCGCGAGAGCCCCCGGCACGACGAACAGTGCGGCGATGACGATCATCACCGCGGTCGTAAATCTCCTCATTCCCTCTCCCTCCCTGACGAAAGTGCTGGTTATCTACAGCTTTTTCGCGACCGAGTCAACGCGGTGCGGACGCGGAGAGGCCCGCCGCCGAAGCGGCGGGCCTCCACTGCCGTGTCTGTCGCTAGCTGCCCGGGACGACCGGGCCGTGCGGGTTGATCGTGGCGATCTGCGGCTCGTGGTCGCTCACCTGGTCGTGGAACTCCGAGTTCACGTGCACGACCTCGAAGTCGTACGCGTGGTCGTCGAGCCCATCGCTGATCAGGATGTGGTCGAGCGCCTGCGAGTTGCCGTCGAACACGTACGTGTAGCGATCGCGTTCGGGCAGCTTCTCGATCAGGGCCCGCAGCCCGGCAGCCTTGAGCCTCAGCAGCGGCGACGCGAACTGGAAGTCGTTCAGGTCGCCCGAGACGACGACGTTCGCCTTGCGGTTGATCGCGAGGATCTGCTCGACGAAGTCGCCGAGCACGTCCGCCTGCGCGTTCCGCTGCGTCTGCGAGCTCTGCACCGGCGGCTGGAAGCGCCCGAACAGCGGGTCGTCGCCGCCCTTGGAGTTGAAGTGGTTGGCGAACACGATCACTCGCCTGCCGTTGAACAGGAACTCGGCGGCCAGCGGCTTGCGGCTGTTGTTGAACGCCGGGTTCGTCGGGTCGATCCGGCCCGGGCTGTAGCGGAGCTCCGGGCCCTGCGGGCCGGCGATCACCTCGTTCGCGGTCGTCGGCCCGGCACCCGGGCTTGTCCACGAACGACAGCTCGGGACGGTCGGTGCGGAACAGGAAGCCGACGCGGATGTTGCCGCCGGGCTCGCCGCCGTCCTGGTCGTCGACCGGCGGGATGTCGCGGAACGCGTACGGCGGTCCGCCGACCGCGTCGATCGTGTCGACGAGCGTCTGCCAGGTCACCGATGCGTCCGTGGTGGCGTCGTTGACCGGGCCGTTGTTGTCCTGGATCTCCTCGATCGCGATCACGTCGGGCGACTGGAGATGGTCGACGATCAGGTCGGCCAGCTCGGCCCACTTCGGCGGGGCGTCGCTCGGGTCGAGGTTCTCGACGTTGAACGTCGCAACCGTCATGTGACGGTGCCACGGATCCTCTGCGATCTGCCGCGTCAGGCCGCCGGAGACGGCAGCCGGAGTGGCTGTCACGAGGTACTTGAAGTTGCCGAAGTTGTAGTCCACGACCGCGTCGATCGCGCCCGGGAACCGGTCCCTGACGTTGACGTCCGGGGTGCGGGCGATCACGTCGTCCAGGATCAGCCGCTCCGGGTTGAAGTCGCTGGCCCGGATGACGATCCCGCCCCTGCTCGTCCGGATTCCGGCACCTGCGCCGTTGTCCGCGACGACGGCGATCTCGCCGAAGTCGTTCGTCGGCCCGACCGCGACCGCGTTGTTCACGCGTACGAGCATCCCCTCGAGGCTCTCGTGGAAGTCGATCCCGTCCTGGGCGGGGTCGAAGACGCTGCCCGTCTCGACGTTGCCGCCCGAGTCGTTGTCGATCACCGTGGTCGGCGGGGTGCGCCCGCCAGCACCGACGACGGTTGGCGCGATCGCCGCGGCAGGCCCGTTCGGAGTCACGACGGCGTCGGCGATCTCCGTCGTGGTCAGGTTGCCCGTGGAGGCGCCGCCCGGCCGGAACTCGGCGACCCGACCGCTCACGAGCACCGCGCTGCCGATCGAGACCGGCGACGACGAGCCCGTGAACGCGAAGATGCCGTCGGACGTGGACGTGTTGCCGTCGCCCGTGGCGTCCTGGACGAAGACGCCGTTCGACGTCTTCGCAGTCACGACGCCGGGCACCGCGGAGACGCGGCGACCGTCGAGCGGGGACAGGTGGCCGGCGCCCTGGATCTCGTAGATCCGGAAGCTCGGCGCGACCGTGCTGAAGCTGAACACGTAGTCACCGGCCATCTGGTCGGGCGGATCCTGCGTGTCCGTGTCGCTCACGCCTGCGTCGTCGACGGTGACCGTGCAGGTCTCGTCGTTGGCGAAGTCGGAGTCGGGATTCAGCGTGTGGATCGTCGGGCCGCCGGAGAGCGCGTAGGTGTGCGCGCCACTCGTCGTGCACGAGATCGTGAACGTCGCGTTGCTGACGGCGACCGGCTCGCTGAAGGTCACGTCGATGTTCGCGTCCTTCGGAACGTCGGCGCCGCCGTTGGCCGGGGAGGTGCTGCTGACGAACGGAGCCGTGTCCGGCGGCGGCTCGTCGCCGCCCGTGACGGTGATGTCGTCGATCCCGACCCACTCGTCGCTGCCCATTGCATCAGCGGTGATCCAACGCACCTGGACGAGCGACTGATCGTTTGCGGCCGCCGGAAGCAGGACGCTGCGGCTCGTGACCTGCGTCGCCTGACCCCCTGTCGTGGCGTCGCCGATGTAGCCGCCCGGGAGGTCGGTGTAGTCGCCCGTCGATCCAACGCGGTACTGGAAGGCGATCTGCTGGATGGCGTTGTCGGCGGAACCGTCGATGTCGCGCGCGAGGTAGGACACGGTGACGTCGGTCTTGTCGCTCGTGTCCAGCGAGAGCACGATGTGCGGCGCGTCCGCGGTACCCGACCCCTGCAGCGCGACGACGGCGTTCGTGAGCTCGAACTCGGAGACGCCCCCGGTCGCGAACGTGTTGGGAGTGCTCAGGTTGGCGTTGACGTCGATGGGCGTGGCGCTGCCGTCGCCGCGAATCTCTGCGGGATCGGCGCCGGGCGCCGCCACCAGGCCGTCGCCGCGATAGCCGACGATGCCTGGAACGGCCGACCAGTCGTCGTTGGCCGAGATTTGCGTGGTGTCCGTCCAGAACTGCGAGAACGGCAGATCCTGCGCCGTTGTGTCGGCGGTCGCCGGCAGCGAGCCGACGAGGAGCACGAGCAGTGCTACCAGGAGAACTCCGCCGTAGCGGGCCGTGCGAAGGCGTGCGCGAGACAAGTTGTGAACCTCCCCTAGAGTGACCCCATGGACCGGCCTCGGCCGCAACGGCCATGGCCCGGGGCGAGCATATCCCGGTTTTGGGCCGATGCAAAATCCGCCGCCCGGTCCCGTTACCAGCGCTTCACCGCCCGGTCACCGGGCGTCCGAGAGCAGGGGCGCCCGAACCGTCTCGGAGCCGATACGAGCGGCGCCACCGCGGCCAACGCGGCCCAGCGTGGACGAAACCACCCGAGCCGGCCAGGTCCGTGGACGATTCGTCACGCTCTCGGCACAAACAACCTGTCCCGACCGGCCGATCTCGGGGGTCAGATCCCTCACGAAGCGCAGCGCGCGGGGGCCCACGGCCGGAGGTTGACCCCCGGCCGTGGCCCGCGCTGAAGAGCTCGCGCTAGCTGCGCGGGTTGTTGTAGCGGCCGACCTTGCCTTCGAAGGCCTTGTCGAAGCCGCGCACGGTGTTGTAGCTCACGTCGTTCGTGGCGCCGTCCGCGGCGCCGTAGTTGCCGATCCCGACGTCGTAGCCATGCGTGTTGCAGTCGGCGATCGACGAATCGTCGGTCACCCTGTTGTGATCGATCGACCCGTTCTCGGCCTGGAAGTAGATGCCGATGTCAGAGTTGCCGTTGATGTCGTTGTGCGCGACGACCGCTCCAGGCGCGGCATCGAAGACCAGGATCGCCGTGCCGACCGTGTCAGCGGCCCCGCAGTACTGGTTGCCGTCGATCGTGTTGTACCGGACGAGCCCGCTCGCGCCGAAGCCGAGCTGGATGCTGTTCGCCGCGATGAGGTGCGAGTCGACGAAGGAGGCGCCAACCCGGTTGTGGTTGATGTTCATCGAGAGGTCCCCGTTCGCGAGGATGCCGGTCTTCTGGTAGTCGCGGACGGTGTTCTCGTTGACCAGAACCGTCTTCGTGCCGGGGTGGGTGCCGTCGAAGGGCGCATTGCGCACCTCGATGCCGTTCCCCTCCTGACAGCCGCTCTGACCCTGGTTGACGTTCGTGACCGTGTTGAAGCTGATCCGGCCGGAAGCGCCCTCGAGCATGATTCCGCGCAGCCGGTCGTCGCCGGCGTCACAGACGTCGTCGAGGCCGCTGGTCGTGACCTTGAGGCGGGTGACGCTCGCCGAGGGGCCGCCGTTCTTGACGACAGCGCCGACGAAGTGGCCGCCGGGAGGATCGATGGCCGTGATCGTGTGGTTGTAGCCACGGAGCTCGAAGCCGTTCGGGATCAGGATCGTCTGATTGGTCGTGCAGTCGTTCTGCAGGTCCATGTACGTCCCGCTGAACCTGAAGACGCAGGGGTTCGCGGTCGGCGACGTGGAAGCGAGCGAGACGCCGTCGACCAGGAAGCCGTTGCCGATAGTGGTCGGGTTCGGGCTGCCACCGAGGCGAAAGAGCAGCTTGGCGATCTCGGGGACCTGGTTGCCGTTCCCGGTCTGCTCCGCGTCGTAGCGGTAGTAGTCCTCCCAGGTCGTGCCGGTCTTCTTCAGCACGCCGTCGACGTAGATCTTGACCACGTCGTTGCCGGGGCCGGTGACGAAGTCGATCGAGAACCGGAACGAATGAGCGGCCGAGCGGCTGACGGTGGCGATGTCGTACTCGTTGAACGACGACGCGGCGCCGAGCGGGCCGGGGTTGGTGACGTCCACGAAGAAGACGTGCACCCCGTCGGCCTGGTCTTCGAAGCGCAGGTAGCTCACGCGAGAGCCGTCGCCCTGATCCGGGCTGACCGACATGAGCAGGCCGGGCTGGAGCGAGGCCAGCGCGGTGCCGAGCTTGAAGGTCGAGTCGAAGTGCGTCTGGGCCGGGGACTCCCCGGCGACGCTTGAAAGGCCGGGCGAGAACGTCTGGTCGCCGAAGCTTCCGCTCGTGATCGCGTTGGAGAGTCGCAGCGCCTGGCTTCCGAAGCCGTAGCCGGCGGCAGCCGGGTAGCCCGGGACACTTTCGACCTCGACGTCGAAGGGGCCGGTCTTCATCCAGCCGCCCTGGCCGTTGATGTTGCCGAGGCTGTAGGTGGGCGGCTCGAAGGTGATCGGGCCGACCGTGTCCGCGCCGGCAAGTGGCGCGCCGAACGCTGCAAGTCCGAGGATCAGACCTGTGAGCAGGGCAATTCGTCTGAATGCGTGCAAGTGGAACTCCTTCTCTTCGTACGGGGAAAGGAGCCCGGATGGGCGTCCTGGTGCACACAGGCCAGGCTGAGGTCGAAGAGAAAAGGCGGCCACCGCAGCGGCACCAAGGGCGCCGGGCCTAACGCGCTCGCCCACCGTAGCCGCGATCCGGGCCGAACCGCTCGCGCTCAGCGCTTGGCTTCGTGCCAGTCGTCGCCGACGCCGACGTCGACCGCCAGCGGGGGATCGAGCTCGTAGGCGCGGCACATCTCCTCGCGCACGAGCTCCTTCACGGCTGAGACCTCGCGGTCGGGCACCTCGAGCAGCAGCTCGTCGTGCACCTGGAGGACGAGCCGGGCGCCGCGCCCTTCCTCGCGGAGCCGCCGGTGGATGGCGATCATCGCCACCTTGATGATGTCCGCGTTCGAGCCCTGCATGACGAAGTTCACGGCCAGCCGCTCGCCGAGCGCGCGCGTCTGCCGGTTCCGCGTCCTGATCTCCGGGACGGGCCGCCTCCTGCCCATCAGGCTCGTGACGTAGCCGTCGCGCTCGGCCTGCTCGATCGTCCGCTGGATGAAGTCCTGCACGTGCGGGAAGCGAGCGAGGTACGAGTCGATGTACTCCTGCGCCTGCTCGCGCGGGATCTCGAGGTTCTCGGACAGCCCGAAGGCCGAGATCCCGTAGACGATGCCGAAGTTGATCATCTTCGCGACCGACCGCTCGCCGGTGGTCAGCGTCGCCGGGTCCTTGCCGAGCACCTCCGCGGCGGTGGCGGTGTGGATGTCCTCGCCGCGCTCGAACGCCTCGCGCAGCTTGGGCTCGCCCGAGACGTGCGCGAGGATGCGCAGCTCGATCTGCGAGTAGTCGGCCGAGAGCAGCTTGTAGCCGGGCTCGGCGACGAAGGCGGAGCGGATCTCGCGCCCGAGCTCGGTCCGGATCGGGATCGCCTGCAGGTTCGGGTTCGAGGTCGAGAGCCGGCCCGTCGACGCCACCGCCTGGTTGATGGTCGTGTGCAGCCGGCCGTCGCTCTCCGAGATCAGGCTCGGCAGCGGGCCGAGGTAGGTGTTCAGGAGCTTCGAGTACTCGCGCCACTCCTCGATCACGGCGACGATCTCGTGCTCGTCGCGGATCGTGCGCAGCACGCGCGTGTCGGTCGAGTAGCCGGTCTTGCCCTTGCGGCCCGGGGTCAGGCCGAGCTTCTCGAACAGGATCCGGCCCACCTGCGGAGTCGAGCCCAGCACGAACTCCTCGCCCGCGAGCTCGTACGCGCGCGCCTCGAGCTCCTCGACGCGGTCGGCGAGCCGCGCCGTGATCTCGCCCATCCGGTACGTGTCGATCTTGACGCCGACGTCCTCCATCGCGGCCAGCACCTCGGTCAGCGGCAGCTCGATCTCGCGGTAGAGGCGCTCGGCGCCGCGCTCGACCAGCCGCTCGCGCATCCGGCCGATCAGCCGGCGCGGGAGCTCCGCACGCCGCACGAGGGCGGTCGTCTCCTCCTCGGCAGGCGGGTCGAGCAGGACGTCGACGCCGTACTCGGCCGCGAGGTCGTCGAGCTCGTAGGTCGCCCGGCCGGGCTCGATCAGATAGGCGGCGAGGAGCGTGTCGTCGGCTGCGGAGACGCGCTGCGCCTTGGCGTCGTGCACGACCAGCTCGCCGCCCTCGAGCGTGCTCGGGGCGGCACCGACGACGATCTCCTCCTCGGTGGCGAGCGCGCCACGCTCCTGGTCGACCGCGAACCCCGCTAGGCCCGCAGGAGGCACGAGCACGCCTTCGCGCCACGACACCGGGAACCCCTCGACCTCCACCTCCGCCGCGGGAACGGCCTCGTCCAGCTCGTCCACGCGGTTCAGCAGCCCGCGGAACTCGTAGCGGCGGAACATCTCGCGCAGCTGCGAGCGGTCGGGCGCGCCGAGCACGATCTCGTTCGGATCGAAGTCGAGATCGAGGTCGCGCCGCATCGTGGCGAGCAGCTTCGACTGCAGCGCCTGCTCCGCGTGCTCGCGGATCGCCTTCGAGCGCGCGGGCGTGAGCTCGTCCGCGTGCTCGATCACCTCCTCGAGCGAGCCGTACTGCGCGATCAGCTGCCCGGCCGTCTTGTCGCCGATCCCGGGGACTCCCGGGATGTTGTCGGAGGTGTCGCCCTTCAGGCCGATGAAGTCGGGGATCTGGTCGGGCCGGATCCCGTAGCGCGCTTCGACACGGTCGGGCGTGTAGACGTGGACGTCCGAGACCCCGCGCGGGGTCATCATCAGGCAGACGTTCTCGGACACGAGCTGGAACGCGTCGCGGTCGGTCGAGACGACGGTGGTCTTGACCCCGGCCTCGTCGGCGCGCGTGGAGAGCGTCGCGATCACGTCGTCGGCCTCCCAGCCCTCGAACTCGAGATTGCGGTAGCCGAAGGCCTCGACGATCGGACGGAAGTGCGGGAACTGCTCGCGCAGGAGGTCGGGCATCGGGCGGCGGTCGACCTTGTAGGTGTCGGCGATCTCGTGCCGGTGGACCGGCCGGGTGTCCCAGGCGACGGCGACGCCCTTCGGCCGGTAGTCGGAGAGCAGCTTGAAGAGCATGTTCGTGAAGCCGAGCAGCGCGTTGGTCGAGAAACCCTCGCTCGTCGCGAGCTCCTCGGGGAGCGCGAAGAACGCTCGGTAAGCCAGGTTGTTGCCGTCGACGAGGAAGAGCTCGGACTCGCGCACGGGGGCGTCGTCGAGCTGCAGCTCGGCGCCGGTGAGCGTCTTCGGGGACACACCGCAACTGTACGGTGTGCCCCCGTCGTGCCGCGCGTCCCGCTCCTGGCGGGCTCCCGCGTCGTCGTGGTGAACGCTCCCGAGGACGCAGAGCTCATCGCACCGCCTCCTCCGGTCGATCCGATCGCCGACGTCGCGGCCGCCGTCGCGGACGCGTTCCGCTTCCCGCTGTCAGGCGATCCGCTGCACGCAGCTCGCGCCGCGGGGAGGCCGAGCGACGATCGTCGTGGAGCCGCCTTCGCTGCCCCTGCCCGGTGCCGCGCGGGACCCGCGTCAGACCGCGATCGCCGCCACCGTCGCCGAGCTGGAACGGGCGGGGATCCCGATGGAGCGGCAGACGCTGCTCGTCGCGGGCGGGCTGACCCGACGTGCGGGCCGGGCCGAGCGGGAGCTGCTGGTGACGCCGGAGTTCGCCCGGCGCTTCCACGGGCGCGTGGTGGTGCACGACGCGGAGAGCCCCGATCTCGTCCACCTCGGCGACGAAGGCCGCGTGCCTCTCCTGGTGAATCCGGCCCTCGTCGAGACCGACCTCGTCGTCACGGTCACCGCGGCCGAGACCGTGCTCCACGGCGGCCCGGCGGCCCTGCTCGCCGCGGGCGGGGCAGAGGCGCTCCGCGCGGCCGGGAGCTATTCGCTGCTCGAGACGGCCGCCTCGCAGGGCTGGCGGCTCGCGCTGGCGATCGAGCGGGCGCTGGGCGGACGCGTTGCGACGATCGGCGCCTCGCTCGACGCTCAACAACCCTGCTCTCGCCGGCGCGCTCCACGGCTACCCGTACGAGCCCGAGGCGCTCGAGCGGCTTGTGGGACTGCCCGGCCGTCGGGTCTTCTCGGCGCTCCCGAGCGCGATCCGGCAACGCATCCTGCAGCGCGTTCCGCGAACGCTGACCGCGACCGCGGCCTTCGCCGGGCCGCCGTCGGTCGCCCATGCCGAGGCGCTGCTGCGCGCAGTGGAGTCTCGTTCAGCCGTGCTCGAGCGGCCGCTCGACACGCTCTGCCTGGGGATCCCGCGCGTGACCCAGCATCTCCCGCGCGAGGCGCCGAACCCGCTGCTCGCCGCCGCCCTGGGGCTCGGCCTCGCCCTGCGCCTCTGGCGCGAGACGTTCCCGGTCGCCGACGGCGGCACGCTGATCCTCGTCCACCCGTTCCGGCGCCAGTTCGCGCACCCCACCCAGGCGCCGTACCGTGCGCTGTTCGGCGCGCTCCGGAGCGGAATCCGCGACCCCGACGAGCTCGCCGACGCGGAGCGCGCGGTTGCCGCCGACACCCGGGCGGTTGCCGCCTATCGGGACGGGCGCTCCTGCCACCCCCTGCTGCCCTTCGTGGACTGGGCCGGCTGCGCACCGGCGCTCTCCAGGCTCGGTGCGGTGCTCGTCGCCGGTTGCCGCGACGCCACAGCGGCACGTCTGCTCGGCTTCGTGCCGACGCACGGAATCGGCGCAGCCCTCGCGATGGCCCGCGGACGAGGACCTGCCGGGGCCCGGACCGGCTTCCTGCTCTCCCCGCCCTACTTCCCGCTCCAGGTGGGTCGCGGCGGCTAGTCGATCCCGAGGTAGGCCTTCTGCACCTGCTCGTTCTGGCGCAGAGCCTTGGCCTCGTCGGCCAGCGTGATGCGGCCCGTCTCCATCACGTAGCCCCGGTGCGCGGTGTCGAGCGCCATCAGGGCGTTCTGCTCCACCAGGAGGATCGGCGTCCCCTGCTCGTTGATCTCGCGCACGATCTCGAAGATCCGCTCGACGAAGATCGGCGCCAGCCCCATCGACGGCTCGTCGAGCAGCAGCAGCTTCGGCTTGGCCATCAGCGCCCGGCCCATCGCGCACATCTGCTGCTCGCCGCCCGACATCGTCCCGGCCTTCTGGTGCTGGCGCTCGGCCAGGCGCGGGAACAGCGAGTAGACCCGATCCATGTCCTCCTTGAACGCGCGCTTGTCGGTGCGCTGGAACGCGCCCATCTCGAGGTTCTCGCGCACGCTCATGCGCGAGAAGAGCTTGCGGCCCTCGGGCGACTGGGAGATGCCCATCTTCACGATCCGGTGCGGCGCGTCGTTGGTGATGTCTCGGCCCGCGAACTCGATCCGGCCCGCGGCGCGGGTGGTTGAGGCCGTTGATCGAGCGCAGCGTCGTCGACTTGCCCGCTCCGTTCGCGCCGATCAGCGTCACGATCTCGCCCTCCCGCACCTCGAGCGAGATCCCCTTGAGCGCGTGGATGGCGCCGTAGAAGGTGTGGATGTCGTCGAGGCGCAGGATCACCTCTTTCCCGCTGCTCCCGGGAGCGTCGGTGGTCATTCCGTCGCCGCCCGCCCGAGGTACGCCTCGATCACCCGCTCGTCCTTCTGCACCTCGGACGGCGTGCCCTCGGCGATCTTCTCGCCGTAGTCGAGCACCGTGACGCGGTCCGAGATGTTCATCACGACCTTCATGTCGTGCTCGATCATCAGGACGGTGAGGTTCTCCTGCTCCCGCAGCAGGCTGACGAAGCCGGTGAACGCCGCCGTCTCGTTCGGGTTCATCCCGGCGGTCGGCTCGTCCAGCAGCAGGAGCTTCGGCTCGGTCGCGAGCGCGCGGGCGACCTCGAGGCGGCGCTGGTCGCCGTACGGCAGATTCCGCGCGAGCTGGTCGTCCCGGCCCTTGAGGCCGCTGAAGCTGAGCAGCTCCCGCGCGCGCTCGGCCGCCCCTCGCTCCTCGCGGCGCAGCCGGGGCGTCCCCACGATCGAGCTGAGGATCCCGCCCTTCAAGCGGCAGTGCATCCCGACGAGCACGTTCTCGAGGGCTGTCATCTGCTCGAACAGGCGGATGTTCTGGAAGGTGCGTCCCACGCCGAGCTGGGTGATCGCATGCGGCGGCTTGTCGCTGACTTCGGTCCCGTCGAAGACGATCCGGCCCGCCGTCGGCGTGTAGACCCCGGTCAGCATGTTGAAGAAGGTCGTCTTGCCGGCGCCGTTCGGCCCGATCAGGCTCACGATCGACCGGTGCGGGATCGCGAAGTCGACGTCGTTGACCGCGACGAGCCCGCCGAACTCCTTGCGCACGCCCTCGGCGACGAGGATCGGGGCCTCGGGGGTCACCGCCTCGACCGCGGCCGCGCTCAATCCGACACCTCGTACAGCGACTCGTCGTGGACGCCCTCCTCGAGCTCGCGTTTGCGTCGACGCTCGGGAATCAGGCCCTCGGGACGGAAGAGCATCATCAGCACGACGATCGTCCCGTAGATCCCGAACTGGTACTTCGCGATCTCGATGTTGGTGCCGGCCCCCTCGTTGAACTTGCTCCCGATCACCGCCAGGCCTTCGACGTTCAACCAGCCGAGGACGATTCCGCCGGCGACCACCCCCCAGACGCTCCCCATGCCGCCGAGGATGACCATGCATAAGAGGAAGATCGAGATGTTGAAGTAGAAGTCGCTCGGGAACGCGCCGCTCTTGAAGCTCGCGTAGAAGGCGCCCGCGACCCCGCCGAAGAAGGCCCCGATCGCGTATGCCCACGTCTTCGTCCGCATCAGCGGGATACCCATCGCGGCGGCGGCCGTCTCGTCCTCGCGAATCGCGATCCAGGCGCGGCCGAGGCGCGAGTCGCGCAACCGGACGCAGCAGAAGACCGTCAGCAGGAGCAGCGCCAGGATCGTCCAGTAGAAGAGCCGCTCGCGCTCGAAGGACGCCTGGTACGAAACGGGCAAGCCGAAGGTGTCGTTGAGCGTCTCGCCGAAGCCCGGCGAGTCGATCGGATTGATCCCGAAGGTCCCGTTCGTGAGGTTGAAGCCGCTGAAGTCGTCGCCGTTGCGGACGACCTGCGGGATGATCTCGCCGAACCCGAGGGTCACGATGGCGAGGTAGTCGCCGCGCAGGCGCAGTGTCGGCAGGCCGATCAGGATTCCCGTGAACGCCGTGAAGAGACCGGCGATCACCAGCACGATCCAGAGCGACATGTGGATCCCGAGTGCGTCCGGCGAGAGCCCGACGGAGCCGATGTGCAGGTTGGCCTGCTGGAAGTGACCGGACGCGAGCCAGCCCGCGGTGTAGGCGCCGGCCGCATAGAAGGCGACGTAGCCGAGGTCGAGCAGGCCGCTGTAGCCGACGACCACGTTCAGGCCGACGGCCATCATCGTGAACACGAGGATGATCACGACCGATCCGAGCTGCGGGAAGAAGTCTCCGAGCTCGCCGAGGCCGCGCAGGTCCTCGACGATGAACGGGTACGCGAACGCGGCCGCCAGCACGAGCGTGAGCGGCACCAGTCGGCGAATGGAGGCCGGCACCGCCTGCCAGGCTTCGCCAACCGGACCGAGGCCGCCGCCGCGCGAGTTGCGCTTGCGCTGCTGCCCGTTCTCGCGCGGCTCGGTCATGCGCGATCCGGGGTCTGCTCGCCGAGAAGGCCCTGGGGCCGGAAGACGAGGATCGCGATCAGCAGCCCGAAGATGATCGACCGGGTCCAGTCGCTGCCCGGGGTCATCCAGGTCAGGCCCTCGTTGAACGCCTGGATCAGCCCGATCGTGACCGCGCCGAGGACGGCGCCGCTGAGGTTGCCGATTCCGCCGAGCACCGCCGCGGTGAACGCGATCAGCCCGAGCTCGAAGCCGGTGTCGTAGCGGATGTTGAACTGGAGCAGGAAGAGCAGGCCGCCGACGCCGGCGAGCCCGCCCGCGAGCGCGAAGGTGAAGGAGATCGTCCGGTTGACGTCGATCCCCACCATCGCGGCCGCGTCGGGGTCCTGTGCGGTCGCGCGCATCGCCTTCCCCTGTCGGGTGTTCTGCACCAACCAGCTCAGGGCGATCAGGACGGGCACGGTGACGAGGATCACGCCGAACTTGTTCCACTGGTAGTGCACGCCCGCGATCTCGAACACGTCCGTGCGCGGAATCAGCTCGGGGACGCGGCGGAAGTTCACGTCGTAGATCGCGAGCGCGACGTTCTGGACGATGAACGACATTCCGACCGCCGTGATCAGGAGCGCGAGACGCGGCGCCTTCAGCAGCGGGTGGTACGCGATTCGCTCGATCGCGGTGTTCAGCGTCGCGCCGAACAGGGTCGTGACCACCAGGGTCGCCGCCAGCCCGAGGATGATTGTGGCCGTCGCCGACTCCTCGGTCAGGTCGAAGACCGTGAGGATCATCGTGCTCGCGAACAGCCCGCTGAACGCGAACACGTCGCCGTGGGCGAAGTTGATCAGCTGCAGGATCCCGTAGACCAGGGTGTAGCCCAGCGCGACGAGCGCGTAGACCATCCCCGTGGTCAGGCCGATCAGGAAGACCGTGAAGAAGTCCTGGGGCTCCTTGATCAGGTTGACGAGCAGCCAGATGGCCAGCACGCCGACGAAGCCGAGGCCGACGACCGAAAGGGCGCGCGGACGCGGCGCGCGTAGCAGTGCGTCGAGCCCCGGGATGCCTTCTCTGGCCACGGTCGCGCGATCGTAAGCGGTTCGGGGGGCGAGACGCCAGCCTCGCCCCCCGGGACCGCTGTTGCCTAGCCGCCCGCTGCTTCCTTGCGCGCGGCGTCGATCAGGTTCTGCTCAGGTGTTGCGGTCTTGAGCGTCGTCAGCTTGTCCGTGCCCTTGTAGACCGAGAACGTCAGCACGGCGCCGCTCGCGCCGGTGACGTCACCGTTCTCGTTGAACTCGAAGCCGCCGATGTAGCCGTCCGACACCTTCAGCTTGAACAGCTCCTCGAGGACGCTCGCACGGGTTCCGTCCGAGTTCTCGATCGCCTGGAGGACGACGTCCGCGGCCTGCACGGCGAGAATCGCGTACGGGTCGACGGGCTTGCCCTTGAGGACGTCGGTCTTGAACTTCTGCGCGAACTCGCCGCCCTTGCCCTTGAACTCGTCGACCGGGGCGCCGGCGACGGTGAAGATCGCGTCCTTCGCCTTTGCGGTCCCGCCCTCGGCGGGCTGGAAGACCGCGTCGGTGGCGAAGCCGTCGGGCAGGAACAGCTTCACTGCTCCGTTGTTCGGCCCCAGCACCGCGACCTTGTCGTTGATGAGTTGCCCGGCGTTCTCGTCGATCAGGCCGCCGACGAACACGGCATCCGGGTTGGTGCCCTTGATCTTCGTGAACAGGGCCTCGAAGTTCGCGGACTTGCGGCTCATACGCCGCGAAGCCGGTGACCTTGATCCCGGCCGCCTCGGCCGCGCCCTTCACGTTCTTGGCGACGCCGAGGCCGTAGGCCTCCTTGTCGTTCAGGATGTACACGCTCGTGACGCCCATCTCCTTCATGAGCTGGGCCACGACCGCGCCCTGGTTCGGGTCGCTCGGCGCGACGCGCGCGTAGTTGCGAGTGCCGCTCGGGTAGTACTTCTCAGGCTCGTTGCCGGCGCACGGCTCGGTCAGGCAGCCGTACGTGTTCGCCGGCGAGACCATCAGCACGCCGCCGCCCGGGGCCTGGTTCAGCACCGGAATCTCGACGGCCGCGCAACCCGAGTTGAACGTTCCGACCACGGCCACGACGCTCTCGTTCTGGGCGTAGGCCTGCGCGTTCTGGCTGCACTTGCCCGAATCCCACTTGCCGGCCTGAGCCGTCGCGTCGTCGCAGTCCTGGTAGGCGATGTTGTGGTCGCCGGCCTTCCAGCCCTTCTCGTCGAGCAGGAGCCGGATCGCGCCGACCATCTGTGTCGTCTGCAAGCGCGAGCCGCCCTGCCTCGGCAGGTCGGAGGCGATCAGCAGGTCTGCCTCGCCCTCGCCCTTGTACTCGAGGGCGCGGCACGACGACGACGGAAGCGCGGTCACATTGCCGCCGCCCCCGCTCTCCTCGGTCGTGGCTCCGCCGTCGCCTGAGCCTTCGTCGTCGTCTCCGCCGCAGCTCGACGCTGCCAGCGCGAGCGCAGCGAGCATGACGACCATCAGTCCGATAAACCGTCGTTCCTTCAACAAGAGCTCCTCCTCCGTGTCGCCGTCTTTCGTCCGTTCCGCATTCGCCGCCCGCCGGATCTCTCCTCAGCCGGGCTGCAAGTATCCGCGTGCGAACGCGCTGTGGCAAGCCGGAACCGCGCGGGAACGGAATGCCGAAGGTGGGAATCGAACCCACACGGCCCGAAGGCCACCGGATTTTGAGTCCGGCGCGTCTGCCAATTCCGCCACTTCGGCCTCGTATTGCCGATGATAGGCGCGATGCGAGTCGGAGCTCTCACGGGCGGAGGCGACTGCCCCGGGTTGAACGCGGTCATTCGGGCCGTCGCCCGCCGGTGCCTCGCCGCCGGCCACGAGGTCGTGGGGGTCCGCGAGGGCTGGCGTGGGCTCGTGGAGGGAATCGTGCAGCCGCTCGGGCCGCGCGAGATCTCCGGGATCCTGCCGCGGGGAGGAACGATCCTCGGCACCACGCGGACGAACCCCTACAAGGTCGAGGGCGGCGTCGACCGCGTGCTCGAGACGTTCGCCCGGGAGCGGCTCGACGCGCTGGTCGCGATCGGCGGCGAGGACACGCTCGGGGTGGCGGCACGGCTCTTCGCGGAGCATTCGTTCCCTGTCGTGGGTGTGCCGAAGACGATCGACAACGATCTCTCGGCCACCGACTACACCTTCGGCTTCGACACGGCCGTGACGGTCGCAACCGAGGCGATCGACCGCCTCCACACGACAGCCGAGTCGCACAACCGCGTCATGGTCGTCGAGGTGATGGGCCGACACACGGGCTGGATCGCCGTCACCAGCGGGATCGCCGGCGGCGCCGACGTGATCCTGATCCCGGAGCTGCCGATCACGGTCGAGGAGGCCTGCGCCGAGATCCGGCGCCGCCACGAGCACGGCAAGGACTTCTCGATCGTCGTCGTCAGCGAGGGCTACGAGCTGACCTACGAGTCCGGCGAGACGAGGCTGGTGGCCGGCGAGGCGCGCGCGAGCGATCAGTTCGGACACGTCCGCCTGGGCGGCGTCGGCGAAGCGTTGGGGCGCGAGATCGAGGAGCGGACCGGCTACGAGACCCGCGTCACCGTGCTCGGTCACGTTCAGCGCGGCGGGACGCCGACCCCGCGCGATCGCGTGCTCGCCACCCGCTACGGGCTCAAGGCAGCGGAGCTCGTGCTCGAGGGCCGCTTCGGCCGCATGGCGGCGCTGCACGGCGACGCGATCGTGGACGTCTCGCTCGCCGAGGCGACCGCGGAGCTGAAGCGCGTCCCGCGCGAGTGGTACGACGTGGCGCGCGCCTTCTTCGGCTAGCAGCGGGGAAACCATCGTTTCCCCGTGGGCCCCCTTCTTCTGGGTTCTTCTGAACGTTAGCGGGGCCGGCAAGCCGACCCCTCTTAGGCTCTAGGAGAGCCGGTAGACGGTTACCCAGGGGCCGGCATAGCTCACCGCCCGGTTCGAGCTGGAACACCCGCCGCGCCGTTCGTTCGAGATCGTCGTAGAAGGCGACTTCTCGTGGGTACTCGTCCGCGGCGGCGCGCACACGGTCGGCGACGGCGCCCGTGACCACGACGTAGTCGATGCCCTGCGCGCGAAGCTGCTCGACGTCGCGCCTCGGGTCGGGATCGTGCCACGGCCCTGGAAGCTCGAACCGCACTGACGGGTCGGTCGAACGGCGGCGCCGAGGGGTCGGCCGCCAGCCGCGCACCCGCCGGCACACCGCTCTCGAGCCACGCCTGGGCGGCCTCGCGCGTGTCCGGCCGGGTCAGCTCGTGAGCGTCCCGGATCGACCAGGTCAGCGGGACGACGAGCAGCACCAGCGTGACCGGAGCGAGCGAGCGCAGGCTCCCCGCGAGCGCGCCGAGCACGGGGACGAGCGGGAGCACGTAGCGGTCGAAGTGCGCGTCCAGCGGCAGCAGAGTGGCGAAGTAGGCGAGCGCGAACGAGGCGAGAACGAGATCGGCCGGGCGCCGACGCGCGAGCGCAAGGGCCAGGCCGACGGCGGCAACGAGGAGCGCCGGCCCGAGTCCCTCCCAGAGCCTCTCCGCGAAGGCCGCGGGCGCCGAGCCTTCACCCTCGAAGCCGAGCCACCCCGCTCGCGCTCGCTCGCTCACCCGCCGAGCATCCTCCGGCCGCTTCGCCCGCATGGATCACCACGAACGGGCTCGCAACCGCGAAGGCGGCGGCGAAGATCGCGATCGCCGCCGCCAGTCGCCGCCGCTCCCGGTACCCGGCGACGACGAGCGGCACGAGGAGCACCGCCCCGGGGTACTTCGCCGCGGTCGCCAGCCCGGCCACGAGGCCGGCCAGCTCGAGGCGCCGCGATGCGAGCAAGGCCAGCGAGGCGGTCGTCAGCGTGGTGAAGGGCACGTCGGTGACAGCGGTACGGGAGTACGCCACGTGCGTGGTGGCGACGGCCGTGAATCCCGCCGCGACGAATCCGGCGAGCGTCCCGTAGCTGCTTGCGCCGAGCCACCAGGCCGCCGCGACGCCGGCGACGCCCAGGGCAACGACCACGAGCCGGCCGGCCAGGTACGACGGCTCGTCGAGTCCCAGCTGGAACGGCGCCAGCAGCTCGATCACGAGCGACGGATAGTCGTACCAACCCGGGTCGAGGCCGCCGCCGTGCACCAGCTCCCACGCCCGCGGGACGATGCTCTGCTCGTCCGGGTTGAGCAGTGGATAGGGCAGCCCGTAGCCGACGCCGACGAGTCGCAGGGCGGCGGCGCCCGCGAGCAGAGCCGCCAGCGCGAGGCCGGAGCGCCCGAGCCGGACGGCCGCGGTCAGACCTCGGGCGGGGCCGCGCCGACGAGCTCGGTCACGTTGCCGGCCGCGACCACCACGGCGTCCACCCCGGCCCGCTCCAGCTCGTCGACCTCGGCCCGCACCACACCGGCAAGATCGGCGATCGCGAGCTTGCCCGCGGGCACGTCGGTCAGCAGCTCGAGCACGCGCTCGTGGGCGGCTTGGCCGTCCTCGGCGTCGCGCGGGGAGAGGAGGAAGATCTCGGGATCGATCCGCTCGAGCGCCTGCTCGAGCTCCTCCGCGTCCTTGACGTCGACCACGAGCTCGAGGCCCAGCGCGTCGCTGTCCGCCTGCACGCGTTCGAGCCCGGAGTCCTCGTCGACGAGCCGCTCGACGATCAACAGGCATGCGTCCGCACCGCAGTCGCGCGCCTCCTCGAGGGGCCCGTCGGCCCGCCAGAGGACGGGGAGCGAGACGGCGTCGCGCAACCCGGGAAGCTTGTTCCAGACGATCAGCCCCTCGGCGCGCTGGGTCTCGGCGGCGCGCGCCGACTCGACGTCGCCCACCGGGACGATCACGGAGATCCCGTCGCCCTCGGAGATCGCCTGGCTGAAGCGCCGGCTCGTCATGCGCGGGTGATGGTAGACCTCAGACGCCGATCGGGTGCCAGACGGTCTTCAGCTCCAGGAACGAGGCGACTTCCCACGGGCTCTGGCCGTTCGCGGAGCCGCGTACGACCCGCTTGACGTTCTCGGCAGCGAGCCGCTCGAGCTCGGCGAGGTCGCCGTCGGCCCCGGCGAGGTCGATCGCGTTCACGTCCATGTGCCCGGCGAGCACCGGCGCGGTCTCGCTCTTGTAGCCGGTGAGGAGGTTGACCACCCCGCCCGGCAGGTCGGACGTGGCGAGCACCTCGGCGAGCTCGACCGCCGCGAGCGGTTGCGACTCGGAGGTGAGCACGACCACCGCATTGCCGCCCACGATCGCGGGAGCGACCCGCGAGACGAGCCCGAGCAGAGCGGGCTCCTCGGGCGCGATCACGCCGACGACGCCCGTCGGCTCCGGGATGGTGAAGTTGAAGTACGGGCCGGCTACGGGGTTGGAGGTGCCGAGCACCTGGGCGATCTTGTCGGCCCAGCCGGCGTACCAGACGACGCGGTCCACGGCGCGGTTGACCTCGTCCTCGTCGCCGGTGAGCTCGGCGAAGTCGTGCGTCCGCGCCTCCAGCATCTCGGCGACGCGATACAGGATCTGGCCGCGGTTGTAGGCGGTCATCCCGGCCCACCCGCCGAACGCCTTCCGGGCGGCGACGACGGCGTCGCGCACGTCCTTGCGCGAGCTGCGCGCGACGTTCGCGCCCTGGATCTCGTAGGTGCGACCCGACTCGGAGCGCGGGAACTTGCCGCCGAGGAACAGCTTGTACGTCTTCTTGACCGGCAGGCGGCTGCTCACAGCGGACTCTCGGCCTGAAAGAGACATCGCAAGCGACGTCTCATCCGCCGAACTCCTCCGTCTCGCCGTCGAACTTCATGTACGGCTCCAGCCCGTGCAGCCCGCCCTCGCGCCCGAAGCCGGACTCCTTGTAGCCGCCGAACGGCGAGGTCGGGTCGAAGCGGTTGTAGGTGTTCGCCCACACGACGCCCGCGCGCAGGCGCTGCGCCATCGCCAGGATGCGCGACCCCTTCTCGGTCCAGACCCCGGCCGAGAGGCCGTAGGGCGTGTTGTTCGCCTTCTCCACCGCTTCGTCCGGGGTGCGGAAGGTGAGCACCGACAGCACCGGGCCGAAGATCTCCTCCTGCGCGACCCGGTAGCTCTGGGCCACGTTCGTGAACACGGTCGGCACGAACCAGTAGCCCTTCTCCGGCAGGCGGCACGGCGGCTGGTAGATCTCGGCGCCCTCCTCCTTCCCGCTCTCGACCAGCTCGGTGATCTTCTCGAGCTGCATCCTCGAGTTGATCGCGCCGACGTCGGTGTTCTTGTCCAGCGGGTCGCCGACGCGCAGGGTGGTCAGGCGCCGCTTGAGCTTCTCGACGGTCTCCTCGTAGATCGACTCCTGCACGAGCAGGCGCGAGCCGGCGCAGCAGACGTGGCCCTGGTTGAAGTAGATGCCGTTGACGATCCCCTCGACGGCCTGGTCGAGCGGGGCGTCGTCGAAGATGATGTTCGCGGCCTTCCCACCGAGCTCGAGCGTGAGCTTCTTGCCGGTGCCCGCGAGCTCGCGTTGGATCGCCTTGCCCACGTCCGTCGAGCCGGTGAACGCGATCTTGTCGACCTCCGGGTGCTTGACGAGCTCGGCCCCGGCGCGGCCGTCGCCGGTGACGATGTTGACGACGCCCGGCGGGAGCTCGGCCTGGCGCAGGACGTCGCAGAAGAGCAGGGCCGTCAGCGGCGTCGTCTCGGCGGGCTTGAGCACGACCGTGTTTCCCGCGGCGATGGCGGGAGCGATCTTCCACGAGAGCATCAGGAGCGGGAAGTTCCACGGGATGATCTGCCCGGCGACTCCGATCGGCTTGGGCTTGCGGTTCGGGAAGGCGTACTCGAGCTTGTCGGCCCAGCCGGCGTAGTAGAAGAAATGCGCCGCCGCCAGCGGCAGGTCGACGTCGCGCGACTCCTTGATCGGCTTGCCGCCGTTCAGCGACTCGAGCACGGCGAACTCGCGTGCGCGCTCCTGCAGGATGCGCGCGATCCGGTACAGGTACTTGGCGCGCTCGGCGGGCCGTCGCCGTCCCCAGCCGTTCGTGAAAGCCTTGCGGGCGGCCTTGACGGCCAGGTCGACGTCCTCCGGGCCCGCCTGCGCGACGTCGGCGAGCGGCTCCTCGTCGCGCGGCGCGATCGTGGTGAAGTGCTCGCCCGAGCTCGGCGCCAGCCACTCGCCCCCGACGAACAGGCCGTAGCGCTCCTGCAGCTTGACGATGTCGGTCGACTCGGGCGCCGGCGCGTACGTCCAGTCCGCGGGGACGGGCGCCCGGTCTTGCTTGCGCTCGATGTCGGTCATCGTGGGCCCACCACCCACCCCCCGCCCTTAGAGGGTGGGGAAGAAGCTAGCTCGAAGCTCGTCGCGGAGGGGTGCCGAGAGTGCGCCAAATCAGTCGACCGTGAAGTAGTCCGGGCTTTGGTAGAGGCCCGTCTTCTCCTTCCGGATCTGCATCAGGACATCGTTCAGCAGCGAGGACGCCCCGAATCGGTGCAGGTCGGGCGTCAGCCAGTCCGGCCCCACGGTCTCGTGGACGAGCACCAGGTGCTGCACAGCCTGCTTCGCGTTGCGAATGCCGCCGGCCGGCTTGAAGCCCACTTTGCGCCCGGTCTCCTCGTGCACGTCGCGGAGCGCCTCGAGCATGCACAGCGACACGGGCAGCGTCGCCGCCGGGGAGATCTTCCCGGTCGAGGTCTTGATGAAGTCGCCGCCCGCGGCCATCGCGAGCAGGCTCGCCCGGCGGACGTTGTCGTAGGTTCCGAGCTCGCCCGTCTCGAGGATCACCTTGAGGTGCGCCCCGCCGCACGCCTCCTTCACCCGCACGATCTCGTCGTAGACCTTGGCGTAGCGGCCCGAGAGGAACGCGCCGCGATCGATGACCATGTCGATCTCATCGGCTCCGAGCTCGACCGCGGAGCGCACGTCGGCGAGCTTGAGCTCGATCGGGAACTGCCCGGACGGGAACCCGGTCGCGACCGAAGCCACCTTGACGTCGCTGCCCGCGAGACGCTCCTTCGCGTGCGGCACGAGGTTCGGGTAGACGCAGACGGCCGCCACGGCGGGAATCGTGCGGTCGGCGTCGGGGCGCATCGCCTTCGAGCAGAGCGCGGAGACCTTGCCGGGCGTATCGGCGCCCTCGAGCGTCGTCAGGTCCATCATCCGCACCGCGAGGTCGAGCGCCCACAGCTTCGCGTCCTTCTTGATCGATCGCTTGGCGAGCGTCGCCGCACGCTCCTCCAGCGCCACCGCGTCGACCGATCCGACGCGCGGGATCCGGGGCTCGAGCGGAAGCTCGAAGCCCGCCGGCAGGGCAGGCGCCTTCGCCATGGGCTGAGTGTAGCCCTGCGGTCGCTCCCGACTACGACCCGCTGCCCTCGATCTCGATCCGCTCCACGGCCAATTCCAGAAGCTCGATCGGCAACTTCGTTGTTGCTCGCGTTCAGCGCCGGCCCCGCGTACTTCGTCGGCCACGCGTCGCGCGCGAGCCAGCGGCGAACGTCCTGCCGCTGGGCGTCCAGCAGCACGATCAGCGACGTTCCGCGGCTGGAAGTCGCCCTCGGCGACGGCGCGGAACCACTCGTAGAGGGACAGGTCGGTCGGTGATGCCGCGCCTCAGCACGACGTTCCCGTACGACACGCGCCCGGGCAGCTTGCGGGAAGCGGAGGTCTTGTCGGCGCCCTCGCGATACTCGACGACGGCTATCTCGGCGTCGGGCACCTCGACCTCGGCGAACTGCGCCTCGGCGATTCCGTCGATCTCGACGCGGAAGTTGAAGTTGCGGTAGGGCTGACGGTCAGGCATCGGTCTCTCCTTGCGGGACGTAGGCGAGGTCGCGGTAGATCGCGAGGTCGTGGGTGATCGCGTGCCGCCGTCGCTCCCCGGCGGCGGTGCGGTAGCGTGACGGTGGCGGTCAGGAGCGTCGGCTCCTTGCGGGCGAAGTACGCGGCGCTCGAGTCGAGCAGCGTCCGGATCTCCTTGCCCGGGGCGAGGAACTCGATCCGCTTGAACAACCGGAGAGCCGTTCATCTCGCGGCTGCCGCCGAGCCCGCGGAACGGCTTGTCGAACTCGGTCGCGACCTCGAGCACCGGCCCCGCGCCGAGGTTTCTGACACCCGACGAAGAGGAGGCCTCGCTCGAACTCGAAGTCGACGATGACCTGCGGGTCCGATTCGGCTTCGGCCACGGCGAGATGCTAGATCCCGAGCCGCTCGAGCAGGTGCTCGTCGCGCCGCCAGCGGGGCTTCACCTTCACCTGCAGCTCCAGGAAGACCCTGTGCCCGACCAGCGCTTCGATCTCGGGTCGCGCGCGGGTGCCGATCTCGCGCACCATCTTCCCGCCGGCGCCGACGAGGATCTGCTTCTGCGACTCGGTCTCGACGTAGAGCACCGCGCGCGTGACCTTGTCGCCCAGCTCCTCGACCTCGACCGTGATCGCGTGCGGGACCTCGTCGCGCGTCAGCGCCAGCGCCTTCTCGCGGACGAGCTCCGCCACCTGCATCTCGACGCTGAGGTCGGTCCGCTGTTCCGGCGGGAAGTAACGCGGGGCCTGCGGGCAAGCAGCTCGACGAGCTCCTCGCGCAGCTCGTCGACGCCGTCGCCGGTGCGCGCGCTGATCGGGTGGATCGCGTGAAAGTCCCCCAGCCGCGCCCCGTTCTGGAGCTGCTGCGCGATGTGGCCGGGCTTGAGCCGGTCGACCTTGTTCAGCGCGATCACGACCGGAACGCCGAGCTCGTACACCCGCTTGGCGATGAACCGGTCGCCCGCTCCGATCCGCTCGCGCGCGTCGAGCACGAGGAGCACGCCGTCCACGCCCTCGAAGGACGAGTCGACGGTTTTCTGCATGTGCTCGGTCAGGGGGTCGCGTGGCCGCTGGAAGCCAGGCAGGTCGGCGAGGACGAGCTGCCAGCCGTCGCCGTGCGCAACCCCGAAGATCCGCCTCCGCGTCGTCTGGGGCTTGTCGGAGACGATCGCCACCTTGCCGCCGCAGAGCGCGTTCACGAGCGTCGACTTGCCCACGTTCGGCCGGCCCGCGACGGCGACGATCCCAGATCTCACAGGATGAACGAGTCGGGCAGCAGGTCGGCGGGCGTCGCCGTCGCGATCTCGCCGTTGCCGCGGCGGTAGGTGATCCGGTCGATCCGCCATTCCGCCAGCCACTGGCGACAGCCGCCGCACGGAGAGGCCGTGATCGCGATCTCCTCGAGGTCGCCGGGTCGCAGGCCCGCCGTCGCGGCTGCGCCCAGGCAGCAGCGCTCGGCGCAGATCCCGAGCGGGTAGGCGGCGTTCTCGACGTTCACGCCCGTGAAGACGCGGCCGTCCCGCGCTCGCGCGACCGCTCCGACGAGGAACTTCGAGTACGGCGCGTATGCGTTCTTCGCGGCCTCGTCCGCGGCGGCCAGCAGGTCGCTCATGCGAGCACCTGGAAGACGACGAGGGCGACGAGCGCGCCGAGGACGCCGCCGAAGGCCACCTCGGTGAAGGAATGCACGCCTGCCTCGATCCTGGTCTGCGCCACGAGCAACGCCATGATGAACGTCAGCGAGCTGATCAGGAACCAGTGCTCGAAGTCGCCGATGATCGCGGTGACCGCCATCCAGCCGCCGAAGGCGATCGCGGAGTGGCCGGAAGGCAGTCCGCCGCGCAGCGGCGTGCCGCTCCCCGTGTAGGCCTTGAAGGCGATCACCACGATGATCGTCAGGACGAGCGCGATCAGGGTCAGCTCGGCGGGCGCGTCGCGAAGCCGGTCGATCAGCCGCGAGCTGCGGTTGGCGAACTGGTCGGAGAAGACGAGGTAGCCGACAGCAACGGCGTTGACCGTCGAGATCAGGACGGCGCCGGCGGCGATGTCCTTCGCGAGCTTGGCGAGGGGGTCGAACGAGGTCGTGGCGACGTCGATGGCGGCCTCGAGCGCCGTGTTGATCATCTCCGCGATCAGCACGAACGAGATCGCGAGCAGCAGGGCGATCAGCTCGAACCGGTCGACGCCCGTGGCGATCGCTCCCAGGAGCACACCCGCCGCCACCGCGAAATGGATGCGCATGTTCCGCTGCGTGCGGAGCACGTGGATGATCCCCTCGAAGGCGAAGTTGAAGCTCTCGAAGATCGAGGGCGGTCGCTTCATCGGCAGCAGCACCGCCTCGCGCGCCTCCATCTCGGCGCCGTGCTCGTAGCCGAGCAGGTGCAGCAGGCCGTGCACGAGCGGCTCCCGCCACCGCTCGCCGACGACCTGCGGGCACAGGATCGCGTCGCCGAGCTGGCGAGGCACCCCCTCGGGCAGGACGTCCCGGCCGTCGATCGGGAACGACAGCACGTCCGTGGCCTCGTCAACTCCCAGGTGCTCGCGCTTCAGCGTCCGCATCTCCTCGGGCCCGACGAATGCGAGACCCAGCTCGCCTTCGTCCACGCCTTCGGCTCCGAGCACGGCGCGGGCGAGCGCGACCGCCGCGTCGGACTCGACCTCCACCCCGCTCCGGTTCTCGACCTCGACCGCGACCATGCCGCTACTTCCGGCGCTGCGTGCCCGTCTCCTCCGCGTGGTGCTTGTAGGCCTCCACGATCCGCTGCACCAGCTTGTGCCGCACGACGTCCTTGTGGCTGAAGCTGACGAAGGCGATGCCGTCGATCGTGCTCAGCACGTCCCGGACCTGGATCAGACCCGGAGGCCTGGTCGCGTGGGAGGTCGATCTGGGTGATGTCGCCGGTGACGACGACCTTGGACCCGAAGCCCAGCCGCGTGAGGAACATCTGCATCTGCTCGGGGCTCGTGTTCTGCGCCTCGTCGAGGATGATGAAGGAGTCGTTCAGCGTCCGGCCGCGCATGAACGCGAGCGGCGCAACCTCGATCGTGCCCCGATCCATGAACGCGTTCAGGCGATCGGGGTCGAGCATGTCGAAGAGAGCGTCGAAGAGCGGCCGCATGTAGGGGTCGACCTTGGCGAGGACGTCGCCGGGCAGGAAGCCGAGCCGCTCGCCCGCCTCGACGGCCGGGCGCGTGAGGATGATGCGGCCCACCTGGCGCTCCGAGAGGGCGGCCACGGCGAGCGCGATCGCAAGGTAGGTCTTGCCCGTGCCTGCCGGGCCGATTCCGAAGGTGACCGTGGAGTTCCGCATCGCGTCGACGTAGCGCTTCTGGGTCACCGTCTTCGGCGTGATGTTCTTGCCGCGGTGGCGCCAGACGACGTCCTCGAAGACCTCGCGGACGTCCTCGCCCTCGTCGAGCACGCCCGAGGACGGCGTCGACGGTGCCGGGGCCGATCTCGTTCCCGCCCTCGAGCAGGTCGACGAGCTCGCCGACGACCGCGCGGGCCTCGGTCACGCGGTCGTCGTCGCCTTCGAGCGTGAGCTGGTTGCCGCGCAGGCGGATCGAGCAGTGCAGGCGGTCGCGAAGGGTGTCGAGGACACCGTCGCCGACGCCCGCCAGCTCGGCGGCGACCTCGTTCGAGACCGACAGAGTCTCCTGCACCCGGCTCAGTGTAGGACGATGCGCGACGGTGACCGATCCGCTGCGCCTTCGCGAGGAGACCGAGGCCGCGCTCGCCTACGTCGCCGCGGAGGCCGGCCGCTACCTGGAGGGCCTCGATGCGGCGCCGGTGCTCGCGCCGGGGGCCGAGGCCGCGGCCCGCCGGTTCGGCGGAGCGCTGCCCGAGACAGGGCGACGGCGCCGTCGCAGCCCTGAAGGAGCTGGTCGAGGGCGGGCTCGAGGCGGCAACGGGCTCGGCGGGGCCGCGCTTCTTCCATTTCGTCACCGGCGGCGCCACACCGGCCGCTCACGCCGCAGACTGGCTCGCGTCGACACTCGACCAGAACGCATTCTCCAGCGTCAGCTCGCCGCTCGCAGTGCGGCTCGAGCAGGTCTCGATCGGCTGGCTGCTCGACCTGTTCGCGCTCCCTGCCTCGTGGGGTGGCGTGCTGACGACGGGCGCGACGACGGCGAACTTCACGGCGCTCGCGGCCGCTCGCCGCTGGTGGGCGGGGCGGCACGGCGTGGACGTCGATGCGGACGGCTGGGCGGGGCTCGCCGGGGTGCCCGTCTTCTCGAGCGGATACGTGCATCCGAGCGCGACCAAGGCGCTCGCCATGCTCGGCATCGGCCGCGAGAGTGTCCGCGTGCTCGCCCGCGACGGCGCGGGACGCCTCGACGTCGAGGCGCTCGGGGCCGGGCTACGCTCGCTGGACGGCGCGCCTGCGATCGTGATCGCGAACGCCGGCGACGTGAACACCGGCGACTTCGACCCGATCACGCAGATGGCCGACCTGGCCGAGCGCCACGGCGCCTGGCTCCACGTCGACGGAGCGTTCGGACTCTTCGCCCGGGTGACCCCGCGGACGGCGGGGCTCGCCGAGGGTGTCGAGCGGGCCGATTCGGTCATCGCCGACGGGCACAAGTGGCTGAACGTCCCCTACGACTGCGGCTTCGCCTTCGTGCGCGAGCCGTCCGCTCTCCGCGAGACGTTCGCGCTCACGGCGGCCTACCTGCCCGGCGACAGCCTGCCCGGCCCCGAAGCCTCGAGGCGCTCCCGCTCGCTGGCGGTGTGGGCGACGTTGCGAGCCTACGGTCGCGAGGGGTACCGGGCGATGGTCGAGCGCCACCTGGACCTTGCTCGGCGCCTCGCGAGCCGTATCGACGAGAGCCCTCACCTCGAACGGCTCGCCGACGTGCCGCTGAACATCGTCTGCTTCCGGCTGCGACCGCCCGGTCTCGGCGAGCCGGAGCTCGACGAGCTCAACACGCGAGTCGGGCGAGGCCTTGCTCGCCGACGGACGGGTCTACGTGGGAACCACCAGATACGACGGACGGGTCGCGTTTCGGCCGGCGATCGTCAACTGGCGAACGACCGCTGCGGACGTCGACCTGATCGCCGACGTCGTGCTCGAGCTCGGGGCGCGAGCAGGGTCGTAGGAAACGACGGCCGGCACGAAGGCGACACGAATCGGTGCGCCTTTCGTGCGCCGGACGCCACTACGATCGCATCGGGGAGGAGGCCGAGGGCGCCTGGGGCTCCCGCGATTCGGCCGCGTCCGAAAAGGCCTCGTCCCGGGCGGCTAGGCGAGCTTCTCGCGGACCATCTGGCTGACGGCCGACCCGTCGGCGCGGCCCGCGATCTGCGGCATCACGTCCGCCATCACCCGGCCGAGGTCGCGCAGGCTCGTGGCGCCGGTCTCTGCGATGGCGTCGTCCACGATCTCCTCGAGCTCCTCCTCGCTCAGGGGCTCGGGCATGAACTCCTCGAGCACGTCGAGCTCGGCCTCCTCCGCGTTCGCCTGCTCCTCGCGTCCGGCCGCCCGGAACGCGTCGGCCGCCTCGACGCGTTTCTTCCGCTCGCGCTGGAGCACCTGCAGCTCCTCCTCGTCCTGGAGCGGCCGCTGCAGATCCTTCTCCGCCGAGCGCAGGCTGGCCAGGATCAGGCGGAGCGCATCGCGCCGCTCTGACTCGCGCTCCTTCATCGCCCGCTCGAGCTCGCCCTCGAGGCGTCCGATCAGGCTCATGCGGGCATCCCCCTGATGTTCCCACCGAGCAGGTGCCAGTGCAGGTGGAAGATCGTCTGCCCCCCGCCCGGCCCGACGTTGACGAGCACCCGGTAGTCCTCGAGCCCCTCTTCGCGAGCGGTCTCCGCGATGAAACCGAGCATGCGCTTGCTCTCGTCGGCATCGAACTCGCCGATGTCGCGGAATGTGTCGACGTGGCGCTCGGGGAGGATCAGCAGGTGGGTGTCCGCCTTCGGGTCGATGTCGCGGATCGCGACCACGCCGTCGCCGCTACGGACGTGGTCGCCCTCACGGACGAGGCGGCAGAAGAGGCAGTCAGAGGACACCGACGATCCCATCCTCGGTGACCGCGCGCGCTCGCGCTCGGCTTACCTCTCCGACCGGGGCTTCCGCGGGCGAGAACACCACGGCGAGTAGTCGTCGCCGTAGCCGCGCCCGGGACGATCGACGAGCACGGCGTCGCTCCGACCCGAGCTTGTCGCGCCAACTGCGCATGCACGCGGCGTGTGATGCCGCCCGCAGGCGGGCACCCCGCTCCTTCTTGACCTCCCGCGGCACCGTGTCCTCGGCCGCCGTCCCCGTGCCCGGCCGGGGGGAGTAGGGAAAGACGTGGACCTTCGTGATCCCCGCGCTCGCGACCAGGTCGAGGGTGCGCTCGAACGCGGCCTCGTCCTCCCCCGGAAAGCCGACGATCACGTCGGTCGTCAGGTTGAAGTCGGTCAGAGGCCCGACTCGCCGCAGGTAGGTCGACGAGCTGTAGCGGCGACCCATCGCCCGGAGAACCTGGTCGTCCCCCGACTGGAGCGGCACGTGCAGGTGCGCGGAGACGGTCGGCGTCTCGCGGAGCGCCGCCACGAGCTCGCTCGTCCACGTGGTTGACCTCGATCGAGGAGAGGCGCAGGCGCTGGAGGCCGGGCGTCGCTCCCGCCTCGCGGACGAGGCGGTTGAGCCGGTAGCCCGCGCTCCCGGTCGCGGTAGCAGCCCAGGTTGATCCCGGTGAGCACGACCTCGCGGTGCCCCTGCTCGACGCGTCGCCGGACCTCCGCGAGGACGGCCGGGGCCGCCCGGCTGCGCGAGGCGCCGCGCACCAGCGGGACGACGCAGAAGCGGCACGAGAAGCTGCAGCCGTCCTGAACCTTGACGAACGCACGCACACGGTCGAGCCGCGCCTGCCCCTGCACGCAGCCGATCGCGCCGACGTCGCCGGCGACGAACGACGGCGTCTCCTCGCTGCGTGCGCGCGACGACCCGAACGTTCGGCGCCGCTCCCGTGAAGGCATCGGGCAGGTTGGCGCCGCAGCCGGTCACGTACACGCGCCCATGCGTCCGCGCCGCGCGCGAGACGGCCTGGCGCGACTTGCTCACCGCCTCGTGGGTCACGCAGCACGCGTTGACGACAGCCACGTCCGCGTCTGTCGTCCGTCTCGGTGTGACCGTCGGCGAGCAGTCGCTCGCGCACGTGCTGCGCATCCGTCTGCGAGACCTTGCAGCCGAGGAACCGGACCGAGAACGTCGCCACCGAGGGCGCAATGCTACTGGCGTCCGTACAGATCGGCCGCCCAGCCGTCGGCCGTCCTGCGATCCGAATGCCGCAGCCCGGCGAGGGTCGGGCCGTTGCGTGTCGAGGTAGCCGGAGGTCACGACGCGCCCGCGCATCCAGGCGGGGGACGACGCGCCTCGACCACGTCGAGAGCGATGTTCGCGACCGCGACGTCGACCGGGGGCAGGCTCGGCGTGAGCGCGTCCGCGGCGCGGACTCGCACGGCGACGGCGTTGCGAGCGGCGTTCTCGGTGGCGGCCTCGACGGCGTCCGGATCGACATCGACCGCGTCCACCGGCGCGAAGCCCAGCTTGGCCGCCGCGATCGCGAGCACCCCCGAGCCGCAGCCCACGTCGAGCAGCGACCCACGGTCGAGCTCGAGCAGCAGCTCGAGCGAGAGACGCGTCGTCGGGTGCGCGCCGGTGCCGAAAGCGCGGCCCGGATCGATCACGACGGACAAGACGTCGCCCGGCGGCCGGCTCCCAGGGCGGGCCGATCCACAGCGGGCCGACGCGCACGGGCCGGTGGAACGAACGCCAGCGGTCCTGCCCAGTCGTCGGCGACCGGCTCGCTGCGACCTCGGCGAAAGCCGCGCGCAGGCGCCGCTCGCCGTCGGCGTCGATGTAGGCGGCGAGCTCGACGTCCTCGCCGCGGTCGATCTCCTCGAAGCCGCTCCGGGAAGAGCTCGAGCATGCGAGCGCGCGCCTCCTCGGCCGCGCCGCCGAGACGGACACCGAGACCCGGCGGAGCTCGCTCGATCAGCGGAAGGCGCTCTTGAGCTTCTCGAAGAAGCCTTCGTCGGCGCGGTAGGTGTCCTCGCCGGCGCCGGCTCGAACTGCTCCGAGCAGGCGTCGCTGCTCGTCGGTCAGCTTTCGCGGCACGGCGACGTTGACGAGGATCCGGTGGTCGCCGCAGCCGAAGCCCTGCAGCACCGGCATCCCGCGGCCGCGGAGCACCCGGATCTCTCCCGGCTGGGTGCCGGCCGCGAACTCGAGCTCCGTCGTCGCCCGCGAGCGTCGGCACCTGCACGGTCGCTCCGAGCGCCGCCTGCGTCATCGTCAGGTCGACCGTCGAGAACAGGTCGTCGCCCTCCCGCACGAAGCGCGGGTCGGAACGACGCGAACCTGCACGTAGAGGTCGCCGGAGCGAGTTCCGTGCGCGCCCGCATGGCCCTCGCCGCTCAGGCGGATCCGTTGCCCGTCGTGGATGCCCGGCGGGATCTCGACGGCGAGCTCACGCTGCTCGACGCGGCGTCCGCTCCCCTCGCAGACCCGGCAGGGATGCATGACGACGAGGCCGGACCCCGAGCAGCTCGGGCACGCGCGCACGCGTCGAAACTCGCCGAAGGCGTTGCGGGAGACCTGGGCGAGCTGTCCGCTGCCGCCGCACGTCTCGCACGTCTGCGCCTGCTTGCCCGGCTCGACGCCGCTGCCCGCGCAGACGTCGCACGACATCGCGACCGGGAACGGCACCGAGCGCGTCGCCCCGTTCGCGGCCTCGACGAGCTCGATCTCCACCTGGGCCGTGACGTCGGCGCCGCGGCGTTGACGGCGCCGGGTGGGCCCGCCGGCGAACAGGTCGTCGCCGAAGAACGCCGAGAAGATGTCGGTCAGGTCGCCGAGATCGAAGTGGCTCGGCTGGAACCGCACGGCCGCGCAGCCCTGCGTGGCCGTGGCGGTCGTACAGCTCGCGAGCCTCGGGCTTGGAGAGCACCTCGTAGGCCTCGACGACCTCGCGGAAGCGCTCGTCGGCGTCCGGCGCATCGGAGACGTCCGGATGGAGGGTGCGGGCGAGTCCGCGGAACGCCTTCTTGATCTCGGCGTCGCTCGCGTCGCGCGCGACGCCCAGAACCTCGTAGTAGTCCCGCTCCGTCGTCGCCACTGCTCAAGGGTAGCGAGGGGTCCGGCGGCGCCCGAACGGCCGGCTCAGCGCTCGTCGTAGAGCTCGGCGACGAAGCGTGAGAGCTCGGACGCGGCGGCCCGGACCGACCGGATTGCGTTGCCGTAGTCCATCCGCCGTGGCCCGAGCAGGCTCACTGCTCCGAGCGGCCGGTTCGCAGGGCCGTAGGTCGCTCCGACGAGCGAGAGCTCGCGCAGCGCCGGATGGTCGAGCTCCTGCCCGACGCGGACGAAGGGCCGCCTCGGATCCAGGGCCTCGCGCAGCACCTCCAGGAGCGCAGCCCGCTGCTCGAGCACCTCGAGCAGGTCGCGGTAGCCTGCGATCTCGTCGCGCCCGGCATCGACGAGGAGCCCTGCCGCTCCCCCCACGTAGAGCCGCTGCTCCTGCCGGACCGTGTCGCTGAACGCCGGCAGCAGCGCTTCCAGGAAGACGCGCTCGCGCTCGGTCAAGTCCGGGTCCTCGAAGCGGCGGCGGAGCCGGTGGCCGCCGAGCTCGAGCCCGGCGAGCTGCTCGTTCAGATACTGGGCGGCCCAGTTCGCAAGCCCGGCGTCCACCGGCTCGTCGAAGACGGCCACGCGCTTCGTGACGCCACCGGTGGACGTGATCACGAGGGCCATGACCACCTGCGGCTGCAGCATCAGCACCTCCACGTGACGGACGGTCGCCGATGCGAGTGGAGGAGCCGAGACGAGCGCGAGCAGGCTCGTCAGCTGCGAGAGCATCTCGGTCGTCGCCTGGAGCGCCGCCTCGACCTCCCCGCGTCCGGCACCCAGCTCGAGCGGGAACTGGGGCGGGCGCGGCTCCAGGTGCTCGAGCAGCCCGTCGACGTAGAGCCGGTAGCCGCGATCGGTCGGGACGCGACCCGCAGACGTGTGCGGATGCGTGAGCAGCCCGCGGACCTCGAGCTCGGCCAGGTCGCCGCGCACGGTCGACGGCGAAACGGTCAACCCTCCGCGCGCGACCAGCGTCCTCGACCCGACGGGCTGGCCGGTCGCCACATACTCCTCCACGACCCGACGCAGGATTGCGCCCTGCCGTTCCGAGATCCCGATGCTCACGACTCGAATTCTAGATTTTGCAGGTCTTTACGCGATCAACTCGGCCGTGACGGCGTCGCCGACGAAGCGCCCGCGGGCGGTCAGCGCGAGCGTGGCCGCGCTGCCCTCACCCGTCCGCTCCACGAGCTCGAGCGCCTCCATCCGGGCGACGGCCTGCTGGTCGAGCGTGCCGTCGAGGGCGCTCAGCGCCAGCGGCTGATCGAGCCGCAGCCCGAGCATCGCCCGCTCGCGCGCCCGCACGTCCGGGGCAACCGGCTCGAGCTCGCGCGGCGGTTGCCGGCCCTCCGCCAGCGCCTCGAGGTAAGGCCGCAGACGCGGAGCGTTCCGCCAGCGTTCGTCGCCGACGGTCGAGACGGCGCCGATCCCCAGCCCGACGTAGTCGCGGCCCCGCCAGTACGCGAGGTTGTGGAGCGAGCGGAGGTCGCGCCCGCCCGCACTCTCGGCCTCGAGGCAGAAGTTCGCCGTCTCGTACCAACGGTACCCCGCGGCGGTGAGCACGTCGACGAGGCGCTCGAAGTAGCCCTCCATGGCCTCCGCCTGGCGTGCAAGCTCCTCGCCGTGCGCGTGCGTGAAGCGCGTTCCCGGCTTCGCCTCCAGCTCGTACAGCGACAGGTGCTCGGGTGCCAGCTCGAGGGCGGCCTCGAGATCGCGGTCGAGATCGGCGGCGCTCTGGCCCGGGATCCCGTAGATGAGATCGAGCGAGATGTTGTCAAATCCGGCATCACGCAGATGGTAGAAAGCGCGGCGGACGACGTCGGGTGTCGCTCGCCGCTCGAGCACCTCGAGCAGGTGAGGCTGGAAGCTCTGCGCGCCCAGCGAGACCCGGTTGACGCCGTCGCCGCGAAGGCGCCGGGCCAGGTCCTGCGAGATCGTCTCCGGGTTGGCCTCGACCGTCAGCTCCTCGAGCCGGCGGCAGTGCCTCCAACACCCGGCGCAGCGCGTCGGGGGCGAGGAAGGTGGGCGTCCCGCCCCCGAGGAAGACGGTCTCGAGGTCGACGCCGAGTAGCGGTCGCTCGAGCTCGAGCTCGGCCAACAGCGCCGCAGCGTACGCGTGGTGATCGTCGCGGCGGTCGACGAGGGTGACGAAGTCGCAGTAACCGCAGCGGTAGGCGCAGAACGGCAGATGGACGTACAGGTGCCGGACGCCGCTCATTTCTTCGCCTCGTCCAGGTTGAGCACCGCGAGGAACGCCTCCTGGGGCACCTCGACCGCGCCGACCTGCTTCATCCGCTTCTTGCCGGCCTTCTGCTTCTCGAGCAGCTTCCGCTTGCGCGTGATGTCGCCGCCGTAGCACTTGGCGAGCACGTCCTTTCGCTTCGCCTTGACCGTCTCCCGGGCGATCACCCGCGAGCCGATCGCCGCCTGGATCGGGACGTCGAAGAACTGGCGCGGGATCTCCTCGCGCAGCCGGTCGACGAGCGCGCGGCCGCGGCCGTAGGCGGAGTCGCGGTGGATCACGAGCGACAGTGCGTCGACGGGCTCCCCCGCGATCAGGATGTCGACGCGGACGAGCTCGCCCTCGCGGAACCCCGCCAGGTCGTAGTCGAAGCTCGCGTAGCCACGGGTGCGCGACTTCAGCTGGTCGTAGAAGTCGAGCACGATCTCGGCGAGCGGGAGCTCGTAGAGCAGGACGACGCGGTCCTCGGAGAGGTACTCCATGTGGTCGAAGCGGCCGCGCCGCTCGTTGCAGAGCTCCATCACGGCGCCGACGTACTCCTTCGGCACGATCACGGAGGCCTTGATGTACGGCTCCTCGACGCGCTCGATCTCGTTCGGCATGTCGGACGGGCTGTGCACCTCGAACTCCTCGCCGCCCTTGGTGAGCACGCGATACGCGACGTTCGGCGCGGTCACGAGCAGGTCGAGGTCGAACTCGCGCTCGAGCCGCTCGCGAACGATCTCCATGTGCAGCAGGCCGAGAAAGCCGCAGCGAAAGCCGAAGCCGAGCGCGTTCGACGTCTCGGGCTCGTAGACCAGCGCTCCGTCGTTCAGCTTCAGCCTCTCGAGGGCGTCGCGGAGCTCGGGGTACTGGTCCGAATCGGTCGGGAACAGCCCGGCGAAGACCATCGGCTTGACGTCCTTGTAGCCCGGAAGCGGCTTCTCGGCCGGTCGCGCCTCGGCGGTCAGCGTGTCGCCGACGCGCAGGCGGCTGACGTCCTTCAGCCCCGTGATGACGTAGCCGACCTCTCCCGTCTCGAGTGACTTGGCCGGGGTCATCGTGGGCGAGAGAAAGCCGACCTCCTCGCTCTCGAAGCGGGTTCCTTGAGCCATAGCGCGAAGGCGCTCGCGGGGACGAAACGAGCCGTCGATGACCCGGATGAACGCGACCACCCCGCGGTACTGGTCATAAGAGGAGTCGAAGACGAGAGCGCGCGCGGGCGCCTCGGCGGCGCCGATCGGCGCCGGGAACCGCTCGATGATCGCATCGAGTACCTCGGCTACCCCGTCGCCCGTCTTCGCCGAGATGCGGAGCACGTTGTCGGGCTCGTCGCCGATCAGGTCGGCGACCTCGACAGCAACAGCGTCGGGATTCGCCTGTGGCAGGTCGATCTTGTTCAGGACCGGGAGGAGGTCGAGATCGTTCTCGATCGCGAGGTACGCGTTGGCGACCGTCTGGGCCTCGACCCCTTGCGCGGCATCCACGACGAGCACGGCGCCCTCGCACGCCTGAAGCGAACGCGAGACCTCGTAGGTGAAGTCGACGTGGCCGGGCGTGTCGATGAGGTTGAGCTGGTGGCCCTTCCACTCGACCCGGACCGCCTGTGCCTTGATGGTGATACCGCGTTCGCGCTCGAGGTCCATGGAATCGAGCACCTGCTCGCGCATGTCGCGACCAGAGACGGTGTCGGTGAGCTCGAGAATGCGGTCGGCGAGCGTCGACTTGCCGTGGTCGATGTGCGCGATGATCGAGAAGTTGCGGATGCGGTTTTGAGGCATGCTGCGGCTAGTCCCGGCTGGAGCGAGCCCGCAACGATAGCAACGCCTCGAGCTCACGAATTCCCAGCAAACGGCAAGAAATCAGGTATGCGGCGCCGCCCGCGGCCACACCGGCCCCGACCGAGGCGATCTGAGCGCCGAGCGAGCGGCCGAGCGCCTCGTCGAGCCCCCTCCAGACGGCGTAGGCGACGAGGGCGAGCGCGGCCGAGGCGACCGTGACGAGCAAGAGCGTCCTCAGCGTCCCGCGCAGGGCGAGCCCCCCGATCCGGCGCCGCAGCAACGCCACGAGCAGGGCGGCGCCCGCGACGTTCGAGAGCGAGATCGCCAGCGGAACACCCCAGACGCCGACGCGGTAGAGCGCGGCGTAGAGCGCGACGTTCAGGATCAGCGTTCCGAGCGCGGCCCACGTCGGGATCCAGGCCGCCTGCAGGCTGAAGAAGCCACGGTTCAGCATCAGCATCATCCCGTTGAAGACCAGCCCGAGCGAGAAGGCCGCGAGCGCTCCCGCGACGACGGGTGTCTGATCCGGGCCGAACTCGCCGCGCTCGTAGAGCAGGCGCACGATCGGCTCTGCAAGGACGGCGGAGACGACCCCGGCCGGCACGAGCAGGAACGTGATCTGCCGCAACCCGAGCGTGACCGTTTCACGGAAGCCGTCGAGGTCGGCTCTCGCCGCCAGGCGTGAGAGCGCCGGGAACAGCACGGTCGCCACGGCGACGGAGAACATGCCCTGCGGCAGCATGTAGATGCGAAACGCCTTGTCGATTGCGTTCGGCGCGATCGTCGGGTCGATCAGCGTGGCCGCGAAGATCGTCCCGATCACCGCGCTGACGTTGATCAGGCCGAGCGCGAGCGTGACGGGCCCCATCAGCGCGAAGACGCGGCGAACCGCCGGATCGCGAATGTCGATCGCGAGGTGGAGGCGGCCGTCCAGCCCCCGCAGCCACGGAATCGGCAGCAGGAGCTGAATCAGCGTCGCGACCACGATCGAGCCGGCGTACACGTAGAGCTCGGCGTCCGCCGTGTCGGCGCGCGGAACCCCGATCACCAGGCCGGCGATGATCGCGAGGTTCCAGAAAACCGGTGTCAGACGCCGGAATCGCGAACTCCTCGTAGCTGTTGAGGACCCCGACCACGACGCCGAAGACGCCGAGCAGGACGACCGTCGGGAAGAGGATCTGGGACAGGGTGACGGCGAGGTCCTCGTAGGCGTCCGTCATCGGCGGGCACGAGCAGCGGGGCCAGCAGGATGAAGACCGCCGTGACGGCGCTCAGGCCCAGAAGCAGCAGCCAGAAGATCGTGGACGCGACCCTCCACGCGCGGGCGCGCTCGCCCTTCTCCAGCAGCTCGCTGAAGACCGGCACGAATGCGCCCGTGAGCGCCGCGTCCGCCACCAGCGCGCGGATCAGGTTCGGGATCTGGAACGCGACCGTGAAGGCGTTGATCGGGCCGCGGGCGCCGAAGTAGTTCGCGACCACGATCTCGCGGAAGAGCCCGAGCACACGTGAGAGGCCGGTTGCGAGCGAGAAGATCGCCGTCGACCACGCGAGCCGCCGGCGCCGGTCCCGCTGTTCCACGCGGCGAGTATAGGAACCCGGTCGAACGGCCCCGTCCCAACGGGACATCCCGAAGGGGCCGGCCTCCGCCACCCACCACGGTCGATCGCTAGTGCGGAACTCCGCGCAGGTGTGTGACCGATTCGTGCCGGTTTTGCCTCTTTCGCGCGCGCTCGGGGCGCTCCATGCCTCTGGTACCATCCCGCCGCCCGCACAGCGGGCGTTTTCACGCATGGCCAACAGCAAGCAACAGAAGAAGCGCATTCGCCTGACCGCCCAGGAGCGGCTCCAGAACCTGCGCTTCAGCTCGACCGTGAAGACCCTGACGAAGCGGCTGGAGACAGCCGTCGAGGCCGGCGACGAGGCTCGGGTCGCCGAGGAGCACCTCCAGCTCCAGCGCTGGATCGACCGCGCGGTCTCGCACGGCGCGCTGCACCGGAACGCCGGCGCGCGCAAGAAGGCTCAGGCCGCCCGCCTGGCCGGCCGCGCCTCCTAGTTCCTTCAGCCCGCGGCTACCGCGTGGTGTGACCGCGTCACGTCCGCGATCGCCCGGTCGAGCTCCAGCTCGCCCGCGACAGCGGCTGGCTCCCTTGAGAGCCGCGTCGAGCTCCGCCGAACCGGACGATGCGCCGTCATCGAGCTCCTCACGCGAGTAGTTCTCGGACTGGGCCAGCGCCTTGCGCGCGGGGAACTCGCTCCTGAGCCCCAGCCGCTTGAAGACGTCGCGGGCGCCGACACCTTCCTCGGCGAGCATCTGGGCGGCGCGGACGCGAACGACGTGTGTCGCCAGGCCGATGGCGATCGAGAACGGGTCGCGCTCTTCGAGCGATCGCCTCACAGGCCGCGATCGCAGCCGGGAGATCGCGAGCTCCCCAGGCGTCGGTGACCGCCCAGGCCTCCACCTCCCGCGCAGGTACCGCGATCGCCTCGATGTCGCTCACGCCGATCGGCCGGCCGCCGGCCCAGGTCGCGATCTTCTCGATCTCGCTCGACGAGCGTGAGGACGTCGTCGCCGACGATGTCCACCAATGCGCGAGCGGCGTCGGCGTCGACGTCCAGGCCCAGGCGCTTGAACTCGGCGACGACCCACGCGGAGGGGCTCCGCGGTCTCGGAACGTCGTACGAGAGGACCTGGCCGCGCTTGGCGACGAGGGCGGCGAGCGCTCCGCTCTTCGGGGTCTGGTGCGCCCACAGCGCGAGCACGGCACCTGGGGACGCGTCGGCGAGGTACGCCTCGATCGCCTTGACGTCTGGCTCGCCCCAGTTCTCGACGCCCTCCACGACGACGAGTCGCCCTCCCCCGCCGAACAGCCCGAGCGCGTTGCAGGCGGCAGCGGCCTCGACCGCGCTCGTGGGCGGCGCCGTGAGCACATCGACGGACTCCTCCGGAAAATGGCTCCTCAGCCGGCGCAGCGCCCGGACGACCTTGGGACGGTCGGTGCCCGCAAGGAGGTAGACGGGTTGGAGGGCCTCGGCCGCCATCGCAAGGGTGAGGATAGTCAGCGGTCGCTGCGCACCTCGATCCGGCGACCGTCGGACTCGACCGTGATCGCGCCGTCGACGTCGGTGCGGTAGACGTCGATGCCCGCCTGCGCTCGGAGCGTCGCGACCGTGGAGGGCGCGGGATGGCCGTAGTCGTTGCCCGCGCCCACCGAGACGAGCGCGATCCGCGGCCGCACCGCCCGGAGCAACTGCTCGAGGCCCGCGTCGGCCGAGCCGTGGTGTGCGACCTTGAGCACTTCCGCCTGCGGCGGCCGGATCGGCAGCGTCACGTTCGACTCGGCGTCGGCGGTCAGCAGTGCGTCGACTTCGCCGTAGCGGGCGTGGATGACGGTCGCCCAGTTGTTGGGATCGTCACCGCTCGGAACGGGCTGGGGCGGCCAGAGCATCCGCAGCTGCAGCTCGCCGAGCCGGAAGACACGGCCGGCCTGGACGGTGACGACGGAGATCCGCTCGCGGCGCGCGACCGCAAGGGCCGCGCGCTCGTCGCCGCTCTCGGCCGGGATTCGCGGGTCGAGGACGAGGTCTACCCGTAGCCGCCCGAGCACGCGGGCGGCGCCGCCGACGTGGTCGCGCTGCGGATGGGTGAGGACGAGCGCGGCCAGTCGGCGGACGCCAAGGCGAGCGAGCTGTCCGGCCACATCCGCTTCGGGCGGTCCCTGGTCGACCAGCACGTTGCCCTCGGGCACCTGGACGAGGATCGCATCGCCCTGCCCGACGTCGAGCGCCGTGATCCGCAGGCCCTCCGGCGGAGGCAGCGGCGGCGCGCGAGGCCACGCCGTCCACACGGCGAAGGCGGTCGCGAGGGAGAGGAGAGCGAGCCCGAGCGCCCGAGGCACATGGGGTCGCCGAAGACGCGTGACCGCGAAGAGGGACATCGCCAGCGCGCCAAGCGCCGCGAACACCGCCAGCGAGGTCGCTTCCGCCCCCGGGAGTCCTCCGACGAGCCGGGCACATGCTGCGACGTAGGCCGCCAGCCAACCGTTGAGCCAGGCCAGCGCCTCGGCGAGCTGCGGGACGACGGGATGGACGGCGCTGCACGCGAGCGCGGTTCCGAGCAGCGGCGCGACCGCGGGCCAGGCGAGCGCATTCGCAGGCACCGAGTAGAGCGGCACCGACCCGAAGTGAAGCCAGAGGATCGGCGCGGTCGCGAGCCCACAGGCGACCGACACCGCCAGAACGTCCGCCAGCCGAACCGGGACCGGGTAACCCTCGAGGCGGCGCCCGAGCGCCGGCACGGCGACGAAGATCGCGGCAACCGCGGAGAACGAGAGCTGGAAGCCCGGCTCCAGCAGGCTGTACGGATTCCAGGCCAGCAGAACCGCCGCCCCGGCGAGCAGGAAGTACCAGCGGTCCCGAGGTCGCGCCGCCAGCCAGGCGAGCGACGTCAGGGCACCCGCCACGCCCGCCCGGACAACGGACGGCTGCCACCCGACGGCGGCGACATAGCCGGCGATCGCCGTGAGCGCGCCGACCTGTCCGAGCCAGCGCGGCAGGCCGATCAGCCACGCGAGCGCGAGCATGCCTCCGGCGACGAGGACGACGTTCTGGCCCGAGACGGCGAGCAAGTGGTAGAGCCCGGAGGCGCGGAAGCTGTCGCGTAGCTCCTCCGAGAGCCCTTCGTCCTCGCCCAGCACGACTCCGGCGAGCACGGCTCTGCGCTCTCCCTGGAGCCCGGGCGCCAGCGTCCGCGTCATGTACGCGCGCAGGCGATCCGCGACGCCGGGAATGCCGCCGCGACGACCTACCTGACGCCAGGCGCCGCCCACGAGCACGACGTGGACGCCGCGCCGCCTCAGGTAGCCGGCCTCGTCGAAGCCGTCCTCCGGCGGGCGAGGGCGCTCGATCTTCGCGATCGTCTCGATCACGGCTCCCTGAGGCGGCGACCGGCCTCGCGGAAGCTCGAGGAGCACTGCCTCGCGGAGGGCGGCGCGATCGAGGCGCCAGACCTGCGCCGGGACGCGGATCTGAAACCGCGAGCGCCGAGCAGGGCCGGTCACGACCGCTCGCGTCCTGGCGGTCTCGCCGACATGGGCGGTGAGCAGGCTGCGATCGAGCGCGACGAGCCGAACGCTTCCCCACCACAGACCGGCAAGCATCAGAGCCACCGCGAGGCACGCGAAGCGAGCCGGTCCGGTCGCGACGACTGCGGCCGCCGCCGCCAGCACCGCCAGCAGCGCAACCAGCGGTCGTGCCTCTCTGGCCGAGGTTCGCAGCGGCCAGGCCGGCGCAGAGCGAGCCGGCGAGGAGGTGGGGAGACGAGCGGGCGAGCAGCCCGGTCACGGAGCCGCCACCTCGCGCAGCTGCTCGAGCCGTGCCGGTCCGATTCCCGGAACCGCATCGAGCTCGTCGACAGAGGTGAACGCGCCGTGCTTCTCGCGGAAGTCGAGGATCTTCTGCGCAGTCGACGGCCCGATCCCCGGCAGCTCGTCCAGCTGCTCCAGCGTCGCCGTGTTCAGGTGCAGAGGGCCCGCAGGCGTCGCCGCCGCGGCCGTGCCGCCGGAACCTGGGAGCGCGCGCCGCGGGACGACGACCTGGGCACCGTCTGCAACGGGCGCAGCGAGGTTGACCAGGGAGACGTCCGCGCGGCGGGTGGCGCCGCCCGCCCGCGCGACGGCGTCCGCGATCCGTGAGCCGTCGCGCAGCCGGTAGAGACCGGGCCGCCGAACGGCGCCGACCACGTGCACGACCAGGGCAGCCGGGGTCGAGGCCTCGACCGCCTCGAGCGGTCGCTCGGCGCGCGCAGGCCCGGAGGAAGCGCCTGCTCCCGACAGGTAGCGGCCGCCGACGACGAGAGCGGCGGCCAGCAGCAGAGCGCACGGCGAGCGCCCGCCGGCGAGAGAGCGGAAACGAGCTCATCGCAGCGATCGTGTCGACGCCGGACGCACAGGTGTGGGTCGGCTTCGTGCCGAATGTGTGCCGGCGTGTGACGGCGAAGTAGCGTTGCGACGTAGAGGAGGTGCGTGAACGCGATGACGCCCTCGTGGTCAGTGGCTCGACGACGACTCGGCGCCGAGAGGCGGAGCTTCGCCTCCGTGGCCGAGGAGCACCTCGACGACGTCTATCGCTTTCTCGTCTACTTGACCAGAGACATGCACACAGCCGACGACCTCACCGCAGAGACATTTTCCAGGGCGCTGATTGCCTGGAATCGCTTCGACGAGCGCCGCGGCAGCGCACGCACGTGGCTCTGCCAGATCGCGCGCAGCACGGCGCTCGACCACTTCCGCTCGGAGGAGCGTCGCCGCAAGCGCGAGCAGACGTACGCGGCGAGTGAGCCCGTCAGCGACGACCGCGATTCGTTCGCAGGCCTGTCGCCCCCGCTGCGCAAGGCGCTCGACGAGCTCTCCGCCGCGGACCGCGAGGTGATCGCGCTCCGCGTGATCCTCGAGCTCGACGGCGAGGCGGCGGCACGGGTGATGGGTATCGGGCGCACGGCCTGCGCGATGCGGCTGAGCCGGGCGCTGAAGAAGCTCGAAGAGAAGGTGGACATCGATGCGCTGGTCTAACAAGAGCGACGACAACATCGAGTCTCTCCTCCACGGCGAGGACGACACGACGCTCGGAGCCGCCCTCGCCGAGCTGCGCGAGCACCGGCCGGAGCCCTCGGAGCACCTGCGCGAGCGGGTACGCACGATCGCGGGCCGCGACGAGCGCGCCTGGACGCCCGAGCGGAAGCCGCCCCTCCTTCGCCGCTACCGGATCAACGTCAGGCACGTGGCCGCAGCCGGAGCCGCCCTCGTCGTGCTGACCGTCGCGATGAACGGGGTCCTCGCCCTCAGCAACGCCACGGACGACGAGGGCGCCCCCGCGCTGATGGCGGGGCCCCAGGCTCCTCCCGATGCCGCGGAGAGCTCGCAGAACCCGGACGCGCGTAACCCCTGGGCCGAGTCGGCCGAGGACGCGGGGAGCGACGGGGCGAAGCTTCGAGCTGTAGGGCCACCGTCGTCACCGCCTCCGCCCGCAGCGGCCGCCGGCGGTAGCGACGAATCCTCGGCGGCGCCGGCTGCACCCGTTCCGTCGACCAACCGCGCCCAGGACTACTCGGCCAGCATCAAGCTGCACGTCGGCAACCACGACGAGCTCTCCGAGGCCGTGCAGAGCGCCATCCGCTCCACGCGGCAGCTCGGCGGCTACGTCACGTACGTCGACTACGGCACGAGCGGGAGCAAGGACGGAGAGGCGACGCTCGCGGTCCGCGTACCAGTCGGGCGCGTCCAGACCGCTGTCGCCCGGTTCTCGGAGCTCGGGACGATCCTCGAGCAGCAGACCGAGATCGTCGACCTCCAGGCCCGGATCGACCGGGCGACGCGCGACATCCAGAACCGCCGTGACCGGATCGCGAAGCTCGAGGCCGAGCTCAAGGACCCGACGCTGACGGACGCCGAGCGCGACCGCCTCGAGACCCGGCTCGTGCAGGCCAAGCGCGGTCTCGCGAACGCCACACGCGGGCGCGCCAACGTGCTTCGCCAGAGCCGCTACGCGAAGCTCGACCTCGCCTTCACGACCGAGAAGCGGCAGGAGCCCGCACCGCCGCCGAGCGATCTCCGCAAGACGCTCGACGACGCGGCGGGGATCCTCGCCGCCGAGCTCGGCGTCCTGCTCTTCGTCCTGATCGCGGGCGCGCCGTTCATCCTGCTCGCCCTGCTCGCCTGGCTGGGCGCGCGGGCGCTCAGGCGCGGCGCAAACGAGCGCGTGCTCGAGCGGGCCTAGCCGACAACGAGGTTCACGAGCCTGCGCGGCACGACGATCGTCTGCCGGATCTCCTTGCCGTTCAGGTGCGCCTGCACGTTCGGCAGCTCGCGGGCGCGGGCCACGACCTCCTCCTCGCTGGCATCCACCGGCATCTCCACACGATCGCGCACGCGGCCGTTCACCTGCACGACCAGCTCGAACGTCTCCGTCTCCAGCAGCGCCGGGTCGGCCACCGGCCACGGGTGCTCCCACAGCCGCTCGTGACCGAACCGCTCCCACAGCTCCTCGGAGACGTGCGCGGCGTAGGGCTGGATCAGCGAGACGGCGGTCTCGGCCGCGAAGCGGGCGGCGGGATCGTCGGGATCGCGCGAGACGTCGTTGACCAGCTCCATCACGGCCGCGATCGGCGTGTTCAGCGCGAAGCGGCGGCCGATGTCGTCGGTGACCTTCGCGATCGTCTTGTGGGCCTTGCGCGCCAGAGGCGTGTCCGGCGCCTCGCCGGCCGGCTTGTCCATCTGCTCCATGGCGATCCGCCACAGCCGGTTCAGGAAGCGCACCATGCCCTCGAAGCCGTCGTCCTGCCACTCCGCGTCCTGCTCGACGGGCCCGATGAACAGCAGGTACAGGCGGCAGGCGTCGGCCCCGAAGCGCTCGACGTACTCGTCGGGGACGATCACGTTGCCCCGCGACTTGGACATCTTCGCCCCGTGGCGGTGCAGCATCCCCTGGGTGAACAGGCGGGCGAACGGCTCGCGGAAGCCGACCAGGCCGATGTCGTTCAGGACCTTCGTGAAGAAGCGGGCGTAGAGCAGGTGCAGGATCGCGTGCTCGATCCCGCCGATGTACTGGTTGACCGGCAGCCAGTAGTCGGCGATCGGACGGTCCCACGGTGCCGTGTCGTTGTGCGGATCGGCGTAGCGGATGAAGTACCAGGACGAGTCGACGAAGGTGTCCATCGTGTCGGTCTCGCGGCGCGCCTCTTCCCCGCATTTCGGGCACGTGACGCTGACCCAGTCCTCGGCGGCGGCCAGCGGCGAGCGGCCCTTCGGCAGGTACTCCTCGACCTCCGGCAGCAGCACCGGCAGGTCCGCGTCGGGCACCGGCACGACTCCGCACTCGCCGCAGTGGACGATCGGGATCGGGGCGCCCCAGTAGCGCTGGCGTGACAGCAGCCAGTCGCGCAGGCGGAAGTGGATCGCCGGCCGAGCGCGCGCGCGTTGCTCCAGCCACGCCACGATCGCCTGCTTCGCCTCGGGGCTCGGCAGCCCGCTGAACTGCGCAGAGTTGACCAGCACCTCGCTCTCGGTGTGTCCGACGAAGGCGGCGCCCTCCTCGGCCTCGCCGTCTGCGGGGGCGACGACGACCTTGATCGGAAGCTCGTAGCGCTCCGCGAACTCGAAGTCGCGGTGGTCGTGCGCCGGGACGCCCATGATCGCGCCCGTGCCGTACTCCATCAGCACGTAGTCGGCGACCCAGATCGGGATCCGCGACTCGTCGACGGGGTTCGTGGCGAAGCGGCCGGTGAAGACGCCGTCGCGCTCCTTCTCCTCACGCTCGACCGCGGTCCGCGCAGCCGCATGCTTCACGTACTCCAGCACCTCTTCCTCGTGGGGTGTCCCGCGCACCAGCTCGGGCACCAGCCGGTGCTCTGGCGCCAGCACGAAGAACGTCGCGCCGAAAAGCGTGTCCGGCCGGGTCGTGTAGACCTCGATGTCGCGATCCAGCTCCTCGACCCGGAACAACACGTCTGCTCCCTCGGAGCGGCCGATCCAGTTCCGCTGCATGGTCAGGACGCGCTCGGGCCAGTCCTCCAGCAGCTCCATCTCGCGCAGCAGCTCGTCCGCGTATGCGGTGATCTTGAAGAACCACTGCTCCAGGTTGCGCGCCTCCACCTCGGCGCCGCAGCGCTCGCAGCGGCCGTCGATCACCTGCTCGTTGGCCAGCACCGTCTGGTCGTTGGGGCACCACTTGACCGGGGCTTCCTTGCGGTACGCCAGCCCCTGCTCGAAGAAGCGCAGGAACAGCCACTGCGTCCAGCGGTAGTACCCGGGCTCGTTGGTCGCCAGCACGCGGTCCCAGTCGATCGCCCAGCCCATCCGCTCCATCTGGCGGCGGATCGACGCGATGTTGCGCTCGGTCACCTCGCGCGGATGCCCGCCCTCCTTGATCGCTGCGTTCTCCGCGGGCAGGCCGAAAGCGTCGAACCCCATCGGCCGCATGACGGCGTAGCCGTGCCGGCGGCGGAAGTGCGCGACGACCTCGCCCAGCATGTAGTTGCGGACGTGACCCATGTGCAGCTCGCCCGACGGGTACGGCAGCATCTCGAGCACATACGTCTTCTTGTGCGCGCGGGTCTTCAGCTCCTCAGGGTCGGGGTTGGGGACGTTGAACGCTCGCGCGTCCGCCCAGATGCGCTGCCATTTCGCCTCGATCGCCTGTGGGTCGTACCGCTCGATCATTCCGCCTCCAGATACGAAAAAGCCTCTCGTCAGAGAGGCCGTGGAGAGCTAGGCGCGGCTCTCGCCGCGTTCGCTCCCTGCGCTACTCGAGAAGCTGTCCCTTCATCGGAAATCTGACTGTAGCAAGCTGTACCGTCGCCGTCACCCGAAGCTTCGAGAGGAGAGTCAATGGCGGATCACACGGTCGTGAAGGTCTCGGACGTCCCCGACCAGGGCCCCAACTTCGGGCTCGAGGGGAAGATGGAGGCCCGATTCATGCGCGTCGACCTCGAGTGCGAGCACTGCGGGGTCACGTACCTGAAGCTGGCGCCCGGCTTCCGCGTCCCGTTCGGGCACACGCACAACGTGCAGGAAGAGGTCTACGTGCTCGTGTCGGGGAGCGCCCGGATCAAGGTAGAAGACGAGGTGCACGACCTGGAGCCCTGGACGGCGGTGCGGCTCTCGAAGGACGCGATGCGCGCGCTCGAGGGCGGCCCCGAGGGCGCCGAGTTCGTCCTCATCGGAGCGCCGAACACCGGCCCGGGAGACGCGAACACCGAGCCGAACTGGTGGCAGGACTGATCGACCCGCTCGAGCGCTGGCGCGAGTTCGGCGAGAAGCCCGACTACGCCGGCCTGCTCACCTTCGGGGGCGCGTCGTACACGCAGGATCCGGCCGAGCTGGCACGAGTGGACGTGGCGATCGTGGGTGCGCCCACCGACGACCTCGTCTCGGACCGGCCCGGCGCGCGGTTCGGGCCTCGCGCGATCCGCGCTGCCGGCTGCCCGCCCGGGCCGCACCTGGAAGCCGGAGTCGACGCCTTCGAGGTGCTGCGGATCGTCGATTTCGGCGACGCGGCCGTCCTGCCCGCCGACCCGGCCCGCTCGCACGCGGCGATCGAGGCGCTCGTTGCTCAGGTGCTGGAGGCCGGCGCGCTGCCGATCGTGCTCGGCGGCGACCACTCGATCGCCGAGCCGGACATCCGCGCCTGCGCGGCCAAGCACGGCCCCGTCGGCCTCGTCCACTTCGACACGCACACCGACACCGGCACCGAGGTCTTCGGCGTCCGTGTCTCGCACGGCACTCCCATGAACCGCCTGGTCGAGGCGGGCCTGGTCGATCCGAAGCGGTACGTCCAGATCGGGCTGCGCGGCTACTGGCCGGGCGAGCGCGAGTTCGCCTGGCAGGCGGCGAAGGGGATCACGGCGCTGTTCATGCACGACGTGCGCGACCTCGGCATCCGCGAGGTCGTACGGAGAACACTGGACGTGGTCGGCGAAGGTCCCGTCTACCTCACGATCGACGTGGACGTGCTCGATCCCGGGTTCGCGCCGGGGACCGGGACGCCCGAGCCGGGTGGGATGACGCCCGTCGACCTGCTCTGGGCGGTGCGCACGGTGGCCAGGGAGCTCGACCTGGTCGGCGCCGAGGTCGTCGAGGTCTGTCCGCAGGCGATCGGCTCGCTCGACCCGACCGCGCTCGTCGCCGAGCGCACGGTGCGCGAGATCCTGACCGGGATCGCCCTACAGCGGGTCTAAGGGCTGACGTCGAAGTCGTCGTCTCGACGCAGCCGCCGAGGCAATCGTCGGCGAACGCCTGGGCGCGCTGCGAATCGCGTCGCGGCGCCTGTGACCTGCTCGAGCCCGCGCTCCGTCCACGTGTCCTTGGCGATGTCGAAATGGCTCTGGATGGCCCGCCCGTACCGCGCCGAGACGCGTCGCGCGTAGGCGCCGAAACCCTCGTCGCGCAGCGGTTTCCAGTCCTCGCGGTAGGGGACGACCAGGTGCGTGCGCGAGACCTTGCCCGCCGAGAGGAGGAACGCCGTTCCGATCCCCTGCGAGACCTCGAGCAGCGAGCGCTCCTCGCGTTGGGCCTCCCGCTTCAAACCCCGGTAGAGGGCGGCCAGCTCGTCCGGGCTCGGCAGCTCCTCGGCGTGCTCTCGCAGCTCGGTGAACGACTTGCGCAGCTCCGCCAGCTCCAGCGGTGGGATGTCGATCAGGCGGGCGGCGGTGCCCGAGCCGCCCTCGAACGCGCCGAGGAGCTCGTCGACCGAGCCGAACTCGGCCTCGGGGCTGAGGACGCCTGCGGCCTTGAGCTCGCCGGTCAGCGCCTCCAGATAGACGCGGGAGCCACGGGCCACGTCGCTGGCCGCCGCGAGCAGCCAGAGCGGCGAGAAGCCGAAGGCGGCGATCGACCCGAGCTCGACGACGTTCCCCGCGCCCTTGCGCATCGCGAGCTCCTTGGCCGCAAGCGCCGGCTCGGAACCCGGCGCGGCTTCCACGCCGCCGACGAGCTCGATCGAGATGCGCAGGAGGTTCTTCGCAGTCGCCTCGTAGAAGCGCGAGCGGCGGACGAGGCGCGGCAGCAAGACCTGCGCGGACTCGTGGATAGCGCCGGCTACGGCTGCCCACGAGCGAGCGGACCAGCCGCTCGGGCATGGAGGCGACGACGCGGGCACGCACCTCGGGACCGTACCCTCCCCGGATGCTCGACCTGCTCCCGGAGACCGCTGTCGTCGCCGACGGCGAGCTCGCGCTCGGCGGTGTCCGGACCGGCGAGCTCGCGGACGAGTTCGGCACGCCGCTCTTCGTCTACTGCGAGGCCACTCTCCAGACGCAAGCGCGCGCCTACCGCGCGGCCGCTCCCGACGCGCTCGTCGCCTACGGCACGAAGGCGTTCCCGAACCTCGCACTCCTCCGCCTCTTCGCCGAGGAGGGCCTGGGCGCGGACGTCTCGACGCTCGGCGAGCTCACGCTCGCGCTGCGGGCGGGCATCTCCGGCGAGCGGCTCGTCGTCCACGGCAACAACAAGAGCGACGAGGAGCTCGCGGGCCGCAGCCGAAGCGGGCGCCGGCCTCGTCGTGCTCGACTCGCTCGACGAGGTGGCGCGCGCCGCCGACGCCGGCGTTCGCCGCGTGCTCGTCCGCGTCACCTCGGGGATCGAGGCCGACACGCACGAGGCGATCCGCACCGGGCACCACGGCTCGAAGTTCGGGCTCCCGCCCGCCGCGGCCCGGCAGGCGATCGTCGGCCGCCGCCGAGGCGGGGCTCGACGTCGCCGGCCTGCACGTCCACGTCGGCTCGCAGCTGCTGGACGCGACCGCGGCGGGAATGACGGTCGACTGGCTTGCGGGCTTCGCAGCCTCCTGCCGGGCGGAGCTCGACTGGACGCCCGCGGTCGTCGACCTCGGCGGCGGCCTCGGCGTGCGCCACGTCCCCGACGAGGAGGCGCCGAGCGTCGAGGAGTTCGTGGGCGAGCTGCTCGGCCGCCTCGAGCGGGGCTTTGCGCTCCACGGCCTGCCCGCGCCCGAGGTCGTGCTCGAGCCCGGCCGCTCGCTCGTCGGCCGGGCGGGCGTGGCTCTCTACCGCGTCGGCTCGGTCAAGGCCGCGAGCGAGACCGCCCACGTGGTCGCAGTCGACGGCGGGATGTCCGACAATCCGCGGCCGATGCTCTACGGCGCGCGCTACACGGCGCTCCTCGCCAACCGCGCGGACGAGCCCCCGGCCCGCGCGTACTCGGTCACGGGCAAGCACTGCGAGGAGGAGGTGCTCGTCGGCCGGGTGGAGCTCCCCGAGCCGAGGCGCGGCGACCTGCTGGCCGTCCCCGCCTCCGGCGCCTACACGCTCGCGATGAGCTCGAACTACAACGTCGCGCCGAGACCGGCGGCCGTGCTGGTCGCGGACGGCCACGCCCGCCTGATCCGCCGCCGCGAGACGCTCGAGGACGTGCTCGCGCTCGAGACCGAGCTAGCGCGCGGCCGGGCGCAGGCCGGGGCGGATCAGCCGCGAGGGCCGCTTCAGGCCCGCGTCGTTGACGCTCGGGTTGTGCGGCTCGACGAGCGGCGGCGCGCCGAACGAGCGCGCGACCTGGTCGACGGGCGGCTCGCCGTAGAGCGTCGAGCGCTGACGGGGTGTGCGTCCCACCGCGCGGATCGCCGCCTCGAGCGCCTCGGGCGGCGCCTCCTGGCCGTGGCTCGCGCCGGCCGCGCGGGAGATCGACTCGTTCATCAGCGTGCCGCCGAGGTCGTTCGCTCCCGCCCGCAGGACGGCCTGCGCGCCCTCGAGCCCGAGCTTCACCCACGACGCCTGCACGTTCGTGATCCACGGATGCAGCGCGAGCCGGCCGACCGCGTGCATCAGCAGCGCCTCCCGGAAGGTCGGGCCCGGCCGCGCCCGGCCGCGCAGGTAGATCGGCGCCTCCATGTGCACGAACGGCAGCGGCACGAACTCGGTGAAGCCGCCGCTCCTGCGCTGCTGCTCCCGCAGAGCGATCAGGTGCCGGGCCCAGGAGCGCGCACGCTCGACGTGCCCGAACATGATCGTCGTCGTCGAGCGCAGCCCGGCGCGGTGGGCGGCGTCGTGCACGGACAGCCACTGCCCGGTCGAGACCTTGTCCGGGCAGATGACCGCGCGCACCTCGTCGTCGAGGATCTCGGCGGCCGTCCCCGGGAGCGAGGCGAGGCCGGCGTCCCGCAGCCGCTCGAGGTACGGCCGCAGCTGCAGCCCGAGCGTCGCAGCGCCCTGCCACACCTCGAGCGCCGAGAAGGCGTGCACGTGGATGTCCGGCACAGCCGCCTTGACCGCCTCGCAGATCTCGACGTACGTGTCGCCGGTGAAGGCCGGATGGATCCCGCCCTGCAGGCAGATCTCGACCGCGCCGCGCTCCCACGCCTCCTCGGCACGGCGGGCGATCTCCTCGACCGGGACGAGGTACGGCTTGCCGCGCAGGTCCTCGGCGAGCTTGCCCTTCGAGAACGCGCAGAAGCCGCAGCGGAAGTAACAGACGTTCGTGTAGTTGACGTTTCTCGTCACGACGTAGGTGACCTCGTCGCCGCAGACCTCGCGCCGGAGCGAGTCGGCGGCGGAGAAGACGCGTTGGGCCTCGTCTCCGCGCGCCGCGAAGAGCCGGACGATCTCCTCCTCCCCCAGCTCGTCGGCGCTGTCCACGGGTAGCGCGTCACGGGGAACGAACGGGATTGCCGACGGCGCTCCGGCGGCCCAGCTGTCCGCGCGGCCAAGGCCGTCCGCGTCGGCGCGGTGGAGCGCGGCGGTGACGAGCGCCGGCTCCAGCCACTCGCGAGTCGAGGAACTCGGGGTAGACGGCGAGCCTCGGGGCCAGCTCGAGGCCGGCCGCGCGGGTCGCCGCGCCGAGCCGCTCGAGCTCGGGCCACGGCGCCTCGGGGTTGACGTGGTCGATGGTGACCGGCGAGATCCCGCCCCAGTCGTCGATGCCGGCGTCGAGGAGCCGTGGGAACTCGTCGTAGCTGAGGTTCGGCGGCGCCTGCACGTGCACCTCGGGCGGGAGCACGAGGCGAGCGGCGGCGGCCGACCACAGGAGCTCGTCGAGCGACGGCTCGGGCGCGTCGCTCATGCGCGTGCCCGGCTTCGCCCGGAAGTTCTGGACGATCACCTCCTGAACGTGGCCGTGCCGTTCGTGCAGCTCGCGGATCGCGAGCAGCGCCTCGAGCCGCTCGACCCGGGTCTCGCCGATCCCGATCAGGATCCCGGTCGTGAACGGCACGCGCTCGGCGCCGGCGGCGTCGATCGTCGCGAGCCGGGCGGCCGGGAGCTTGTCGGGCGAGCCGAAGTGCGGACCGCCGCGCCGCGAGAGCCGCTCCGACGCGGTCTCGAGCATGATCCCCTGCGAGACGCTGACCTTCCGCAGCTCCGCGAGGTCGGCCCTGGACATGACGCCCGGGTTCAGGTGCGGGAGCAGCCCCGTCTCCTCGAGCACGAGCTTCGCGCACCGGCCCAGGTACTCGAGCGTCGTCTCGCAGCCGAGCGCGGCCAGCTCCTCGCGCGCGGCGCGGTAACGCAGCTCGGGCTGGTCGCCGAGCGTGAAGAGCGCCTCGTGGCAGCCCGCAGCGGCACCGGCCTGCGCGATCGCCAGCACCTCGTCCTCGCGGAGGTAGGCCCGCTCGCCGCGCCGAGGCGGCCGCGCGAACGTGCAGTAGTGGCAGACGTCGCGGCAGAGCTTCGTCAGCGGGATGAAGACCTTGGGCGAGTAGGTGACGACGCGGGTGGTTCTCAGCTGCACGCGCCGCGGCGCAGATCTCGTCCACCCGACGTCTACGAGAGCCAGGGCGTCCCGCCGGCGCATGGCGAGAGCCTATCTCGGCGGCAGCGGCTACTTCGCGGCGAGCACTTTGCCGAACGGGACCCAGTGCGTCTTCTGCCAGCGCTGCAGCCGCGCCTGCTCGAGCGGACGGCGGTCCTTCGGGCCCGTCTTGACGGCGATCCCAGCCTGGACGAACGGGTTCGTCGTCTCGTTCAGCTTCAGCATCGCGCTCATCAGCGAGCGGCGGGTCGGGTTCTTCCCGGCCTTCCTGAGCGCGTCCACGAACGAGTACGCGGAGGCCATGCCCGCGAGGTAGTAGCCGTTGCGGACGTCACCGCGCGGGATGTGCTTCTTGACGATCGAGCGGAACAGCGCGATGCCCTTGTCCTTGGCGAAGGTCGGGCTCGCGGGATCCTTGAAGAACGCGGCGGTGATCGCGCCGGTCGTGCGCTTGTTCGTGCCGCCCTCGGAGGCGATCCCCATCACCGTCGTCGAGGCGGCGACCGCGTTCACGTAGGTGAGCGCGGGCTTCCACCCGAGCCGGCTCTCGTAGACGAAGGCCTGGATCGCGAACTTGCCGAACGCGAAGTTCATGAACACGTCCGCGCGCGAGGCCTTCAGCTTCGCGACCTGGGACTGGATGTCGGTCGCCGTCGAGTCGTACGACTCCTCCTCGACGATCAGGCGCGCCTTGGCTCCCAGGCCCTTCTTCAGCGAGGCGAGCATCTCGCGGCCGTAGTCGTCGTCCTGGTAGAGCACGCCGATCCGCGCGCGGGGCCGCTTCTTCAGCAGATCGCGCGCGTAGAGCTGACCCTCGCCGGTGTAGGTCGGGATGAAGCCCATCGAGAGCGGGTAGCGGGCCGCGTCGCGCGCCCAGCCGCCGTAGCCCGAGGCGATGAAGAGATGCGGCACGCCGACCTGGTTCAGGAAGGGCCGGATCGCGAGGTTCTGGGCCGTGCCGAGGCTGTTGAAGATCGCAAAGACGTTGTCCTGCTGCACGAGCTGGCGCGTGGCCTGGACCGTGCGGCCGGGGTCGTAGCCGTCGTCGAGGTACGTGTACTTGATCGCGCGGCCGTTGACGCCGCCGCGGGCGTTGACGTACTTGAAGTACGCCTCCGCGCCGATCGCCGTCCCCGAGCCCGCCGAGGCCTCGCCGGTCAGCGGCGTGGTGCCGCCGATCAGGATCTCCTTGGCGCTCACGCCCGGGTCGGCATGCGGACGGCTGCCGTGCGCCCCGGCGACCAGGATGGCAGCAAGCGCGGCGAGCGCGATTCCCAACGAGAGACCCCTCACGAGGAACGAGTGTACAAACGGTTTGTAAGCGGCCTGAAAAGCCTCGCGAGCGCGCCGCCGACGCCGAAGGGCAGTGCGATCATGACCGCGATCAGCACGACCCCGTAGACCATGTCCGGAACGCCCGGTGTCTTCAGCGCGGACTCGACCCCGCCCGGGAGAAAGTCGAGCGAGGCGACGTTCTCCAGGTAGTACACGAACAGGGCTCCGACCAAGAGCCCCGAGAGCCAGCCGAGCCCGGCCACGGCCGCCCCGATCACCAGTGCGAGCGAGAGGTCGGCGCGGAACGTCTCCGGGTTCACGAACGTGTTCGCGATCGCGTAGAGCGAACCGGCGACGCCCGCGTACGCCGCGGAGACGCCGAAGGCGAGCGTCTTGTAGCGCGCGAGGCTGATCCCGCTCGAGGCGGCGGCCACCTCGCTGTCGCGGATTGCTCGGAGCGCGCGCCCGAAGCGGCTTCCGAGCAGGATCCAGGCAACGACGAGCAGCACGAGGGCGATCCCCCACGTCAGGTGGTAGAGCCATTCGTTGAACGTCACCGTTCGGCCGGGCAGTTCCACCTTGTTCGCCGTCGCTCCGGTCAGGTCGGGGCTCCCGAAGAGCTGGATGCCGCTCGTCCCGCCGGAGACGCCGTCGAAGTAGCGGATCACCTGCGGGGTGGCCACGGCGACGCCGAACGTCGCGAGCGCGAGATAGAGGCCGGGCAGACGGAGAGCCGGGAGGCCGAACGCGAGGCCCGCGATCCCGGCGACCAGGCCGGCGATCGGGATCGTGTAGACGTCCTTGACCCCGCCCTCGAGGAAGTCCGGCCACAGGTTGAGGTAGTCGCTGCCGTCGGGAAAGCCCGGGATCGCCTCGGGCCCGCCGCTGATCAGGATCGCGCTCGTGTAGCCCCCGACCGCCATGAACGCCCCGTGGCCGAGCGAGATCTGGCCCGCGTAGCCGGTGACGATGTTCAGCCCGAGGACGGCGATGAAGAAGATCCCGACGTAGGCGAACTGCTGCGCGCGGACGTCCGAGATCCAGTTGGGAAGCAGCGCGAGGAAGACCGCGAAGACGACGAGCGCGGCGATCTTCCCGGCGAGCAGGAGGGTAACGCGGGTTCATACGCGCCTCACCGCCACCTTTCCGAGCAGGCCCGCCGGCCGGACGAGCAGCACGACCAGGATCAGCGCGAGCGCGACCGGCAGGCGGAGGCTGGTGGGGACGTCCGCGTAGGCGGTCAGCAGGTTGAGCGTGACGCCGAGCGCGAGCCCTCCGATCACCGCCCCGGCCGGGCTGGTCAGCCCACCGAGCACCGCTGCGGCGATGGCGTAGAGCAGGACGGGCCGCATCATGTTCGGGTCGAGCAGGACGGTCGGCGCGACCAGCATCCCGGAGACGGCGCCGAGCGCGGCCGCGAGGCCCCAGCCGAGCGCGAGCGTCCAGCCGACGCGAATCCCCACCAAGCGACTGGCCCCCGGGTTCAACGCGGCCGCCCGCATGCCGAGGCCCAGCTTGGTGAGCTGGAAGAAGGCGTACAGCACGGCGACGGTGACGAGCAAGACCGCGATCACGCCCAGGTCCTGGACGGAGATGGCGACGCCGCCCACGTCGATCGTGCGGGTGGAGAACCCGCTCGGGTAGTTCCTCACCTCGCCGCCCCAGACCCAGAAGGCGAAGCCGTTGCAGAAGACGAGCAGGCCGAGCGTGACGATCACGCCGGTCAGGACCGGTCGGTTCTCGACCGGGCGGATGACGACGCGTTCGATCACGACACCGCCCACGAACGAGATCGCGAGTGTGAGGAAGAACGCGGGCCAGAACGGCAACCCTCGCTCGATCAGCTCCCAGGAGACGAACGTCGAGATCATCGCCAGCTCCCCCTGGGCGAAGTTGACGATCCCGGTCGCGCGGTAGATCAGGACGAGCGCGAGCGCGAGGCTCGCGAAGATCGCGCCCGAGGCCAGGCCGGCGACGATCTGCTGGGCGAAGTCGGCCAAGCGCTAGTACCCGAGGTAGGAGCGCCGGACGCCCTCGTTGGCCCGGAGCTCGTCGCTCTCGCCCTCGACGGCGACCCGCCCGACCTCGAGCACGTACGCGCGGGCGGCGAGGTCGAGTGCCGTACGGGCGTTCTGCTCGACCAGGAGGACGGCCAGGCCCTCCTCGACGTTGAGCTTGCGGACGATCCCGAAGATCTCCGCGACGACCAGCGGCGCCAGTCCGAGCGACGGCTCGTCGAGCAGCAGGAGACGCGGACGCTGCATCAGCGCGCGGGCCAGCGCCAGCATCTGCTGCTCGCCGCCGGAGAGCGTTCCGGCCTGCTGGTCGCGGCGCTGCTCGAGCGCGGGGAAGAGCTTCAGCACCCGGGCCGACTCGTCGCGCGTGTTCCCCCGCCGCGTGTACGCGCCCGAGGCGGAGGTTCTCCTGGACGGTCATCTCCGCGAACGTGCCGCGACCCTCGGGGACGTGGGCGACGCCGAGGCGAGCCACGCTCTCCGGCGAGCGCGGCAGCGCCCGCCCCGCGAGCTGGATCCGGCCGCCGCGGCGAACCGTGCCGGAGACAGCGCGGAGCGTGGTCGTCTTGCCGGCGCCGTTGGCGCCGAGGACGGCGACGACCTCCCCCTCGTCGACCGTGAGCGTGACCCCGTCGAGCGCCTTGACCGGGCCGTAGCGGGCGTCGACGCCCTCCAGTTCAAGCAGCGGCATGCTCGGGCCCGAGGTAGGCCTCGATCACCTGGGGGTTCGACTGCACCTCGGCCGGCTCGCCCTCGGCGATCTTGCGGCCGAAGTCGAGCACATGGACGCGGTCGGAGACGCTCATCACGAACGCCATGTGGTGCTCGACCAGGAGGATCGTGACGTCGAAGTCGGCGCGGATGCCTCCGATCAGGCCGGCGAGCTCCTCGACCTCCTCGTGGTTCAGGCCGCCGGCCGGCTCGTCGAGCAGGAGCAGGCGCGGGTCGGCGACGAGCGCCCGCGCCAGCTCGACACGCTTGAGCGTGCCGTACGGCAGCCCTTGCGCCGGCAGGTGCGCGACGGGGCGAAGCTCCACGTAGTCGAGCACCTGCTCGGCTCGAGCCCGCGCCGGCCGCCCGCGCGTGTGACCGCCGACGAGGACGTTGTCGCGCACGGTCATCGAGCCGAACAGCGCCAGGTTCTGGAACGTCCGGGCGATGCCGTGCCCGATCATGCGGTGCGCGGGAGCTCGCAGGAGATCGCGGCCGTCGAGCTCGACGGCACCGCCATCCGGCCTGGTCAGGCCCGAGATGACGTTGAAGAGCGTCGTCTTGCCCGCGCCGTTCGGGCCGATCAGGCCCGCGACCTGGCCCTGCTCGACCTCGAGCGAGACGGAGTCGAGGGCGAGGATCCCGCCGAAGCGCTTCGAGACCTCGCGGACGGAGAGCAGCGACCCCACCGGCGGGAGCTTAGGGATCGGCGGTCAGGGACAGGCGCGGACGCGGCGATCCAGCGTCACCATCCGCGAGTCCTTCAGGAACGCGATCGCGCGGACGGTGCTGGTCGTGCGGAGGAACCTGCGCGGGATCGAGCCCGCGAACCGTGGGCGTCGGTCGCGGACGATCCGCCGGGAGCCCGCGTAGAAGTGAACCGCGAAGACCCGGCCCGCGTCCGCCCCGCCGAGGCGCGCGAGCACCGGCCCGCGGGCGCAGACGCTGCCCTTCGACCGGCCGCGCTTGAACCGCACGCCGAGCGACAGCGAGGCGCCCTGGCGGCAGACGACGGCGGCGCAGGCGCGAAGACGCGCGAGCCGGGCGGCGAGCTCGGCCTTCAGCGGCGCGTGCGCCGCGCTCGCGTGCAGGCTCGTCAGCTGGTTCGGGTCGGTCACGAGGTCGTAGAGCTCCTGCTCGTTCGTCGAGTGCTCGACGTAGACGTACCGGGGCGCGCGCAGGGCGCGGTAGCCCGGCGTCTCGAGCAGGATGTCCCGCCCGGAATGGAGACGGACATCGCGGGCGAACGGCTGCAGCGGCCGACCGTCCACGGCTCGGCCGGCGGTGGCGCCGGTGGCGGACACGATCGTCGGCGCCACGTCCACGTTGGCCACGAGCTGGCGGCGGACGGCGCCGCGCGGGATCCCCGGGCCGCGCAGGATCAGCGGCACGCGGGTGGAGGGCTCGTAGTGGAGCACCTTGCCCGAGCGGACGCGGTGCTCGCCGTGGAAGAAGCCGTTGTCGGCCGTGAACACGATCAGCGTGTTGTCGAGCTCGCCGGCCGTCCGTAGCGCAGCCACGACCTCGGCGATCCCCTCGTCGATCGCGAGCAGCGACTCCAGCCGCTGGCGGTAGTTCTCCGTGATCGCGGCGACGCGGCCGGCCGGGATGACCGCCCTCGAGCGCATCGCCGCGGGCTTGTCGCTCATGTCGGCCTCGTTGAACGCCGGCGTGACCGGCAGCGGCTCGGCGGCGAAGCGGTTCCGGTGCCGCGGCGCGGGCACCGGCGTGGCGAAGTTGGCCGGGTCGTCGGACTCGCGCGGGCCGCCGCTGTGCGGGCGCGAGGTAGGCGACGCTGAGGAAGAACGGGCCGCCCGGCGCGAGCCGGCGGACTGCGTCGACCGCCTTCCGCGTGTAGACGTCCGCCTGGTACGAGGCGGGATCGGCCCCGTACCTCACGGTCTTGCCGTTCTCGTTCAGCGTGTAGTTGTAGAACTGGTAGGTCGAGGGGTCGACGGAGCCGTACCACTCGCTCCAGCCGGGCGGGATCTCGGTCGCGGAGCGGCGCCCGTACCCGTTCAGGTACTTGCCGATGTGAGCGGTCCGGTAGCCGGCGCGCTGCAGCCAGACCGGAAGCGTGTTCGAGTGGTCGAGCTTCTCGTAGCCGCCGGTCGGGAGGGCGTTGCTCATCACCGTGTGGTTGTGGGCGTACTGGCCGGTGAGGAAGGTCGACCGCGACGGGCAGCAGAGCGGGTACGAGGCGAAGCTGTTCGCGAAGCGTCGTGCCCTCGGCGGCCAGCAGCGCGCGCACGTTCGTCATCACGCGCAGCGACTCGACGGTCTGGTCGTCCGTCATCACGACGAGGACGTTCGGCTTCCCGGGCGCTGGGCTGAACCGGCGCCGGCCGAGCCGGCCACCCCGATCGCCACGACGACCGCCAGAGAAAGGCATACCCCCCGCATCGCGGCGAGAGGTTACGACTTGTGTGTTAGGCCGCTGTAAGGGTTGCCGGGTCGGTCACGGGAGCCCGGCAGGCGAAGTTCTCGCAGACGTAGACAGCCGGCTTGCCGTCCACGAGCTCCTTGCCCTCGAGCAGGGGGATGCCCGTCGGCCGGCCCGACCGCCGCGACGGTGCCCGGCTCGAACGGCGCCAGCGCCGCCCGGGCCACGTCGCTGTCCGGCGGACCGACGATCGCGAGCTCCCGCGGAGGCGAGAAGTGCAGGTCGAGGGCCGAGAGCGACCAGCCGAACGCGAGCGGAACCCGCGGCGCCGCCTGGTGGATCAGGCGGAAGACCCCGACGGCCGCGCGCCCGAGCTCGTCGTCCCCGTAGATCCGCGCCAGCCGGAGCAGGATCCAGGCGAGCATCGCGTTGCCCGAGGGTGTGGGCTGATCTTCCAGATCCTTCCGCCGCGCCACGAGCTCCTCGCCCGCCGACAGGAAGAAGCCGCCGCGCTTCTCGTCGGCGAAGAGCTCGACCGCGAGCCGCGCGAGCCGATTCGCCTCCTCGAGCCAGCGCAGCTCGCCCGTCGCCACGTGCAGCTCGAGCAGGCCGTTGGCCACGTCCGCGTAGTCGGGCAGGAACCCGGAGGCGCCCGACCTTCCTTCGCGCCAGGTCCGGTGAAGCCGCCCCTCGCCGTCGGAGAGCGGCCCGAGCAGGAACTCGCCGAGGCGCCGGCCGGCGTCCAGCCAGTCCTCGCGCTCGAGCCTCCGTCCGCCCTCGGCCAGCGCGGCCAGCAGCAACCCGTTCCAGGAGGCGACGACCTTGTCGTCCCGCGCCGGCTTGGGCCGTTGCTCGCGCTGCTCGAACAGGCGCTCGCGCAGCTCGGGGTCGAGCCGGCCCCGGATCACGGAACGCCCGTGCTCGAACGGCTGCAGAAGCTCCTCGGGCACTCCCTCCTCCGCCGTCCAGGTGAAGGTCAGTCCCTCGACGCCCTCGGTGTCGGCGTCCTGCGAGGACGCGAAGCCGCCCTCCGGGAGCGCGAGCTCGCGCAGCACGTAGGCGAGCGTCTCCTCGACGATCTCGCGGTAGCGCTCCTTGCCGGTCACGACCCAGGCGTGGAGGTAGTTGGCCGCCAGCAGGGCGTTGTCGTAGAGCATCTTCTCGAAGTGCGGGACCAGCCAGGCGGCGTCGACCGAGTAGCGGTGGAAGCCGCCGCCGACCAGGTCGTACATGCCGCCCGCGGCCATTCCGTCGAGGGTCTCGACGACCATCGGCAGCGCCTCCTCGTCGCCCCGGAGGTGCATGCGCAGCAGGAACTCGAGCGCGGAGGACGGGGGGAACTTGGGCGCGCCGCCGAAGCCGCCGTTGACCGGGTCGAACTGGGGTCGCAGGGCGCGCGCCGCCTCGTGCAGGCCTCTCGGTGAGCGGGTCGCCGGACGGAGCGACCTCGACGCGCACGGCGTCGACCAGCGCCTTCGCCTGCAGCGCCACGTCCGCGCGGTTCTCGCGGTAGGCCTTGGAGACGGCCTCCAGGAGCTGCGGGAAGCTCGGCATCCCGTAGCGCGGCTCGGGCGGGAAGTAGGTGCCGCCGAAGAACGGCTCGCCCTCGGGCGTCAGGAAGACGGTCATCGGCCAGCCGCCCTGCCCGGTCAGCGCGACCACGGCGTCCATGTAGAGAGCGTCGACGTCCGGCCGCTCCTCGCGGTCGACCTTGACGTTGACGAAGCGCTCGTTCATCAGCGCGGCGATCGCGTCGTCCTCGAACGACTCGTGCTCCATCACGTGGCACCAGTGGCAGGCCGCGTAGCCGACCGAGAGCAGCACGGGCCTGTCCTCGGCGCGGGCGCGCTCGAACGCCTCGTCGCCCCAGGGGTACCAGTCGACGGGGTTGTCCGCGTGCTGGAGGAGGTAGGGGCTGGTTTCCTCGGCGAGACGGTTCATGCGCGCTCCAGATGTCTCGCGACGTCATACGTCCAGAGCTCGACCACGTTGC
>CAVYMH010000007.1:0-410650 GCA_963769645.1 uncultured Actinomycetes bacterium | reverse complement strand
TGCCGGCGATCAAGTACCTGGTCCAGCGCGAGATCTTCTGGGCCAAGAAGGCCGGCCTGAGCGTCATCGGCAGCCAGGACAACCCGTCCGACGACGTCACCGGGCGGCGAGAAGGCGCGGGAACGCGCTGCTCCAGCGCAACCAGGAGATCGACGCCGTGATCGGCTACAACGATCCCTCGGCCCTCGGGGCGGTGATCGCCGCCCGGGCGACGGGGCGCAACATCACCGTCGTCGGGCTGAACGGCTCGAGCGACGGGATCGAGGGCGTGAAGGCGGGCAGGCTGCCGGCGACCGTGCAGGTCGACCCGATCGGCATCGGCAGTCAGACGGCCCGTGCCGCCTACAGCCTGATCACGAAGCAGAATCTCCCCCTGCCGCACGATCGTCATCCGTCCGGGGGGCTCGTGACCAAGGACAACGTCGGCGCGATCCCGAGCTGGGCCGGCACAGTTGGAGGCAGATCGAGTAGCACCGGCAGGAGTGGGGCGGGCTTGGCCTCGGTCGCCCCACCGTCGCCCACTGAGCCGCATCGCCCTCGCCCTGCCCTCGTCACCACGCCGCTCCTGGTAGGCGAGCGCGTCTGCACAAGCGCTACGGCGGCGTGCACGCCCTGCGCGGCGCGACGCTCGCGCGTCAACCCGGGCGAGGTGCACGCGCTCGTGGGCGAGAACGGCTCCGGCAAGTCGACGCTGCTGCAGGATCCTCTCCGGCCAGGTCGCGCCGACGCCGGCCGATCCGCTCGACGGCCGGCCGACGTCGCTTCCGCGACCCCGACCGACGCGCTGCGCCAGCGGCATCGCGACCGTGACCCAGGAGACGACGCTCGCGCCCGACCTCTCGATCGCCGAGAACATCTTCCTCGGGCACCGGATGGCGCGAGCGTGGCCGGCTGATCGACTGGCGCGACGACGCGAGGCGGCGCGCGCCGCGCTCGAGCGGCTCGGCTCGACGCTCGACCCGTCGCTGCCCGTCCGCCGGCTGCGGCCCGACCTGCAGCAGATGGTCGAGATCGCGCGCGCGCTCTCGATCGACGCGCGCGTGCTGATCCTCGACGAGCCGACCAGCTCGCTCACCGACGACGAGGTGGAGTCGCTCTTCGCGGCGCGTTCGGACGCTGCCGCGACGACGGCGTCGTCGACGATCTTCGTCTCGCACCGGATCGACGAGGTGTTCGAGCTCGCCGACCGCGTCACGGTGCTCCGCGACGGCCGCACGCGTCGGCGAGGGGCCGACGGCGGAGCTCGACGCGGCCGGGCTCATCCGGCTGATGGTCGGCCGCGAGCTCGAGGAGGATCGACGCGCGCCGAGCAGGCGCGGGACCGCGACGCGCGGGCGGCCGGCGCTCGCGTGCGAGGGCTCACCGTGCCCGGGCGCGTTCGCGGACGTCGACCTCGACGTCGGGCGCCGGCGAGATCGTCGGCCTCGCCGGGCTCGTCGGAGCGGGGCAGGAGCGAGCTGCTCGAGCGCGCTGTTCGGGCTGCGCCGCCGCGAGCGCAGGCACGTCGAGGTCGACGGCGCGAGGTCGCGTTCCGGCATCCCGCGTGACGCGATGGCGCAGCGGCGTCGGCGTTCGTGCCCGCCGATCGCAAGCACGCAGGGCCTCGTCCTCGACATGAGCGTCCGCGAGAACCTCGTCATGGCGTCGACCGTCGCGGCTTGCCGCGGCTCGGCGGCCGCGGCCGCGCCGCGAGCGCCGCGTCGTGCGACGAGGCGTTCGCGCGGCTTCGGCATCCGCGCGAACTCGTCCGCGCGTCCCGGTCGCCGACGCTCATCGGGCGGCAACCAGCAGAAGGTCGTGCTCGGCAAGTGGCTCGCGACGCGCCCCGCGTGCTGCTGCTGGACGAGCCGACGCGCGGCGTCGACGTCGGCGCGAAGGCGGAGATCTACCGGCTCCTGGTTCGAGCCGCCGAGAGCGGGCGTCGGCGATCCTCGTCTCGTCCTCCGAGACACCGGAGCTGCAGACTGCTCTGCGACCGCATCGCTCGTCATGTTCCGCGGCCGGATCGTCGCCGTCGCTTTCGCGCGACGAGGCGAACGAGGCACGCATCGCGCACTTCGCGGGAGGCCACCGGTGACGCGAGGCGCAGGTGCGTCGACCCGGAGCGGCAGGCGACTGCGTCGACCACGCGCGCGGGCGTCTGGTCGGCGGCGAGCCGCTTCGCGGTCGTGCTCGTGCTGCTCGTCGGCATCTTCGTCTTCTTCTCGCTGACCCAGGAGGACTTCTTCACGCAGGCGAACATCGAGAACCTGCTCACGAGCGTCTCGATCCTCTTCGTCGTCTCGATCGGGATGACGTTCGTCGTGCTCACGGGCGGGCATCGACCTCTCGGTCGGCTCGACTGCTGGCGCTCTCGGGGATCGTCCTCTCGGAGCTGTTCAACGACGTCGGCCTGCCGGCCCGGCTCGCGGTGCTCGTGCACCTGCCTGATCGGCGGCGCTGCTCGGCGGCGCCGTCAACGGCGTGCTGATCGGCCGGCTCGGCCTGTCGTTCTTCGTCGTCACGCTCGGCACGCTGTCGCTCTACCGCGGCATCGTCAACATCTGGTCGGACACGAAGACGACCTACATCACCTCGTCGCTTCTCGACTCGATCGGCTTCGACAAGTTCCTCGGCATCCCGACCCGATCTGGATCATGGTGGCGACGTACCTCGTCGCGCTCGTCGTCCTGCGGTGGACCTACTTCGGCCGGGACGTCTACGCGGTCGGCGGCAACATCGACGCCGCACGCCTGTCCGGCATCAACGTCGCCCGCACGATCATCGTCGTCTACGCGATCGCGGGCCTGTGCGCCGGCGCTCGGCGGCGTGATCCAGGCGGGCCGCCTCGGCGCCGCCAGCCCGCTCGTCGGCGTGAACGATCGCCGCTCGACGCGGCCGCCGCCGTGCTGCTCGGCGGCACGAGCTTCCCCGGCGGCGTCGGCGGCGTGACGGGCACGGCCGTCGGCGTGCTCTTCATCGGCACGCTCCAGAACGGGCTCTCGATCGCCGGCCGTCTCGAGCTTCTGGCAGCAGGTCGTCACCGGCGTGATCCTGATCGTGGCGATCGCGATCGACCGGCTCCAGCAGGGGCCCCGGAGGACGCCTCCGACGGCTCAGGGGCTTCGGGCACGGCCCGACGTCGACCTCGGAGCCTGCGCCTGAGGAGGGGAAAGCGTCGTGACCGGATCGCCGTACTTCGCCGACCAGACCTCCACGCGCGTCCAGGAGCTGCTCGACTCGGCGAGGACGCCGGTGCTCCTGTGGCCGGTCGGCTCGACCGAGCCGCACGGGCCGCACTCGCCGCTCTCGACCGATCCGATCATCTCGATCGGGATCTGCGAGCGCGTGGCGCGCCGGCTCGCGGACGATCCCGAGCTGGCGGTGCTGATCCTGCCGACCCTGTCCTACGCCGTCACCCGCTACAGCGCGGGCTTTGCCGGGCGCGATCCACGTCAGCGAGGACTCGCTGCGCGCGATGGTCGTCGACGTGTGCAGCGTCGCTCGCCGCGCAGGGCTTCCCGCACGTCGTGCTGGTCAACAACCACTTCGAGCCCGAGCACGTGCAGACGCTCCACCGCGCGCTCGACGAGCTCGAGAGCGGAAGGCATCCGCGCCGGCTATCTCGACCTGACCCGGCGAGAGCGGGCGCAGCAGCTGACGGAGGAGTTCAAGCTCGGCGAGTGCCACGCCGGGCGCTACGAGACCTCGCTCGTGCTCGCGCAGGCGCCCGAGCTCGTCGACACCGACGCGATGGCGAGCCTCCCCTACGTCGGGGTCAGCCTGCCGAAGGTGATCGCGGCCGGGATGAAGGACTTCCGTGACATGGGGCTCGCGCAGGCGTACTGCGGCGCTCCGGCAGAGGCGACGGCCGAGGAGGGCGAAGCGACCTACGACAAGCTGGCCGAGCTGACCATCGAGCTGATCCGCGCGCTCGTCTCGGGCACCGGCGGGCGCGACCAGTCGGGGTTGTTCGGACGTGTCTGATCCGCCCGCCGAGGAAGAGGGATCCCCCGCATGGCCTCACTGACCACCGTGGATCCCGTCACCTTCGAGATCATCCGTCACAAGCTCTACAGCGTGATGGACGAGGCGATCATCGCGCTCGAGAACGTCTCGGGGTCGCCGATCACGAACGAGGGCCACGACCTGATGGCGTCGCTCTACAAGGCCGACGGCGGCCTGATGGTCGGGCGGCGTCGGCTTCCTCCACCACCTGACGAGCGCGGCCCAGGCCGTGAAGCACATCCTCGCCACCTACGCCGACGACCCGGGGATCAACGAGGACGACGTCTACTTCCTCAACGACTCCTACACGGCCGCGCTGCACCCGCCGGACGTCTACCTGATCTCGCCGATCCACTACGAGGGGCGGCTGACCGGCTTCGCCGCCAACTTCGTCCACGTCACCGACATCGGCGCGATCGACCCGGGCGGCTTCTCGCCGAGCGCGCGCGACAACTACCAGGAGGGCTTCCAGTCGAAGGGACTGAAGCTCGTCGAGGGCGGTCGCATGCGTCGCGACGTCGCTCGACACGTTCCTGAACATGGTGCGCGACCCGGGCATGACCCAGCTCGACCTCAAGTCGCAGCTCGCGGCGAACCACGTGGCGAAGCAGCGGATGCTCGAGCTCTACGCCGACTACGGCGCCGACGTCGTCGAGGCGGTCTCAGAGGAGCTGATCCGCCAGTCCGAGCAGCTCGTGCGGAACCGGCTCTCGGAGCTCCCCGACGGCGAGTGGCGCGTGCGCGAGTACATCGACATGCCCGGCGCGAACGCGAAGGTCGAGCTGACCGCGATCAAGGAGGGCGACACACTCACCTACGACTTCACCGGCTCGAGCCCGCAGGCGCGAGCTCGGCGTCAACTGCTCCTACTGGGCGACCTGGGGCGGCCTGTTCGCGCCGATCTTCCCGCTGCTCGCCTGGGACGTGACCTGGAACGAGGGCGTGACGCGGCCGATCGAGCTGATCGCGCCCGAGGGGACGATCGTCAACTGCATCCGCCCGGCGCCGATCTCGATCGCCACGGTCGGGCGCGATCCAGATCGTCAACAACCTCTCGACGCTCGTGCTCTCGAAGATGTTCGGCGCGAGCGAGCGGTATGCCGCACCGCGCGACCGCGGTCTGGCACGGCAGCCACGCGCACGTCGAGACGCACGGGTTCACGGCCGACGGCGAGTTCTTCGTCGCGCCGCTGACGGACACGTTCTGCGGCGCCGGCCGGCGCGCGTGCGTTCGCGGACGGCGTCGACCTCGGCGGCGAGATCCCCAACATCGTCTCCCGCTGGGCGAACGCCGAGAGCCAGGAGCTGAACACGCCGATTCGCTACCTCTTCCGCCGGGCGGTGCCCGACTCCGGCGGCCCGGGCAAGTACCGCGGCGGCGTCTGCCACGAGTACGCCTTCGTCCCGCACGGGACGAGCGGGCCGATGGGCGCTCGTGCTCTTCGGCAAGGGCACGCGCGCGCCGATGAGCCTCGGCCTCTTCGGCGGCTATCCCGGCTGCAACGTCGGCTACACGACCTTCCGTAACGGCAACGTCGACGACCTCCCCGACCGCGCTCGAGGAGCTGCGCGGCGAGGAGCGCGTCGATCAGTCCTGGGGGCACCTCGAGCTCGAGGAGGGCGACATCCAGTACGTCCGCTTCATGGGCGGCGGCGGCTACGGCGACCCGCATCGACCGCGACCCCGAGCGCGGTGCTCGGCGGACGTCCTCGCGGGTCTGGTCACCGAAGGCCGGCGCGCGAGATCTACGGGGTCGTGATCGACGGACGAGTCGATCGACATCGGACGGCGACTCGCGCGAGGCGCCGCGAGCTGCGCTCGGAGCGGGTCGGGAGAGAGCTCGCGCCGCCGGCCGAGCGCGTCGACGTCCCGCCCACGGCATGCGCCTGTCGCGAGTACCTGCAGCGAACCGCCGAGGGCGCGACGCAGTGCACGTGGTGCGGCGATCGAGGTCGCCCCGGCCGGCGCGGACTGGAAGGATCATGCCGTCCTGCGCCGGCTTCCGGCTGGAGCGCGGCCGGGCCGCACCGCGCCGCGTCGGGCGAGTTCTTCCTGATCGAGGCCTGCTGCCCGGGCTGCGGCACGCTCCTCGACACCGAGCTCGCCGCGGGCGACGACCCGCACCGCGCACGACCGCGTCCACCGCTGGCCCGCGGAGGCGGATGCCTAGTGGAGTACGTGGTCGGAATCGACATCGGCGGCACGTGCACGGACTGCGTCGTCGTCGACGGGGACGGGAACGTCACGCTGGGCAAGGCGTTCTCGACTCCGCCGGACTTCTCGGCGGGGATCCTCGACTCGCTCGACATCGCCGCCCAGCAGCTCGACGTCGAGGCCGAGGAACGCTGCTCGCCGAGCACGAGGCTCTTCCTGCACTCCTCCACCGTCGCCGAGAACGCGGTGGTCGACGGCACGCTCGCGCGCGCCGGCGTGATCACGACCCGCGGGTTCGAGGACACGCTCTTCGCGATGCGCGGCGGCTACGGCCGCTGGTCGGGGCTCACCGAGGACGAGAAGCGCAACCCCGTCGACACGCGACAAGCCGCCGCCGATCGTCCCGCGCTCGCTGATCGTCGGGATCAGGGAGCGGACCGACGCGAACGGCGAGGTCGCAGGCCGTGGCCGACCGACGACGAGATCGAGCAGGCCGTTCAGGCGCTCGTTGCGGGCGGGGTGGACGCGATCGGCGTCAGCACGCTCTGGTCGTTCGCCAACCCGGCGACCGAGCGTCAGGTCGCCGAGGTCGTCGAAGCGGATCGCGCCGGACGTCTTCCTCACGCTCTCGCACGAGATCGCGCCGGTCGTCGGCGAGTACGAGCGCACGTCGACGGCCGCGCTCAACGCGCGCCTCGGGCCGGTCGTGCACGGCTACCTCGACAACCTGCGCGCCAAGCTGGCCGAGCACGGCTTCTCCGGCCAGCTGCTCGTCGCGCAGGCCTACGGCGGCCTGCTGCCGGTCGACGAGGCGGCGACGCGCCCGGTCGGGATGATCGAGTCCGGCCCGGTCAGCGGCCTCGTCGGCTCGCAGCGCCTCGGCGAGCAGCTCGGCTTGCGGAACATCATCGCCGCCGACATGGGCGGCACCACCTTCAAGGTCGGCACCGTCCGCGAGGGGTTGATCGAGTACCAGCGCGAGTCGATGGTGCTGCGCTACCACTACGCGCTCCCGAAGATGGACGTCGTCTCGCTCGGCCTCGCGGGCGGGAGCATCATCTCGGTCGACGAGCGCACCGGCGTCGCCGCGCATCGGCCCGAAGAGCGCCGGGTCGTATCCGGGCCCCGTCTGCTACGCACACGGCGGCGAGGAGCCGACGATCACCGACATCGACGCGATCCTCGGCTACCTCAACCCGAGCTACTTCCTGGGCGGCCGCGCCGAGCTCGACGTCGCGAAGGCGCGGCGACTCTTCGAGGAGAAGGTCGCGCGAGCCGCTCGGGCTCGACCTGATCCCGGCGGCGGCCGCGATGTACAAGCTCGCGAACAGCCTCTTCTACGACCTCCTGCACAAGACCACGGTGCAGCGCGGGCTCGATCCGCGCCGCTTCGCGCTCTTCTCGTTCGGCGGCACCGCGGGCATGCACGTCGGCGCCTACGGCGAGGACCTCGGTGTCTCGACGATCGTGATCCCGTACTCGGCCTCCGTTCACGGCGCGTTCGGCCTCGTCACCTCCGACATCGCGCACGAGGATCAGATCACCCGCCCGCTACGTGCGCCCGTTCGACCTCGGTGTGATCGAGGAGACCTACGACCAGCTGGAGGCGCGAATCGCGCAGCAGCTCGAGGCCGAGGGCTTCGAGCGCAGCCAGATGCGGCTCCACCGCGCGGTCGACATGCGCTACCGCCGGCAGGTTCACATCCTGACCTCCCCGTTCGTCGGCGACGACGTCAGCGCCGGACTCGCTCGAGCAGACGATCGAGCTGTTCGAGCGGCTCTACGAGGAGAAGTACGGGCCGCAGTCCGCCTATCGCGAGGCGGGGATCGAGCTCGTCAGCTTCCGCGTGCGCGGCGTCGGCGTCGTGAGCAAGCCGGAGTTCCACGTCGAGGAGCTCGGCGACGAGGACCCGTCGGCCGCGCTCGTCGAGCGCGTCGAGGCCTGGGTGGACAAGGCCGGCGAGCTCCAGGAGGTCCCGGGCTACGACTTCGAGCGGCTGCGCCCCGGCAACGCCGTTCCGGGGCCTGCGATCGTCTGGACGCCGATCACGACGCTCGTCGTTCCGCCCGGCCAGACGGCGCGGCTGGACGAGTACCGTAACCTCGTTCTCTCGGTCAGCGGCTGAGCTGCGCGCCACCGGGTTCCCTTCTGCCCCGCGCGGTGCGAGAATCGCCCGGTGGATGCGGCGGAGCTGAGCGGGTGAGGTCGTTCTGATGCGTGGGTTTGTGGTCTCCGAGGAGGCGGTCGAGAGCCGCACAGAGGCTGGGGACACGGCTGCCGTGAGAGTGACGATCGACAGCAGCTCGGGCTCCGAGCGGCTCGAGCAGCGGCTGATTCGCTGCACTCCGGGGCGTTCGAAGCCGCGTAGGGTCGAGGGAGTCCAGCAGGTCCTCTTCGTCGTCTCCGGTCGCGGCACGCTCGTCCTCGACGGCCGTACTCATGAGCTCGAGCCCGACACGGGGGCCTACGTCGCGGCCGGCGAGAGCTTCGAGCTCGACAATCCGGGGCCGGAGGAGCTCGTCGTCCTCGCTGTAAGCGCTCCGCAGGACGACGGGTCGGCGCCCGGCTCGGAACGGCGGACGGTCCGTGACGCGGACCGACCCACGCTTCCCGCCGGGAGCGATCGCAAGTTCAGCTACCTCGTCGACCACGAAGTCGGATCCCGCGACGTGACGCAGTTCCTCGGGGTGATCGCGCCCGGGCGCGCCCCCGATCACAGCCACGTCTACGACGAGGTTATTTACGTCATAGAGGGTGAGGGCAAGTTGCATCTCGACGGAACAGAGACGGCGATTGCAGGCGGCTCATGCATCCATTTGCCGCCGCTCGTCGAACACTGTCTCGAGAACAGCGGCGATCACCCGATGCGCGTGCTGGGGGTCTTCCACCCTGCAGGCGACCCGGCCTCGCGGGCCTACGAGGCAACGCAAGAGCAGTCATCAGAGGGAGGAAGAGCATGAGGAAGGCACTTTGGCTGGTGCCGCTGGCGGTCGCACTTGCGGCGGCGGCAGCGGCTTTCGGCGGCAATTCGAGCTCTGACCGAGCGGGCTCGACGGCGGCTCCCGCCTCGGCCGACAAGGCCATGATCGCGTGCGGTAGGACACGCACGATCGGGGTCGCCGCGCCGATCACCGGAGCCGCGGCTTCGCTCGGGCAGCAGCAGCTCAAGTGGGCTCGCTTCTTCGTCACGCGCTACAACCGGTTGCATCCGCGGGCCAAGCTCCGGATCGTGCCCGGCGACACCCAGCTGCCCGACACCGCGCAGGCGATTCAGGTCGCCGAACGGCTCTCGTCGAACTCCCGGGTCCTCGCGGTCGTAGGCCCGGCAGGCAGCCAGGAGGTCCAGGTCTCGTCGGCGCCGTTCCGCGCCGGCGGACTCGGCTACGTCTCCGGCTCGGCGACGCGCACCAGCCTGACCAACGACGGCACCCGGCGCGGTCGCTTCTTCCGGGTCGTTCCGAACGACGACCAGCAGGGCCCACGCGTCTCGAACTACATCCGGACCACTCTGCGGGCGACGAGGGTCGTCATCGTCGACGGCCAGGACGCCTACAGCCAGGGACTGTCCGACACGGTCGAGCAGATCCTGAAGAACGCAGGCCTCAGCGTCCGGCGTGAGTCGGTCAACCCCGACACGACGACCGACTTCTCGTCCCTCGCCGCTCGGGTTCCGTCAGACACGCAGGTCGTCTACATCCCGTGGCAGCTGGCCCCGAAGGCGCAGCTGTTCGGCCAGCAGCTCCGTGCGGCAGGCAGGCAGGCGATCCTGTTCGGCTCCGACGGGCTCTTCGATCCGGACAACTTCAGGATTCCCGGGTCGTACGTCTCGTTCTTCCCGATCAACCTGAGCAGCCCGGTCATCGCCGCATACAGGCGCGGGCCTGGTGGGGGCGAGAGCGAGCTCTTCGGCCTCCCGACCTACGTGGCGACCGACGTCATCGCGCGGGCGATTGAAAAGGCGTGTCGGAACGGCCAGGCGACGCGTGCCGAGGTCAGGCGCTTCATCGGCGCGACCCTGATTCCGAAGGCGCAATCGCTGCTCGGCTTCCAGGTTCGGTTCGTGCAGCGCCTACGGGCGCCGCTCGGTCCGGGCGACATGGAGCGACCGGCCGACTTCGGCATCTACCGCATCAATGCCAACGGCGCGTACGTCCGCGTCTCGTAGCTGCCAGTCGACGTGATCTAAGCGGAGTGCGGCCCATCCACGCGGTGGGCCGCACTCTGTTCTGACAACGCTTCCCCACCCGTGGAGCTCCCGCTCGCATTCGACTCCCAGCTCTTCGTCCAGCTGACGGTCAACGGACTGACGCTGGGGAGCCTGTACGCGCTGATCGCGCTCGGCTACACGCTGGTCTACGGGATCCTGAAGCTGCTGAACTTCGCCCACGGCGACGTCTACATGGTCGGCGCGTTCATCGGGTACGGCGTGCTGATCGCGTTCGACGGGCCGCTCTCGCCGAGCATCGCGCTCGTCCCGCTGATCATGCTGATGTTCCTCGTCGCGATGGTCGGCGCCGGCGCGCTCGGCGTCCTGATCGAGCGATTCGCCTACCGGCCGCTCCGGGATGCTCCCCGCCTGGCCCCGCTGATCAGCGCGCTCGGCGTCTCCTTCTTCCTCCAGAACAGCGCCCTGCTCCTGCTCGGGGCGGAGTTCCGCAGCTACGACTCCTTCCTGCTCGGCTCGGACCAGCCGGAGCTGTTCATTGCCGGTCCACTGGTGGACCCGGTCTTCGTCGTCAACGGAGTGAACGTCCAGCTGGTCCAGGTGCATCGTGATGGTCATGACCGTGGCTCTGATGGTCGCCCTCACCGTGGGCGTCGCGCGCAGCAAGCTCGGCAAGGCGATGCGGGCGACGGCGTTCGACCGCGAGGCCGCTGCGATGATGGGCATCGACACCGATCGTGTGATCGCCTCGACGTTCTTCATCGGCTCGGTGCTGGCCGGCGCCGCCGGCGTGATGTTCGGGCTGCTGTTCAGCCAGGTGTTCCACCTCATGGGCTTCCTCGCCGGGCTGAAAGGCTTCACCGCGGCCGTCGTGGGCGGGATCGGCAGCATCCCGGGAGCCATGCTCGGCGGGCTGCTGGTCGGGCTCACGGAGGCCTACGCGGCGGGGTATCTCGGCGGCCGCTGGTCGGACCTGACCGTCTTCGGGATCCTCATCGTCGTCCTGCTCGTGCGGCCGACCGGCCTCCTCGGCGCGCGCGCGATCAACAAGGTCTGATGAGCTCGAGCGGCGACAGCCCGGACCGCCCGCGCGTCGGCGTCGACGAGTGGGTCGCGGAGGTCGAGGGGCGCCGCGAGCGCGGCAAGGGTATCGCGGGGTTCGCGGTGCGCTGGGTGTCGCTCGTCCCGCCTTCCGTGCGCCTCGCCCTCTTCGTCGGCTTCGCCGCCACGCTGCCGCTCTGGATGGGCCGCGGAGACCTCTTCGCGTACGGCATCTTCACGCTGCTCTACGTCCTGCTCGGCCTGGGGCTCAACGTGGTGGTCGGCTACGCCGGCTTGCTCGACCTCGGCTATGCGGCGTTCTTCGGGTTCGGCGCGTACTTCTACGCCCTGGTCTCGTCCGAGCACTACGGGATCCACTGGCCGGCGCTGGCCTCGATCCCGGTCGTGGTGGTCTCGACTGCGCTGCTCGGACTTCTTCTCGGCATCCCTTCGCGACGACTGCTCGGCGACTACCTCGCGATCGTGACGCTGTTCTTCGGGCAGGCGTTCGTCGTCTTCGTCCTGGCGGCGAATCCGACCGTCGCCGGAAAGGGGTTGACCGGCGGCCCGAACGGCATCGTCGACATCGACCCGCTGACGTTCTTCGGCTACGAGCTCACGAGCAGGACGCAGCAGTTCTACTTCCTGCTCCTGGCCGTCACGCTCGTGCTCGTCGGGCTCCACTTCATCAGCGAGTCCCGCACCGGCCGCGCGTGGCGCGCTCTCCGCGAGGACCCCCTCGCGGCCGAGGCCATGAGCATCCCCGTCAACCGGTTGAAGCTGATGGCGTTCTCCTTCGGCGCGGGGATCGCGGGCCTCGCCGGGTGTATCTTCGCGGCCGTCCTGACGGCCGTCAGCCCGGGCAACTTCGCGCTGCCGCTCCTGATCACGATCTACGCGATCGTGATTCTCGGCGGCATCGGCAGCTTGACCGGCGTTGTCCTCGGCGCGATCGTGATCAACGTCTCGTTCCAGTTCCTCGCGCCCGAGAACCCGCAGGACCGAGCCCGCCTGCTCTTCTACGCGGTCGTCCTGCTGCTCCTGGCGTTGGGACTTCGCTCTTGGTGGCGGCTCGGCGCCGTCCTGGGCGGGGTCGTCGCTCTCGGCGTCGTCACGCAGGCGATCGTCGAAGCTGCCGCGCCGTCGTGGACCGGTGGGCCCGTCGTCGAAGGCGGTCGACTGGGCGATGTCGTCGAGCGCTGGGTGCTCATCCCGTCCGGGCACGGCCGGTTCGCGGGAATCGCCTACGTCGCCCTCGTCGCCGCCGTCCTGACGCTCACGCGCCTGCACGGCCGGGTGCGGCTCGTGGCTCTCGTGCCGACCCTCTACCTCGCCGCGATCGTGTGGGAGACCAGCTTCGTCGAGCAGCCCGCGGTGGCGCGCTGGATCCTGTTCGGCGCGCTCCTGGTGGCCCTGATGAACTTCCGCCCGCAGGGGCTGCTCGGCACGCCGCGCGTGGAGATCGTCTGATGGCGCTGTTCGAGCTGAAGGCCGTGACGAAGTCCTTCGGCGGCCTCCACGTGGTCGACGGGCTGAGCGTCGCCGTCGAGGAAGGCGAGATCGTGAGCCTGATCGGACCGAACGGCGCCGGGAAAACCACCGTCTTCAACCTCGTCACGGGCATCTACGCGCCCGACGAGGGTGAGATCCGCTTCGCCGGACAAGAGATCGCCGGTCTCCCACCGCACAAGATCACCCAGCTCGGGATCGCGCGCACCTTCCAGACGCTCCGGCTGTTTCTGAACATGAGCGTGAAGGAAAACGTGATGGCCGCCGCCTACGGCCACACGAAGTCGACCGTCTTCGAGGCGGTCTTCCGCCTCCCGCGCGCTCGCCGCGAGGAGCGCGAGATCGCACGCTTCGCCGAGGAGAAGCTCGGTTTCTTCGGGCAGCGCCTGGCCGGCTATCGCTGGGACCAGCCCGCCTACAGCCTGTCCTACGCGAATCGCCGTCGCCTCGAGATCGCGCGCGCGATGGGGGCGAACCCCCGCATGCTGCTGCTCGACGAGCCGGCGGCGGGCATGAACCCCGCCGAGACGCACGAGATGACGGAGCTGATCGGCCGCCTGCGCACCGAGGGTGGCTACACGATCCTCGTGATCGAGCACGACATGCACGTCGTGGAGGGCATCTCCGACCGCGTGGTCGCGCTCGACCACGGCGTCAAGATCGCCGAGGGCTCGTTCGAGCAGGTGGCGACGAACGAGCTGGTGGTGGAGGCGTACCTGGGCCTCAAGGCGGCGGAGGCAGGCTGATGTTGCTCCGACTGTCCGACGTCGACACGTTCTACGGGGAGATCCACATCCTCCAGAAGGTTGCGCTCGAGGTGGCCGAGGGCGAGCTCGTCTGCCTCCTCGGGGGCAACGCGTCCGGCAAGTCGACGACGCTGAAGACGATCCTGGGAATCGTGCGGCCGCGCCGGGGAAGCGTCGAGTTCGAGGGCGAGGACGTCACCGGGCGCTCGACCAGCTACCGGATCGCGCGCGGGATGGCCATCGTGCCCGAAAACAGGCGGCTCTTCGCTCCCATGACCGTGCTCGAGAACCTCGAGATGGGTGCCTACCTGCGCAAGGACGGCTACCAGGAGGCGCTCGAGCGTGTGTTCGCGTTGTTCCCGCTACTGCGAGAGCGGCGCAGGCAGCTCGCCGGAACGCTGTCGGGCGGTGAGCAGCAGATGGTCGCGATGGGCCGGGCGCTGATGTCGCAGCCGAAGCTCCTGCTGATGGACGAGCCGTCGATGGGACTCGCGCCGATCCTCGTAGAGCGGAACTTCGAGATCATCCAGCAGGTACACGAGTCGGGTGTGGCAGTCCTCGTGGTCGAGCAAAACGCGAACGTCTCGCTCTCGATCGCCGATCGCGGCTACGTCCTCCAGACCGGTCGAGTCGTGCTCGCAGGCGCGGCGAAGGAGTTGCTCGCCGACGAGGGTCTTCGCAAGGCGTACCTTGGCCGCTGATCCCGTCGCCGTGCGGCCTCTGCCGGACCGGATTCGCCACCGATTCGGGATCTTCGAGCGGCTCGTCTACGTCAACAGCTGCTCGCAGGGAGCCCTCTCCGACGCGGTCCGGCAGGCCTACGAGGCGTACCTCGCCGACTGGGACGAGCACGGCGCTCCCTGGGAGTACTGGGTGGAGCGAGCCGAGGCGGCCAGGGCGGCGTTCGCAGGGCTCGTCAACGCCGATCCGGACGAGATCGCGGTCACGACCTCGCTCTCGGCCGGCGTGAGCGCCCTCGCCACCGGGCTCCGCTACGCGAGCCGATCGAAGATCGTCGTGACCGACCTGGAGTTCCCGACCGTGGGCCAGATCTGGCACGCCCAGGCCGCGCGCGGGGCGCGGATCGAGCATGTGGCGCCGGTCGAGGACGGCACGGTGCCGCTCGAGGCCTTCGACAAGGCAATCGACGAGGACACGGCCATCGTCTCGATCACGCACGTCTCCTACCGATCCGGCGCGATGATCGACGTCGAAGGCGTCGTCGAGCTCGCCCGGGAGCGCGGCGCGCTCGTCCTCCTCGACGCCTACCAGACTGCGGGCTCGATGCCTCTGGACGTCAAGGCGCTCGACATCGACTTCATGGCCTCGGGCACTCTCAAGTACCTCCTCGGCTCCGCGGGGCTCGCCTTCTTCTACTGCCGCCGGGAGCTCTTCGAGCGCGTCTGGCCGACCGCGACCGGCTGGTTCGCCGACCGGGACATCTTCGAGATGGACGTCCACGACTACTCCCCCTCACCGACCGCTCGTCGCTTCCAGTCCGGGACGCCTCCGATCCCGTCCATCTATGCGGGAATCGCGGGCATCGAGCTGATGCAGGAGATCGGGATCGCCGAGACGCGCGAGCACGTCGTGCAGCTGAACGAGCGGCTGATCGGCGGTGTCGAGGAGCTCGGAGGGACCGTCGTGACCCCGAAGCAGCGCGAGCGCCAGGGCGCGCTGATCTGCATCCGCTCGACCGACGTCGACGAGCTCGTGGGGCAGCTCGGGCGAGCAGGGATCGTCACGTCGGAGCGCGACGGCAACCTGCGCGTGTCGGCCCACAGTTACAACTCGGCGGAGGACATCGAGGCCGTTCTCGAGGCTCTCACCCGCCATCGCCACCTGCTCGCTTGACGATGGAGCGGCGAGCGCTGGGACGCACCGGCTTGACGCTCTCGCGCCTCGGTCTGGGCTGCGGCAACTTCGGCGGCATCGGCTCGGCGCCGCAGTTCTTCGGGATGGGCGAGAGCGAGGAGGAGGCGTTCGCGCTCATGGACGCCGCCGTCGAGCTGGGGATCGGCTTCCTCGACACAGCCGACGCGTACGGCGGTGGACGCAGTGAGGCGTGGATCGGAAGGTGGCGCGCGGCCCGCGGTGTTCCCGTGGTGCTGAGCACCAAGGTCTTCCACTCGGTCGAGGGCGATCCGGCCGACCGGGGGCTTGCCCGCGAGCGGATCCTCCGCCAGATCGACGGCAGCCTCGCGCGGCTCGGCGTCGACCGCGTGGACATGTACCTCGTCCATGCGCCCGATCCGGACACGCCGCTCGAGGAGACGCTCGGCGCCCTTGACGAGCTGGTGCGCGCGGGAAAGGTCGGCGCCGTCGGCGCGAGCAACGTCGACGGCGCCTGGCTCGAAAGGGCCCTCGACATCGCCGAGCGTGAGAAGCTGGCTCCCATCGGCTGGGTGCAGAACTCCTACTCGCTGCTCGATCGCGACGCTGAGACCGACGTGCTGCCACTGTGCGCCGAGCACGGGCTCGGCTTCACGCCCTTCGGCCCGCTCGCCGGCGGCTGGCTCACGGGGAAGTACCGGAGCGGCGAGGCTCCTCCGACGGGGTCCAGGATGGCGCTCCGGCCCGGCCCGTACACGCACCTCGACCGCGAGGAGGTGTACCGGGGGATCGACGCGTTCGCCCACGCGGCCGAGCAGCGAGGCGTCAACACCGCCACGCTGGCGATCGCCTGGACGCTGTCGCATCCCGATGTCACGGCCGTGATCGTCGGCCCGCGGAGCCCGCGGCATCTCGAGCCGGCGCGGGCAGCCCTGGAGCTGAAGCTCTCTCCGGACGAGCGCGAGGAGCTCGCGGCCCTTTTCCCCGCATGATCCTCGTCCTGTCGGAAGCCGAGGTCGAGCGGCTCCTGCCGATGGAGGAATGCATCGTGGTCATGAGCGAGGCGCTCGCCGCCCTCGCGCGCGGCGAGATGTTCCAGCCGCTGCGGAGCGTGGTCCGCCCGCCCGACGGCGCCGGCTTCATCGGCCTCATGCCGGCCCATCGCGGAGCTCCGCAGCCTGCCTTCGGCCTGAAGGCGATCAACGTGATGCCCGGAAACCCTGCGCGGGGCCTGGACGCGCACCAGGGCGCGGTCCTGCTGTCCGACGGGGAGACGGGCGAGCTCCTCGCAGTCCTGAACGCCTCGCCGATCACGGCGATCCGGACGGCCGCCGTCTCCGCCGTCGCGACGCGGGCGCTCGCCCGGGAGGACGCGCGCGAGCTCGCGATCATCGGCGCGGGCGTCCAGGCGCGATCGCATCTGACCGCGATGGCGGCCGTGCGCCCCTTCGAGCGCGCACGGATCTGGAGCCGGACGGCGGCACACGCCGAGCGCCTCGTCGCCGAGGCCGGAGCTCCGTTTCCGCTCGAGGTTGTAGAGAGCGCCGAGGCAGCGGTTCGAAACGCCGACGTGATCGTCACCGCCACGAGCGCGCCCGAGCCGGTGCTCAGGCGCCAGTGGCTCGCCGAGGGAGCGCACGTAAATGCCGTCGGGTCGTCGATTCCCACGACCCGAGAGCTCGACACCGAAACCGTCGCGGCCGCGTCGCTCTTCGTCGACCGGCGCGAGTCGACCGAGAACGAGTCGGGCGACTACCTGATGCCGCTGCGGGAGGGGGCGATCGGGCCCGAGCACATCCAGGCTGAGCTGGGCGAGGTGCTCGTGGGCGCCGCCCCCGGCCGGACGTCTGCCGGGGAGCTCACGGTGTTCAAGTCGCTCGGAATCGCGATCGAGGATCTGGCCGCTGCCGAGTACGTCGTGGCGCGCGCGCGCGAGACGGGTGCCGGCACCGAGGTCGAGTTCTGATCCCGCTCGAGCAGATCCGGGCTGCGCGGGAGACGATCGCCGGAACGGCGATCCGCACGCCGCTCGTCCGGCTGAACGCGCCCGAGGCGCCGGCCGAGATCTACCTGAAGCTGGAGAACCTGCAGCCGATCGGCTCCTTCAAGCTGCGCGGCGCCTACAACGCGATGCGGAACGCCTCGGTCCGGAGGAGCTGGCGAACGGCGTCCTCACGGCGAGCGCCGGCAACATGGCGCAGGGAGTTGGCCTGGGCGGCGCGTGAGCTCGGCCTCGCCTGCACGATCATCGTGCCGGACCACGCCCCCGAGACGAAGCTCGCAGCGATCGGGCGGCTTGGCGGCAAGGTCGTGAAGGTCCCATTCGAACGCTGGTGGGAGACGATGGAGCAGCATCGCTTCGAGGGCGTGGACGGCCTTTTCGTCCATCCGGTCGAGGACGACGCGGTCATGGCCGGGCAACGGCACGATCGGCCTCGAGATCCTGGAGGACCTACCCGATGCGGACGCCGTCATCGTCCCCTGGGGCGGCGGCGGCCTCACGACCGGCATCGCCAGCGCAATCAAGGCGCTGGTTCCGGGGATCCGCATCTACGCGGCCGAGCCGGAGACGGGTGCGCCTGTTACGGCCACGCTCGCCGCGGGCTCACCGCAGGAGGTGGACTACAGGCCGTCGTTCGTCGACGGCTCCGGAGCGCGGGCGCTGCTGCCGCGCATGTGGGCGCTCGCAGAGCCGCTGCTCGACGGCGCCTTTGCGGTATCGCTCGACGACACCGCCGCCGCTGTCCGGCTGATCGCGGAACGCGCTCGCGTGATCGCGGAAGGAGCAGGCGCCCTCGCGACGGCCGTCGCGCTCTCCGGCCGGGTGGAGGGAGGCAAGCTGGTCTGCATCGTCTCCGGCGGAAACATCGATTTCGAGAAGCTCGCGACCATCCTCGGGGGTGAAACACCCGGCGACGGGACGGCAGCGCGGTGATCGGCCCCTCTGCGAGCGGAGGGGCCGATCACGCGGTTCAGTCGCTCGTCTCCAGCAGGCCTACCTCAGGGAGACGTCGTCGATTCGGAAGCTCGTCGGGAGGCTGAAGTCGGACGTAGCGCGGAACTGGACCCGGACTGTCTGGCCACGCCAGCTCGCGAGGCTGAGCGACTTCTGTGAGTAGTTCCCCGGAGTCGTCTCGTTCGCGTTGGTGTAGGTGGCGAGCGTTCCCAGCAGCGCGCCCGACGTGCTCCGCACCTCGGCGTAGAGGTAGTCGTAGGGGGTCGAGCCCGACTCACTCGACGTGACGTTGAGCCAGAAGGTGTAGTTCGCCGGATGACTCGACGGGATGCTCACCGTCTGGTACTCGCTGCCGCTCGCGTTGTTGTAGGCGCCGAGAATGCTGTAGCCGGTGCCCGAATGCTGGTACCCACCCGTCGACCAGTACGCATTCCCGGACAGCGTCCACGGCGACGCTGACCCTTCAAAGCCGCCGTTTACGACCAGCTCACCGCCAGGTGGCGGTGGCGGTGGCGAGGTGGAGGTGGAGGTGGTGGCGGCGGCGGCGGAGTGCCGCCGAAGATCGAGTACAGCAGCCGGTTGGGCGATCCGGAGCCGGGGTTGGTGACCCTGCCCGTGGTCGAGTTGTTGACGAGCGCCTGCGTCACGGTCGCGGCCGACGCGCCGGGGTTCGTCTGGAGGTAGAGAGCGATCGCGCCGGCCACGTGGGGCGACGCCATCGAGGTCCCGCTGATCGTGTTCGTGGCGGTATTGCTCGTGCTCCAGGCCGAGGTGATGCTCGAGCCCGGCGCGAAGATGTCCAGGCACGTCCCGAAGTTGGAGAACGAGGAACGCGCGTCGGTGTTGGTGGTCGCGCCGACGGTGTTTGCCGCGGCCACGCGGGCGGGCGACGAGTTGCACGCGTTGGCGTTCGAGTTGCCCGCGGCGACCGCGTAGCTAACCCCGGAATTGATCGAGTTGCTGACGGCGTTATCCAGCGACGCGCTGATTCCGCCGCCGAGGCTCATGTTCGCCACGGCGGGGGAGGGGCTGTTGTTGGTGACCCAGTCGACGCCTGCGATCACGCCCGACGTCGAGCCCGAGCCCTGGCAGTTCAGGACGCGTACCGCATGGAGCGTGACCTGCTTGGCCACGCCGTACGTCGTTCCTCCGGTCGTGCCGGCCACGTGGGTGCCATGGCCGTTGCAGTCGTTCGTGCCCTGGCCGTCGCCGACGAAGTCGGCGCCGTTGCCCATCCTGCCGGTGAACTCCGCGTGCGTGGCGCGGATCCCGGTGTCGATGATGTAGGCCTGGACGCCTGCGCCCGTCTGGTTGTAGGTGTAGCTGTTGTTTAGGGGCAGAGCGCGCTGGTCGATCCGGTCGAGCCCCCACGTCGCGGGGGTCTGGGTCGCGACTGCGTGGACGACCTGGTCGGGCTCGACATAGGCGACGCGCGGATTGCGGGCCAGCGCCTCGGCCCGGTCGGCGGTCAACCGAACGGCGAAGCCCTTGAGCGCGTGCTGGTAGACGTGGGTGACGCTACCGCCGTGTGAGCGCGCGAGCTCCTGGGCCGTTGCGGCGACCAGCGGCCGCTGTGAGCGAGCCTCGGCCGCGGTCCGAACGGCGTCGGCCTTGAAGACGACGATGTAGGAGCCCGCAATGGGATCCTGGGCCGCGCGGACCTCACCTGCGGCCGAAGACGCTGCCGCGACAAGGCACGCGGACAGCGCGAAGAGAACGAACCTGAACATTCCTGCCTCCTGGGCGAAGGGCTTGACGACCGGGGAAGTAAACGACATCCGGCACGTTCGTGCCTCACCCAACGATGAGTCGCAACCAAGGGTCGGCGATCAGCCGGCCAGCATCCCGCTCACCATCGCCCGCCACGTGATCGGGCCGACGATTCCGTCGGAGGCTGTGCCTACCGCGGTCTGGAAGCCGCGCACCCAGGCATCGGTGCGCGGGCCGAAGATGCCGTCGATCTGAACCCCGGGCCCCTCGCCGTCCGAGAGGTCGTGGAACTTCATCACCTCCTGGACACCACGTACGGCGTCTCCCGTGCTGCCCTTCTTGACCTGGACGATCAGCTTCGGCCACGTGTTCGGGCCGACGATGCCGTCGGCCGCGAGACCCTTGCTCTGCTGGAACGCCTTGACCGCGGACTCGGTGATGGGGCCGAAGATCCCGTCCACCGCGACGGGGTGGCTGCGCGCGCGCAGGAGCTGTTGCAGCGGGCGCACGGGGAAGATCTTGTCGCCGCGCTTGACCAGCGGCCACGGTGCGATCGGATCGGCGGGCATGCGGGTCTCCTCTCGGACGGGGTTTCAGTCTCCGTCGGGTCCTCCGCAGCGCAGCCGCCGCGTCTTCGCAAGACGCGGGACCGTGAATCCGTGGCCGGAAGCCTATCGCCTGTGACGACGTCGCCTAGCGCGGCTGCGGCACGATCCTGATGTACGGCTTCGGAGATTCCCAGCCGTCCGGATAGGTCTCCTTGGCCTCCTCGTTGGAGACCGAGCCGGCGATGATGACGTCCTCGCCCTGCTTCCAGTTGACCGGCGTCGCCACCTTGTGCTTGGCCGTCAGTTGCAGCGAGTCGATCACCCGCAGCACTTCGTCGAAGTTGCGGCCGGTCGTCATCGGGTAGACGAGGATCAGCTTGATCTTCTTGTCCGGCCCGACGACGAAGACGTTGCGCACGGTCTGGTTGTCGGCCGGCGTCCGGTCGGCGGGGTCGCCCGAAACGTCGCTGGGAAGCATGCCGAAGGCCTTCGAGACGCTGAAGTCGGCGTCGCCGATCACCGGATAGTTCGGCGCCTGCCCTTGCGTCTCCTCAATGTCCTTGGCCCAGTCCGAGTGCTTGTCGACCGGATCGACGGACAGCCCGATGACCTTGACGTTCCGGCTCTCGAAATCCGGCTTGATCTTGGCCATGTAGCCGAGCTCGGTCGTGCAGACCGGGGTGAAGTCCTTCGGGTGGGAGAAGAGGATCGCCCACGACTCGCCGATCCACTCGTGAAAGCGAATCCGGCCTTCCGTCGTATCAGCCTCGAAATCCGGTGCTGTGTCGCCGATTTGCAGAGCCATTCGTCCTCCTCCTTCTGAGTCGTCCGCGAGTGCCTACCACACCGCTACCGCGACTTTACGGACCGGGGACAGGTCTAGCGCGGAGGGCCGTCGCTGCGGGCCGAGTCCAGCTCCGGGAGCGCGCGGCGGATTCCGCGCACGGCCTGGGCGATCCGCTGCTGATTCTCGACGAGCGCGAAGCGCACGAACCCCTCGCCGCCTGGGCCGAACCCGACACCGGGGCTCACCGACACGTGCGCCTCTCGGGTCAGCTTGACCGCGAACTCGAGCGAGCCGAGCTCCCGGTAGGGCTCCGGGATCGGCGCCCAGACGAACATCGTCCCGAGCGGCCGCTCCACGTGCCAACCGACGCGGGCGAGCCCGTCGCAGAGCACGTCGCGTCGCTTGCGGTAGATCTCGCACGCTTCGGCGGGATAGTCACGCTCCTCGTTCAGGGCGACGATGGACGCGATCTGGATCGGCTGGAAGGTTCCGTAGTCGAGATACGACTTGAGCCGAGCGAGCGCTGCGAGCGCCGGTGCGTTGCCGAGCGCGAAGCCGACGCGCCAGCCCGCCATCGAGAACGACTTCGTCAGGGAGTAGGTCTCGACCGCGACCTCGTCGGCGCCCGAAACCTGGAGGATCGAGGGCGGCCGATAGCCGTCGAACGAGATGTCGGCGTAGGCGAAGTCGTGCACGACGAGGGCCTCGTTGTCGCGCGCCAGCGCCACCAGCCGTTCCATGAACCCGAGGTCGACGACACGCGTCGTCGGGTTGTGCGGGAACGACACGATCAGGGCCCGCGGCCGCGGGCGCGCGGTTGCGAGTGCTTCGGCGAGCCGGTCGTAGAGATCGTCCGAGCTGCCGAGCTCGACCTGGATCACGCTCGCACCGGCCAGGATGGGCGCGTAGAGGTGGATCGGATACGCCGGAGTGGGCACGACGGCCGTGTCGCCCGGCTCGACGAGCACCCACATCAGGTGCGCGAGCCCTTCCTTCGCGCCGATCGTCGCGACCGCCTGGGTCTCGGGATCGAGCTCGACCCCGAAGCGTGTCCGGTACAGGTCGCAGATCGCGCTCCGCAGCTTCGGAATCCCACGACTCGCCGAGTAGCGGTGGTTGCGCGGCTTCGCGGCCGCCTCGGCCAGCTTCTCGACCACCGCCTCCGGCGACGCGAGGTCGGGGTTGCCGAAACCGAGGTCGATCACGTCGTGCCCGGCTCGCCGCAGCTCCAGCTTCAACTGCTCGGTCACCGCGAAGACGTAGGGCGGAAGGGACGAAACGCGGCGGAAGTCCATCGGGGCCGTGTTCCCCGAAGGCAGCGGAGGTACTCGTCCGCGTAAGCGATTTGTGAATTCGCCCATTTCCATGTCTATCGAGCTCCCGCCCGGGTACGGGACCCGAAGACACCAAGGGGGTTCCAATGAGAAAGCTGTTGCTGTTAGCACTTGTGCCGCTCGCTCTTGCGACCGCGGCTCCCGCCACCGCCGCGACGGCGATCTCGATCACGAACTCGGGCTTCGCGCCGGCCGCGGTCACCATCGGCGCAAGCGACACGGTGACGTGGACGAACAACGACTCCGTCAAGCGTCAGGTCGTCAGCCGACGGAGGCGCCTTCAGCTTCGCCGGTGCTGCTGCCGGGCGACATCCTGCTCGTTCACCTTCCCGCGTGCAGGCGCGTTCCCTACCACGACGGCCGAGGGCGGCGAGAAGGGAACGATCACGGTGCGGCCCACCGGTGGCGCGCTCGGTCACGATCGCGCGCACCGCGCGCAGATCGTCCTCGGCTCGTCGCTCGAGCTCTCCGGCAGCATCTCGGCCGGTGCCGCGGCCAGCAGGTGATCGTCGTCGGCAAGCCGTACCAGGGCGTCGAGACGAGGACTCCGGTCCTCACCGAGTCGGACGGTGAGCTGGAGCGTCCGCGTGCGACCGCGGATCCGCACCGAGTACCACGTCGGAGTGGGGCAAGCACGATGAGCGCGACAGCGCCGATCGTCTACGTTCGGCCGGCTGTTCGGCTGCGTGTCCTGAACGCGAGGACCGGTCGCCTCTACGCGAAGGTCACCGCGCTCGTCCCGTACCGCGGCAAGATCGTCACGCTCCAGCGCCTGCAGCGGCAGCACCTGGGTCAAGGTGCGAGCGCGTCCGCCTCGGCACCGGCTCGGCGATCAGCTTCACGGCTCGCCTGCCGCGCACGGCGCGTGTTCGCGTGCTCGTGCCGTCTGCGCCCGGCTACCTCCAGGGCAACAGCGGCACCGCGCTCGTTCGCACGCTAGCGCCTCGAGTGCTCGGGGAGGCGCGGCCAGTCCGCGCCTCCCCGACTGACGAGTCAATCGCCGCGACTGACTCGTCAGTCGAATTCGACTGACAGGTCAATCGTGGAGATTCGGGCCGAAAAACGGCCGAAACCACGCCTTTTCTCCTGGTTACAAAACCGCGAATCGCGGCTACAAGCCACGAGTTCTGCGCGATCTGCCCTCGAGAAGGAGTCTTCAAATGCACCGTAAGCGCCTGTGGCGCCGCGGCGGTCTCGCCGTTGCGGTTGTCGCTCTCCTCGGTCTCGCGACTGCTGGGGCCACCCACCTTCGCTCCGATGCGAACGCGTCGGCCGCCGTGCTGTCCGACGGGCTACGAGCTCGTCGCCGACAAGGAGGCTGCCGAGCATCGGGCCGGCATCCGCGAGGTCGAGACGCTCCACCAGGAGGTGCTCGCCAACAGCACGTGCATCAACGGGGCCAAGCATCCGGAGAAGCTGATCGAGCTGCTCCAGCGCCAGGAAGGCCTCGAGTCCGTCCGGAGCGCGCCGTACGACAAGGTCGCTCCCGGCGCCTACGGCGCGGCTCTGACCGCGGCCAAGGCCGTGGCCAAGGCCAGCAAGACGACCGGCACCTCCGGGAAGTGGGAGTCCTACGGCAGGGGCCCGCTCCAGGTCGACCATCCCGACTACGACCGCGTCAACGGCCTCGGCCTCGTCGACAACATGGGCCGGCTCGACAGCCTCGCCTACGACCCCGTCGGCAAGCGGCTCTTCGCCGCGAAGGGCACCGGGCGGCATCTGGCAGTCCGACAACCTCGGCGACAGCTGGAAGCTCGATCGGCGACAACCTGCCGAGCCAGATCGTCGGCGCTGTCGGCTGGAGCCCGGCCAACGGCGGCACCCTCGTCGCGATCAGCGGTGACGGCACCTACGGCAGCGGCGGCTACACGGGCTACGGCGCGTTCTACAGCACCAACCTCGGCACCACGTGGGCCAAGGCGAGCGGGATTCCCGACGGCGCCCTCGGCTTCGCGATCGAGGTCGACCCGACCAACCCGCTCGAGGTCTACGCCGGCACGTCGTACGGGCTCTACCGCTCGATCGACGGCGGCAAGACGTACACCAACGTGAACCTGCCGACGGGCGAGTGCTCGGGCGTCGCAGGGCGGCGGTCACTGCGCCCTCGCGAACATGGTCACCGACGTGGCGATCAAGGCGCCGGGCGGCGTCAACCCGAACGTGGCCGCGGGCACTGTCGTCGCGGCGATCGGCTGGCGGGCCGGCGCCCGCAAGAACCCCGACGGCACCGAGCAGTCGTCGTACAACGGCCTCTACCGCTCCACGAGCGGCTCGCCGAGCACGTTCGTCAAGCTCGGCGGCTCGGGCTTCACGCCGCAGGAGCGCATCGGCCGGATCGAGTTCGGCACCACGACCGGCTCGCTCCAGGACCACGACTACCTGTACGCGATCGTGCAGGACGCGGCCGCCCTCAACGGGCAGCTCGACATCCTCGACGTCAACGGCGTGCCCGATCCGCGCGGCGGCGCCGGCAGCGTCCTCAACGGCATCTACGTCTCCGCCGACTTCGGCGCCACCTGGACGAAGATGGCCGACGACCAGGCGATCGCCAAGGACCCGACCACGGGCTCGGCGCTCGTCGGAACGGGCACCGCGCTCGGCTACGAGCCCGGCGTCCAGGCCTGGTACAACGAGTGGATCTCCCCGGACCCGACGCGCCAGACGGCGACGGGCGTGCCGACGCGGCTCGCGTTCGGCCTCGAGGAGGTCTGGCAGAACGAGCTTCCGCTGGCGCAGGACGGGCCGTCGAAGTTCAAGGTGATCGGCCGCTACTTCGCCGGCAAGAGCTGCCTGATGCTCAACCTCGGCCTTCCGGCCTGCCCGACCAACCGCGAGCCGGACGTCAGCAACACGACCCACCCCGACCAGCAGGAGGGTCTCTGGATCCCGGACGGCCTGGGTGGCTTCACGCTCGCGCTCGGCAACGACGGCGGCTTCTACAAGCAGCACACCGGCCCGACCGGCGAGATGGACAACGGCGGCTGGGGCGACGGCAACCAGGACGGCTTCTCGACGCTGCTGCCGTACGACGTCGCGATGGCGAACGACGGCACGGTCTGGGCCGGCCTGCAGGACAACGGCCACATGAAGATCGACCCGCGGACGCGTGAGCAGTTCGAGACGTTCGGCGGCGACGGCACCTTCGCCGAGGTCGACCCGGCCAACCCGGACGTCGCCTACGAGGCGTACGTCTACGGCGACATGGCCGTCACGACCGACGGCGGCAAGACCTGGCGCGACATGGTTCCGCCGGTCACGAACGCCCGCTTCGTCAACCCGTTCGAGATGGACGCGACCGATGCGAACCACCTCGTCACGGGCGGCAACGAAGTCGTCGAGACGATCTACGGGCCCGAGACGACCGGCCAGACGACTCCGCCGGTGCTCGGAGACCCGACGCCGGGCGGCGTCGCCACCGAGTGCTGCGGCGACCACCCGTGGACGAAGGTGTACGACCTCGGCACGTACAAGAAGCCCGGTGACTCCGGAGCGGCGCCGAGCACGACCGACCCGGCCAACCAGGTGTCGGCGCTCGACACGCTCGGCGACGCGACCTACGTCGCGTACTGCGGCCTCTGCGACATCCTCAACGCGACGACGCCGTTCAACAGCGGCATCGCCACGAACGTCGGCGGCGACAAGCCGGCGCAGCGGATGCAGCCGGACGGCTGGCACATCGCCGGCGCAGAGGGTCTGCCGGAGCGGTTCATCACGGCGATCACGATCGACCCGTCCGACGCGACCAAGAAGACGATCTACGTCACCCTCGGCGGCTACAGCCGGCGCTGGGTGCCGCCGGGAGCGCTCGGCGACCAGAACGCGCGGGTCGGCGAGGGTCACGTCTTCAAGTCGACGAACGGCGGCCAGACGTTCACGGACGTCTCGGGCAACCTGCCGGACGTCCCGGCGACCTCGGTCACCCTCCGCGGCCGTCAGCTGATCGTCGGAACCGACGTCGGCGTCTTCGCGACCAACCCGAAGGGCACTCCGAGCTACTCGTACCTCCAGGGTCTCCCGGTGGTGCCGATCAGCACCACCAACCTGAAGCCGGACGATCCGAACCTGCTCGTCGTCGCCACCTACGGCCGCGGGATCTGGACGTACTGCTTCGACACGCCCATGCCCGGCACGACCGGCGGCTGCCCGATCACGCCGCGGCCGCTGCCGACGAAGCCGCCGGCCGCGACGGGCACCACGGTCGCCGGGCCGTTCGCCTTCGACCTGGGCGACGAGGGCTGGACGACGGCGACGTCCGACGCGACGGGGCTCACCTCGTGGAAGCGGACGCACGCCGGTAACGCATCGGCTGCGAGCTTCGGCGTCGCCCCGTACCTGCACGACACGACCACGACGCTCGTCTCGCCGGCTTTCCAGCACGGGGGCGGCTGGGCGCAGGTCGAGTTCGCGAACAAGCGGAACACCGAGGGCGGCTGTGGCTGCGACGTCGTCGTGGTCGAGTGGTCGTCCAACGGCACCGACTGGAACGCCGCCAGCTGGCGGTGGGACGCGGATGCCAACGACTGGAGCCCGGAGACCGCGTTCGACGGGATGAACTTCGACTATCCCGCCTTCACGACCGAGAAGGTCGCGTTCGACGCGCCGGCCGGTCAGGTTCAGGTGCGGTTCCGCTTCACGAGCGACCCGATCCTGCAGCTCGAGGGCGCGTACGTCGACGACGTGAAGGTCGTGCGCTAGCTCCGTCCACTGGACGAGCTTCCCGCCAAAAGATCGCGCAGAGCGGGATCGAAGGGGCCGGCCATGCCGGCCCCTTCGTCATTCGAGCTGGCTTCCCGCTCCCTTCACCAGCTCCAGCTGAAGGTGATGCCGACGGTCCAGCCGCCGCGCTCGTCCCCGCCCGCCGAGAGGCCGGCTCCCCAGCCGCCCTTCTTCTGCTGCTTGGCGCTCTTCTCGGCCGCGGCGACGACCTTCGTGACCGCCTCCTTCACGGCGCCGCCATGCTCCTTCGCCTTGTCGACGCTCAGTCCCTTGGAGAGGTCGCCGGCCGCCTTTCCGAAGGTGTCCTGCGCGCCGATCATCAGCTTCGCGAGGTCCTCGACGGTCGCGATCTTGCCGAGCGTGCCGACCTGGATGTCCGCGCGCCAGGCGAAGACGCCGTCCTTGTCCGTGCCCGCGCTCCCCTTCACTGTCACCAGATCGCCGGCCTTGACCTCGGCCTTCACCTGCTTGTCCGTCACGTCGATGCTGACCTTGTTGCCGCTGAACATGATCGAGGCGCCGGCGCCCTCCGGGCCGCCTTTCACGCCGATCTTCGGCCCGCCGCCAGGCGGCGTGTAGGTTGCCTCGCCGCCTTCCGCGGAGCCCTCGACACTCAGCTTCGCTCCGCCCTTGCCGCCGCCGACCTCGCCGGTGACCTTGCCCGCGATCGAGACGACGAGCTTCGCGCCCTCGCCACCGAACTCGATCTCGGTCGGGATGCGTCCGAGAGCCTCCATGATCGCCGCGGCCTCCGAGCGGGCTCCGGCCTTGTCGGTCAGCGAGCGATGCTCGAGCAGGCGAACTCCTCTGCTCTTGGCCTCCTCGCGCAGCAGCGTCTCGACCGCGCTCGCGTTCATCTGGTCTCCGACCTTGCCGCTCTTGCCGGCCGCCTTCCAAGGCAGCTCGCGGGCGGCCTTGACGAGCTCCGGCACGGACTGGAAGAAGCCGGCCGAGCGACCGCTCGTGATCTCGGCGGCCGCCGCACGGAACCAGGCGACGACGGCGTCGACCGCGGCGCCGTGCTCGGGCGCGCCGGCGGGCGCGTAGTCGAGCACGCTCGGCGCAGTGGGCCGCATGCCGAGCTGCGAGCCCGGGCGCACCGGGCTGAACGAGGGGGCGTCGTCGCGCTGCAGAAGCCGCGTGACGGCGGCGTTCCCCGCCTGGCGCTGCAAAGTCAGCAGGGCCAGGTCCGGCGCGGCGGCCGGGGCGGTCTCCCGAGCGGGAGCGTCCTCCTGCTCGGCCTCGTGTCGACGGCCGTGCACGTCACCGAGCCTAGGGCTGTCGGCTCAGCCGCCGCAAGGCGCTCTGGTACGTCCGTCGCGGGCGACTCACCCTTCACGGTGATCGAAAGGAGGCGCGCGTCCGCCTACCGTGAGAGGACTTGCGGCGCAGTTCCTTCTTCCTGCTCGTCTCCTCCTGCGCGACCGGGCTCTTTCTCGCGGCGTCCTACCTCGGCGAGTCCCCGACGCAGGCCTCGGCCGGCGACAGCGGGTCGATCGAGGGTCAGGTCGAGCGCATGGTCGAGGCACGGCAGACGATGAGCGCCGCGCTGATGGCGCGCGCGCACGAGATCGCCTACGGGCTCGAGCGGGCGAAGGACGAGGTCGACGACCTGATTCCTTGACCGAGGGATAGGGGCACGATCGCGTTTCCGCCGATCGTTCAAGTGTTCTGCGCGCCGCCGCCCTCGTCCTCGCCTTGACTCTGCTCGCCCTCGGCCTCACGGCCGGCGCGGGTGGGTCGCCGGCTGCTGTCCCGGAGATCGCGCTCGTCACCCCGGCAAACGGGGCGACGGTGGTCGGCTCGCCCGACCTCGGCTCGGCTACGCCGTTCGGCTGGAAGATCGATTGGCGAGATGCACCCTCCAGCGGCAACGTGCTCGTCGTCGTCCGCACGGGAACCGACGAGGCGCTGACGCAGAACGTCGTCGAGAACACCTTCGCCTGCCCGGTGCGGAACGTGAACTGCAAGACGAGCTTCAGGCCGAACCGCATCTATTCGGGCCGGTACTACTGGCGCGTCAGCATGACCGGCGCTGCGAGCGCGACGAGCGAGACGTGGTCGTTTCTCGGCATCAAGCGCGGCGGCGCGGGCGGGCGCGACCGAACGACGCCGCGGGTGCGGGCGCTCGGCGGCGTGGCGCAACGCGGCCAAACAGCGTTCTTCGCCGCCCGCGCGGGCGACGACCGCGGCCTCGTCCGGCTCCGTGCCACGCTGATGCGCAAGGGCCGTGAGGCCGCGCGTGCGACCGCCGCCTTCCGCACCGTCACCTGGGCCCAGCGGCAGACGCTGTACAGCAGCCGTCCGCTCTCCCGGGGGCTCGCGGCAGGCGCCTACCGTTCGTGCGTGACGGCGTGGGACCGGGCAGGGAACGCAGCGCGTAGCTGCGCCCCCTACCGCGTTCGCTGAGCGTCGCCCCTTAGTTGGTCTTCTGACCGGAGTGGACCTCGCCGCGGAAGGCTCCGCTCTCGGCGCCCTGCGACTCGATCTGCTCCTTGAAGCGCTCCAGGTCGCCCTTGACCCGGCGACCGTCAGAGCCGATCGCGCTGCCGATCGACTCGACCACGCCTTCGGCCTCCCACGTCATCTCGACCTCGACCTTGGTGGTGTCCGGACCGAGCGACTGGAACGTGACGATGCCGCCGGTTCCCTTGCCGTCGACGGAGCTCCAGGCGACGCGCTGGTCGGGCTCCTGCTCGACGATCTTCGCGTCCCACTCGTGGCGCTTGCCGCCGAACTCGGCGACCCAGTGCAGCTGCGTGTCGCCGGTCTGCTCGACCGACTCGACGCCGTCCATGAACTGCGGGAACTCCTCGAACTGCGTCCACTGGTTGTACGCCGTCGAGACCGGGACGTTCACCTCGATCGATTCGCGAACTTCTGCCATGCGTGACCCCCTCGGGTTGTGTTTCGGTAGAGAACGCCTACCCGAGCCTCTCGCGAGGAAACACCGTCCGGGCCGGTCTTCACGTCAAGTTCATCCGCCGGGTCGGGCCTGCAGGTCGACCACGAGGTCGCAGTCGAGTGCCTCGGCGATCTTGAGCAGGGTGTCGATCCGCGGCGGGCGTCCTCCGGTCTCGAGCCGGGCGATCGCCGACTGGGTCGTTCCCGTCAACTGGGCGAGCTGCTGCTGCGAGAGGCCGAGCTCCTGCCGCCGGGCGGCGACGCGCTCGGCGATCTGCGAGAAGAACCAGCCGTTCTCGGCCCCGGCGATCCGTTCACGAAGCCGCTCGAAAGCGCCGCGATCCTGGTACTTCATACCCGATAGCATAGCGAACGTGCTATAGCGGCCAGCCGATAGCCTGAGCTCGATGGCCGACCGCGACAGCTTCGGAGCCCGCTCGACGCTCAGCGTCGGGGGCCAGAGCTACGAGATCGTCCGGCTCGACGCGCTCCAGTCGCAGTACGACGTCTTCCGGCTGCCGTACACGCTGCGGATCCTGCTCGAGAACGTCCTGCGTGCGGAGGCGGACGGCGAGGCCGGCGCGCAGGAGGTCGAGGCGGTCGCGCGCTGGGACGCGAAGGCCGACCCGACCGCTGAGATCTCGTTCACGCCCGCGCGCGTGCTGCTCCAGGACTTCACAGGCGTGCCCGCGGTGGTCGACCTCGCGGCGATGCGCCACGCGATGCGGGACCTGGGCGGCGACCCCGCCCGGATCAACCCGCTGCTTCCGGCGGAGCTGGTGATCGACCACTCCGTCCAGGTCGACGCCTTCGCCAGCCGGGCCGCGCTGCCCAAGAACGTCGAGCAGGACTATGCGCGGAACGGCGAGCGCTACGCCTTCCTGCGCTGGGGTCAGCAGGCCTTCGACAACTTCAAGGTCGTCCCGCCGAACACGGGCATCGTCCACCAGGTCAACCTCGAGTTCCTCGCGCGCGTGGTCGAGACCCGCGACGGCCGGGCGTTCCCCGACACGCTCGTCGGCACGGACTCGCACACCACGATGGTCAACGGCCTGGGCGTGCTGGGCTGGGGCGTCGGCGGGATCGAGGCCGAGGCCGCGATGCTGGGCGAGGCGATCTCGATGCTCGTGCCGCAAGTGCTCGGCTTCCGCTTCACGGGCCAGCTTCGAGAGGGCGCGACTGCGACCGACCTCGTTCTCACCGTGACGCAGATCCTGCGCTCGGCAGGCGTGGTGGGCAAGTTCGTCGAGTACTTCGGCAAGGGCCTCGCGGGCCTTCCGCTCGCCGACCGGGCGACGCTCGGGAACATGTCTCCGGAGTACGGGGCGACGTGCGGCTTCTTCCCCGTGGACGAGGCCACGCTGGACTACCTTCGCATGACCGGGCGCCCGGCGGAGCGGATCGCGCTGGTCGAGGCGTACTGCAAGGAGCAGGGCCTCTTCCACGACCCGGACGAGGAGGCGACCTACTCGCAGGTTCTGGAGCTCGACCTCGCCGATGTCGAGCCCTCGCTGGCGGGACCGCGCAGGCCGCAGGACCGGGTGCCGCTGTCGGACGCCAAGAACTCGTTCCTCGCCGCGCTCGAGAGCTTCGGGGTCGACTACAACGACTCGGGACACGACGAGGCGCTCGCCGAGACCTTCCCCGCGAGCGACCCCACCGTCGACCAGCACCCGGGGACGCCGACGGACGTGGATGCGCAGCCCGATCCTCCTCCTGCTGTGCCGACCACGGTCGTGGCCGAGCGCGCCGAGCCGGTCAAGGTCGCCTATGACGGGCAGGAGTTCGAGCTCGAGCACGGAGCCGTCGTGATCACGGCGATCACGAGCTGCACGAACACCTCCAATCCCGCCGTCATGCTCGCGGCCGGGCTGCTGGCGAGGAACGCCGTCGAGCGGGGTCTCCAGCGCAAGCCCTGGGTCAAGTCGTCGCTGGCGCCGGGCTCGAAGGTCGTGACCGAGTACTTCGAGCGCGCCGGGCTGACGCCCGTACCTCGAGCAGCTGGGGTTCCACACGGTCGGCTACGGCTGCACGACCTGCATCGGGAACTCCGGGCCGCTGCCCGAGGAGATCTCGGCGGCGATCGGCGAGGGCGACCTCGTCGTCTGCTCGGTGCTCTCGGGCAATCGCAACTTCGAGGCGCGCATCCACCCGGAGGTGAAGGCGAACTACCTCGCGTCGCCGCCGCTCGTCGTCGCCTACGCGCTGGCGGGACGGATGGACGTCGACATCGTCGCCGACCCGATCGGCCAGGGCTCCGACGGCGAGGACGTCTACCTGCGCGATCTCTGGCCGAGTGCGAAGGAGGTGCAGGAGACGATCGTCTCGGCCGTCCAGGACGAGATGTTCAAGCGCACCTACGCGGACGTCTTCACCGGCGACGACCGCTGGCGGGCGCTGCCGGTGCCCGACGGCGACCTGTACGAATGGGACGAGGCTTCGACCTACGTCCGGCTGCCGCCGTACTTCGACGGGATGTCACCCGAGCCCGGAACGGTCGAGGACGTCGCCGGCGCGCGCTGCCTCGTGATCCTCGGCGACTCGGTCACCACCGACCACATCTCCCCGGCCGGCTCGATCAAGCCGGAGAGCCCGGCGGGCCGCTACCTGATCGAGCACGGCGTCGACCGCAGCCAGTTCAACTCCTACGGGGCGCGACGCGGAAACCACGAGGTGATGGTGCGCGGGACGTTCGCCAACGTGCGCCTGCGAAACCTGATGGTGCCCGGGAGCGAGGGAACGTGGACCGTGCACGTCCCGAGCGGCGAGGAGATGACGATCTACGACGCCGCGACGCGCTACCTCGGGGAGGGGACGCCGCTCGTCGTGATCGCGGGCGCCGAGTACGGCTCGGGCTCGTCCCGCGACTGGGCGGCGAAGGGGCCGAACCTGCTCGGCGTGCGGGCCGTGATCGCCGAGAGCTACGAGCGGATCCACCGCTCGAACCTGCTGATGATGGGGATCCTGCCGCTCCAGTTCATGGACGGGGAGGGTCGCGAGTCCCTCGGGCTGACCGGGCGCGAGACGTTCTCGGTCGCGGGCGTCGAGAACGGTGAGGCGCGCGAGGTGACGGTGCGCGCCGACGACAAGGAGTTCCGCGCGCGGCTGCGGCTCGACACCCCGCGCGAGCGGGAGTACCTGCGCCACGGCGGGATCCTCCCGTTCGTGCTGCGCAAGATGCTCGCCTCCTGACAGCAGGGGCCCGACCCCGGCACGGCGTACGCGGGGTCAGGCCCGGCAGCGTGCGGGGCTACGGCGCGAGCGCCGCGCAGACGTCTTCGACGCGGCCTACGCGCGAGACGAGCGTGAACAGGGCATCGATCCGAATGACGATGCGGCCGGAGCCCTTCTCCGTCCTCGGGCCCGGCGGCACGTCGTTCGGGAACAGGATCACCAGGCTGTTCCCTGTCACGACGATCGTCACGGACCCGTCGGCGCCGAACGTGATGTGCGAGGCCCCGCCCAGGCGGTAGGTCCGGGATTTCTGTGTCGTCCCGTTCGTGACCGTGAGGATCAGCCGCCCCGTGATCGTCTGGCGGATCGGGTTGCCGTCCTTGTCGAAGAACGTCTTGACCGTCTGCTGGTCGACGTTGATCGCGATGTCGATCGGAAAGTCCGCGCAGCCGATTCCGGCCGGGATTGTGCCGCCCATGTTCACAAACGGCTCCCGCGTCGGTGGGTCGGCGCCCGCAGGGGCCGCGAACGCGAGGTACGTGGCAGCGCCGAGCGCTGCGGCTAGGAGAATCCGGAGAAGTCGCAAGGTTGCCTCCTTGTTCGGGCGTCCAACTCACCGTCCACCCGCATGGGCGGCCGCATCAAGGCGCGGCCTTCATCTCACAGAATGGCCCCAGGTGTCAACGGCAGCAGGAAGCCGCTAGGCGAGGAGCGAGAGCGCGCGCACGACCTCGCCGAAGCGCTCGCCCGTCTCGGTCAGCCGGTACTCGGCCCGCGGGGGCCGCGCGTCGACCACGCGGCGCTCGAGCAGCCCCGCCTCCTCGAGCTCGGTCAGGCGCTGCGCCAGCGTCCGCGGTGGGACGCTGCCGAGCACCTGCTTGAACTCGTTGAACCGCAGGGCTCCGGCCTGCGCTGCGTACAGCACGGACAGGAGCCAGCGCCGCTCGAGGAGGTCCGCCGCCCGGCGGACCTCCTCAGGCAGCGGAGCGCACTTCCTGCACCGCATCCGAAGCCGGCTCGAGAGCCAGGTCGAGCACCTCCCCGAGGCTCATCACGGGGTGGAAGCTCATCGCCTCCCGCACGTCGGCGGGGACGTCGTCCAGGTCGGGCCGGTTCCGCTCGGGCAGGATCACGTCGGTCAGCCCGGCCGCGTGGGCCGCTAGCACCTTCTGCTTGAGCCCGCCGATCGGCAGGACCCGGCCCTGCAGCGTGACCTCGCCGGTCATCCCGACCGTGTGCCGAACCGGCCGGCCTGACAGCAGCGAGGCGAGCGCCGTGGTCATCGTGATGCCCGCGCTGGGCCCGTCCTTCGGGATCGCGCCCGCCGGCACGTGCAGGTGGAACGAGCGGTCCTCGAAGGCCGACTCGTCGATTCCGAGCTCCTCGGCGTGGGCGCGCACGTAGGAGAGCGCGATCCGCGCCGACTCCTTCATCACGTCGCCGAGCTGGCCGGTGAGGACGAGGCCGTCCTTGTCGCCGGCCATCGAGGTCGCCTCGACGAAGAGGACGTCGCCGCCGGTGCCCGTCACCGCGAGCCCGGTCGCCACGCCCGGCAGCGCTGTCCGCTCGGCCGCCTCCTGGAAGAACTTCTGCCGCCCGAGCGCATCGCGGACGACGTCGAGGTCCACGATCACCGGCGGCTCCACGTGCTCCGAGGCGATCCGCGTGGCGGTCTTGCGCAGCGCCTTGCCGAGCTCGCGCTCGAGCTGGCGGACGCCGGCCTCGCGCGTGTACTCGGTCACGACCGTCGACAGCACGTCGTCGGCGACCTCGACCTCGTCCTCGAGCAGGCCGTTCCGCTCGCGCTGGCGCGGCCACAGGTAGCCGCGCGCGATCGCGACCTTCTCGTCGACCGTGTAGCCGTCGAAGCGAATGACTTCCATCCGGTCGAGCAGCGGGCCGGGAATCGTCTCGATCATGTTCGCGGTCGCGATGAAGAAGACCTCGGACAGGTCGAGCTCGACGTCGAGGTAGTGGTCGCGGAACGAGTGGTTCTGCGCCGGGTCGAGCACCTCGAGCAGCGCGGCCGAGGGGTCGCCGCGCCAGTCGGCGCCGACCTTGTCGACCTCGTCGAGCATGATCACCGGGTTCATCGTCCCCGCGTCGCGGAGCGCGCGGACGAGGCGTCCGGGAAGGGCGCCGATGTAGGTGCGCCGGTGCCCGCGGATCTCGGCCTCGTCGCGGATCCCGCCCAGCGACATGCGCACGAACTCGCGACCGAGGGCGCGGGCGACGGACTCGCCGATCGAGGTCTTGCCGGTCCCGGGCGGTCCGACCAGGGTCAGGATCGCGCCCGACTTCTTGTCGGGCTCGATCCCGCGGTCGGTGCGGAGCTTGCGCACGGCCAGGTACTCGACGATGCGGTCCTTGACGTCGTCGAGGCCGGCGTGGTCGGTGTCCAGGACCTCGCGCGCGTGCGCGGGATCCAGGCGCTCGTCGGAGCGCTTCGACCACGGCACCGACACGAGCCAGTCGAGGTACGACCGGATCATCGAGGACTCGCCGCTGCCCTCGCCCATCCGCTCGAGCCGGTCGAGCTCGCGCTCGGCCTGCTCGCGCACGGCGTCGGGCATCTCTGCCTCGGCGATCTTCGTGCGGTACTCCTCGGCGACCGACGCGTCGTCGTCGCCGAGCTCCTTGCGGATCGACTCCAGCTGCTTGCGCAGGACGTACTCGCGCTGCTGACGCTGCGCGTCGTCCTCGACGTCGTCGCGGATGCGCTTGCGCACCTGCAGCTCGGCGAGCCGCTCGCGCTGCAGGCGCAGAGCCAGCTCGAGCCGCTCGATCACGTCGACCGTCTCGAGCAGCTCCACCTTCTGCTCGAAGCTCAGGTCGGGTGCGTAGCCCGAGGTGTCGGCCAGGGCGCCCGGCTCGGCGATCGCGCGCACGAAGGCCGACACGCGGCCGTCGTCGCCGCGGAGCTCGAGGATCTCCTCGACGACCGCGCGGTACTCGCGCTCGAGCTCGCGGGTCTTGGAGGGGGGCGGGATCTCGTCGGGCCGCTCCTCGACCTCGACGCGCAGTCGTCCCGAGGAGTCTGTCTCGGCGGCGCCGATGACGCCGCGATGGAGGCCGGTCAGGGAGACGGCGCGGCCGCCGCCCGGCAGGCGGATGCGCTCGCCGACCTCGGCGATCGTGCCCACCTTCGCGTACTCGCTCTCGTGCCGCGGCACGAGCAGAACGCGTTCGCTCGTCGCCGGTGTCGACCGTGAGGGTGACGTCCATGCTGGGGAAGACGACCAGGTCGTCCAGGGGTACGAGCAGCAACTTGCTCAAAGTCTCACTCTCCGTTCAGAAGGCGTAGTAACTACAAAAAGTGTAGCTACACGGACAGCGGCTCGGCAAGCTCCAGACGGCCTCTCTCAGACCCCCGGGAAAGCGAGCGGCAGCGAGCTGTAGCCGTAGCCGTCGTCGTCGAAGACGAACGGCTCGGCGAGCCGTGGCATGCGGCGGAAGGCCTCGAAGGCGGGCTTGCGCTTGCCGTTGACGCTGAGCAGGCCCGACTGCCAGCCGTCGATGCGGTCCTCGTCGCGGAGCAGGAACCAGAGCAGCATGTCGATCCGAGGGTGCGCACGCGAGATCGAGTACGCCTGCGCCAGATAGCGCGCCTGCTGCGCCCAGGAGACGCCGAACTGGAGGTCGGGCGGGCGGGTCTGGTAGCCGTACTCGGTCAGCCAGATCCGCTTGGGCCCGAAGAGGCGCGTGACCTCCTTCACGAGCACGTCGATGTTGCCGAGCGTGACCGCGGTCCGCGCGCGGGGCGGCGTGCTCGGCGTCTCGCGCGGGGCGCCGTAGTAGGGCTGGTGGGCGTACGCGTCGAACGTGCGCACGCCGTAGCGCTTCATCGCCCGCAGGAACGCGAGCGGCGAAACAGAGGGCCGGCGCTGGTTCGGCGCGTTGTTGCCGCGCGGTGCCGTCACGCCGCAGGCGACGCGCTGCCCCGTGAGGGCGGTCACGTGCACGCCGTCGTAGATCGCGTTGCAGATGCGTGCGTACTCGCGCGCGCTCTGGATGACCCACTTTCCCTTGACCTTCCGAAACTGCGGCACCAAGCCGAGGTTGAGGTTCGGCTCGTTCCAGGCGATCCACAGCCGCACCGGGGGGAGTCGCAGGTCGTCCTCGCGGCGCTGCCAGGTGCCGCTGTAGCGCGCGGCGGCGGCGTAGGCGAACTTCTCCAGGTGCACCGCGTCGTCGGGCGGCCGGTTGGTGCCGCGGCCGCGGTTCGCCCAGGCGGGCGTGGCGAAGATCGAGAAGGCGATCCGGATGCGCTGGCGGGCTGCGTTCAGGACGACCCGGTCGTACCGCCGCCAGTCGTAGGCGGGGTCACCGGGGTCGGCTCCGTTCGCGGGCCGGCGGCGAGCGACGCCCTGGGGCCCGCCCCAGTACAGGTTCACACGCAGGACCTCGGCCCGCAGCTGGCCGACCGTCGTGAAGAACTTCGGGTCTGCGTTCAACGAAGCTGCGTGGTCGGTCAACCCGACCTGGAGGTAGCGCGACCCGGAGGCTGCGCCCGGCGCCAGCGCGGCCAGGAGGACGACGAGTGAAGCGAGGAGGGCGCTGCGCAGGGCGGGCATATGGCTGGATTCGGATCGTACGGGGGAATCCTTGAGTGAAACAGCCTGCTTACGAACTCCTTACGGGCCTCAGGAGGATTTTGGCGACACAGCGCTGAGCCGTCGGGGGCCTGAAGATCCCTCGTTCTCGTCACTCGTTCTGGCGGCTGGCAAGCGGCCCAAAACGCCGATAGCTCCTGCGACGGAAAGAAATCGAGGCGGGGCGGTCACGCCTCACGCTCAGGAGGTACTGACAGCGTGAGCACCAAAGCCTCTCCAGGCGCCCGACGCCTCCACCGCATGCATCCATCTAGGGAGAGTGGACAGGCGGTCGTCGTGATCGTCCTGTTCCTGGCCGTGCTCCTCGGGATGGCCGCGATGGTGCTCGACGTCGGGTACGCCTACTACACGCATCGCTCGCTGCAGGCGTCGGCTGATGCCGCCGCGCTCGCGGGCGCCATGGAGCTTCCGGATCCGGCTCGCGCGCAGGTCATCGCCCGCGACTACGGCGCTGCGAACGGAGGCAAGAACCAGCGAGACAACATCGCGGACGTCACGACTTCGGTGTCGACGAAGTGCATCCAGTCGGTTCCCGGCTGTGACCCGGTCAACGCGGTCACCGTCGAGGAGCGCGCCGTCGTCGACACGATGTTCGCAAAGGTTCTCGGGGTCGACCACTTCACGGTCCGGGCCAGGTCGACGGCGTGCTCGCCCTGCGGCGTCAAGCCGCTCGACGTCATGCTCGTCCTCGACCGCACGGGCTCGATGTGCCAGACGCACTCGGGGGCGAACGACCCCGCGTGCACCGACCTCAACAACGCCCGCGACGGCATGAAGACCTTCCTCGGCTTCATGAACGCGGAGACGCAGTGGGTCGGGCTGGGCGTGCTGCCGCCCGCAACGAGCATCGGCAACAAGTGCTCGACGCCGGACACGCCGAACTACAACTCGCGCACGGCGAAGTACACGATCGTGCCGCTGTCGTCCGACTACTCGATCAACGGCATGCTCAAGCCGTCGTCGAACCTGGTCTCGACGATCAACTGCCAGAAGGGCGGCGGCCGCACCGCCTACGCGAATGCGCTCGAGGAGGCGCAGAAGGAGCTCGACCTGCACGGCCGCTCGGACGTCCAGGACATCATCGTGTTCCTCTCCGACGGCGCGGCGAACATCGGGCCGACCTACTATCCGAGTAGCTCGCCGTACCGCAAGCAGCCGTGTCATCAGGGCATGTGGTCGGCGGCTCCGATCAAGACGAAGGGGACGATCATCTACTCGATCGGCTACGACCTCGATGCCTTGAACGGCGGTGCGAACACCTGTGAGACGTGGGACGGCAACAACGAGAAGCCCACGATCACGGCCTACCAGGCGCTCCAGGGCATCGCCTCCGGGCCTGCCAATTTCTACAACAAGCCCTCCGCGGGGCAGCTGCGGACGATCTTCACCTCGATCGCAGCTGACATGTCCCGCGGCTCCGCAGCCCTGATCGACGAGAGCATCCAGTAGGAAGCTCTCCCAAGTAGGAGCCCGCGCCTGGCGGCTGGCGCGGGCTCCTTCTCGTGCTGCGCGCCGAGGGCCGGCGCCACCGGCGAGCCATGTCCCGCGGTCTGGCCCCCGGACGCGGCCGCCGCGGCCATGGCCTTCGTGACAAGAGCGTGACGATCGTTCCACGGGGCTGTTCGGAACGGCCGGGGTCGTCCAACCTCTGTCCGAGAACGGCTGCCGAGGAGCGGCGAGACGGGCTCCGACGCGGTTCGGTCGCCCCTGGACCGAGGCGGGGGACGCAGGGGAAAGCCGGCGACCGGACCCAGGCTCCGGCCGCCGGCGATTACCGCAGGCTCGTGAGGGCTACGCCGCGTTCGAGGTCGCAGCGTCCTCGGGCGTCTGCCCGAGATTCTTGGCCCACCACTCCGACTCGCGACGCTGCAGCTCGTGCTGCGCCTTCGCGACGTAGGAGGCCATCTCGCTCTCCTTCGCGCCGAGCCGTGCCTCGAGCTCGGCGAGAGCCTTCTCGCGCCTCTCCAGCTTGTCCGACCGGATCTCGAGATCGGCCTCGTGCGTCGCCTCGCGGCGCTCGAGCTCGACCTCGCGGTCGTCCATGTCCCGGATCCGGTCGCGCATCTGGGCCTCTGACGTGGCGACGCGCTTCTCGCGGCGCTCGATCCGGCTCTTGAGCGACTCGGCGAGGCCCTCCTCCTCGGCGATCGCGGCCTCGCGCTCGGCCAGCTCGGCCTCGCGCTCCGCCTGGAGCCTGGCCTTCTCCTCCAGCTCGCGACCGCGGTTCTCGTTCTTCTCGACGCGGCCGAGAGACGACTCGCGCCGGTTCAGCTCGGCCTCGCGGGCAGCGAGCTCGACCTCGCGTGCGTCCGCCTCGGACAGGCGCGACTGCACCTCGCGCACCTCGGAGCTCTGCTCCGCGATCTGACGCTTCATCCGGTCGGCGTCCTCGTGGATCCGCGCCTGCCAGGCGGCCAGCTCCGAGTCCCGGGTGTCGAGGTCGCGCTCCTTCGCGAGCAGGCGCTCCTCGGTCTTGGTCAGCCGACCCTCGCGCTCGGACAGCTTCTGCTCGCGCTGGGCCTGCTCCTTCGCGCGCCGGCGGCCTTCCTCGTCCCGATCGGAGAAGGCGCGGTTCCGCTCCTCCTCGCGGGAGCGCAGGTCGCGCTCGCGCTGGGCCAGCTCCTGCTCGAGGCGAGCGGTCTTCTGCTCGCGCTTCTCCAGCCCGGTGTTGCGGCTCTGCGCCTCGGACGCGGTCTTGGACGCGCGGCTCTCGGCCTCGGACAGCGCCTTCGCCGCGCGGCTCTCCGCGTCGGCCAGCGCCTTGGCGGCCCGGGTCTCGGCCTCGGAGACCGCCTTCGCCGCCTTGCTCTCGGCGTCGGCGAGCATCTTCGCCATGCGCCGCTCGGCCTCGCGCAGCTCGCGCTCGCGGCTCTCGAGCTCGCCTTCGCGTGCGCTCGCGCTCTGCTGGACGCGGCGCTCGGCTTCCGCGAGACGCTGCTCGAGCCCGGCCAGCTCCTGCTTGCGGCCCGCGGCCGAAGCCTGCTGCTCGGCCAGCTCGGCCTCGAGCTGGGCCGCGCGCTTGCGCTCCTCCTCGAGCGCCTTGCGCTCGGCGGCCAGCGCGCGCTCGCGCTGGGCCACGTCGGCCTCGATCTGGGAGAGGCGGGCGCCGTGGTCGTCGAGCTCGGCGGCGTGGCGGGCCGCCTCGTGATCGTCGCCGAGCTTGCGCTCGTAGGCCTCGACCTGCTCGGAGAGCGCCTGCTTGAGGTCGAGCTCTCGTGCCAGTGCGGCCGACAGCTCGGCGCGCAGGTGCTCGAGGTCGGCACGGTTGCCGTTGTCGGAGGTCGAGATCGTGGGCGGGGACGACGCGTACAGGTCGACGCGCACGATCGGCGCCTCCGGCGCCGGAGCGCTCTCGGTGGCCTCGCGGCTCGCGGCGGCGCTTCAGCTGGGCGCGCAGGCCCGTGCCGAACCCGCCCTCGGTCGTCTCGGTCTCCGCCTGGGCCTTCGCGGCAGGCTCGGGCTCCGCCTGGGGCTCGGCGGGGTTCTGATCGTCGCTCTGCGGCAGCTCTTCTGCGGCCATGGCTGGCTCCTTCTTAGAACAGCTCGTCGATGTTCAGGATCGCCGGCCCGAGAATCACCAGGAACATGGCCGGGAAGATGAAGAGGACGGTCGGGAAGAGCATCTTGATCGGGGCCTTCATCGCCCGCTCCTCCGCGGCCGCCTGGCGCCGCAGGCGTGTGTCCGCAGCCTGCACGCGCAGGATGCGGCCGAGCGAGGTGCCGAGCTGGTCGGCCTGGATGATCGAGCGGGTGAAGGAGGAGACCTCGGGCGTGTCGGCGCGCTCGCCGAGGCGCCTCAGCGCCTCCTGCCGGCTCTCGCCGATCCGCATCTCCGACAGCGTCAGCCCGAACTCGTCGGCGAGCGGCCCTTCCATGTGCTCGGTCAGCTTCGCGACCGCGCCGTCGAGCCCGAGGCCGGCCTCGACGCTCACGGCGAGCAGGTCGAGTGCGTCCGGCAGCGCGGCGCGGATGTTCTCCCGGCGCCGGCGGGCGTACATCGACACGAGGTAGTCGGGGCCGAAGAAGCCGACCAGGACGAGGAAGAGGCCGAACAACAGCCCGGCGCTTGCCCGCGGAGCCGATCAGCACCAGCGCGAGGGCCGCCGCGGCAATCGAGAAGATGCCCTTCGCCGCGAGGAAGCCGGTCGGAGTGATCTTCTGGCCCAGTCCGGCGCCGAGCAGCTTCAGCGAGACGGCGTCGGCGCTCGTCCGCGGGTTGAGCTTGAGCACGAGCGCCGGCGAGCGACTGCGACAGCGGCACGAGCGCCCGGTCGCGCAGGCTCTCGCGCTCGAGGCCGGCCCGGATGCGGAAGCGGCCGTACGTGGCCGCGCGGCGCACCGAGGTGGCCCGTTCGCGGGCGGGCAGGGTCGCGAGCTCGCCGAGGAAGTAGACGGCGCCTGCGAGACAGCCGAGAGCGAGGATGAGCAGCAGCATGGATTACCCCTTGAAGGAGACGATTTTGCGGAGGATCGACGGCGCCGAAGCCATCATCGCGATGAGGCCCGTGACGATCAGCTTGTGGCCCGTGGACGAGTGGTAGAGCGGGTCCATGTAGCGCGGATTCATGATCGTGATGATGAATCCGATGAAGAACGGCAGACCCATGAGGACGTAGGCCGACGCGCGGCCCATGGCCGTCAGGCCCTGGATCTTGCGGGCGAACTGCTGCCGCTGCCGGACCGTGTCGGCGACCATGTCGATCAGCCCGGCGAGCGAGCCGCCGACCTGGCGCTGGATGGTGACGGCGGTGATGACGAAGTCGAAGTTCTTCGAGCCGACGCGCAGGGCCATCTCCTGCAGGGCCTCGTCCATCGGGCGGCCGAGGCGGGCTTCGGTGAGGACGCGCTTGAGCTCCTTGCTCGCCGGCTCACGGCCCTCGTCGACGACGCTCTGCAGGCCCTGCTTGAAGCTGTGGCCGGCCTTGAGCGAGGCGGCGAGCGTGATCAGCAGGTCGGGCAGCTGGTTCTCGAAGGCGGCGATCCGCTTGTTGCCCTTGAACCAGACGAAGCCGAACGGGATCGCGCCGCCGGCCGAGCATGGCGCAGCAGGATCATGAACGTGGCCGGCGCGGCGATCAGCGCGAACAGCCCGAACACGAGCGCGCCGCCGCCCATCAGGTAGACGAACTCGACGGTGCGCAGCGGCAGGTCGGCCCGCTCGAGCAGCCGCTGCAGCGTCCGCCACTGCTTCCAGTGCGAGAACGCCTCCTCGGTCAAGCGGAAGAGGCTGCTGAGCATCGCCAGCCGCTCGCGCTCCTGCTTGCGCTTCACCCGGGCGTTCGCCTGGTTCAGGTGCGGGGCGAGCCGCTTGCGCAGCCGCTCGCCGCGCGCCGCCGCGAGGGCGAACGTGCCCGCGAGCAGGACGAGCAGCCCGACCACGCAGGGCCATGGCCGGTGTGCCTGCCTGGTAGAAGCTCTCGGGCAGCAGGGAGTCCGCGCGCGCCCGGTCGGTGCCGGGAATCGTCAGCCCGGAGGCTGCGTTCCCGGCCGCGGTGAGCGCCTTCAGCTCGAGCCGCTCTCCCGGGCGCGCGGCGGTCGGGTACTCGAGCCGCCACGTGCGCTGGAGCTCGCGGGCGATGCTCGAGTAGATCGCGCCGAGCTCACGACTCGAGCCGGCGCCGCGGTAGGAGCCGCCGGTCGCCTTCGCCAGCGTCTTGAGCGGCGCCGGGTTGAAGCGCGCGCTCTCGATCGCGACGACGTACACGGCGACGCCCGACTCGCGGGCGACGGCGATCGCGTTCTCGAGCGAGGCCGGCGCTGCGCGTCTCGTTGCCGTCGGTGACGGCGATGAGGACGCGGCCGGCGTGCGACTCCGAGCGCGAGTGCCCGAGCGGACTGGACGAGGCTGTCGTAGAGGGTCGTCCCCTCCTTCGCGTCGACCTCGATCGCAGCGAGCGCGCTGCGGGCGTCGGCCGACGAGGTCGAGAACCCGGTGAGCAGGACGGGCGTCGGTCGCGAAGGTGGCGACGGCGACGCGGTCGTCGCGCGGCTTCGCCCGCAGGAACGCCTGCGCGGCGGCGACGGCGTCCCCGAACGGCTTCCCCGCCATCGACCGCGAGCGGTCGACCGCGAGGACGACGCTCTTCGCGCGGCCGAGGTTCTCGGCGAGCAGGGCGCTGACCGGCCTGCCGTTCTCGAGCAGGCGCGGCGGCGTCGACGTCGGCCTGGGCGTGACGACGGTGGCGCGGACGGTCGGGTAGGCGCTCGCGTCCACGCCCTTGAGCTCGACAGCGGCGCTCGCCGCGCCGGTGAAGAGCAGGGCGAGCGGCGAGCGCCGGAGCGATGATCGAGCTGCGCCTCATGCGAAGTTCCGGTAGCTCTGCGCGGCCATCGTGGAGCGGTAGTCGTTGTCGTCGCGCTCGAAGAAGTTCGGCGGCAGGACGACGCCGTTGGCGGCCAGCTTCTCGAGGAAGTGCGGCTTGAGGCCGGTGCACTGGAGCGGCGTCAGCAGCTTCGTCGCGCTGGGCGACGCGGCGTCTCCTCGTCCGGCGGCTTCGCGACGAAGATGTCCTGGAGCGTGACCACGTCGGACTCCATGCGGAGCACCTCGGTGACGTGCGTGATCTGGCGCGAGCCGTCGACGAGGCGTGAGATCTGCACGAGCAGGTCGAAGGCGCTCGCGATCTGCTCGCGGATCGCCCGGTGGGGCAGCTCGACGCCGGCCGTCATCACGAGCGTCTCGAGACGGGAGAGCGCGTCGCGCGGCGAGTTGGCGTGGATCGTGGTGAGCGAGCCCTCGTGGCCCGTGTTCATCGCCTGGAGCATGTCCAGGGTCTCGGCGCCGCGGACCTCGCCGACGATGATCCGGTCGGGGCGCATGCGCAGGGCGTTCCGGACGAGCTCGCGGATGCGGACCTCGCCCTGGCCCTCGATGTTCGGCGGCCGCGACTCGAGCGTGATCACGTGGTCCTGCTGGAGCTGGAGCTCGGCCGCGTCCTCGATCGTCACGATGCGCTCGTCGCCCGGCACGAAGGCCGACAGGGCGTTCAGCGTCGTCGTCTTGCCGGTGCCGGTACCGCCGGAGATCAGGATGTTCAGCTTCCCGCGCACGCAGGCGGCGAGGAACTGGGCGGCCTTGGCCGACAGCGAGCCGAACGTGATCAGGTCGTCCATCGTGTACGGGTCGCGCGAGAACTTCCGGATCGTGAGCGTCGGGCCCTCGCAGCGCGAGCGGCGGGATGATCGCGTTCACGCGGCTGCCGTCCGGGAGGCGCGCGTCGACCATCGGCGACGCCTCGTCGATCCGGCGGCCGATCTGCGAGACGATCTTGTCGATGATCCGCAGCAGGTGGGCGTTGTCGACGAAGGTCGTGCCCGGTGCGCTCGATCTTGCCCGCGCGCTCGACGTAGATCCGGTCGAAGTTGTTGACCATGATCTCCGTGACCGAGTCGTCGCGGAGGAACGGCTCGAGCGGGCCGTAGCCGAGGATGTCGTCGGTGATCTCGCGGACGAGCTCGCGGCGCTCCTCGCGGGTGAGCGGCGTCCGGTCGAGCGTCAGCTCCTCGGTGACCGCGCGGATGACGCGGTCGGTCAGGTCCTCGGTCGTCTCGCGTCGTGAAGAGCTCCGGGCCGAGCTTCGCGATGCACGCGTGGTGGACGCGCGTCTTCAGCTCGGCGTACGGGTCGACGACCGTCAGGTGCTCGACCGGGCGCCTCGGCGACCGTGAGGCCGCCGTCCGGCTGGAGCTGGGCCGTTGCCGTTCGCCGGCCCGTTGATGCGGTCGTGGAGGCCCATCGCCTACGCCCTCGCCAGCGGCGCGAGCCAGCGCTTCTTGGCCTTGGCCTGTGTCGGGGACGAGCAGGCCCTTGGCCATGTCGCGCACGCCGCGCGAGAAGTCGCAGCCGGCGTCGGCGAGCACGGCCGGATTGCCGCGGTTGACGGCGAGCGGGACGGCACGGTCGCTCGGCAGCTCGAAGCGGACCTTCGCCTCGAGCGCCGCCTCGACCTCGCTGCGCTTCATCCCGACGTTCGAGTTCGCGCGGTTGAGCACGACCCGGATCCGCTCGGGCGGGAACGAGAGCAGCTCGAGCGTCTGGATCGACAGGCGGACGTTCTTGATCGTCGGCACGTCGAGGCCGCAGAGCAGCAGGAGCTCGTCCGTGCGGTCGAGCGTCGCGAGCATCGGCCCGTGGAAGAACGGCGAGGTGTCGACGACGATCACGTCGTAGCTCTGCTTGCGCGACCTCGAGCAGGCGCGTGAGCTTCGGCTCGGTGACGAGCTCGGCGTCCTCGGGCCGCACCGGCGCCGGGAGGACGTCGAGGCCCGACGCGTGCCGGGTCGTGTAGCCCGCGAGCTTCTCCGGATCGAGCTCGCCCGGCGCGATGACCAGGTCCTGGATCGTCTTGTCGGGCTCGATCCCGAGCATGATCGCCGCGTCGCCGAACTGGAGGTCGAGGTCGAGCAGCAGCGTGCGCTTGCCGTGGTACTTCGCGAGCGCGGTCGACGAGGTTCGTCGCCATGACGGTCTTGCCGGTCCCGCCCTTCGGGGAGAAGACGGTCACGATCCGGCCGTCGCTGGCCGTGGCGCTGCTGGGCGCGCCGGCCCGCGTGGGCCGCCTTGCGGATCGCGAAGACGACGTTCTCGGTCAGCTGCGGGAGCAGCAGGACGTCGGCGACGTCGGCGTCGAGCGCGTCCTCGAGCAGGGCGGTGGCCTCGCCGGAGGCGAGCAGGACGATCGGCGCCTGCGTGTGCTCGCGGATCGACGCGAGGTCGTCGGCCGGCAGCTCGGAGCTGCGGGTGGCGTGCAGGACGGCGCCGAGGTGGCCGCCGGCGAGCGCGCCGGCGCCGTCGGCGACGGGCTCGGCTGTGGCCGACGAGGTCGATCTCGGCGTGCCTGCGCGAGCGTCTCGTGGAGCTCGGGGAGCCCCTCGCACCACCCGGTCAGGAAGACGCGGGTGCGCTCGCGGCTCGTCGTTGTCGAAGTGGTGGTCGCTCATCGCCGGCTGCTCCTTTTGATCTGGGCCATGCCCTTGCGGAACTGGGTCTGGTTCATGCCGTCCTGCAGCAGCGAGGCGGACGTGTCGACGCTCTCCGGGCTGTCGGCCGCGTCGGCGACGCCGCGGAGCTGGAGCGACCACTCACCGTTCTTCGCCAGCCAGAAGAGCTTGTGCGCCTGGCGGTCGGTGACGGCGAGCACCGCGTTGAACGGCAGGTTGGCGCCGCTCGCGATCTTGCTCTGGACCTTGCCCTCGTTCGCAGCGCGCAGCACGAGCAGGTCGCGCAGGACGACGCGGCTGACGTGGATCTGGCTGCCCTCGGGGAACTCCCACGTGCCGAGCACGTCGACCTTGTCGCCGCTCTTGAGCGTGCCGACGAGCAGCTGGTGCTCGTCGCCCGGCACCTGGAGGGCGCGGACGTTGCCCTTGAGCTGGGCGCGGAGGCCCTGCTCCTCGAGCGGCCGGAAGCGGCTCGTGCTGACCTGCTCGCCCGCGTAGAGCGGCTGCGCGGCGGAGAAGTCCTCGATCTGCGTCGGGTCGGAGATCGCGCCCGGCACGACGTTCCGCCGGCTGATCTCCTCACTGCGGATCCACTTGCGGTCGACGACGTCCGAGCCGGACGTGCCGACCGGGATGTCGCGTGCTGCGACGAAGACGGTCACGGCCTCTTCGCCGCTCTGGACGCTCTTCTTGTAGTTCGTGACGTAGAACGTCGTGAGCAAGGCGGCGACGACCGCGAGCGCGACCGCGATTGCGATATTTCTCACGCGATATGTCATGGCGGCTGGTGTACTCCTCTTCGAGTTGCGTTTTTCGCGGTCGCGCGCATGGGCGCGCTCATTCCACTCGCTCCGTCGTCGAGCTCGAGAGCCGGCCCGACTTCACGACGACTCCGAGCAAGTTGATCGAGTACGGGTAGGTCGCCGTGACGGTGACGTCCGATCCCTGCGCCCAGCTCGAGGTGACGGTGATCCCGAGATCGGCGGGCTTGAGATCCGTGGCCGCTTTCTTCGACCGAGTCGACGACGGCCGCCTGCGGGTCCTGTAGATGGCGTCCGACGGCGCCCTTGCGCGCGCCGGCGCGGACGGCGTCGGTCAGCGTGATGTAGTTGTTGAAGGCGATCCCGAACTGGATCACGCCGAAGAGCAGCAGGCAGAGAATCGGGAGCACGATTGCGAACTCCGTCAGCGTTTGCCCACGCTCGTTCTTGAATTGAAATCTCTTGGTCATTGCGGCCTGCGGTTTCTTCCTGTCTGTCTGCGGTGTATTGAGGGAGAGGCGGACCCTCTTGTCTGCGGGATAAGAGGGCCCGCCTCTAAGCCATGCCGAGCGAGATGCCTAGGTGATGTACCCGGCGACCCGGTTCACGGCATTGACGATGTTGCCCGAGAGGAGACCGAGCGCGCCAAACACGGCGATCGTAATCACGGCCAGAACGACGCCATACTCAGCCATGGTCTGCCCCTCCTCGTCAACGCGGTACGAGGCGAGCTTCTCGTAAATCTTCAGCACTTGATTCACCTCCCTTCGCTGCTTTGGGCGGCGTGCCAGACGGCTCGCCGAATTCGCGCACTCTTCGAGCGATCGGGGGGAGTGCTTTTGAGTTCGTGAGCTGCGAAAGCTCGGGGCGAGGGTGACCACGCTTGTGGAACCTCCGGTACGTAGTCGGCGTGGCCGCGCCGCCGTGCTTTTGGCTCAGTCGCGAACACTCATCGCCGCGATCGAGATGCGGGGCGATCCCTCTCGTTAGGGATTCGACGGACCGAACCCCCGTTGGAGGGAGACCCGCGTGCGAGGTGGTTCCGATAGCTGGGTCATCTCCGCTCCAGCGCGTGCTGAGGCGGAGGTCCAGTGAGCCCAAGCCGATGGCGGCATTCGGCGCAAGACCAGACGAACGGAGAACCGAATGCCACACAGGAGACATCGCCTCAAGAGGCTGCTCTCTCGCTTCCGGACGGGTGACCTGCACGCCATGGAGGCACCCGAGACGAGCGGCGACAGCTACGGCTGGGACTCGATGCCCGAGTCCCCCGAGCGCGACCCGCTCGCGAATGTGCGTCGCTTCGGCGGGCATCGGATGGCCGCGAGCGTGACCTTCGCCGTCCTCTTCTTCGCGGGCGCGGCCTTCTCGGCGGGCGCCGGCGACATGGTCGCCGAGGCCGTCGACTCGACCGCCCCCGAAGCGGCCGCACCGGTCGCCGCGCCCGAGGCTCCGCTCGCCGAGGGCGAGGACGCCGAGTGCACTGAGCGGATGAAGGACTTCGATCGCGAGGAGTGCGCCGACGAGGCCACCGAGCCGGCTCCGGCCGAGCCCGCCCCGGCCGAGAGCGCTCCAGCGCAGCCCGAGGCACCGGCGGAGGCATCGCTCGCGCCGGCACCGGAGCAGCCCGCCACGGCGCCGTCCGAGTCGGCCACCGCAGAGGAGTCGAGCGAGACCGACGGCAGGCCTCGTGGCACCAGGCCGACCGCGCCGAAGGCTCCAGGGCTCGCGCCCCGGTCTGGACGCCCGCGCGTGAAGCTCGCGTCAAAGCCGAAGGGCAAGGCCGTGCTGGCGCCGAAGCCGCACCTGGAGCACCACGAGTCCGGCCACGAGCCCGCGAACGGGACGCCGGAGTTCGGGACGATGTGGCTCGACCGGGACCTGCCGGACCCGACGCCTCCCGCTCGTCGGCTGACGCGCTCGTTCGCGCGTGACCTGAAGGCCGCCTCGCGCAAGGCGCACGTTCGCTGGACCGACGTCCTCGCCGTCCTCCGCGCTCGGGGCGATCGCAGCCAGGCTCCGGCCGGCCGGGCCGGACTGGACGCACTCGCGTCACGGCTCGCTGAGCTCGGCGCCCGTGACGATTCCTGGGGCGCCTTCCTGGCGCTCGAGGGCCGCACCACGTTCGCCGACCGCGCGCTGGCGCTTGTCGCGCTACCACCGGGCCGTCGGCCTCTCGGCGCTCGTGCGCGGGCTCGAGTGGGCGAAGCCCGGTCTGGTCAAGCGAGTCCTGAAGGACGAGCGGATCCAGGTCTACTGGGGCGGCCGAGAGGACATCAAGGGCGATCGCACCGACGTGCGCGTCCTCGTCCTGCTCGCCTACCTCGCCGAGGCCCACGGACAGGTGACCGTCTCGAGCCTGACGAGCGGGCACGGCTACTTCTCCCGGCCCGGTGTCGTCTCGGCCCACATGTACGGGCTGGCGGTCGACATCGCCTCGCTCGGAGGCGTCTCGATGACCGGCAACCAGCAGCCGGGCAGCGTCACCGAGGACGCGGTCCGGAACGTCCTGCTCCTTCCCTCGGAGCTGCGCCCGCTGCAGGTGATCTCCCTGCTCGGCCTGGGCGGGCCGTCGTTCCCGATGGCGAACCACTTCGACCACATCCACGTGGGGTACTAGAGTGCGATGCGGTCTCCGACGACTCGGCTGCACTGATTTGATCGGAACGGAGCTCACTGTGACTCGGCGCGACGGTGTGGTCGTCTGCGAGGAATGCCTCGTGGCGGCCACGCCGTTCGCGCGCATGCGCGGCCTGCTCGGCCGTCGCTCGCTGCCGAGTGGAGAGGGAATCCTCCTCCGGCCGGCGGGATCCATCCACACGTTCTTCATGCGCTTCTCGATCGACGCGGTCTTCCTCGACGACGACCTGCGCGTCGTCGGGATCTCGCCCGACCTGGGCCCCTGGCGCGCCGCCGGAAAGCGCGGCGCCCGCGCGGTGCTCGAGTTGCCGGCCGGCGAATGTGCCCGGCGCGGCCTCTCGGTCGGCGACATCATCCGCTTCGCGTAGGAGGGCTCGGCGAAACGGCGCTGTGCCGTCGGGCCGCGCTGCTCGCCCCGATGCAGCGTCCTCGGTCGCGCCCGTATAGCTGCGCATACGAACGCTCCCTGCGTCCTTGCCTCGGAACGAGCATCGCACCCCGACGACGAGCGACGTCCCGCCGAACCCTCCTGCCTCACGGCGCCGCGCTTGACGCGCGGGGGCTGTTGGCGCTACCTTGGCCGAAGCTTAGTAGGCACTAACTTTGGCGAAGAGAGAGGAATCCCCCATGGAGATGGCTGTTCCCCGGCCGACGAACGGCGCTGCGGCCGAGACGACCGGCGCTGTCGTGACGGCGAGCGAGGTTGCGCGCCGCTACGGCGAGGGCGAGACCGCGGTCGACGCTCTACGCGGCGTCTCGCTCGAGGTTCAACCCGGCCAGCTGACGGCCATCATGGGCCCGTCGGGCTCGGGCAAGTCGACGCTGATGCACATCCTCGCGGCGCTCGACCGGCCGACGAGCGGCTTCGTGACGATCGGCGGCACGCGTCTGGGCCAGCTCTCGGACAACGAGGTCACGCGGATCAGGCGCAAGCACATCGGCTTCGTCTTCCAGTTCTTCAACCTGCTCCCGATGCTGACGGCCGAGGAGAACGTCCTCCTGCCGCTCTCGATCGCGGGCGTGAAGCCCGATCGCGCCTCGTTCGGGGAGCTGATGAAGCGCGTCGGCCTCGACGACCGCCTGACCCACCGGCCCTCCGAGCTCTCGGGCGGCCAGCAGCAGCGCGTCGCGATCGCGCGCGCGCTCGTCTCCAAGCCGACCGTCGTGTTCGCGGACGAGCCGACCGGCAACCTCGACTCCAGGACGGGCGGCGAGATCCTCGAGCTGCTCCAGGAGTCGGTGCGGGAGTTCGGCCAGACGATGGTGATGGTCACGCACGAGGCGCGCGCCGCCGCGATCGCCGACCGGATCCTGTTCCTCGCCGACGGCCTCGTCGTCAAGGAGCTCGGCCGCTCGAACGAGCACGACATCCTGCGGACGCTGGAGGAGGTCCGCACGTGACGCGGGTCGCGCTGAGAGGCCTGCTCGGGCGCAAGTTCCGCGCCGTCCTGACGGCGCTCGCGATCGTCCTCGGCGTCGCGATGGTGAGCGGCACCTACGTCCTCACCGACACGATCGACAAGGCCTTCAACCAGATCTTCAGCGAGTCGTACGCGGGCACCGACGCCGTCGTCACGGGCAAGGAGTCCGACATCAGCTTCCAGGGCGACACGGTGGACACGCCGCCCGTCCCCGCGAGCGTCCTCGAGACCGTGCGCGGCGTCGACGGCGTCGAGGTGGCGGCCGGCAGCATCGTCGACGAGAGCGCGGCGAAGATCCTCGACCGCGACGGGAAGGCGATCAGCGGCAACGGCTCGCCGACCTTCGGCTTCGGGCTCGACTCGAGCCCCGCGGTGTCGCGGTTCAACCCGCTCAACCTGCTCGAGGGCCGCTGGGCCGCAGGCCCGACGGAGGTCGTGATCGACGCCCAGACCGCCGACGACCAGGACTACGGCATCGGCGACACCGTGCGCATCGCGTCGCTCGGCCCCGTGCAGGGGTTCACGGTCGTCGGGATCGCCAAGTACGGCGACCTCGAGTCGCTCGGGCAGGCGACGTTCGCCGTCTTCGACATCCCGACGGCACAGCGGCTGTTCGACCGGCCGAACGCGTTCGACGCGGTCCAGGCCGCGGCCACCGAGGGCGTCACCTCCGACCAGCTCGTGCAGCGGATCGACGAAGCGATCACCGCCGACGTCGCGGTCAAGTCCGGTGTCGCACAGGCGGACGAGGAGAGCGAGGAGGTCGCCGAGTTCACCAAGTTCATCGAGTACTTCCTGCTCGCCTTCGGCGGCATCGCGCTCTTCGTCGGCGCCTTCGTCATCTTCAACACGATGTCGATCACGGTCGCGCAGAGGACGCGGGAGCTCGCGACGCTGCGAACGCTCGGCGCCTCGCGCAGGCAGGTCCGCGTGTCGGTGCTGCTCGAGGCGCTGATCATCGGCGTGTTCGCGTCGATCGTCGGCCTCGGGCTCGGCTACCTGCTGGCCAAGGGCCTGAACGCGCTGTTCACGGCGCTCGACCTGGCGCTGCCGCAGACCGGCCTCGTCTTCGCGACCCGCACCGTCGTGGTCTCCCTGATCGTCGGCATCGGCGTGACGCTCCTGGCCGGGCTGTTCCCGGCGCTGCGTGCGACCCGCGTGCCCCCGATCTCCGTCGTGCGCGAGGGGGCGACCCTGCCGAAGGGGCGCTTCTCGCGCTTCACGCCCTACATCGCGCTGCTCGCGATCGCCGGCTCCCTGGCGCTGCTCGGCTACGCGATGTTCGTGGACAGCGTGGAGACGGGCACACGCCTGCTCTCGATCGCCGGGGGTGTGCTGCTCCTGTTCGTCGGCGTGGCGATGATCTCGCCGCAGCTCGTACGGCCGATCGCAGCCGTCGTGGGCTGGCCGGCGCAGCGGATCGGCGGCTCGGCCGGCGCACTCGCTCGCCGGAACTCGACCCGCAATCCGGGGCGAACCGCGGCCACCGCAGCGGCGCTGATGATCGGGATCGCACTGGTCACCTTCGTCGCCGTGCTCGCGACCGGGATGAAGCAGTCGAACCGCGGCGCGATCGAGGATCAGGTCAGCGCGGAATGGGTCGTCACCTCGCAGGACGGCTTCCTGCCGTTCGTGGCGGCAGCCGGGGACTCGCTCGACGACGTCGGCGGTCTCGCGACCACGGACGTGCGCTCCGACCTCGCCAAGGTGGCGGGCTCGAGCCGCTACCTCACCGGGATCGAGCCGGACACGATCACGAGGGCCTACAACTTCGACTGGGTCGACGGCTCGGACGCGGTCCTCGGGGAGATGGGCTCGAACGGCGCGCTGGTCGACAAGGACTTCGCCGAGGACAAGAACCTCTCCGTCGGCGACACGTTCTCGCTCCAGGTGCCGAGCGGCAAGGAGATGCCGCTGCGTCTGGTCGGGGTGTACAAGCCGCCGCCCTTCTATCCGCTGCTCGGCAACGTCTCGATCCCCAAGGAAACCTTCGACACGCTCTACGACCGCCCTCGCAACCAGTTCACGTTCGCGAACGGGGCCGAGCGGCCGGCCCTCGAGGCAGCGCTGGCCGACTTCCCGGACGCGAAGCTGCTGACGCGCGAGGAGTGGATCACCGTCCAGGACGAGGACTTCAACCAGTTCCTGACCATGCTCTACGTGCTGCTCGCGCTGAGCGTGATCGTGAGCATCTTCGGGATGGTCAACACCCTCGTGCTGAGCGTGTTCGAGCGGACGCGTGAGCTCGGGATGCTGCGAGCGGTCGGCATGACCCGGCGCCAGGTGCGGCGGATGATCCGGCACGAGAGCGTGATCACGGCGCTGATCGGTGCTGCGCTCGGGCTTCCGCTCGGGATGTTCCTCGCCGCGCTCGTGACGAAGGCGCTGTCGCAGTTCGACGTCGAGTACGCCGTGCCCGTCGGTCAGCTGATCATCTTCGCGATCATCGCGGCGATCGTCGGAATTCTGGCGGCGATCCTTCCCGCCCGCAGGGCCGCTCGGCTGAACGTGCTCCAGGCCTTGCAGTACGAGTAACGTCGGGCCCGTGCGCTGGGCGATCTCCGGCGGCGCGGGCTTTCTCGGTCTGCACCTCGCCCGCCGTCTCCTCCGAGACGGCGGCGAGGTGCGCACCCTCGACCTGGCGCCGCTCGACGACGCGGAGCTCGAGAGCTCGGTCGAGGAGCTGCGCGGGGACGTCCGCGACCCCGCCGCCTGCGCTCGCCTCCTTGCAGGCGCCGATGTGCTCGTGCACGCAGCCGCGGCCCTGCCCATCCTCCGCTCCCGCGAGGCGATCCGCTCGGTCAACGTCGGCGCGACGGCGACCCTGCTCGCGGCGGCGCTCGACGCCGGAGTCCGTCGCGCGATCCTGATCTCGTCGACCGCGGTCTACGGCATCCCCGAGAAGCACCCCATTCTCGAGGACGACCCGCTCGTCGGCGTCGGCCACTACGGCGAGTCGAAGATCGAGGCCGAGGAGGTTGCACGGGAGTTCGGCCGTCGGGGTCTGGACGTCGTGATCGTGCGGCCCAAGACGTTCATCGGCCCCGAGCGGCTCGGCGTGTTCGAGATCCTGTTCGACTGGATCCGCGAGGGCCGCCGGATCTACGTGCTCGGCGACGGGAGCAATCGCTACCAGCTGCTGGCGGTCGAAGACCTGGTCGATGCGGTCGCCCGCTCCGCGGAGGCCGAGGTCGCCGGGCAGACCCTCAACGTCGGGGCGCGGGAGTTCGGCACCGTCCGCGAGGACCTCGAGGAGCTGATCGCCCACGCGGGCTCGCGCAGCCGGGTCACGCCCGTCCCCGCGAAGCCGGCCGAGCTGGCGTTGCAGGCCCTCGAGCTGGCTCACCTGTCACCGCTGGCCGAGTGGCACTACAAGACGGCGCATCGCGACTCGTTCGTCGACGTCTCCAACGCGGAGCGGCTGCTCGGCTGGAGCCCTCGGCTCTCCAACGCCGAGACGCTGATCGAGACCTACGACTGGTATCTGGCCAACCGCGGCCGTTCCGTCAACGGAGCCGGAGTCACGCACCGCGTGGCCTGGGACCAGCGCGCGCTCGGCCTGCTCAAGAGGGTCAGCTGACGACGCACGGCTAGAGCGTGGGGGTGGGGAGCGTCTCCCCACCCCGCAGCTCGGCGGATCTAGCTCTCGATCTCGTTCGGGTCTTCTTCGGCCGCGAGCTTCAGCGAGCCCTGGAGCGCGCCCTGGAAATGGCGCTCCTGGATCGGCGTCACCCACTCCACGATCGCCTGGAGCTGGCTGTCGCCGACCTTCTCGTTCATCTTGCCGACGATCTTCCAGTGACCGACCTCGGCCGCCTCGGCCATGGTCAGGAACTCGAAGCCGTCCAGCCCGTCGGCGTCGGCGCCCAGGTAGGTCGACATCATCTCCGTCGCCTCCTGCTTGGTCTCGCGCGCCTTCTCGAGCACCGCCGTCTTCTTCCCGTCGAGGTCCTCGACGTACTGCGTCGTCCGCTCCTCGGTCTCGACCGCTTCCTGCTTCACGCGATCGAGCTCGGAGCGCAGCTGCTGGTCGTCGACGAGCTTCGAGACCTTGTCGATCGCGCCCTGCGCAGCCTGCGCGAGCCCGAGCACCTCGGCGACCTTCGAGTCGAGCACAGTCAGTTCAGCCATGTGATTCCTCCTCCTCTGATTTCAAACGAGGGGTACCCGGACCCGAGGGCGTCAAACGGCGGAGAAAGCGCTCGGCGGTCAGCGCGGTCGGCTCGCCCGCGGGGGAGTGATCGTCGGCTCCGCCCTTGGAGAAGATGCAGTACGTCTCGACGCCCAGCGCGCGCACGCGGGCGGCCGCTCGGTCGAGCGCCTCGTCGTCGTAGGGGTGGTCCGAGAAGCGCAGGTAGCGGAAGCGCGCCTCGCCTTCGAGCTGGTTGACGCGGACGGCATTCGCCGGCAGATCCGCCTCGACTCCCTCCCATGACGGATGGCGTAGGTCGAGCGCTACGAGCAGCCCCGGGTCGAGCGACTCGAGCAGCAACTGGAGGAAGCCGTCGTCCCGCGGCCGCTGATCCTGGGCGCGGACGAGCAGCGGGCCCAGCCGCGGCCCGAGCGCGCCGAGTCGCTCCTCGAGCGTTCCGAGCTGGTCGAGCCGTCCGAAGAACGAGATCGACATCGGCGCCTTGACCGAGAAACGGAAGTCGGGCGGCGTCGAATCGGCCCAGCGCTGGAACTGCGCCTCGGCCGGCAGGCGGTAGAAGGTGTTGTTCAGCTCGACCGCGCCGAGCCGCCCGGCGTAGTGCCCCAGGAACTCCGGCGGCTTCGCGTCCGCAGGGTAGAACGAGCCGCGCCACTCGGCGTAGGAAAAGCCCGAGGTGCCGACATATGCCCTCGTTACACTCGGCGACGTGGCAGTGATGGAGCAAGTAGTAGCCGACAACGTCGTGCCGGTCCTCGACCACGGCTTCGTCGCGCTCGACGGTGCGCTCGCCACCGACCTCGCCGTCGTCAACGGCGCGCGCGTCTCGTTCAACCAGGCATCCGACGAGCTCGACGCGCGCGGCGAAGGGCTGATCCGCTTCCTCATGCGCGAGCGGCACGGCAGCCCGTTCGAGCATGGCTACTTCCGCTTCCTCGTCAAGGCCCCGCTGTTCGTAGTGCGCGAGCATCACCGGCACCGCGCCGGCCACAGCTACAACGAGTGGAGCGGGCGCTACTCGAAGATGGAGGCCGAGTTCTACGTGCCCGAGTTCGTCCGCACGCAGGTCGGCAAGCCGGGCGCCTACAGCTTCGAGCCGGTCGGCGACGAGACGCGCGACACGGCGCGGCGCGAGATCGAGGAGAACGCCCAGCGCGCCTTCGAGGCCTACGAGCGGATGCTCGAGCAAGGCGTCGCGAAGGAGGTCGCGCGCGCGGTGCTGCCTCTCTCGACCTACACGAAGTACTACTGGAGCTGCAACCCACGCAGCCTCATGCACTTCTGCTCGCTGCGAAACCACGAGGCCGCGCAATTCGAGATCCGCCAGTTCGCGGCCGCGGCCGAGTCGTTCCTCGAACGGCTGATGCCGGTCACGCACGCCGCCTTCGTGGCGAACGAGCGCACCGCGCCCTAGCAGCAACGATTCTGCCTTACAAACCGGGTCTACTCTTGGCTCGATGAAGCGCCTCGCACTCGGGCTTGCCGGTCTGCTCGCCCTCCTGGTCGCACCGAGCGCGGGTGCCCAGGCAACAGGCGATCTCGTCGTGTCGACCTGGCGCGGTACCGGTGCCGTCCGGAATCTCGACCTGGCGCTTGTGGACGCTGAGGGTCGTTCGCCCAGGTTTCTGACGCGTGTTGGTGTCGACGACCATTCGCCGAGCTGGTCGCCCACCGGCGATCGGATCGTGTTTGCGCGGCGCGGCGTCCGCCGCGGCGGCATCTACCTCCTGCGCGGATCCACGACGACCCGCCTGACGCACGGTCCGCGCGATTCGGCGCCGGCCTTCTCACCCGACGGAAGGCGGATTGCGTTCTCCCGTCACGCACGGCTCTTCCTGATGCGCGCGGACGGGCGAGAGGAGCGGCTGGTGACGCGAACTCACCTCCCGCCGCGCCAGATCTCGTGGTCACTGGACGGGAAACGGCTGTTCTACAGCGATGACGGCCTGCTTCGAACCGTCGAGATTGCCGCCAGCGTCGTCACCCAGCTCAGCGTGAGCGGCCTCCGTCCGGCGCTCTCCCCGGACGGAGCGCGGATCGCGTACCTCGCCTCGGGCGGGGTCGGCCCGCACTACCGCGATCTCAACTGGGGCATCTACGTCGCCGACAGCACGGGCGCGAACGCGGCCCGGATCGTGGCCGGCCAGTTCGGGCCGCTCTCCTGGTCGCCCGACGGCAACCGCCTGCTGGTAACGAACGGCCGTGCCCTCGCGCTCGTCGACCTGGCTTCACGGGCGCTGATACCGCTCGGTCTCGCGGGATCGGGCGGAGCATTTCGCCCGCAAGCTGCGCCCCGCTAGACCTTCGTCGTCCTGAGCAGGAAGCGCTTGTCGCCCGCGCGCGTGACGACCCAGCCGTCATAGGTGCGGAGCCGGTAGGGCGCGTTGAGATACGCGACGGTGTTGGCCTCGGTGCGGAAGCGGCCGCAGTAGGCGAGGGTCTTGCCCTCCGCGGGTCAGCCAGAGCTCGTAGTACTGGCCATCCGGAAGCTCGGGCAGCCCGCGAACGGTCATCGCCATCGGCCAGTTGCCCGCTTCGTCGCGCTCGCCGACCGCGAGCGAGGCGACGGCGCTGGGAGCAGCCGGCGTCCCCTGCATCGGGACGCGGAAGTCGATCGGGAAGGCTTCGCTGCCGGAGTCCTGCGCCGAGGCGGCCAGCCAGCCGACGCCGAACGCGGCGAGCGCGAGCGCGGCGGCGAGCGCCGCCAGCGGACGCCAGTGGCGCTTCGGCAGGAGCGCCACCGTGGTCTCGGGCTCGGGCGGTTCGGCGAGCTCGCCGGGCAGCTCGGGCGGAGGCCCGGCGCGAACGAGGAGCTCGTGGACGCGGCCGAGGCGGGCCAGCTCCGCCGGCGGCAAGGTCGTCGCCGACGAGCTCGCGGAGATCGGGCACGTTGTCCCGGCTCACTGAAGCTCCTCGTCCAGGGCGTCGGCCAGGCGTGCGAGCGCGCTCCGCGTGCGCGTCTTGACCGTGCCGAGCGGAATGTTCAGGAACGTCGCCACCTCGCTCTGCGAGAGCCCGCTCCAGTAAGCCAGCTCGAGCACGGTCCGCTCGGCCTCCGGGAGCTCGGCGAGCGCCAGGTGGACGCGCCAGGAGAGCCACGAGGCCTCCGCCTGCTCCGGCGGGCCGGGATCGGCCGCCTCCTCCTCGGGCGGGTCAGCGGGGATCTCGGTGCGTCCGCGGCTGCGGTCGACGATCGCGTTCCGCGCGACTGCGTAGAGCCAGGGCGCGCCCGGCCCGCGCTCGGGGCTGTAGGTGGAGGCCGCGCGCCAGATCGAGGCGAAGGTCTCCTGCAGCGCGTCCTCGGCGCGGCCGCGGTCGCCGAGCCGGCGCAGGGCGAGGCCGAAGACCGGACGCGCGAAGCGCCGGTAGAGCGCGTCGAAGGCGTCGCGATCCCCGACTGCCGACCCGCTGGATCAGGTCGCCGTCGCTGACCTTCTCCAACACGCGAGGCATGGTCGCCGCTTCCGCCGCCGGGCGCAAGGCGGGAAGGCGAGCTGCATATTCCACTCCCTCCTCTTTACGCACGGTTAGTCCCGGCGGATTGCATGGGGACAAGGTATGCGCGCAGTAAGTCTTCTGTAAAAAGGCGGGATTTCGCGTTGCCGGAGCGTCGTCAGAGGGGACATCCTCGCCACGATCGCGGATCGACTAGGGGGTACTGAACAATGCGAAGACTTCTCGTTCTCATACCGGCGGCTCTTGCGCTCGCCACTGCGGGGCCAGCGCTCGCCGCTACCAAGACCGTACAGATCAAGGCCGGTGGATTTGTCCCGACCAACGTGAGCATCGACAGCGGCGACTCCGTCAGGTGGACGAACGTCGACACGACGAACCATCAGGTCGTCTCGGACCGAGGCCTGTTCGCCTCGGCGATCCTGAAGCCGGGTCAGGCCTACACGCGCACGTTCAACCAGGGCGGCACGTACCGCTACCACGACGGCATCGAGCCGGCCGAGAAGGGCGCCGTCGTCGTCAAGGGACCGCCGCCGTCCGTGAGCATCGGCGCGACTCCGGCGATCGTCACCTACGGCAGCGGAGTGACGCTCTCGGGCGTCGTCTCGAGCCTGAAGCCGAACGAGACGGTCGAGATCTACGCCCAGCCGTACGGACAGGCGTCGTTCGCGCTGGCTGCGACGGTGCTGACCGGAACCGGCGGTGTCTGGAGCTACGCGACCAAGCCCGAGGCTCTCGCGTTCTACAAGGCGCGCTGGGGCAACCGGGAGTCGGCGGTGGCGACGATCGGCGTCGCTCCGAGCATCAGCTTCCGGCGGATCGGAGCGTGGTTCGCGATCAAGACGGTCGGCGCGCGCAAGTTCTCCCGCCGCTCGGTCACGGTCCAGCGCCTCAACTCCTTCGGGCAGTGGGTGAGCCTGAGGAAGGTCACGCTGAACTCCTCCGGCGCGCAGCGCTTCAAGGTCACGCTGCCGAAGGGGCTGAACCGCCTCCGGATCGCGATGTCGATCAACCAGGCGGGCGCCGGCTACCTCGGTGCGTACAGCAAGACCATTCAGTACCGGAACGGCTAGCGGGATCAAGCATCCGCGGGTTCGCGGCCGGGGGAGCCTCGTTATGCTCCCCCGGCCTTTTTTCTGGTCCACGAAGGGAGTCGATTTGGCGACGCTGGTCTACAAGCTCGAGGAGATCACCGCGCGTGAGCTCAAGCCCGAGCTGCTCGAGCTCGACGGCATCTCACGGGAGTCCGTGGAGGCTCACTACAAGCTCTATCAGGGCTACGTGGCGAAGCGGAACGAGATCCTGAAGAAGCTCGACGGTGTCGACCTCGCGGCCGCCAACCAGGTCTACTCGGAGGTGCGCGCGCTCAAGGTCGAGCTCTCGTTCGCGCTCGGCGGAATCAAGAACCACGAGGTCTACTTCGAGCACCTCGGCGGCGACGGCGGCGACCCCGACGGCGTCTTCGGGCAGCTGGTCGTGCGCGACTTCGGCACGATCGGAGACTGGCGCGCCGACCTGAAGGCGACGGGCATGGCCGGGCGCGGCTGGGCCTGGACGGCCTACGACTGGGACGAGGGCCGGCTCTTCAACTACCTGGGCGACACCCAGAACACGTATCCGATCTGGAACGCGACCCCGCTCGTGGCCCTCGACGTCTACGAGCACGCCTACTTCCTGGACTTCCAGACCGACCGCGGCTCGTACATCGACGCCTTCTTCGACAACCTGGACTGGGCGACGGTGAACGACTGGGTCTCGAAGTACCAGATCAACCCCAAATAACCGCAGCGCTTCTGATCGTGGCCGGCTACCTGGCCGGCAGCCTCCCGTTCGGCTACTGGATCGTCCGGGTCTTCAGGCGACGCGACATTCGGGACTTCGGGAGCGGCAACATCGGCGCCACCAACGTCTGGCGCAGCTTCGGCGCCAAGCTCGGCGCGCCCGGTGATCCTGCTCGACATCGCGAAGGGCTTCGTCCCGACGTTCGTGGCCGCGGAGCTGGAAGGCGCTCTCGTGGCCGCCCTCGTCGGCGGGGCGGCGATGCTCGGCCACTGGCGCCCGCTCTTCATGCGGTTCCAGCGCGGCGGGAAGATGGTCGCCACCTGCGCCGGCGCGCTGCTGGGGCTCTCGCCGGTCGTGGGCCTCGCGGGAGTGGTGATCTGGATCGTCGCGTTCGCGGTCTCGCGCTACGCGTCTGTGGCGTCGATAGCGGCTGCGATCGGGCTGCCGTTTGTCGCGTTCGCCCTGGGTGAGCCCTGGCCGGTGGTCGTCTTCGTCGCGGCTGCGGCGCTGGGTGTGCTCCTGCTCCACCGCGCGAACATGGCGCGCCTGCGCGCGGGCACCGAGAGCCGCTTCGACCTGCGGCGCCTACTCGGCCAGCCAGCGCGCTAGATCGGTGTGCCGGGCCTGCGGCTCGCCGGACTCGAGCTCGGCCCGCAGCTCGCCGACCGTTCCGTGCCGCTCCGCGAGCACGTCGTGCGCGTGGATCGTCTCCATGTTCACCTGGCGTGAGTAGAGGAAGTCGCCGTCGTCGAGGCTGGGGTAGCGGTCGATCGCACCCTTGAGCGCAAGCCGCACCGAGTCCTCCACGAAGCGCGGCTGCAGGTGCGCGTGCTCGACGACGAAGAGCTCGTCGGGGCGCTTCAGGAGCTCGTAGACCGGTGAGCTCATCGAGCTCTCGACGATGCCGACCAGCTGCTCCGCGTTGACCGGCAGCTCGCTGCCCACGTAGAGCGTTCCGCGCCCGCGCTGGTTGTGCGTCGCCAGGGGGACGAGCTCGAGGATGCGCTCGACGTCGACGCCCTCGAAGCCGGCCTCGAGCAGGCGTTCGCTCGCCCGGCCGCGGACGAGGCCCTGCGCGCACGGGCAGGCGTTGATCCCGATCGCCTCGACGCCGACGACCCGGCGCACGCTGCTCTCGGAGGCCGCTGCGATGCCGATCAGCGCGACCATCTCCTGCGTGGGGAGCTTCGTCACGGGAGTCGTTCGCTCGAGCGGGTAGCGGGCGACGATCCGCACCTCGGCGCGCAGCGCGCTCTGCCGCTCGACGACCTGGCGTGCAATGTGGTCGGCGAGGCTCTCGACCAGCAGCGCCTCGCCGATCACGACCTCCTCGATCGCCTCGGCGAAGAGCTCCGGGAAGCGCGACATGTGGACGCCCTTCTGCGCCGGGTCGAGGTCGACGGTGCACTCGATCTCGGCGGCGATCAGCTTCTCGGTCTCGCCGTAGCGGATGCGGATCGCCTTGTTGACGCCGGTGACCCCTGCCCGGGAGAGCCCGAGGCGGACCTCCGGCTCGGAGGCCTGGAGGTCGTGGTCGAGTGTCGGCTCGTTGCGCGCCATGACGCGGGATACTGTGCCACTTCTGCCGTCCGACCCCGCTTTCCCCCGCCTCGTCTCGCTCGCGTGCCACGACCTGCGCACGCCGCTCGCGACGGTCTCCGGGTTCGCCCACACGCTGGCGCGCCTGGACGATCTCGCCCCGCCTGCCGACCGCTACGTCCAGATCATGATCTCCGCCTCGGGAGAGATCGCGGAGCTACTCGACGGGTTGGGGGTGCTCGCACGGATCGAGGGCGGCCGCTACGACCCGGCGCCGATCGAGGCCGACACCCTCGAGCTCGCGCGGCTCGCCGCGACCCGAATCGGCGAGGACCGGGTCGAGGTGACCGGCGTCGGCGGTGCCGTTGCGGTCGATCCCGAGCCGACCGAGCGGGCCGTGTACGGCCTGGCGCGTTGCGCGCTTCGGCACGGCGGTCTCGAGCGCGTGAGCGTGGTGGCCGAAGGCCCGGAGCTGCGCGTCTCGCCGATCACGGCGGACGCCGCGCCCGTCGTGATGGCCGAGGAGATTCGCGACCTCGGCGCCGCGGTGGGCCACCGGGTCGTCCAGGCGCTCGGAGGCTCGACGGAGCTCGCCGGCGAGACGCTCGTCGTGCGCCTCCCACGCTACGCCTCCTGACTAGCCGGAGCGCTCGATCGCGGCGACGACCTCGTCGTCCGCACCGGTGCCGAGCGCGTCCACGAGGCGTCGGCTGCTGGTGAGGCCGGAGCGCATCGTCAAGAGCTCGTTGAGGCGCCGTTCGTCGAGGCCCTTCCGCGTCGCGGCGGCCCTGAGGCGCGGGACGACCTCGAGCGGCTTCCCGTCGGCCCCGAACTGCCAGCTCGGGTAGACGACGCCGCCGTCGGCGCCCGGGACGCCGATGAGCGTCCCCGCGCGGCGCATCGCGGCGATCTTCGCCGGCTGCGTGCCGAGGCGCACGGCGAGCCACGATGTCGAGAGCCCGGGCTGGCTGTCCTTCGCGGCCACGGGTCTGATCGTAACGGGAGGGGGCGGCCCGGCTTCCCGGACTGCCCCCTCGGGCGAGCGTCTACTCGTACTGCAGCGCGTTGAGCACGTTCAGGCGCGAGGCCCGTCGGGCAGGGAGGAGCGCGGCGAGCAGTCCGGCCACGACCGCGACGACCGTGAAGGCCGCCAGCGTTGCGACCGGCAGTGAGAAGCCGACGCCGAAGTCGGACAGCGATCGGACCGCGAGAGCGGCGAGCCCGACGCCGAGCGGGAGACCGATCCCGGCGCCGATCAGCGAGGTGAGGATCGCTTCGTGCCGGATCATCCGGCGGACCTGTCGGCGGGTCATGCCGACAGCACGCAGCATCCCGAGCTCCCGCGTCCGCTCGAACACTGCCAGCACGAGCGTGTTGATCATTCCGAACAGGCTGATCACCACCGAGAGACCGAGCAGGACGTAAAGCATGCTCAGGGTCGTGGTCAGGTCGCTCGGTGCGGCTGTCCACGAACTCGTCCAGGGTCAACAGCTTGGCGTCCGGGAAGGCGTCGAGCGCGCGCTCGACGCCTTTGGCCGGACGAGCCTGAACGAACGTGTACTTGTCGCCGGGGCGCGGGAAGCTCGCGTCGAACGCGCTCCTGCGAGACGAGCACCTGCCCGAGCAGTGGATCCTCGAAGTCCGCGGCGTCGTAGATGCCCTCTGACGACGAGCGAGACGCTTCGGCCGGCCGCCGTGCGGAGCTCGACCGGGTCGCCCACCGAGAGCTGCTGCTGCTCGGCGAGCCCGCTGCCGACGATCGCACCTTCGCGGTCGAGCGACGCGAACGTCCGCGTCCGAGCCGTGCGTCCACTGGAAGCGATGGGCGCGCGCGATCGTCGCGGGGTCGACCCCGCTGACCATGCTTTCGGAGCCGTTCGACCAGAGCGAGGTCGCTGCGGACGCTCGAGGCGAACTCGACGCCGTCGGCCTTCGCCGCCGCCGACCCGGCGCCGAGCGGCACGGTGTCCCAGCCGCCCTGAGAGGTGATCACGTAGCCGGTCGCGACCTGCTCCCGAACGGCCTTCTCGTCGGAGACGAGCAGGGCCCGACCGAGGACCGCGACGAAGGTCACGAGCGTCAGGCCGATCATGAGCGCCGCCGCGGTGGCCGCCGTGCGCGCCGGGTTACGGAGCGCGTTCTGGCGCGCCAGGCCGCCCGCGACCCCGCCGAGGCGGGCGGACGGGAGCGCCGAGGACTGCCGCGAGCGGTCGCACGAGTCGCGGGGCGCCAGCATGGCCATTCCGACGAACAGCGCGAACACTCCGAAGCCGAGCAGGGCGATCCGCACGGCCGGCTCGATCCCGCTCGCCGAGCGTCCCGTAGACGAGCGCGCCGGCCGACGCCGCCACGGTGCCGGCCGCGACGGCGGTCGTGCGACGCGACAGCCGGCCGCAGGGCACGGCCGCGCCCTCGCGCACGGCCGAGATGGCCGGCACGCGGGTAGCCCGAATCGCCGGGACGACGCTGGCGACCAGGGTGATGATCGTTCCGAGCAGGAGCGACACGACGACCGTCCTCGTCGCGAAGACCGTCTCGGCCTTCGGCATGTCCACTCCGAGCGCCACGAAGAGCGCGTCGATGCCCTTGGCGAGCCCTACGCCGAGAGCGATGCCACGATCGAGGCGAAGAGGCCCAGGACGAGCCCTTCGAGCACGACCGAGCGCAGCACCTGCCGCCTGGAGGCGCCGAGCGTGCGGAGTGTCGCCAGCTCACGCGTCCGCTGTGCGACGGTGATCGAGAGCGTGTTGAAGATCACGAAGGCGCCGACGAATAGCGACACACCGCCGAAACCGAGCAGGAAGTAGCGAAGGATGTCGACGAAGTCGCTGACCGCGGCGCCGTCCTCCTCCGCCTGCTGTTCGCCGGTTCGCACCTGAGCGCTCGGCGGGGCGATCTCCTGGAGCCGCGAGACCAGCGCGGCGTCGGAGACGCCGTCCTTCGCTGCGACCGAGATCGGCGTCGTATCCCTGCCTTCCGATGGAGCGTCTGCGCGGTCGGGACGTCGAAGATCGCGATCGCCGCGCTGCCGAGCGAGTCGACGTCGCCGAACTTCGCGACGCCGACCAGGGGGTAGGCGATGGCCGGTCCGCTGCGGAGACGCGCACGAGCTCGCCCAGGTGGAAGCCGTACTTGGACACAGTGCCGGCGTCGAGCACGACCTCGTTGCCGTCGGCCCACCGTCCGCTGACGAGCTCGAATGGATTGAACCGGGGCTTCTGCGGGTCGACGCCGAAGCCGAACGAGGGCTGGGCGGGGATCGGCTTGCCCTGCTTGTCGACGATCGTCGCCAGGTCGCTGTCGCCCGAGAGGTCCACGATCGAGCCGGAGGCGGCCTCGACCTCGGGCAGGGCCCGGATCTCGGAGAGCAGCACTGTCCGGGACGGTCGCCTTGCCGGTCTGCGACCACGCGACGACCTTGCGGCCGCTGACGACCGCGTCGGTCTGCTGGTACGAGCTCGCGAAGATCGAGTCGAATGCCTTCCCCATGGTGTCGGTCGAGCACGAAGGTGCCGCTGACCATGGCGACGCCGAGGACGATCGCGATCGCCGTCAGCGCCGAGCGCAGCTTGCGGGCGGCGAGACCTTTGAGCGTGAACCGCGTCATGACCGGGTCACCTCCTCGAGTGCGGCCAGCACCTCGGCCTGGGTCGAGCGCGCGAGGGTCTTGGCGATCTGGCCGTCGGCGAGGAAGAAGATGCGGTCGGCGATCGTTGCTGCCCGCGGCCTCGTGGGTGACCATCACGGTCGTCTGGCCGTGCTCGTCCACGGACCGCCGCAGCAGGTCGAGGATCTCCTCGCTCGTGCTTGAGTCGAGGTTGCCCGTCGGCTCGTCGGCGAACATGACGGTCGGGCCGCGAGACCATTGCGCGGGCGATGGCGACCCGCTGCTGCTGGCCGCCTGAGAGCTCGGAGGGTCGATGGCGGCGCCGGTCGGAGAGGCCGACGGCTGCGATCACCTCGTCGAACCAGCCGTCCTGCCGCTTCGTGCCGGCGAGCGAGAGCGGGAGCGCGACGTTCTCCTCCGCCGTCAGCATCGGCAGCAGGTTGAAGAACTGGAACACGAAGCCGATGTGCCGGCGACGGAGCTTCGTCAGCCCGTTGTCGCCGAGGTTCGTGATGTCGGTGCCGTCGATCGTCGACGCTGCCGCTCGTCGGCCGTCGAGCCCGGCGAGGATGTGCATCAGCGTCGACTTGCCCGAGCCGGACGGGCCCATCACGGCCGTCAGCTCGCCGCGGGCGATCTCGAGCGAGACGCCGCGGAGTGCGTCGACCGCGGTGTCCCCCGCGCCGTAGCGGCGGCTGAGGTCGCGGGCGACGATCACCGGAGGACTCGCGGTCGATCAGGACGCGCTCGTCGCGAGCGCGGGGAGGACGGTGGACATGGTGGGGCTCCTTTCGTGAGCTGCATTGACGCTGCTCACGCTAGGGAGCCGCTCGCCGCCGCGACGTCGGCCGCGATTGCGATTCGGGGTCGGCCTGGAGGATGATCTTCGGTCGGCCGCGCGGCCGATGCGGCTCGGCCGGGCAGTGTTCTACCGTGAACGCATGAGCCGGATCCAAGCGCTCTGGCCGTACGTCAAGCGGTACGTCTTCGACGCCGTGATCGTGGTCGCGCGCCGTCGGCGGAGTCGCGGAGATGATCATCGCTCCCGGCAGCGCGGACCGCCGATCCCGAGCGTGCCGAACGCATCGCTCTGGTTCTCGATCCCGGTCGTCCTGCTGATGACGCTGCCGCTCCTTGCGCGCCGCCGGCTGGCCGTTCGCTGCTCCCGGCCTTCGTCTTCGTCGTCGCCGGGCTGACCTCGTTCTTCGAACGGTCTGCTGGTCCCGTACTCGTCCGTCCCTTCCTTGGCGATCCTCGCAAGCGTCTTCCTGTTCGGGATGTTGCGGGACACGGTTCGAGGCGATCGCCGGGCCTGGCGATCGCCGTACGCGACCGTCGCGCGTCGTGGGCTGGAACGACTCGAACGACGAGCGTCGGCGAGTACGTCGTCGGTCTCGGTGCTCGTCGCGGTCGTGGTCTGGGTCGCGGGCTTCGCGCTGAGACGCAAGCTCGATGAAGTCGCCGCGGTGCGCGAGCGGGCGACCCGGCTGGAGCGGGAGCGCGAGGAGCGCGCGCGCGAAGCGGTCGCGGAGGAGCGAGCCCGGCTCGCGCGTGAGCTGCACGACGTCGTCGGCCACAGCGTCAGCGTCATGACCGTCCAGGCCTCCGCCGTTCGACGGCTGCTGCTGCCCCGAGCAGGAGAAGGAGCGCGAGGCGCTCGAGGTCGTCGAGCAGACCGGCCGGCAGGCGCTCGCGGAGATGCGCCGCCTCGTCGGCGTCCTGCGCCGGCCGGAGGAGGCGCCCGCGCTCGCGCCGCAGCCGAGCCTCGAGCACCTCGAGAAGCTCGTCGCGCACGTCCGGGAGTCCGGGCTGCCGGTCGCAGCTGCGGGTCGAGGGCGAACCGGCCCAGCTGCCCGCGGGTGTCGACCTAACCGCCTACCGCCTCGTGCAGGAGGGTCTCACGAACGCGCTCAAGCACGCGCGTGCCGACCGCGCCGAGGTCGTCGTCCGCTACGGCGACGGCGAGATCGAGCTCGAGGTCGCCGACAACGGGACGGGTAGCGGCGACGGCTCCGGCGGCGGCCACGGGCTCGTCGGCATGCGCGAGCGGGTCGCGGTCTACGGCGGCGAGCTCGAGGCGGCGCCGCGGCCCGAGGGCGGGTTCCGGCTCCGGCCCGGCTGCCCGTGGAGGCGACATGAGCGAGCTGCCTACGGGAACGGTGACGTTCCTGTTCAGCGACGTCGAGGGCTCGACCGTCCTGCTTCGGCGGCTCCGCGACCGTTACACGGACGTGCTCCAGCGAGCATCGGCGCCTGCTTCGCGCGCGTTCTCCGATCACGATGGGCACGAGGTCGGCACCGAAGGCGATTCGTTCTTCGTCGCCTTCGCCGACCCGGACTCGGCGCTGGCGGCGGCTGCCTCGGCCCAACAGGCGCTCGCCGCGCACGAGTGGCCGGACGGCGCCGAGGTTCGCGTCCGCATGGGCATCCACACCGGCCAGGTGTCCGTCGCGGACGGGCACTACGTCGGCCTTGCCGTTCACCGCGCCGCCCGCATCTGCGGCGCCGGGGAGGGCGGGCAGGTGCTCGTCTCGCAGTCCACCCGGGCGCTGCTCCACGACGACGAGCCCGAGGCGGAGGGGCTGGCGCTGAACGACCTCGGCGAGCGGACGCTGAAGGACTTCGACCGGCCGATCCGGATCTACGAGCTGCTCGCCACCGATCGCCCGCCGGCCGCAGCCGCGCATCCGCGTCCTGATCGCCGACGACCAGGCGCTCGTGCGCACCGGTTTCCGGATGATCCTCGAGGCCGAGAAGGACATCGAGGTGGTGGGCGACGCGGCCGACGGCGCGGAGGCGCTCGCCGAGGCGACGGCGTACGCGGCCCGATGTCGTGCTGATGGACGTCCGCATGCCCGAGCTCGACGGGATCGAGGCGACGCGGCGGCTGCTCGCGGACGAGTCCGCGCCGTCGCAAGGTCGTGATGCTGACGACGTTCGACATGGACGAGTACGTCTACGAGGCGCTGCGGGCGGGTGCGAGCGGCTTCCTGCTCAAGGACGTGCCGCCGGAGCAGCTCGTGGTCGGGATCCGCGCGGTCGCATCGGGCGACGCGCTGCTCGCGCCGTCGGTGACGAGGCGCGTGGTGGAGGAGTTCGTCCGCCGCCCGCCCGACTCGGCGCGACCGGCGCCGCCCGAGCTCGAGGAGCTGACCGAGCGCGAGCTCGAGGTGCTGAAGCTGCTCGCCCGTGGGCTCTCGAACGCGGAGATCGCGAAGGAGCTCTTCGTCAGCGACGCGACCGTGAAGACCCACGTCGCGAAGATCCTGATGAAGCTCGAGCTGCGAGACCGCGTGCAGGCCGTGGTCTTCGCGTACGAGAACGGCGTCGTGCAGCCGCGCCTAACGAAGGAGGCGCGAGAGGCGACGGTCCTTCAGCACCCGCCCGCCGGTCTGGCAGGTGGGGCAGTAGAAGACCGTGTGCTCGTCGTAGTCGACCTGGGCGAGCGGCGAGCCGCAGCGCGGGCACGGCTCGCCGAGACGCCTGTGGACGAGGTAGACGGTCTTGTCGCCCGCGCCGCGCTCGCGGAGCTCGAGGCCGCGCGCGAGCTCGGAGTCGATCGCCGCCGCCAGCCGGTCGACCTCCTCCGGCGAGAGCTGCGTCGAGAGCGCGAACGGCGACAGCCGCGCGACGTTGAGGATCTCGTTCGCCCACGCTCGACCGATCCCGGCGAGCAGGCGCTGGTCGCGCAGCAGCGAGTGCAGCCGGCGTGACTCGCCCGAGCAGGATCTCGCCGAGGCGTTCCGCGCCGAGCCCGAGCGCCTCGGGCCCGATGTGCGCCGACTCGGCCTCGGCGGCCTCCGGCGAGAGCAACCAGGCGCCGGCGCGCTTCTTCGGGCCTCCCTCGGTCATGACCAGCCGGCCGCCGCCCTGGAACTCGAGCTGGAACGCGGGCGTCTTCGGCCCCTTCTCGCCCGCCTTCAGGTACTTGATCCGGCCCGCGCTCATCATGTGCAGGAGCAGGACGAGCTCGCCGTCGTCGGTCGGGAAGAGCAGCCGCTTCCCGCGCCGGACCGCGCCGGAGAGGCGCCGTCCCTCGAGGACGCGGAGCGGCGGGTCGAAGGTCTTCAGCGTCGCGATGTGCGCGGGCCCCGCCTTGGCGATCGGGAAGGCGGAGACGGGGTCGTCGAGCGAGCGCCGCAGCGCCTCTACTTCGGGGAGCTCAGGCACGTCCATGGTCTCTCGCCTCATGGAGCCGCCGATCAGCGTACTCGTCCGTCGCGGCGGCGCCGTCGAGTCGGTTCACCGGGTGCACGCGGCGGCGGTGCCGCGACGGCGACCTGGTCGCCGTCCGCCGGCGATCCCGAGCTCGTCACCTTCATGCGCTCCTCGGCCAAGCCGCTGCAGGCACTACCGCTCGCGCGCGCCTACCCCGACCTGCCCGACGCACGAGCTGGCGATCGCCTGCGCCTCGCACCTCGCCGATGCCGACCAGCTGGCGGCCGCCCAGTCGCTGTCTCGCGCGTGCGCACGCGCGCGAGGACGACCTCGAGTGCGGCCCCGAAGGCAACCCGCCGCGCCGCATCAACCACAACTGCTCGGGCAAGCACGCGGGCATGCTCGCCGTCTGCCGTGCGCGCGGTTGGGCGACGCGGGCTACCGCCTCGCCGAGCACCCGCTCCAGCGGGAGCTCCACGACCGAGCTCGAGGCGGCGGCCGGCGCGCCCGTGACGACGACCGCGGTGGACGGCTGCGGCGTGGTCACCTTCGCCCTGCCGCTGCGAGCCATGGCCCGGGCCTTCGCTGCCCTCGAGATCGCTCGAGCGGAGGCGACCGGATCGCCGCTGCGATGCGCGCCCGTCCCGAGCTGATCCGAGGCGAGCGCGCAGCGGACACGATGCTGATGCGCGCCCTCCCGGGCTGGATCGCGAAGGGCGGGGCCGAGGGCCTGATGTGCGCCGCCGGCGACGGGTCTGGGTGTCGCGCTGAAGGCCGAGGACGGCTCCGCGCGGGCGCTTGCGGCCGGCGCTCGCCGTCTTCCTCGGCCGGCTCGGACACGGCCTCCCGACCGGCTTCGGAGTTGTCAACGTCGAGAACTCGCGCGGCGAGCGGTCGGAGAGATCGTTGCCGCCCGATGAAGAATTGTTTCCGATCTGTGAAGAACGGCGCTAATATCCGCTCCGCGAAGGTGAGCCGGGGGAGATGCGTACCGGCTCTTTGTGCGTCTCAGGTAGGTCTTTTCCCAGTCCACCAGCGCCGAGAAAGCCGAGGTCAATGCTCACCGTCGACATCTCGCTTCCAGACGTTGAAGAGCTTCACAAGCTCGTCCAGGACGGACAAGAGAAGGGCTTCCTCACCTACGACGAGATCGTCGCGGGGCTCGAGGAGGTCGATCTTTCGAAGGAGCAGATCGAGGACTTCTACACGTACCTGATCGACCACTCCATCGAGCTGATGGAGGGCGAGAAGTTCAAGCACCCACCCCACGAGCAGCCCGCGCTGGCCGAGGAGGAGGTGCAGAAGGGTCCCGAAGCTCGACCTGACCGTCGAGCCGTCGCTCGACTCGCTCAGGCTCTATCTACGCGAGATCGGCAAGGTGCCGCTGCTGACCGCAGACCAGGAGGTCTATCTGGCCAAGCGGATCGAGCGCGGCGACATGTGCGCGAAGACGCAGATGATCGAGGCCAACCTCCGCCTCGTCGTGTCGATCGCGAAGAGCTACCTCGGTCGCGGCCTGTCCTTCCTCGACCTGATCCAGGAGGGCTCGCTGGGCCTGATCCGCGCCGTGGAGAAGTTCGACTACCGCAAGGGCTACAAGTTCTCCACCTACGCCACCTGGTGGATCCGCCAGGCCGTGACGCGGGCGATCGCCGACAAGGCACGGACGATTCGCATCCCGGTGCACATGGTCGAGAAGCTGAACAAGGTCGTCCACATCGAGCGCCAGCTCGTGCAGCGCCTGGGCCGCGAGCCCCGGCCCGACGAGATCGCGACCGAGCTCGAGATGACGACCGAGGAGGTGCGCGAGATCCTGCGCATGGCGCAGCTCCCCGTCTCGCTGGAGAAGCCGATCGGCGAGGAGGAGGAGTCCGAGCTCGGTGACTTCGTCCAGGACGAGCAGGCGGAGTCGCCCTTCGACACCGCCTCGCTGTCGCTGCGCCGCGAGGACATCAAGAAGGCGCTCGACTCGCTGCCCGACCGCGAGCGCAAGGTGATCGAGCTCCGCTTCGGGCTGCTCGGCGACCAGCCGTGCACGCTCGAGGAGGTCGGCCGCGCGTTCGGTGTCACCCGTGAGCGCATCCGGCAGATCGAGAACAACACACTCAAGCGACTCGAGTCGCTGCCCGAGGCCCAGGGTCTCCGCGGCGCTAGTTAGGCCGCCTAGGACGGGAGTGGCGCGGCGCCCGTCTCGGGCGCTTGTGGCTGCGCGCGCTCGTACGGCGCGAAGAGGCGGCAATGCGGGCACTTGAAGCCGCGGTTGGCCGGCGTGTCGCCCTCGATCAGGGCGCCGGTGAACGCCTTCTTGCAGTGCGGGCAGACGACGTCGTGCTTCTCGGCCACGCGGCCACGCTAGCACCGACGAACGACCCTGCGCACGAAGCATTTGGATCAACGTTGAACGCCGTGCCTGAAAAGCCGTATAAGCGGGGAATGAGCGCGGCTCCCGTACCCGAGCGGACCGCCGAGCCCGTCGTGCGCCTCGAAGGCGTGCACAAGAGCTTCGGCGACAACGTGGTCCTCGACGGGATCGACCTGGACGTCTCGGCGGGCCAGGTGCTCACCGTGATCGGCCGGAGCGGCAGCGGCAAGAGCACGCTCCTGCGCTGCGTCAACCTGCTCGAACCGGTCGACAGCGGTCGCGTCTTCCTCGAGGGCGAGGAGATCACCGCCAAGGGTGCCAATCGCAACGCGATCCGGCAGCGCATCGGGATCGTCTTCCAGCAGTTCAACCTGTTCCCGCACCTCAAGGTGATCGACAACCTCACGCTCGCCGCGCGCCGGGTCGGCCGCGTCCCGCGCAAGGAGGCGAATGCGCGCGCTCTCGGAGCTGCTCGAGCGCGTCGGGCTGCCGGAGAAGGCGAAGAGCTACCCGCACCAGCTTTCCGGGCGGCCAGCAGCAGCGGGTCGCGATCGCGCGCGCGCTGATGATGCGCCCGCACGTGATGCTCTTCGACGAGGTCACGTCCGCGCTCGATCCCGAGCTGGTGGGCGAGGTGCTGATCGTGATGCGCGACCTGGCGCGCGACGGGATGACGATGCTCGTCGTGACGCACGAGATGCAGTTCGCCCGCGAGGTCGGCGACTGGCTCGTCTTCATGGACGGGGGCCGGATCGTCGAGCAGGGCAAGCCCGCGAGCGTGCTGTCCGACCCGAAGGACGAGCGGACCGCGCCGCTTCCTGCGTCGTACGCTGACGCTGGCGGACTCGCTCGAGGAGCTGGAATCGGTTGAGGAACTGACCATCGAAGAAGAGGGAGGAAGGGAATGAGAAGACTGTTGCTGGTGATCGCCGTGATCGGTGTCGCCGCTGCGGCTTTCGCGGCCTGGGGAGTCGCGGCGCCGTGGAGCGGGGCGAGCCGGGAGGCGGCGACGATGGCGGACAAGCTGCCGCCGCTGCCGTCCGAGGTGAAGAGCCGCAAGCGCTGGAAGATCGGCGTCAAGTGCGACTTCCCGCCGTTCGGCTACATCGGGGCGAACGGGCAAGAAGGGCGGTTACGACGTCGACGTGGCGAGGCGCTTCGCGCAGATCGCGTTCGGCAAGTCCACGCGCGTCTCGATGGAGTGCGTGACGACGCCGAGCCGCATCCCGGCGCTGATGTCGGAGCGCGTCGACATCATCATCTCGACGCTCACCTACACCGCGCAGCGCGACGAGCAGATCGACTTCTCGCCGCCGTACTACGACGCGACCGGACGGCTGCTGATCCGCAACGACACGTCGATCCCCAACCTCGGCTCGCTGTCGGGGAAGACGGTCGTGACCACCCGCGGCTCGATCTACGACCGCTGGGTGCGGAACTGCTTCAAGAGCTCGAACCTGCTCGTGCTCGACTCGACGACCTCGGCGACGCTGGCGTTGAAGGACCGGCGTGCGGACACGTTCATGTTCGACGATGCGCTCCTGCTCGGCATCGCCGCCAACGACAGTGGGCTGAAGCTGACGACGCAGAAGTTCCTGAACCTCCCGTGGGGGATCGGAATCCGGCAGGGCGACGCGGACATGAAGGCGTGGGTCGACGCGGCCGTCCGCCTGATGACCAAGAACGACGAGTTCGCCGCGATCCTGAGGAAGAACGTCCCGCGGCGCTTCTGGAAGGAATTCCTGTCCAACGTGCCTCGGCCGACGGGCAAGAAGATCGTGTACCCGAGCGTCAGCGACCCGGCGGCGCTCTGCCCGTAACGAGCTAGGGAGGGGCGGCCGTTCGCGGCCGGCCCTCCTCGCTCTTTCCGATGATCCCCCTCGCGCTCGAATTCGACTGGAGCGTCGTCCTCGACAACCGCGAGGAGTGGATCGAGGGACTCAAGAACACCCTCGAGGTCTCGGCGATCGCGATCGCCGGCTCGTTCGTCATCGGGCTCGTGCTGGGCGCCGCGCGCGCGCACCGGATCCCGGTCCTGAGCCAGCTTGCCGCCTGCTACGTCGAGCTGATCCGGAACACGCCGCTGCTCGTGCAGGTGTTCTTCATCTTCTTCGGCCTGCCCCAGCTCGACATCCGCCTCGACCCGTTCACGGCGGCGTGGGTCTCGGTGATGATCTGGGGCGGCGCCTTCAACACCGAGAACTTCCGCGCCGGCTTCCAGGCCGTGCCCTTCCGGTACCGGGAGGCCGGCTTCGCGCTCGGCTTCGGACGGCTCGCGACCTTCTTCAACGTGACGTTGCCGATCGGCGGCCGGATCGCCCTGCCCTCGTCGATCAACACGTACGTCTCGGTGCTCAAGAACACGGCCATCCTCGGTCCGGCGATCGGCTTCGCCGAGCTGACCAACACGGCCTACAACCTCGAGAGCATCCTCTTCCAGCCGCTCGAGATCTACGCGGTGCTCGCACTCACGTACCTGGTGATCGTGTGGGTCGCTGTCGATCATGATCCGGGTGCTCGAGGCGCACCTGCGCCTGCCCGAGGAGGCGCGATGAGCTTCCCGGACTGGCTCGGCCCGGTCCTCGACTACATGTTCTCGGAGGGCCTCCGGGGCACGCTGATCATCTCGGTCGAGTCGGTCGCTGCGAGCGCAATCGTCGGCGTCGTGCTGGGCACGCTGATGACGGTGCGGTTCTGGCCCCTACGCGCCTTGATCCGCCTCTACATCGAGCTCTGGCGCGGCCTGCCGATCATCGTGACGATCTTCCTGATCTTCTTCGCGCTGCCGTCCCTCGACATCCGGTTCAGCGCCTTCCAGGCGGCCGCGATCGGGCTCTCGCTCTGGGGCAGCGCCCAGGTCGCAGAGGCGACGCGCGGGGCCGTCGAGTCGATCCCGCGCGAGCAGCACGAGGCCTCGGCCGCCCTCGGCTTCGGCTGGCTCGGGCGCCACGTCTACGTGATCCTGCCCCAGGCGCGCCGGCGGCTACTGCCTCCGATGGTCAGCCTGCTCGTGAACGTGATCCAGAACTCGACACTGGCCGCGCTGATCGGCGCGCTCGAGCTGCTCGAGTCCGGGAAGCGCCAGGTCGAGCGCCTCGCGGCGCCGCCGCCGGTCGGCGAGGGCGAGATCTACGCGCTGCAGATCTACGCGATCCTGCTCGTGATCTTCTTCTGCATCTCGTTCCCGCTCACGCGGCTCGCCGCGTACCTCGAGCGTCGGCTCGTCTGAACGATCAGCGAGCCTAGCGACATTGCGTTACCGTGAAGACGTAAGGGAGATGTAAAGGTTCGGTACGGATCGGAGCGGAAACTGCTCCGGGCGGGTACTTGCCCGTTATCTCTCTCTGAGAAGGCGCGACCGTGGCCGGGCAGCCCTGGGCGCGCGCCAAGACCCACACGGAAGGACCGGATGCTCAACAACCTTGCCCTGACCGGGCATGAACTAGATGCGAACGCGCTCGAGGCCTTCGTTCACGGGGCCCAGGAGCGCGGCCTCGTGCGCGCGTCAGAGCTCGAGGAGCTCCGCACGGAGCTCGAGCTCGACGACGACGCGCTGGACGCCGTGCGCGCGGCGCTGGCCGAGGCCGACGTCGAGATCGAGACCGAGGCCCCCGAGCCGGCGCTCGACCTGACGCCGTCCAGCGGTGGCAGCACGGAGAGCCTGCAGCTGTTCCTGAACGGGATCGGCCGCTACCCGCTGCTGAACGCGGCCGAGGAGGTCACGCTCGCGAAGCGCGTCGAGCGCGGCGATCTGGCCGCCAAGGAGCGCATGGTCAACTCCAACCTGCGCCTGGTCGTCTCGATCGCCAAGCGCTACCGCGGGCACGACCTGCCGCTGCTCGACCTGATCCAGGAGGGCACGATCGGGCTCAACCGTGCCGTGGAGAAGTTCGACTGGCGCAAGGGCTACAAGTTCTCGACCTATGCGACCTGGTGGATCCGACAGGCCTGCCAGCGCGCGGTCGCCAATCAGGCGGTCACGATCCGCGTGCCCGTCCATGTCGTCGAGCGGCGGCAGAAGCTTCGCCGCGCGCGCCAGCGCTTCGAGACCTCGCACGGCCGCACCCCGACCACGGAGGAGCTGGCGGAGGCGACGCAGCTGCCGTTGAACCACGTCGAGGAGGCGCTCGCGGCCGTGGAGGCCTCGGTGTCCCTCAACCAGACGGTGGGCGACGGCGACGCCGAGCTCGGCGACCTGCATGCCGACCGCAGTGCGGACGATCCGCTCGACTCGGTCGAGGTGTCGCTCGAGCAGGACCGCGTTCGTGACGCGCTCGAGTCGCTGCCCGAGCGGGAGCGGCGCGTGATCGAGCTCCGCTTCGGCTTCGGGGAAGGCGCCGACAGCGTCAGCCTCGACCAGATCGGCCGCGAGCTCGGGCTCACCCGCGAGCGGATTCGGCAGCTCGAGGCCAGCGCGCTGAGGCGCCTCGGGTCTCTGCTCGACACGCGGCCGCTGAAGTCGCGCGACGAGCTCGCCGGCGCGGCCTAGCCTCGACTCGACCGACACTCAGAACGAAAGCGGGGCGCCCGAGGGCGCCCCGCTTGTCGTTGCGCGACAGAGAGCCGCTACTTCTTGCAGATCGAGGCGATGTCGAGCTCGTAGACGGGCTGGTAGAAGTAGCAGCCTGTCGACCTCGACGTGAGGTGCCTCGTGTTGTCGGTGATGTACGACGCCAGCGGGGCCGCGTTCTTGGCCAGGTCGACGTCCAGGTTGCCGAAAGCGCGGTAGCGGGCCTGGCCGACGAGGCTGGCCGCAGCCGCGATCTTGCGGTTGTACTGCGGGTTGTTGAAGTACGAGTAGTTGTTGTTGTTCGCCGGCCGGATCGTCGTCCCGTCGAGCAGGAACAGGAAGTCGTACGGGTCGAAGTAATCCATGTGCCAGCCCTCGAGACTCATGTCGAAGGGCTCCCCACGAGTACCGGACTTGGTGAACTGAACGGCACGCGGGAAGGCCTTGATCTCGGCGTCGATGCCGATGGCCTTGAGGTTGTCCTGCACGATCTGGGCCGTCGGGATGCACGGGCCCGTGTTGCAGGTGTAGAAGACGGCCTTGCCGCCGCGGGTGTTGCCCTGGGCGAGCGACCGCGCCCGCGACACGTTCGGCCGCGAGGGGTAGATCGCCGCGTTCTGGAACCCGCGCATGCGTCGGCGGCATGTACTGGTCGTTGATCACGCCCGCGTACGCGCCGCGCTGGTTGATCATGGCGATCCGGTCGATCGCGGTGTTGACGGCCTTCTTCAGGCCGACGTTGCCCAGGCCCGCACCGCCGAACAGCGGCCGGTCGTGGTTCATCGCGACGTAACGGAACGCGGCCGACGGGTTGACGAAGTACTGGCCCGGAGAACCCTTCCGGACGCCGTACTTCTGACCCAGCTCAGCGTGTGCCGACGGAGGCACGGGGCCGAAGTCCGTCGCGTTCGACTCGATGTTGAGCCGGATCGTGGCCAGCGGCAGGCCGATGTCGTACTCCACGCGGTTGACGTTGTGCGGCCGCGGGCCCGTGTAGAAGCGGTTCCGCAGCAGCGTGATCGCCCGCTTGGGCTCCCACTTGGCGATGTAGTACGGGCCCGTGCCGAGCACCGGAGCACCGACGCCGTCGGGGTTGATCGGCATGTTCGTCGGGATCGGGGCGAAGAACGGCATCGCAAGCCGCGACAGCAGGTCAGGAGCCCTCTTCGAGAGCCGGATCTGCAGGGAGTACGGCGACAGCACCTTGACGCCCGATGCCTTCGTGCCCTTGCCTTCGATGACAGTCTTCGCACCGATGATGTCCTCGATGAAAGGCTGTGCCGGCGACGCCATCCGCGGATTCAGGTTGCGATTGATCGCAGCCGCGTAGTTGGCAGCCGTGACCTTCGCGCCGTTGCTGAAGCGGTAGGTCTTCTTCAGCGCGAACGTGTAGGTCTTGCCGTCCTTGGAGATCCGCGGCATACCCTGCGCAACCTCCGGGATCAGACGCGAGCCGCGCGGTGCGGGTGCGTCCGGATAGTTCATGAGCATCGAGGTGGTCGCATACTCGATCTGCCACGAGAGCGAGTAATACGCGAGGGCCGGATCGACATAGTCGATGTCCGTGTCCAGGCTGTACCGGAAGGTACCGCCCTTCTGCGCCGGCCCGCTCGATGCCTCGGGCCCACTCGACCCCGACGACCCGGCCGTGGCCGTCGCGGCGAGCAGGCTCGCTCCAATCACCAGCATGGCGATGGAGAGCATCAGCCGTTTTTGCATGCTGCTCCTTTCCGAGTTACCGGCCAGTGACCATTGCTGACCGAGACGCGTGCGTTTCGCGTCGAGCAGTTAGACGGCGCCACCCTGCGTCGGTGAGCGTTGGTAAGAGATCGTTGAGGGCTGAGCAGAGTTGGGAATAACCGACCTTGGGGACTAACTTCTGTGAAATACGGACGTCTCGTGCGCGTCGCTTTTACGCTTGCTCTATTACCGAGCCTGATGGGTTCAGTAGCACTTGCGCTTGCGTAAAACGACGGTGAATCTCCAGACTGATCTTCGAGACTCCTTCCGCGCGCCTTGTGCGCCGTGAGCCGCGGCGCACAAGGCGTGGAGGAGCGCGCTACCTCGCGTGCCCCGCGCACGGCTGCGCCGTCTCCGCAACCCTCCCTTAACAATCTTCGAACAAGTCCGGGCGTCGTAATCAGCGTGTTCGTCCGTGAGGCAGGTGCCGGAGCCGAAGGGACCGAGTCGTGGCTCGGCCTCGAGTTCCGTCATCTGGCAGCGCTCCAGGCAGTCGCCGACGAGGGCTCGTTCAACGGGGCCGCCCGCCGGCTCGGATACACGCAGTCGGCGATCAGCCAGCAGATCGCGAGCCTGGAACGGATCGTGGGCCTGCGGGTCGTCGAGCGGGTGCACGGCAAGAAGACGCTCGGCCTCTCGGTTGCGGGCAAGACGCTGCTCGCCCACGCCACGGCGATCCAGGCGAGGCTCGGGGCCGCGAAGACCGACATCGACGCGCTCGCGCGCGGGACGGCCGGGCCGCTGCGGATCGGCGCGTACGAGAGCGTCAGCACCCGGTTGCTCCCGGCGATCCTGCGTCGCTTCGTCGCCGCTTTCCCCGAGGTCGACGTCGAGCTCGCGGAAGCCCATCACGACCTCGACTTCCTGCGCTCGCTCGAGCGCGGGGTCCTCGACCTCGCCTTCGTCGATCTCCCCCTACCGCCGGGTCCGTTCGAGGCGGCGCCGGTGCTCACGGATCCCTACGTGCTCGTGGCCCAGGCCGGCTCCGAGCAGGCTCGGATGTGCCCACCGCGGACACTGGCCGAGCTCGCGCGGCTGCCGCTGGTCGCGTTCCGGGCGTGCAAGCGGATCGATCCGGTGGCCGGGCAGCTGCGCGCGATCGGGCTCGAGGCCAACGTCGTCCTGCGCTCGGACTACAACGAGGCCGTCCAGGGCCATGCCGCCGCCGGCCTGGGGATCGCGCTGATGCCGCGGCTGGCGGTCAACTACGACGACGAGCGCACGGTCACGATCGACCTCGGCGACCTCGTGCCACCCCGGCAGATCGCGATCGCCTGGCACGCCGAGCGGACGCCGAGCGAGGCGGGGAATGCGTTGCTGCTGATCGCCTCGGAGTCGGGCTCCGAGCTCGAGTCCGTCTGGCGCGAGCGCGCCGATCGCAAGCCGGCCGCCTGACCCTCGACCCCCTCCCGGAGACGAGGGTCGGTGCGACAATCGCGCGGTGAGCGGAGACTCGGCCCAGGCGCACCGTTTCAGCCCGGTTCTTCGCCAGGAGGAGCGGGTCACCCCGCTCGAGCTCTTCTTCGACCTCGTCTTCGTGCTCGCGATCACGCAGTGCACGGCCCTGATGGCGGCCGAGCCCACCTGGACGGGGCTCGCGAAGGGGCTGGCGGTGCTCGGCGTGCTCTGGTGGGCGTGGGTCGGCTACGCCTGGCTGACGAGCGTGGTCGACCCGGAGGAGGGAGCCGTTCGGATCGCCATCTTCGCGGCCATGGCCGCACTGCTCGTCGTGGCGCTGTGCGTGCCCGAGGCCTTCGACGACTCGGCGCTCCTGTTCGCCTCGGCGTACGGGATCGTGCGTTTCGGTCAGGTGGTGCTGCTGGGGCTCGCGGGCCAGGACGATCCGGCCATGCGGAAGTCCGTGCTCGGACTGGCCGGCAGCACGTCGCTCGGCGTCGGGCTCCTTCTGGCGGCCGCGCTCGCGGACGGCTGGGCCCAGGGTGCTCTGTGGGCTCTCGCGCTGGTGCTGGACATCGGCGGGCCCCTGCTGATCGACTCGGTGGGCTGGAAGCTCGTGCCCGGGCACTTCGCCGAGCGGCACGGCCTGATCGTGATCATCGCGATCGGCGAGTCGATCGTCGCGATCGGGGTGGGCGTCGTGGGCGGCGTCGACGCTGGGATCGTCGCGGCAGCCGTCGTCGGGACCGCCGTAGCGGCGGCTCTCTGGTGGCTCTACTTCGACGTCGTCGCGCTCGTGGCGCAGCGACGGCTGGCGCAGGCGGCGCCCGGTCGGGAGCAGAACGAGATCGCGCGTGACTCCTACTCGTACCTCCACCTCCCCATGGTGGCCGGGATCGTGCTCGTCGCCCTCGGCATGAAGAAGACGATCGGAGACGTCGACGATCCGCTCGAAGCTCGTGACGGCGACGGCGCTGCTCGGCGGGATGGCTCTCTACCTGCTCGCGCATGTGGCTTTTCGCCTGCGCAACGTGCACACGCTGAACAAGCAGCGACTCGCAACCGCCGTGCTGATGGTGGCGCTGATACCGGCTGCCGTGGAGATCCCGGCGCTGGCGACCGCGACGCTCGTCGCGCTCGTGCTGACGGCGCTGATCGCCTACGAGGCGGTTCACTTCGCCAGCGCGCGCGCCGGCATCAGGGGCGTCGCCCGCGAGGCGCCGGCCGATTAGACAGGATCGTCGTCGTGTCCCTGCGCGAACGATGTGACCTGCTCCGCTCACTGCACGATCCCGGTGATCCGCTCCTGCTGCCGAACGCCTGGGACGCGGCTTCCGCCGCCGCCGTCGTGGAAGCGGGCTTCCCGGTCGTCGCGACCACGAGCAGCGGCGTCGCGGCCGGCCTGGGCTACGAGGACCACCAGGATGCTCCGGCCGGGGAGATGTTCGCGGCTGCGGCACGGATCGCGCGGGTCGTCGACGTGCCCGTGACGGTCGACGCCGAGGCCGGCTACGGCCTGGAACCGGCCGAGCTGGCTGCCGCGCTCGAACGTGCCGGCGCGGCGGGCTGCAACCTCGAGGACACGGACCACGCGGCGGAGTCGCTTCGCGAGTCGAACCAGCACGCGGCCTGGCTGGAGAGCGTTCGCGAAGCCGCGGGCAGCGGGCTCGTGATCAACGCGAGGATCGACGTCTTCCTCGCGGCCGAGCCCGGCACGGCGCAGGCAGGGCTGGTATCCGACGCGCTCGGCCGCGCGCATGCGTATCTCGACGGCGGCGCGGATTGCGTCTATCCGATCGGCCTCTGGGAACGCGAGGCGCTGGCGCGGTTCGTCGCCGAAGCCGGCGGTCCGGTGAACGTGCTTGCGTTCCCGAAGGCACCTCCCGTCGGCGAGCTCGCGGAGCTCGGCGTCGCCCGAGTCAGCTGGGGCGGGCTCCTTCACCGCGGGACGATGGAGCAATTTCGCTCCACGCTCGACCAGCTCCGTTAGGACGTCGGAATGAGCGTCAGGTGGGGCATCCTCTCGACGGCGCAGATCAACGAGCACGTCCTCGCAGGGGCGAGGGCGTCAGATGCCGTCGACGTGGTCGCCGTGGCGAGCCGCGACGGGGCCCGCGCGCAGGCCTACGCGCGCGAGCACGGCATCGAGCGCGCCTACGGGAGCTACTCGGAGCTCCTGGAGGATCCCGGGGTCGAGGCGGTCTACATCCCGCTCCCGAACGCCCTCCACGTGGACTGGACGGTGCGTGCGCTCGAGGCCGGCAAGCACGTGCTCTGCGAGAAGCCCTTCTCGCGACGCGCCGCCGAGGTCGAGCGCGCCTTCGACCTGGCCGAGTCGGCCGGCCTCGTCGTCTCCGAGGGGTTCATGTGGCGGCACCATCCGCAGACCGCGCGGCTGTCGGCGTTGCTCGCCGAGGGCGCTGTCGGCGCGCTCCGCGTCGTTCGAGCCGCCTTCAGCTTCCCGCTCGAGGCGTCCCGCGGGGGCGACGACACGCGCTTCGACCCCGCGCTCGACGGCGGCGCGCTGATGGATGTCGGCTGCTACTGCGTCAACGCGATCCGGCTCCTCGCGGGCGAGCCCGTACGGGCGCACGCGGAGCAGGTCGTCGGGGCGAGTGGAGTGGACGTCGTCTTCGCGGCGACATTGCGCCTGCCGGGCGACGTCCTCGGCCAGTTCGCGTGCGGTTTCGTCCTGCCGGCCCGCCACGGGCTCGAGGTCGTCGGCGAGGAGGGAAGCCTCGTCGTGCCCGATCCGTTCCACGTGAGGTCGCCGTTGATCGAGCTGCTGCGCGACGGCGAGGTGGAGCGGATCACAGTCGAGCCGGCCGACTCGTACCGGCTCGAGCTGGAGAACGTGAGCGGCGCGATCCGCGGCGAGGCGCCGCTGCTGCTCGGTCGGGAGGACGCGGTCGGCCAGGCCCGCACGATCGAGGTGCTCTACCGTTCGGCCGAGTCCGTCAACGCTGATCGGAGCTCCGCATGACCTACGTGCCTGCCGAAGACCGCTACGAGCGGATGCAGTACCGGCGATCCGGCCGCAGCGGGCTCCAGCTGCCGTCGATCTCCCTCGGCCTCTGGCAGAACTTCGGCTACGACCGGCCGTTCGAGACCGGTCGTGCGACCGCTCGCAGGGCCTTCGACCTCGGCGTCACCCACTTCGACCTCGCGAACAACTACGGGCCACCGTACGGCTCGGCCGAGGAGAGCTTCGGCCGGATCCTCGCCGCCGACCTCCGCCCGTTCCGAGACGAGCTGATCATCTCGACGAAGGCCGGGTTCGACATGTGGCCCGGGCCGTACGGCGAGTGGGGCTCGCGCAAGTACCTGCTCTCGAGCCTCGACCAGAGCCTCGGCCGCATGGGCCTCGACTACGTGGACATCTTCTACTCGCACCGCTACGACCCCGATACGCCGCTCGAGGAGACGATGAGCGCGCTCGACGCGGCCGTCCAGGCGGGAAAGGCGCTCTACGTGGGGATCTCGTCGTACTCCGCGGAGGAGACGGCCGAGGCGGCCGCGATCCTGCGCGAGCTGCGGACGCCGTTCGTGATCCACCAGCCCTCGTACTCGCTGCTGAACCGGTGGATCGAGCCGGACCTGCTCGACACACTCGGCGACCTGGGCCTCGGCTGCATCGTCTTCTCGCCGCTCGCGCAGGGGATGCTCACCGACAAGTACCTGGCCGGGATCCCGGAAGGCTCGCGCGCGAGCCGCGGCACCTCGCTCTCACCCGACCTGCTCACCGACGAGGCGCTCGAGAAGATCCGCAGCCTGAACGAGATCGCGCAGAGGCGGGGGCAGAGCCTCGCCCAGATGGCGATCGCGTGGGTGCTTCGAGATCGGCGAGTGACGTCGGCTCTGATCGGCGCCAGCAGCGTCAAGCAGCTCGAAGACAGCCTGGGGGCACTGGACCAACTGGGCTTCGACGACGACGAGCTGGCCGAGATCGACCGACATGCGACCGACAGCGGCATCAACCTCTGGGCGCGCTCGGACGACTAGCCGCGTCGCCCGAGCGTCTTCTTCAAGTCGGAGTGAGCCGTGACGAGCGCCGGGTCGCGCTGCATCAGCGAGACGTAGCGCCGGCCGAAGGGCGTGTCGTCCTTGGGCGGCAGGACGAGCTCGCGGGCCCGGTCGAGCAATTCCTGCGGCTCCGCGTGCGGCTCGTCCTCTCTGGGGTCGAGCGTGTCGTCGATCGCCAGGAGCAGCCCCGAGAGCGGCTTCAGCCAACCGGATCGCAGCGGGTCCGAGACGAGCTGTAGGAACTCGGCGCCGGTCATCGGGCCGTGAACGCTCTCGACCTGCCTGCGCTCGGCGTCCAGCACCGACTTGTGCAGCGCGAGGAGGAGTGGATGGACGGCGCGCAGTTGCTCGAGCGGATCGGTCACTCGGAAGGCGACGTGGGCGCCGGTAGCAGCAGGAGGTGGCTCTCGACGATCGCCTCGGCCACGTCGATGAGCTTGCGGCCGTTGTGCTGCGAGTGGTCCCGCAGCATCTCGAACGCCTTCTCGGCGTCGATCGCGTGCCGGGCCATCAGGATCCCCTTTGCCTGCTCGATCGCCGCCCGGCGCCCGAATGCCCCCTGCAGGCTGTGGTATTCGGCGAAGCGCTGGAGGGTGACGTCGATCGCTCCCTGAAGCTCGTCGTCGCTGCTGTCGACGATGTACGCGAAGACGCCCCGCTTGGCCGCTTCGCGAACGTAGGCAGGGTCGCCGGCCGAGAGCAGCGCGATCACCGGGCAGAAGGCCTCGCGGACGATCTCCGAGATCAGCTCGAGCGCGTGCTCCGAGTCCAGCCCGAGCTCGACCAGCGCGACGTCGGGCCGCTCTCTCACGGTCGCGTCGCCGACTTCGTCCACCACGGTCTCGCGCGCGACCACCTCGTGCCCGAGCCCGGCAACGACCTCCGCCAGCCGCCCGAGGCCCTCGAGCCTCTCGTCCGCGATCAGGACACGAAGGCGCCGGGGCTCGTCCTCAACCACGCTCTGCGTCCCGCTCCACGAACCAGATCGACCAGGTCGCTAAGGCCGACACCCACATCTGCCGAACACTACTCGTGCGGAGTCAACAAACGACTGCGTGCAAGCGTCCTCCCGGGTTCCGCACGACCTGGCGGGGTCGCGAACGATCCGCCCTCAGCAGCGTGGGCCGGAGAAGTCGTCGAGAGGCAAGTCCATGTCGGCGACCAGCCCAGCCTGAAGGAAGGATCGAACAATGAAGCTCTTCGCCAAGCACGCCGGCAGGACGCGGTTGCGCTCCGCCGCCGGATTCGTCGGACTGCCCTTGCTCGCCGCTCTGGTGACGCTCGCATTCGCGGGGCTCGCGCTCTCGTTCGCAGGCCGCGCCAACAGCGCTGCCGCCGCACAGGCGACCGTCAACCTCGGAAACGCCGACTCCTTCGGCGCGCTCTCTTCCGCGGCCATGACCAACAACGGTGCAAACACCGTCGTCTACGGCAACGTCGGCTCGTCGACCTCGACCGACGTGGGCGTGACCCATCCGGGCTACGGCGTCTACGGCGCCGGCTCGTCGCAACTCGCCAATGCCCAGGCCAGCCTGCTCACCGCCTATGACTTCGCCGAGGCGCAGGCACCGAGCCAGCCCACGATCACCGGCGTCAATCTCGCCGGGCGGACGTTGGTCCCGGCGTCTACAACTCCACCTCGGGCATCCTGATCGACGGCCCGATCGCCCTCACCCTCGACGGTGGCGGCGACCCGAACGCCGTCTTCATCTTCCAGGCCGCGAGCAGCGGCAATCTCATCGTCGAGACGACGTCCTCGGTGACCTACACGAACGGAGCTCAGCCCTGCAACGTCTTCTGGAAGGTGAACTCGGCCTTCCTCAGGAACACGGGCCACACGTTCATCGGGACGATCCTCGCCCTGACGCAGATCACGCTGACCGAGAACATCACCGTTCAGGGCCGAGTGCTGGCCCGCAACGCCGACGTGACCTTCATCCACGACACGGTCGTCAAGCCGACCTGCGGCACGACGACGTCGCCGCCGGGATCGCCGCCCCCGCCGGGCACTCCGCCGCCGCCGCCGGGCACTCCGGGCACTCCGGGCACGACCCCGAAGCCGAAGCCCAAGCCGAAGCCTGCGACGAAGCCGAAGCCCAAGCCCGTCAGGCCCAGGGCTACGCCGGTCATCGACCAGGTGAGGCCGCCGCTCCAGGCGCGGCCGCCCGTTCAGCCGAAGCCGCCCGTGCACCGCATGGGCCTCACAGGATGACGACTCCTACAAGGTTCCCGAGCGGGCGGCTCACGCCGCCCGCTCGCGGGGGCTACCGCCGGGGCCTCGTGGTCGTGGCGGGACTTGCAGTGCTGGCCGCGGCGGGAACGGGATCGGCGGCGACCAGCGCCGGCACGCCTGTCGTGAAGCCGACCCGAGAAGTGACCACGTTGCTCAAGTCGCACACCGCCTTCGCGCGGCCCACGTCGCGTTCGAAATCTCTCGAGTGGGTGCCCGCCCGGCGGCCGATCACCGAACAGCGGACCGTGCTCCCAGTCCTCGGACGGAGAACCGATCGGGGCGGGCTCAGGTGGCTGCGCGTCAGGCTTCCGGGACGCCCGAACGGACACACGGGCTGGATCAGCCGGCGCTCGACCGTTGCGGCCAGGACGCCCTGGCACATCATCGTCAGCACCTCCAAGCGGCGGGTGACCGTCTACCGCTTCGGCCGCGTCGCCCGAGTCTTCAAGGCTGTCGTCGGCGCGCCCTCGACTCCGACTCCGCAGGGCAACTTCTTCATCGAGGAGACGATCAAGATGCAGCCGGGTACGCCAGGAGGCCCGTTCGCACTCGCCCTGAGCGCCCGCTCGAACGTCTTCCAGGAGTTCGGCGGCGGTCCGGGCCAGATCGGCATTCACGGGCTGATGAACGTGGGCGGAACGCCCGGCACGGCAGCCTCGCATGGCTGCGTCCGCCTCGACAACGACGCCATGCGCTGGCTGGTGGCGCGGGTCAGCCCCGGCATCCCGGTGACAATCAAGTAGCAACGCTCCCGCGCGCCTGCCTTTATCGTCTGCGGGCGATGAAGGTGGTCGTGACCGGTGCGAGCGGGAAGGCGGGTCGCGCGGTTGTTCGCGGCCTGCTCGAGCACGAGCATGACGTCCTGAGTGTCGATCTCGTCCCGCCGCGGGAGCCGCTCTCGCCGTTCCTGCGCGTGGACCTGACCGACATGGGTCAAGCGGTGGAGTGCCTCGCCGCTGCCGACGCCGTCGTGCACCTTGCGGCGATTCCGGCGAGCGGTATCGCGACGGAGCAGACGACCTTCCGGACGAACACGCTCAGCACCTACAACGTCTTCGAGGCGGCGCGCCTGCTCGGGCTCGGCCGGGTCGTGTGGGCATCGAGCGAGACGATCCTCGGGCTGCCGTTCGAGCGCGAGCAGCCCGCCTACGCGCCGATCGACGAGGAGCACCCGCCGTATCCGGAGTCGAGCTATGCGGTCTCGAAGCTGCTCTCCGAGGAGCTCGCCCGGCAGCTGAGTCGCTGGACGGGAACGCCGTTCGTGGCGCTTGCGCTTCTCGAACATCATGGAGCCCGTGGAGTACGAGCGCTTCCCCTCGTTCTGGGACGACGCCAAGCTACGGAGCTGGAACCTCTGGGGCTACGTGGACGCGCGCGACGTCGCGGAGAGCTGCGCGCTCGCGCTCGAGCGTGACGTGAGCGGCGCCGAGCACCTGATCATCGCCGCGGCCGACACGGTCATGAACCGGCCGACCCGTGAGCTGATGGCGGAGGTCTTTCCACAGGTTCCGTACCGGCCGATCGGAGGCGAGCACGAAACGCTGCTGTCGAACGAGAAGGCGCGAACCGTGCTCGGCTACTCGCCTCAGCACTCCTGGCGCGACCAGCTCGACGCTCGTTAGGCCTCCAACGGACTAGCGGCGCGGCGGCACGAGGCGGATGATGCGGTCGTCCTGGCTCGACGGGTCACCGCGCCCGTCGCGATTGGAGATCAGGAGGTACAGGAGGCCGTCAGGCCCCTCGACGACGTTGCGGATACGCCCGAACCGCCCGTCGAACAGGCGCTCCATCCCGACCACGCGCGCGCCCGAGACCTTGAGCCGGACGAGGTGCTCGCCGCGCAGCGTCCCGAACACGTAGCTGCCGGTCCAGGTCGACCCCCGCCGGTGGACGAACGTCGCTCCCGAGGGCGCGATGTTGCCGTCGCCGGTGTCCCACGCGGCGGGCACGAAGCGCCCGCCGCCGTCGTCGCGGCCCGCCACCTCGGGCCAGCCGTAGTTGCCGCCGCGGCGGACGATGTTGACCTCGTCGCGGTTCTCCTCGCCGAGCTCCGTGATGAAGAGCCGTTTGCTGCCCGGCTGCCAGTCGATGCCCTGGACGTTGCGATGTCCTCGCGAGACGATCTCGGGCCGGCCGCCGGCGCCTCGTGCCTTCGCGAGCGGCAGCCGGAGGATCTTGCCGTTCAGCGACTTCGGGTCCTGCGCGAGCTCCTTGTGGTACGCCTCGCCGGTCGTGATCCAGAGGGCCCGATCCGGGCCGAACTTGATCCGGCCGCCGTTGTGCGAGTCGCTCGCCTCCAGCCCGCCGACGATCTTCCGCTGCAGGACGAGCCGGTTCCCCGCGAGGCGGTAGCGGAGCACCTGGTTCTCGTCGCTCGTCGCGGTGCGGTAGAGGTAGACGAGGCGGTTGCGCCGGAAGTCCGGGTCGAGGGCGATGCCGAGCAGGCCACCCTCCTTGCGGCCGCCGGTGTCCACCTCGAGCGTGGCCACGACGCGCCGCGAGCGGAAGTTGCTCGAGAAGAGCACGACGCGGCCCGGCCGTTCGGTCACGAGCGCCCGCCGGTCGGGCAGGAAGACCATTTCCCACGGCACCTCGAGCCCGCTCGCCACGACGGTGGTCCGGGGCTGCGCGGTCGCAGCGGAGCCCGCGCCGGCAACCAGGCCGGCGGCGAGAACAGCTCCCACGAGCGCGTACCGGTTCATGACCGGCGGCATGCTAGCGCCGCTCCTCCACGACATCCCGGAGCCAGGCGCGGACGGCGTCCGTGACCGCCTGGAGGTCGGTCGTGAGGCTGTGGTTGCCGCGAACCTGGACGACGGCGCGCCCCGCCGCGGCCGGCGGCATGCCGAAGGGGTCGCTCACGCCTTGCACAACGAGCGTCGGCACCGTCACCGCTTCGAGCTCGGAGAGGCGGCTCGCGTCGGGGCGACCCGGCGCGTGCAGCGGGAAGGCGAGGCAGAGGACTCCGATCGCCTCGGTCGCAGCGGCGGTGCGGCAGGCGACACGCGCGCCCGAGGATCGACCTCCGACGACCAGCGGCAGTCCACGGAGCTCGTCGGCGCGCAAACGCCCGACCACGGCGATCCAGGCCGCATCGAGCTGGTGTGCAGGCGCCGGAGAGCGTCGCCCGGCGACGCGGTACGGCTGCTCGACCAGCGCGACGCTGACCTTCTGCGAGCGTGCGGCCTCGGTGGCCGCGGCCAGGTCTCGCGCGGACACGCCTCCGCCGGCGCCGTGCCCCAGGACGAGCGCGGCTCCCGGCTCCTCGACGGGGTGCACGAAAACGTTGGCCGGACCGTGCGGCGTTTCCACGACGAGCTTCGTCACGCAGGTGATGGTGGCAGTGGATCAGGTCTATCGTTGACGCGTGCAGCTGCTCGAGCGCGATGCGGCACTGGCGACGCTCGCCGACGCGCGCGCCGCCGCGGCACGCGGTGAGGGGCGAGTCGTCTTCGTCACCGGCGAGCCGGGCATCGGCAAGACGTCGCTCGTGACCCGGTTTCTCCGGGATCTCGGTGCGGACGCGCGCGTGCTGTCGGGAACCTGCGACGACCTCTCGATTCCGCGGCCGCTCGGCCCGATTCGGGACCTCGTGGGCAGCGTCTCCCACGAGCTCGAGGAGGCGCTCTCGGCCGGGGCGGCGCCGCACGACATCCAGACGCTGCTGATCGACGAGCTCGAGCGCCCGCCGCAACCGACCGTGCTCGTGCTCGAGGACGTGCACTGGGCGGACAATGCGACCCTCGACTCGATCACCGTGCTCGGGCGGCGGATCGGCTCGCTTCCGGCGCTGCTCGTTCTCACCTTCCGCAGCGGAGAGATGCCACCGGACCATCCGCTCCACGTCGCGCTCGGCGCGATCGGTGCGGGCGTCTCGGTGTCGCTCGAGCTCGCGCCCCTGTCCGAGAGCGCAGTCGCGTCGCTCGCTGGCGCCGACGCCCGCGACGTCTACGCCGCGACCCGGGGGAACCCCTTCTACGTCAACGAGCTGCTCGCGTCGAGCGCCGCCGAGCTACCGCCCTCGGTTGCGAAGGCCGTCCTGGGACGGGCCGCGCGGCTCGACGACGCCTCCAGGCGCCTCGTGGAGCTGGCATCCGTCGTGCCGAGCCGCATCCCGACGTCCTTGCTGGACGCGGTCATGCCCGACTGGGCCGAAGCGGCGGAGGAGCCCGAGCGCCGCCAGCTGCTCGAAGTCGAGCCCGCGTACGTCCGCTTCCGGCACGAGCTGGCGCGGAACGCGATCAGGTCGAGCATCCCGATCGCCGCCCGGCGCCGGCTCCACGCCGAGATCCTCCAGGCTCTGCTGACCGCGGACGCCGATCCGGCAGACATCGTCCACCACGCAGAGGCCGCGGGCGCCGAGGACGTCGTCGCCGAGTTCGCGCTCGTCGCCGCGCGCCGAGCGTCCGCGCTGGGCTCGAACCGCGAGGCGTACTCCCACTACCGGCGCGCCTCGCAGTTCGTCGAGCGACTCTCCGCCCCCGAGCGGGCAAGCGTGCTGGAGGAGCTGGCGACCGTCGCGTACGCCGTCGGACGCCTCGACGGCGCCTTCGTCGGGATCGAGCGCGCGATCGACGTCTACCGGGGCCTGGGCGACGAGGAGGCCGTCGGCCGGTGCTTGCGGACGATGTCGCGTCTCCACTGGGTGGCGGGCGACGGCTTTGCAGCGCACACGGCGGCGCTCGAGGCGATCGAGATCCTCGAGCCGCTCGGCCCGTCGGCCGAGCTCGCGCGCGCCTACAGCGTGGTCTCTCAGCTGGCGATGCTCGCCGAGGACGCGGAGCCTGCGCTCGCGTGGGGCAACCGCGCGCTCGAGCTAGCCACCACGGTCGGCGACGAGCGCACGCGCGCACACGCGCTCGTCAACATCGCCACCGCGGGGCTGAATGTCGACGACGGCCAGGTCCAGGCGCTTCTCGACGCGCACGCCGTGGCCGACGCCGCCGGCGACCGGCACGAGGCGGCACGTGCGATCGAGAACCTCGGGATCAGCCTGCTGTGGTGGGTGCGGCCCGACGAGGCGCTTCGGCACGCGCGCCGGGCGGCCGCCTACGCCGAGGAGCACGAGATGCTGATCATCGCGTCCTACTCGGCCACGGTGATCGCGTGGCTGCGCCTCCGTGCCGGCGACTGGGAGGAAGCCGAGCGGCTGCTGCGGCGCGAGCTCGAGAGCGGGATCGTCGTCCGGTTGCTCGCCAAGACGGTTCTGGGCGAGCTGGCCGTCCGACGCGGCGACCCGGATGCCGCAGAGCGGCTCGAAGAGCTGGGGGCGGAGGCCGACCGCACCGGCGAGCTGCAGCGGATCGTGCCCGTGCTCGAGCTCGCCACCGAGTGGGCGCTGACCACCGGCGCGCCGATGCCTGTGGAGCGGTTCGAGAAGCTCGCCCGGATGCCGACCGGCGGCATTCGGGCCGGCCGGTTCGCGATGCGGGTGGCGGCCTGGGCGGCCGTTGCCGGCGTCGAGTTCGACGTCGCCGAGCCGATGTCCGCGCCGCACGGCGCGATGGCGCGACGCGATTGGCTCGCCGCGGCCGACGCCTTCGGCGCCGTGGGCTGGACGTACGACCGGGCGCTGATGCTGTCGCTGCTCGACGAGGAAGAGTCGCTCGTCGAGGCGATCGAGATCGCCCGCGGCCTCGGCGCCGAGCCGCTGACGAGGCGGGTCGCCGAGCGCATGCGGGAGCTCGGGCTCCGCGTTCCCAAGGGGCCACGGGAGACGACCCGTGCGAATCCAGCCGGACTGACGGCGCGTCAGCTCGAGGTGCTGGAGCTGCTCGCGGAAGGCCTCACGAACGCCGAGATCGCCGAACGGCTCGTCGTCTCCACGCGGACCGCAGAGCACCACGTCGCCGCCGTGTTGACGAAGCTCGGTGCGCCCACGCGGCGGGAAGCCGCGCGGCGCGCATCCGAGCTTCGTCTGGTCGGCTAGTCGTCCGCTCCCAGGTCGACGATCGTCGCGATCAGGTCGCTGACGTCCGGCGCGACCGTGACCTCGTCGTTCCCGGCCATGGTCTGGAGGAGCAGGGTGTCGAGCGCCGGCTCGCTGCCGAAGATCCGCGTCTGGGCGCGCAGACCGTCGACGTGCACCTCCGAGCCCGAGCGGGTGACGGCGACGACGTCGCGCCTGCTCGTGCCGTCCACGACGACCATGTCGGCGACGCCGTCGAGGCCGCCGGGGCCGATCAGGTCGGCGTCGACCGTGCCGACGTTCGTGCCGGCCATGTCGCCGACCTCGATGGTGTCCGTGCCGCCCCGGGCGTGGACGAGCACGCCCTCGACGCCGTTGAAGTCCATCGAGATGTTGGCGACGTTGCGAGTGAGTTGCGCCCGCCGGCCGTTCGGGAGGATGTTGATGAGCTCGCCGATGTTCGAGCCGTTGAACTCGAGCAGGTCGGCGCCCGCCTGGCCCTCGACGACGTCGCTGCTGTCGCCGGGATCCCAGTTGAAGCGGTCGTCGCCGGCACCCATCCGGGCGGTGTCGAGGCCCTGGTTGCCGTCGACGTGGTCGTCGCCTTCACCGCCGAGGAGCAGATCGGCTCCGTTGCCGCCGAGGATGGTGTCCCCGTCGAGGCCGCCGTCCATCGTCAGGCTGGTGAGCGCGGCGAGGTTGCCGACCGCGGTGATCGTGTCCGCCCCGGCCAGGCCCAGCAGGACGAGGCTCTCGACGGCGATCGTGTCGAGCCGCGCCGCCAGGGGCGAGACGGTGCTGGCCTCGGCGCCGTTCGCGACCACCGAGATCGTGTCGGGCTCGGTCGTGCCGTTGTAGCGGGTGACGTCGTCGCCGTCGCCGCCGTCCACGTTGTACGACGCCGGGCCGAACACCTCTCTGCCCGTCGTGATCGTGTCAGCCCCGCCGAGAGTCGCCACGTTGACGTCGTCATGCGCCGACTCGGCGGACTCGACGAGCACCTCCGCGTGCAGGCCCGAGACGGTCGCGAAGCCGCCCGGTGAGGAGAGATGCACGCGGTCGGCTTCGTCCGTGCCGCGGGTCGTGACCGTGTCCGGCTGGCCGTCGCCGCCGCCGGCGGTCGCGTTGAGGTCGACCTGCACGTCGTCCACGTCGGTGCCCGCGAGGTCGTTGACGACCACGTTGTCGGCGCCGCCGAGAGCGCGGAAACCGAGCAGCTCGACATCGTCGAGATCCATGACGATGTTGGCGACGTTACGGGTGAAGCGCACCCGCGAGCCGTTGGCGGAGATGTCGATGATCTCGCCGATGTTGGAGCCGTTGAAGGACAGGCGGTCGTGGCCGCCCTGGCCCTCGACGACGTCGTTGCCGTCGCCGGGATCCCACCGGAAGGTGTCCTCGCCCCGGCCCATGAACGCGGTGTCCGCGCCCTGATTACCGTCCACGAGGTCCTCGCCGTCGTCGCCGATGAGCGTGTCGGGGCCGTTGCCGCCGAGGATGGTGTCGTCGCCGTCGCCGCCGTCCATCGTGATCGCGGTGAGCACGGCGAGGTTGCCGACGGCCGAGATGGCGTCTTCGCCGTCGAGGCCGAGCAGAACCAGGCTCTCGACGGCGGCCGCGTCGACCCGAGTCGCTCCGAGCGGAGCCACGCTGGCCGCCGCCCCGTTGGCGAACGCGGGGATGATGTCGTCGCCATCCGTGCCGCTGTAACGCACGGTGTCGGAGCCGATGCCGCCCTCGGCGATGACGCCGTCGTTGGCCGGCTCGCCCCCGACGACGTTGATCGCGGCTCCCAGCCCGGACACGTGTGCCCCGGCCGGCGAGGAGGTCGCGCCGAACGTGTCGTCGCCGTCGCCGCCGCGCGCGATCACGCTGTCGGGCTGCGCGTCGCCGCCTCCGCCGACGGCACTGAGGTCGACGTCGACGCTGTCTGCGTCCGTGCCGGCGAGGTCGGTCACGACGACCGAGTCCGCCCCGCCGAACGCGTCGAAGCCGATGTGCTCGACGTCGGCCAGGTCCATCGCGATGTTCGCGACGTTGCGGGTGAAGCTCACACGGGAGCCGTTGGCCGAGACGCCGACCAGCTCGGAGGCTGCGCTGCCGTTGAAGTCGAGCGTGTCCTCACCGGTCTCGCCTTCGACGACGTCGTTGTCGTCTCCGGGGCTCCAAACGAAGGTGTCGGCGCCGCTGCCGAGCAGGGCCGTGTCGTTCCCGTCGCCGCCGGACACGACATCGTCGCCGTAGCCGCCGATCAACGTGTTGTCGCCGATACCGCCGACGAGCGTGTCGTCGCCGCCCTCGCCCATCATCGTGAGTGCCTCGTCGGGGAACGTGCCCCCGAGGTGGCTCACGCGGATCTCGTCGTCGCCCGAGCGGCCCCTCACCTCGATTGCGGTGAAGCTGCTGCGGTCGAAGCTGAAGTCGGCGGTGCCGTCGGAGCCGACGTCGATCTGGAGCGTGTTCGGCGAGCCGGGCTCGAGCTGCAGGGTGAGCTTGTCGCTCTCCGAGTCACCGATCACCTTCAGCGTGCCGGAATCGACGCCGGCGGTGTAGGCAGCGGTCGCTCGCTCGGCGGCGAGGCCCGACAGCGCCGCGAAGAAGGCGGTCGTGAGCACGCCTAGGGCGAGCGCTCTCCGTTTCGGTCCAGGGTTGGTAGAAGCTGGGTGCATGGTGGTTCCTCCTGTGGTGAGTGGTTAGGCGGCGCTCAACGCTTGCGCGCGACCGCCTCCGTGTACGTGGCGGGAATCGCGATCGCATCGGTGCCGAGCCGGTCGTACCGGTGCGCCAGCGCGATCAGATCGGCCTCCAGGGCGTCCTGCCCGTCGCTCTCGAGTGCCGCGAAGGCCTTCAGCGTCGGGCCGTACCAGCGCCGGAAGAAGGCGACGAACTCCTCCGCAGAGGCGAACCTCCACGTGAACGTGCGCTCCTCGACCTCGAGCCACGCGATGCCCTCGCCGAACAGCTCACGCAGGTGGGCTTCCGTTCCCCAGAGCATCGGAGACGGCACCCCCGCCGGCGGCGGCACGTGCGCGGCCTGCGTGCGGAAGAGCTCGCCGATGAAGCCGTCGGGCGTCCAGCTGACCAGCGCGATCGTGCCGCCCGGCCGGCAAACGCGAACCAACTCGGCCGCCGCCTGGGCGTGATTCGGCGCGAACATCGAGCCGAACACCGAGGTGACCGCGTCGAACGACCCGTCCGGGAATGGGAGCGCCTCGGCGTCTCCCTCCAGGAGCTCCACGTCGAGCCCTTCGGCGGCCGCGCGCTCGCGACCTCGCTCGAGGAGGGCAGGCACGTAGTCGACGCCGACGGCCGTGCAGCCGAGCCGCGCCGCCGCGATGGCGGCGTTGCCGCTGCCGGTAGCCACGTCGAGGACGCGCCAGCCTGCATGGAGGTCGGCCGTGTCGCAGAGGTGCTCGGCAACGGGCACGATCAGGGCGGCGACGGCGTGGAAGTCGCCGCTCGCCCAGGCCTGCTGCTGGCGCTCCTTGATCGCGCCGAAGTCGGGCTTGGTCGGTTCCAGGGTCTCGGTCATCGGGTTCCTCCTCGTGTCGTTGTGTCTCGGGTTGCGGCGATGCTCACGCTCTCGACGCCGTAGGTCTGGCAGGCCTCACGGGCTCGGTCGCTCAGGAACCGGTAGTCGTTGCGGCGTGTGCCGGTGACGGTGAAGCCGGTCGCGGTGAGCGCGTCCAGGTAGGCCGTGCTCGGGATCGCACCCGCGATGCACGCGGCCCAGAGCTCGGTGTTGCGGCGGGTGGATTCCTTGAGCGGGGTCGCGCTGACGATGTCCGCGATCGCGAGCCGGCCCCCTGGGCGCAGCACGCGGGCGGCCTCGGCGAAGACGCGATCCTTGACGGCCGACAGGTTGATCACGCCGTTCGAGATGACGACGTCGAAGCTGCCGTCGTCGAAGGGCAGTTCGTCGATGCTCGCCTCGACGAACTGCACGTTGCCGATGTCGTGCAGCGCGGCCAGGCGCTGTGCCCGCTCGACCTGGGCGTCGGTGAAGTCGACGCCCACGATCTGTCCGGTGCCGCCGACTCCGGTGACCGCGCAGAAGGCGTCGGTCCCGGAGCCCGACCCGAGGTCGAGCACCCGGTCGCCGACCGCGAGCCTCGCAAGGTCGAGGTGGTAGCCGACGCCGGCGAACGACGCGAGCGCCGGCTCGGGGACAGCGGCGAGCAGCGCCTTCGGATAGCCGAGCCGGAGCGCGAGCGCGCGGCCTGTCTCGAAGTGCCGCGGCGCGCCCGGGTCGCGGGCGACGCTGCGGTAGACCTCCCGCACCTGCCGCTCGAGGGCGGCGCGGTCGACAAGCGTCGAAGCGTCGGCCTGCGGCAGTTCGGAGGGCTTCGTGTGTGTCATCGTCTATCTCCCTGGTTCGCCGGCACGAGCATTCGTGCCTGGAGATCGACGGTATGGCCGGGCCGCGCTCCCGTCATCGGGGGCGGCTACCCATCTACAGCCGCGCGGGTACCTAACTACCTAGCGAGACGAAGGAAGGACGTGCATTCGTGAGCCTGACTCAGTACTACACGGCGACCACCCTCGACGGCTTCATCGCCGATCCGGAGAACTCGCTGGACTGGCTGTTCACGCAGGCAGCGGGAGCCGGACGGGGCGCAGAACTACGGCGAGTTCATCGCCGGCGTCGGTGCGCTGGCGATGGGGTCGACGACGTACGAATGGATCCTCGACCACGAGTTCGCCGACAAGGATCCGGCGGAGTGGAAGTGGCCGTACGAGATCCCGTGCTGGGTCTTCACGCACCGGCAGCTGCCGGTCGTCCCCGACGCGCGAGTCGAGTTCACGAGCGCAGAGATCGGGAGCGTGCACGAGGAGATGGTCGCGGCCGCGGGCGATCGCAACGTGTGGATCGTCGGCGGCGGAGACCTCGCCGGTCAATTCGCCGACGCGGGTCTGCTCGACGAGGTGATCGTGTCGATCGCGCCGGTCACACTGGGAGCGGGCGCGCCCCTCCTTCCACGCCGGATCGAGTTGCAGCTGGACGAGCTCGGACGAAACGGCGACTTCGTCTCGGCCAGGTTCTCCGTGGTCCGATCGTCCGAAAGCGTGCGGTAGCGTGGCCGGCCCATGACGAGATTCGTCGTCGACTGCGGCGTCGTCCTCCGCCTCGCGAGCGAGGGGACGGAGGTCAGGGCCGAGCACGAGCTGCTCGCGCCGACGCTCTTGCGCTCCCAGACCTTGTCTGCGCTGCACGAGGCCGTGCATGCGGGAGAGCTCCCGTCGGACGTGGCTCTCGATCAGCTTGCTCGCATCTGGGCGATGCCGATCCGCCTCCTCGGCGACGCCGTCCTGCGGCGTCTGGCCTGGAAGCTCGCCGAGCAGCTGGGGTGGGCCGAGACCTACGACGCCGAGTACGTGGCGCTCACGCAGCTGCAGGCAGACGCGTTCGTAACCCTGGATGCCGAACTGGCGCGCCGGGTGGAAGGGATCGTCCCGACGGCGACGATCGAGGCCCTGCAAACGGCCTGAGCCGCGCGACTAGCCTCCCGTCCGTGCACCGGCTCACCAAGGCGGAGGCGCGTCCCACGCGCAGGGGCTTGAGCTCACGATCGACCGCGAGTCCCTCGCGGCGCGGGACCGGCATCTTGCCCAGGAACGCATTCGCGCAGGAGTGACGTGAGATCGCGGCCCGTCTGATCGATCACGCCGCGACGAACGAGATACGTGCGTGCGCGTCGCTCGGCCGCCGCGAGCACTTCGCGCGCGCGGTCGAGGTCGGCGAGGAGCGCATCGACCTCTAGCGTCTCGCGTCGCGTCGCCGTCTCGCCGGCTTGAAGCCTTCGTTCTTCTTGCTCACATCCGTACCGTCGCATTCCATCCTGCGGTGCGTGCTTGCGGATTGTTTCGATGGCTACAAAGCGGAGCATACTTCCGGGGACGCGTTTTTTCGACTAGGCGGGTGCCTCCGTGCCCGAACCCTCGCGCGCCGAAGTGCCCGCTGCGAGGAGGATTTGATGGCGACCACGATGTGCGAGATCGACGGGCGTCGGCCCGCCGTCGCAACCGTGCGAATCAGGCAGGGCGGTGAGGAGCGGACGATCGCCGTCTGCGAAGAGCACCTTCGGGAGCTTCAGGGTCAGAGTCGCGGCGTGGGGCGGTCGCCGTTCGGCGGCAGGAGCCTCTTCGACGAGTTCTTCTCCGACTTCTTCGGCGACAGCGGTCTCGGTGACCGCGGGCCCGGCGCCGCCGATGGCACGACCACGACGCGCCCGCGCCGCCCGGCCGAGCAGATCGACGTCACGCAGTACTTCAGCGACGCCACCCGCCAGCTGCTCCAGCAGGCCGCGCAGAAGGCGATGGAGTGGGGCAGCCTGGACGTCGACTCGACACACCTGCTCTGGGCCGCGACGCAGGACGAGGTCGTCCGGCACGTGCTGCAGCAGGTCGGTGCCGACCCCGCCGCGATCGCGGCGCAGATCGAGGAGGAAGCAGACATCGAGGAGCGCGCGGACGTTGCGCCGTCGCTGTCGCCGGACGCGAAGGCCGCCCTTTTGGCCGCCTACGACGAGTCGCGTCAGATCGGCGCGTCGTACGTCGGGCCAGAGCATGTGCTCCTGGCGCTCGCGCAGGATACGGAGACCGAGGCGGGCGAGCTGCTCGAGCGGTTCGCGGTCAGTCACACGAAGCTCCGCGGTGCGGTCATCCGCGGCGTCGAGAGCGGCGAGGCGGGTGGGCGCCCGGCGAGCACGACGAAGACGCTCGACGAGTACGGCCGAGATCTCACGGAGGAGGCCCGTCAGGGGAAACTCGATCCCGTGATCGGTCGGGCCGATCAGATCGAGCAGACGATCGAGATCCTCTCGCGCCGCACGAAGAACAACCCGGTGCTGCTCGGCGACCCCGGCGTCGGCAAGACCGCGATCGTAGAGGGCATCGCCCAGCGGATCGTCAACGACGACGTGCCCGAGACGCTCACCGGCAAGCGCCTGGTGGCACTCGACATGGCGGGCATGATCGCCGGGACGAAGTACCGGGGCGAGTTCGAGGAACGCCTGAAGGGAGTGATCGACGAGATCACCGAGAACGCGGACAGCCTGATCGTGTTCATCGACGAGATCCACACCGTCGTGGGCGCTGGCGCGGCCGAAGGGGCCATGGACGCGGGCAACATGCTCAAGCCGGCGCTCGCGCGCGGCGAGTTGCACATGATCGGCGCGACCACGCTCGACGAGTACCGGAAGAACATCGAGAAGGATCCGGCGCTCGAGCGGCGTTTCCAGCCAGTGCTGGTCTCGGAGCCGACGGTCGAGGAGACGATCGAGATCCTCACCGGCCTGAAAGACCGGTACGAGGCCTTCCATCGCGTGCGCATCACGGAGGAGGCGATCGTCGCAGCGGCGGAGCTGTCCGACCGCTACATCCGCGACCGCTTCCTGCCCGACAAGGCGATCGACCTGATCGACCAGGCGGGCGCACGGGTGCGGCTCCGGTCGAAGGCGAAGCCGGAGGACACGCGCGCAGCCGAGGAGGAGCTCCGCCGCATGGGCCGCGAGCGCGACCAGGCGATCGCGGCCGAGGACTACCAGCGGGCCGACGAGCTGAAAGCGCAGATCGACGACCGCCGCGCCGAGCAGGAAGGCCGCAAGGAGGCTCGCGTCGCGGGCGCCCGAGGTCACGGTCGAAGACATCGCCGAGATCGTGTCGCGGCGCACGGGCATCCCGGTGTCGCAGCTGACCCAGGAGGAGCGCGACCGGCTCCTGAAGCTCGAGGAGCGGCTGCACGAGCGGGTCGTCGGCCAGGACGAGGCGGTCGAGGCCATCGCGGAGGCCGTTCGCCGCGCCCGCGCCGGGCTCGCCGATCCGAATCGACCGGACGGGAGCTTCCTCTTCCTCGGTCCAACCGGCGTCGGCAAGACGGAGCTCGCCCGGACGCTCGCAGAAGCGCTCTTCGGCAGTGAGGACGTGATGGTCCGTCTCGACATGAGTGAGTTCCAGGAGCGGCACACGGTCAGCCGGCTCGTCGGCGCACCACCCGGCTACGTCGGCCACGAGGAAGCCGGACAGCTGACCGAGGCGGTCCGCCGCAAGCCGTACGCCGTGCTCCTGTTCGACGAGATCGAGAAGGCGCACGCAGACGTCTTCAACATCCTCCTCCAGATCCTGGACGACGGCCGGCTCACCGACTCGCAGGGCCGGACGGTCGACTTCAAGAACACGATCCTGATCATGACTTCGAACCTGGGAGCCGACCGCATCCAGGCCTTCGCGCGCAAGGAGCTCGGCTTCGTTCGACGAGCTGAAGGACGAGTTGATGGAGGTGCTCCGGCACAGCTTCCGGCCGGAGTTCATCAACCGGATCGACGAGATCATCGTCTTCCAGGCACTGACGAAGGAGCAGCTGAAGCAGATCACCCGTCTGATGCTCGACCGCGTCGGCCGACGCCTGCGTGCGCAGCACATCGAGGTCGACTTCACGGACGAGGCCGTCGAGCACCTGGCCGAGGTCGGCTTCGACCCCGAGTTCGGGGCACGGCCGCTGCGCCGTGCGATCCAACGGGAGCTGGAGAACGAGGTCTCGCGGCTCCTCCTGAGCGGGGCGCTCCAGCCGGACGACCGCGTCCGGGTCGACTACGACGGTGTCCAGCTCACCTTCGACGTCGACAAGGGAACCGCGGAGGCGATGGAGGAGGTCGAGGAGCCGGAGTCGCAGCCGGCGCACGTCTAGTAGCTGGTCACGACCACACGCGCGCTCGCAGTCGGTGCGCGCGTCGCGGCGCGCAGGGGCTTCTCCTCGTGACGAGGGTTGGCCGCTCCGCGAGGGGGAAACCTAGGGCGCGCATGCCCTCACCGCTGCGCCGCCATCCCGCCGGGGACGACTCGCCGGCCCGGGCGAGCTTTGTCGAGCTGTTCTTCGACCTGGTCTTCGTCCTGGCCGTCACCCAGCTGTCCTCCGTATTGATCGAGGACCTGACGGTCGGGGGCGCGGCCAAGACGCTGTTTCTGCTGCTGACTGCCTGGTGGGCGTGGATCTACACGACCTGGATGACGAACTGGTTCGACGCCGAGACGCGGCCCGTCCGGGCCATCCTGCTCGTGGGCATGCTCGCCAGCCTCTGCGGGGCGATCGCGATCCCGGAAGCGTTCGAAGATCGCGCGGGCCTGTTCGTAGTCGGCTACGTCGGCATCCAGTTGGTTCGAAACGCGTTCGTGGTGCTGGCCACCCAGCGGGGCGATCCCCTTCACGCGCCACTCGTGCGCATCTTCGTGTGGAGCGCATGGGTCAGCATGATCTGGCTCGCCGGGGCGCTGCTGGAGGGCGACGCGCGCATCGCCGTCTGGATCGTGGCGCTGGTTCTGGACTACGCAGGGCCGCTGGCCGGCCACTGGGCTCCCGGTCTCGGGCGTTCGGTGCCGGCGGACTGGGATCTGGTGCCCAGCCACTTCTCCGAGCGCATCGGGCTGTTCGTGATCATCGCGCTGGGTGAGACGATCGTCGCCGCCGGGGTGACCGCGGGCGACCTCGAGATGAACGCGACGCGCATCGCGGCGGTCGTCGTGTCGTTCGGCATCGCGGTGGCGTTCTGGTGGCTTTACTTCGACTATCACGCGGAGGGTGCTGCCCGGGAGCTCGAGTCGCGCGAGGCGGAACGCGGTCGGCTGGGACGTGCGCTCAGCTACCTGCACGTGCCCATCGTCGCCGGGATCATCGTCGCCGCCGTGGCCGCGGAGCTGGTGATCGCCCATCCCGGTGAGGAACTGGACGGCAACGACCTGCTCCCGCTGGCCGCCGGGCCGGGACTCTTCCTGGTCGGCAGCCTGGTCTTCAAGGCCAGCGTCCTGCACGCCCAGTGGCGCCAGCGCCTGGTCGCCGTCGTGGCGGTTCTTGGGGTCGCCGTCAGCGGAGCGTTCGTCCCGGCACTGGCGGCCTGGTCGCTCGTGCTGGTCGTGCTCGTTGCGCTGGCGCTCTACGAGACCGTGGAGCTCAAACGCACGGCGAGCGCTGCCATGTAGCCGCGTTTGAGCCTGGTATGCAGTCGCTGTTCTCGGGCGCGGTGGGCGCTACCGCAGCATGTTGGCCTCGGCCTCCGGCCCCCCATCGCGAGGCCGGGCTTTTGTCTCGGGCGCGTCGATTGCCGCCGACGAGTCCGTGCTTACGGTAACCGGCGCGGCCCGCGTCGAGCCCGGTCGCGGTCGCGGTAGGCCCCGGTGTTCGACATCGCGAGCAGATGTTCCCCTGGCGTTACGGGACTTAGTGAAGCCCAGATGGACTCGAACCCCCGCGCGCCCGACTGTATGCGGAGGCTGCAGCGGCGACGGAAATGACGCCGGGTTTGCGGGACCGGCCGGAGGGGGACAGGAAGCCTATGGTGCCCGACCGGAGATGACGACCGATGAGCGCGACGACGCCTTGCCAGCCGGCACGCCCGCCCCGGCATTCGAGCTCAAGTCGACTCCCGACCAGTCGGTGCGGCTCGGCGACTTCATCGGCCGTCGGCTGATCATCGCGTTCTATCCGGCCGACTGGAGCCCGGTCTGCACCGATCAGATGGCGCTCTACAACGAGATCCTGCCGGAGTTCCAGCGGCTCGGTGCGGCGCTCGTCGGCATCTCGATCGACCACGCCTGGTGTCACGTGGAATTCGCGCGGAGCCGCAACCTGCACTTCCCACTGCTCGCCGACTTCCATCCAAAGGGCGAAGTCGCGCAGGCGTACGGCGTCTACGACGACGAGATCGGGATGAGCGAGCGGGCACTGTTCGTCATCGACGAGGAGGGCGTCATCGGCTGGAGCCACATATCGCCGATCGGCGTCAACCCCGGCGCGGATGGGATCCTCGCGGCGCTCGAATCGATGGCGGCAGCTCCGGTCCCGGCATGAGCGTCGTCTTCGAACGTCCACGACTGACCGAACCGGTCAGTGAGCGGGATCACGTATTAGGGCCGGCGACGGCTCCTGTGACGCTCGTCGAGTACGGCGACTACGAGTGCCCTTACTGCGGCGCGGCTCATTCGATCCTCAAACAGGTTCGGCAAGTCATGGGGGACGACCTGCGGTTCGCGTATCGCCATTTTCCACTGTCGCAGATCCACCCGCATGCCTACCAGGCGGCCGAAGCGGCCGAGGCAGCCGGTGCGCAAGGACGGTTCTGGGAGATGCACGATCTGCAGTTCGCAAACCAGGATCGCCTTGGCCTGCGAGACCTGATCGGGTACGCGGGCGCGCTCGATCTCGACCTCGAGCGATTCGTCACCGACCTGCGAAGCCATGCCTACGCCGGCCGGTTGCGAGAGGACTTCCTGAGCGGCGTGCGCAGCGGCGTGAACGGAACGCCGACGTTTTTCGTGAACGGGATGCGTCACGACGGCGGCTACGACCTCGAGGCACTGCTAGAAGCACTTCGCGTCGAGCTCTGAGGTCGCGCGCGGCAAGAAGAAGCTGCCCGCTCTTTGCGGTCTTGTGGCCGGACCTGGCCCAATGCAAGCCCTCTTCCGGACTCGAACCGGAGACCCCCTCCTTACCATGGAGGTGCTCTACCAACTGAGCTAAGAGGGCAGGGCCCGCATCCTACCGCCGCTTCCAGCTCCTTCAGCAGTCCCGGGTCGGCGCGAATGGAAGTGCGCATGTTGACTGCGTTGCCTCCTAGCCTCGGATGCGCGGCGCGAAGGCGCTCGGCGGTCACGCCGCCGCCCGTCGAGTCGACCGGCGAGACTAAGCGGGTGCTCAGGCTCGGGATCGTGGGTTGCGGCGACGTGGCGCACCGCTACGGGCGTACGCTCGCGCCTTACCCGGAGGTGCCGATCGTCGCGGTCACCGACACCGATTCCGACCGCGCGAGTGCGTTCGCACGCGAATGGGGCGGGGAGGTGCGCGCGACCCTCGACGACCTGCTCGCGGTCGGGGGGGTGGACTGCGTCGTCAACCTCACGCCGTTCGAGTTCCACGCCGACGTGACCGCCCGGGCCCTCGAGGCGGGGAAGCACGTGCACACGGAGAAGCCGGTCGCCCTCGACCCCACCGCGGCCCGAAAGCTCGTCGATCTCGCCGACCGCACCGGGCTCAGGCTCAGCTGCGCGCCGATCACCTTCCTGGGCCACGGACAGCAGGCGGCGTATCGAACGATCGAGGAAGGCCGCGCCGGCGAGATCCGGCTCGTGTACGCCGAGGTGGATCACGGACGAATCGAGACGTGGCACCCGCGTCCGGAGCCGTTCTACGCGATCGGGCCGCTGTTCGACGTCGGCGTCTACCCGCTGACGATTCTCGCGGCGTTCTTCGGGCCCGCGCGGCGCGTCACGGCGTGGGCCGGCAAGCTGCTGCCAGGCCGCACCACGATCGACGGTGCGCCGTTCGAGGTTGGCGCGCCCGACTTCCTCGTCGCGGTCGTCGAGCTCCAGTCCGGTCTGGTCGCGCGCCTCACGGCGAACTTCTACGTCGAGCGCGAAGAGAAGCGCCATGCGATGGAGTTCCACGGCGACCAGGGCTCGGTGTTCCTGTCGACGTGGCAGGACTTCGACGCCGAGGTCGACTTTGTGCCCTACGGCGGCACGCCGGAGTCGATCGCGTACGACAACGGAAGGCCGGCCGGCGAAGGGATCGACTACGGCCTCGCGCTCCGTGAGCTCGACGCCGCCATCCGCGAGGGCCGGCCCCACGCGCCGAGTGCCGAGCGAGCCGCGCACGTCGTCGACGTGATGTGCGCGATCGGCGAGTCGGCCGAGAGCGGTAGACCGGTCGAGCTAGAGCAGCCGGCGCAGAGCTTCGGCTGAGCGGGCGGTCGCGTCGAGGGGATCGCCGGCGTGCTCCTCCTGCTCGACGATGAGCCACTCAACCCCCGCGTCGCGCGCAGCGGGGACGATTCGGTCGTAGCCCACGCCGCCGTCGCCGATCGGGACGCTCGTCTCGCGGTCGGCGAAGTCCTTCGCGTGCACCAGCGGAACCCGGCCGGCGTGCCTCGCCAGACGCGCGACGGGATCCGCGCCGGCGACCCACAGCCAGCCGAGGTCGAGCTCCAGCTCGAGGCCGCGGACGTCGGCGAGCACGTCCAATGTGATCGTCCCGTCGGCGAGCGGCTCGAGCTCGTGGTGGTGGTTGTGGTAGCCGAGCGGGAACCCTGCGGCCGCGACGCGCTCACGCAACGCAGCGAGCCGCGCCGCCAAGGCCTTCGCGCCGGCCTGGTCCGGCGGAGGATCCGCCCAGGGCACGACGAGGCGTGGCACGCCGAGGGCACGAGCCTGCTCGACCACCTCGTCGAACGCGTCGTCGAAGCGGTCGAGCCCGACGTGCCAGCCGCAGACCGCGAGCCCGGCGTCGTCCAGTCGTCGCCGGAACCCAGCCGCGTCGTCCGGTCGCGCGTACAGCTCGACCGCCTCGTAGCCCTGTGCGGCGAGCGTCGGCAGCGCTGCGACGCTGTCGATCGTACGAAGTGTGTAGAGCTGGATCGCGAGGCGCATCGCGCCTCTCAGGCGGCCAGGACGAAGTCGAAGCGGGCCGTTCGCCGCGCGCCGACCCGGCGCCAGCGGCGGAGGAGCAGCGCGCTCTCGTACAGGCGGTCGCCGCGGTTGCCTGAGACGCCCGGGAAGAAGAGCTGCGTGGTCAGCACGGAACGGCCCGGCGCTTGCACCTTCACGTGGATGTGCTTCGTCCGGCCCGTGTACAGCCCCGGCACGATCGTCTCGAGCTGGTAGCGGCCGGCAGCGTCTGTGAACTGGTGGCCGCGGAGGCGGTTGCCCGATGTGTCGTAGAGACCGGCCGCGTCCGCCTGCCAGAAATCGAGCTTGGCGCGCTTGACCGGCTTGCACGACCTCGTCAGGACGTAGCCGGTGATCGTGAGCCTCGTTCCGGTGACGCCGCGCGCGAGCAGCGAGCGCCGTCGCGGCGAGCCGCTCGTGAAGTACGGCCCCTCGGTGAGCTCGGACGTCGGGTCGTCGCCGTCGTCGCAGATCGGAGTCGTTTGCAGCGGGGCGGCGGCTGCGCCGACGGCGTCGAACAGCGACTCGGCTCCCGTCAGCGCAACCCCGAGTGGCGGGATCGCCAGTCCGAGCGCGAGGAGCCTGCGGCGTGTCAGCTCGCTGTCCATCCTCGCCATCTGAGCAGAACCGCCTGTGAACCGTCTGAGAATTCGAGCTGTCTCACGAAACTCTTAGCGCGCCGCGGCACAATCCAGCCATGAAGATCCTGGTCGTCGACGACGAGCGCGCCGTCAGGGACTCTCTGCGCCGGGCGCTCGAGCTCGAGGGGTACCAGGTCGCGCTCGCTGCCGACGGGGCCGAGGCGATCGAGCAGCTCGGCGCGAACGGGCAGCCGGACGCGGTCGTGCTCGACGTGCTCATGCCCGGGGTCGACGGGATCGAGGTCTGCCGGCACATCAGGCGCACCGGCAGCACCCTCCCCGTGCTGATGCTCACCGCGCGGGACGCGGTCGGCGACCGCGTCTCCGGGCTCGATGCCGGGGCCGACGACTACCTCGTCAAGCCGTTCGCGCTCGACGAGCTGCTCGCGCGCGTGCGCGCGTTGCTCCGCCGGGCGGGTTCCGGAGCCGACGAGGTGCTGCGCTTCGCCGACGTGGAGCTGAGCCCGTCGCGCCGCGAGGTCACGCGCGGCGGCGACCCGGTCGAGCTCACGCGAACCGAGTTCAACCTGCTCGAGCTCTTCCTGCGCAACCCGCGCCAGGTGCTGACGCGGTCGGTGATCTTCGAGCGGGTGTGGGGCTACGACTTCGGGTTCGCCTCGAACTCGCTGGACGTCTACATCGGCTACCTCCGACGCAAGACCGAGCAGGGCGGCAAGCCGCGCCTGATCCACACGGTTCGGGGCGTCGGCTACGCGCTGCGCGACGCATGAGCTTCCGCGTCCGGCTGACGTTGGTCGCCGCGGCCGCCGTGGCCCTGGCGGTCGTGCTCGCCTCCGTCGTCGTCTACGCGGTCGTCCGCGACCAGCTCCGAAACGAGATCGACGAGAGCCTGAAGGGCCGCGCGCAGCAGGTCTCGCGGATCCCGCTCAGCGCCGACAAGGGGCCGGGCGGCGAGTTCTTCCTGCAGATCCCCCGCCCGCTGCTCGGCGGCCCGGGCGGCTACGTGCAGCTCGCGCAGGCCAAGGGCCCGGCGATCCGGCCACCGGAGGAACCGGCGGGGATCCCGGTGACCGAGCAGGCCCGCGAGGTGGCGGCGGGCGACGCGGAATCGTTCTTCACCGACTCGACCGTGAACGGCACGCGCGTGCGCGTGCTCACCTTCCCCTACGCGTTCGAGCCCGGCTACGCCGTCCAGGTCGCCCGGCCGCTCGGCGAGGTGGACGACGCCCTCGGCCGCATCAGGACGTTCCTGATCGTGATCGCGCTCGCCGGCATCGCGGTGGCCGTCGGGCTCGGCCTGCTCGTCTCGAGGGCCGCGGTCGCACCGGTCACGCGCCTCACCGAGGCGACGGAGCGTGTGACGGAGACGGGCGACCTCTCCGAGCGGATCGACGCCGGCGGCCAGGACGAGCTCAGCCGCCTGGCCGGGAGCTTCAACACGATGCTCGCGGCCCTCGAGGAGTCCGCGCGGGCGCAGCGCCAGCTCGTCGCCGACGCCTCCCACGAGCTGCGCACCCCGCTCACGAGCCTGCGCACGAACTTCGAGGTGCTGATGAGCGAGCGCGAGCTCGCCCCCGACGAGCGCCGCCGGCTGCTCGACGACGTGGTCGAGCAGATCGCCGAGATGACGGCGCTGATCGCGGGGCTGATCGAGCTCGCCCGCGGCGACGAGCACCCGAGCGAGCCCGAGGACGTCCGGCTCGACCTGCTGACCGCCGACGCGGTCGAGCGCGCGCGGCGCGACCGGCCCGGCGTCGGCTTCGCGGTCGAGCTCGACGAGTCGGTCGTGCACGGCGTTCCCGCGTCGCTCGAGCGCGCGATCGGGAACCTGCTCGACAACGCGGCCAAGTGGAGCCCGCCGGGCGGAGAGGTCGAGGTCAGCGTCGAGGACGGCGCCGTGATGGTTCGCGACCACGGGCCGGGCATCGCGGACGAGGATCTGCCGTTCGTCTTCGACCGCTTCTACCGGTCACGTGCGGCGCGGAAGATGCCGGGGTCGGGGCTCGGCCTCGCGATCGTCAGGCAGGTGGCCGAGACGCACGGGGGCGAAGTGGCCGCCGAGCGCGCGGAGGGCGGCGGCACGCGGGTGACCCTGAGGCTGGCAGTCGCGAAGCAGCCGCCGATTCTTAGGGCCTTTTCAGAAGCGACTTAGGGGCGGCTTAGAGCCAGCTGGTCTCCTGGGTGAAGTGGCAATCACGTCACCGATCAAGGAGGCAACATGCGCTCGAGCCACAGGAACAAGATCGTCGCAATCGTCGCCACGCTCGTCGTCGTCGTCGGCGCCGGGGCGGCGATCGGTGCCACGGGTGCGCTCTCGCCGAAGGAAGAGAGCGAGGCGGTCGTCAACGACGCCGCGAAGGAGCTCGGCGTCGAGCCGAGCGAGCTGACGGCCGCGCTGAAGCAGGCGCTCAAGAACCGTGTCGACGCCGCGGTCACGGCGGGCGAGCTGACCCAGGCGCAGGGCCAGGCGATGAAGGCGAGGATCGACGCCGGCGGCGTCCCGCTCTTCGGGCTCGAACGTGGCGGCGGGGCACCATGGCCCGCACGGCCTGCACGGGAAGCGTGACGGCCTCGCTGCTGCCGCGAAGTACCTCGGCATGACCCAGGCGCAGCTGCGGACGGCGCTCGAGGGCGGCAAGACGCTCGCGCAAGTCGCTCAGAGCAAGAGCAAGTCCGTGGACGGCCTCGTCAACGCGATGCTCGCCGACGCGAAGGCGAAGCTCGCCGCGGAAGTGAAGGCGGGCCGGCTCACGCAGGCGCAGAGCAACGCGATGCAGGCCGACCTGAAGGCCCGGATCACGGACCTGGTCAACGGCGCTCGCTTCGAGCACCGCGACCGCGTCAAGTCTGAGCAAGGGCGCGGCGCGAGCCTGTTGCTCCCGGCGCGCGTAGGCGTCGACCCCGAGAGACGGCGGCCGCCGCCGGCGGGCGGCCGTCGTCGCGTGGAAAGATCGCGCGATGATCGTCGACTGCGCGGTGTACGAGCAGGGGGAGCGGCGCGAGGGCGAGCTCTCGATCGAGGACGCGTACGAGGCCGCCCGCGCCACGGGCTCGTTCGTCTGGATCGGCCTGTTCGAGCCGACCGCGGAGGAGTTCGAAGCGGTCCGCGTCGAGTTCGACCTGCACGAGCTCGCGGTCGAGGACGCGATCAAGGCGCACCAGCGGCCGAAGGTCGAGGTCTACGGCGACACGCTCTTCGTCGTCCTCAAGACGGCTCGCTGGGTCGACGAGCCCGAGTTCGTCCACTTCGGCGAGATCCTGGTCTTCGTCGGCGACCAGTTCGTCATCACCGTCCGCCACGGCGAGACGGAGCTCCACGAGGTCCGCCTCGGCCTGGAGGAACGGCCCGACCTCCTCCGCTTCGGGCCCGGCGCCGCGCTGCACGCGGTCGTCGACCGCGTGGTCGACGACTACGAGCCCGTGGTCGAGCAGCTGGACGCGGCGATCCGGGAGGTCGAGGCGGACGTGTTCTCGCCCACGCGCTCCAACCCGGCCGAGCGCATCTACGCGCTCAAGCGGGCGGTGCTCTCGCTCCACGGGGCGATCGTCCCGCTCGTGGAGCCGGTGGCCGGCCTGGCCAACGGCCGCTATGCCCTGATCCACGAGGACCTGCACTCGTACTTCCGCGACGTCCACGACCACCTCGCACGCATGGCCGGGCACGTGGGGAGCTTCCGCGAGCTGCTCAACAGCGTCCTGACCGCGAACCTCACCCAGGCGAGCGTCCGCCAGAACGAGGACGTGCGCAAGATCTCCGCCTGGGCGGCGATCATCGCCGTCCCGACGCTGATCAGCGGCATCTACGGGATGAACTTCGACCACATGCCCGAGCTCGGATGGACGGCTGGGTTACCCGGCGGTGCTCGCGCTGATGGCGATCGTCTGCGCGAGCCTCTATCGCTACTTCCACAAGGTCGGCTGGCTATGAGCGCTCGAGCAGATCAGCGAGCACGTCTACTGGCTGCCGCCCGCACCGCCGGACCGGCCGTCGCTCTGCGCGGTCGTCGGCTCGCGGTGGACTCTGATGCTCGACGGCGGGTCGTCGGATGCACACGCGCGCGTCTTCCTCGACGGGTTGCGGGAGGTGGGCGTCGCGCCGCCCAGCCTCGTCGTGCTCACGCACTCGCACTGGGACCATGTCTTCGGCGCCGCCGAGCTCGACGTGCCCGTCGCCGCGCACCGCCGCACGGCCGAGTACGTCGACGAGCTCGCGCAGCTCGAGTGGAGCGACGAAGCGCTGGAGCAACGGCTGGCGGCGGGAGAAGTCTCGGAGTTCCACGTCGCCAACGTCAAGGCGGAGCTTCCGGCCCCTCGCGAGGTCCGCGTCGCGTCCGTGGACGTCGTCTTCGACGACTCGCTGAGGTTCGAGCTGGGCGACGTGACCGTTCGCGTGCAGCACGTCGCCAACGACCACACCGACGACGGCTCGGTCGTGTTCGTCGAGCCCGATCGCGTCCTGTTCGTGGGCGACGCCACCTGCGACTCGACCGACGGCCGCTTCACGGCAGCGCTGGTCTTCCCGCTGTGGGACGTACCTGCTCGAGCTCGGCGCCGAGCGCGTCGTCGAGGGTCACAACCCGCACGGCGATGACCGCGGCCGAGTTCGAGGACCTGGCCGCCGCGATCCGCCTTGCGGGCACGCTCGTGGAGCGTCTCGGCCCCGACGAGGCGGCGATCATGGCCGAGCTGGGCCCCTCGCCTCACGAGGACGCAGCGGACATCGTTCGAGCGTTCGTCAAAGGCCGTGCGTGAGATGGGGGAGAGAGGATTCGAACCTCTGAAGGCGGAGCCAACCGGTTTACAGCCGGTCCCCTTTGGCCACTTGGGTACTCCCCCGGCGGGCGCCGATTGTAGCCCGGCGTAGACTCAGGGCGGGTGGAGCGCTTCGACGCCGTCGTCATCGGGGCCGGGCCGGCGGGCTCGACGGCCGCGTACCGGATCGCGGCGTCGGGTAGGCGCGTCCTCTTACTCGACCGCGCCCGCTTCCCGCGCGACAAGCCCTGTGGCGGCGGGCTCACCGACCGCGCGGTCGGCCAATTGCCATTCGACGTCTCGCCGGTGGTCGAGGACCGCGTCGCCACGTTCGAGCTCGGGCTGCGCTACCGGCAGCGGTTCGAGCGGCGCAGTCAGGCGCCGCTGCTGCTGATGACCCAGCGGAGCCGCCTCGACGCCTACCTCGCCGAGCAGGCTGTCGCGGCCGGCGCGGTGTTCCGCGACGGGGTGAAGGCGACGGAGATCTCGAGCGACGGGTCGGTCACCGTCGACGGCCGGTCGGTCCGTGCCGGCGCGCTGATCGGAGCCGACGGCGTCAACGGCCCCACCGCCCGCTCGGTCGGCCTCGACGCCGGCCACGACCACGCGGTCGCGCTCGAGGGGAACGTCCCGCTCGAGGCGTTGAGCGAGGCGCGCTTCCGCGGCCGCGTGCTGGTCGAGCTCGGCACCGTGCCCGGCGGCTACGCCTGGGTCTTCCCGAAGGGCGACCACGTCAACGTCGGGGTCGGCGGCTGGCTCCGCGAGGGGCCCCGGCTGCGCGCTCACCTCTCGCGCGTGTGCCGTGAGTACGGGATTCCGGAGGAGAGGCTCGAGGGGACTCGCGGCTTTCGCCTGCCGATGCGCAAGGCCGGCAGCTCGCCCGCGACGGACCGCACGCTCCTCGTCGGCGACGCGGCCGGCCTGGTCGATCCGCTCTCGGGCGACGGGATGTACGAGGCGTTCCTCAGCGCACGGCTGGCGGCGGACGCCGTGCTCGCCGGCCGGCTCGAGGGCTACGCGCCCGCGCTCGCCCGCGCGCTCGGCCCGCATGCCGCCGCCTCGTGGGGAGCCAAGGTCGCGCTCGAGCGCTTCCCGCGGCTCACGTACGGGATCGCGCGCTTCCCGCTGACGTGGCGCGCGATCGAGTCGCAGCTCGCGCTTCGCACGCGGCAACTCGGACGGCACGAGAGGAGCGGTCGGCCTCACGCTGAGGCTGGTCGAGGGGCTCGCGCGGGCCGCGGGCGACCCGGGTCGTCCGTACCGGCTCGAAGTTACACAAACCTCCTAAAGAACTAAGGAGACCCTGCCGATGGGAGCCAGGTCTACCCATGGACCTGAACGCACTCCTCAGAACTGCGGTCGAAACCGGTGCGACCGACGTGCATCTCAAGATCGAGATGCCGCCGATCATCCGCTCAGACGGCTCACTCCGCCCTCTCGAGGGCTATCCCGCCCTGGCCGAGGAGGACCTCGAGGCGATCCTGATCATGGTCACGGCCACCAACTCCACGAAGCTCGACAGCTTCCGCGAGACCGGCGAGCTCGACACGGCGTACATGAGCCCCGACCTGACGCGTTTCCGCGTCAACGGCTTCCGCCAGCGCGGCGCGACCTCGTTCGCCTTCCGCGTGATCCCGAAGGTGGTGCCGAGCTTCGGCGACCTGCGCCTGCCGCCCGGCGTCCAGAAGCTCTCGGAGGAGCACCGCGGGCTGATCCTCGTCACCGGGGCGACCGGCTCGGGCAAGACGACGACCCTCGCCGCCATGATCAACCACATCAACTCGACGCGGCGGCAGCACATCGTCACGATCGAGGACCCGATCGAGATCCTCCACCCCGACCGCGCCTGCATCGTCAACCAGCGCGAGGTCGGCCTGGACACCCAGTCGTTCGGCCAGGCCCTGCGCAGAGCGCTCCGCCAGGACCCGGACGTGATCCTGATCGGCGAGCTCCGCGACGCCGAGACCGCCGAGACCGCGCTGCAGGCAGCCGAGTCCGGCCACCTCGTCTTCTCGACGATGCACACGATCGACGCCGCCGAGACGCTCGCCCGCATGATCGAGTTCTTCCCCGGGATCAAGCAGCCGCAGATCCGCTCGATCCTCGCCGGCGTCCTACGCGGCGTGGTCAGCCAGCGGCTGCTGCCGCGCATCGACGGTGGGCGCGTGGGCGCCTTCGAGGTGATGGTCACGAACGCACGCATCGCCGAGCTGATTCGCGAGAACCGCTCCGAGGACATCTCCGAGGCGATCTCCGAGGGCTCGTTCTTCCACATGCAGACGTTCGAGCAGGCGTTGCTCGACCTCGTCCTCCGCGGTGACGTCGACCAGGAGATCGCCGCCAACGCCGCGACCAACCGCCACGACTTCCTCGTCTCGCTCGAGTCTGCCTCGAAGCGCCAGCGCGCGGCCGAGAAGCAGGCCGAGGCCGACGTCGCCGCCGAGGAGCAGGCAGCTGCCGACGGCGTCGTGCAGTTCGACGCCCAGCTGGACGAGGAAGAGCCGATGCAGCTCCGCGTCGTGCGGCCGGCCGAGACCGGGTGATGAGGCGTCTCCTCGCGATCGCGGTGACCGCCGGGCTCCTCACGGGCACGGCGAGCGCCGCCACTCCGGTGATCGAATTCTCGCTTGCGCCCCAGGCGACGGGCGCCATTCCGAGCGCCGAGGTTCCGAACAGCTCGAGCTCGCTGCGGCTCCCCGACTCGTTCACGACGCCGCCCGCGTACAGGCAGCAGGTCAGCTTTCCCGCCCTCCAGGGACTCTGGCAGCGCGCCGGCGCCGCCTACGGGATCCCCTGGCCGGTGCTCGCGTCGATCAACCGGATCGAATCGAACTTCGGCCAGAACATGGGCCCGAGCTCGGCGGGTGCGGTCGGCTGGATGCAGTTCATGCCGTCCACCTGGCTTCGCTGGGGCATGGACGGAGACGGTGACGGTGTCGCCGACCCCTGGAACCCCGAGGACGCGATCTTCTCCGCCGCCCGCTATCTCGCCGCGGCGGGCGGCGCAACCGACATCTCGCGTGCGATCTTCGCCTACAACCACGCGCAGTGGTACGTGGACGAGGTGCTCGCCGGTGCCCGCCTCTACGACGGCGGGCTCGACGGCGCGGTCGCATTCACGTCCGCGCAGCCGAGCGTCGAGGTCGACACGGCCGCGGCTGCGGTGGCCGATGCGGAGAGCATGCTGGCCGAGGCACGGCTCGTCGAGCAGCGGCTCGCCCGTGACGAGGGCAGCTCTTGCAGCCAGCGCCGCGCAGACCGAGCTGCTCTCGGACCGGCTCGAGGCCGAGCGCGAAGCAGGCCAGGCAGGCTTCCTCCGCGCCGACGCCGCTGCCGAGGTCGAGCGGCTCGTGGCTGAGCTGGCCGCCGCCAACGAAGCGCTCGAGCAGGCGCGCCAAGGGGCCCTGACCTCGTCGATCGCACCCGGCATGGCCGGGCTCGGGCCGTCGTTCGCCGGCGAGTACGTCTTCCCGGTCGGCGGCAGCCCGCAGACGCTGTCCGTCTCGCACTCGCATCACGACTACCCGGCCGCGGACATCGCCGCCCCGGCAGGGCGCTCCGCTCTACGCGCTCACGGACGGCTTCGTGGTGGACGCCTGGGCTGCGGGCAACGGCAACTGCGGCATCGGCTTCACGATGAAGGCGGGCGACGGCCGCGACTGGACGTACTGCCACATGTCCTATCTCGACCCGACCGTGCTTCCGGGCGTGCCGCTCGTCGCGGGCGCTCCGGTCGGCTTCGTGGGCTCGACCGGGCACTCGACCGGGCCGCACCTGCATCTTCAGCTTCAGCCCGCCTCGAGCTACCCGCAGGACGAGCCCTGGTTCCAGGCGTTCGCGGGCACGTCGTTCAGCTGGCAGGACCCCGCCCCGGCAGACGCTCCGCCGCTCTTCGCGGTGCTCGAGAGCCCGCCGAGATCACGTTCCACCGCACCGAGCTCTTAACCCTTCGCGCCTCTTCTGCCGACACACGGACTATGGCGGCTCGTCTCACCCTGTTCGTCCCCAGGTTCATCGTCCTGACGCTGATCGTGCTCCTCGCGACCGCGACGCTCACGTTCGCGGCCGAGAACCGCGCGACTCCGACAGCGCCCCAGGCCGCGCCCACGCAGGGCGCGCCGGACGTTCTCGTCGTCCCCGAGGTGCGCAACCAGGTCTACGTCTTCGCCAAGGGCACGCTCGAGGAGGCCGGCTTCGCCTGGAAGGTGACCGGCAGCGTCGCCGGCTACTCCGCCAACCGGGTCGCGGCGCAGTCGCCCGCACCGGGCACGCGCGTCCTCGATACGGGCGCTCCGACCATCTCGCTCTCGCTCAGCGTCAACCACGGCTACCCGCAGGAGGGCGAGCCTGAGAACGCCTCGCTCTTCAACGGCACCGCCATCCGGCTCGCCGACACCGCTTCCAACCCGGTCGTCCTGCCGAAGGCGAAGCCGAAGAAGCAGGCCGCGCCCAAGCGCAAGGCTCCGAAGAAGAAGCAGGCGCCGAAGAAGAAGCAGGCTCCGGCTCCCAAGCCCAAGATTGCGCCCGAAGGCGAAGCCCAAGACCGAAGCCGCCGGCCAAGCCGACGTCGAAGAGCAAGCGGCCGCCCGCATTCGTGGTTCCGGGCGCCCGCCCCGAGCCGCAGGACGAGCTCCCGCTCCCGAACCGCGCCCGCCTGCTCGGCGTCTGGCTCTCCAGCCATCGCCAGCCCAGCGACGCCAACGTCTCGCACTGGCTGTACCAGCACGCCTGGATCGTCGAAGGCGCGCGGATGGGCTGGTGGCACGGCGCCGAGGCTCTCGAGACCTTGATCCGCGTCGACGAGCGCGCCCAGGCTCTCTGGGGCATCGGCGGCAAGAGCGAGGGCGTGGCTCGCGCCACCCTCGTCGAAGTTCGCGCAAAGGCCCGATGATCCAGCGCCTACGTCGGCTGCTCGGCTGCGAGCGGGGCTACACCCTGATCGAGCTCCTGCAGGTGACCGTCATCCTCGGCGTGATCCTGGGCGCGATCACCACGCTCTTCGTCCGCGCCTCGATCGCCGAGGTCGACATGAACCGCCGCTTCCAGGCCCAGCAGGAGGCGCGCCTGGCGGTCGACCGCATGCGGCGCGAGATCCACTGCGCCAGCCTCGTGGCGCCCGCCGGCGTCTCCGCGTCGATCACCGTGACGCTTCCGTCCGGCTGCCCCACCGTGGGCGGCGCACCGTCGACGATCGTCTACGACACGCAGCTCGTCTCGGCGGGCCGCTGGCGGCTTCGCCGCGCCGGGGTTCGCGTGGCCGACTACGTCGCGGCCTCCAACGTCTTTACCTACACAGCGCAATCGACCTCGGGCCTTGGGAAGCTCAACGTCGTCCTGCCCGTGAATCTCACGCCTACAGACGCGTCCAAAGAGTGGCGGCTGGTGGCGGACATCGTTCTGCGCAACACAACCAGGTCGTAGCGAGCGTCCCCCGTCCCGGGGGAGCGGCTCGCAGCCGGCCAGAAAACTGAGGTGGGAGCAATGAAAGAGCTGAACGGCAGCCGGCGCCAGCGTGCCGGCAACGAGCGCGGCTCGGCTCTGATCCTGAGCATGGGCCTGCTCCTGATCCTCTCGATCACGAGCGTCACCATCCTGAGCTACACGAGCACCAACGCCCGCACTGCGAACGGGAGCAAGACCAACAACCTCTCGTTCTCGGTGTCCGAGGCCGGGCTCGCGAATGCGTTCTCGGTCCTCAACCTCCCCACGAACAACGCCCTCGACCCGGACCTGCTCCCGAGCACCGAGGCCACGGCGCGCACGGCGACCTACGAGGGCGGCACCGCCAAGTGGTGGGGCGTCCTCAACCGCGCCACCGCAGTCTGGACGATCAACGCGGTCGGGCTGCACAACAACCCGAACGGCGGCGCCCAGGTGCGGCGCCAACTCTCCGCACGGGTGCCGGTGACACCGACCAACACACAGCCCGCGAACTCACCCGCCTGGAACTACATCTACGCGCGCCAGACCGGCAGCACGTGCGACATGACGATCGCCAACAACGTCACCGGCAACTCCCGCCTCTACGTCGCGGGCAACCTCTGTCTCGACAACAACGCCGGCATCACCTCCGAGTCGCTGATCGTGCGGGGACATCTCGATCTCGGCAACAACGCCTATGTGGGCACGAGCTCGAGCATGGCCACCCGCGTGGAGACCTACGTCGGCGGCAGCTGCCGCTACGCAGGAGGCACCTGGGGCACGCCGTGCTCGGGCAACCAGGACACGCGCCGGCTCTACTCGAAGCGCAACGGCCCCAGCTACGTGGTCGGCGTCAACAACACGGCGCCGCTCGTTCCCGAGCCGGCCGCGAACTTCGCCCAGTGGTACGAAGAACGCAATTCCCGGCCCGTCGCAGGGCTGCACCACCAGCAGCGGGACGCCGCCCACCTTCGACAGCAACTACCCGACCCGAAACAACAACGTCGGCTCGTTCAACCTGACGCCGTCGAGCTCCTACACGTGCCGTGTCGGGACGGCCGGCTCGCCGAGCGGCGAGCTCTCCTGGAACAACACGACGAAAACGCTCACCGTGGCCGGCACCATCTTCATCGACGGCAGCGCGTACATCTCGAACGGCTCGCTGAATCAGTACAACGGCCAGGCGACCCTCTACCTCTCCGGGACGTTGCTGATCAACAACTCGTCGAAGCTGTGCGGAGGCGTCTCCGGCTCCGACTGCAACTTCGCCGCCTGGAACCCGAATACGGAGCTCCTGACGATCGTGACCGAGGGAAGCGGCGGACCGGCCGGAGTGGGAAACGGGATCTACGTCGAGAACAACGCACAGTTCCAGGGCGGCCTCTTCGCCCAGAGCGCCGTGGAGTTCAGCAATAACGCACGCTCGGACGGGCCGATCGTGGGCAGCACCGTCAAGCTCTCGAACAACGTCCACAACGACCAGTTCCCCACGGTGACGATTGTCCCGGTCGGGCTGCCCGGGAACCCGCTCGTGTACGCCCAGCCGAACCCTCCGGAGCTCTTCGCAGGCTGACTCGCTCGCTCCCCGCTTCCCCCGTCCAGGGGATAAAAGTCCTGCGCGCCGGCCCGAAACTGAGCTGGCGGCAATGGAAAATCACAACGTCAGCCGGCGGCGGCCCGGAGACGAGCGTGGCTCGGCCCTGATCCTCAGCATGGGCCTGCTCGTGATTCTCTCGATCACCACCGCCACCCTGCTCAGCTACACGAGCACGAACGCGCGCACGGCGACCAGGAGCAAGACGGACAACCTGTCGTTCTCGCTCTCGGAAGCCGGGCTCGCGAACCTGCTCGCGGTCCTCAACAACCCGTCGAACAACGCGCTCGACCAGGACATCCTCCCGAGCACCGAGGCGACAGCCTCGACGGCCACCTTCGAGGGTGGCACCGCCAAGTGGTGGGGAGTCCTCGACCGGGCCACGGCAGTCTGGAGCGTGACGGGCGTCGGGCTGTTCAACAATCCAAACGGCGGTGCGCAGGTCCGCCGCAAGCTCTCGGCGAGGGTGCCCGTCTTCCCGACGAACACCCAGCCGGCGAATTCGCCGGCCTGGAACTACATCTACGCGCGCGCAACCGGCAGCACGTGCGACGTCACGCTGAGTAACAACCTCTCTGGTAACTCGCGCTTCTACGTCGCCGGCAACCTCTGCCTCGGCAACAACGTGACGATCGCGTCCGAGTCGCTGATCGTGCGTGGCAACCTCGACCTGAACAACAACGCCCAAATCGGCTCTTCGGGGACACGGGTGGAGACCTACGTGGGCGGGAACTGCCGCTACGGCGGCGGCAGCTGGGCGACCCCCTGCACGGGCAACCAGGACAGCAGGAGGATCTACTCGAAGCTGATGCCGAGCGGCGCCGTCGGCGTGAACAACACCGCTCCGCTGGTTCCCGAGCCGGCTGCTGACTTCGTCAAGTGGTACGAGAACTCGATTCCGGGGCCGTCGCAGTCGTGCACGACCACGACCGGGACTCCCCCCGTCTTCGACAACAACTACCCGAACCGGAACAACAGCGTCACGCCGGAGTTCGACCTCACGCCGGCCAGCTCGTACACCTGCCGGGTCGGGCAGGCCGGCACGCCGAGCGGCGAGCTCTCGTGGAACAGCACCTCGAAGGTGCTGACTGTCGCCGGCTCGATCTACATCGACGGCAGCGCCAAGGTGACCGACTCCCTCGCAAGCTACAACGGCCAAGCGACGCTGTACCTCTCTGGGACGTTCCTCGTCGCCGGAAAGCTGTGCGGCGGGATCTCCGGCGCCAACTGTGACTTCACGAACTGGAACCCGAACTCGGAGATGCTGACGATCGTCGCCGAGGGCAACGGCGGCCAGGCCGGAACGGGCAACAGCATCCTCGTCAACAACAACGGCCAGTTCCAAGGTGGCCTCTTCGGGACGAGCGCGGTCGAGTTCACCAACAACGCACGGTCGGACGGGCCGATCGTGGGCAGCACCGTCAAGTTGGCCAACAACGTCCAGAACGACCAGTTCCCGACTCTCACGGTGGTGCCGGCCGGAATGCCCGGCAACCCGACGGTCTACGCCCAGCCGAACCCGCCCGAGCTCTTCAGCGGCTGAGCACCTCCTGGGCGACCGGGTGGGCTAGCCAACTCCCCCGGTTCGAGGGATCGCCTCCCCCGGCGCTTTCGCCGTAAAGAACAGTGCCCGCCGCCTGGCCCCGTAACGGCCGCCGCGGACGATCGAGGGAGGGTCAGATCACAAGGATTCGCGCCACCACCGCTATCAGAGGGCTCGCCCGCAGGCTCGCCGGAGAACGGGGCATCGCCATGGTCATGAGCCTGGGCATGTCCAGCGTCCTGGCGATCTCGGGGACGTCCGCCGTCCTCTACAGCACCGGGGGCGAGCGAGCGGCGAACCTCTCCAAGGCCGAGGTTCGAGCGAAGTCGCTCGCCGAGGCAGGGGTCAACTACGCGTTCGCCACGCTGTACAACGCGGCAGACCCCACGCTGAGCGGCGCCGTGCCTTCGCGGACCGTGGCGCTCGAGGGCGGCACGGTCGACTACTACGGCACGCTCGACCAGGCGACGAACCGCTGGACTCTGACCGGTGTCGGCCGCGTCGCAAGCCCGAACCCCGGCGGCGCCGACGTGGTCAAGATCGTGCGGGGCCGCGCCCGCCTCGGCAGCTCCACCCACGGCTCGGACAACAACGCGGTCTGGAACTACGTCTACGCGGACGCGACAGTCGGATGCACGTCGATCGGAAACTCGGTCAACGTGAACGTGCCGCTGTACATCCGAGGCAACCTCTGCCTCTCGAACTCGGCCTCGATGACCGGCTACTCGCTCCAGGTCGGCGGCACGCTGTCGCTCTCGAACACCTCGCACATCGGCTCCTCTGACATGAACGCAGCCTCGAACGATCCGACCAACCCCCAAGTGCACGAAGTCCACGTGGCCGGTGGCTGCCGTCTCGGAACCAGCGGCCCCTTTACGAGCCCCTGCGGTGAGGCACAGCGTGTGTACTCGGAGGTGCCGCCGGACGACGACACCACGGGCCTGACGAAGCCGACGGTCGACCTGGACGGCTGGTACCAGAACGCCTATCCCGGTCCGATGCACGGCTGCACGACGGGCAGCTTCCCCGGCGGCTTCGACACGGACACGGTCATGAACCGCAGCCGTGGCACGGTCAGGCTCAATCCATCCAGCGCGTACGACTGCCAGGTCCGGGATGCCCAGAACAACCTGATCGGGCGGATCGCCTGGAATCCGGCGACCAATGCGCTGACGATTCACGGCACCATCTTCTTCGACGGCGACATCGAGTTCTCGAACTCGTCACAGGTCTTCTACTCGGGCCGCGCCACGATCTACTCGTCAGGGACGATCAAGATGCGTAACAGCACGCTCGTGTGCGGCGTCTCCACGTGCGACGAGGCATGGGATCCGCTGCACAACCTGCTGGCCTTCGTCGCCGGTAGCAGCACCGACGCCACGGGCTTCTCGGTCGAGAACTTCTCCACGTTCCAGGGTGGCGTGTACGTCGTCAACGACTACATCGAGCAGAACAACTCGACCGTGTGGGGCCCGATCATCGCGCGCCAGCTGTACCTCCAGAACTCGACGATCAACCACTACGTCCCGCTCGGCGTGCTCTTGCCCGGGATGCCTCAGGACTTCGAGGAGGCCGTCTCCCTGGTGAACGAGTCGCAGGGCTGGAGCTACTGAGCCTCAACCGCTAGCCGCTCCGCGCCGATAGAGGTCTGGATGGAGCTTGCGGTCGCCGCTATCGCCTTCGCTCCCGGCCTTGCGCTGGGGAGCTTCCTGAACGTCGTCGCAGCCAGGGTGCCGCTTCGGCGCTCGGTCGTGAAGCCGGCTTCGGCTTGCATGAGCTGCGGGACGGAGATCGCTGCACGCGACAACGTTCCCGTCGTCTCGTGGGCGCTGCTGCGCGGCCGCTGCCGCCACTGCTCGGCGCGGATCCCGTTCCGGTACCCGGCGGTGGAGCTCGTGACCGCGCTGCTGATCGCAGCCTGCGTGCTCGCTTTCGGCCTCACCTCGTACACGCTGCTCGCCGCCTTCTTCTGCGCCGTTTTGGTCGCGATCTCGGCGGTCGACCTCGAGCACCGAATCGTTCCGAACCGAATCGTCCTGCCAGCCACGGCCGTGCTCCTGCCCGCGCATACGCTCGTCGACCTGAGCCCAGAATGGGTGCTCGGGGCGCTCGGCGCCTCCCTGTTCCTGTTTCTCGCCGTCCTGGCCTACCCGGCCGGAATGGGCATGGGAGACGTGAAGCTTGCGCTGTTCATGGGCGCGATGCTGGGCAAGACGGTTGCCGTCGCGCTGATGATCGGAATGGTTGCGGCTTTGATCCCGGCGATGTTCCTTCTGGCCCGACACGGCTCCAAGGCCCGCAAGATGGGAATCCCCTTCGCGCCGTTCCTCGCCTTCGGCTCGCTCGTCGCGCTCTTCGCCGGCGAGCAGATCCTCGACGGCTATCTGGGCCTTTTCCGGCCTTGAGTCGCTTGCTCGCGGGCCGTTCGGCCCTTTAGGTCGAGGCCCGGACTGCCGATTACCTCGATTGAGCTATGGAAGCCGAGCGAGTGAGTCTGCGTACCGCTACGGACGACGACGCCAACGAGGGCGGCACCGTCCCGCTGCGCGTTGCCGCGAAGCCCCTGAGCGAGCTGGTCGCCGAGGTCGTAGAGGCCACCGGCTTGATGGGCGCGGAGTCGCTGAAGGCAGTCCGCGAGCGCTCACGCTCCGGTTCCTTCTCGCATGCGCTCGCCCAGCAGGGGATCGGCTCCGGAGAGCGGGTCGCGAAGGATCTCGCGGACCGCTTCGGCATGCCGCTCGTCGACCTGCCGTTCGTCGGCGTCTCCCGCGAGGCCGCGTACCGCATCCCGCTCCACGTGCTGGAGCGCGTGTCCGCGATCCCCTATGCACACGAGGACGGCATCCTTCGCGTCGCGATCGCCGACCCGCAGAACCTGCACGGGATCGACGAGCTTCGCCTCGCGTCCGACCTGCCCGTCGAGCTTGCGGTCGCCGCCCGCGAGGACATCGTCGCCGAGGTGCGCCGGCTGGCCCGCGCGGCCGAGGCGTTCGGCGCCAGGGCGATGCTCGAGGAGGAGCCCGACGACATCCCCGAAGAGGTGGACGAGGACGATCTCGAGATCGACGACGGCATCTCGGACGCGCCGCTCGTCCGGCTCGTCAACTCGCTGATCTTCCAGGCCGCGGAAGACGGGGCGAGCGACATGCATTTCGAGCCGAGCGAGACCGGCGTCGTCGTCCGCTTCCGCACCGACGGCGTGCTGCACGAGGTGCAGCGGATTCCCAAGCGGCTCGCGCCCGGCGTGATCACGCGCCTGAAGGTGCTCGCCAAGATGGACATCGCCGAGAGGCGTAAGCCGCAGGACGGCCGCATCACGCTCGGCGCCAGCGCGGCGGGCCGAACGCTCGACGTCCGCGTGGCGAGCCTGCCCACCGTGGACGGCGAGAAGCTCGCGATGCGTCTGCTCGACAAGTCGAAGAAGGCGCCGACGCTCGAGGAGCTGGGCCTGAACGAGGACATGCGGAAGATCTTCCAGGAGATCATCCGCAAGCCGACCGGCGCCCTGCTCGTCACCGGCCCCACCGGTTCCGGTAAGTCGACGACGCTCTACGCGGGCCTGACCGAGATCAACCGGCCGGAGATCAACGTGATCACGGTCGAGGATCCGGTCGAGTACCGGCTCGCCGGCGTCAACCAGGTGCAGATCAACATCAAGGCCGGCCTCACCTTCGCCTCGGCGCTGCGCTCGATCCTGCGTTCCGACCCGGATGTCGTGATGGTCGGCGAGATCCGCGACCCCGAGACCGCCAAGATTTCGATCGAGGCCGCCCTCACGGGCCACTTCGTCCTCTCGACGCTGCATACGAACGACGCGCCGGGCGCGATCACGCGCCTGAACGAGATGGGCGTCGAGCCGTTCCTGACGGGTTCCGCGGTCTCGGCCGTGCTCGCCCAGCGGCTCGCCCGGAAGCTCTGCACCCATTGCTGCGAGATGTACAACCCGTCGATCGACGAGCTCCTGCGCAGCAGGGTCTCGCCCGAGGTTGCCGAGGCCTCCGCCGGCGCCGCCTTCTATCGCAAGAAGGGCTGCCCGCGCTGCAGCCAGTCCGGCTACAAGGGCCGGATCGGCATCTACCAGCTGCTCGTGATGACGGAGGAGATCGAGAACCTGGCAGTGAGGCGCGCGACCCGCGAGGAGGTGGAGGCCAAGGCCATGGAGCAGGGAATGCGCACGCTCTGGGACGACGGCCTCGCCAAGGTCGCAGCCGGCATCACCACGCTCGAGGAGGTCGGCCGTGTCATTGCGTAGCCGCCTTCCTCTTCTGGGCGATTCCTCCGACCGTAAGCCTGCCGATGTCACCCCCGGCGGGAGTTCTGGCGTCCCCGATGAATTGACCCCGCACACAGAGAGAAAGGGAGAGATGTCCTCGTTCGAGTCCTCTGGCTTCCCGACCCCGGAGCAGCACCCGCCGCTCGGGGAGGAAGCACACCAGCCCGAGCCCTTCGTGCCGCTCGCCCCGATGCAGCCCTTCGACGAGATCCAGCCGCTGCAGGCCGAGCCGGCCCCTGAGCCGTTCCAGCCTCTGCAGCCGCTCGAGGCCGCTCCGATCGAGACCTTTCCCGTTCAGCAACCCGAGCCGGTCCAGCTCCAGTCGGTCGAGCTGCTTCAGCCGCTCGCGCCGCCCCCCGCGCTCGAGCCGCTGCAGCCGACCATGCCCCCGCCCCTGCCTCCGCTGTCCGCGATGGCACAGCAGACGGCTTCGGAGTCTGCCGCGCCGCCCCCGCCGGTCGCGCCCGCTCCCAGCCCCGAGGAGGTCGCCAACCTCGGTGTTCCTCTCGGGACGCTGATCTTCCGCGCCGGCCTCCTGACCGAGGAGCAGCTCGAGGACGCGCTCCAGGAGGGCGTCCGCACGGGCAAGCGCCTGGGCGAGGTGCTGCTCGAAGGCGGGCTGCTCGACGAGCGCGACCTCGGTCGTCTGCTCGCCGACCAGAAGGGCCTGCGCTTCGTCGAGCTCTCGAACGTCACTCCGGATCCCGCGACCGCCGCGCTCCTCTCGGCCGAGAAGGCGCACATGTTCGCCGCTCTCCCGGTCGGCTTCGAGCACGGCGTTCCACTTGTCGCGGTCGCCGACCCGTCCAACGAGCTCGTGACGGAGAACCTGCGCCGCGCGCTCGGCACCGAGCCGCAGCTCGTGGTGGCCTCGCGCAGCGATCTGCACGCCACGATCGACCGCATGCACGGCGCAGTCGCCGAGGAGCCGGTCGCTCAGGTCGCGGAGCCGGTCGCTCAGGTCGCGGAGCCGGTCGCTCAGTGGCGGAGCCGGTCGCGTCGAGCCGTTCGCGGAGCCGGTCGCTCAGATCGAGCCATTGGTCGCCGAGCCCGAGCCGGCCGCGGTCGAAGCTTTCGAGCGGGTCGAGCCGGTCGCGCCGACGGCGTTCGCGCCGCCCGCGGTCGCGTCCGAGCCTGCGGTCGAGGCGATGCCCGTAGCGACGCCGCCGGTGTTCGCGCCGGTCGCCGTCCCGCAAGCCCCGGAGCCCCGCGCTCGTGCCACAGCCTGACCCCGCGCCCGTGGCCGCCCCTTTGCTCCAGCCGGTCGAGGTCGAGCACGTCGTCCCCGCCCCGGAGCCCCAGGTCGACCGACTACGCGACGGTCGCGCCGCTCGTCTCTCCAGTCGAGCCTGCACCGACGCCGTTCCTTCCGGAGCGCGCAGTCGCGGAGCCTGTCGACGAGGCCGTCGCTCAGACCTTCAGCAGCATCGAGGAGCAGCAGGCGCACGAAGATCTCGGCGCCGAGCAGGAGCTTCCGCTGGCGCATGTCCTACGACGTCTCGTTGCGGCTCACCGACGGCGAGCGTGTGCCGGTCGGCTCGTTCGGCGACCCGCAGAAGGCTCGCGAGTACGCCCGCGAAGTCGTCAGTCACCTCTCCGACGAGACCGACGGCTGGCCGTTCTTCAGCGGGCGCTTCATGCGCCCCGAGACGATCGTCTCGGTCGACATCGTCCCGGTCGGCGAGCCCGACCGCTGGCTCGGCTCGCTCGATGCGGGCCAACTGGGCCTCGCGCCTGAACCGCTAGCGCCGACGCTCTACCCAAGCACTGACGAGGAGGCGGCCCCGGCCGCCTCCTTCGTCGTTTCGAGACTTTGCAACAGACTGTTGCAAGGTTCGCTGTAAGCGTTCTGTACGGATCCGGGCGGGACCGCATGCATCGAAGCTCGCGCGGCAAGGACCTGAGAGAGGAAGTGGAAGGCCGGGCGGTCTCTTTTCTGGGGGCGAGCCGCCCGGCCTTCTCTTCCTCGACATCGTCGATCGCCGTGGTCGCGCTCGGCGGAGGCCGGACGATCACGCGCCGCGAGAGCTATGCGGCGATCGGGACTTGTGGCGCAGCGCGGCCTGCGACCGAGCGCGGATCTGCCGACCGGCCGGGGCAGAGGCCGAGACGGAGACGTCGTACGTCACGACACCGTCAAGAGACGGGTCACGGAAGCCGCACGGGCTTCGCGACCGGCGCGCGAGGCGCGCGTCAGGCGGAGACGTCGCAGCCGAGATACTCGAGCGCGCGCGAGGTCTCTTCGATGAAGCGGTCGGCCTCGCGCCGGTTGGCGAACGCGTACGGGCCGGGCTTGATCGGCTTCACGCGCATGCTGTCGACGGGGTAGACGTCACACTCGACGACTGCCTCGCCCGCACGGGCCCTCGACCAGGCGCATCGTCACGACCTGGCGGCCGTCCTTCTTGACGGAACGGACGGCGGGCGTCACGAGGAAGCGTTGTCGGCGGCCTGGGCGACCATGTCGAGGTCGGCGAAGCCGTCGAGCCGGACGAAGAGCTCGCCGGGCCGCTTGAAGACCAGCACGGTCGGGGCTTCGAGCACGCCGAGCATGACCGCGAACGGGCGTGCCTGGCGCTCGCGGCTGACGTCGACCGTCACGAAGGACGCTCCGGCGGCGCGTGCGCCGGCGGCGGCCTCCATCGCGGCCATCTTGTCGAGGCCCGCGTCGGGGGTGACGAGCGAGACGACCGCAACAGGACGTGCTGTGAGCGCGCGGGCGAGGGCGGGGGGCAGGCCGGCAGTGAGCTTGCACCTTCGGCTTGGCAGGCTTGGCGGGCTTGGCGGGCGTGGGCTTCGGCTTGGGCTTGGCTGGGCGGGCCGCCTTCGGCGCGGGTGCGACCGGCGTGCGCGTCGGCCGCGGCAGCGAAGAGAGCGAGGCGTCGTTGGACGCCGTCGCGGTCTCCGGGCCGCGGGACAGAATGAACAGGCCGATCCCCGGTCGCGAGGACGGCGAAGAGCACGATCGGCAGGAAGATGTTGAGCCGCAGTTGACCGTTCATGCTGGCTCTATCGGCAGGAGCGCTACGGGCCTTGACCCGTCCTGCCCAGAGTCGGAGCACGCGCGCGCGAGGCGCGTCCGGAAACGGCTCCAATCTCCCCCCTTTGTGGGGTAAGCCGCCGCTCGCTGCCGGTCGATACACGGCGCAGAGCCACTGTCCATGCTCGACCAAGGAGGAGTTTCACCACATGCTTTCCAAGCTCAACCAGAGGATCAACCAGCGGCAGCGTGAGGGTGGCTTCACCCTGATCGAGCTGCTGGTCGTGATCATCATCATCGGCATCCTGCTCGCCATCGCCGTCCCGTCGTACATGAAGTTCCGGGATCGCGCGAACAAGTCGGCGGCGCAGGCCAACGTCCGTGCTTCGATCCCGGGCGCCGAGGCGTACTACGCCGACAACAACACGTACGCGAACATGACCCTGACCGTCCTGCAGAACTCGTACGACCAGGGCATCAAGGACATCAGCGTGGTCGCGGCCACGACGACGACCTACTGCATCCAGGCGACCAAGGGCGCCGAGACGTGGAAGAAGGCCGGCCCCGGCAGCGACATCGTGACGGGCGTCTGCTAAGCAGCCCCGGCACTCGTTCGACCCAAGGGGGGCGCAGAAATGCGCCCCCTTTTTCGTTCCTCCCCCGAAAGTGGGACTCAACCTCGACAGCGGTTCCGCCGATAGAGGCAGGGAGAGTCACCACCAACCGCTCTATCGAAGGAGACAACGCATGCTGCAGAACCTCAACGCGAGGATCGCGCGGAGCAAGAACGAGGGCGGTTTCACGCTCATCGAGCTTCTCGTCGTGATCATCATCATCGGCATCCTGCTCGCCATCGCCGTCCCGTCGTACATGAAGTTCCGGGATCGCGCGAACAAGTCGGCGGCGCAGGCCAACGTCCGTGCTTCGATCCCGGGCGCCGAGGCGTACTACGCCGACAACAACACGTACGCGAACATGACCCTGACCGTCCTGCAGAACTCGTACGACCAGGGCATCAAGGACATCAACGTCGTCGCGGCCACCACGACCACGTACTGCATCGAAGCGTCCAAGGGCGCCGAGACGTGGAAGAAGGCCGGCCCCGGCAGCGACATCGTGACGGGCGTCTGCTAGTAGCCCGAAACGGCGTAACACGAAGTCTCCGCGAGGGCCGGCAATTGCCGGCCCTCGCTGCGTTCCGATCCCTCTTTCAAGGGATCCTTCGCCGGCGGCCGATAGGGCTCTCATGGAGATTGCGGTCCGCTCGTCAGCTCGGAGTCTTTCCCTCGCGCGCGTGGGCACCGTTCCGCTCCTCGCCGGCCTCGTGCTCGTCAGCTCGGTGCTCCACGTGCTGGCGGGCTGGCTTCGCGCGACGCCCGTCTACTTCTCGGACGAGTACATGTACGCCGAGCTCGGCCGTTCGTTCGCCGAGAGCGGCCTGCCGTTCGTCCGCGGCGAGCTCGCGCCGTTTCCCGCGCTCGTGTACCCGCTCCTGACGGCGCCGGCCTGGCTGCTCGGCGACGTCGAGCCCTCCTGGCGCGCGGTGCAGCTCCTCGGCGCGGTCGCGATGTCGCTGGCCTGCCGTCCCCGTCTTCGTGCTCGCCCGGCGGCTCGGCCTGGGCCGCGGCCTCGCCCTCGCTCTCGCCGCCCTGACGGTCGCCGTCCCGGACATGGTCTACGCCGGCTGGATCCTCGCCGAGACCGTCGCCTATCCGCTGGCCCTCGCGGCCGTGGTGGCGGGTGTGCTCGTGCTGGCGAGCCCGAGCCGCAAGGGGCAGCTCGCGTTCCTCGCCCTGGCCGCGCTCGCCACGGGCACGCGGGCCCAGTTCGCCGTCCTCTTCGTCGTCTACCCGGTCGCAGTCGACCGCTGCTCGGTCTCACCGAGCGGCGCCTGCGAGCCGTTGCGCGCGAGCAGGCACTCGCACTCGCGGTGCTCGGGAGCAGCGATCGGAGCCGCCTTCGCGGTCGGCCCGTCGCGCTTCCTCGGGATGTACCGCGACGTGCTGGGTGCGGACGTCGAGCCGGCGCTCCTCGTCGAGCGCATGGGCTCGAACGCGCTCGTGCTCGCCTATGCGTCCGCCTGGATCCTGATCCCGGGCGCGATCCTCGGCTTCGGCCTTGCGCTCGCCCGCCCGCGCTCCCGGACCGAGCGCGCCTTCGCAGCCATGGCCGTGCCGTTCGTGCTCGCGCTGCTGCTGGAGGCGTCCGTGTTCGCCACTCCGCAGCACGTCCAGGAGCGCTACGCCTTCTACGCGCTTCCGCTGCTCGCGCTCTCGTTCGGGCTCTACGCAGCACGCGGCTGGCCGCTGCGCCTCGCACATGCGGGGATCGCCGCCGCGCTGCTCTGCGTGTCGGCGCTCGCACCGCTGTCGGGCTACACACCCGGCGACGGCAAGACCCAGTCCGCCTTCCTGCTCGGCCTCGGCCGCCTGGAGGAGCTCATGGGCGACTCTTCCGGTGCGGCGCTCCTGGCCGCGGCGCTCGCAGGCGCGTGCCTGCTGACTGCGATCGCCGCGTCGACGCGGCCTCGGTTCGGGACGCCCGTCGTCCTCGCCCTCGCGCCCTCGGGCTCTCCGCCCTCGCCGCTGCCGGCGCGACCTCCTTCGACCTGCGCAACGCGGAGCGAACCCGTGAGGCGTTGCTGCCTTCCGACCCGTCGTGGGTCGACCACGCGGTCGACGGGCCGGTCACCCTGCTCCGCACGCCCGGCGGCGTCCGCACGGAGACGCTCGAGCAGCTCTTCTGGAATCCCTCGGTCGACCGGGTCGCCGTCCTGCCCGGAGCCGTTCGGCTCGACGCCTTCCAGGCGGACCAGATGAAGGTCGGCGCCGACGGCGCGATCGCCCTGGACGAGGCGCTGCTGGTCGAGACGCGAGCATCGTGGGTCGAGCTGCGAGGCGCTCCTGCACTTGCCGCGACCGAAGGCTTCACGCTCTACGCGCCTGCCTCCCGGCCGCAGCTGTCGTTGCTGCTCGCTGGTCGGTACGCGGACGGCTGGCTCGCGCCGAGCGGTCGGATCACCGTCTGGCCCGAGCGCGTGGGCCGCCCGGTGAGCGGGCGCCTGCGGATCGAGCTCTCGGCACCCGACGCCGTTCGTGAGATGACGTTCAGCTTCAGCAGCGCCGGTCGTCGCGCCGTGGAGGCGGTCGTGCCCGGAGGAGCCACGCGCGAGGTCGTCCTCACGGTCTGCTCCAGCGCTCCGTGGCGCGCACGGTTCCGGGCCGATCAGGCGGGCTTCGTGGGCTCGCGAATGGTCAGCGGCCGGGCCTCGCCACCGGTGTTCACGTCCGATCCTTCCGCCTGCACGCCCACCAAGGCCCCGGAAACCCGGCTGTGAGCACGACGCTCGCGCCCGTGCCTGCGCGTCCCGCGCGCGGTTCGTGCAAGAAGCGGGAGGGCGCCGCACCTGGTTGCTCCTCGCCGGCCTCTACGTCGCTGCAGTCGTCTACCACGTCGTCCAGTCGCTCGGACACGGGACGCCGGCGATCTTCACCGACGAGCTGCTCTTCGCCAAGCTCGCGCAGTCGCTCGCGGCCGGGGACGGGTTCGTCCTCCGCGGGGAGGCGTTCTTCTTCCCGGCGCCGGTGGCCGTGCTCGTGCAAGCGCTCGCGTGGCTGGTTCCCGACGCGCAGAACGCCTACGAGGTCGCCAGGGCGCTGAACGCGGCCGTGATGGCGTCGGCCGTCTTCCCTGTCTACTGGCTCGCGCGGCAGCTGACGAGCCGGCGCGCCGCGTTGCTTGCCGCCGTCGCGGCCGTCGTCGCTCCGGGGCTGCTCTACCACTCGTACCTGATGACCGACGCGGCGGGCTATCCCGCCTTCCTGCTCGCGCTCGCGGTCATGACCCGCGCGCTCGCCCGACCCTCCCGCGGCTGGGAGCTCGCCGTCGTGGGCGTCTCCCTGCTCGCCGTCCTCACCAGGACGCAGTTCGTCGTTCTGCCGCTCGCGTACCTCCTGGCCGTCGGGGTCGTCGGACGGGCAACCGGCGAGGGCGTGTTCGGCTCGTACCGTCGCCACCGGCTTTCCTGCGGAACGCTCACCGCGGTCGGCGGCCTCGCCGCGCTCGCCGGGAGTGTCGTAGTGGGGCAGTACGCCGGCGCGACCTCGCTCGAGTATCCGCTCGGCGACGTCCTGCGCTGGACCGCGTTGACCGCGGGGATGCTGCCGTTCTCGGCAGGCTGGCTCGTCGTGCCCGGGGCGGTCCTCGGCATCGCGTGCCTCCTCGCTCGCCCACGGACGCGCGCCGAGGCGGGGTTCGCCGCACTCGTCGCGACCGTCGCGCCGCTGCTCGTACTCGAGGCCGCCCTGATCTCGACCGGCGATGCACGGCGCGTGATGGAGCGTTACCTCGTGTGCCTCGTGCCGATCGCCTTCGTGGCCTTTCTCGCCTACGTCGAGCGAGGCGCGCCCAGACGGCTGGTGCACGCCGGTCTCGCGCTGGCGCTCGGCGTCGTCGCGCTCGTCTACCCGCTTGCCACCGAGGCCGAGTACCGGTTCTCGTTCGACTCGCCCACGCTCTCGGCTTTCGGCGAACTGGCCGCGCGGTCGACGGACGGCGACGCCGCCGCCGCGTTCGCGGGCGCGGCGCTGCTCGGAAGCCTTGCTCTGGCGGCTTTGGCCGCACGGCGAAGCGTCGGGATCGGCATCGCGATCGCGGGCCTCTGCGTCCTCGCCGCGATGGGCGCGGCCGCCTACTCCGCCGACCGTGCGATGACCGAGCGGACGCTGGCCGCGTTCGCCGCCTCGCCCCCCGACTGGCTCGACGAGAGCGGACTGGGGAAGAGCGACTACCTCGCGCTGCCGGGGTCGCAGCCGCACGCGGGCTGGAACCTCGAGACCTGGAATCGCGACTTCGGCATCCCGATCCGGTTCGCAGGCGCGGACTCGGACGGCTACCGGTCCCCCCGAGCGCGAGCCGCTGCCGACGGCAGCCTGACCCTCGACGGCGGCATCGAGCCGACCCGCACGCTGGTCGTGAACGACTACGGCAGCGCGGCAACGCTCGACGGCGCGGTCGTTCTCCGCCCGCGGCCGGGCCTCACGGTCTGGCGGCTGCGCGGAGCTCCGCGCATCGAGTCGCTTGCCGAGGGCCTCTTCCACGACGGCTGGGCCAGCGCGGTCGTCCGCTATCGCGTCTGGTCGCGACCGGGCGGCGGGGTCTACCGCGTTCGGCTCTCGCTTCCGGCCGGCCGGCCGACGCGCACGGTCGAGCTGAGCGTGCGTGGCGGCGGCGCCAAGACGGTCGTGCTCGAAGCGGGTCACAGCGTGCGCGTGGAGGTTCGTGCCGGCGATGCCGCTGCGCCCCCGCCGCTCGAGATCAGAACCGATCGCAGCGACTTCGAAGGACAGGGCTCGCCCGCCCCGAGGCTCCTAGCCGTGCGGGTTTCCGAGCTTTTCTACGCGGCCCTTTAGAAAGCGCGCGGCCCTGCCGATAGCTCAATCGAGGGAGCTATGCCAGAGACCACTTATTCAATCGACACCCTGCTCGAGTGGATGGTCGGACGCAGTGCGTCGGACCTCCATTTGACCGTTGGATCGCAGCCTGCGATCCGCGTCAACGGCACCCTGCACCGGCTCGAGAACTTCCCGGCCCTGACGGCCGAGGACTCGCGCCAGCTCCTCTACCGCATCCTCAACACCGAGCAGCAGAAGCGCCTGGAGATCGACCGGCAGATCGACCTTTCCTACTCGATCCCCGGCGTCGCGCGCTTCCGTGTCAACATCTACTCGCAGCGCGAGAGCCTGGCCGGGGCGTTCCGCATGATCCCCGACTCGCTCAAGACGCTCGAGGAGCTCGGTCTGCCGACTTCGCTCTACGAGCTCGCGAACAAGCCGCGCGGCCTCGTGCTCGTCACGGGCCCGACCGGCTCGGGTAAGTCAACGACGCTCTCGGCGCTGATCGACGAGATCAACCGCACCCGCTCCGACCACATCATCACGATCGAGGACCCGATCGAGTTCCTGCACCGGCACAAGAAGTGTGTCGTGAACCAGCGCGAGATCGGGCCCGACGCCACCAGCTTCGCCGAGGCTCTCCGCGGCGCGCTCCGCCAGGACCCCGACGTGATCCTCCTGGGCGAGATGCGCGACCTCGAGACGATCTCGACCGCGCTCACCGCCGCCGAGACCGGCCACCTCGTCTTTGCGACGCTGCATACGCAGGACGCCGCCTCGACGATCGACCGCGTCATCGACGTCTTCCCGGCCGCGCAGCAGGGCCAGGTCCGCACGCAGCTCGCCGGCACGATCCAGGGCGTCGTCGCGCAGGGCCTCCTGCCGACCGCCGACGGCCAGGGGCGCGTTGCCGCGATCGAGATCCTGCTGCCGGACGACGCCGTCAGGAACCTGATCCGCCAGGGCAAGCTCGAGCAGATCTATTCGGTCATGCAGACCAACACGGCCCGCGGCATGCAGACGATGGAGCAGTCGCTCGCCGACCTCGTCGTCCGCGGCGTCGTCACCCGCGAGCTCGCGTTGACCCGCTCGAGCAAGGCCGAGCAGCTCGACGGTCTGCTGACGCGCTCCGGTGTGGTCGCGCCCGTCGAGGTCGCCCCGATCGGCGGCCTGAGGGCCGCGGGAGCCTAAGTGCCTCCTCAGGTAATACACGCCTGCTTCTGGCCCGCGATCACGCGGCGCCAGGAGCCACCCTCGCCCTTGCAAAGGCTGCAGAGAGCCTTTGACGCGGGCGAGTGCGGCCCTTGGCTTGGTGCTCACGACCCAGAAGCTGGGCAGCATCACCAGAGGAGGCACTAGTCATGGATCCCTGGGAGACCAAGCCCGCCGAGGGCGAGAAGACGTCTGTGTGGAAGAAGGACCTGAGCTTCAAGCGCAAGCCGAAGCCCGCCGCCGTGGTCGCCGAGACGACCGCCGACGCCGTCGAGCGGAAGCCGTCGCGCAAGGACCGCCGTGCCGAGTCGCGCCTCGCGAAGAGCGAGGAGAAGCGCGCCAAGGCCGAGGCGCAGGCAGAGGCAAAGCGCACTAAGCAAGAGGCAAAGGAGCAAGCGAAGGCTGCCAAGTCCGGCAAGCCGGTCGCCGAGCCCGAGGAGCCGAAGGAGCCCAAGGAGTCGCGCAAGGCGCGCCGCGGAGAGGCCAAGAAGCGCCGCGGCAAGGCCAAGCGCACCCTGACCGAGCGCAAGCAGGTCGGCGCCGAGAGGTTCCGGGCCCCGCGCCCGAGCCTGCGGCGCAAGAGGCGCCTGGTCGGCCTCAAGATCGGAAGCTCACAGCTGGCCGCCGCACGCGTCGTCAACAACGGCTCGGCCGACCTGCTCCAGGTCGCGCACGAGGCGCTCGAGACCGGCATCGTCGTCGGCGGCGAGCCGCGCCAGCCCGAGGAGCTCGCGAACGCGCTCAGGGCGTTCTTCAAGAAGTACAAGCTGCCGAAGACCGGGGTCCGGCTCGGGATCGCCAGCAACCGCATCGGCGTCCGCACGCTCGAGATCGCCGGCATCGACGACCCGAAGCAGCTGGGCAACGCGATTCGCTTCCGGGCACAGGAGGCGCTGCCGATCCCGCTGGAGGAGGCCGTGCTCGACTACCAGGTGCTGAGCGAGCGCGTCGACGCCAGCGGCCAGACGGTCCGCCGGGTGCTGCTCGTCGTCGCCTACCGCGACCTGATCGACCGTTATGTGGCCGCGTGCCGCAAGGCCGGAATCAAACTGGCGGGAATCGACCTCGAGGCTTTCGGGCTGCTGCGCGCCCTGACGGTGCCGCGCGGCGTCGACGATGTGCCGGCGGCCGCGACGGTCGTCGTCAACGTCGGCCACGACCGCTCCACCTTCGGCGTCTCCGACGGTCTGTACTGCGAGTTCACCCGCGTGCTCGACTGGGGCGGCTCCAAGCTCAGCGTTGCGATCGCCCGCGCGCTCGACCTGGCCCCGTCCGAAGTGGGCGCGATCAAGCACGGGCTCTCGCTGCTCGAGCCGGTCACTCCGGCCGGGCTCACGCAGGAGCAGGGCGAGAAGGCACGTGACGCGGTTCAGCGCGAGCTTCACTCGTTCGCCCGCGAGCTCGTCTCGGCGCTTCAGTTCTACCAGAACCAGCCTGGATCTCTGGGCATCGGCGAGGTCGTCCTGACGGGCGGTACCGCCGAGCTGCCCGGGATCGATGCCGAGCTCGGGCGCCTGATCGGCGTGCCGGTTCGCGTCGGCGATCCGCTGATCAACGTGCGGGTCGGCAAGAAGGTCGACATGCCCGAGGGCACCGGCTCGCTGGCGACCGCGATCGGCCTGGGGATCGATCTCCGATGAGGGCCGTCAATCTTCTTCCGAGGAAGGACGGGCGCGAGCGCGAGCGCGAGACGAACGTCGTCGCACTCGGCGGCGTCGTCGCGGCTGTCGCCGTGACCGCCGTGATGGCGATGTTGTTCCTGAACGCCAGCGCCGGCGTCACCGAGCGCCAGAACGAGGTCGAGAACGCGCGCGCCGAGCTGGCCGCGATTCCCGCTCCCAAGCCGCGCGACACGAGCGGCGACGCGCTCGAGCAGGAGAAGGCGGGCCGCCTCGGCGCCCTCGCCGCCGCGCTCGGCAGCCGCATCGCCTGGGATCGCGTCCTGCGCGAGATCTCGCTGATCACACCCGACGACGTCTGGTTCACCACCTTGCAGGCCAGCGCCCCGGCCGCCGTTCCCGCCGACGGGACCGCGCCGGCCACCACCGCTCCCGCCGGAGGCTTCTCCATCAGCGGCCGCACGTACTCGCACGACGCCGTCGCACGGCTGCTCGCACGTCTGGAGCTCGTGCCCGACCTCGACCAGGTCAAGCTCGAGAAGAGCGTCCTCGGCAAGGCCGAGGGACGCACGGTCGTGGAGTTCACCATCGGCGCCGCCGTCAACGTGAAGGGAGCGGCATCGTGAAGCGCAAGCCGTCCCAGAAAGCTCTGGTCGGCGTCCTCGCCGCGATGCTCCTCCTCGCTGCCCTCGCGGCCTACTTCCTGCTGATCTCGCCGCAGCGCTCGAAGGCTGCCGAGCTCGCGAAGGAAGCGGCGACGACCCGTGAGGAGATCACGCGCCTGCGTGCGCTCGTGCGGCAGACCGAGCAGACCGAGCCGATCCGCGTCGCCGACCTCTTCCGCCTGACCAAGGCGATGCCGAGCAACGAAGACATGCCCGGGATGATCCTCCAGCTCAACCGAATCGCCCGCGATACCGGCATCCGGTTCGACTCGATCACGCCGCAGGCGCCCGTTGAGGCGAACGGTGCCCAGGCGGTCCCGATCAACCTCGTCTTCCAGGGCAACTACTTCGAGCTCTCCGACTTCCTCTTCCGGCTGCGCAACCTCGTCGGTGTGCGCGGCGGCAAGCTCGACGCGACCGGGCGGCTCTTCGTCGTCGACACGGTCTCGTTCTCGGAGGGCGAGAAGAAGTTCCCGCAGATCGCGGCCACCCTCACCGTCTCGGCCTACGTCTACGGCTCGACCGCGACCACCGCTCCGGTCACGCCCGTGGCGCCGGCCACGCCGCCTGCGCCGCCGAGCCCGGTGCCGAATCCCGAGACGCCCCCCGAGTCGCCCGCGGCGAGCGCCGCGCCGGCAGGAACCACGCCCTGATGGCTCGGAAAATCGATCCCAAGGCCAAGGCCAAGCGCCAGAAGATCATCGCCGCCGTCGGCGGCGTGATCCTGGTCGTCCTGGTCGCCTGGCGCGTCCCGCCCGTGATCGCGCTGATGAACAAGAAGCCGCCGACGGCGAGCACGGCGCCTGCCGCCGCGCCCGCTCCGGTGGCGCCGGTGCCCGGTGCACCCCTGCCGCCGAGCGTGCCGCCGACGAGCGGAGCGCCCGCGGGCGTCCTGGTCGACTCGGACCCGGCTGCCGTGGCCGGTCCCGGCCAGCTCGTGTCGTTCGGCCGCTTCGTCAGCAAGGACCCCTTCGTCCCGCAGGCCGGCAAGCGCTGCGTCGACGCCGCCGGCGTGACGATCGCCTGCCCGCCCGCGACTCCCGGCGGCTCTCAGCCCAAGCAGCCGATCAAGGAGCCCGACACGGACGCTCGGCCAGCCGACCGTCCCGAGCCCCACCTCGAAGCCGGCCGCCCGCTCGAGCGCGCAGATCTCGATCAACGGCACGAGCGAGGGTGTCGCGGTGAACGCGACGTTCCCGTCCGGCGACCCGGTGTTCAGGCTCGTCTCGGTGTCGGCGAAGTCCGCCAAGGTCGCGATCGACGGCGGCAGCTACGCCAGCGGCGACACGGCGATCACGCTCGAGAAGGGCGAGCAAGTGACGCTCGTCAACACCGCCGACGGCACGCGCTACCGCGTCGTCCTCGTCTCGACCGGCTAGCACGGCTACAGCTGATCGCGGCGCCTGCCGATACACCTCTCGTGCGCGCGCGCCTGCGGGATCCGAGCGGCTTCGGCATGATCGAGCTGCTGCTTGCGATGTTGATGCTCAACATCGGGTTGCTGGCCGTGGTCGCCGCGTTCAACTCCGGGATCATCACGCTGCAGCGGGCGAGCCGCGTCACGACCGCGTCGGTGCTCGCGGACCAGCAGATGGAGCGCTACCGGGAGATCACCTACGCGAACATCCGGCTGGAGAGCGCCGCGGCAACCACGGCCGACGGCGACACGACGTACCGCAACGACTCCGCGCGGAGCTATCCGACCGCCATGGTGACCGGCACCTGTGTCGGCGTGCCGGTCGAGTGCAATCCGAGCCGCACGGTCACGGGAGCCGACCGGCGCCAGTACCGCCTCGACTCGTACATCCTCTCGCAGACGCCGTCGGGCGGCCGCCCGGTCAAGGTCGTCACGGTCGTCGTTCGCGACGCTGCGACGCTGACCCGCACCTACGTGCGGCAGGCCTCGACCTTCGATCAGTCCACCGGCTGACCGTCTCTCAAGCCGGCCAATCCCACTGCCGATAGGTCTCTCGTGGCGGCGTACGCATACATGGCGATCAATTCGGTGGGTCTCGAGCTCAAAGGCGAGGTCCACGCGGCCGATCTTGCGTCCGCGCGCGAGCAGCTCCGCGTCCGCGGCCTGCTGCCGCAGCGGATCGACGAGCTGCCGGCATCCGGCGAGCAGAGCGTCCGCACCGTCTTCAAGAAGATCAAGCCGAAGTCGATCCAGATCTTCTCGCGCCAGTTCGCGACCATGATCGAGGCCGGCCTCTCGGTCGTGTCTGCCCTGACGATTCTCGAGGAGCAGACAGACGACAAGTACCTGGGCCTGATCGTCGCCGAGCTGCGCGCCGACGTCGAGGGCGGCCTACTGCTCTCCGAGGCGATGAGCCGCCATCCCAAGGTCTTCAGCCGCCTGTACGTCGCGATGGTCGAGGCCGGCGAGGCGGCCGGAATCCTCGACGAGGTGCTCGATCGCGTCGCGTACCAGATCGAGAAGGACACCCAGATCAAGCGGCGCGTGAAGGGCGCGATGATCTACCCGACGATGGTGCTCGGCTTCGCGACGGTCGTCCTCGCCGCGATGCTGATGTTCCTCGTCCCGGTCTTCGTGAAGATCTTCGCCGACCTCGGCGGCGACCTGCCGACTCTCACCCAGTACGTGGTGAACGCCTCGAACCTGCTGCGGAGCAAGTACTACATCATCTTCCCGGCGCTGATCGCGACCGGGTTCGCGATCCGCAAGTACAAGAGGACCGAGCAGGGCCGTCAGGTCTGGGACCGGATCAAGCTCCGCCTGCCGATGAAGATCGGCTCCGTCGTCCTCAAGATCACGATGGCGCGGTTCTCGCGGACGCTCTCGACGCTGGTCGCGTCCGGCGTCGACATCATCAAGTCGCTGGAGATCACGGGCACGACGTCCGGCAACTGGGTCGTCGAGGAGGCGCTCGCCGACGTGCGGGCCCGCGTCCACGAGGGTGTGCCGATCGCGCAGCCGCTGCTCGAGAACCCGATCTTCCCGCCCATGGTCAGTCAGATGGTGAAGATCGGCGAGGAGACGGGCGAGCTCGAGAAGATGCTGAGCAAGATCGCGGACTTCTACGAGGACGAGGTCGACGCATCGGTCACGGCCCTGACCTCGATCGTCGAGCCGATCATGATGATCGGCGTGGGCCTGATGGTCGGCGTGATCATCATCTCGATGTACCTGCCGATGTTCAAGATGCTCACGCTGATCAAGTAGCCGCCCTACGAGCTCGCGCAGGTGGGGGCGTAGCTCCGCCCGGATGATCTACTCGAGCTGCCGCGGCGTGGCCACGGCCTGCAGTGCTCCCCGGCGATGACCGTGTCTACGAACGAGGGTCTGTCAATAGAAGTACGAGCATGAGCGGAATCGAAAGTCCGGCAACCAGCCGAACAGAGGCGCAGGAACCGTGTTCTGCACTTGCTTCACGGCTCGGCAGATCTCGCTCAGGTCTCCCTCGATCGTGTACTTGGGGAAGTCCTTACCGGCAGGGCCAGCCGGGCCGGCTAGGCCACGGGGGCCTGCTGGGCCTGGCTGGCCGATGTCGCCTGACGACCCTTCGAAGCCGCGAGGGCCGCGGCTTCCGCGCAGCGCCGCTCGAGCTGCGGGAGAGATGTCGCGGACTTGGATCGTCTTGTCCTGGATCTGTTTGCTTGTCACGAGCACGGTGACCGCCGTTGCGTTTCCGGCCAGGGAAACGAACAGCGCAACGAGCGCCACCACCATCGCGGGCGAAGGCCGCCGCCGCCTGTTCCGCAAGCCCCTCACGTTGAGCTACCGAATCTAGAGCGCTTCGCGTTCGGTTTCAATGCCTCGATTCGAGGCACGGGCCGGGTGGCGAGCCGAACGCCCGGGCGCTAGTAGCGCGGCCCGGCCCGGCTCGAGCGTAGGCGCCTAGGGGTCGGGGCGCTAGACGCTCATTCGGGCATGTCCTGGCTCGCGCGCGCCAGTCAGTTGGGTGATGCGGCACGGGCGGCGGCGACGGCTTCGATTCGGGAATGGACGCCGAGTGCGCGGAAGATACCGCGGATGTGGTTCCTGACTGTCTCGGTGCTCAGGTGGAGCTCGGCGGCGATCTGCTTCGTCGAGCGGCCCTGCTCCAGTAGACGAAGCACCGTGACCTGGCGGGTGAGATGCGGGTGTGGCGCTGTGGGCGCGTCGTCGGGGCGTTCCTCGATCAGTCCGAAGACGCCGACAACCGTTTCACCGCTCCTGAGCGGCACGGAGCTGACCTCCACCGGCACTCGCGCCCCGGCGGTCGAGACGAGGTGGCCGGTCGCCTCGCTGGCTTCGGAGGTGCCGAGCATCTTCTGAGCGAATCGCTCGCGGGCGCCGGGCCTGTCCTCGGGCGCGACGAGGGAGGTGAACTGGCGACCGCGAACATCGCCGAGGAGACGCTCGGCTGCCGGATTGATCCACCGGACGATTCCCGTTGTGTCGACGACGTAGCTCGGGACGCCGACACTCTCGAGAGCCCGCTCGACGTCGCCGCCGATTTTCAGGCGACTGGCCATCGCGGAAGTGTGGCGGATCCGCGCGCCCGGCGCGCTTGACGCTCTCTAGGACGTGTCCTCGACGACGAGCACCACGGGCTCGTCGTCGCCCTGGTCGCGGACGTCGACGACGCGGAGGGTGCGGTCGACGAGCGGGATCGTCTCGCCTGCCCCAGTTCGGCACGGCGGAGCGCAGGGTCGGCGGGTCGGCAGGGCTGCCGGCGGCGTGCTCGAGCTTGAAAAGGAACACGAGCTCTCCCTTCGAGTTGACCCGCTCGTGTCATAGCGAGTTTGCGATTCCGCCGTTACTTTCAGGGGGCTTAGCGGTCTTTAGGAGTTCTCTGCAAAGCAACTGAACGTCATCGAGTCGTGCGCCATCCGCCGACGGAACACCAACCCATCAAGGGGGAGCGAAGTAGTGAAGAAGGCATCTGTTCTTGGTCTGTTTGCCCTCGCTTTGTGCGTAGGGGCCGCGGTGACGGCTGGGGCAGCTTCGCCTGCCGACGCGGCAGCTCGGAAGGTCAAACAGTCTTGCCGTGTCCCCGCCGTCGTCGGGCGGACACCCGCCTTCGCAAAGACGCGAATCCGCAAGGCGCACTGTCGGGTCGGGAGCGTGCGGTACGTCCGCTCGACTGTGCGTCAGAAGAACCGTGTGGTTTCGCAGCGCCCAACTCGTGGTCGGAAACTCGCCAACGGCGCGAGGGTGCGTCTCGTTGTGGGGCGCGGACCCGCGACATCGCCGCCGCCGAGGCCTCCAGCCCCGGCTCCAGCCCCGGCCCCGGCCCCGGCCCCGGCCCCGGCCCCGGCCCCGGCCCCGGCTATTCCCCTGCGCTTTGATTTCAGCCATGCGGTGGCTCTTGCCCTGCCGCAGGCGGGCGCAGTGGCGATGACGAGCGCGAGCTCGCCGCCCACTTCCGGGTCATCAGACGTTGCAGCGATGACTGCCAGCGGGCCGACACAGTCCGCCTCGGGGGCTTGGTCAAGCCTCGAGGTCCTCGCTGCCGGCGTACAGACACAGTCCACTTCGGGCGGTTCGCCGGTCTTGCGGCGGTCACTGCCGGCGTACAGACACAGTCCACTTCGGGCGGTTCGTCCAATCTTGCGGTGGTCACTGCTAGCGGATCTCTAGCGCCCGCCGTCACCTCCGGTTCCGCGGACGTCGCTCAGTTCTTCATCGCCCCGGACGAGACGGTCTACGTCGTCTTCACCCGCCCCATCAACCTTTCCGATCCGGCGAGCTGGAACGGACCCCGTTGTCTCCTTGCCGAAGTCGATCGAGAAACCGGCGTTCCCTCGTGCGTCGACGGGACGCTCTCGATGATCAACTGGTCCTCTTCGGGAAGTGGCGGCAATCCACCTATCCAGTTCGATGCCGCCGGCGCGGTCTACTACTCCGGCTGGACGAATGGTGGAACCGTGCTCCGAAAGTACCTCAACGGGATTTCGACGGACATCGTCTCCGACAACATCCAGTTGGAGCAGTTCCTCGTCCTCTCCAACGGTGACGTGCTCCTTTCGGGCCGGAGCAGATCATCGGGGAACCAGTGGCTTCGCCGTGTGACGGCCAGTGGGTCGCTGCAGACACTGCTGGGGAGCGGGACTAACTTCCTCCGTCTCTTCCCGGACGACAACGTCTACATGGGCGGGCGCCTGTGGGGGACGGCTCCGTGGGATGAGGGAGTCGGGCGATATCTGACCTCTACCAACCAGATGGATCCGAAGCTTTGGCTCGGCGACGGCGGCCAGACTCCAGAGCCCTATCACCGGGTCTCCGATTACTGCTCCGGCCCTTCGAGCTACGCGCCGAATCGATACCCATTGTGCGACTGGTTCGGAAGCTACATCTCGAACGCGATCGAGACCTCTGACGGCCAAGTCTTCGCCGTGGTTGGCCCTCCCGGGGGTGGCGGATTCCTCATGAAGTACTACCCGACCGTCGCGATCGCAACGACGTCCGTCGAAAAGGTCCTCGCCTCAGTAGCCGCCGGTAATGAAGTCGTCGTCTCGGGCCTAAACGAAACGGGCCAGAACGAGACGGTCGTCTACCACCCGGCGACCGACACAGAGACCCAGGTGATCGGACCCGAGAATGAGATTGAGATGTACCACCTCACGTACATGCCGGACGGCAACTCGGTGATGTTCGAGGGACTTCGGTTCTCCGATAACCGCGTCGTCCTCGGCCAGATTGATCTTGATACAGGTGAGGTCACCGTGTCAGCGTCCTTGCCGAGGAAGCTCCAGGACCTGCAGGCATTTCACTAACGCGCATCCGGCGAGGCATTCGAAACGATCTTCGGCGGGCTGGCGAGGCAATTCCTGGCGTAGTAAGCGCCACCTCACCAGCTCGCCCGTCCTTTCTTTCGTGACCGCGTCACCGGAGCACGGGGCGCTCGTTAGGGGCGAGCTGCCGGGACCCGTGGAGGCGCTCGTCCGCCGGCTAGTGCCCGAGCTGGGCCGAGGGAAGTGCCACCTTGGCCGAGCAAGCGCGTTGTGATGTCCCTTCACGATCGCACTCGAGACCGCGTGAATTCGACGCTTCAGATGACACATGCGGTGGGCGAAGTGTCAGCTACGTCGAGTCCCTACACGCCCGCCCCCGGCGCCTCACTCCTGCGGCACGATCAGCTCGAAGCGGGCGCCTTCCGCGCCCGGCTCGAAGAAGAGGTCGCCTCCGTGCGCCCGTGCATACGCCTGCGCGATCGCGAGCCCGAGGCCGTTGCCTCGTGCGTGCTCGCCCCGCGCGAACCGCTCGAAGAGTCGCGGTTGGAGCTCCACGGGTACCCCTGAGCCCGAGTCCTGGACTGCGATCCGGAGGTGCCGGTCGCGCCGCTCCGCCGCGATCACGATCGGCGGCTCGCCGTATCGCACCGCGTTGAGCAGCAGGTTGGACACGACACGGTCGAGCACGAGCGCGTCGGCGACGACGGCCACGTCCGGCGCTACGTCGAGCCGCACCGCCGTGCTCTCGGGAAGGATGGCCGCGGCGATCTCGGTGAGCACGCTGTGCAGCACGAGGGGCCTGGGGTCGACCGCGATCGCGTGCGCGTCGAGCCGTGAGAGGTCGAGCAGCTGCTCGAGCAGGCGGCGGAGCCGATCGCTCTGCTCGTACGCGACCAGCAGCAACTCCTCCCGCGTCTCCGGCGGCAGGGCGTCGCCGCGCTCGACGAGAGTCGCCAGCCCGCCGTAGACGGCTGCCGCGGGCGTCCGCAACTCGTGTGAGGCGATCGCCACGAAGTTCAGCTTCAACTGGTCGAGCAGGACCACCTCCTCGTGGAGCCGCGCCCGCTCGATCGCGAGGGCGACGCGCTCTGCCACGAGCTGAAGCAGCTCGGTGTCGTCCTTCGTGAACGCGCGCCCGCTGAGTGAGCCGACATGAAGCACTCCGAACGCCGCCCCGGCGACGACGAGGGGCACGCCTAGAAGTGACTTGATGCCCTTCGCGCGCAGGAGGGGGTTGAGCACGTCGGCGTGATCCACGTCGGGAAGAAACACCGGACGGCGCTCGGCGACGACCCGGCCCGCGAACCCGCGGCCGACGGGGATGCGCACGCCCTGCTCGACCTCCTCTTCGATGCCGACCGCCGCGCGCGCGACCAGCTCGCGCCGGCTGTCGTCGAGCAGGAGGACGGCACAGGTGTCGGCGGCGAGGATCTCGCGGATCCGCGGCAGCAGCACTTCGAGCAGCTCGTCCAGCTCGAGGTGTGCGAGTGCGTCGTCCGTGACCGCCTGCACCTGTTCGAGTCGCCTCCTGCCTGCGCGCTCGGACTCGAACAGGCGGGCGTGCTCGATTGCGATCGCCATCCGGTCGCCCACGAGCTGGAGCAGCTCTGCGTCGTCGCTGCTGAACCTGCGCTGCGAGAGGGTGCCGACGTGGAGGACTCCGAGCACCTTCCCCTCGACGAGCAGCGGCACGCCGAGCAACGACTTGATCCCCGTCTCTCGCAGGATCGGGTTGACCACGTCCGCGTGATCCACGTCGTCGAGGATCACCGGCCGGCGCTCCGCGGCGACTCGGCCCGCGAAGCCACGGCCGACAGGGATGCGCACGCCTCGCTCGACCGCCTGCTCGATCCCGACGGCCGCGCGGGCGACCAACTCATTCCGCTCCTCCTCCCGCAGCAGGACGGCGCACGTATCCGCCTCGAGAATCTCACGCGTCCGCTCGAGGAGCGTGCCGAGGAGCTGGTCGAGCTGCAGGTGGGAGAGCGCCGCGTCCGTGATCGCTTGCAGCCGGCGCAACTTCTCCGCACCTTGGACTCGATCGATCGCCACACCGGCAATTGTGGCCCTTTCGGCGGTGCGCCGGGTGAATTCGACCGAGGACTGCCCTGGCGATTCCTAGCCGCGGTGGTGGTTCACGACCTCGACGTTGTGGCCGTCGGGATCGAGGACGAACGCGGCGTAGTAGCCCGCGTGGTACACGGCGTCGCTCGCCGGGGGCGCCGTTGTCGCGGTAGCCGGCTTCCGTCGCGGCGCGGTGGAAGGCGTCGACCGTGGCGTCGTCGCTCGCCGGGAACGCCATGTGCACGTTCTGGGTGCGTTGTCCCTGGCGGAGCGAGAACGAGCTGCCAGGGCCGACGAACTGGACATGCTCGGGCGAGGCGCGGTTCAGCTGGAAGCCCGTTTGGGGCGCGACCGTCTCGTAGAAGCGCCTGGCAGCGGCGACGTTGCCGACGCGGATCCAGAGATGGTCGATCCCGCCGCCGCTCATCGCGCCGTGGTGGACGCCTTCGATGCTGTTGCCGTCCGGGTCGAGGAGAAAGGCGCCGTAGTAGTCGTGGCGGTACTGCGGACGCGGGCCCGGGGCGCCGTCGTCATCGAAGCCCGCTTCCGTTCCCGCGCGCCAGAAGTCGTCGACGTGGTCTCGTGACGGCGCGACGAAGCCGATGTGCAGGCGCTTCGTCACCGGGCTCTCCTCGTCTGCCTGGGCCAGCGAGAAGTCGTCCCACTCGGGGAAGTCCCCGCCGCTGGATGTCAGCTCGCTGTCGAGCGCGCGCAGCACCGTCGCGTAGAAGCGTTCGGACGCGTCTCGGTCCGAGACTCGGATGGTCACGTGGTCGAACATGCGGCGACTATGCCAACTGGGCGACTTGACGGAAGATTTGTGGAAGAAGCTTCGGCGTCGTAGCGTCTGGAGGACATGAAACCCAAAACGCTCGTTCTCGTTGCAGTTGCAGTGGCGGTCGTCCTCGTGGGCGGCCTGGCGTACGTCGCCTTCGGCGGAGGCGACGACGACCGACGGGCCGGCGCCCTGGCCACGAGCTCGTATGCGGTGGGCAATTACGCGCTCACGATCGACGGCGTCAACGCGGGGATGCTCAAGAGCTTCTCGGGTTGCGGAGTGACGGCCAACGCTGTCTCCGCCACCGTTGGCGACCTTCGGCTCGACACGAGCACAGGCCCGGTGAAGTACGAGGGCTGTCACATCCGTTTCGGCCTGGGCATGGCGCCCGTCGTGTACACCTGGATCAAGGACTCGCTCGCGGGCAAGGGCGCTCCGAAAGCAGTGTCGATCGTGGGGTACGACGCCACGAACCAGGCGACCGCGCAGCTGAACCTCACGAATGCGAGGTTGACCAGCTTCACCGTGCCCCAACTGGACGCGACGAACAGCGCCGCCGTGTTCTTCGAGGCGACTCTCTCCCCGGAATCGGTGAGGAAGGTGAAGGCGTCGGGGGGCGCGGCATCGGCGAGCAAGACCGTGAAGACCATGCTCGGCGCGAACTACCGGCTCACGATTCCCGACGTCGAGGGGCACAGGGCTTCGAGGATCGGGCCGTGGTCGTTCGAGATCCCGGTCCCGGACGACGCCGGCGTCACAGGCACCACGAAAGCGCTCGTGCCTGCGAAGCTGGATGATCTGAGCGTCCTCGCATCCGATCCTGCGCCGGGGCTCGATGCCTGGCTCGACCTCCTGATGAAGGGCACTCCGACAGAGAAGCCCGTGACGATCGAGCTGCTCGACGCGACACTGAAGGTGCAGCTGTTCGAGTTGCGCTTCGCCGCTGCCGGTCTGACCCAAGGTGACCTCCTGGGAGCCAGCACCGCGTCCACCGACACCGTTCCCAGGCGTCAGTTCTCGATGTACGTGGAAGGCCCGGCGCTCACGTTCAGCGGCGCCGCCCCGTAGGTCGACACGCTAGATCGACTCGAGGGACGCTCGTCGGCGTCCCTCGACCTCGAGCAGTCGGAAGAGGGCGTACGCGACAGCCGCGTACGCCCCTCCGATGGCGAGCTCCGTCCAGATCAGGTGATCGACCTCGCCGAGGCCGCCGCCGGCCGCGATCTCTCTCGCCGCCTCGATCCCGTGCGTCAGCGGCAGCGAGCGGCCGATCGACTCCATCCAGCCGGGCAGCTCGTCGAGCGGGACGTTCACGCCGCAAAACAGCAGGAGCAGGAAGTAGACGAGGTTGGCGAGGAACATCACGTCTCGTGCCCGCAGGCCGATCGAGCCGATCACCATCCCGAGCGCCGTGCACGAGGCAACCGAGACGACCACGCACAGCGCGAGCGCGGGCAGTGACGAGAGTGGCGGGTCGAACTCGAGCAGCGCCCAGCCGACCAGGAAGCCGAACGTCGACACGATCAGGCCGTTGACGAAGTTCGGAAGCGCCCGGCCCATGAACAGCGCGAAGCGGTTGGCCGGCGTCGCGAGCAGGGGAGAGAGCGTCTGCGTCCAGCGCTCGCCTCCGATCGTCAGCGCCATCCCGTAGACGCCCGCCATGCACGCGACCTGGACCGCGTTGCCGACGACGAAGAACGCATCGTCCTGCAGGCCGGCGTAGCGGCCGACGTACGCGAAGAACAGGATCTGGAAGATCGGGCTCCCGAGCATGGTCGGGACGTAGATGCTCCAGTGGATCCAGTTGAACAGGGCGCGGTAGGACAGGTAGCCGCCGATGAAAAAGACGCGGGTTGAGTTCACGTCAGCGAGAGGGTCGCGCGGTCACGGGCCAGGCTCTCGAAGTACCTGACGGTGAGGGCACCCACGACGAGGTAGACCGCGCCGAGCGCCAGGCACATGCCGACGGCGAAGAGCGGATCGCCCGTCCCCAGGGCCGAGTCCCGGATCGCGCGTACGCCCCACGTCGGGGCGAGCACCCACGCGAGCGGTGCCACCCAGCCCGGCAGGAGCGAGATCGGGACGAGCAGCCCGGTCACGAGCCAGATCGGGTACTCGAGCAGGTTCGAGAGCGCGTTGGCGTTCCGCCAGAGGATGAACGTCGACGCCATCACGAGGCCCGAGCAGTCCCAACCCGATCACGGTCGCAGGCACCGCGGCGAGGAAGATCCACGGCTGCGCGATCTCGAGCGGCACGCCGAAGATCACGGCCCCCCAGAGCAGCGTGCCGACGAGCGAGTAGAGCCCGATCGTGGCAGAGGCCAGCGTGATCGGCAGCAGGACGAGCAGGAACGGGGCGGGGGAGGCGATCGAGAGCTCGAGCGTGCCCTGCCACCGCTGCCACTGGATCGCGCCGCCCGAGGCGAACAGCGTCGCCGACCAGATCCCCATCAGACCGGCTCCCAGTGAGACGTAGAGCAGCGTCCCCTCGCGCGCGCCTGCCTTGAACATGAAGAACGCGATCGAGGCGAAGATCACCGGCTGGATCGCCGAGGTCAGCAGGAAGAATCCCGACAGCGTCAGGCTCTTGACGTGGAACGTCCAGCCGGCCCAGATCAGGCGCGCGGCGCTCACGCGATCTCCAGGGTGGCGTGCACGCGGCTCTGCCACTCGAGGAAACGCAACAGCGCGTAGCCGACGAGGCCGTAGCCGAGCCCGACGAGCAGCTCCTGGGCGACCAGGTGGTCGACGGCTCCGAGCGAGGCGCCGTCCGCGAGCAGCCGGGCCGCTTCGATCCCGTGCGTCAACGGGATCACCTCCGAGATCGCGCGCATCCAGCCCGGCAGCTCCTCGAGCGGGACGTTCGCACCGGTGAAGATGAGCAGCAGGCCGACCATGATGTTCGCGAGCACGGCCACCTCGCGCACGCGCAACCCGAGGCCCGCGTTGATCAGCCCCAGCCCCGTGCACGAGAACGCGCAGACCAGCACGACCAGCGCCAGCGGGCCGAGCGCGGAGGCCGGCACGTCGATCCCGAGGAGCAGGCCGCCGACCGCGAGCGAGAAGGCAGCGACGAAGGCGCCGTTCAGCATCACCGGCACTGCTCGGCCGAGGAACAACGGCAGCCGCCGGGCCGGGGAGACGAGGATCGGGCCGAGCGTCTTTTGATAGCGCTCGCCGCCGATCGCGAAGCCCATCGCGAACACGCAGGGGATCGCCGCGTACTGGAGCGCGTTGCCGATCACGTAGAACTCGTCGGACTCGAGGCCGGCACTCCGTCCGATGTAGACGAAGAGCAGGATCTGGAAGATGGGCGCAACGAGCAGGCTCGGCACGTAGACCCAGGGCGTCAGCCAGTAGAAGAGCGCGCGGTAGCTCGTTATCCCGCCGATGAAGAAGACCCGCAGCGAGGTCATGTCAAAGACAACGAGGCGCGGGCTCGGGCTGCGCGCAACGCGGATTCGAGGACGACGACACCGGCGAGGACGTACGCGCCGGCGAGCGCGAGGCACATCGCGAGGTCGGGCAGCGGCGAGCCCCCGAGCGCGGACTCCCGAATCGCCCGCATGCCCCAGGTGGGAGCGAGCAGCCACGAGATCGGCCGCACCCAGTCGGGGAGCAGGGTCAGCGGCACGAGGAAGCCGCAGACGAGCCAGACCGGATACTCCATCACGTTGCCGAGCGCCCAGGCGAAGCGGTAGCGCACGAACGCGACCGCGAGCAGGAAGCCGAACGTCCCGATCGAGACGATCGCGACCGGGATCGACAGGGCGAACAGCAGGGGATGCTCGACCGTGAGCTCGATCCCGAACAAGAGCCGTCCCCACAGCAGCGTCGCGACCATGCAGTAGAGGCCGATCGTGGTCATCGCGATCGTGATCGGCAGCAACACGAGCGCGAACGGCGCCGGCGACGAGACGAGCACCTCGAGCGTCCCTTGCCAGCGCTCGCGCTGCATCGCCGCGCCGGCGGAGGTGCTCGTGACCGACCAGATCCCCATCACCGCCGCGCCGAGCGACGCGTAGAGGAGCGTCTCCTCGCCGCTGCCCGCGCGGAACATGAAGAACGCGACTGTGGCGAAGAAGAGCGGCCACAGCACGCCGAGCAGCCCGTCGAAGGCCGAGCGCGAGAGCATCTTGAAGTGGAACAGCCAGCCGATGGCCAGCAGCCGCGCGCCCGACTTCACTGCGCCGTGACGAGCGCGACGTACGCGTCTTCGAGCGTGGGCTCGCGGCGAGACACCCGGCCGACGTTGGCGCCGTCGAGCCTGCCGAGGATCGCGTGCGTGAGCTCGACGTCGGCGGGCGTCTGGACGACCAGCACCTGCGCCTGGTCGCGCTCCTCGACGACGACGGCGCGAACGCCCTCGAGCTCGCGGACGCGCTCGATCGTCCCTTCCGGGATCCCGAAGATCTCCACCTCGACGACGGCTCCTTCGGCGACGCCCGCCTTGAGGTCGGCGGGCGTGCCGTGCGCGACGATCGCGCCGTTCGCGATCACGGCGATGCGGTCGCAGAGAGCATCCGCCTCGAACATGTAGTGCGTGGTGAGCAGGACGGTCTTGCCGGACTCGGTCAGCGACGCGATCGTCGCACGAAGCTCGCGCGCGCCGACGGGATCGAGGCCGATCGTCGGCTCGTCGAGGAACACGACCGGCGGATCGTGGAGCAGGCCGCGCGCAACGTGCAGCCGCTGCTTCATCCCGCGCGAGTAGCCCTCGACCCGCTCCTTCTCGCGCCCCTTCAGGCCGACGAGCTCGAGCAGCTCCTCGATCCGCGGCCGGATCTCCTTGCCGGGGACGCCGTAGAGCTCGGCGAAGTAACGGAGGTTGTCCAGGCCCGAGAGCCGCTCGTAGACCCCGCGCTCGCCGCCGAAGACGTAGCCGATCCGCTTGCGCACCTCGCGCGCGTCCTTGACGACGTCGTAGCCGAGCACGGTCGCCGTGCCGCTCGTCGGGATCAAGAGCGTGATCAGCATCTTGATCGTGGTCGTCTTGCCGGCGCCGTTGGGCCCGAGCAGGCCGAACAGCTCGCCCTTCTCGACGACGAAGTCGACCCCGCGCACGGCCTCGACCTCCAGCGATCGGCGGCGGATGGTGCCGGTCGTCGTCTTGTACGTGCGGTGGAGGGCGTGTGCCTCGATCACGGCCATGCGCTGAGACTAGCCTCCGGCTCCGATGCTCGACTACCTGCGCAGCCTCGACCCGCGGCTCCCGCGGCCGGTCTGGATCATGGAGGCGGGCGGTCTCGCCAACGCGTTCGGCAACGGGCTCGCCTTCCCGTTCCTCTTCATCTACCTGCACAACGTCCGCGGCTTCGGGCTCGACACCGTCGGGCTGATCGTCGCGGCGAGCGCGCTGGCCGGCATCGCGACGATCCCGGTCAGCGGCGCGATCGTCGACCGATTCGGCGGCCGTCCCGTGCTCGCCTGCTCGCTCGTGCTGCTCGCGATCGGATACGGCTTCCTGCCGTTCGTCCGGGAGCCGTGGCACGCACTCGTGCTGATGGCGGTCGGCGGCGTCGGCAACGGCGCGTTCTGGCCGAGCCAGTCGACGTTGCTCGCCGGGCTCACTCCACCGGAGCGCCGCCACGCGGCCTATGCGCTGCAGCGGGTCTCGCGCAACCTCGGCATCGGCCTGGGCGGCCTGAGCGGCGGCCTGATCGCGACGACGGAGAGCTCCTCGAGCTACACCGTCCTGTTCGCGCTCGACGCGGCCACCTTCCTCGTCTTCGTCGGCGTGCTCACCCTCGTGCCCGACCCGCCGCTGCCGAGCCGCGTGGGCGCTCCGCCCGGGCGCTACGCCGAGGTGGTGCGCGACCGCGTCTTCCTCGGCGTGGTCGGGCTGAACGTGCTCTTCGTGGCGGCGGGCTACGCGATGTTCGGGCTGCTGCCGGTGTACGCCAAGAACGAGGCGGGTGTCGGGGAGCGGGCGATCGGCGTGATCTTCTTCGTCAACACGCTCGCGATCGTGCTCGCGCAGCTGCCGCTGGTGAAGCTGCTCGAGGGCCGGCGGCGGATGCGGGCGCTGGGCGGCCATGACAGTGATCTGGGCCGTGGCGTGGCTCGTGGTCCTCGTCGGCGGGCTGCAGTTCGAGGCCACGGACGCGGCGCTGGTCTTCGCTCTCGGAGCGGTCGTGTTCGGGATCGGCGAGTGCTTCCACGGGCCCACCCAGGGCGCTCTCGTCGCCGACCTGGCGCCGGACCGGCTGCGTGGGCGCTACATGGCTTTCTCGACGCTGTCCTGGGAGATCGGCTTCGCGATCGGGCCGGCCGTGGGAGGCATCGTCCTCGACCGGTCGCCGAACACGCTCTGGGTTCTGGCGGCGGCAACGTGCCTGCTGGCGGGGCTCGGGACGCTCGTGCTCGAACGGCGCATCCCCAGCGCTCTGCGGCTCACGCCGAGGTAGCGCCGTACCCGCCGCCGCCGGGCGTCTCGATCCGGAGGACGTCGCCCGGCTCGAGGTCGAGCGTGACGCGGGCTGGCACCTCCCGCCCGTTGACGAGGTTGCGACCGGGCAGACCGTCCTCGCCTCCCGCTCTGCCCGCCGGCCCGTGCGCGCGGCGCTCGGTCAGGAGCGAGAGCCTGCACGCCTCCAGGACGCGCAGCTCGCGGACGACACCGTCCCCGCCGCGGAAACGACCCGCGCCGCCCGATCCCGCGCGCAGCTCGTGCCGCTCGACTCTGAGCGGATAGCCGAGCTCGAGCGCCTCGGCGGGCGTCGAGAGCGTGTTCGACATCGCGACGTGGACGCCCGACGGCCCGCTCGCGCTCGGACAGGCGCCCTGGCCGCCGCCGATCGTCTCGTAGTAGGTGAAGCGGTCGTTGCCGAGTGTGACGTTGTTCATCGTCCCCTGGCCCTGAGCGGGCACCGGCACGCGCCCGGCCGAACGCGGAGAAGACGACGTCGACGATTCGCGACGACGTCTCGACGTTGCCCGCAGCCACGGCCGCCGGCGCGCGAGCGTTGACCAGCGACCCCTCGGGCGCGAGCACGGTCACCGGTCGCGAACGCCCCGCCCGAGGCGGGGAGGTCCGGGTCGGTCAGGCACCGTACGACGAAGTAGCAGGCCGAGCGCGTGACGGCGAGCGGACAGTTGAGGTTGCCGTCGTGCTGTGGGTCCGTGCCGTCGAAGTCGATTTCGACCTCGTCGCCCGCGACCGTGACGCAGGCCCGGATCGTGAGCTCGCCCTCGGGCGCCTCGAGGACGTCTGCGGCCTCGAAGCGGCCGTCGGGAAGCTTTGCGATCCCCGTGCGGACGACCCGTTCGGAGTAGGCGTACAGCTCGTCCATGGCAGCCCGGACGCGCTCGGCTCGGTACCGCGCGCACAGCTCGTCGACGCGCGTGCGCGCGAGCGCCTGGGCTGCGAGCTGCGCGCGGAGGTCGCCCCGCCGCTCGTCGGGATTGCGCATCTGCTCGACCAGCCGGTCGACGGTGGCGCCTTCGAGCCTGGTCGGCGGGATCACCACGCCCTCGTCGGCGAGCGTGCGCGAGGCTGCGGGCATGCTGCCCGGCTCGGAGCCGCCGACGTCGGCGTGGTGCGCGCGCGTGACTGCGAAGCCGAGGGCCGTGCGGGAGACGAGCGTGAGGTCGGGGAGGTGCGTGCCGCCGGCGAACGGGTCGTTCAGCACGTACACGTCGTCGGGCCCGGGCCGCCGCGCGGCGACGGCAGCCACCGCGTCGGGCATGGCGCCGAGGTGGACGGGGATGTGCTCGGCCTGGGCGACCATCCGCCCACGCTCGTCGAAGAGCGCGGTCGAGCAGTCGCGGCGCTCCTTGATGTTGGCCGAGAACGCGGATCGGATCAGGGCCGCGCCCATCTCGTCGCACACGGCCCGAAGCGCCGATCCGATCACCTGTAGCTCGATGTTCACTCTCTTTTCACCGTTCCGTCACTCCCTCGTGAGCATCAGACCGCCACCGTGAGCCCGACCATCCCTAACCCCCACCCACCCCGGGGCGATCCAGCAGGTCGAACCGTCCAGTTCGAGCACGGCCGGGCCAGACACGGAGAGCGGTTCCTGCGCGGCGGGCTCGAGCTCCGGGCCTCGCCTCACTTCGGCCGTCCGAACGGCCACCAGCTCGATCGGGCGCTCGCGGTCGAGATAGCCGTAGCGCTCCTCGTGGAGCGCGTGGAAACGTTCCGCGAGGTCCTCTCCGAGCGGCACGGTCAGCTCGAAGGACTGACCGCGGTAGCGGAGGTCGGCGTCGCCTTCGCCGGGGAGCTCTCCCGCCTCCGAGAGCGGGGCGAGCACGGCTCGTACCGTGTCGCGCCGTTCGTCGGCGACGGCCAGGCCGAGCGCGGACAGAACACCCGCTGCCTCGGGGACGAGCACCGTGTCGATGCCGAGCTCCTCCGCGAGAGCACACGCGTGCAGCGGCCCCGCGCCGCCGAATGCGATCAGCGCGCCGTCTCGTGGATCGCGTCCGCGCTCGACCGAGACGACGCGGAGGGCGCGCAGCATCTCGGAGTCGACCACGCGCACCACGTCCGCCGGGTCGAGGTCCCGCAGCGCGCGAGCCGCCGCCGAGCGGTCGAGCTCGAGCCCGCCCGCCAGCCGCTCGGGCAGGCGGTCGAGCAGCAGGTTCGCATCCGTGACCGTCGGCAGCGTGCCCCCGTGCCCGTAGCAGGCCGGGCCCGGACGGGCGCCGGCGCTCTCGGGGCCGACGTGCAGCGCCCCGCCTGCGTCGAGGCGCGCGATCGAGCCTCCTCCCGCGCCCACCGTGTGCAGGTCCACGGTCGGCAGGCGCACCGGAAGCCCGCCCACCAGCCGCTGGCCCGAGCGCTCGGCGGCTCCCCCGCGGATCAGGGAGACGTCCGTCGACGTTCCGCCCATGTCGAGCGAGATCGCCTGCTCGAAGCCGGCCGTTGCCGCCGCGCGCGCCGCCCCGACGACGCCCGCAGCAGGACCTGAGAGCAGCGCGAAGGCGGGGTGGGCAGCCGCCTCGGCCAGCGTGGCGACACCGCCCGAGGAGCGCAGCACGAGTGGTTCCGGCATGTCTGTTCCCGCGCACGCGCGCGCGAGGGCGCGCAGGTACCCGGAGAGCACCGGCCCGAGGTACGCGTCCACGGCGGTCGTCGATGCCCGTTCGTACTCGCGGAACTCGGGTGCCACCTCGTGCGAGGCGACGACGTGCGCCGCCGGCATCCGCCGCCGGAGCTCGGCGGCCACGGCCTGCTCGTGCGCCGGCTCGCGGAACGAGAAGAGCAGGCACACCGCCACGGCCTCGGCGTCGACCTCCGGCAGCGACTCCAGGTCGAGCGGTACGAGCACGCCGTCGGGGCCGACCCGCTCCCGCACGCCCACGCAGCGGTCGAGCGGCACGAGCGGCTCGGGGTGCTCCTCGCACAGGCGGTACAGGTGCGCGCGATCCTGGCGGCGAAGATGAAGGACGTGCTCGAAGCCCGCAGTCGTCACGAGCGCGGTGCGGGCGCCCTTGCGCTCGAGCAGGGCATTCGTCGCCACGGTCGTCCCGTGGGTGAAGCGCTCGAGCTTCGCAGCGCCGACCGCTGCCGCTGCCGCCAGCACGGATTCCTCCTGCCGCTCGGCCGTCGGCACCTTGGCCGTGCGCACGCGACCGTCCTCGACGAGAACCGCGTCGGTGAAGGTGCCGCCGACGTCGACGCCGAGGAATGCCATCACCGCGACTCTACGAGGGCGGACTACTCGTCGATGCCGAGCCGTTAGAAGTGCACGGATGAGCGCGACCTTCGAACTGCCGCTCGTGGGCGCAGGCGGCGAGCCCGTCGACCTCTGGCGCACGATCACGTCGCACGGGGTCGCCGAGTTGCCGCCCGCCCGGGTCGACGAAGAGGCCCGGACCATGGAGATCACCCTGCGCGCGGACGGCGTCGTGCGCACCGCCCGCGTCTCCGAGGGCTCGCCTGCGGCGGCCCGCGTCGAGCTGCTCGGCCGTGTCGGGCCGCGTCAGGCCGAGCGTCTGCTCGAGTCCGCCCGCCACGTGCTCCGGCTGGACGAGGACCTCTCCGAGTTCTACGCCCTTGCCGCGGCCGATCCCGAGCTCGCCTGGGCGGCGGCCGGGGCGGGGCGGATGGTGCGCAGTGCGACGGTTTTCGAGGAAGTCGTGAAGACCGTCTGCACGACCAACTGCACCTGGTCGGCCACGCAACGTATGGTCGGCGCGCTCGTGGCCAACCTGGGCACGCCTGCCCCCGGCGCCCCGATGGACGGCGCGGCCGGACGCGCCTTTCCCACCCCCGAGGTCATGGCCTCGGCGCCCGAGGCCTGGTACCGCGACGTTGCCCGTGCCGGCTACCGGGGCGCCTACCTCCGCTCGCTCGCAGCCTCGGTCGCCGGGGGCGAGGTCGACCTCGAGCAGCTCGTCGGCGCCGAGCTCCCGGACGACGAGGTCGAGCGCCGGCTACTCGCGCTGCCGGGCGTCGGGCCCTACGCCGCCGCTCACGTGATGATGCTGATCGGCCGCTACACGCCCCTCATCCTCGACTCCTGGACGCGGCCCAAGTACGCACAGGTGAACGGGACGGAGCTCGTGCCCGACAAGGAGATCGTCGCCCGCTTCTCTCCCTACGGCCGCTACGCCGGACTCGCGTTCTGGCTCTACCTCACGCGCGATTGGGTGTCGTAGAGGCCTCGCATTCGCCCCTGCGGGAAGGAGCCCGCCGGGTGGCGCCGCTGATCCTTCCCGCGGCCGCCTTTGGGGTCTCCTTCGGCGTGCTCGCGGAGGCGGCGGGCATGGGTCGCCTGGCGCCCGTGGTCATGTCGGCCACGACCTTCGGCGGGTCGGCCCAGTTCGCCGCAGCGTCGATCCTGGACGAGGGCGGCGCGGTCGTGGCCGCGATCACCGCGGCGATCCTGCTCAACGCCCGCTATGCCCCGATCGGGATCTCGGTGGCCCCGCTCTTCCATGGGCCTGCCTGGCGCCGCTTGCTCGAGGGCCAGCTCGTCGTGGACGAGTCGTGGGCGATCGCGAACCAGGGCGAGGGCCGCTTCGACCGCGGGATCCTGCTCGGAGCGGGGCTCGTCCTCTACGTCTGCTGGGTGGTGACGACGGCAATCGGCGCGGTCGCCGGCGACCTGCTCGGCGACCCCGAGCGGCTCGGGCTCGACGCGGCATTCCCCGCGCTCTTTCTCGCCCTGCTCGTGCCGCAGGTGCGGACCCGCACGACGCTCGTCGCCGCACTCGGCGGCGCGGCGGTCGCGCTCGCGCTCGTCCCGATCGCGCCGGCGGGAGTCCCGATCATCGCCGCAGCCGCCGTCTGCCTGATCGGGTGGAGGCGGCCGTGACCGAGGTCTGGATCATGGTGGCCGTCGTCGGCGTTGCCACGATCGCCTTCAGGGCCGTTGGCCCGGTCGCGCTCGGGGGTAAGAGCCTCCCGCCCAGGCTGCTCGCCGTCGTCGAGCTGCTCGCACCGTCGCTCCTGGCGGCGCTGGTGGTGACCCAGGTCTTCGCGAGCGAGCAGAAGCTCGTGCTCGACGCCCGGGCCGCCGGCCTCGCCGCCGCCGCGGTCGCGCTTCTGCTCAAGGCCCCGATCCTCGTCGTGATCGTCGCGGCCGCCGCGACCACCGCGCTCGTCCGCGCCGTCTAGCGGGACCCGATAGCGGCGGGTGGATTCGAACCACCGACCTGCGGGTTATGAGTCCGCCGCTCTAACCGCTGAGCTACGCCGCCGGGCGCGGCGAGTGTACCAACGGCCTGTTGCTTCCCGGCCGCCGCGCGCGGGACAATCGACGCACATGCGGGAGCTCGCGAGCAGTCCTGAATCGAGCGCGGCCGAGCGGGCCGAGGCGACCCGAGCGCCGGGCTCCACCCACGCGGTCCTCTCGCTTCAGGCCGCCGCCGGCAACGCTGCTGTTGCCCGCCTGCTCGCGCGAGACGTCGCCGACGTCGACGGTCCTGCGACCGCGTTCGACATGGAGACCGACGCGCCCGAATTCAACGAGCGCGTCTTCAAGCGGAAGGACCACCTCAACATCGGGTTCATGCAGCGGGTCCAGGCCTACCTCGGCGCTCCGATCGTGACCTCCTGGAGCCCGAGCACGCTGCGGGATCTGTCCTTTCGCGTCGCCGAATGGCAGGCAGGCCACGGGCGCGAGATGACCGGCAAGCTCGACGAGGCGACGCTGAAGGAGATGAGCGAAGCGGGGCTGCCGCTCAAGGGAGGCTCGACCGCGGACTTCGCCGTCAGGCTCGACCAGCGCGACCGTGAGGACCTCGCGCGCGAGAAGTCGGAGGCGGCACGGCATAGCGGCGGACCGGAGGCGGACCAGCGGGCCGCGATCGTCAGGCTCGCCGAGCAGCAGGTGGGCAGGGTCCACGCCTCCGACCGCGGCGACGGCAAGAAGTACGGCTGGACTCGGCTGCACGACTACTACCGCGAGGCGCTGCCCTCGTACAACGACGGCGAGCTCCTGGAGGGGATCAAGGCGGCGAGCAAGTTCCCGGGCCAGCGCTACAACTCGAAGGCGAAGGAGTGGTCGCCCAAGGCCGGAGCCTGGTCGTGGTGCGGGATCTTCGCGATCTGGGCGGTCAAGACCGTCACCGGCCGCGGCACGTGGGAGCGTCAGCCCGGCGGCTTCGAGTACCACGGCGACGTTGCGAACGCGAAGCCGGGCGACATCATCCACCGGATCGACGACCCCAACAACGCCCTCAACCACCACTGCCTGGTCAAGGAGGTCGTCGGCGACAAGGTGACGACGATCAACGGCAACGGTGACTACCAGCAGAACCACATCCGGACCGAGCCGCTGACGAAGTACGACCGCTACTGGGACGTCATGTCGATCGCCGCGCCGAAAGCCGGCAGCGGCGAAACGGCCCCCTGAACCAGGTTCCGCTACCATGCCCGCTCGGCCGAGCGCGGACCATCGTGGCCCGCTGCCGACGACTGGGACACACATGGCATCCGGAGTCAGAATCGCGATCACGCTCGCCTGCACCGAGTGCAAGCGGCGCAACTATCAGACGAACAAGTCCAAGCGGAACACGCCGGACCGGTTCGAGGCGCGGAAGTACTGCCGCTGGTGCAAGACGCACACGGCCCACAGGGAGACCCGCTAGATGGCACGCCAGACCCGGAACCAGCGCCGCAAGGCAGCGCGTCAGGAGCAGCAGCGCTCGGAGGCGGGCGTCACGCAGCGCTCGCGGTCGCGCCAGGCGCAGGTCCGCCCGTCCGCGCAGCCGACGAAGACGCAGACCGGCGGCCGGCGCGTACCCGGCGGCGGCTTTCGCCGCTTCGTGGGCGAGTGCGTGGGCGAGCTCAAGAAGGTCGAGTGGCCGAACCAGCGCCAGGTCTTCCAGGGCACGGTCGTCGTGATCGTCGCCTGCGCGATCGTCGGTGCGTACCTCTACATCGCCGACCTGGCGCTCAAGCCGCTCGTGCAGCAGATCCTCACGGGCCAGTAGGGGTCGCTCGATGTTCAAGTGGTACGTGATCAACACCTACTCCGGGCACGAGAACAAGGTCAAGGCCAACCTCGAGCACCGCATCGACTCGATGGGCCAGACGCAGAGCTTCCGCCGCGTCGTCGTCCCGACCGAGCAGGTGATCGAGACGAAGGACGGTCAGAAGGTGCAGGCCGAGAAGCGGATCCTGCCGGGCTACGTGCTCGTCAACATGGACATGACCGACGACTCGTGGGGAGTGGTCAAGAACACGCCCGGCGTCACCGGCTTCGCCGGCCCGGCGGGTAAGCCGATCCCGCTCTCGCAGGGCGACGTCGACCGGCTTCTGCACACCGGGACGGCCACCGCGGAGCGCCCGCGTGCCCAGGTCGAGTTCTCGCTGGGCGAGTCGGTCAAGGTAACCTCCGGCCCGCTCTCGGACTTCGACGGCGAGATCGTCGACGTCAACCCCGACCAGCAGAAGCTGAAGGTGCTCGTCGACATCTTCGAGCGCCAGGTCCCGGTCGAGCTGGGTTTCGACCAGGTCAAGAAACTCGATTAGGTACAGGACGCGTCGCGTGGCAAAGAAGGTTCTCACACTCATCAAGCTGCAGATCCCCGGCGGCCAGGCGAACCCGGCCCCGCCGGTCGGCCCTGCGCTCGGCCAGCACGGCGTCAACATCATGGAGTTCTGCAAGGCGTTCAACGCCCAGACCCAGCAGGCGAACGGGCGCATCACCCCGGTCGAGATCACGGTCTTCGAGGACCGCTCCTTCACCTTCATCACGAAGACGCCGCCGGCGGCCGTGCTGATCAAGGAGGCGCTGAACCTCGAGAAGGGCTCGGCCGAGCCCAACCGCGAGAAGGTCGGCCGGCTCAGCCGCGATCAGGTACGCCAGATCGCCGAGACCAAGCTCGAGGACCTGAACGCGCGCGACGTCGAGCAGGCGATGAAGGTCGTCGCCGGCACCGCGCGCTCCATGGGCGTGGACACGGACCTGTAATGGCGAAGCACGGCAAGAAGTACGCGGCCGCCCTGGCCGGCATCGACCGGGAGCAGACGTACTCGCCCGTCGAGGCGGTCCGGATGCTCAAGGACTTCGAGCTCGCCAAGTTCGACGAGACCGTCGAGGTGCACTTCCATCTCGGCCTCAACGTCCGCCACGCCGACCAGCAGCTGCGCGGCACGTTGATGCTTCCGCACGGCACGGGCAAGGAAGTCCGCGTAGCCGTCTTCGCCGAGGGCGACAAGGCGCGCGAGGCGGAGGAGGCAGGCGCCGACGTGGTCGGCAGCGCCGACCTCGCCAAGCAGATCGAGGAGGGCTTCGACGACTTCGACGTCGCCGTCGCCACCCCGGACCAGATGAGCGTCGTCGGTCGCCTCGGCCGCATCCTCGGCCCGCGCGGGAAGATGCCGAACCCCAAGACGGGCACCGTCACCATGGATGTGGCCAAGGCGGTCACCGAATCCAAGGGCGGCAAGCTCGAGTACCGGACCGACCGCGGCGCGAACGTTCACGTGCCGATCGGGCGCAAGAGCTTCGAGCCGCGCCAGCTCGTCGAGAACTACGCCGCCATCATCGACGAGATCATGCGCGCCAAGCCCGCCGCGGCCAAGGGCCGCTACATCCGGACGATCACGCTGACGAGCACGATGGGGCCCGGCATCCACGTCGACCCGTCGCGAGTCCGCGGCATCGTCGAGGAGCTCGAGGAGGACAGGGAAGCCGTACCGGCTTAGTCCAAGCAACAGACCGCCCGCCAGAGACAGTTGGCAGCCCCGCGACGTGCGGGGCAGAAGCCCAGCCGAGGCGCGGCCTTCAGCGAGACACCTTGCTCGTTCAGGCCCGCCCACCAGGCAGGCCTGATTCGTTTTTCGAGGAGGTGATTCGATGCTGAGAGAAGACAAGGAGCGGCTCGTCGCAGAGCTGACCGAGCGCCTGAAGGGCTCGGAGACCCTGATCGTCGCCGACTACCGCGGCCTGACGGTCACGGACATCGACAAGCTCCGCACCGACCTGCTGACCCACGGGGCGAAGTTCTCCGTCGTCAAGAACACGCTGACGAGGCGCGCCGCCGAGGCGGCCGGGACGACGGAGCTGCTGGCGCTGCTGGAGGGGCCGACCGCGATCGCGTTCCTCGAGAGCGGGGGCGACCCAGTCGCCGTCGCCAAGGCGCTGAACGACGCTGCCAAGACGGAGATCCTGTCGATCAGGGGCGGCATCCTCGAGGGCACGACGATTACCGCCGACGCCGTCAAGGAGCTGGCGTCGCTGCCGCCGGTCGACACCATCCGAGCACAGGTCGCCGGCGCGATCCTGTCGCCGCTGACGACGGTGGTGATGCTGCTCTCCGCGCCGCTCCACGACCTCGTTGGGGCTGATCGACGCGCGGATCCGGCAGCTCGAGGAGCAGGGCGACAGCTCGGGCGCCGCGGCCGAGGCTCCGGCTGCAGTGGAGGAGCCCGCAGCGGAGGAGCCCGCAGCGGAGGCGGAAGTGCCGGCCGAGGAGCCCGCAGCGGAGGAACCGGTCGCGGAAGCGAACGAACCAACCGAAACCGAACCGACGGAAGAGCAGGAGGAGAGCTAGATGGCAACCGATACCGCGAAGGTGCTCGAGACGCTCGGCAAGATGACCGTGCTCGAGCTCGTCGAGCTGAAGAAGGCGATCGAGGAGGAGTGGGGCGTCACCGCTGCCGCCCCGGTCGCAGCCGCAGCTCCCGCCGCGGCGGGAGACGGCGCCGCCGCTGCCGAGGAGAAGACGGAGTTCGACGTCGTCCTCACCGGCCCCGGCGACAAGAAGATCCAGGTGATCAAGGTCGTCCGTGCGATCACGGGCCTCGGCCTCAAGGAGGCCAAGGACCTCGTCGACTCGGCTCCCGGGCCGGTCAAGGAGGGCGTGACCCAGGAGGAGGCCGACACGATCAAGGCTCAGCTCGAGGAGGCCGGCGCAGGCGTCGAGGTCAAGTAGCCCGAGCTGGTCAGAACGTCGAAGGGCCGCCCTGCGAGGCGGCCCTTCGCACGTCGGTGCGGTATAGTGTCCCCACCTCCCGGCGCCGCCGCGCCTCGGCTTGCGGCTGGGAGACCTGATTCGCTACGCTGTGCGGTTCCGGCCGACGTCCGTCCGCACGCCCCATCTTTACGCAGTTCCAAGGGAGGCTTCACATTTGACCAGCAGGGTTGCTGCGCCTCGCGCGCGCAAAAGTTTCTCGCGTCTCAAGCACGTTCTCGACCTCCCCAACCTCATCGACATCCAGAAGGCGTCCTTCCAGTGGTTCAAGGAGGAGGGCCTCAGAGAGACGATCGACGACATCTCTCCGATCGAGGACTACACGGGCACCCTCGCCGTGGAGTTCGCCGAGCACAAGTTCGGCGAGCCGCAGTTCTCGATCCAGGAGTGCCGCGAGAAGGACCTGACCTACCAGGCCCCGCTCTCGATGACCGTCCGGTTCGTGAACAAGGAGACCGGTGAGATCCGCGAGCAGACCGTCTTCATGGGCGACTTCCCGATGATGACGGAGTGGGGGACGTTCATCATCAACGGCACCGAGCGCGTGATCGTCACGCAGCTCGTGCGCAGCCCGGGCGCCTACCTGATGGAGCCCAAGGATGCGACGAAGCAGGTGTTCACTGCGAACCTGATGCCGTCCCGCGGGTCCTGGCTCGAGCTCGAGATCGACAAGAAGGGCATCGTCTACGCACGCATCGATCGCAAGCGCAAGCTCCCGATCACGACGCTGCTCCGCGCGCTGCCGCAGGAGGACCCGAGCACGGGTTGGAAGCTGGACACCAGCACCGACGAGGCCATCCTGGCTCTGTTCGACAACTCGCCGTTCATCGTCAACACGATCGAGAAGGACACCACCACGCGCGAGGAAGAGGCGCTGATCGAGGTCTTCAAGAAGCAGCGGCCGGGCGAGCCGCCGACCGTCGACAACGCGCGCAACCTGCTGAACTCGCTCTTCTTCGACCCCAAGCGCTACGACCTGACCAAGGTCGGCCGCTACAAGCTCAACCAGCGGCTCGGAGTCGACGTGCCGGACGACACGCGCGTGCTGACCACGAAGGACATCCTCGCGCTGGTCAAGCGGCTGGTCGACCTGCCGAAGGCCCTCGGGACTCCCGAGGACTCGAAGGACTACGCGGCCGACTCGATCGTGCTCTCGCGCGATCCGGTCCGCGGTGAGCTCGACGAGTACGAGCACTTCGGCAACCGCCGCCTGCGCACCGTCGGCGAGCTGATCCAGGAGGCGTTCCGGGTCGGGCTCTACCGCATGGAGCGCGTCGTCCGCGAGCGGATGACCACCGAGGACGTCGACACGATCACGCCGCAGACGATCATCAACATCCGGCCCGTGGTGGCTGCGCTCAAGGAGTTCTTCGGCTCCTCGCAGCTGTCGCAGTTCATGGACCAGACCAACTCGCTCGCCGGGCTCACGCACCGGCGCCGCCTGTCGGCGCTCGGCGCCGGCGGCCTCACACGCGAGCGCGCGCCGATCGAGGTGCGCGACGTCCATCCGACGCACTACGGCCGCATGTGCCCGATCGAGACGCCCGAGGGCCCGAACATCGGCCTGATCGGCTCACTCGCCTCCTTCGCGACCGTGTCCGAGTTCGGCTTCATCCAGACGCCGTACCGGGTGGTCAAGAACGGCAAGGTGACCGACGAGATCATCTACCTGGACGCGGCCGAGGAGGCGCAGTACACGATCGCGCAGGCGTCCGAGCCCGTCGACGACAAGACCGGCAAGTTCGAGCACGACCACGTGCTCTGCCGCTCCCGCGAGGGCGAGGCGGTCACCGCGGCGCCGAAGGAGATCCAGTACATGGACGTGGCGCCGGCGCAGATCGTCTCGGTCGGGACCGCGCTGATCCCGTTCCTCGAGCACAACGACGCCAACCGCGCGCTCATGGGCGCGAACATGCAGCGGCAGGCCGTGCCGCTGATGATCCGGCAAGCACCGCTCGTCGGCACCGGCGTCGAGTACCGCGCCGCGATCGACTCGGGCGACGTGGTGCTCGCGGGCCACGCCGGCAAGGTCGCCGACATCGACGCCGAGCGGATCACGGTCGAGACGAAGGACGGCAAGGACAACTACGACCTGACCAAGTTCATGCGCTCCAATCAGGGAACGCTGATCCACCAGAAGCCGGTCGTCGCTCTCGGCGACAAGGTGAGCGCCGGCCAGGTGCTCGCGGACGGCAGCTCGACGAAGGAGGGCGAGCTGGCGCTCGGCGCCAACCTCTGCGTCGCGTTCATGCCGTTCGAGGGCTACAACTTCGAGGACGCGATCGTGATCTCCGAGCGGCTCGTGAAAGAGGACGTGCTGTCCTCGATTCACATCCACGAGTACGAGATCGACGCCCGCTCGACCAAGCTCGGCGACGAGGAGATCACGCGCGACATTCCGAACCGTTCGGAAGAGTCCCTGCGCAACCTCGACGAGCGCGGGGTCGTGCGCATCGGCGCCGAGGTCGGCTCGGGCGACCTGCTCGTCGGCAAGGTGACGCCGAAGGGCGAGACCGAGCTGACCGCCGAGGAGAAGCTGATCCGCGCGATCTTCAAGGAGAAGGCGCGCGAGGTCAGGGACACCTCGCTCAAGGTTCCCCACGGCGAGGGCGGCGTCGTCATCGACGTCAAGACGTTCGCGCGCGACCAGGGCGACGACCTCTCCCCGGGCGTGAACGAGCTCGTCCGCGTCTACGTGGCCAAGAAGCGCAAGATCGCCGAGGGCGACAAGCTCGCCGGCCGCCACGGCAACAAGGGCGTGATCTCGAAGATCGTCCCGCAGGAGGACATGCCGTTCCTGGAGGACGGCCGGCCGGTCGACGTCGTGCTCAACCCGCTCGGCGTGCCGAGCCGGATGAACATCGGCCAGATCCTCGAGACCCACCTCGGCTGGGCCGCCGCCCACGGTGTGTTCGTCGCCGACGGCGCCAGTCCCAACGGGCCCACGCCGGTCGCGAGCCCGGTCTTCGACGGCGCCAAGATCGAGGACGTCGACGAGGCGCTGATCAAGTGGACCGAGCAGAACCCGGACTCGCCGATCAAGATGTCCGTGAACAAGGAGAAGCGCCGGACCTCGGGCAAGGTGCGCCTGTTCAACGGCAAGACCGGCGAGCCGTACGAGAGCAAGGTCACCGTCGGCTACATGTACATCCTGAAGCTGCTCCACCTCGTGGACGACAAGATCCACGCGCGCTCGACCGGCCCGTACTCGCTCGTCACGCAGCAGCCCCTGGGCGGTAAGGCCCAGTTCGGTGGTCAGCGGTTCGGCGAGATGGAGGTCTGGGCGCTCGAGGCGTACGGGGCCGCGTACACGCTCCAGGAGATGCTCACGATCAAGTCCGACGACACGGTCGGGCGGGTCAAGGCCTACGAGGCGATCGTCAAGGGCGAGAACATCGCCGAGCCGTCGATTCCCGAGTCGTTCAAGGTGCTGCTGAAGGAGATGCAGTCCCTCGCGCTCGACGTCGACGTGCTCTCGGACGAGGGCACCGAGGTCGAGGTTCGCGAGGAGGACGACGAGCTACTGCGCGCAGCGGAGGAGCTCGGCATCGACCTCTCACCCGGCAACCTGCGCGCGGCGGCCCGCGAGCCGACCGCCGAGGAGGTCGAGGAGGGCGCCGAGGCCGCGGACGAGTCGGGCGAGATCGCCCTGCCCGCCGACGAGGTGCTGGGTGACCTCGCCGACGTGGAGCTCTCGCCGTCGGAGGCGTCCAAGGAGGAAGCCGACGACCAGGTTGGGCCAATTGCAGAGGAAGTCGTAGACCTAGAGATCGAGGAGTCGTCTTGATCGACATCAATGATTTCGACGCGATCCGCATCGGGCTCGCGTCGAGCAAGCAGATTCGCGACTGGTCGTCCGGCGAGGTCACCAAGCCCGAGACGATCAACTACCGCACCCTGAAGCCCGAGCGGGACGGCCTCTTCTGCGAGCGCATCTTCGGTCCGACCAAGGACTGGGAGTGCTACTGCGGCAAGTACAAGCGCGTCCGCTACAAGGGCATCATCTGCGAGCGCTGCGGCGTCGAGGTGACGCGGCAGAAGGTGCGCCGCGAGCGCATGGGTCACATCGACCTGGCCGCGCCGGTCTCGCACATCTGGTTCTTCAAGGGCGTCCCCAGCCGGATCGGCTACCTGCTCGACATCGCACCGCGCGAGCTCGAGAAGGTCCTCTACTTCGCCGCCTCGATCGTCACCACGGTCGACGTGGAGAAGCGCGAGGCCGACGTCAACGACCTCGAAGAGAAGGTCGAAGCCGAGGACGGCAGGATCGACGTCGACCGCGACGAGGCGCTCGCCGCACTCGAGGACCGGCTCGCCCGCCGCCGTGAGTTCTTCACGAAGGGCAAGGAGCGGAACTTCGACGAGGACGACGAGTTCTGGGTCCGCGGCCTGAACAACTGGGCCGAGGAGCAGGGCCTGCCTCCGCTCGACGAGGCCAGGAGCCTCGTCGGCGGGCTCTTCGTCGCAGTCGCGCCGAAGATCTCGACCGAGGACTCGAAGAAGCTCCGCGAGCTCGTTCGCCAGACCGCGATCCGCGACGACCGCGACCTCGCTCCGCGCGAGCTCGACCAGGTTGGGAACGCGGCCACCCAGATCCGCGCGGCGCTAGCGCCGCTGCACAAGGAGGCGGACAAGGCGTCCGGCTCCAAGAAGGGCGCGGTCACCAAGCACATCAACAAGATCCAGGAGGCGCTCCTCACCGGAGAGGCGCTCGAGGGCGACGACGCCGAGATCGCGAAGGGCGTCGACCAGAAGACCCTCGACAAGGCTCGCGACGCCGGCAACGGCCTGCTCCGCGAGACCCTGGAGAAGGCCGAGCCCGATGCGTCGGCCGAGGACGTCCGCGAGCTCGCGGGCAACCTCTGCCTCCGCACCGACGGCCTGATCCAGAAGGAGGACTGGGACGCGCTCATCCAGTGGGCGCTGAAGGTGCGCGAGATGTACCAGGACATCGAGGCTCGTCGGGTCGACGCGCGCGAGGCGGCCGAGGACTCCAAGCGCCGGCTCGCCGACACGTGGCAGCTCTTCCGGGAGCTCGAGCCGAAGCAGATCGTCAACGACGAGCAGCTGTTCCGCGAGCTCAAGGACCGCTTCGGGTCGCCGTACGGCTTCGGCGTCTACTTCACGGGCGGCATGGGTGCGGAGGCGATCCGCGAGCTGCTCAAGGACCTCGACCTCCCGGCCGAGGGCGCGTTCCTGCGCGAGACGATCAAGACCTCGAAGGGTCAGAAGCAGCAGCGGGCGATCAAGCGGCTGAAGGTCGTCTCGGCCTTCGTCAAGTCGGAGAACAAGCCCGAGTGGATGATCCTGGAGGCGGTCCCGGTGATCCCGCCCGAACTGCGCCCGATGGTGCAGCTGGACGGCGGCCGTTTCGCCACCAGCGACCTCAACGACCTCTACCGCCGCGTGATCAACCGGAACAACCGGCTCAAGCGGCTACTCGACCTGGGCGCCCCGGAGATCATCGTCAACAACGAGAAGCGGATGCTGCAGGAGGCCGTCGACGCCCTGTTCGACAACGGGCGCCGCGGCCGCGCGGTCACCGGCCCGGGCAACCGGCCGCTGAAGTCGCTCTCGGACATGCTCAAGGGCAAGCAGGGTCGCTTCCGGCAGAACCTGCTCGGAAAGCGCGTCGACTACTCGGGCCGCTCGGTGATCGTTGCCGGCCCGAGCCTCAAGCTCTACCAGTGCGGGCTGCCCAAGCTGATGGCGCTCGAGCTCTTCAAGCCGTTCATCATGAGCCGGCTCGTCGAGCGGAAGTCCGTCCAGAACATCAAGGCGGCCAAGAAGCACGTCGACTCGATGGTCCCTGAGGTCTGGGACGTGCTCGAGGAGGTCATCGCCGAGCATCCGGTGCTGCTGAACCGCGCGCCGACGCTCCACCGCCTGGGCATCCAGGCCTTCGAGCCGATCCTGGTCGAGGGCAAGGCGATCCAGGTGCACCCGCTCGTCTGTCACGCGTTCAACGCGGACTTCGACGGCGACCAGATGGCGGTCCACCTGCCGCTGTCCGCGGAGGCGCAGGCCGAGGCCCGGATCCTGATGCTCTCGGCGAACAACATCCTCTCGCCGGCGCACGGCCGGCCGCTCACGACGCCGACCCAGGACATGGTGCTGGGCGGCTACTACCTGACCTACTTCGAGCAGGACCTCAACACCATGAGCCCGGATGACTTCAAGGAGAAGCTGGAGCGCTTCCAGAGTGAAGAGGAGGTCGAGTTCGCCCTCGACGCCAAGCAGGTCACGCTGCAGCAGGCGATCGAGTACCGCCGCGACGGCGAGGTGATCCTGACCACTCCGGGACGCGTGATCTTCAACCTCGAGGTCGAGCGGGCTCTTCGTGAGGCGCTCGGGGAGGACGACTCCGCGACCGCGCACGACTTCATCAACCGGACGCTCTCGAAGCGGGAGATGGACGACTTCATCAGCGAGCTCGCCGAGCAGTACGGCGCGCCCGCGATCGGAGGCGTCCTCGACCAGATCAAGACGCTCGGCTTCAAGTACGCGACGCAGGCCGGGATCACGATCTCGAAGAACGACATCGTCATCCCGACCGACAAGCAGGAGATCCTCGACGAGCACGAGAAGCAGGTCGCGCAGGTCGAGCAGCAGTACGAGCGCGGCCTGATCACCGAAGAGGAGCGGCGCGAGAAGATCGTCGACATCTGGACGAAGGCGACCGACGAGGTGGGCGAGGCGATGCATCGCACACTCCGCCCGACCAACCCGGTCCACATGATGGCCAACTCGGGAGCCCGCGGATCGTTCAAGCAGATCCGTCAGCTCGCCGGAATGCGCGGCCTCATGGCCAACCCGAAGGGCGAGATCATCGAGCGCCCCATCCAGGCGAACTTCATGGAGGGCCTGTCGGTGCTCGAGTACTTCATCTCCACCCACGGCGCGCGCAAGGGCCTCGCCGACACCGCTCTCCGCACCGCCGACTCGGGCTACCTGACGCGCCGCCTGGTCGACGTCTCCCAGGACGTGATCATCCGCGAGGAGGATTGCGGCACCGACGTCACGATCGACCTGAAGCTCAAGCTGCCGGAGGGCCTGAACACGAGCGTGCTCGGGCGCGTGCTGCCACAGGACGTGTACAAGCCGCTCTCGTCCGGCAAGCCGGGCAAGACCAAGCTGGCCGACAAGGGCACGCTGGTGACGAACGAGGTGCTGGCCGCTCTCGTCGAAGGGCTCGAGGAGACGATCGACACGGCCACGATTCCGGTCCGCTCGGTGCTCAAGTGCCGCAGCGACTACGGCGTGTGCCGGGCCTGCTACGGCGTCTTCCTCGCCACCGGCGAGATGTGCGAGATCGGTGACGCGGTCGGGATCATCGCCGCGCAGTCGATCGGCGAGCCGGGCACCCAGCTGACGATGCGGACGTTCCACACCGGCGGTGTCGCCGGTGCCGACATCACGCACGGTCTCCCGCGCGTGGTCGAGATCTTCGAGGCGCGCAACCCGAAGGGCGCGGCCAGGCTGGCCGACGTCGGCGGGAAGGTGCACGTCGAGGACACCGAGCGCGGCCCGAAGGTGACGATCTTCCCGGAGGGCGTGGACGAGGAAGGCGAGCCGCTGGCCGAGAAGGAGTACCAGCTGCCGCGCCGGACACGGCTTCTCGTCGAGAAGGGCGGGACCGTGGAGCCGGGCGCACCGCTCCACGAGGGCTCGATGTCCCCGGCCGAGCTGCTCGAGCTCCATCACGCAGCCGGCAAGGGCTCGACTCCGACCGAGCTCTACCTCGTCGCCGAGGTGCAGCGCGTCTACAAGTCCCAGGGCGTCGACATCCACGACAAGCACATCGAGCTGATCGTGCGCCAGATGCTCAAGAAGGTTCGCGTGGACAGCTCGGGCGACACCGAGCTCCTGCCCGGCCAGCTGGTCGACCGGTTCATGCTCGAGCGCGAGAACGTCCGCGTGCTCGCCGAGAAGAAGGAGCCGGCCACGTTCGAGCCGGTCATCCTCGGGATCACGAAGGCGTCGCTCGCGACGGAGTCGTTCCTCTCCGCCGCCTCATTCCAGGAGACCACGAAGGTGCTCACCGACGCCTCGATCGAGGGCAAGGTCGACCATCTGCTCGGACTGAAGGAGAACGTGATCATCGGGAAGCTGATCCCGGCGGCCACGGGCCTCAAGCGCTACCGCGGGATCGAGATCCGTCCGTCGGACAAGGTGCCGCGCGAGAGCTACGAGCGCGAGACGCTGCTGGCGGCGCTCCAGGAGATCGGAGCCGACGGCGGCGACGGCGCCTCGATCGCCGGCATCTCGCTCGACTTCGGGGGCCAGCCGGGCACCGACGGCGGCAACGGGCACGAGTCGACGGAGGCCACCGAGGTCCCCGAGGTCGACTCCCCGACCGACAAAGACCAGCAGTAGTCCCAAGAAGCTCGGCGCGCGCGAGGCCGGGCAACGCCCGGCCTCGCGACTTTCTGGGGTCAGGTCTTGCGACTTTTTTCCGGAGGCCTAGGCGCTGGTGTCGGCGGCGACGGCGCGGCCCTTGCCGGCTTCCTTGGCGCCGTAGAGGGCGTCGTCGGCTCGCTCGAAGAACGTGCGCGAGTCGTCGCCCTTCGCCAGGTCCGCAACGCCCGCCGACAGGCGAATCCGGCCGGCGTCGCCGATCGGCCGTTGCTCGAGCGCCTGCTGCAGCCGGGAGTACAGCTGCTCGGCCTCCTGCTCTCCGGACTCGGGCAGGATGACCGCGAACTCGTCGCCGCCGACGCGACAGGCGATGTCGGCCGAGCGCACGACCGACCGCACGACGTCGGCGGCGTCGGCGAGAACCGAGTCTCCGGCGAGGTGGCCGATCCGGTCGTTGATCGCCTTGAAGTCGTCCAGGTCGAAGATGATCAGCGCGAGCCGGCGGTCGTAGCGGTGGGCGCGGGCGACCTCGCGCGCGAGCGTGTCGTGGAAGTAGCGCCGGTTGTGCAGGCCCGTCAGAGCGTCGAGGTCGGCGAGCTGCCGCGCCTCCCGGAAGCGGCGGGCGTTCTCGATCGCGGGGCCCGCGCGCTCCGCGAGCTGCTCCAGGTCTCTGCGGTCCTCCGCGGAGAAGGCGCCCGAGGACGAGCGCGTGAAGACCGTGAGCATCCCGATCGTCCCGGTCTCGCCGGGTAGCGGCACGGCCAGTCCGGCACGAACGGGGTCGCCGGCGTGCGACTCCACGTCGCCGTTCGTCGGCTCGGGGTAGTCGTAGGAGATCGAGACCGAGCGCACCTGCCTTCCGTCAGGCGGTCCCGCGATCGCCTGACGCTCGGCTTCCTCGGTCGAGAGCCCGAGCGTCGCCACGATCGGCTTGGAGATGCCGCCGGCGCCGGCGATGGTGACGAGCGCGGCGTCGGCGCCCGGAGTCGCCCCGGCAGCCTCGAGCACGCGCGTGAGCACCTCGTCGAGGTCGATCGACCCGGCCAGCTCGCCGAAGTTCTTGCTCTTGCGCTCGCCTTCTTGCGTGCGCTCGAGCGCCTGGGTCAGCTCGCTGAACAGGCCGTCCATGCGCGAGTTGAGGTCGCGGACCGCGAGTGCCAGCTCGCCTGTCCCCGTCGGCTCCTCGGTCGACGGGCGGCCGCGGCGCGTGAGCAGAAGGACCACGAGCACGAGCCCGAGCGTGACCAGGGCCGCGCCCAGCGCTACGAGCGCGGCGTTCACCGCAGCACTCCGCGTCCGTGATCGTTCCGTTGATACATCGCGCTCACCCTAGGCCGCCGCATTGCCTGGGTCGCCAGGCCGCCGAACTCACTGTAATTGCTCTTGCCGCTGCTGGGTATGGCTTGTAAATCGTAAAGGCTCGGATTCGAGGTCGAAAACGTAGTTCGGAAGGGCGTTGACGGCCTCGCAGGCTTTGCTACCCTTCCTCGTCCGGTTGGCTGGGCCGGATGGCCCGCCGACCTTTCTTGTGTCCGAAGCTCTGAAGACGGGAGTCCATGCCGACTGTCAATCAACTCGTGAGGAAAGGCCGCGTCACGCCCAAGACGAAGACGAAGACGCCTGCCCTCCGCGGCGCCCCGCAGAAGCGCGGCGTCTGCACGCGCGTGTACACGCACACGCCCAAGAAGCCGAACTCGGCGCTGCGGAAGGTCGCGCGCGTCCGGCTGACGAACGGCATGGAAGTCACCACCTACATTCCCGGTGAGGGTCACAACCTCCAGGAGCACTCCGTCGTGCTCGTCCGCGGTGGCCGCGTCAAGGATCTCCCGGGCGTGCGCTACAAGGTGATCCGCGCTGCGCTGGACACGGCCGGCGTCGGCGACCGCCGTCAGGGCCGCTCCAAGTACGGAGCCAAGAGGCCGACCTAATGCCCCGCCGTGGTGAGATCCAGGTCCGCGAGCTCACGCCGGACCCCGTCTACAACTCGCGCCTCGTCACCCAGGTGATCAACAAGGTGATGCTCGGCGGCAAGAAGTCGACGGCCGAGAAGATCGTCTACGACGCGCTCGAGCGCATCGGCCAGAAGACCGGCAAGCCGCCGCTCGAGGTGCTCGAGCAGGCGGTCAAGACCGTCACGCCCGTGCTCGAGGTCCGCTCCCGCCGCGTCGGCGGCGCCAACTACCAGGTGCCCGTCGAGGTCCCGCAGCGCCGCGCGCGCACGCTCGCCGTGCGCTGGATCGTGCAGTTCGCGCGCGACCGCCGCGAGAAGCACATGGAGGAGAAGCTCGCGAACGAGATCATGGACGCGCTCAACCAGCAGGGCGGCGCGTTCAAGAAGAAGGACGACATCTACCGGATGGCGCAGGCCAACAAGGCCTTCGCGCACTACAGGTGGTAACCGTGGCGACCGCTGCTACCAAGGCCGAGCAGGCGCTCGATCGCGTCCGGAACATCGGGATCATGGCCCACATCGACGCGGGCAAGACGACGACGACCGAGCGGATCCTCTACTACACGGGCCGCACCCACAAGATGGGCGAGGTCCACGAGGGCGCCGCGACGATGGACTGGATGGAGCAGGAGCAGGAGCGCGGGATCACGATCACGTCTGCTGCGACGACGGCGTTCTGGCGCGACTTCCGCATCAACATCATCGATACGCCCGGGCACGTGGACTTCACCGTCGAGGTGGAGCGGAGCCTGCGCGTGCTGGACGGCGCGATCGCCGTCTTCGACGCGGTCGCCGGCGTCGAGCCGCAGTCCGAGACCGTCTGGCGCCAGGCCGACCACTACTCCGTGCCGCGGATCGCCTTCATGAACAAGATGGACCGCGTCGGCGCGGACTTCTTCGCCTCCGTGCAGACGATGGTCGACCGCCTCGGCGCCCGCGCCGTGCCCGTGCAGCTGCCGATCGGTCGCGAGGACCACTTCCGCGGCGTCGTCGACCTGATCGAGATGAAGACGATCGAGTACACCGACGACCTCGGTGAGTCCTTCGAGTCGGGCGAGATCCCGGCCGAGCTGCTCGAGCAGGCGAAGGAGTACCACCACCAGCTGATCGACGCCGTCGCAGACCACGACGACGAGCTGATGGAGACCTACCTCGGCGACGAGTCCAAGGTCACGACCGAGATGCTGAAGCGCGCGCTCCGCGCCGCGACGCTCGACACCTCGGTCACACCGGTGCTGCTCGGCTCCGCCTTCAAGAACAAGGGCGTGCAGCCGCTGCTCGACGCCGTGATCGACTTCCTGCCGAGCCCGCTCGACGTCCCGGCCGTGCACGGGATCGACCCGCGCACCGAGCACGAGCTCTCGCGGCGGCCGGCCCTCGACGAGCCGTTCAGCGCGCTCGCTTTCAAGGTCATGTCCGATCCGTACGTCGGCAAGCTGACGTACTTCCGCGTCTACTCGGGCCAGATCAAGGCCGGCGACCGCGTCCTCAACACGACGACGGGCAAGACCGAGCGGATCGGCCGCATCCTGCAGATGCACGCGAACCACCGCGAGGAGCGCGAGATGATCGGAGCGGGCGAGATCGCAGCCGGTGTCGGCCTCAAGCAGACGACGACCGGCGACACGCTCGCGATCGACACCGCGCCGATCGTGCTCGAGTCGATGACCTTCCCGGACCCGGTGATCTCGGTCGCCGTCGAGCCGAAGACGAAGGGCGACCAGGACAAGCTCGGCAACGGGCTGCAGCGGCTGTCCGAGGAGGATCCGACCTTCCGCGTCCGCACGGACGAGGAGACCGGGCAGACGCTCATCTCGGGGATGGGCGAGCTGCACCTCGAGATCATCGTCGACCGCCTGCTCCGCGAGTTCAGCGTCGACGCCAACGTCGGCCGCCCGCAGGTCGCGTACCGCGAGACGATCTCGAAGCCGGTCGAGAAGATCCAGGGCCGCTTCGTCCGGCAGACCGGCGGCCGCGGCCAGTACGGCCACGCGGTGATCAACGCCGAGCCCGCCGAGCCCGGTGAGGGCTACGAGTTCATCGACAAGATCGTCGGCGGCAAGGTCCCGCGCGAGTACATCCCCGTCGATCGACCTCGGCATCCAGGAGGCGATGGAGTCGGGCATCCTCGCCGGCTACCCCGTCGTCGACGTCCGCGTCACGCTCACCGACGGCTCGTACCACGACGTCGACTCGAGCGAGATGGCCTTCAAGGTCGCCGGCTCGATGGCGTGGAAGGAAGCGATGAAGCGCGCCAAGCCGAAGCTGCTCGAGCCGGTGATGGCAGTCGAGGTCGTGACGCCCGAGGAGTACCTCGGCGACGTCATGGGCGACCTCAACTCGCGCCGCGGCCGGATCGAGAACCTCGAGCCGCGCGGCAACGCCCAGACGATCCGCGCGCACGTCCCGCTCGCAGAGATGTTCGGATACGCAACCGACCTGCGCTCGACGACGCAGGGCCGGGCCACGTTCACCATGCAATTCGATCGCTACGAGGAAGTACCTCAGTCGATCGCCGGCGAGCTCGTCGACGCCGACAACAAGTAAGGAGACCCGGAGGAAAGATGGCTAAGCAGAAGTTCGAGCGCACCAAGCCGCACGTCAACGTCGGCACGATCGGTCACATCGACCACGGCAAGACGACCCTGACCGCGGCGATCACGAAGGTCCTGGCCGACAAGGGCACGAACACGTCCGCACGCGACTTCGCGTCGATCGACAACGCTCCCGAGGAGCGCCAGCGCGGCATCACCATCAACACCGCGCACGTCGAGTACGAGACGGAGAACCGTCACTACGCGCACGTCGACTGCCCGGGGCACGCCGACTACATCAAGAACATGATCACGGGCGCCGCCCAGATGGACGGCGCGATCCTCGTGGTCTCGGCGGCCGACGGCCCGATGCCCCAGACGCGCGAGCACATCCTGCTCGCCCGCCAGGTCGAGGTGCCGGCGATCGTCGTCGCGCTCAACAAGGCCGACATGGTCGACGACCCCGAGCTGATCGAGCTCGTCGAGATGGAGGTCCGCGAGCTGCTCTCGAAGTACGAGTTCCCGGGCGACGACATGCCCGTGATCCAGGTCTCGGCGCTGAAGGCGCTCGAGGGCGACGCACGAGTGGACGCCCAAGATCCTCGAGCTGATGGAGGCCGTCGACACGTACATCCCGGAGCCGGAGCGCGACATCGACAAGCCGTTCCTGATGCCGGTCGAGGACGTCTTCACGATCACGGGCCGCGGCACCGTCGTCACGGGCCGCGTCGAGCAGGGCCAGATCAAGATCGGCGACGAGGTCGAGATCGTCGGCATCCACGAGGAGACCGCGAAGACGGTCGTCACCGGCGTCGAGATGTTCAACAAGATCCTCGACGAGGCCCGGGCGGGCGACAACGCGGGCGCACTGCTCCGCGGTGTCAAGCGTGAGGACGTCGAGCGCGGCCAGGTGCTGGCCAAGCCCGGCTCGATCACCCCGCACACGCACTTCAAGGCCGAGGTGTACGTGCTCTCGAAGGACGAGGGCGGACGCCACACGCCGTTCTTCAACGGCTACCGGCCGCAGTTCTACTTCCGCACGACGGACGTGACCGGCTCGATCAAGCTGCCCGAGGGCCAGGAGATGGTCATGCCCGGCGACAACACGAACATGGAGATCGAGCTGATCCAGCCGATCGCCATGGACGACGGCCTCCGCTTCGCGATCCGCGAGGGCGGCCGCACCGTGGGCGCCGGCGTCGTAACCGAAATCATCAGTTAGGGGAGCGCCGGTGGCTCAGCAGAAAATCCGTATCCGCCTCAAGGGGTACGACCACACCCAGCTCGACCGCTCTGCGTCGCAGATCGTCGAGACTGCTCAGCGCACCGGCGCGACCATCACCGGTCCCGTACCGCTGCCGACGGAGAAGAACGTCTACACGGTGATCCGCAGTCCGTTCAAGGACAAGGACTCTCGTGAGCACTTCGAGATCCGGACGCACAAGCGGCTGATCGACATCCACAGCCCCACGCCGAAGACGGTCGACTCGCTGATGCGGCTCGACCTTCCGGCCGGGGTCGACATCGAGATCAAGCTCTAGGGCTCACGTGAAGGGCATTCTCGGCAAGAAGCTCGGCATGACGCAGGTATTCGACCCGGAGACGGGCTCGATGACGCCCTGTGACGGTGATCCAGGCCGGCCCGTGCCCGGTCGTCACCGTGCGGACCGAGGCCGTCGACGGCTACGACGCGGTGCAGCTGGCCTGGGACGAGGTCGCCGAGAGGAAGCTGTCGAAGGGCGAGCTCGGGCACCTGAAGAAGAACGACGTCGGTGCCCACCGCCGGCTCGTCGAGCTGCGCGGGCGCAGTGAGCTGACCCCGGGTGAGACCGTCACTGTCGAGGCGTTCACGCCCGGCGACCGCGTCAAGGTCGCGGGCACCGGGATCGGCAAGGGCTTCGCCGGGACGATCAAGCGGCACAACTTCTCCCGCGGCCCGATGACGCATGGCTCGCACAACATCCGGCAGCGTGGCTCGATCGGCGCGTCGGCCACCCCCTCGCGCGTGTTCAAAGGGATGAAGATGGCCGGCCGCATGGGCGGCAAGCGCGTGACCCAGGTCGGCCTGACCGTGCACAGCGTCGAGCCCGAGCAGAACCTGCTCGTGCTGAAGGGCGCCGTCCCCGGCCCCAAGAACGGCTTCGTCGAGATCAGGGAGGACACGAACCGTGGCCGCGCCTAAGGCTCCGCTCCTCCAGGCCGACGGCAAGGCCGGCAAGCAGGTGACGCTCGAGGCGACGATCTTCGGCGCCGAGGTGAAGCCTCACCTCGTGCACGAGGCCGTGCGCGCCGAGCTGAACGCCGCTCGGGCCGGCACCCGCGCCGCCAAGAGCCGTGGGCTCGTCGCAGGTGGGCGCGCCAAGCCGTGGCGCCAGAAGGGCACCGGCCGCGCCCGCGCGGGCACGATCCGCGCGCCGCAGTTCACGGGCGGCGGCATGGCCTTCCCGCCCCAGCCGCGTGACTTCTCGGTCAAGGTCAACCGCAAGGCGATGAAGGCCGCGCTTCGCTCGGCGCTCTCCGCGCACGCCTCGGGGGGCACGCTCGCCTTCGTCGATGCCGGCGGGTTCGACGCGCCCTCGACGAAGAAGGCGGTGGAGCTCCTCGCCGCGTGGGACCAGCAGCTTCCGGTCGTCGTGGTCGCAGGAGAGGACGAGGAGGCGCTGATCAAGTCGTTCCGGAACGTCGAGCGCGTGCTCGTCACCGTCCCGGCCGAGCTCGAGGTCGCCCACGTGGTGTGGGCGCGCTCGCTGCTGGTGAGCGAGGCGTCACGAGAATTGCTCGAGAAGAGGGCGTCCTCATGAGCCTGCACCCGAACGAGGTCCTGCTCGCGCCGGTGGTGTCGGAGAAGAGCTACAGCCTGATCGAGGACCGCAAGTACTCGTTCAAGGTGCATCCGGACGCGCACAAGACCCAGGTGCGCCAGGCGGTCGAGCAGCTGTTCGACGTCCACGTCGAGAGCGTCAACATCTCGAACGTCAAGTCGAAGCCGAAGCGGCGCGGGATGATCCGCGGCCGCCGGCCCGGCTGGAAGAAGGCGATCGTGCAGGTGCGCGAGGGCGAGACGATCGAGATCTTCGAGGGGGCTCAGGTCTAGTGCCGGTCAGACGATTCAAGCCGACCTCCCCGGGCCGCCGGTTCATGACGGTCTCGGACTTCGTCGAGGTCACCAAGAAGGATCCGGAGAAGTCGCTGCTCGAGCCGGTCAAGAAGCAGGGCGGACGCAACAACAAGGGCCGGATCACCACGCGTCACCAGGGCGGCGGTCACAAGCGCCGCTACCGCAAGATCGACTTCAAGCGCGTCAAGGACGGGATCCCGGCGAAGGTGGCGGCGATCGAGTACGACCCCAACCGGTCGGCGCGGATCGCGCTGCTCCACTACGCCGACGGCGCCAAGGCCTACATCCTGGCTCCGGCCGGCCTGAAGGTCGGAGCGACGCTCGAGTCCGGGCCGACGGCCGACATCCGCCCGGGCAACACGCTGCCGCTCGCGAACATCCCCACCGGCACGCTCGTGCACAACGTCGAGCTCAAGCCCGGCCGGGGCGGTCAGCTGGCTCGCAGCGCCGGCGCGGGCATCCAGCTCGTCGCCAAGGACGAGGGTTACGGCGCCCTGCGCATGCCCTCCGGCGAGATGCGCCGCGTGCTGCTCACGTGTCGCGCCACGATCGGCCAGGTCGGTAACGTGGATCACGGCAACATCACGGGCGGGAAGGCCGGTCGCAGCCGCTGGCTCGGCAAGCGGCCCACCGTCCGCGGCTCGGCCATGAACCCGGTCGACCATCCGCACGGCGGCGGCGAGGGCAAGTCGAAGGGCGGCCGCCACCCGGTCACTCCGTGGGGCGTGCCCACGCTCGGCAAGCGCACGCGTCGCAAGCACAAGGAATCGGACAAGCTGATCATCCGCGGCCGCCGCCGCGGGAAGGAGAAGCGTTGAGTAGAAGCTCCAAGAAGGGCCCGTTCGTCGAGGAGCGGCTGATGGGCCGCATCGAGTCGATGAACGCCACGAACGAGAAGCGGATGATCCGCACCTGGTCCCGCTCCTCGACGATCTTCCCGGAGATGGTCGGGCACACGATCGCGGTCCACGACGGCCGCAAGCACGTGCCCGTCTTCGTCACCGAGCAGATGGTCGGGCACAAGCTCGGCGAGTTCGCCCCGACGCGGACGTTCCGCGGCCACTCGGGCGACCGCAAGACCGAGGTCAAGAGGTAGGCATGAGCGTCGTCGGCGAAGAGCGCCAGGAGGTGAAGGCCCAGGCCAAGTGGGTGCGGATCTCGCCCCGCAAGGCTCGGCTCGTCACGGATCACATCCGCGGGCGCAGCGTGCCCGAGGCGCGGACCGTCCTCGCCTTCACCACCCGAGCTGCAGCGCGCGAGATCGAGAAGGTGCTGCGCTCCGCGGTGGCGAACGCCGAGGCCAACCACGGCCTGTTCGGCGACGACCTCCGGGTCGATGCGGCCTACGTCGACGAGGGCCCCACGATCAAGCGCTGGCGCCCACGCGCCCGCGGGCGCGCCTCCCAGATCCGCAAGCGGACCTGCCACATCACGATCAAGCTCGCGCCGGCGCCCGAGACGGCCGGCCGGCGCCGTCAGCCACAGCCGCCGGTGGAGGAGAAGCCAAAGCGCGCGCCGCGCCGCAAGGCTGCTCCGAAGGCAGAGCCCGCTGACAAGGCTACGGACAAGCCCAAGAAGACGCGCAGGAAGAAGGAGGAGGCGACCAGCTAATGGGTCAAAAGATTCATCCCGGTGGGTTGCGCGTCGGCGTCATCCACGACTGGAAGTCCAACTGGTACGCCTCGAACAAGGAGTTCCCGCAGGCGATCCTCGAGGACCTGAAGATCCGCGAGCACATCTACACCAAGCTCTCGCACGCGGGCCTGTCCGACATCCTGATCCGCAAGGACAAGCAGCGGATCACCGTCGACATCTTCACCGCCCGCCCGGGCATCGTGATCGGGAAGTCCGGCTCCGAGGTGGATGCGCTCCGCAAAGAGCTGCACGCCCGGACTCAGAAGAACGTCCACATCAACATCAACGAGATCAAGCGGCCCGAGCTCGACGCGAAGCTCGTCGCTCAGTCGATCGCCGAGCAGCTCGAGAACCGGGTCAGCTTCCGGCGGGCGATGAAGCGCTCGCTCGCCTCGGCGATCCGCTCGGGCGCCCAGGGCGTGAAGATCCAGTGCGGCGGCCGCCTCGGCGGCGGCGAGATGAGCCGCTCGGAGAGCTACTCGGAGGGCCGGGTGCCGCTGCACACGATCCGCGCGGACATCGACTACGGCTTCACCGAGGCCAAGACCAAGACGGGCCGGATCGGCGTCAAGGTCTGGATCAACAAGGGCGAGATCATGCCCGAGGGCTACGAGGGGATGACCCAGCGCGACCAGCGGCTCGGCGACCAGGACAATGCGCGCCGCCGCGGCGGCGTCACCGAGGGTCTGTCGGCCTCCCGCGAGAGCAGCCGGGGCCGCGGCGGCGACCGTGAAGGCCTCGGGCCCGTACGCGCGCGCCGCCCTCGCCGCGGACAGGGCGGTGGCGGTGGCGGCGGACAGGGCGGCGGAGGCGGCGGCGGTCGTCTGGGCGGACGCGAGCGTGCGCGCGGCCAGGACAACGTCGAGAGCCCGCGCACCGACGAGCAGGCCAAGTCCGCCGAGGGTCGTGAGCAGCCGGTGATCGAGCCACAGGTTGAGACCACGCCGGCACCCGTGGCCGACGCGCCTGACACGACTACGGAACCTAAGACGCGTAGCGTTGAGGACCCGACGAAGCTCGAGAAGTCCGGCGACGAGGGTGACTCGTAGTGCTGCTGCCTCGCAAGACGAAGTACCGCAAGCAGCAGCGCGGCCGCCGCCGGGGCTACGCGAAGGGCCAGACGACCGTGCAGTTCGGCGATTTCGGGATCAAGGCGCTCGAGAACGGCTGGATCACGAACCGGCAGATCGAGGCCGCCCGAATCGCCATGACGCGCAAGATCAAGCGCGGCGGCAAGGTCTGGATCAACGTCTTCCCCGACAAGCCGGTCTCGCAGAAGCCGGCCGAGACGCGCATGGGCTCGGGCAAAGGCGCCCCCGAGCACTGGGTCGCCGTGATCAAGCCGGGCCGCGTGATGTTCGAGCTGGCCGGCGTCCCCGAGCCCCTGGCCAAGGAAGCCCTGCGGCTGGCGGGCCAGAAGCTGCCGATCAAGACCAAGTTCGTGAAGCGGGAGGCCGATCTCTTTGAAGGCTAAGCAGCTCAGAGACATGTCCGACGACGACATCGAGCGGACGCTCGCCGAGAGGCGTCAGGAGCTGTTCAACCTGCGCTTCCAGTCGGCGACCGGCGCGCTCGAGAACCCGGCGCGCCTGAAGCTCGCCAAGCGCGAGATCGCACGCATCCTGACCGTCCGAGCCGAACGCGAGAGCAACAAGTTGGGAACGAGGTAATGGCGAAGAAAGACGAACCGAAGAATCAGAACGAGGAGACGGTCGAGGAGACCGCGGCCGAGGAGAAGCCCAAGCGCGCCCGCGCGAAGGCGAAGCCCAAGGCGAAGGCGAAGCCGAAGGCGCCTAGCACCGAGGAGGCTCCGGTCGAGGAGCCCACACCACCGGTCGAAGAGCCGGTGGCGGAGGCCCCCGCCGACGAGCCGGTCGCCGAGGAGACTCCGGCCGAGGAGCCTGTGGCCGAGGAGCCCGTGGCCGAGGAGCCCGTGGCCGAGGAGCCCGTGGCCGAGGAGCCGGAGGCTGTCGCTGAGGAGATCGAGGTCGAGGCCGAAGAGCCCGTCGCCGAGGAGCCTGAGATCGACGTCGACGTCGAGGTCCCGGAGCCGGTTGCCGAGGAGCCTCCCGCTGAGGAGCCTCCCGCCGAGGAGCCGGTCGCCGAGGCGCCCGCAGCGGAGGAGCCCCCCGCCGAGGAAGAGCCAACGGCCGAGGAGCCCGCCGCCGCCGAGCCGACTCCTGAGGTGCCCACCGGCCTGCCGGCCGCGGAGAAGCGCAAGAAGAAGCGTCTTCCGCGCCCACTACGGCGTCAGCGCACGAAGTCCAAGCGTGAGCGGCCCGCCGAGCGCAAGCCGATCAGCCGGACGCCGAAGCCCGAGGCCGAGCGCGGCCGCCGCCAGGAGCGGCGCGGAGTCGTGGTCTCGAGTGCGATGGACAAGACGATCGTCGTCAAGGTGCAGACGATCAAGGCGCATACGCGTTACAAGAAGGTCATCCGTCGGACGCAGAAGTTCCACGCGCACGACGAGCAGAACCGCGCGAAGCTGGGCGACGTCGTCCGGATCGTGGAGACGCGGCCGCTGTCGAAGACGAAGAGCTGGCGCCTCGCCGAGGTCGTCGAGGAGGCCAAGTAGCAGCATGATCCAGCAGGAGTCCAGACTGAAGGTCGCCGACAACACGGGGGCGCGCGAGCTTCTCTGCATCCGCGTGCTCGGCGGCTCGAAGCGCCGCTACGCGCGGGTCGGCGACGTGATCGTCGGGACGGTGAAGGCCGCGACGCCGCAGGGCGCGATCAAGAAGGGCGAGGTCGTGCGGGCGGTCGTCGTGCGAACGAAGAAGCCGTACGGCCGCGATGACGGTACCCTGATTGCGTTCGACGAGAACGCGGCGGTGATCATCGACGCCGCCCGCAATCCTCGTGGAACGCGCATCTTCGGGCCCGTCGCCCGCGAGCTGCGTGACAAGAACTTCATGAAGATCGTCAGCCTCGCGCCGGAGGTCCTGTAGTGAGCGTCAAGATGAAGGTGAAGAAGGGCGACCTCGTCCAGATCCTGAGCGGCAAGGACCGCGGGAAGCAGGGACGGGTGATCGAGGCACGCCCCGGTGAGCGCAGGGTCGTCGTCGAGAACCTGAACATGGTCAAGCGGCACATGAAGCCGCGTCCCATCAAGAGCCCGAGCCGGATGGGCCAGTCTCAGATCCAGCCGGGAGGCGTGATCGAGAAGGCCGCGCCGGTCCCGGTGGCCAAGGTGATGGTCGTCTGCCCCGTCTGCAACCGGCCGACCCGCGTCGGCATGGTGATCAAGGACGTCAAGGACAAGCACACGAGCGTACGCGTCTGCCGGCGCGACGACTGCCGTCAGGAGATCGACCGGTAATGCCCACGAAGACCGCAGAGAAGAAGACCGCGACGAAGAAGAAGAGCACGCCGAAGGACGGCTACGTGCCGCGCCTGAAGCAGCGCTACGAGAGCGAGCTCCGCTCGGCGCTCAAGGAGGAGCTCGGCCTGTCGACGGTCATGCAGGTCCCGCGGATCACGAAGATCACGCTGAACATGGGGGTCGGGGAGGGCAAGACCGATTCCAAGGCGCTCGACAGCGCGATCGAGGAGTTGACGATCATCGCCGGACAGCGCGCGCAGCTGCGCCGCGCCCGGACGTCGATCGCCGGCTTCAAGATCCGCGAAGGCATGCCGATCGGTGCGCGCGTCACGCTGCGCGGCGCCCGCATGTGGGAGTTCCTGGATCGGCTCGTCTCGATCGCGCTCCCTCGGATCCGCGATTTCCGCGGGCTCAACCCGGGCTCGTTCGACGGTCGCGGCAACTACTCGCTCGGCATCCGCGAGCAGATCATCTTCCCCGAGATCGACTACGACTCGATCCCGGCCGTCCGCGGCCTGGACGTCGCGATCACCACCACCGCCGCGACGGACGAGCAGGGGCACGCGCTCCTGCGCTTCCTCGGTCTCCCGTTCGCCGGCGAGCAAAGGAGCGAGTAGGTGCTCCTTCTGGCATGAGCCCATCGCTTCCGGCGGCCGCTGAGCGGCGCCGGGCCGCGTCCTCAGTCGCCCCGATGCTGGCAAGCATCGAGGCTCCCTGCGTCCTTGCCCGACTTGCTCATCGACCCCCGGAAGCGGGGGCGCATCACCAGAAGGAGCACAAGTAATGGCCAAGAAGTCTCTGATCGCCAAAGCAGCCCGCGAGCCGCGGTTCAAGGTGCGCAAGTACACGCGCTGCAACCGTTGCGGGCGCCCGCGCGCGGTCTACCGCAAGTTCGGGCTCTGCCGGATCTGCCTGCGCGAGCTCGCCCACCAGGGCGCGATCCCGGGCATGACGAAGAGCAGCTGGTAGGAGGAACGATGCAGACCGATCCGATCGCCGACATGCTCACGCGCATCCGCAACGCCAACAAGGCGATGCACGAGAACGCGGTGATGCCGACCTCTCGCCTCAAGGAGGAGATCGCCCGCATCCTCAAAGAGGAGGGCTACATCGTCGACTACAAGGTCGAGAAGGGCGAGAGCTACGACTCGCTCGTGGTCGAGCTGAAGTTCGGCAAGAACCGCGAGCGCGTGATCTCCGACCTCAAGCGCGTCTCCAAGCCCGGCCGTCGCGTCTACGCGCGCAAGGATCGTCTGCCGCGCGTTCTCGGCGGCATGGGCACCGCGATCCTCTCCACCTCGAAGGGAGTCGTCACCAGCAGGACCGCTGCCGAGCAGGGCATCGGCGGCGAGGTCGTCTGCTTCATCTGGTGAGCCTGAGATGAGCCGAATCGGACGGAAACCCATCGAGATCCCCACCGGCGTGAACGTCGCCGTCGATCCTGGCCGCGTCATGGTCAACGGCCCCCTGGGCGAGCTGCAGCAGCAGGTCCCGCAGCGCATGAAGATCGAGCGCGACGGCGACAACCTCGTCGTCACGCGCCCGACCGAGCGCGGCGACGACCGGGCGCTGCACGGGCTCACGCGCACGCTCGTCGCCAACATGGTCGAGGGCGTCACCAAGGGCTTCGAGAAGCGCCTCGAGATCCAGGGCGTCGGCTACCGCGCCACGCTGCGCGGAACGGCGCTGGAGCTGAACGTCGGCTACTCGCACTCGGTGGTCAAGGACGCCCCCGCGGGAATCGAGTTCGAGGTTCCGACTCCGACGCAGATCGTCGTCAAGGGCATCGACAAGCAGCAGGTCGGCCAGATCGCGGCGGAGATCCGCAAGGTCCGCCCGCCCGAGCCCTACAAGGGCAAGGGCATCCGCTACGAGGGCGAGTACGTCCGCCGCAAGGTCGGTAAGAGGGCGTAATGGCCACCCTGACGACGAGACAGGCACGCGAGCGCCGCCACAAGCGGGTGCGCAGCCGGATCTCCGGAACGGCCGAGCGGCCGCGCCTGTGCGTCTTCCGCTCCAATCGCGGGATCGAGGCGCAGCTGATCGACGACCTCGAGGCCAAGACCCTCGCCGCCGCCACCTGGCTGAACCTGAAGAAGGGCTTCAAGGGCAACAAGACCGACCAGGCCAAAGAGGTGGGCAAGCTGCTGGCCGCGAACGCGAAGAAGGCCGGAGTCGAGTCCGTGGTCTTCGACCGCGGCGGCTACCTCTACCACGGACGCGTCAAGGCGCTCGCCGAAGGCGCGCGCGAGGGAGGACTGAACTTCTGACATGGCTGTAGACGTCGCTGAAAGCAGAGAGCTCAAGGAGCGCGTGGTCGAGATCAACCGCGTCGCCAAGGTCGTCAAGGGTGGCCGGCGTTTCTCGTTCACCGCGCTCGTCGTGATCGGCGACGAGGTCGACCGCGTCGGCGTCGGCTACGGCAAGGCCCGCGAGGTGCCTCTCGCGATCTCGAAGGCGGTCGACGACGCCAAGAAGAACATGTTCACGGTGCCGCGGCACGGGACCACGATCACGCACGAGATCATCGGAAAGTCGGACGCGGCCCGGGTCATGCTGCGCCCCGCGAGCGAGGGAACCGGCGTCATCGCCGGCGGCGGTGTGCGCGCGGTGCTCGAGCTCGCCGGGATTCGCGACATCCTCGCCAAGAGCCTCGGCACGACGAACCCGATCAACATGCTGCGCGCGACCGTGAACGGCCTGCAGAACCTGCGCCGGCCGGAGGACGTGGCCAAGAAACGCGGTCTGCAGATCAAGGACGTGCTTCCTCCGAAGCGTGAGGTGGAGGAGACCGAAGAGGTCAAGGCGCCCGCGCTCGTCGCGGCCGAGACCCTGGTCGAGCAGGCCGTCGACGTTGCCGAAACCGTCGTCGAGAAGGTTGCCGAAGCAGCCGAGGCCGTGGTCGAGAAGGTCGAAGAAGTCGTGTCCTCGAGCGGCGACGATGAGGCCGAGAAGAAGCCGAAGGCGAAGAAGAAGAGCTGATGGCGGCCAAGCTCAAGATCACCCAGGTGCGCAGCCAGATCGGCCAGACCGAGCGTCACCGCGGCACTCTCCGCGCCCTCGGGCTGGGCAAGATCGGGCGCTCCTCGGAGCACCAGGAGAGCCCGCAGCTCGCCGGTATGCTGCGAAAAGTCCGCCACCTCGTGAAGGTCGAAGATGCCTGAGGACCTCAATCTCACCAACCTGAAGCCCGCACAGAAGCGCACCGACCGCAAGCGGATCGGGCGCGGCCTCGGCTCGGGCAAGGGCCGGTATTCGGGCCGTGGGATCAAGGGTCAGAAGTCGCGCTCCGGGTCGCACAAGATGCGCGCCGGCTTCGAGGGTGGCCAGATGCCGCTCTACATGCGCGTCGGCAAGCAGCGCGGCGCCACCTCGAAGGACGCGATGCCGATCGGGCCGTTCCGCACGTACACGCACCCCGTCAACATCCGCGACCTCGACCGGGTGTTCGCCGACGGCGACACGGTCAACGTGGAGGAGCTCGTCGCGAAGGGACTGATCAAGAACACGAAGGCCGACATCAAGATCCTCGGGCACGGAGAGCTGAAGAAGAAGCTCTCGGTGACCGCGCATTCCTTCTCCGAGAGCGCGCGCGAGAAGATCACGGCCGCCGGCGGCAGCGCCACCGCGCTCCGCGAGCCGGCCGATCCGAGGAAGAAGAGAAAGCGGTCGAAGAAGCCGGCTGAGGCGAGTCCGACGACCGAAGCTCCCTCCTCCGAGACGGAAGCGGAAGCGGAAGTCTCCGAGGACTAGTGTTTTCCTGGCTCGCCAACGCTTGGCGCGTCCCGGAGCTCCGCAGGCGCGTCCTCTTCACAGCGGCGATTCTCCTCGTCTACCGCTTCGGCTCGTGGGTGCCGGCGCCCGGCGTCGACTCGCAGACGATCGAGGACTACTTCTCGGGCCGGAGCGGCACCGTGCTCGGGCTGCTCAACGTCTTCTCCGGCGGCGCGCTCTCGCAGTTCGCGATCTTCGCGCTCGGGATCATGCCGTACGTCACGGCGTCGATCATCCTGCAGCTGATGACGGTCGTCGTCCCGAAGCTGGAGCAGCTGCAGAAGGAAGGCGAGGCCGGCTACGCCAAGATCAACCAGTACACCCGTTACCTGACTGTCGCGCTCGCGGCTGCGCAGTCGGCGGGCTACGCGTTCCTGTTCCAGCGGCAGGGCGTGCTCGAGGCGAACGCCGGGCGCATGGTGCTGATCATCCTGACGCTCACCGCGGGCTGCACGCTCCTGATGTGGCTGGGCGAGCTGATCACGAAGCGCGGGATCGGCAACGGCATCTCGCTGCTGATCTTCGCCTCGATCCTGACCGGCCTGCCGCTCGGGATCAGCGCCTGGTACAACGGCGGGATCATGGAGCGGCTGTTCCTGCCGCTCATGGCGATCGCCATCGTCGTCGCGGTGGTCTTCATCCAGGAGGGCCAGCGGCGGATCCCGATTCAGTACGCGAAGCGGATGGTGGGCCGGCGGATGACCGCGGGTGGGTCGACCTACATGCCGCTGCGCGTGAACATGGCCGGCGTGATCCCGGTCATCTTCGCTGCGGCCGTGATGGCGTTCCCGCCGACGATCGGCCAGTACTTCCCGCAGACGCAGGGGTTCGTCAACAGGCATTTCACGCCGAGCGACCTCACCTACATCTTCTTCCAGGGCTTCCTGATCATCGTCTTCACGTACTTCTACACGGCGGTCCAGTTCAACCCCGTCGACCAGGCCGACAACCTGCGCAAGTACGGCGGCTACATCCCGGGCATCCGGCCCGGGCCGCCGACCGCGATCTATCTCGACCGGGTCCTCACGAGGTTGACGCTCCCGGGAGCGCTCTACCTCGCGCTCGTCGCGTCGCTCCCCAGCATCGCAATTGCCTACTTCGGCTTCTCGCAGGCGACCGCGGGCGCGATCGGCGGCACCTCGGTGCTGATCGCAGTCGGCGTCGCGCTGGACACGATGAGGCAAATGGAGTCGCAGATGATGATGCGCTCCTACGAGGGCTTCCTGAAATAGCGGTCCTCGCGCGCGCGTGAACATTTTGCTGCTAGGCCCCCAGGGGTCCGGTAAGGGGACACAGGCGAAGCGGATCGCCGACTCGTTCGGGCTTGCGCACATCGCCACCGGCGACATGCTGCGCGGCGCGATCGCCGCGGGGACTCCGCTCGGCAGCGAGGTGAAGCCGATCGTCGAGAGCGGCGCGCTCGTCCCCGACACGGCGATGATCAACCTGATCCGCGAGCGACTCGACGACGAGGACACCCGCGGCGGCTTCATTCTCGACGGGTTCCCGCGCACGATGGCGCAGGCGGAGGCGCTCGACGCGATGCTCGGCGAGATCGGCCGCGACCTCGACATCGTCTTCGAGCTGCAGATCTCGGACGACGAGTGCATCAAGCGGCTGCACAAGCGTGCGCTCGAGGAGGGTCGCACCGACGACACGCCCGAGGCGATCGCGCGGCGGCTGTCCGACTACCACGAGAAGACCGAGCCGCTCGTCGGCTACTACCGCCTGCGCGGCAACCTGGTCGGCATCCACGCCGACAACCCGATCGACGAGGTCTTCTCGGAGATCGAGGAGGCGCTCCAGACCGTGGCGGCGCGCTCGTGATCATCCGCAAGTCACCGCAGGAGATCGAGCGCATGGCCGCGGCGGGCCGCGTCGTCGCCGAGACCCACGCGCTGGTCGGCGGGAACATCCGTCCGGGTGTCACGACGGGGGAGCTGAACGAGCTCGCGGAGCAGTTCATCCGCTCCCGCGGCGGCGTACCGACCTTTCTCGGCTATCGCGGCTTTCCCGCTTCGCTCTGCCTTTCGCCAAACGACATGGTCGTCCACGGCATCCCGGGCCCCTACCGGCTCGAGGAGGGAGACATCCTCTCGGTCGATGTCGGCGTCACCCTCGACGGCTTCGTCGCGGACGCCGCCTACACCCACGCGGTCGGCGAGATCTCCGCCGACGCGCAGCGGCTGCTCGACGTCGGGCAGCAGGCGCTCGCCGCAGCCGTCGCGCAGGCGGGCCCGGGCAACCGGCTCTCGGACATCTCGCATGCGGTTCAAACCGTGACCGAGACCGCCGGCTACTCGGTCATCCGCAGCCTCGTCGGACACGGTGTGGGGCGCTCGATGCACGAGGACCCGCAGATCCCGAACTTCGGGGAGCCGGGGCACGGCCCGCTCCTGCAGCCGGGCATGACGCTCGCGATCGAGCCCATGATCAACGCCGGCGGCCCGGACGTCGTCCTGCACGACGACCACTGGTCGATCTCGACCGAGGACGGCTCGCTCTCGTGCCATTTCGAGCACACCGTCGCCGTGACGGAGAGCGGTCCGCGCATCCTCACCCAGGTCGATCGGGAGGCCGTTCGCCAGGCCGTTTAGCCCCATCCGTTTTGCTACCATGCCACTCCGCGTACCAGGGGTGCGCCTGTTTTCGTGTCCGGCCACCGCGCTCCCGGAGCGCGGTTTCTTCGAGGTAGGAGCGCAGTGAAAGTACGTCCGTCCGTCAAGCCGAGGTGTGAGCGCTGCCGTGTGATCAAGCGGCATGGCCGCACCATGGTCATTTGCACGAATCCCCGGCACAAGCAGAGGCAGGGCTAGTTGGCACGCATCGCAGGCGTCAACCTCCCGAACCAGAAGCGCCTCGAGGTCGGGCTGACGTACATCTACGGGATCGGTCGCTCGACCTCGCAGAAAGTGCTGTCCGAGCTCGGCCTCTCGCTCGACACCAAGGTCAAGGACCTGACCGACGAAGAGGTCACGAAGCTGCGCGAGTACATCGACTCGAACCTCGAGGTCGAGGGCGACCTGCGCCGCGAGCGCTCGCAGGCGATCAAGCGCCTGGGCGAGATCAGCGCGTACCGCGGGATCCGCCACCGGCGCGGGCTGCCGGTGAACGGGCAGCGCACGAAGACCAACGCGCGCACGCGCAAGGGCGCGAAGAAGACGGTCGGTAGAGGGAAGAAGGCGAAGGTCTAATGGCTCCTCCTCGCAAGCCGGCCCAGCGTGGCCGCACCCGCCGCCGCGCGCGCAAGAACATCGCGATCGGACAGGCGCACATCAAGACGTCGTTCAACAACACGATCGTCACCCTCACCGACAAGGACGGGAACGTGATCGTGTGGGAGTCGGCCGGCTCGGCAGGCTTCAAGGGCTCGCGCAAGTCGACGCCGTTCGCCGCCCAGGTGACCGCCGACTCCTGCGCCCGCAAGGGAATGGAGCACGGCCTGCAGAAGGTCGAGGTCTTCGTCAAGGGCCCGGGCTCTGGCCGCGAGACGGCGATCCGCTCGCTCCAGGCCGCCGGGCTCGAGATCCTCGGCGTCAAGGACGTCTCCCCGCAGGCCCACAACGGCGTCCGCCCCAAGAAGCGGAGGCGCGTCTAATGGCCAGGGCGCTCGGGCCGAAGTGCCGTAACTGCCGCCGCGAGGGCATGAAGCTCTTCTTGAAGGGCGAGCGCTGCCTGACCGAGAAGTGCGCGATCGAGCGCCGCTCCTATCCACCGGGCGAGCACGGCCGCGGCCGCATCAAGCAGTCCGAGTACCTCTTGCAGCTGCGCGAGAAGCAGAAGGCTCGCCGCTACTACGGCCTGCTCGAGGGCCAGTTCCGCACCTACTACGCCAAGGCCGCCAAGGGCTCGGGCATCACGGGCGAGACGCTGCTCCGCATGCTCGAGACACGGCTGGACAACGTCGTCTACCGGCTCGGCTTCGCGGCCTCGCGCGCGCAGGCGCGCCAGCTCGTTCGCCACGGTCACTTCCACGTGAACGGCCGTCGCGTCAACATTCCGAGCTACCAGGTCAAGCCCGACGACATCGTCACGATGGCGCCCGGCAGCTCGGCCGAGCAGGTGATCCGGGACGCGACCGACCTCACTGCCTCGGTGGCGCCGTGGCTGCAGGCCGACCACGAAGGCCTCACCGGAAAGATCTTGAAACTGCCCGAGCGGTCCGAGATCGACACGCCCGTGCAGGAACAGCTGATCGTCGAGCTCTACTCCAAGTAACGACACGCAGGCGCCGCTCGGCGCCTAGGACATACGGAAAGAAGGGACAGTTTTGGCCGTTCGTACCAGCTTGATGGAGTTCCAGGTGCCGCGCATCGTCCACGAAGAGGTCGACGAGCAGCGTGGCGTTTTCGTGATCGAGCCGCTCGACCGCGGCTTCGGCTACACATTCGGCAACTCGCTGCGCCGCGTGCTGCTCTCGTCGCTCGAGGGCGCCGCCGTCACCTCGGTCAAGTTCGAGGGAGTCGCGCACGAGTTCACGACGCTTCCGGGCGTCAAGGAGGACGTCACCGACATCATCCTCCAGCTCAAGAACCTCACCTGCCGCCTGCACGGCGAGTCGCCCGAGATCGAGGTCAGGCTGACCAAGAAGGGTTCCGGAGCCGTCACGGCCGGCGACATCGAGGCGCCCGCCGACCTCGAAGTCCTCAACCCGGACCTCGTGATCGCGAACCTGTCCGACAAGGGCCGGCTCGAGCTCACGCTGACGATCGGCCGCGGTCGCGGCTACGTGCCGGGCGAGATGAACCGCGGACCGCAGCACACGATCGGCGTGATCCCGATCGACTCGATCTTCTCGCCGGTCCGCCGCGTCGCCTACGACGTCGAGGCCGCGCGTGTCGGTCAGCGCACCGACTACGACAAGCTCAACATCGACATCACGACCGACGGGTCGATCGACCCGCGCGAGGCGATCGCCCAGGCCGCCGAGATCCTGATCCGCCAGCTCGCGATCTTCACGGACATCGAGAAGATCGAGGGCTTCGGCGAGACGGCCGGCGTGGAGGCCGCACCCGAGGTCTCGCTCGCGCACGGGATGGAGAACTTCCCGATCGAGGAGCTCGAGCTTGGCGTGCGGTCGTACAACTGCCTCAAGCGCGTCGGCATCGAGACGATCGGCGACCTCGTGATGAAGAGCGAGAACGAGCTGGCCGCGATCCCGAACTTCGGCAAGAAGTCGATCGAAGAGGTCAAGGAGACGCTCGGCACGCACGGGCTCAACCTCAGGGGCGACGAGGGGTAGCGTGCGCCACCAGCGCAAAGGCAAGAAGCTCGGCCGCGACTCGGCGCACCGCAAGGCGCTGTACTCGAACCTGGCCGGCGCGCTGATCGAGCACGGCCGGATCAAGACCACCGTGGCCAAGGCCAAGGCGGTCAAGCCGATCGCCGAGAAGATGATCACGCTCGGGCGGCGGGGCGACCTCGCCGCGCGCAGGCAGGCGCTCGCCTACCTGCGTTCGCAAGAGGTCGTCCATCAGCTCTTCGCCGAGGTGGCGCCGCGCTTCGCCGACCGGCCGGGCGGCTACTCGCGGATCGTCAAGCTCGGCCCCCGCTACGGGGACGCAGCCGAGATGGTCTACCTCGAGCTCGTGGACTACGTGCCGCCGACGCGCGGTCGCGGTTCCGGCCGCTCCGGCTCAGGCTCAGGCCGAGTCGTAGGCCCTGCGCCTCCGGCTGACGCTCGAGTACGACGGCACTGAGCTTCCGCGGCTGGGCGACCCAGCCCGGCCTGAGGACCGTCGAAAGCGAGCTTCGCCGTGCTCTGGAAGAGCTCTACGGGGCGGTCGGCGGGCTGGCCGTCGCCGGCAGGACGGACGCGGGCGTGCATGCGCTCGGCCAGGTGGCGAGCGTGGACGTCGACGGCGGTCTGCCGATCGAACGCGCGGCCGAGGCGCTGAACACGGCGTTGCCCGACGACGTCTCGGTCGTGGCCGTGCAAGAGGCGGCCTCGGACTTCCACGCCCGTCACTCGGCTCGCTCGCGCGTGTACCGCTACCGCATCTACAGGCGACCGACTCCGTCGCCCTTCGAGGCTCGCCGTAGCTGGTGGGTGCCGCGTGTCGCTCGAATGTGGGCGCGCTGCAAGAGGCCGCTGCGCTCCTCGTCGGCACGCACGACTTCCGCGCCTTCACGCCGGCGCAGACCGGGCACGAGACGTTCCGGCGCGAGGTGCTGAGCGCCGACTGGGTGGAGCAGGGCGAGCACCTGGACTTCGAGATCGAGGCGAACAGCTTCCTGCGCAGGATGGTGCGGACGCTGGTCGGGACGATGGTCGAGCTCGAGCCCGAGCAGATCGCGGGCCTGCTGGCCGGAGCCGACCGCAGCGAGGCCGGGCGGACGGCGCCTCCGTGCGGCCTGTACCTGGTGCGCGTGTCCTACGCGGACACGCCCGGGGTCTGACCCCGGACGCGTCCCGCTCAGACACGTCCGGTGTGCCGATTCGGTGACGACTTGCGCCCGAATCACGCACGGTCCCGGAGCCCCTCCACCGGGCTTCTCGTTCGCGGAGAGGGCTAGCGCCGCCGGCGTCCTTGCTCGACACGGCTGCGCAGGGCGTGGCCGGGGTCAGACCCCGGCCAGGTCCCGCCGGGACGGTTGCGGCGGGTGGCGGCCTCGCTAGCATCGCCTCGTGCGCTACGACCCGATCCTGTTCGACCTCGACGGCACCGTCGTCGACTCCGGCGCGATCATCCTCGCCTCGCTTCGGCACGCGACGCAGACCGTGCTCGGGCAGACGATCCCCGACGAGCGGCTGCTCGCGACCGTCGGCGGCTCGGGGCTCGCCTCCCAGATGCGGGACTTCGACCCCGAGCGCGTCGAGGAGCTCGTCCGCGTCTACACGGAGCACAACAAGCCGCTGCACGCAGAGCTCGGGGCCTGCGAGGGGATGCTCGATCTCCTCGAGGAGCTGAAGCGCGCCGGACGCAAGCTCGGGATCGTTACGGCCAAGCGGCGAATGACGGTCGGGCTGGCCTTCGAGACCGTTCCGATCGAGCACCTGTTCGACGTGGTCGTCGCCGGCGACGAGACCGAGCGCCACAAGCCGCATCCCGAACCGCTGCTGCGGGCGCTCGCGCAGCTGGGCGCCTCGGCCGACACGGCCGCGTACGTGGGCGACTCCCCCTTCGACATCCAGGCCGCGAAGGCCGGAGGCCTGACCGCCGTGGCCGTTACCTGGGGCCGCATCCACAACCGCGAGCGGCTCGAGCAGGAGGAGCCCGACCACATCGTCGAGACGACCGGAGAGCTGCGTGGCGTCCTCGGCTGAGAAGCGTCTCGACGAGCTCCGCGAGCAGCTCGAAGAGGCGAACCACCAGTACCACGTCCTCGACGACCCGACGCTCTCCGACGCCGAGTACGACCGGCTCTACGACGAGCTTCTCCAGCTCGAGGCGGCGAACCCCGAGCTTCGCGATCCGAACTCGCTGACGACCCGTGTCGGCGCGCCGCCGAGCGACAAGTTCCGCAAGGTCGAGCATCTGCGGCCGATGGGCTCACTCGAGAAAGTCACGACGGAGGAGACGCTTGCCAAGTGGGCCGAAGACGTGCGCAAGCGTCTCGGTACCGACGAGCCGGTCGCCTACGTGACCGAGCCCAAGATCGACGGCTCAGCCGTCTCGCTCACGTACGAGAACGGCGTCTTCGTCCGCGGTGCGACTCGCGGCGACGGAGCCCGCGGCGAGGACGTCACGCCGAACCTGCGCACGATCAAGGCGATTCCCCTGCAAATGCGCAGCCCGAACGGGGAGTCGCCACCGCCGCTGATGGAGGTGCGCGGGGAGGTGTACCTGCCGCTGTCGGCCTTCCAGCGACTGAACGAGCGTCTCGCGGCCGACGGCAAGAAGACCGCGCCGAATCCACGTAATGCCGCAGCCGGGTCGCTCCGGCAGCTCAACCCCCAGATCACCGCCGAGCGGGCGCTGTCGATCTGGGCCTATGGCCTCGGCGCGCACGAGGGCGTCGAGTTCGACAGCCAGTCGCAGACGCTCGAGTGGCTGCGTGAGCGCGGGTTCCGCTCCAACCCCTACGCGCAGCGCCACGAGACGATCGAAGAGGTCGCGCGGGTCTGCGCGGAGTGGGAGGCCCGGCGCGTCGAGCTCGACTACGAGATCGACGGCATGGTGATCAAGGTCGACTCCGTCGACCAGCAACAGCGTCTCGGGGCGCTGCACGGCCGCCCACGCTGGGCCCGCGCCTACAAGTGGGCGCCGATGACGGCGAACACGAAGCTGAAAAAGATCCACATCCGCGTCGGTCGCACCGGCGCGCTCAACCCGTGGGCGCAGCTGGAGCCGGTCGAGGTCGGCGGCGTCACGGTCTCCCAGGCGACGCTGCACAACGAGGAGGACATCAACCGCAAGGACATCCGCGAGGGCGACCTCGTGATCGTCCAGCGCGCAGGCGACGTGATCCCGCAGGTCGTCGGGCCGGTCCTCCCGCATCAGCCCGGCACCAAGCCGTTCAAGATGCCCGCGAGCTGTCCGCTCTGCGACGCCGAGATCGTCAAGCGCGAGGGCGAGGTGATGCACCGGTGCCCGAACCCGGCGTGCGAGTCGCGAGGGCTCGAGTCGCTGATCAACTGGGTGATGGCGGCGGCCGACATCGAGGGCGTCGGCGAGCAGCTCGTGCGCCGGCTCTGGGCCCTGGGGCTGGTGCGCTCGATCCCGGAGCTCTACAGCCTGACGAAGGAGCAGCTCCTGGAGCTCGACGGCTTCCAGGAGCGCTCGGCGACGAACGCGGTCGAGGCGATCGCGGCCTCGAAGGCGACGCCGTTCCACCGCGTCCTGTTCGGCCTCAACATCCCGGACGTCGGTTGGGTGACGGCGCAGAACCTGGCCCGCCATTTCGGAACGGTCGACGCGCTCGGGAGCGCCTCGCAGGAGGAGATCGAGGAGGTCGAGGGGATCGGACCCGAGCGCGCAACGGCGATTGCCGAGTGGTTCGCGGACGAGGCGAACGTCAAGCTGATCCAGGCGCTCCGCGAGCTCGATTTGCGCCTCGAGTCCGGTGACGAGCTCAAGCCCGTCGAGGGCGGCCTGACCGGCAACACGTACGTGATCACCGGAACGCTCGAGGGCTGGACGCGCGAGCAGGCAGCTTCCGAGCTCGAGGCCCGGGGCGCCAAGGTCGCCGGCTCCGTGTCGAAGAAGACGAGCGGGGTTGTCGTCGGCGAGGACCCGGGCGCCACGAAGCTCAACAAGGCGCGCGATCTCGACGTGCCTATTCTCGACGAGCAGGCGCTCGCGAAGCTGCTCCGGTCGAACCCGCCTGCGCGTCAGCCGAGCGAGTCGCTGGGCCCACCGACGCGTTTCGGCCGCTAAGAGGAGGACTTGGCGAAGCGACGCTGTGCCGTCGGGCCGCGCTGCTCGCCCCGATGCGGCGTCCTCGGTCGCGCCCGTATAGCTGCGCATACGAACGCTCCCTGCGTCCTGGCCTCGGAACGAGCAGCGCAACCCGACGACGAGCGGCGCTCCACCAAGCCCTCCTAGTTCGCCGCCAGGATCGCCGCGAAGCGATCCTGCGAGCGCCGCGCAGACCAGTGTGCGACGGGAGAGCCGTTCTGGAGGATCGAGAAGGCGTACCTGCCCTTCACGATCCCGGAGAGCGCCGAGGACTCACGCGTCGTCCCCGTCTTGGCGCGCACCCGCCCGGCAGCGGCGGTTCGGATCATTCGCCGCTCGAGCGTGCCGCTGCGCGCAGCAACCGGGAGCGACGAGAAGAAGCTGTCGCGGAAGTCGCGGCTCGCCCAGGCCGAGCGGAGCATGTGCACGAGCATGGTCGCCGTCAGGCGGTTGAGGCGGGACAATCCGGAGCCGTCTGCGATCCGCACGCCGCCGAGAGGAACGCCGTACTCGGCCAGGATGTTGCGAACCGCCAGAGCGCCCGCCGCGGTCGTGCCCTGACCGGACTCCAGCGTCCCGAGGTGCTTGAGCAGGATCTCGGCGGTGAAGTTGTCGCTCTCGTAGTCCATGTACCTGAGGATGCTCGCCAGCGGCGGCGAGAGCAGCGAGGCGAGCGGGTACGCCTCCGCCTCGACCGGGACGGCCCCGAGCAGAGCAGGCCCGGTGACCCGGACGCCGGCTTCGGCGAGCGCTTTGCGGAACAGGACGGCCGCTGCGTGTGCCGGGGTACGAGACGTCCGGCCCAGGTAGCGGCCCCGATCGACCGTCAGGGCCGAGAGCGGGGGCGACTCGTTGATGAAGAAGTGCGGCTTCCAGCCGGGCCCCATGCGGAAGGTGTCGAAATAGGACTCGTCTCCGAAGATCCGCCCTGTGACGAGCCGGATCCCGGCCGCGCGCACCTCGGCCGCGAGCCGGCGCAGCCCCAGCGATGAGAGCGTCGGGTCGCCGTAGCCCTTGAGCACGAGGTCGCCGTGCCACTCGAAGCCGTCCTGCTCGCCGATCCCGAGCACCTGGGTCTCGATGCGATAGACGGGCCCGAGCGAGACGAGCGCGGCATACGTCACCGCGAGCTTCTCGTTCGAGGCCGGGACCAGCGGCAGCGACGGGTTGCGTGCGTAGACGACCCGGCCCGTTCCGAGCTCGACCGCGATCGCGGAGGAGCGCGAGACCCCGGGAGCCTGCAGCGCCCGCGCGAGCTTGGTCGCAAGTGCCTCTTTCCCGCGCGGTGCCGCGTCGGCGGCGCCGGCTCCCAGGAGGGCGACTGCGAGGAGGGCGCCGAGCAGGCGGAGGCGGGCTCGCATCCGCGGGATTGTAATGACAGCCTCAAATGGGCCTCCGAAGCGGCAAGATAGGCCGCGCGGCCCATAGCGGATGCCGCCCGTGACCTCGATAATCGAACGAGCCGCAGGGCCGCCCATGGACGACCTCTCGACCCTCATCTCGCGCATCGATTCGCTGCTGCAATCGCCCAGCGAGGGCGACAGCCCCGACGTCCGTGCCCACATGGAGACGACACTGACCGACGGCTACGCGCGGGCACTCGCGCTCGAGGCCGAGCACTGGCGGCTCCAACGCCAGATCGGCGCGATCGCCGCCGATCTCGCGGACGGTCGCGGCGAGCCGCGCACGAAGGAGCTCGCCTCGCTGGCCCGCCGCCTGGCGGTTTCCGAGCGGGAGCTCGCCGGCCTTCGCGACACCCTGGTCTCGCTTCGCGAGCGCCTCGCGCTCGCTGCCGCGCCGCCTGAGACGATTCCGCTGCGAACGGCGTAAACCGCAGCCTGGATGCGGTTGTCGATCTGCAGCTTCATCAGGATGTTCGAGATGTGGTTCTTGACCGTTTTCGGGCTGATGTGGAGATCGGCGGCAATCTGGGCGTTGTCCTTGCCGTTGGCGATCAGCTTGAGCACCTGGATCTCACGGTCGGACAGCTCGGCCCGGATCGTGGCGGCGTCCTGCTCGTTCGTCCCCGTCGCGCGCATGCGCTGAAGCACCTTCGCGGCGATGTGCGGCGAGATCAGCGACTCGCCGACCGCGGCCGCGCGAATCCCCTGCATCAGGTCCTGGATCGAGGAGTCCTTCATCAGGTAGCCGCAAGCGCCGGCGAGGATCGCGTTCATGACGTCCTCGTCCTGGTCCGAGATCGTCAGCACCACCACGCGTGTCAGCGGCGCCAGGCTGGTCACCTGCCGCGTCGCCTCCACGCCGGTCATGCCGGGCATGTTCAGGTCCATCACGACCACGTCCGGGGCGAGCTCGCGCACCATGCGAATGGCCTGGGCGCCGTCGGCGGCCTCGCCGACCACCTGGACCGCCTGCTCCTCGAGCAGGTTGCGCAGACCGGTGCGGAACAGGTCGTGGTCGTCCACCAGCAGCACGCGAAGGGTCTCTGTCGCGCGCGGTGGGGCCGGATCAGGCTTCTCGATCACGTCCACGAGTAGGGCGAAAGCCTACCCGCCGACGGAGATCGTCACAGAGCGCCGGCCCCAGGCGAGGGCGTCGGCCACCGAGGAGAACCAGAGGTCGATGCGGGCGCCCACGATCGCGCCGCCCGTGTCGGCCGCGATTCCCTGCCCGTAGCCCGGGATCGAGAGGCGGGTGCCGAGCGGGATCACCGAAGGATCGACGGCGACGACTCCCGGGCCGACCGGGATGCCGCTGGCGGTGCGGCCCGGCAGGGCATAGCCGGTCGCCACCACTGTCAGCAGCCGCGATCCGCTCGCGGCGGGTGCCTCGAGCACCGTCGTGCCGGTCGCCGTCGGCGCGCCCGCCACGGAGGCGAGAGAGCGCGCGGTCGACTCGAGTGCCGAGATCCGCTGGCCGTTGCTGTCGCGGAGTGCTGCCAGCGAGGCGATCCGGGACAACCGCTGCGCCCGCGCGCGGATCAGCGTGTCGGCTGCATCGGAGGCGGCGGCACGCAGGCTCTCGTTCTCGGCCTCGCGCTGCGCGAGCGCGGCGGTCACCGCGATCAGCTTCTTGCGAGCGGTGCGCGCACGCACGATGTACTGACGGTCGTCGTCGGCGATGCGGGTCAGGTGCTCCACGCCGGAGAGCGCGTCGTCCAGGGTCTGGGCGCCGAGGATCACTGCGAGCGGCTCGGGCTTGCCTTGCTCGTAGAGAGCGCGAACGCGCTCGGCGAGCCGGCGCTGAGAGATGCGCAGCCCGTCACGGGCAACGTCGAGCTGGGTTCGCGCCTCTGCCTGCCTGCGGGCCAGCCGCTCACCCTGGTCGCGCAGCCTGGCGAGACGCGCGCGCGTGCCGGCGAGCTGGCCCTCGAGCGCGCTCAGGTCGGCCTGTGCGGAGGCGGCCTGGCTCGCGAGCGACTGATTCGCCCGCCGAAGATCCTCCGCTTGGGTACGGAGACGGTTCGCAGGCTCGGCTCCGGCCGCCGGGAGAGAGCTCGCGAGGGCCGCCAAGCACACGACGAAGAGAGCCCGCAAAACGGGTCCTGGCGCTCGCACGGGGCGGGACCGTAGCACAGTGTTCTTCACCCTTTGAGTGTTCCCGGAAGCCCGGCCTATAACGCATTTCTCGGATTTACACAACCGTTGCGACCATCCGAGAGGATTGCTAGGGTGCGCGACTCGTGACGTACCGGGGTCCCCACCCGGTGCGCCGGCCGCAGGCGGGAGCAGCATTCCCGCACGCATGAAGCGGCTGGCGGCGCCACTGATTCTCGCTTTTGTCGCGGCTCTGGCGGTGACCAGTTCAGCAACCCCGCAACCGGGGTCGATCGGCTCCAAACAGGCACAGGCGCAGAGCGTGCTCGGGCAGATCCAGAGCCTCGACTCGAACCTCTCGCACGCGATCGAGGCCTACAACCTCGCCAACTCACGCCTGGCGGAGGTCAAGGCGGACCTGGCCGAGAACCGCCGCGAGCTCGGGATCGCGCGCGCCAACCTGCAACGCGCCCGCACGGTCCTCGCCGACCACGCCGTTGCCATCTACACCTCTGGAGGCAGCGGCGACTCGACGCTCGAGGTTCTCATCGGCGCCACGAGCCTGGACGACTTCCTCAGTCGCGTCGACACCGTCGGGCGCGTCTCCGAGCAAGGCACCCGAGTGCTCGGTGAGGTCGTGATCTACGGGAACGACGTGCGGACGAGGCGCGCGCGCCTGAAGCGAGCGAAGGCCCGCGCGGCCGAGCTCGTCGCCGAGCGCGCTCGCCAGAAGGCGTCGATCGAGAGCCAGCTCGCGACCCGCCGCCAGCTCCTCAGCTCCATCCGCGGGCAGATCGCGCAGATGCAGGCGGCCGAGCGCGCGCGGCAAGTCGAGCTCGAGCGGCGCGCCCGTGCGCAGGCGTCGGTTGCGACCGCGGCCGCGCCCGTGCTTGCAACAACCCTTCAGCGGCTGGATCCGGGGACCGCCGCCTCCTCGCTGCCCACGGCGCCGGCCGCGCGCTACGGCGGCGTCGTCGGGATCGCGATGCAGTACCTCGGCACGCCGTACGTCTACGGCGGCTCGTCACCCGGCGGATTCGACTGCTCGGGCTTCGCGATGTTCGTCTTCGCGCAGATCGGTGTCTCGCTGCCTCACAACGCCGCGGCGCAGTACGGGATGGGCACGCCGGTCGACCGCAGCCAGCTTCAGCCCGGCGACCTGGTCTTCTTCAACGGCCTGGGCCACATGGGCATCTACGTCGGCGGCAACAGCTTCATCCACGCACCGCACACCGGCGACGTCGTCAAGATCTCGTCGATGAGCGGCTGGTACGACTCGACGTACGTCGGCGCCAAGCGCCTCTGAGGCGCTCGCTCAGGCGTAGAGCTGGTCGATCTCGTCCGCGAAGTGCTCCTGCACGACGCGGCGTCGCAGCTTGAGCGTGGGGGTGATCTCTTCGTGCTCCGCGCTGAAGTCCCGCGGGAGGATCCTGAAGCGCTTGATCTGCTCGAAGCGTGAGCGCTCGCTGTTCACGTCGTCGACCACGCCCTGGATCAGGTCGCGGACGCCCTCGTCGGCGGCGAGCTCCTCGATCGACGCCTCGCGGTCGGCCCATTTCGCGATCTCGACCTCGTCGAGGGTGATCAAAGCCGCGACATAGGGCTTGCGGTCGCCGAGCACGACGGCCTGAGAGACGTACTTGGACGCCTTGAGGTCGTTCTCGATGTTCTGGGGCGCGACGTTCTTGCCGCCCGCGGTCACGAGGATGTCCTTCTTGCGGTCGGTGATCGTGACGAAGCCGTCCGAGTCGATCGACGCGATGTCGCCGGTACTCAGCCAACCGTCCGCGCCCAGCACCTCCTTGGTGGCCTCGGGATCCTTGTAGTAGCCGGCGAAGACAGTCGTGCTGCGGACGAGCAGCTCGCCGTCGTCGGCCAGGCGCAGCTCGATCCCCGGGAGCGCGGGCCCGACCGTCCCGAAGCGGAAGCGTTCCAGCATGTTCACGTTGGACGCCGTCGTGCACTCCGTCGTGCCGTAGCCCTCGAGGATCGTGATGTCGAGGACGTGGAAGAACTCCGCAACCTCCTTCGAGAGGGGAGCGCCGCCGGAGATCCCGAATTTCAGGCGCCCGCCGAGCCGTTTCTTCACCTTCGAGAACACGAGCCGGTCGGCCAGCCGATGCTGTGCGGCGAGGCCGCGCGAAACCGGCCGGCCATCCTGGCGCTGCCGGCTGACACGGCGTCCGACGCCGAGCGCCCAGTCGATCAGCTTCCGCTTGACCCCCGTCGCCTCGTCGAAGCTCGCGAGCACGGCCGTGTGCACCTTCTCGTAGACGCGGGGGACGCTCGGCAGCACCGTCGGCCGCACCATCGGGGCGACCTCGCCCACCCGCAGCGGATCGGGGCAGAACGCGGTCGTGAAGCCGACGTAGGCCGCGAGCAGGTGCAGACAGCGACCGAAGTTGTGCGCCAGCGGCAGGTACAGCAGGACGATGTCGTCGGGGCCGATGAACGACGGCACCTCGTCCACCTTGGCGACCATGTCGTAGTAGTTGCGGTTCAGGATCATGCAGGCCTTCGGCGGGCCGGTCGTCCCCGAGGTGTAGATGTACGTGAAGAGGTCGTCGTCGCCGATCGCCGAGCTCGCGTCGGAGAGGGCGGTCGGGTTGGCCGGCGGCGAACTCGCGGCCCTTCGCGCGCAGGTCGTCCAGGTCGGCGTACCGGTAGATGTGCTGCAGGCGCGGGATCTCGCCGCCCTCGCGGATCTTGGCGAGCTGCTCGTCGTCCTCGACCAGCACCCCGAGGGCCTCCGAGTGGTCGAGCACGTAATGGGTGTCCTTCGCCGAGCTCGACGGGTAGACGGGCGCGGGGACGACGCCGATCGAGCCGAGCGCGAAGTCGAAGAGCGTCCACTCGGGCGTCGTGCGGCCGAGGATGCCGAAGGCGTCGCCCTTCTTCAGTCCGAGCGCGAGCAGGCCGTTGGCGATCTCCTCGACGGCGGCTGCCGCCTCGGCCCACGAGATCTCGTGCCAGTGGTCGCCGTGCTCGAAGAGGTAGGCGGGATTCGTCCGGCCGGCCGAAACCGCCTTCTGCCAGAGCGCGGGAATAGTCCGCGGCCCGGGGCCGCTCGTCGTCGCTCGGGACTCGGCCGCAGTGTCGGTCGCCATCCCGACGAAGCCTATGCGAAGGGAAAGTGCTCAGGGAGGCGAAAATCCCTGGTCCCACTAGACTTTGGAGAGCGTATGCGGACGATCTGGAACGGCTCGATCAGCTTCGGCCTGGTGAACATCCCAATCGGCCTCGCGCTGGCCACGAAGCCGGCTGCGCGGTCTAAGGACGTCAGCTTCCGGACCTTGCACCGCGAGTGCGGGACGCCGATCAAGCAGAAGCGCTGGTGTCCGCAGCACGAGCGCGAGGTTCCGAACGACGAGATCGTCAAGGGCTGGGAGGTCGCGAAGGGCCAGTTCGTGATCGTGGAGGACGCCGACCTCGAGGCGATCATGCAGCGCGACGACTCGCGCGCGATCGAGATCACGCGCTTCGTGCCGACGGACGACGTCGACCCTGTCTGGTTCGACCGCACCTATTTCCTCGTACCCGCGAGCGCCACCGCGCAGCGACGGCCCTACGTCCTGCTGCTCGAGGCGATGCGCGAGACGAACACCGCCGCGCTCGGCCGCTTTGTCCTGCGCGGGGCCGAGAACCTCTGTCTGATCCGGCCCAAGGGCGACGCTCTCGTGCTCGAGACGATGTTCGTGGCCGAGGACGTCCACTCACAGGCGGAGATCGAGGAGGCCGTCGGCGAGACCACGGTGAAGGAGCCGGAGCTCGCCCTGGCGCGCCAGGTGATCGACAGCCTCGTCGGCGAGTTCGACCCGGCCGACCTCACGAGCGAATACCGGCGCGACCTCCGTGCCATGCTGGAGTCCAAGCTCGCGGGCGAGGAGATCGCCGCGCCCGAGCCGGTGCCCGACGCACCCGTGATCGACCTCATGGAGGCGCTCCGGCAAAGCGTGGCCGAGATCACGGACAAGAAAGCAGAGCCGGCCAAGAAGAAGGCCGAGGCGAAGCCCCGCTCCCGGAAGAAGGCTGCCGCGCGCTAGCTAGTGGCGCGGCTCCATGGCGCCCAACGCCTGGAGCTGTGCCTGGAACAGGGTCTTGTCGATCTTGCCCTGGTAGATCGGTACGCCTTCCTCGACGCACACCTTGATGACCTCCTGGCGATCGATGCCCAGCTCCTTCGAGAGCTCGTCGGGCGTCAGGTGGTTCGCCATGTCACTCCTCCTTCCGGCAAAGAAAAAGCCCGTCACACGTAGCTGACGGGCTCGCCTACCGATCGATTGTGCTGTCTCCGGGAATCATCGGACCCGGACCCCCTCCAAAATCATCACTCCACAGAATAATGGCGGTTGATGACGAGCGCAACGAGCCTCTCGGCAAGCGGCTTCGCAGAGCACCGCGAGCCCGTGAAGGGAGTGCGCCTGCGCTGGTTCGTCGGCGGCGAAGGCTCCTCGATCGTGCTCGTGCACGGGCTCGGGGGGCTGCGTCGAACTGGGCGGAGCTGGCGCCCGAGCTCGCCCGCGACCATCGCGTCCTCGTCCCCGACCTGCCCGGCCACGGAGGCTCGTCGCCGCTCCCGGCGGTGCCGAGCCTCGAGCCGTTCGCCGACCGGCTGGGGCTCGTGCTCGAACGGGAGGCGATGGGGCCGGCCGTGGTCGTCGGGCACTCGCTGGGCTGCGTGGTGGCTCTCCGGCTCGCGATGCGGCGGCCGGAGCACGTGCGCGGCCTCGTGCTGGTCTCCGCGGCGGGGATCGGCTCGAGCACCCGCCGGGCGCGTCAGGCCCTCTGGCTCAGCTCCCTCGTCCGGCCGGGACGGTTGCATCGCGCCGCATCGCAAGCGGATCGCCCGCTCGGACAGGCTGCGGGCGCTCGTCTGGGGAAGCTGGGCCACGCCGGACGGGACGTCCATATCGCCCGTCGCGACCGAGGGCCTGCTCGAGGGACCTTTGCTCCACACCGACACGGCCGGGGCGGCGATGGCGCTGGCCGCGGACGATCCGCGACTCGACCTCGAGCGGGTGAGCTGCCCGAGCATGCTGGTGTGGGGCGCACGCGATCCGCAGGTGCCGGTCTCCGACGGGTTCGAGTATTCGCGCCGGCTCGGCGCACCGCTGCGCGTCGTCGCGGGCGCCGGTCATCTGGTGATCGCCGAGCGGCCCGAGGCCTGCCTCGACGCGATCCGAGCGCTGTTGGACTCGTGTGATGCCGCCACAGAGGCGAGGGAGGGGCGCAGCCCGGCTCTGCCGGGCGGGAGCCCCGCCCGGCCAGCGCGGGAGTCCTAGACCGGGTTGCCTAGCTCGATGTAGTCGGCCTGGATGCCGAAGTGCTCGGCGAGCTTCTTGGCCAGGGCCTGGATACCCAGACGCTCGGTGGCATAGTGGCCGGCCGCGACGTAGTGGATGCCGAGCTCTCGCGCGAGATGGAGCGACGGCTCCTCGGCTTCGCCCGTCAGGAACAGGTCGTACCCGGCTGCCGCCGCCTCTGCGAGGAACCTCCCGCCCCGGCCGGTCACGACCGCGGCGCGTTTGACGGTGTCCGGCCCGTGCGGAAAGACCAGCGGCTCGCGACCGAGCTTCTCGCCGACCCGTCGGGCGAAGCGCTGCGCCTCGGTGGGCGGGCGCAAGGGGCCGCCGAAGCCGATCCCCGCGAAGCGCTCCTTCGGCTCGATGCCGAGGGTCTTGGCGAGCAGTGCGTTGTTGCCGACCTCCGGGTGCGCGTCGAGGGCGAGGTGGTAGGCGGCGAGCGTGAGGTCGGCGTCGAAGAGCGCCTGCAGGCGCCTGCCCATCGGGCCGTCGATCCGGCGCGAGTCCTTGTCCCAGAGCAGGCCGTGGTGGACGATCAGCAACTGCGCCTTTTGCTCGGTCGCCCGCTGGAACAGCGCGAGCGAGGCGGAGACGCCGCACGCGATCTTCGTCACCTCGTCGGCACCTTCGACCTGCAAGCCCATCGGCCCGCCGTCCGGGTATGCGTCCAGGTCGAGCAGGTCGGCGGCGTACTGGAGGATCGCGTCGCGTCGAGCCACGCGATGATTATGGAGATATCGGGGTGCCCAGATTTGAACTGGGGACCTCTCCGACCCGAACGGAGCGCGCTACCAGGCTGCGCCACACCCCGAGAGAGCGACAGGTTAGCGGAGAACCGGCTTCAAACCTCAGGCGGCCAGCGACCGGTGCACGACCGCGGTGCATTCGTCCTCGACGTAATCGAGCCCCGCCTCGGTCGCGATTCGCCTCGATTCGGGCGAGACGAGGCCGAGCTGGAGCCAGAGCGCCTTCGCTCCCACCTCGACGGCCTCGCGCGCATGCGCGGGGCAAGCCTCCACGTTGCGGAAGACGTCCACGAGGTCGATCGGCTCCTCGATCTCGGCGAGCGTGGCGACGCACGGGATCCCGAGCACGTCGTCGCAGTCGAGCGGCCGGACCGGGATCACGCGATAACCAGCCGCGAGCAGATAGCGCATCACGCCGTAGGCCGGCCGGTCCGGGTTCGGCGAGGCGCCGACCAGCGCGATCGTCTTGGCGGAGGCGAGGATGTCGGCAGGCGTCGGCATCAAGCGGCCTGGCGAACACTACGCAGAGAGAGCGGCGCCAGCCAGAGCACCATCGCGATCGAGGCGCCCGCCACGATGATCGCCGACGGCGAGAACACGCCCACGAGGACGGCCGCCAGCGCATACCCGATCGGCGTCAGGCCCAGCGAGCCGAAGAAGTCGAGGCTGATGACGCGCGAGAGCTTGTTCTCCGGCACCAGCTCCATCAAGACGGTCTCCCAGATCGCGATCCCGTAGGCGATCAGTGCGCCGCGCAGGAAGACGAGCCCGACCGCGACCTCGTAGTGGTGGGAAAGCGCGAACAGGATCGTGAGCAGGTCGTTGAGCGCCCAGGCGACGTACGTGAGGACGACGCGGTGCCGCCGTGGGTTCGTCTGCCCGAAGATGATCGTTCCGAGCACCATCCCGGCCGCCTGGAACGAGAAGATCAGCCCGTAGGAACCGACGCCGCGGTCGAAGTTGTCCTTGATCAGCTGCGGCATCAGCGCCTGGATCGGCGCCATCACCAGCATCAGCACGAGAGCGGCGAGCAGGATCGTGACCCAGAGCCAGGGGACGCTGGCGACGTAGCGCGCCCCGGCGAAGATCTCCTTCAGCGTCCCCTCTCCCGGCTCGGGCTGGATCGCGCGCGGACGCGCGAGCCAGAGGAGGACGAACGAGACCGCGAAGCTAGCCGCGTCGAAGGCGAAGACGGTGGCCGACCCGGTCAGTCCGTACAGCCCGGCTGCGAGTGCCGGCCCGATCAGGAAGCTCAGCTGCCGGGAGATGCCGATCATCGCGTTCGCCGACGCGAGGTACGGCTTCTCCACCACGAGCGGCACGATCCCGCCGAAGGCGGGGTGGAAGAAGCCGTCGCCGAGGCCGACGCCGACCGCGAACGCGATCAGCAGCGGAAACGTGAGCTCCCCGGCCGCGTCGGTGACCGCCAGCGCCGCGACAACGCCGAGGCGCGCGAGGTCGGAGATCATCATCAGCCGCCGTCGCTCGTAGCGGTCTGCCAGAGCACCGCCGATCAGCAGCGTCGCGAGCATGGCCAGACCCTCGGCCGCCAGCACCACGCCGAGCGAGGCCGGCGAGCCGGTGATCTCGAGCGTCTTCCAGCCGATGGCGACCAGGAAGGCTGCGTTGCCGATCAGCGAGACCGTCTGGCCCGCCCACACGAGGCGGAAGTCGCGGCTTCGGAACGCCTGCAGGGTCCGAGCGCCGGCGAGAGCGTCGACGAGGGTGGCCACAGGGGGTCAGGCTATCCTCCGCGGTCGCCTTGGCTTCGACCCTCCGCGCAGTCCTCTTCGACGTCGACTTCACGCTCGTGCGGCCCGGCCCCGAGCTTGGGCCCGACGGCTACCGCGCTGCAGGCGAGCAGTACGGCCTCGACCTCGATCCGGCGCTCTACGAGGAGGCCCGGGTGCGTGCGCTCGAAGGCCTCCGGAAGCACCCCGCGCTCGAGCACGACGAGGAGATCTGGTACGCGTTCACCGAGCGGATCGTGCGTGGGATGGGCGGAGGCGAGAGCGCCCGCGTGCGGGAGTGCGCGGTCGACATCGAGCGCCGTTGGGAGCGCTCGCACAACTTCAGCCTGTACGACGACGCCCTGCCCACGCTCGAGCTGCTCCGGCGCCACCGCCTCAAGATCGGCCTCGTCTCGAACGGCGCGCGCGACCTGGACGAGTTCGTCGCCGACCACAGGCTGGACGTCGATGCTGCCGTGGCCTCGCGCCGCCACGGTTTCACCAAGCCGCATCCGTCGATCTTCCTGGCGGTACTCGAGCAGCTCGAGGTCGAGCCCGAGGAGACGGCGATGGTGGGCGACTCGCCCGAGGACGACATCGAGGGGGCGGAGGCGCTCGGAATGCGCGCCTTCCTGCTCGACCGCGAGAACGTCTACCCGGAGCGCGACGACCGCCTGACCGACCTGCGGGAGCTGCCGGCGGCGCTCGGCCTGCTCTAGGATTCCCCACGCGTGCCCGACTGGGTCTTGTGGGTCATCCTTGCGGCGGTTCTCGCGATCGGCGAGGTCCTCACCCTCAGCTTCCTGCTCGGGCTGATCGCGATCGCGGCCGTGCTGGCCGGCGTCGTCGCCGCGCTCGGTGCCGGGCTCGTCGTGCAGCTCGTCGTCTTCATCGCCGGCTCGATCGCGTCTCTTGCGCTGATTCGCCCGGTGGCGAAGCGGCATCTGCGCACTCCCGCGCAGCTTCGCACCGGCACGGCCGCCCTGGTGGGCGCGAAAGGGGTCGTGACCGAGCGGGTCGACGACCTGAGCGGCCAGGTGAAGATCGGCGGCGAGGTGTGGTCCGCCCGCGCTTTCATGGACGGCGAGGTGATCGAGCCGGGCAAGCGGGTCGAGGTGGCACGGATCGAGGGCGCGACGGCGCTCGTCTACGAATAGAGGAGGCAGCTGCATGGAAGCCCTGATCGCCCTGCTCGTCGTCGCGGTGCTCGTGCTGATCGTGCTGGCGCGGACGGTGCGGATCGTGCCGCAGTCGAAGGCGGGGATCGTCGAGCGGCTCGGCCGCTACAACCGCACGCTCGACGCGGGCCTGACGATCCTGATCCCGTTCGTCGACCGCCTGCGGCCGCTGATCGACCTGCGCGAGAACGTCGTCTCGTTCCCGCCGCAGCCGGTGATCACCGAGGACAACCTCGTCGTGAACATCGACTCGGTCATCTACTTCCAGGTCACCGAGCCGAAGGCCGCCACCTACGAGATCGCCGACTACATCCAGGCGATCGAGCAGCTGACCGTCACGACGCTGAGAAACGTGATCGGCGGGATCTCGCTGGAGGACACGCTCACCTCACGCGACCAGATCAACGCGCAGCTGCGCGTGCGTGCTCGACGAGGCGACCGGCAAGTGGGGGGTGCGGGTCAACCGCGTGGAGCTGAAGGCGATCGACCCGCCCGGCTCGATCCAGGAGGCGATGGAGAAGCAGATGCGGGCCGACCGCGACCGCCGCGCCGCGATCCTGACCGCCGAGGGCGTCAAGCAGTCCGCGATCCTGACCGCCGAGGGCGAGAAGCAGAGCGCGATCCTGAAGGCCGAGGGCCGCAAGGAAGCCCAGGCGCTGGAGGCGCAGGGCGAGGCGAAGGCGATCGAGACGGTGTTCCAGGCCATCCACGCGGGGAACGCCGATTCGCGGCTGCTCGCCTACCAGTACCTGCAGATGCTTCCGGAGATCGCGCAGGGCGACTCGAACAAGATCTGGATCATCCCGAGCGAGTTCGCGAACGCACTCGGCAGCGTGGGCAAGATGCTCGCGCCCGGCGAGCCTACGGACACCGATCCGAGTCCGGGCAAACCCTGAGCACACGCACGGCCGGGCGTCCGTTCGGCCTGGTCAGCCGGATCGCCACCGAGGCCGCGTTGTTCGAGTAGCGGAGCTCGCGGATCAGGAGCTGCGTGTTCGTCTTGTGCACGAGCGTGTAGTCGCCGGCCGGGACGCTCGTGATGTCGACGTTCTGGCCGTCGAGGCGCGAGTGGTAGCGGTCGGAGAACCCGACTGACGTGCCGCCGTCAACGGACAGCGCGTCCGGCTGTGGAGGTTGCAGAAGCCCGTGAACACCGGCACGCCGAACGCGATTGAGCACGCTTCCGCGCGCGATCCCGTAGCGGTCGCCGAGGCAGAACCCGCTCTTGCGGTCTCGCACGAGCACCGAGCCGTCCGCCTGGCGCAGCTCGTAGCGCTGGTAGTGCAGCAGGTGCCAGTGGGAGTGGTGCGACGAGTGGTTGTAGCGCCAGAAGCCCACGCGCGGGTAGGTGCGCGTCCCGCCGTCGTTCAGCCGGACACGCTGCAGGGCCGGCATCGTGATCGCGCTGGTCGGGCGCGCGCCGTTGACGATCAGCGGACCGATGCCGACGTTGTCCGTCGCCGCCGTGAACCAGAGTCGATGGCGGCCGTGCTCGCTGCGCACGTCCAGATCGGTCGGAGGCGCCTGATCGAGGTCGGGGAGCAGCTCTACGACGTCCGGGCTGGGGGCGCCAGCGCGGGCGTTCGGCGGGGCCCAGCGCGACGCGGCGCGGGAGACCGCCCACGGCCGGCGACCGACCAGACCGCGTCCACGTCGTCGCGGGTGCTGACGTAGGCGATCCTGCGACCGTCGGGCGACCAGCCGGGCCCGGCCGCGATCGCCTTGTCGTTCGTGAGCGGCGCGATCGCGCGGCTGGCGACGTCGAGCAGGGCGACCTCGGGCGCGCCGGCCTCGTCGGTCACGTAGGCCAGTCGCCTGCCGTTGGGAGCCCAGGACGGATCGGTCTCGCTGCCGAGCCCGGACGTGAGCTGCGCGAGCCCGCCCCCGGCCGCCTTGACGGTGAAGAGGTCGTCGGTGCCGCCGCGGTCGCTGACGAAAGCGATCCGCACGCCGCCGGGCGACCAGGCGGGGCTTCGGCCGCGGGCGATGCGACGCTCGTCGGTCCCGTCGGCGTCGATCCTGTGGATGAACCCGAAGCGCTCGAAAGTGAGGCTGCGGCCGTCGGGCGACCAGTCGGGCGAGGCGACCGGGCCGAACGCCAGCAGAGCGCGGTTGCGCCCGTCGCGATCGACGACGTGCAGCGCGGCGCCGTCGCCGGCCGACCAGCGCCAGCTGCTGCCCGTTCGGGCTCCAGGCGGCCGAGCTGCCGTTGACGAGCCGGCGCGGCGCACTCGTGGCGAGGCTGAAGACGCCCCCGCCGAAGGCCTCGGGGCGCGAGAAGGTCAGCTCGGGGCCGGCAAGGGCTGCGGGCGGCGCGACCGCCGCAGCGGCGAGGATCAGCGCGACGAGCGCCTCACAGGCCTAGCTCCTGCCGCCAGGCGTCCGTGTGCTCGCCGAGACGCGGGGGTGGTGCGACGTTTGCCGGCCGACCGAACTCCGATGCGGCCTCCTGGAGCGTTGCGACCGGGCCGACGGCGACGTCTTCCCCGTCGAAGAGCTCGAGCCAGTCGTCGGTGTCACGCGCCCGGAAGACGTCCTCCAGCTCGGTGTGTGCGTCCGTTCTGCGGCTGAGGAGGTCAGGCCGCTCGATCAGCTCGCAGAGCCGCTGCCAGAAGTGCGGCTCGAGCGCGCCGACCGTGACGAAGCCGTCGTCGGCGGCCTGGTAGATCCGGTAGCAGGCGAGCTCGCCGGTCAGCGGGCCGCCGAATTGCGCCAGCTCATGGGCTTCGTGGGTCATCGAGACGACGATTCTGGCGCCGAGGCCGGATCGCGCTCGCTCCAACAGCGCTGCGAGGACGCGCGTGACCGCCGTGAGCGCGCCTGCGGCCAGGTCGGCGATCGGCAGCGGGGGCATCGCCGGCACCGTCGCCGCGAGCCCGCCCGCCCAGCCCATGTAGTTGATGTCATGGCCGACGCGGGTGTTTTCCTCGCCGAAGCCCGTGATCGAGCAGTAGACGGTCGTGTCGGGGGCGCTGTCGGGCCCCACGCCCAAGCCGCTCGGCTACTCCGGGCCGGAAGCCCTCGAGCACCACGTCCGCGCGGGCGAGCAGGGCCTTGCCGAGCTCGGGCTCGCGCTTGAGGTCGCAGACTACGGACTCCTTGCCGGCGTTCAGGCGCTCGTCCCAGCTCGGCGCGACGTCGCGAACCGGGTCGCCGTCGGGGCTCTCGAGCCGCACGACGCGCGCGCCCGAGGCGCAGCAGCTCGCGGCTTGCGAAGGGGCCGGGAAGGTTGCGCGTGAGGTCGACGACGAGGGTTTCCGCGAGGGGCTGCACCGCCGCCGCAAGCTAGCAGCGGGACGGATAAGCCAAATGGGTGAGAGGGATCACTCCAATGAGGTAGTCAAGGAGGGTCACTCCGGCGCCGATAGCACCCTCGTGGACGCAGCTGAGCGTAAGGAGATCCTGAGCCGGTACATGGACCATTCGCGCCGCTTCGAAGCGGTCGCGGCCCGGCGCCAGAACGGCAACGCCGAAGTCATTCCCTTCACGGCGCCGCTCAAGGAGCTCGAACAGGAGCCGACCGCCCGCGAGATCGAGGTTCTTCAACTGATCTCGGAGGGCCTCGTGAACCGAGAGATCGGTCAGCGGCTCTTCCTCAGCGAGGAGACCGTCAAGTCTCACGTGCGCCACCTGCTGGCAAAGCTGCAGGCACGGTCGCGTGCTCACGCCGTGGCCGTCGGCTTTCGCCGCAGCCTGATCGGCTAGCCATCCAGGCGCTGCGCGCGCTGGGAACGGTCAAAGCCGGCGGCCCTCGGGCCTCTCAGGCGGGCCACCGGCGCGACCCCAAGTTCGCGCTTTCCCCAACTCTGTGGATATCCCTCAACAGGGGGATGCCCACAAGTTGTGGAAAACGGATGCTACGTGCTCGTTACCAGGGCTTCGTGGAACCGGCGACTGCGGCGACAGACGCCAACGAAGCAAGAAGCGTGTAAAGGCGAACCTTCACGGATGAACTCCCTTGGTAGGGGACTGACGGCGAGAGCGAGCTTATACCCCTTTTGGGTGAGATGCAAGTAATTTCCGCTAGATTCCGTAGGCAAAAGGCCGCTATCAGCGACCTGGTTGTTCCTCGTGCTCTTGTCGTTTACGGAGCGGTCCTCGCGAGCGGTGCGATCATCTACGCAGTTGCGCTCGCTCTGACGGGTAGCACACTCGAGGCTCCCCTTTGGGCGATTGCCCTCCTTGGCGTCATCGCGATCGGGGCTGAGCGCCAGACAGTTCGTATCAGTCCCAACGCCGAGATCTCCGTTGCTGTCTTGCCGATGCTGTTCGCGGGTGTCATCTACGGACCGCTCGCCGCCATGCTGGTCGGTGCGATCGGTCTGCTGCCCGACCTGCGCAGGCCATATACCCGCTGGCTCGTCTGGACTTCAATGAGGGCCGTCGCCGGGGGAGTCGCCGGAACGGTGGCAACGCTGATGGCTGAGGTTGAGTCACCGGGAAAGCTCCTCCTCGTCGCCGCCGCGGCCGCTTTCGCTGAAGCCATCGTCGATGCCGTGCTCGGAGCCTTGACGGTGGTTCTCCGGCGGACCGGATCGCTGGGCGGATACATCCGGTCTGTCCGACCGGTGGTGATTGCCACGGTTCCGCTTTATGCACCTGTCGTGGTGATCTTGGCGTACGCGTACCAGCAGGTTTCTGAGTGGAGCATTCTCCTCTTCTTCCCGCCCGCGTTCGCGGCGCAGCAGCTTCACCGGCTGTATAGGCAGGAGCGCGAGGTCAGCGACGCCCTCAAGGTGGCGAATGAGCGCCTAGAGCGCGCCAACCTCTCTTTTGCAAGCGCGCTTGTTGCCACGCTCGACGCCCGAGATAGGTACACGGCCGGACATTCGGCGGCGGTCGCGATCTATGCGCGCGATATCGCTGCGCGGATGGAGCTTTCCGCAGGGGAGCAGCAGCTCGCGTACGTCTGCGGACTAGTGCACGACATCGGGAAGATCGGGCTTGCGCCCGGCCTGCTTGATAAGCCTGGCGCGCTTACCCTCGAGGAGAGGCGGCAAATGCAACTCCACTCGGAGATCGGCGAGGGCATTCTCGCAAAGGTCGACGACTACGGCGACATCGCGAAGATCGTGCGCCATCACCACGAGAGGATTGACGGTGAGGGTTACCCAGATCGACTCGATAGAGAGGCGATACCGCTCATCTCTCGAATCATCGCTGTAGCTGATGCGTACAACGCCATGACCTCCGATCGTCCGTATCGCGACGCGATGCCGAGTCGCGTGGCGCGTATCCGCTTGGCGCAGGCCGTGGAGAGCCAGTTCGATACCGGGGTTGTCGCTGCCTTTGAGGCCATCCTGACGGGCGCAACCGAGGAGTACCGAGCGGGCTTCTTTGCAGACCACCCGCTCGAGGATCGACGAACCCAGGTTCCGCCCGTCGAGCAGCCCATTCTCGTCGGACTACCTGCTTACGCGTCTTAACGCCGGGACGGATTACGTGCCCCGGGCCGAGAGTATTGCCTGAGTCCGGTTCTGGACTCCGAGCTTCTCGTAGACATGACGCAGGTGCACCTTTACGGTGGCAGGGCTGATGAACAAAGCCCCTGCGATCTGTCGATTAGTCAGACCCTCGCAGAGAAGACCAAGCACCTCCCGCTCGCGACTTGAAAGGACTGCCGCTTTGCGAAGCTGTGGTGGCGGCGCAAGTCCGACGCGCGAGGCGAGCGCACCATCATTTGCGCGTGAAAGGAGAGCAAGCAGGTCCGGACGGATGTGGTGGCTTTCGGACAGTTGCCGTAGGAGTTCAGGGAATCCTCGGTACGCACAAACCAAACTATCGAAGTTTCCAGTCGCGGCCACTAGTGCGTACGCGTCTTCTGGGGTTTCGTCCGTTAGCGACGGCTCCTGAAGATGCACGATTGCACGTGTGCAGGCTTTCAGCGTTGTCCCTTCAGATCGCTTCGAACGCACGATTTCACTTGCGCTCAGCGCCTCCTCGAGCGCTCCCTCGCAGGCGAGTGCGAGCGCACGGATCATCCGCTGCTCTTCTACCAGCCCGGGCGGGGTAGTGGGTGTCTCCGCCGGAACCAGATCAAGTACCCGCCGCCCACCTCCCTGCATCAAGAGAAGGCGCGCTCGGAACGCGCCGGCATTGGCAACGGCGTACGCGTTGCCCGAGTCTTGGGCCCGCCGCTCAACGTCGTTCAAGACTGCGGAGGCGCTCGCGTACTTGCGCTGACCTGTCAAGGCAACCGCAATGAACGTCTTAGCGTGAGGCACCGCAAAATCGAGTCCGAGCTCCTGGGCGATATCGAGGGCTCGCTCAGCCGTCGCCAAAGCCTCCCGGTAGTGAGCCGACAGCGCCTGCGTCGCGGCTAGCGCGCACAGAAACGATGAGGTCGTATACGGATCCTCAACCGTCTCAACCAGATGGGACAGCGGGCCGGCGAGCTCAGCTGCCGACTCCATGCTTCCTACAGTCGCCGAGATCAAGAGCTGGGCTGTTGCAAGCCGAAGCTTCGTCCGAGGATCCACTGGGCTGCCTGCCTCAAGTTCCGCGAGAATCTGCGACGCGTCTGAGTGTTCAAGCTCCAGCGAGGCGAAGAAGTCCCCCATCTGCGCTTCACGGAGTTCGCGAGTCCGGCTAGCCGTGTTTCGAGCGCGACCGAAGAAGTTGCGAGCTTCTAGCGTTCGGTCGCCGAGCATGGCTGCTTGGCCGGCCGTGATGAGCGCAACTGCATGGGCGGGATTGTCCGTGTCGAACATGTCCGCTGCCGAAGCCGCCAGCACTTCGGCTCGGGCATGGTCTGCCTGTCGAAACGCAACTTTCGCAGCGGAGAGGTCGACGATCGGATGTTGGAGAGCGCGCTCCTTGGCGAAGTCCAGCCAACGAACGACCGTTTCGAGTCGGCCGGCGTCGAGCATGTCGTCGACTGCGCGCTCGAGAAGCAACAAGATGGTCGACCCAGTTGGGAACGACAGTTGCAGCGCAAAGGTCTCGTCCCAGGCCCTCCGATCTAGGAAGTACAGAGCGATTTGTTCAGGCAGCGCGAGTAGTTGCGAGTCCTGTGATCGCTTGATCTTCTCTTGCAGGAACGAACGCAACAGAGGATGCATCTCAAGGTCGCCGTCACGGGTGCGATGGAGGAAGCCACGGTCTGCACACTCCAACAGGGCGGCAGCAGGCTCGTCGCCGTCGAGTGCCACACTGACCATGCGGACGTCGAACGAGGGACATAAGGCTAGGCGCAGCAAGACGCCTTGGAGCGCTTGGGTCGCATCCTGAAAGAGTTCCTCGGCAAGGAAGCCAAACAGCTCCTCGGGTAGCTCCTTCCGAGGGATCACACTGTCTGGGAGACGGGACGCGAGGCCCACGACCGCAGGCCACCCCTGAGCTCGTGCCGCAAGAGGAATATCGCGGTCGCCAAGAACTTTCCGGGCTTCTCGCTGCGTGAACGCCAGGAGTCGTTGATCCAAGTCCAGGACTTCGCCGTAAAGGATCCTCTTATTCGATGCCCATTGCGGGCGCATGCGCGACGTCGAGAGAACGCGCACCGGGGTTTCCAGAACGATGCCCTCTACGAACGCCTCCGCGGCTGTGCCCAAACCGAGAAAGTGGTGGTCATCGATGATGAGCCACGCTGCCGCCGGCCACGAAACGAGCCTCTCAGCAAGCAACTCCACGAACTGGTCAACGTCGCTTCCTGGATTTCTGCCTGCGCGCAATCGCTGCTGCATCTCTTTCCCTGCTCCCGGCACGACTTCAGCGAGTGACGCGGCGAGATGCAGGGCCAGCACGGCGATATCGGCCGAGGCGGGTGTGCATCGGTACCAAGTGGCGGTCCGCCCGCCTGTCGCCGCCCACTGCCGCGCGAGGGTCGTCTTTCCGTAACCGGCCGGCGCCTGCAGCACGATCACCCGGGCTCCGCTGTCCTCCATGAGCTTGATGAGGCGCGGGCGCTCGATGATGTGGCTCGGCGCTGCGACTGGATCGCCGCTCTTGCTCTGCTCCGTTTCCATCTTGGGCCGCGATACAAGGGTATTCCGATCCGCCGCGGCTGTGGACTGCGGGAACGAGAGCAGGTAAGGGCCGTGCCTGCGGCGAACCGCAGGCACGGTGCCGTCAGTCCCCCGGATCGGGCGGAGCCGAGCCGAGGCCTCGTTCGAGCGGGTCGTCTCCCGTGAGCAGCCTGTAGGCCGCAGGGATCTGTCGACGCCGCGCGACACCGAGTTTTTGGCGAAGGACGTCTGCATGCGCCTTCGCCGTGCGAGGTGAGATGCCGAGGCGGTCGCCGACCTCCTCGTTGGAGCATCCGGCCGCGATCAGCGCAACCACTTCCCGCTGCCGGCTGGTGATATCGGGGCGCTCTCTATGAAGGACCTCTTGCATGAGGGCCACGCTATCGCCGCCCCGGCCCCGTGAATATCGGCCGGAAGGCGTATTTCGGCCGGCTACGCCCAGCGGGGTATGGCCCCCGCTCAGGCCCCGCGTTCGCCGCTCACGGTCAGGACGACGTTCCCTGTCTTCTGCCCCGTCTCGACGTACCTCGTCGCATCCATGAACTGCTCCAGGGGATAGGACCGATCGATGATCGCCCGGTACTTCCCGGCCTCGATCAGCTCCTTGAGGAAGAGGACGTCCTTCTTCGTGTACTTCGGGATCGGGAACAGCACCTTCTTGTCGCCGATCCGCGATGTCCACAACGCCAGGAACGGGTTCTGCCAGAGGTATCCGAGGTCGGTCGACGCGTACACCCCACCCGGCTTCAGCGAGCCCTTGCAGCGGCCGAGCGACAGCTTGCCGACCGCGTCGAAGACGACGTCATACGTCTCTCCGTTCCTCGTGAAGTCCTCCTGCGTGTAGTCGATGACCTCGTCTGCTCCGAGCGACCCCACGAGCTCGACATCCTTCGTGCCGCACACCGCGGTGACGTGCGCGCCGAAGTGCCGGGCCAGCTGCACGCCGGCCGTGCCGATGGATCCCGACGCGCCATAGAGAAGCATCCTCTGGCCCTTCCGGGGATCCACGCGTTTCAAGTACGCCAGTGCCAGGATCGCCCCGTCGCAGACCGCCGCGGCCTCGTCGAAGCTCATGCCGGTCGGCTTGTGCGCCAGCGGCGCGGTCTCACGCATGCAGACGAACTCCGCGTGTGCGCCGAAGAAGTTCGCGTTGACGCCGAAGACGTGGTCACCGGCCGCGAACTCGGTGACGGCTGCTCCAACGTCTTCGACCTCGCCGGCGAGCTCGCTGCCGAGGATCTGCCGCTTGGGCCGCAGGAGCCCCGTGAAGAAGCGGCTGATGAAGTACTCGGCGCTGCGAAGCCCGGTGTCCGTTCGGTTGACCGTCGTGGCGTGGACCTTGATCAGCACCTCGTCGTCGGCGGGAACGGGCCGCTCGACCTCTTCGAGACGCAGGACGTCCGCCGGCCCGTACCTGTCGTGGACGACAGCTCTCATACGCTCGCCGGCTTCTCCCAGACCGACACGTGCTTGCGGCTGTCGCTCGTGAACGGCTCGCGCTCCCATCCGCTCCAGCGCTCGCGCAGAGTCATCCCCGCCAGCTCTGCCATCAGGTCGAGCTCCGCGGGCCACGCGTACCGGAAGGGAACCGAGAAGCGCTCGAGCTTTCCGGCCTCGACCACGAAGTGATGGGACGTGAGGCCCTGGGTTGCGACGTCGTACTCGTCGATGCCCCATCTCGTCTCGCCGACGTAGAAGGCGTGAAGCGTCTCTCCGGGCGGGAGCCGCTGCAGCCCGGGGACGCCCACCTCGATCACGAAGCAGCCGCCGGGCTCGAGGTGCGCGGCGACGTTGCGGAAGCACGCGACCTGCGCCGCCTGTGTGGTCAGGTTCAGGATCGTGTTGAAGACCAGGTAGGCGACGGCGAACGTCCCGTCCACGGTCGTCGTCGCGAAGTCGCCGATCGTGACCGCCGATGTCTTCGCCGCCCGGCTTCGCGCGCAGTCTCGCGACCATCGCGTTCGACAGCTCGATCCCGTGCACCGGCACTCCTCGCTCCGCGAGCGGAAGCGCGATCCGGCCCGTTCCGATCCCGAGCTCGAGCGCCCGCCCGCTTCCGGCGAGCTCGACGAGGAAGTCGACGACCGGGTCGACGACCGCCGGGTCGAACATCTCCTGCGAGGACTCGTCGTACCGCGCGGCGACGCGCTCGTCGAAGTAGCCGTCGTCGTGCACCGCCGGAATCTAGCGGCGGGCGACGAACACGTACTCCGGGCTGTCGTCGTCGAACGGCTCGCCGGCGAAGCCGCCGTAGAGTGCCTCCAGCTCGAGACCGGCGACGTCGAGGAGCCCGAGCCACTCGTTCTTCGTCGCCCACCACAGAGAGCTCGTCGCGCCGTCGTCGAGCGCGATGTCGATTCGGTTGTCGGCCACTCCGTACCGAATCGTGTGTGGAACCGGTTCGTCCTGGTGCTGCCCGTCCAGGCGGGCAGCGACGCGATGATCGAAGGCGAAGGCGTTCCAGGCGAACCGACCGTCGGGACGAAGCGACGCCGCGACGCGCTCGAAGGTACGACGGCGGTCGGCCCAGGTCGGCAGGTGCAGGAGCGCGCGGAACGGGCAATAGATCAGCGCCGCGTGCTCGTCGAGCGCGAGCTCGCGCATGTCGCCTTCGCGCAGGTCGAGCTCCACGCCCGCCTCGGCGGCACGGGCGTGCGCCTGCTCGAGCATCGCCGGCGAAGAGTCGATGCCGATCACCGACCGACCGGTGGCCTGGGCAACGGGAATGGCGACTCGGCCGTTCCCGACGGCAAGCTCGACGAGCGGCCCGTCGGCCTCGCGCGCAAGGTCGACATAGAAGGCGACGTCGTCCGTCATGTGCGCCGACCACTCGTCGTAGCGACGCGCGAATGCCTCGTCCCAGCTCATGGGCCGATGCTATGCCGGGTACCAGGGCAGAGCACCTACCTGCCGATCAGCTCCTTGAACGCGGGCTCCTCACGGATCGGGTCGAAGTCCGAATCGCCCTTTGCGTACGCGCGAGACCGCTCGGACAGTTCGATCGCGCGCCGGAGGTGGTCGACCGCGTCGGCCGTCCGGCCGGCGAGGCTCTCGCAGCAGGCGACGTTGTAAAGCAGGCCGGCGTACTCAGGATGGGCCTCGACCAGAACCCGTCCGCGGTCAGCTGCCTCGGCGTACTCACGCGCGTCGTAGAGGGGCCTGAGCGGGGCAAAGAGTTCCCAACCGTCCGGCTCGTACGCCTCTCCCGGGATACCGCCGAGCGCGAGGATCGTCGTCTCCGGCTCCTCGGCGAATGCCGTTCGCTTCACACCCGAACGGGCAAAGACGAGCGTGCCGGCGGGCGCAGCCACCCGCTCGCCGTCGAGCTCGAACACGGCCCGCCCCCGCAGAACGAGATAGAGCTCCTCGTTCCCGTCGTCCTCCTCGTCGTGCTCGTTGATGATCCGGTCGCCCCCGTCACGCGCCCGCCACGCATTGACACCGAAGCTCGTGATGCCGAAGTGGTGCCGGATGGGTCGCGATGGACTGCGCCCGTCGTCGATCTCGTCGATGTCGTCGAGGTGCGCGATCGCATAACCACTCATGAGGCCCCCTTCACGTCGTCGTCACTCGCCGCGATCTCGACGAGTCTTGGGAGAGCGACAGGGTACGTTCTCGTGGCGATGGCTACTCGAGAGGCCGCTTGCCACTGCGGGCAACTTCCGCTGCTCGCACTGCCGGTCGACCTCGTGCTCCCGACGCACGGCGGGCCGACTGACCGAACGGCCCTCGAACGCGCCCTGGCCTGACCTACATCGCGTACGCGCGGCGGCTGACGAAGCTCGCCTCGTGCCCGCGCGTGTTGGCCGCGCGGAGCTCGTCTTCGTCGGCGGCGCCGATCCGCAGGAGCAGCTCGAGCTCGTCGCGCAGGTGCGTCCGCATCATCTCGGGGCCGTCGGTTGCGACGGTGAACGGGACGCCGTGCTCGCCGAAGGTGCGGAAGACGTCGCGTACCTCGTCCTCGCCGGCGAGCGCGCCCGTGAGCAGGTTCGAGGTCGGGCAGATCTCGAGCACGATCTCGAGCTCGCGGATCGCCGCCATCAGCTCCGCGTCCTGCGTCGCGAGGATGCCGTGGCCGATCCGGTCAGGCCGCAGGGTCTCGACGACCTCGGCGATCTCGGCCAGGCCGTGCTCGTTGCCTTCCTCGCCGACGTGGATCGTCACGCCGAGGCCCGCCGATCGCGCCTCCTCGACCAGAGGCGCCAGCTCGCGATACGGGTAGCGCGTGCCGCCTGGGCCGGGGGCCGGCGATGTCGATCCCGACCACGCCGCGCGAGGCCCAGCGGATCGCCTTCTCGATGATGATCTGGTTCTGCCCGGGCGTGAAGCTGCGGTCCATCATCAGGATCAGGCCGCAGCGCACCTGCGGGTACTCGATCGACGCGAGGTCGAGGCCGCGGATCGCGGCGAGGATGATGTGGTCGAGGTCGCGCTCGCCGCCGCGGTTTCGCTTCATCGGGTTGAAGCGCAGCTCCAGGGTCGTGATCCCCTGCGAGCGGTAGGCGCCGCCGATCGCGCCGTGCACGGAGCGCTCGACCGCGATCGGGCTCGACTGGATCAGCTCCGTCCAGTGGTAGATCGCGTTCAATGCGTCCAGGCCGTCGACGCCACGCGGGTCGGAGACCGTGACGAGACGGTCGAACTCCCAGTAATCCTTGACCGGGAGCGCGATTCCCTGCTCGTGGGCGAGGCTCCACAGGATCTCCGAGGCGACCGAGCCGCCGAGGTGCGTGTGGAGCTCCGCGAGGCCGCCCTCGAACATCGAACGAGTCTACGGAAGCCCGAGGCGGCCTTCCATCGCGGGCGGTTCAGCCCTATCGTCTAACTCTGGTCAACGAACAGGAACGTGACGGTGGTGCGCCCGGGCCAAGCGAGGCTGAGCTGCTGTGGTTTAGGTCGCTCGCGCAGCAGATGCGGTTCGAGAGGTTCTCAACGAGCACTATCGCGTTGATTGCGCAGGCCGCGGGCGGGGCGCCCCCGACGCCGGCTGAGGTCCCGACGACGAGCCTGGAGCTTGACGAGGCACGCCGCGTCGTCGCCGGAATGCCGGCCCACATCGCGGCGCGTGCGATGGACCAGCTCAAGAGCTGGGAGGCGTCCGCGCTCTCCGCCGATACGGAGGGAGGTAGCGCTGGCATCAGGACTCTTGTGTCCCCGTACGTTGGCGGGTACCTGCTCGAATCGGACGGCACCTCGACACTTCAAATCGACGGGCCTGAGCATTTGGAGGCGGCGCTGAAGGCCTGCGGGATTCCAGAAGCCGCAGGCGCGGCCAGGGCACTTCAGCTCGTCGGCTCCAGCGTCGGTGGTGAGCTCCGGGACATAGGACACCTGGTCGAGAGCGAACTCGGCCTCGTCCGGGCGGCCCCCGGGCCCAGGCCGGACATCGCCGGCTACGAGCTCAAAACGACGCTGGGCGGCGGCGACCGTCCCTTCACTTGTCTGTTCGGGATGGCGCCAAAATGGCTGCTGGGGCGACCCGAGATCGTCGCGCGGTACGGACGAGACGGGACCCTGAAGGTCGAGGTCAACCGGAAGGGTCGGGACAGTTCGGGGATGCAACTCGTGGTCTCCGGCGAGGTGCTGCGCGTCGTCGGGCAGACGTCGCAGCCGCTGATGGAATGGTCGTTTGCAGACTTGGAGGCGCGCGTGCGCCAGAAGATGCCGCGGATGATCAAGCTCCTGGGCCGTCGCGGAGCTTCGGGCGAGATCAGGATCATCGAGGGACTTCTGTTTCTGGACTCCCGCGCCGGTGCCTTCAGCGCGCTGCCGGGGAGCCGCAACCTGTATCTGGATCTCAGGGTGCCTAGGCGAGCGAGCAAGGCCTCCTACGAGTTCTTCGTCAACACGACGGGACTGAGCCGCTTGTACGGGCGTTGGTTCTCACTCAAGCCCGTGTCCGGCTAGCCGGACGGAATGGCGAGTCCCGGGGCGCGGTCGAGCAATTCGGTGAGCAGGCCGCGCGGGATGTTCTCGGCGACGTCCCGGATCAGCTTTGCCAGCCTCGGGGTGAGGGCGCCCGCGCGCTCGGCGTCGGCGACCGCACGTTCCAGGCCCGCCCGGACGAGGTCCTCGAGCTCGTCCTCGGAGACGCCGTGCTCGCGGCCGAAGCGCTCGAGCGTCCGCTCGTTCTCGAACGCCAGCACCATCTCCTCGCGCGAGACGCCGAGCTCGCACGCTGCTCCGTCGAGAATCGAGAGGACGATCTGGTTGCCGACCTCCTGCACGCCGTCCGGCTCGGTCCAGTCGCGCGGCGCGCACGGGTCGGCCACCTTGGCCGGCGCGTACGAGGCGCCTCCGAGTGCCAGGTAGGCGGCGACGAGGCCTGTCGCGGCCGCAGTTGACCAGGCCAGCGCGCGCATCAGACGCTCACCTCCCGGCGGCCGAGCAGGATCGGCACGAGCGCGAGCAGACCCAGCGCGGACGCGGCGAGGAACGAGCGCGAGAACGCGTTCGTCACCGCCCGGTCGAGCTGCTCCTGGAGGTCCGAGACGAGGTCGCGGTAGGCGTCGCCGTCCTCGTCGATCACCTCGGAGACGTCGGGGATCCGCACCTCCCTGTTGGCCTCGTCGACGGCGACGAGGATGTCTCGGGCGACGCCAATCTTTGCGAGCGGCGGGATCTCGCTGTCCAGCACGACGGCGGTGCCGGCGCGCAGGGCGTTCTCCTCGCTCTGCTCGAGGTCGGCCGTGAACAGGGGCGTCAGCAGGAGCAGTCCGAGGACGATCCCCGCGTGCCGGGATGCGATCGTCCAGCCGCCGTGCACGGTCTGGGCGGAGCGGCCGGCGAGCGCTTGCTCGGTGAGAGCCGACAGCGCCAGGCCGAGGCCGGCCCCGATCGCGAGCTGGGGAGCGATCGTCCAGGCGGCGCCGGCGTGGGGGAGCCAGCCGAGGGCCGCCAGGCCGCCTGCGATCAGGATCGCGCCCGACGCGGCCCGGCTCCACAGCGGCGTGATCCGGCCGCCCAAACGCGTGGCTGCGATCGTCGCCAGCGGCAGGACGGTGACGACGAGCCCTGCCTCGAGCGGCTCGAGCCGCCAGCCGTTGATCAGCAGCAGCACGAGCAGGAACGACGCGCCGACCAGCGCGCCCGAGACCACGAGAAGCGCGAAGTTCGCCGCGAGGTGCGGTCGCCCGGCTCGGCTCCCTGACGGGAGAGGTGCGGGCGCCCCGTAGGACAGCGAGCGCGACCAGCATCGCCGGCGCCTGGACGATGAAGATCGACTCCCAGCCGAAGAGCTGCGTCAGGATCCCGCCGGCGGCAGGCCCGAACGCCGCGCCGAGAATCCCGCTCAGGGCCCAGACCCGGGCGGCGCGCGCCTCGCCTCCGGCCGCGTCGGTCAGGAGGGCGAGGGCCGCGCAGACGACTGCGGCCCCCGCGATGCCCTGGGCGGCGCGCGCGCCGATGAGGACGTCGATCGTGGGCGCGAACGCGCACGTGAGCGAGGCGGCAGAGAACCCGACGATCCCCAGGCCGAAGACTGCGGTCGGCCTCCAGCGCGCGGCGAAGGCGGCGGGCACTGCAGCCAGGGCGAGCGCGAGGTTGTACGAAGCCAGGACCCAGGCGAGGCGTCTGGATCTCCACGTCGTACTGCCCGAGGATGCTCGGCAGCGCGAGCGTGACGACCGAGGAGTCGGCGAGGACGATGCCGACCGTCAGGCCGAGCAGGACCACGCGCGGGCGGATCTCGAACTGCACTAGGGGTGAATCGTGATCGGCGTCCCGAGCGGCACGCGGCGCATCAGCCAGCGCAGGTCGACCTCGCTCGCATGCAGGCAGCCCGCCGAGAGCTCCCTGCCGAGCGCCCAGCTCGGGCCGCCGTGGATGGCGAGAAGGTCGCCGCCCTGCCAGCCGGGTGGGAGATTCGGCTGGCGGCCCGAGATCGCGAGGACGCAGCAGCCGTAGTAGGAGCCGAAGTCGGCGCCCGGGAGCTTGTCGGTGACGGCGAAGCGGCCGGTCGGCGTGGGTGAGGCCGGGCCCCCGATCGTCACGCGGATCCGGCGGGCGACCCGACCCTGCGAGACGACGGTGAGCTCGCGCTTCGAGAGGTCGGCGCGCAGCTCGATCCGGGTCCGCTCGTAGCCGAGCGCTTGAGAGCCGGGATCGATCCAGCCGAGGCGGTCGTTGGAAAGGCTCGTGGTCGAGACGCCGAGCCAGCCGTCCCTGCGCTCGATCACCGCGAGCGCCTGCGGCGACCCGAACTCCGTGCGGGCGGGCAGGCGCGCCACGACGCGACCGCGAGGACGGTCGCGAAGGGCGACGGTCGCTCCTGCAGGCACGCGCGCCACGAGGTGGCCGGCGGGCTCGGGCGAGGGCGCAAGCGGCCCGAGCAGCATCGACAGGAGCGCGATCACGAACTCCACGCCACTCACTTTAGGGTGCACCCCAGCAATGAAGGTCGGAATCGTCGTGCCGTACTCGTGGTCGTTCTGGGGTGGTGTGCCCGAGCACGCTCACCACCAGGCGCTCGCGCTGCGCAAGCTCGGGGTCGAGACGCGCACCCTGATGGGCAACGACCCGCCCGGGCAGTTCACGCGCGTCCTGCACCCGCGCTCGGGCCGCCACGGCGAGCCGCCGCCGGACGTGATCCCGATCGGGCGCTCGGTGATCGTGCCGGCGAACGGGGCGCTGCCGAACATCATCCTCAGCCCGCGCTCGATCCTCCGGATCAAGCAGACGCTCGAGCGGGAGCGCTTCGACGTGATCCACCTGCACGAGCCGATGACCCCGATCCCCTGCGTGGCGACGCTCGCGCTGGCCGAGGCGCCCTGCGTCAGCACTCATCACGCGTCCGGCGAGCTGGGGTGGCTGAAGGGTGCCAAGCCACTGTGGGGCTTCCTGCTCGATCGCCTGGTCAAGCGGATCGCGGTCTCGACGCGGGCGCGCGATTCCGCGGCGCGGTACTTCCCGGCCGAATACGAGATCATCCCGAACGGCGTGCTGATCCCCGAGCAGGCCGAGCCGGGTGGGCGCGAGAACCGCGTCGTCTTCATCGGCAGGCACGATCCGCGCAAGGGAATGGAGGTCATGCTCAGGGCCTGGCCGCGGGTGCACGAGCGGACAGGGGCGCGGCTCGCGGTGGTCGGGGCCGATCCGCTCCGGGTGCGGCTCGCGCTCGCGAAGCACCGGCTGTCCGGCGACGGGGTCGACGCGCTCGGGCCGATCGACGACGAGTCGCTCTCACGTGAGTTGCTGACCGCCAAGGCGCTCGCCGCGCCTTCGCTCGGCGGTGAGAGCTTCGGGATGGTGCTCACGCGCGCGTTCGCGTGCGCCACGCCGGCCGTCGCCTCCGACATCGACGGCTACCGCGAGGTGATGACGCCGGAGACGGGGATCACCGTGCCCCCGGGTGACGCCGAGGCGCTCGCGCAGGGGCTGATCGAGCTGCTCGAGGACGAGCCCCGGCGCGTCGAGCTCGGGCGCGAGGCGCGGCGGGTCGCCGAAGAGAACTACGCGTGGGACGACATCGCGCGCCGCCTGCTCGACGTCTACGAGCAGGCTCTGGGCGCGCGCGCCGGGCCGGCGGTGGCGGCGCGATGATCCGTCGCGTCCCGCGAACGATGTGGGGTGTCGCGCTCTCCGGAGCCATGCTCGGGGTGGTCGCCTATGTCCTGGTCTGGCACGGGCCGGACTGGGATCAGGTCGGGGACGCCTTCACCGTCGTCGCCTGGTGGTGGATCGCCGCGGCGATCGCGCTGAACGTCTGCTCGGTGCTCTCCCGCTGCCTCTCGTGGCACGTCGTGATCACGCAGGCGATGCCGCCGCCGCACCCGCGCTTCCGGCAGACGTTCTCGTCGTTCTCCGTCGGGCTGCTGGCGAATTCGGTGCTGCCCGGGCGAATCGGGGAGCTCGCGCGCGTCGGCGTGCTCGCCCGTCACCTGCCGGCCGGGAAGGGGATCTGGGCGACGCTGACCGGGACCGTCTTCGCCCATCGCCTCTTCGACCTGTTCCCGGCCACCCTCCTGCTCATCTACGTGCTCCAGACGGCGAAGATCCCGCACTGGGCGGCGACGAGCCTCTATCTCTTCGTCGGCATCGGCGCGGCGCTCTTCGCGTTTGCGCTGGCCGGCGCCAAACGGCACAACAGGACACGCTTCGCGGACGCCGACCGTCGGCTGCAGCAGCTCCTGACGATGGCGCGCACCGGGCTTGGCGTGATGCGGGCGCCGCTGCCCGCGGTCGGGGCGGCGCTCCTGCAGACGCTCGGGTGGGGCTTCCAGCTCGCGGCGATCTACGTCGCGATGCGGGCGTTCGGGATCCACGAGTCGCTCCCGGCGGCCGCGCTCGTGCTCGCGCTGATGAACGTCGCGACCGTCTTCCCGCTCTGGCCGGGGAACGTCGGTCTCGTGCAGGCCGCCGTGGCGCTGCCCGCTCGTCTCCTACGGCGTCGCCAAGGCGCGCGGGTTCGCCTTCGGGATCGGACTGCAGGCGATCGACGTCGCCGTCGGAGTCGGCCTCGGGTTGATCGCGCTCGGTCGCGAGGGCGTCACCTTCGCGATGCTGAAGCGGATGCCGGGCCCCACCGAGGAGGTCGAGCGGGAGCAGCCGGCCTCGGCGGAAGCTGCCAACGGGACGCGTGCGCGCGCTCGCGTGCCCGGCTAGCCTCAAGGGCGTCCTGTCGGCCCCGGAGGCCGCGGCCGCGCTGGCCGCCGGCTTCCGCGAGGCCGGAGTCGAGGCGGACGAGTGCCCGATCGCAGACGGCGGCGAGGGAACCGCCGAGGTGCTCTTCGCTGCGTTCGGCGGCGAGTGGCGAGCGGCGGACGTCTCCGATCCGCTCGGCCGGCCGGTCGAGCTGCGCGCTGGCTCGCGCTGCCGGACGGCACTGCGGTGGTGGAGTCCGCGGAGGCGCTCGGTCTCGAATCTGCTCGCGGCCGAGGAGCGGGACCCGCTGAGCGCGTCGAGCCGTGGTCTCGGCGAGCTGATCGCGGCGGCGCTCGGCGAAGCGCCCGCGCGCCCTGATCGTGTGCCTCGGAGGGACGGCGACCGTGGACGGCGGCGACGGGGCTGCGCGAGGTCGTGCCGGAGCTACGCGTTCCCGTCTTCGCGCTCTACGACGTTCGCTCGCGGCTCGGCGAGGCCGCGCGCCTGTACGGCCCCCAGAAGGGTGCCGCTCCCGAGATGGTGGTCGAGCTCGAGGCTCGGCTGGCGTCGATGCACGAGCTGACTCCGTTCGCCGAGCTCGCCCGGCTCGGGTGCCGCGGGCGGCCTCGGCGCGGCGCTCGCCGCGCTCGGCGCGGAGCTCGTTCCGGGGGCGCGCTACGTGCTCGACCGGATCGACTTCCGCGCGTCTCTGCGCGAGGTCGAGCTCGCCGTCAGCGGCGAGGGTGCGCTCGACGCGACCACGCTGGAGGGAAAGGCTCCGTGGGTGGCCCGGCGGATGGCCGAGGAGGAGGGAGTGCGCTGCGCTCTGTTCGGCGGGCGCGTGCTGGTCGACGGGCCCGACTTCCACGAGCTCAGCGGCGACCCGGCGCAGGCCGCTGCGGATCTACGCGAGCTCGCGCTATCGCTTGCGCTCTAGGAGAGGTCTAGCCCGCGCGGCCTTCGGCCTCGCGGAGTCGCACTGCCATCGTCTTCAGCAGCTTCCAGGCGATGCTGGCGTTCGACTCCACGAGCGGGCGGAACTCCCACGAGGTCAGCCCGTAGACCTTCAGCTCCGAGTCGGCAGTGACAGACGCGGTGCGCAGGCCCTCGTCGATCAGAGCGATCTCGCCGAAGTAGTCGCCGGGGCCGAGCGTGGCGCGCTCCTCGTCTCCCTGGCTGACCTTGGCGGTGCCCTCGGCGATCACGAAGAAGCCGATGCCCGTCTGGCCCTCGCTCGCGATCGTCTGTCCGGGGTTGAACGTCCGCTCCTTCATCGAGCTCGCCACGCCCGACAGCTCGCGCTTGTCGAGGTCGGCGAAGAGGGGGACGCCCTGGACGAGTTCCGTTGGTGCGCTCATGTGCGGCCGGATTCTATGCAGGTTGCTGGCGGCGTGCCAGCTCCTCGATCTTTCCGTGCGCCGCGTCGAGCTGCTCGCGGCAGAACTTGTACAGCTCCTCGCCCCGCTCCCAGAGCTTGATCGTCTCGTCGAGCGGGGCCTGGCCGGTCTCGAGGCGCTCGACGATCTGCTCGAGCTCCTTCTGGGCCGCTTCGAAGGTCGAGCTCGGTCACCTGACGTCCTCGACGCGTGCTCCGAAGCCGCCTTGCGCGAGCTCGACCTCCACGCGGGAGCCCGGCTCGAGGTCCTCCGCAGTGCGGAGGATCGCGTCTGCCGAGCGGACGATCGCGTAGCCGCGCTCGAGGGTCGCGTGCGGAGCGAGCGCCCGCAGCCGGCCGGCCGCGTGCTCGAGCTTGGCGCCGTGGCGCTCCAGGATCAGAACCGGCGCGGCGCGGAGCCGCTCGTGCGTCCGCTGAAGACGGTCGCGGTCGCGCTGAACGACCAGGGCCGGAGCTGCACGAAGGCGTTGCCGCGCGCGCTCGAGCCGCTCGCGATCACGCTCGACCGTCCGCGAAGCCCCCCGGGCCAGACCCGCACGGGCGCGGTCGAGCCGCTCGACGAGCTCGTCGGCGTCGGGAACGACGAGCCGCGCGGCGACGCTCGGCGTCGAGGCGCGGACGTCGGCGGCGAGGTCGCAGAGCGGCGTGTCCTGCTCGTGCCCGACCGCCGAGACGAGCGGGACCGGGCACGAGGCGACCGCGCGCACGAGCCGCTCGTCGCTGAAGGGCAGGAGGTCCTCGAAGCTGCCGCCGCCGCGCGCGAGCACGATCACGTCGAGGTCGGGCACCCTGCAGAGCTCGGCGATGGCGTCGACGATCGCGCCGGCCGCGTAGGGGCCCTGGACGTACGTCTCGGCGACCAGGACACGTGCCGGCGGGAAGCGCGTCTGGATCGCGGTCAGCACGTCCCGCTTGGCGGCAGCGTCGTTTCCGGTGACGAGCCCGACGCGCCGAGGGAACACGGGCAGCCGGCGCTTGCGCTCCGGCGCGAACAGGCCCTCCTCCGCGAGCTTGGTCTTCAGGCGCTCGAGCGCGGCGAGATGGTCTCCGAGCCCGAAGTGCTCGATCGAGAGCGCGCGCAGGCTGAAGTCGCCCTTGGCCTCGAACAGCTCGGGGCGGCCGAAGACGTGGACGCGCCGGCCGTTCTCGAGCTCGAGCTTGAGCGCATCGAAGCGACCGCGGCCCATCGTGACGCGCAGGCACGCGCCGTCGTCCGGGTCCTTGAGCGTGAAGAAGACCGTCTGCCAGCGATCCTGGCGCTTGAGCTCGGTCACCTCGCCCTCGATCCAGAGCGTCGGCAGCCGCGAGAGCCAGTCGGCCACGCCCCGGTTGAACGCGGCGACCGTGTAGACCTTCCGGTCGCCGTACTCCAGCGCCTCGACCTTCACGAGACGCAGGGTATCGCGACGGTTACAGGAGGATTTCGGCGGCGGTCTTGTGGGTGCAGCCCTGGTCGACGAGCTCGACGGCGCGATGTAGGTCGGCCTCGCTCGACGCGATTCGCTCGGCGAGCGGGAGCGGGTAGCCGGCTTCGATCAGCACGTGCAGGCGCCAGCCCGCGACTTTCTCGCGTTCGCTTTGCCAGGTCTCCGCAAGCTCTGTCATTTCCGCAGCCATGTGGGCCAAGGTTCGTCCTTCTCAAGACGATCCCTCCCGCTCGAAGTTTGCGCCCTTCGGTGCAACCTGCGCATGGGCCGAACGGCCTATCTGTGCGCGTAGGTGGGTCACAGCGGGGCCGCGTCCGCCCGGACGCGGCCCCGAAGCTCGACTACGGCCGCGAGCCAACTGGTACTCCTGGGCTATCTGCGGGTCAATCGATCCTCGAGGGCGGCCGCGGTCTCCTCGACGCGGCGGCTGAGCTCGGCGAGACGGCCCTCGAGCACTTCGCGCTCCGACTCACCCTCGGAGGAGAGAGTTTCGAGGCGTTGCTTCACGTCCTGCTCGACGTCGAGCAGGCGCCGCTCCAGTGCGCCCAGGAACTCGTCGCGCTGGCGTTCGAGGGCGGCCGTGATGAGCGCGAGCTTCTTCTCGAGCCGCGAGGCTCCCGCGTCGCCCGCGTGCGCCAGTTGCTCTGCGAGGACGGTCTCCGCCTCGCGCGCGAACTGCTGTACGGCCCGGTCGAGCTCCCTGCCGAGGCGGCGGGCGGCATCCTCGCGCGCCGCCTTGACCGTGGTCTCGAACTGGACGGCGGCGGCTTCCGCGAAGCGCTCCGCGGCGCGGTCGACGGACCGCTGGAGCTTCTCGATCTGGCGGCGCTCGATGTCTGCGAAGGAGGCGTGGATCCGACCGATCGCCTCGGTCTCCTCGCGCGAGATCCGCTCGCCGAGGGCGCGCTCGCGCTGATCGAGCTTGTCACCGACCTCTCGCAGGGCGCGACGGCGCTCGCCGGTGTGGGCATCGAGCTCCCCGGTGACTGCCGCCGCCGACTCGGAGACGGCCTTCTCCAGCTCGGAGCGAAGGCGGGCGACCTCGGCCTTCTGCTCGTCGCTCGCGGCGACCAGGCGCTGGCTCTCCGCGGCGAGCCGCGCGTCGAGCTTCGTCACGAGCTCGCGCTGCCGCTCGCCGAGGCGCGTCACCTGCGCGGAGAGCGTGGCCTGGGTGCGGTCCAGGTCGTCACGCCAGTCGCGGATGCGCTGCTCGACCTGGCGCTGCACGGTCGCGAGGGCCTCGGCGAGCCTCGTGCCCGCCTCGCGCTCGCGCTCGACGACCACGGCTCGGCGCTCGGCCGCGACCCGACGCTCCTCCTCGGCGAGAGCCGAGAGCGAGTCCGCGCGGGCCCGGCTGAGCAGGCGCTCGAGCTCGACGGCCCGCTGCTCGACCTCCCTGGCGACGAGCTCGTCGAGTTGCGCGCGCGCCTCGGCGACCGAGCGCTCGACGTTCCGGGCGCGCTCGGTGCCCTTGCGCAGCGCGATCCAGCCGATCGCGGCGAGGACGATCCCGGCCAGCAGGATCCCACCGGCGATTGCAAGCTCCATCGCCGGAGGATGGTACTCAGACGTGGGTTGCGACCAGGGCCGCCGCGAGGGCGATCGTCGCGAGCGTCATTGCGCGCAACGCCAGCTCGGGTGCCCTCAGGAGCGTGTCCGGCCCGATCGCCTCCTCGCGCCCGTCGCTATAGACGACGGTGCCCGTCACCGCGCGGACGCGCCGTCGAACCGTCCGCACCGGGGTCGACAGGTGCCGCTGGGCGAGGCTCAGGAACAGCGCGGCGATTGCGGCGAGCACCGCCTCGGGGTCGACGCGCTCCGCGGTCACCAGGTAGCCCGTCAGGACGGGGAACGCGCCCCAGGCGATGCCGAACCAGAGGTCGGAGTGGAAGCGTCCGCCGAAGAGCTCCAGGTTGTAGGCGGGCACGAGAAAGGCCCCGGTCGCCGACGAGAGCCAGGAGCCAGGGTGTCCAGGCGAGCGCGGAGACGACCCCGATCGCGACCGCTCCCAGCATCGAGCTCGCCGCGAGAGCGATCAGGACGCTGCGTGGAATCGCCGTGCCGAGCGGTCGGCCTCGCAGCTCGTCGAGCGCGTGAGCGGCGATCCCGAGCGCCAGCAGGAAGGCAGCGAGCGCCGCCAGCAGCCGGTCGGCGTGGAGCGTCGGGGCGAGCGCGCAGCCGATCGCCACGTAGCTCAGGTGCCAGGCCGTGTACGGGACGTGGAGAAGCGTCACGTAGTCCCGCCAGCCTCCCCGCTCGAGCGCGTAGAAGGCCGGGCGCGACTCGACGCTCACGTTCGCCGGCCCCAGATCACGATCCCGCCGCCCAGGCTCAGCCGGCGGAAACGCACGTCCTCGATGCCCGACTCGCCCCAGAGCTCGAGCAGCGCGGCGAGCGGCGTCCGCTCGTAGAAGCCGCGAATGCTCGGACCCAGAAAGCCGCCGACCTCGTGCCAGCCCGGCGACACCAGCCGCCCCGCCAGGGGGAGTCCGACGCGCACGTACAGGTTCCAGGCGGCGCGCGGGACCGCGCCGGGCGGGACGCCGAACTCGAGCGAGGCGATCGTCCCGCCGCGGCCGGACCACGCGCGCCAGCTCGGCAAGCGTCTCCGCGGGCTCGTCGACGTAGCGGAGCAGGTACGTGAAGGTGAGCGCGTCGAACGTGCCGTCGCCGAACGGCAGCGCCTCCGCCCGGCCCTCCACGAGCTCGATCCGGTCGGCGAGGCCTGCCCGCTCCACGCGCACCCGGCCCTCGGCGAGCATCTCGGGGCTCTGGTCGAGCCCGACGACCGAGCAGCCGGTGGCTGCGTGCGAGCTCGATCGCGACGGCTGCGGTGCCGGTGGCGACGTCGAGCACGCGGTCTCCGGCTCCGGCTTCGATCCGGGAGACGAGGAAGCGGCGCCAGCGCGGGTCCTGGCCGAACGAGAGCAGCGAGGCGTAGCGGTCGTAGGTCGGCCCGAGCGGCGCGAACAGCTCGCGTGCGGAAACGGCCACGGCCGCACTCTAAGCTCGGGCCATGGAACTCCGAGAGGAGCTCGAGCAGATCGCAGCCGCAGCCGCCGAGCACTCGAGCGGCGGCGAGGAGCTCGCCGGCGTGATCCCGGCGGAGCTCGTCGGCCGGGCGCGTCTACCTCTGCGCGTACCGGAACGGCCGCGAAGAGATGAGCTGGCTGCTGCTCGACGCCAGGGGCGCGCCCGTCGGAGGACCGTGCTGCGGTTCGCGACGCCGTCTCGCTCGTCGCGCTCTGCGAGGTCGGCGGAGGACAGCGCCGGGGGCGGTGAGCTCGACGAGCTTCGCTCGCAGCTGGTCGGTCTCCGGCTGACCGAGAACCCGCCGGGCCTCGACGAGGCGGTCGCGGCCGTGGACGAGCTGGAGCGGGCGATCGGAAAGCCGCCGCGGGTGGCGTCGACCGACCACCTCGAGCGCGTCGGAGTGGCCGTGCGGAAGCTCGAGGGCGCGCTCGGCTCGGGGCCTGGTTCGCCCTTCGCCGCGGCCATGAAGAGCGCGGCCGGCGCGATCGAGCAGCTGACCGCCGACGTCGAGGCCAACTACAAGCGGCCGCTGACGTGAGCGACCCACCCGAGATCCGCGTCGCCGACGCCGACCGCGAGCGGGCCGTCGTCGAGCTGCGCGAGCATGCAGTCGAAGGCCGGCTGACCCTCGAGGAGTTCTCCGATCGCGTCGACCAGGCCTATGCGGCGCGCACGCGCGGCGAGCTGGACGTCGTTCTCCGCGAGTTGCCGGCCGCGCCGCGGACGCCTGCGCGCACGTCGGCGCTTCGGGCTCGCGGTGATGGGCGGGACCAGCTGGCGAGGCCGCGTCCGCCTCCCCGAGCGAAGCACGGTCGTCGCGATCATGGGCGGAGCGAACATCGACCTTCGCCGAGCGCAGATCGAGGCGCCCGAGGTGACGATCACGGCGTTGGCCATCATGGGCGGCATCAGCGTGACGCTCCCGCCGAACGTCGAGGCCGATGTCAGCGGCTTCTCCTTGATGGGCGGCCGGAACGACCAGACGAGCACCCCGGCGCACGCGGCCGCCCTCGTCCGGATCCGGGCCTACTCGCTGATGGGCGGCGTCAACGTGCGCACCGCGCGGACCGCTCTCGCCAAGGGCGATGCGGCGGGTATGGTGGAGCCGTGAGCGAGGGCATGGGCTTTCCGTTCGGCGGCGACCCGGAGGACCTGATCAAGGGCCTCCAGGACTTCGCCGCGCGCCAGGCGGAGTCGGTGCACGAGGCACAGCGCGAGCAGTTCGCCACGCTGACGCTGAACACCGCGGTCGCGCTCACGGCCGCCGCGCTGCAGCAGGTGAACGCCGAAGGCGCTCCGGACGAGCAGGCGATCGCGCTCCGCGACGCCATGCGGGTGCTGTTCCCCGAGGCGGTCGCGCTCGTCAGCGCGGCCCGCCAGGGCTTCATGCGCGAAACGCCTTAGACTTCGGCGCCGGTGGCCCTGCTCGACCGCGCGATCGTCAGCGTCCTTCCGGCCGTGCCGAAGGGGGTCGTCCGCAGGATCTCGTCGCGCTACATCGCGGGCACCGAGGTCGAGGACGCCTGCCGTGTCGTCGTCGCACTGAACGACGGCGGCAAGATGGCCACCATCGACGTGCTCGGCGAGGAGATCACGAGCGCCGAGGAGGCAGAGGCGATCGTGCGCGCCTACCACGACGTCTTCGAGACGATCGAGCACGCGAGGTCTCGACTCGAACGTCAGCGTCAAGCCGACCGCGCTCGGGCCTGAACCTCGGCTACGACCTCTGCCGCTCGAACCTCGAGACCGTCGTCCGGCACGCCGCCGAGAGCTTCAACTTCGTCCGGATCGACATGGAGGACTCGAGCACGACCGACGACACGCTGCGGCTCTACCGCGAGCTGCGCGAGGCGGGGCTCGACAACCTCGGCGTCGTGCTGCAGGCGCGCCTGCGCCGCACGCTCGCCGACGTCGCGCGCGCTCGCCGACCTCACGCCGAACGTCCGGCTCTGCAAGGGGATCTACGTCGAGCCGGCAGACCTCGCCTTCCAGGAGTTCGAGGAGGTGCGCGCCAACTTCGTCGCCGCGCTGGACGCGCTGTTCGCCGCCGGGTCGTACGTCGGGATCGCCACGCACGACGAGTGGCTGCTCGAGCAGGGCAAGCGCCTGGTCGCCGAGCACGGGCGAGACCGGCGGCAGTACGAGTTCCAGATGCTGCTCGGCGTGCGGAAGCCAGCTCGGCGATGCGCTCGTGGCCGAGGGGCACAGGCTCCGGATCTACGTGCCCTACGGCGAGCACTGGTACGCGTACTCGCTGAGGCGGCTGCAGGAGAACCCGAAGATCGCCGGCTACATCGCCGCGGACACGTTCGGGCGGCTGATTCCCGGACGCAACGGCTCTTGATGGCCTCGAGCGGCCGGAGTACGCTCGGATGGCTGCGATGCAGGCACGCGAGACCGAGCAGCAAGGACTAGCTCCCGGCCGCGAGCCGAGCGTCGGCGCCGTCCAGGCGGTCTCTCCCGAGCAGGCCGTGCTCGCCCTGCAGCGAGGCGCCGGAAACGCCGCCGTCGGCCAGATGATTCAGCGCTGGGGGATTCTCCCGGACTGGCTGCCGAGGCCCACCGATCCCGTCGCCGGAGTCTTCGAGGGCGTGATGCAGAGCAACCGGGCGATGGCCGACCGGATCACCGTCCCTGGGCACTACCGGACCAAGTTGATCGAGTACTCGGCCGCTCATCCCGCGGACGGTGCGATGTTGCTTCCGGCCCTCGCTCGTGCGCCTCGCTTCTACGAGGGCGGCTGGATCCTCGACGTGCAGACCGGCGCGAAGGCCATGACCCTCGACACGTACATCTTCGTCCGGGGCGACCTGGACATCAACACGTACATCCACGAGCTGGTGCACGTCACCCAGTACGCCGCCCTGGGACGAACGGCATTCCTCGTCAGCTACTTCGGCCTGAGCGCGGCGACGATCGCGAAGCGCTTCATCATGCAAGAGCCGATCGACATGATGCAAAGCAGCCCGCACGAGACGCAGGCGTACGACCTCGCAGCGCGGTTCGACGCGTGGTACGCGGCAAATCCCTGAGTAGGGAGAGCTAGGCGGGAGGCGGGCCTGGCGGCGGCCCCGGAGGCGGAGGCCCGGCTGGCACTTCCTCCTCCTCGACCACGGCAGCGCGGCGCACGGGGGCGGCGGGCGGTACCGCTGCGGGCGGCGTCGCGTAGTCGTAGCGCGGGTCGGCGTACGCCGTGCGCCGGCGGAGGTAGCCGCCGCCCCACCAGCTCTGCCACCAGACCAGGCTGAGCACGAAGCCGATCAGGCCGACGATCATCAGGATCACCCCGACCGCGTCGAGGTCGAGCCCGGACGGCTCCTTGTTGACGGCCCAGGTGAGGATCGCGCCGAACGCGATCAGGAGCAGGCTGACGGCGATTCCCATCACGTCCCTAACGGACGACTAACCGTTCTGGTTGCGCGCATACTTGAAAGGCCGTCGTGTCTACGCCTTTCCTGGAAGGTCAGAACGATCCGTTTCGCGCGCGCCGCCTGGCCGCCCGGCGTCGACGTGCGCGCCGCCGGCTGGCGATAGCAGTCGTTGCCGTGGTCGCGGTCGCCGGCTTCCTGGCCGGGGCATTGCTGGGAGCCGACGACGACGAACCGCCCGCTGCGGCGGCCACGACGACCGGAAAGGTCGCCGGCGTGGCCGCGAAGCGTGCCGGCCCCCGCCCGCTTCCCGACGAGGTGCGCGGCGTCCACGTCACGGTCGCGCTCGCGTCGATTCCCGGCAAAGTCCGGGAGTACCTCGAACTGCCCGGCCTGAACACGCTCGAGGTCGACGTCAAGGACGAGAACGGCGAGCTCGGCTTCGTACCCTCGAGCGTGCCGCTGGCGCGGGAGATCGGCGCGGCCAAGGGCTACTACGCCCCGCGCAGGCTTGCTCGCGCCGCGCACGCTGCAGGCGTCTACCTGATCGGACGCGTCGTCGTCTTCGAGGACCCGATCCTGAGCGAGCAGCGGCCGGCGTTGGCGATCCGGACGAGCGACGGCGGCGTGTGGCGGAACCACGCGGGCCTCGGGTGGGCGAACCCCTACGACAAGCGGGTCTGGGACTACAACGTCGCGGTCGGCCGCGCTGCCGCCCGCGCCGGGTTCGACGAGATCCAGTTCGACTACGTCCGCTTTCCGAGCGACGGCCCGATCGAGAGCGCCGTCTTCGCGGGCGCTGGCGGCAAGGATCCAAGCTGGACGATCGCCCGCTTCGTCCACTACGCCGCCAAGCGGCTGCGGCCCGAGGGAGTGCGGGTCTCGGTCGACGTCTTCGGCCTCTCTGCGACCCGCGACCTCGGGATCGCGCAGTCCCCGGGCCGGCTGGCGAAGTTCGCGGACGCGGTCTACCCGATGGTCTACCCCTCCCACTACAACGAGGGCGAATACGGGCTCGCGAGCCCCATCAGCCTTCCGGGAGCGACCGTCGCGCGGTCGCTGGCGGACTTCAAGAAGCGCATGCGCGGCTCGAAGGCGAAGCTGATTCCCTGGCTCGAGGACTTCTCGTTCAACGGCACGGTCTCGCCCGAGCACGTGCGGGCGCAGATCACGGCGGCGCGGCGTCAGGGTGCCGCCGGCTACCTGCTCTGGAACCCGCTCGGCGAGTACACCGAGGGAGCCCTGGCGCCTCAGGCCGGGAGCGAGTAGCCGCCGTCGACGATCAGCGTCTGGCCGACCACCATCGAGGCCTGCGGCGAGGCGAGGAAGAGGACGGCGTCGGCGATGTCCTTCGGCTCGACCATCCGGCCGGCAGGAGTCCGCTCGCGGCCGGCCTTCAGCATCTCCTCGCGGTTGGGGAAATGCTCCAGCGCGTCGGTCTCCACGAGCCCGCCGGAGACGGCGTTGACGCGGATTCCACGCGGGCGCCAGCTCGACGCCGAGGTAGCGGACGACGGCCTCGAGCGCGGCCTTCGACGCGCCCACGAGGACGTAGTTCTCGAGCACGCGCTGGGAGCCGAGGCTCGACACCGCCACGATCGCGGAGCCCTCGGGCATCGACGGGGCGGCCGCACGTCCGATCGACAGCAGGGCGCGCGCATTGGCGGACAGCGTCCAGTCCCAGTGCTTGTCCTCGGTCTCGAGCGCGGGGCGGATCACGCCTGTGGCGGCGTTGTGGACGATCACGTCGAGCGGGCCGAGCTCCGCGACGTCGCGAGCCACCCGCTCAGACGAGACGTTGCCGCGCACGAGGACGACTTCGGCGCCCCGCTGCTTCAGCTCCTCTGCGGTCTCCTCGGCCGCGCGGTCGTTGCGCAGGTAGCCGATCGCCACCCTGGTCGCGCCCTCGTCGGCGAAGCGGAGCGCGATCTCGCGGCCGATCCCGCGCGAGCCGCCCGTCACCAGGACGGACCTGCCCTGGTGGCTCACGACCGGCTGGGAAGCGGCGCGTCTGCCGGCGCGGAGCTCGGGATCGTCTCCCAGCCGGGCCGCTCGCTGGACTCGCGCTCGCCCTCCTCCGCCTTCGAGGAGGCGTGTCCGAGCCGGTCGAGGTACTCCATCCTCTCCTCGCCGTAGCGCGCGGGCGGCGTGGTCGGGCGGAAGGTCTTCGATCAGCTCGCGGACGCGCGCCCGGAGCTGGTAGGCGAAGTGCGGAGTCGCCGGCCCGACGACCTCGTCGATCGCTTCCATGATCGGGTCGCGACTCACAGCGACGGGAGCCTACTAGCCTGATCTCGCCCATGCGACGCCCGTCGGCCGCCGAGGTGATGCTGCTCGTGACCGTCGTGATCTGGGCGTTCAACTTCACGGTCACGAAGTACGCGCTCGAGAACGGCTTCAAGCCGCTCGCCTACAGCAGCCTGCGCTTCGGCGCCGCCGGGATGCTGTTCGCGCTGATCACGTACGGGCGCGAGCGCTCCTTCTCGCTCGAGCGGCGCCACCTCTGGCTGCTCCTCGGCGCTGCCTTCGTCGGCATCTACGTCAACCAGGTCGCGCTTCGTCTACGCGATCGACCTGACGACCGCCTCGACTGTCGCTCTGATCTTCGGGACGCTGCCCGTCGTGACCGCCCTGTTCGCGTACGCGTTCGGCATCGAGCGGCTCTCGCGCCGCTTCTGGATCGCGGCGGCGCTGTCGTTCGCCGGCGTGGCATTGGTCGCCGCCGGCGGTGAAGGCGGTCTCTCCTCGAACCTGACCGGGAACCTGCTCGCCTTCGTGGGCGCCGCCACCTGGGGCCTCTACTCGGTTGCGATCGTGCCTCTGATGCGGCACTACTCGGCGTACCGGATCAGCGCGATCGCGCTGCTCGCCGGGTCGGTCCCGCTCGTGCTGACCGGGCTGCCGCAGCTCGTCGAGCAGGACTGGGATCTGTCCGCGCTCGTCTGGGCGGGCTTCCTGTTCGCGGTGCTGGGCCCGCTCGTGCTCACCAACGTGCTCTGGTTCACGGCAATCGACCGGGTCGGGCCCTCGCGAGCCACGCTGGTGACGAACTTGCAGCCGTTCCTGGCGGCGGTGTTCGCCGTGATCCTGCTCTCGGAGACGATCACGGTCGTCCAGTTCGCAGGTGGGGCCGCCATCGGGCTCGGGCTCCTGCTCGCGAGGCGGAGACCGGCCGTGGAGCCGGCGTGAGCGTCGAGACTGCCGGGTAGATTCGCGCGGTGACCGCGATCCGCGCCTGGCTGCAGCGGCAGCCTCCGGGCTACCGGCTGACCTTCGGCCGGATTCTCGCCATCTACTCGGGCCTGATGGCGGCGCTCCTGCTCGCCTCGCTCGACCAGACGATCGTCGCGACCGCCCTGCCGGAGGTCGTCTCCGACCTCGGCGGCCTGGGCCTCTACTCGTGGGCGTTCACCGCCTACGTCCTCGCGATGACGGTCACGCTGCCGCTCTACGGAAAGCTCGGCGACGTCTACGGCTCCAAGCCGCTGTTCGTCGTCGCGATCGGGATCTTCCTGCTCGGGTCGGTCCTCTGCGGGCTCGCCTGGGGGATGGTCGAGCTGATCGTGTTCCGGGCCGTCCAGGGTGTCGGCGCGGGCGGGCTGTTCGCGCTCACGCACGCCACGATCGGGCGGATCGTCCCGCCCCGAGCCCGCGGCCGCTGGCAGGGCCTCGTCGCCGTGACGTTCGCCGTCGGCTCGATCGCCGGCCCGGCGCTCGGCGGCGTGATCGTCGACAACACGAGCTGGCGCTGGATCTTCTTCATCAACCTGCCGGTCGGGGCGCTCGCGCTCCTCGTGATCTGGCTGACGATGCCGCGCCGCGCGGCCCGGCGTGCATCACTCGGTCGACTACCGCGGGGCGGCGCTGCTCGCGGGCGGGATCGGCGCGCTGATGCTCGCGCTCACCTGGGGCGGTCAGGACTACGCGTGGGGCTCGGCCCAGGTGCTCGGCGCGCTCGCCGTGTCGGCCGCGCTGCTCGCCGCCTTCGGGATCGTCGAGCGTCGCGTGCGCGAGCCGATCATCCCGTTCGAGCTCCTGCGCCGCCCCACGGTGGCCGCGGGAATCGCCTGCGTGGGGCTCGCCGGGACGGCGATGTTCGGCGTCGTCGCGTTCGTCCCGCTCTTCGTCCAGGGCGTCCTCGGCGAGTCGGCGACTGCGTCGGGAGCCGTGCTGACGCCCTTCATGGTCGCCGTGGCCGTCACCGCCATGCTCAGCGGCCAGTGGATCTCCTGGAGCGGGCGCTACAAGCCGAACTCGCTCGCCGGGCCGGTCGTCCTCTGCGTCGGTCTCGTCCTGCTGGCTTCGATGGACACGTCGACCACGACCGGCCGCGCGACGCTGTACATGGTGGTCGCCGGGACGGGGCTCGGCCTGATGATGCAGTCGTTCGTCGTGGCGGTCCAGAACTCCGTGCCGCTCGACTCGATGGGCTCGGCGACGGCGCTGACCCAGTTCTCCCGGGCGATCGGGACGACCCTCGGCGTGACCCTCATGGGCGTGATCGTCAACCAGGGGCTCCCACCAGGCGTCCGGCTCGAGGGGCAGGCGGTCCAGCAGCTCTCCCCGGCACTGCGCGCCGACCTCGCCGACGCGCTCCAGCCCGCGTTCCTCGCCGCCGCCGGCGTGACCGTCGTGCTGTTCGCCGTCGTCGTCCTCGCCGTGCGCGAAGTGCCGCTCAAGCGGGGGCTCGACGATTCGGTTCCCGAGGCGGCGGAAGCCGTCAGCCCGCAGAGGGTCAAGGTGCATGGCTGAGCGCGGCTTCCTGCAGCTCTGCTCCGACCGGCGGTTCCACCGGGCGACGATGGACGCCTTCGAGCAGGCGACCGGGCTCCGGCCCGACGCCTACTACATCGAGGCGCGCCCCGGTGGCGCTCCTGCGTTCTCCGACAAGACGAAGTCGGCGCGGCTCGCGTACCGCGACGGAGCCACTCACATGGGCTGGATGGCGCACGGCGACGTCTGTCGCGGCTTCTACGGCGAGTCCGACGGCGACCTGCGCCGACGGCTCGAGAAAGCCGCTCGGAAGCGAGCCGACGACTTCCCCAAAGCCACTCACTACATGCTCTTCGCGCGGGAGGGGGAGGTCTCGGTCGAGCGCGTACGCCGTTAGGATGCGGGGGTGAGCGCTCAGGACTTCATGCCCCTCGAGGGCTGGGACCACCTCGAGCTCTGGGTCGGGAACGCGAAGCAGGCGGCGTACTTCTACGAGCACGCCTTCGGGTTCAGCCGCACCGCGTACGCCGGCCCCGAGACCGGTGTCCGCGATCGCGCCTCCTACGTGCTCGAGCAGGGGGAGATCCGGCTCGTGCTGACGAGCGGGCTGCGCGTCGACGGCGAGGTGACGCAGTTCGCGTGCCGCCACGGGGACGGCGCCAGGGACATCGCGCTGCAGGTGCCGAGCGCGAGCGAGGCCTATCGCCAGGCGGTGCAGCGAGGCGCGCGCGGTATCCGCGAGCCGGAATGGGTCGAGGACGAGTTCGGGCGCATCGAGCTGGCATCGATCGGGACCTACGGCGACGTGATCCACACGTTCGTGAATCGCGAGAGCTACGCCGGCCCCTTCCTCCCGGGCTACCGGTCGACGGTCGAGAACGGGCAGCCCGCGGTCGGCGTGGGCCTGAAGGCGCTCGACCACGTCGTCGGCAACGTCGAGCTGGGCCGCATGGACCACTGGGTCGGCTTCTACGAGCGCGTCTTCGGGATGACGAACATCGTCCACTTCGGCGACGACCAGATCCAGACCGAGTACTCGGCGCTGATGTCGAAGGTGATGTCGGACGGCAGCGGCAAGATCAAGTTCCCGATCAACGAGCCGGCCGAGGGCAAGCGCAAGAGCCAGATCGAGGAGTACCTCGAGTTCAACGGCGGCCCGGGCGTGCAGCACATCGCGCTGCAGAGCGAGGACATCGTCGGCACGGTGACGGCGCTGAAGGAGCGCGGAGTGCTCTTCCTCGACACACCCGAGGCGTACTACGCGGAGGTCGAGGGGCGCGTCGGCGAGATCGACGAGGACTACGGCGACCTCGCGCGGCTTCGGATCCTGGCCGACCGGGACGAGGACGGCTACCTGCTCCAGATCTTCACCAAGACGGCGCAGGACCGCCCGACCGTGTTCTTCGAGGTGATCGAGCGCCACGGCGCGACCACGTTCGGCGAGGGCAACTTCAAGGCGCTCTTCGAGTCGATCGAGCGCGAGCAAGCGCTCCGCGGCAACCTGTAAACAGGGTGTAAAAGCCGTCTCTCGGGCGCATGCCGTTCTTCCCCATCGGAGACCTGTCCTGAAAAGGGGGTCTCACGAATGACACTGAAACGATGGATTGTTCTGTTCGGCCTGCTCGTCGCGGCGCTAGCACTCGCCGGGGCCGGTTCGGCGCACCCGCGGGACGGAAAGCCGGGTGGGCACCACTGGAAGGGCAAGCCGCACAAGAAGTCGCACGGCAAGCACTGGAAGGGCAAGTTCGCCAAGAAGGGCCCGTACACCGTCGTGACGACGGACAACGGCTCCTGCGGGACGCCGTGGGCCAACGACACGGTCAAGCGGACGTTCTTCGTCAAGAAGAAGCGCGACGGGAGCTACCGCGTCTGGCGCTTCGACCGGGGTGAGTTCGTCACGATCGAGGCGAGGAGCCCGGGCGCCTGCGACACCACCGGCAGGCACGGCAGCGTCGTGCACGCGGGGGCGCGCGGGAAGATGCGCGGCTACCTCGTCGGCACGGTGCCGAGCACGTTCACGTTCAACAAGAGCGCGGTCTGTCCGGCCGACTGCGGGTTCACCGACGTGTTCCTGAACACGCACTTCGGGCCCGGCGCGTCCGACCAGTTCTCGTGCTTCACGAACAGCACGGACTGCCGCTTCGCGTTCAAGTACCACGCGCACGGCCAGAGCCTGCTCTTCCATCACTGGAAGGACGCGGGCCACGGAGCCGGCACGTTCCTGCACGAGCGCTTCAAGGGCGACATCGCGCACGCCTAGCCGACGCGCTCGCTTGTCTGGAGGGAGGGGCCTGAGCGCCCCTCCCTCTGCGTTTGTGACCATGAGCGGGTGTCGGTGACCGACTTCCTCGCCGTGCCGGCCCGCCAGGCGGCGGTACTGGAGGTCGTCGACCATCGCCCCTGGCCGCTGCTGAGCAGCTCCTGGATCCAGGCCCAGACCTGGGAGCACCTGCTCTTCGCGCACTGGCGGGTCCCCGAAGAGGCGTTACGCGCGCATGTGCCCGAGCAGCTCGCGCTCGAGTCGTTCGACGGCTCCCACTGGCTCGGCGTGACACCGTTCCGAATCAGCGGCCTGCGGCTGCGGGGGACGTTCCCGGTGCCCAGGCTGTCCAGCTTCCTCGAGCTCAACGTCCGCACGTACGTGACCTACGAGGACAAGCCCGGGATCTGGTTCTTCAGCCTCGATGCCGAGAGCCGCCTCGCGGTGGAGGCCGCTCGGCGGCTCTACCGCCTGCCCTATCACCACGCGCGCATGAGCGCCGCCCGTCGCGGCGACTGGATCGACTACAGCAGCGCTCGTGAGGGCGGGGCTGACTCGTTCAGCGCAAGCTTCCGCGCGACCGGGCCGCCCGGGTCACCGGCCCCCGGAACGCTCGAGTACTTCCTGGCGGAGCGCTACTGCCTCTACACCGAGCACGAGGGCTGCCTGTACCGCGCGGAGATTCACCACCCTCCGTGGTCGCTCCAGCGGGCCGAAGCGGAGATCCATGAGAACACGATGCCGCCGCGGGAGATCGAGCTTCCCGGCAGGCCGCTCCTCCACTTCTCCCAGCGCCAGGACGTCGTCATCTGGGCGCTCGAGCCCGCATGAGCCCGCAGCGCCGGATCGCGCTCGTCTCGGTTGCCGCGGCGGCCGTCCTCGTCGTGCTCAAGCTGGCGGCCGGCCTGGCCAGCGGCAGCCTCGGGCTCGTGTCGGAGGCCGTGCACTCGGGGACGGATCTGGTCGCGGCGCTGCTGACCCTGTTCGCGGTCGGCGTCGCCGGCCGCCCGGCCGACCGCGCGCACCCGTACGGGCACGGCAAGGCCGAGCACCTGGCCGCGCTCTCCGAGGGCGGGATCCTGGTCGGAGTGAGCCTCCTGATCGCCTGGAAGGCGCTGGAGAACCTGTTCGCGAGCGACCACCCCGGCGTCGAGGCGACCTGGTACGCCTTCGTCGTGATCGGGCTTGTCATCGCCTTGGACGCGAGCCGGGCAGTCGTCTCGGTGCGCGCCTCCCGCCGCTTCCACAGCCCGGCCTTCGCGGCGAACGCGGTTCACTTCGCCGGCGACCTGGCCGGCTCGGCCGCCGTGCTGGTCGGGCTGCTGCTCACCGCCTCGGGCTACCCCAAGGCGGACTCCGCGGCTGCGCTCTTCGTGGCCGGCCTCGTCCTGGTCGCCGCGTCCCGCTTGATGCGGCGGAACGTCGACGTGCTCATGGACCGCGCGCCGGCCGATGCGGCCGACGCCGCCCGCGCGGCCATCCGGGGAATCGAACCGCCGGTGCACCTGAAGCGACTGCGCATGCGCCAGGCGGCCGGCAGGCATTTCATGGACGTGGTCATCGGCGTGCCCGCAGGAGCGGCGGTCGGTCAGGGCCACGCCGCTGCCGACGCGGTCGAGGCCGCCGTCCAGCGCGCGCTGCCTGAGAGCGACGTCGTCGTCCATGTCGAGCCCGAGACCCGCGAGGAGGCGCTTGGTGAGCGCGCATCGGTCGCGGCGCTGAGCGTCCCGCGCGTACGGGAGGTCCACAACGTGCGCGTCGTCAACCTCGGAGACGCGAACGAGGTCTCGCTCCACCTGAAGATGCCGGGCGACATCACGCTCGAGCAGGCGCACGAGGTCGCCTCGCAGGTCGAGCGCGCGATCGAGCGAGAGCTGCCCGAAGTGGTCTCCGTGCTCACGCACCTCGAGCCGCTGCGCGAGGCCGCCGAGGGAAGCCACGCCGCCGCCGATGCCGAGGCGGACGCCGTCCGCGGACTCGTGCTCGAGGCGACCGGGAGCCCGCCGCGCGAGCTCCGGTTCGTCCAGACCACCGACGGGCTGGTCGTCTACGTGGCGCTCGCGCTCGATGCCGCCTCGTCGCTCGCGGACGCGCACGCGCGCGCGACGGAGATCGAGGAGCGGATCCGCGCGGTCGTCCAGGTCGCTGACGTCGTGGTGCACACCGAACCATGAAGCTCTGCATGTTCAGCCCGAAGGGGCGGAACCTCGAGCGCGGCTGGCCGGGCCGGATCGAGGGCGACCGCGTGATCCAGCTCGCAGCACAGACACTGCAGTCGTTCTTCAGCGGCGGCGCTGAGGCCCGCGAGCACGCCGAGTACCCGCTCGCCGAGGTCGACCTGCGCGCGCCCGTCCTGCACCCGCCGTCGGTGCGCGCCTTCTCGGCGTTCAGACGGAACGACCTTGCCTTCTACTTCTCGAACCCGACGGCGATCTTCGGCCCCGAGGACGAGATCCCCTACCCGGCCGGGACCGAGGAGCTGGACTACGAGCTCGAGCTCGCGGCCGTGATCGGCGCCAACGGTCGCATCGGCGGCTTCACGCTGATGAACGACTGGACTGCGCGGGACCTGCTCCGCGCGCGAGTTGGAGGACGGCCTCGGCCCGGCGAAGAGCAAGGACTTCGCCACCTCGCTCGGGCCGATCGTCGTCACACCCGACGAGTTCGACGACAGCGCCGTCTTCGTCGCGCGCGTGAACGGCGACGAGACCTCGCGCGCCGGCCTCGACCGGATGAGGCACTCCTGGCACGAGCTCGTCGCCCACGCGGCCCGCAACACGCGGCTCTGCCCGGGCGACGTGATCGCATCGGGGTCGGTCGAGGTCGACCGCCCGCCGGCCCGGTTGCAGCCGGGGGACGCCGTGGAGCTCGAGGTCGAAGGGCTCGGACCGCTCAGGAACACGGTGGGCGCGCGCTAGGGGCTCTTCGTCACCCGAACGCGGTACGACGCATCCGGCATCCGCTCCAGCACGTCCACCCGCACGCCGTTGTCTGGATCCTCGAAGGTCGCCACCTCGCCCGGACCCACGTCGAACGCCGCCTGAGCGATCGGGCCGCACGGCGAATCCTGCGAGGGGTGGGCCGGCTTGATGTGCACCGAGCCTTGCGCGTTGCTCTTCATCGAGTCGACGGTGTAGACGAGCACGCCCTGGTCGCAGAGCCCGCTTTCCCAGCCCATCGGCACGCGCGCCTCCACGACGTACGCCGTGCTCGGCGTGAGCGGCACCACGACGGCCTTGACGCCGCCGGGGGCCGCCAGCGGCGCGAGCGTCGTCTCCACGCTGCCGGGCGCGGTCAGGCCCCGGATCTGTGCTGGATCGATCCACCCGAGCAGCCATTTGTGCCACGCGAGGAAGTGCGCGTGCAGCGGCGTATGGCTCATCAGGTCCCAGTAGCCGGCCGGCTCGAACGTGTTCGTGCAGGTCGGGCAGGGCTTCAGATAGAGGTCGGGCAGGCCGAGGAAGTGGCCGAGCTCGTGGGTGACCGCCCAGTGTGAGAAAAGGGCCGGGTCGACCTGAGTCGGCACGGACGGATACGCCGCGGGCGCCGTGATCCACCTCCGAAGCTCGCGGCCGTCGACCGTGATCCCTTGTCCGGGCCAGCGCTGGTCGATCAGAATCGACATCTGCTCCGAGGCCCCGCTGGGCCCGATCACCCAGAGGGCGTCGAAGGTGCTGAAGTCGAAGGACGCGTCGGCCCTTGCGATCGCCTCCTCCACGAACGCGCGGACGTTCGGAGGCGAACAGCACCGGGCGATGCCGTACTCGGCAACCGGCTTGGACATGCGGTGCCAGCCCGGGATCGTCGTGAGCTGGAGATCGAACCGGCCGTACGACGCCTCGGCATACCAGGCTCGCGCGCTCGTCCCGAGGAGCGCGGTGGCCTCCTCGGGCTGGAACGCCGAGGCCGCTCCGGCGGCATCGGGGAAGTCGACGTACAGGACTGCGCCCCGCAGTGCACCTACGCCGGGATGGAAGACACCGGGAGTCTTCGGCCACTCGCCGACCCAGGGGTTCTGCGACTGGTCGTCGGCCCAGGGGGGACGCTCGAGTTGCAGAGAGTATCCGGGGCCCGGCGGTGTCTCGTACGTCGGCAGCGACGCGACCGAGACCACGGTCGACGCGGAGTTGTTGCCATTGAAACGGTCGGGGTCCGGTGACGAGGCGGACGCTGTGTTCGCGACCGCGCCCGCCTGCATCGGCCGAGCGACGATCCGCAGCGTGCGGGCTCCGCCCGGGTTGATGTCCCCAAGCGCGCAGGCCACCGTCGCGAGTCCGCTACAGCCGTGCGTCGCCTCGATCCGCTGAAGGGCCGGGCCGAGCGGATCGGTGAGCACCACAGATCGGGCCACGGCAATTCCGAGGTTCTGCACCACGACCGTGTACGTGACCGGGGCGTGGATGCCCGCTGTGGCGGTCGACGCCGACATCGAGACGGCGAGATCGGCGAGCGGGGGTGGCAGCGGCGGTGGTGGCGGCGGCGGCGGCTGCCGGGTGGGGACCCGGCAGGCGGCACGCTTCTCCAACGTCTTCAGCTTCGCGCGCTGCCGCCGGAGGAACGCCGCGCGCGCGGTTGGGCTCTTGTGGCCTCGGAAGTACACGCGGCGCGCAGCGACCATCCCGCGCTTGAACTTCGCCAACGCCGCCTGGTTCTTCCGCTTCTGCGCGGACGTACAGGTCGCCGCCTGGGCGCGACAGGCGGCACGCTTCTCCAACGTCTTCAGCTTCGCGCGCTGCCGCCGGAGGAACGCTGCACGCGCACTCGGGCTCTTGTGGGCTCGGAAGTACACGCCGCGAGCAGCGACCATCCCGCGCTTGAACTTCGCCAGCGCAGCCTGGTTCTTCCGCTTTTGCGCGTCCGTGCAGGTCGCCGCCTCGGCGGTCGACGCCCCGATCACGACGGCGCACACAGCAAGCGCTGTGGCTGCCAGCAGACCTCTCATCCCAGCGACAGTAGCCTCGATCTCTCCCGGCCGCCGAAGGGCCGATCGGCTCTCGCTGCTCGGCCAGGTGGCCCCACGGACTCGCCCGGCTGAGCGGCGCGCTCGACGACGAGCCGCGGCCGGTCTAGGAGCCGAGTAGCTCGCAGTTCGCGACAGGCAAGCCCGTCCTCGACATCGACGGCCGAGTCTGAGCACAGACCCTTCTGGCAGCTCTTGCAGATGCCGACGGCTTCGGCATCGGGGTGGAAGAAGCACCTCATTGCCCTCGGAATCGACGCACGAGGCGGCCTGCTCGACATTCCGATCGGGGATCCGCCGGATATCCTCCCGGCATGCCGTTCTACCAGCGCCTCGGCGACCTCCCCCGCAAGCGTCACATTCAGTTCCGCGAGAACGGCACGCTCCTGACCGAGGAGGTCATGGGCCTCGAGGGCTTCACCGGGAACGAGTCGATCCTGTACCACCTCACCTCACCGTGCCGCGTCAAGGAGCTGGGCGACTTCGAGGCGATCGAGCGCGAGGAGTGGGTTCCGGACGCGCACGCGCACCGGCACTTCCAGACCTGGGGGCTCGAGCCGGAGGGCGACGAGATCTCAGGCCGGCGCCTGCTGATGTGGAACAACGACGTCGAGATCTCCTTCGTCCGCCCGGCCGAGACGATGGACTACTTCTTCCGCAACGGCGAGGGCGACGAGGTCTACTTCGTCCACGAGGGCTCGGGCACGCTGCAGACGACCTTCGGGGACGTGCCCTACGCCGAGGGCGACTACGTCGTCATCCCACGCGGGACGACCTACCGCTTCGAGCCGTCAGGGCCGCAGCGCTATCTCCTGTTCGAGACGCCCGGCCTGATCGAGATCCCCAAGCGCTACCGCAACGAGTACGGGCAGCTGATGGAGCACGCGCCCTTCTACCACCGTGACATCCACCCGCCCGACCGAGCTGACGAACGATCCGCGAGCGCGGCGAGTTCCTCGTCAAGGTCCGCGTCCGCGACGGCTACCAGGACTACGTGATCGACTACCACCCCTTCGACGTCGTGGGGTGGGACGGGTACCTCTACCCGTGGACGTTCAACATCAAGGACTTCGAGCCGATCACGGGACGGATCCACATGCCGCCGCCCTCGCACCAGACGTTCGCCGGCCCCAACTTCGTGATCTGCTCCTTCTGCCCGCGCAAGCTCGACTTCGACCCGATGGCGGTGCCGATCCCGTACCACCACTCGAACCTCCAGAGCGAGGAGATGATCTATTACGTCGAGGGCAACTTCTCCTCGCGCAAGGGGATCGAGGTCGGCTCGATCACGCTCCATCCGTCCGGGCTCCCGCACGGGCCGCAGCCGGGGCTCGCCGAGAAGTCGCTCGGGATCACCGAGACGCACGAGCTCGCGGTGATGTGCGACACCTTCCATCCGCTCAAGCTCTCGAAGCTCTCGAAGGACACCGACGACGGCAAGTACGCGTACTCGTGGTACGAGGAGCCCGGCGCTCCGCACACGTACGACGAGGATCCCGCGGGCGCCACCTCGCACTTCTGAGACTCGTCCTGGACTGGGACGGCACGTGCACCGAACGCGACGTCGGGGTGATGGTGATCCACGAGTTCGGCGACCCTGCGGTGTTCGCCGAGACGGACGCGCACGCTCGGCGGGTCGCTCACACACGACGAGGTGCTCGCGCTCGAGTTCGCGACCGTCAAGCGCGCCGCTCGACGAGGTGGTCGACTTCGTCGTCCGGGAGGCGCGTGTGCGTCCGGGCTTCCACGAGCTCGTCGCGCGCTTCGACCCGCTCGTGGTGTCGGGCACCTTCCACGAGCTGATCGAGCCGGTGCTCGCGCGCGAGGGCGTCTCGGTCGAGCTGCTGGCCAACCGCCTCGATCCGCGGCCGGACGGCTGGCGTGTGCTGCCCCGGAACGAGGTGATGTGCGACACGTGCGGTGAAGGCTGCAAGCGGGCTGCGCTGCCCGAAGCAGGGGTCGTCTACGTGGGCGACGGCTACTCGGACCGCTGCGCGGCGCTCGCTGCAACGCGGGTGTTCGCGCGGGACGGCCTCGCCGCCTACCTCGACGAGCAGGGCGCGGAATACACGCCGTTCGAGGATCTCGGCGACGTCGCCGCCGGCTTGCGCTAGCCCGAGATCGGCCGCGGCGATTCGCTAGTCGAACGGCGAAGCGAAGGTCACTCGGCCGCGGAGGCTCGGGTCGTAGGCGGCCAGGGGAATCGCCAGGAACGCCTCGTCCCAGTCCGGGTTCGGCGGCAGCAGCCCGAGCGTCGAAGCAGGCCGGAAGCCGAAGCGCGGGTAGTACGTCGGGTGGCCGAGAACGAGGACGAGCGGCTCCCCCTGCTCGTCGGCCAGTCGAAGCGCCTTGCGAACGAGCGCCGAGCCGATGCCGTGACCCTGCCGTTCCGGGGAGACGCTGAGCGGGGAGAGCTGGAGCAGCCGCGTGTCCGAGCCCTCGAGGACCGAATAGCTGAACATGATGTGCCCGACGACCCGGCCATCCACCTCCGCGACGAGCGAGAGCTGCGGTACGAACTCGTCGGAGGCGCGGATGGCCTCCACCAGTCGAGCCTCGTCCTCCTTTCCGAAGGCGGCCTGCGTGACCTCTGCGATCGCGGCGTGGTCGGCCTCGGCCTCTCGGCGAATCCTCATCCCGTTCCGACCCTAAACGGGTGAGCTCTTCTAACCAAAGCCTTACGAGGCCAACTCGCGCGCTGCTAACCGATCTCGCCCACGGTGCGATGCGAGGCAACGGAAAGGAGGTACTCCCACATGTTCAAGCGAACCGTTCCTCTGCTCGTTCTCGCAGCCCTGGCACTACCCGCCATGGCCGTCGCCCAGAAGGCCGACCTGGTCGGCCCCACCGCCCTTCTCGGCCACGGACCCGTGCGCGGGGAGCTGCAATCCGACGACGGCCCGAAGCGCGTCCGCTTCCGGCTCGCCGGCGGGCTGCATGCAGTTCACCGACCTGGGCCGCGACATGAAGGTCGTCTGCAACGGCAACGGCGCAATGCGCGCCGGCACCGAGGCCGGCAAGCTGGTCGTGCAGTGCTCCGGCCGCACGCTCGCGGTCGTCAGCGCAAGCCACTTCCGCTTCGGCGGCAAGGCCCGGCGCTACCTGATCCACATCCCCGAGGGGATGAGCGGCACGGTGAACGGCGACTTCCGCCGCGCGCGACGAGCCGGCTGCCGAGGAGCGCCCGGCGGCCGAAGAGGCCGAGCCCGCGCCGTCGCGCTAGGCAGAGAGAGGCGGCGACCCCGGTGTGGGAGGGGGTCGCCGCTCTCTCGAACGCTCCGTGTCGAGGCGCGTTTCTAGCGGTAGAAGGCGAGCACTCGGTTCAACCGGTTGCTGCGGCTGTCGGGCGCAGCGGTGTCCGGTCGAGGAGGCCCACGATGCCGCAGAGCAGGTTCCCGAGCAGGTTGCCCGGGCCAGGCTCGGCGGTGATCCTCAGGAGCACGCGGTTCAGCTGGATGCGCAGCCCGAGGAGGTTGAGGTCGAGCGGGCCCAGCACCAGCCGGAGGATCCGGCAGGACGCCTGCTGGAAGCCCGCTGTGCCCGCCGGTGCCGCCCGAACGGGCAGTCGCACCGTGGCGAGCGTACGGCCGGCCGCGTCACGCAGCGCGGTGACGGCGAAGAGCCGCCCGTTTCGCGCCACGAACCGCTGCACCGTCACCGACGCGATCTCGGTCACAGCCCGGCCGCGGCGGGTCGTCCCCGCAGCCGGCACGCCCGCGAACGGGCTCGCCCCGGTCGCCGCGACGAGCTCGTTCAGCCGGTTGGCCAGAGCCGTCAGGGCAGGCGGGTCGAGGATCCCGGTGATCGCGCAGAGCAGGTTGCCGAGCAGGTTCCCCGGCCCTCGCTCGGCCGTGATGTCGAGCACCACGCGGTTCAGCTGGATGCGCAGCCCGAGCAGGTTCAGGTCGAGCGGCCCCAGCACCAGGTGCAGGATCCGGCACGAGCCCTGGGCAGCGCTGCTGTACGCCGACGAGACGCGGGTCTGGGTCAGGTCGACCGGTACGGCTGCGGTCGCCAGCACCCTCCCCGTTGCGTCCCTCAGCGCGGCCAGCGCCACCAGCCTCCCGCCCTGCACGGCGAAGCGCGAGACGTCCACGCTCGCCACCTGCGAGACGGTCGACCCGCTCGTCACCGTTCCGGTCGCGGGGCGCCCGCGAACGGGCTTCCGGAGAGCAGGCCGAGCAGCCTGTTCAGCTGAGCGACCAGGCCGGCCGCCGGCTGCGCCGGGTCGAGTAGGCCCGCAACGGCGCAGAGCAGGTTGCCGAGCAGGTTCCCGGGCCCACGCACCGCGGTGATGTCGAGCACCACGCGATTCAGCTGGATTCGCAGTCCGAGCAGGTTCAGGTCGAGGGGTCCCAGCTCGAGATGCAGGATCCGACACGTCCGTTGAGCCTGGGCCGAGGTAGCCCGAGGCGGAGCCGCGGCTCGCGGCCCGGTCGATCGGAATCGAGGCGACGGCGAGCACGTTGCCCGCGGCGTCCTTCAACGACGCGATGGCGACCGCGCGGCCGTTCTCGACCGCGAAGCGCTGGACGTCAACTGTGCTGACGGGCGTGATGAGGCCCGTCGTCAGGTTCGTGACTGATCCGGTCGCCGGAACTGCGGCGAACGTATTCGGCTTCGCCTGGGTCGTGTCGAGGCTCGGCGAGAGCCGGTTGCGCGAGCGCGAGTGCGCTCACGAGGCCCAGAGCAGGGCCAAGAGCATTCGTTTCCTCATTGGCGGTTCCTCCTTGGTCGTGCGGCTCGACACGGAGGCGAGGCTCTTTGCTACCCGGCGCCTATGGCGTGAAACTCATACGGAAGACCTTTACGAATTGCTAACGGCTAGCCTCGGCGAATCGCTCCTTTACTCGTCCCGCAGCCGTACGACTTCGAGCTCTCGACCGACCGCTACCGCGTCTTCGGGCCCGACCTCGCCAACCTCTGGCACGAGGGCGGGCTGCACCGTGTCGTCGGCGGCCGCGAGGTGCGGATCGAGGCGGCTGCCGGGCGGGGTGGACGTGGGGCCCCTCGATCCCGAGACCGAGCCGGTCGTGCGCACCCTGCTCGGCCTGGCGTTCGACCTCGACGAGTTCTCCGCGTTCGCGGTCTCAGAGCCCGTGCTCGCCCGGCTGGCGGAGGGACTCGCCGGGTTCCGCCCGCCGCTGGCGCCGGACCCGTTCGAGTCGCTCGTGACGTCGATCAGCGCTCAGCAGGTCTCGCTCTTCGCCGCCTTCGCCGTCCGCAACCGCTTCGTCGAGCGCTTCGGCGAGCGCGCCGTGCACGCCTACGCATTTCCGGCGCGGGAGCGGGTCGCCGAGGGCTCCGCCGAGGAGCTGCGCTCGCTCGGCTTCTCGACCCGCAAGGCGGAGTACGTGCTCGGCGTCGCGCGCTCGGACCTCGACCTGAACGCCTTGGCCGAGCTTCCCGACGACGAGATCCAGGCCCGGCTGACGGCCCTTCCCGGGATCGGCGAGTGGACCGCGGACTGGTTCCTGGCCCGTCACCTCGCCCGACCGCGGGCGTGGCCGGCCGGCGACCTCGGGCTGCGCAAGGCGGTCGCCGCCTTCTACGGCGAAGTCGGCGACCTGCGCGCGTTCGGCGAGCGCTTCGCGCCGTTCGAGAACCTCTCCGCGCACTACCTGCTGAGTGGCCTGCGTGTGATGCTGCCCGCGTGACGGTCGTCCTCCTGCACGCGTTCCCGCTCGACTCGCTGATGTGGGAGCCGCAGCACGAGGCGCTCGCCGGTCACGAGGTGCTCGCGCCCGGACCTGTACGGCTTCGGCTCCTCGATGGAGGAGTGGGCGCAGGCGATCCTGCCGCAGACTCGAGGCCGACTTCGTCGTCGTCGGCGCGTCGATGGGCGGCTACTGCGCGCTCGCGCTGGCTCGCCTGGCGCCGGAGCGGGTGCAGGCGCTCGTGCTCGTGGGGTCGCGCGCGGACCCGGATACCCCGGAGCGCCGCGAGGGGCGCGCGGCGACGATCGAGAGCTTGCGCGTCGGCGGAACCGAGGCGCTCTGGGACGAGATGGCGCCGAGGCTCTTCAACGAGGACACCGACCCCGCCGTGGTCGAAAGCGCGCGCGAGATCGCGCTCACGCAGGACCCGGAGGGCCTCGTCCGCGCGCTCGGCGCGATTCGCGACCGCCGTGACTCGACCGACCTCGTCGAGGCCCTGGAGTGCCCGGTGCTCGTCGCGGTCGGCGACGACGACCCTTACGTCCCGCTCGAGGTTGCCGAGGCGACGGCGGCGCGAGCCCGCGACGGCAGGCTGGTTGTCTACCGCAGCGGCCACCTCGTGAGCCTCGAGCGGCCGGCCGAGTTCAACCGAGCGCTGACCGCCCTCCTCGGCGAGTTGGCCTAGCCGTTCGAGCCAGGGCCGGGGTCTGCGACCCCGGCCGCGCCTCGAGGTGGACATGCGCTCTGTGCCACGCTGTTCCGCCGATTAGCTGACGGGAACCTCCGCCTCGCGCAGGATCGCGCGCAAGCGGTCGGCGTTCGCGGCGGCCTGCGCGACGAACTCACGCCCGTCGCCGGGGTCGCCGGGGCTCCGGTTGTTGTTGTTGAAGAAGACGTACGCGTTCTCGGCCTGAACGGCGAGCTCGCGCAGCGGCTCGACCCACTCCCGCAGCTCGTCGTCGGAGTAGAGGTAGTCGAAGCGCTCGCTCGCGCCGCCGCCCCGCTTGTGCCAGGTGTCGGCGTTCCGCCCGTGCAAGCGGACGTATGCGCTCGGCCCGGTCGCCGCCAGCACGGTCGGCACGAGGGTCTTCGCCTCGAGCCGCGGCGAGTCGGTGACCACGTGCGTCATCCCGTGCTCCTCGAGGAAGCGGAGCGTCTCGGCGCGACCGTCCTCGTCCAGCCAGCTCGCGTGGCGGAACTCGACCAGCACCTCGTGGCCTTCCAGCTGCTCGCGCGCCCAGGCGAGGTAGTCGAGCGAGACCGGCTTGCGCACGACGTACGAGGGGAACTGCATCAGGATCCCGCCGAGCTTTCCGTCGCGTCGTAGCGGGGAGATCCCCTCGAGAAAGCGGCGGAAGATCTCGGCGCGGAACTCGCGCGAAGGCCGGTCGACGCGACCGCGCTCGTCCACGGGCGCCTCGTCCCGCAGCTCGGGCGGCAGCTGCTGCACCTTCACCGGGTGGCGCGTCATGACGCCGAAGGCCTTGATGTGGAAGACGAAGTCGTCGGGCGTGCGATCGGCCCAGCCGCCGGTCATCGCCTCGTCGGGAAGCCGGTAGTAGGTGGAGTCGATCTCGACCGTGTCGAAGCGCTCTGCGTAGTAGGGCAGCCGCTCGCGGGCGGGGAGCCCCTTCGGGTACCACCACTTGGTCAGCGCCTCGTCGGCGAAGCTGCACGTGCCGATCCGGACGCGGCCCACCGAGGCAAGGATAGAGAGGAGCCCGCCCGGCCAACGTGGCCGGGCGGGTCCTCCAGGCGTTAGGGCCTGACCGCGAGCGTCGTGCGGTTGAACAGCGGCTTGGCCGTCGTCCCGACGGGGGCCGTCACGACCGTGCCACACGGCGCGATCGTCACCGGACCACACCCGGTCGGCACGGGCCGCGAGGCGATCGTCGTCTTCGCGCGGAACCAGGTCCGCTTCGTGATCCGGACGAGCACCTTGAACTGACCCTTGGCGTTCGTGCGGACCCTCTTGAAGACCTTCGTCGCGTTCTTCGCCGACTTGGTCGAGCTCATCAACGAGATCGTGTGCTTCGTGACGCCCTGGTTGGCGGCGAGCAGATCACCCGTGAGCTGAGCGTAGACCTTGCCCTTGCGCTTGACCTTCTTGGCCACCAGGTTCAGCTGCACCGGCAGGCGCTGCTGCGTCTGAGCCTGGATCGTGCCGGCCGCGTTCGGAGCTCCCGTGGGGCCGTACGGCGTGAACAGGCCCGACCCAGCGGTAGACGCCGACGGTGCTCGGGTTCGTGAACACGTCCACCGAGAACGCCACGCTCAGGAGCTGAGCGCCGGTCGGGTTGCGCACCCTGTCGTTCGGGTTGTTGAAGCAGACGCGGATCCGGGTCGACGCGAACGCGGCCTCGGGGCCCGTCGTGATCGGGTCGACGTAGATCGGCACCGTGACCGCGGTGCCCTGCGAGCGTGACCGTGATCGTCCAGACGGCGGCGTGCCGGCCCGGCGAGCAGAGGTTCTGCCTCGGGTCGGTGTAGATCGCCTTCGTCGGGTCGTCGGCATTGACCGTCCCGGTGACCGGCACGGTGGCGCCGCCGAACGCATGCAGCTTGACGCGTGCGCTGGCCGTGCCGATCTGCTGGCCGGTCGTGGCGTTGAGCGCCGCGTCGTAGCCGAGCGGGCTGTAGAGCGTCATCACGGCCGTGAAGTCGTCCGTGTCGGCCTGCGAGATGTTGAACGTGACCGGACCGCCGCCGCCGGTGGCGTGGTTGGAACCTGCAACCACCATCCTCGGCGAGTACGCGGCGAGCGCGGAGCCCGTGATCGCGAGCGCGGCCAAACCGGCGCAGGCGAGCAGGAGCATGCGAGACACCTTCCTCATGTAACCCCATCCTTTCGTCAGCAAAGAAGACCGGCGGCGGATTGCCGGCCGAGTCTAAGACGAGAGATCCCCGCTCCGGTTGGGCGTGAAACGGCGCTGAGGCGGCGACTTTAGAAAGCCCTAACGCACCGGGAGGAAGCCGCCGAACTGCTTCCAGCGGCCCTTGTCGTAGCGCATGAGCCGCGTCCGCGAGATCGGGTAGTAGTCGCTCGGGCTCGTCTTGACCACGACGCCGGTGGCGAGGAACGGATTGTCGCGCTGGTCGAGGTCCGTGGCCGCTTTGACCAGAGCCGCGCGCGAGAGCTGCTTGCCCGCCTTGCGCAGCGCACGCGACCATCGTGTGCGCGACCGCCATCCCGTAGATGTGCGCGACCTCCTGCTCTCTCCCGGGGAGGTACTTCGCCATCACGCGCTTGTAGAGCCGAACGCCCGGATCTTTGGCGAGTGCGGGATCGGTCGGGTCCTTGAGGAAGGCCGTCGTGATCGCGCCCTGGGTCGTCCGGTTGTTCGTGTTCAGGCGGGCCACGTTCATGACGAACGGGTCGACCGAGACGGCGTTGACGAACACCTTCGGCCGCCAGCCGAGCTTGTCGGCCGCGATGAACGCCTGGATCGTCTGCTTGGGGAGCGCGAACAGCATCAGCGTGTTCGCCCCGACGCCTTCAGCCGGCCATCTGCGCGTTCTGGTCGGAGTCGGTGACCTCGTAGGTCTGCACCTCCGCGATCCGGCCCGCCTTGGCGCCGAGACCCTTGCGCAGGCCTGCGAGCAGGTCGCGGCCGTAGTCGGAGTTCTCGTGCAGGACGGCGATCCGCGCCTTCGGCATGGTCGTCGCCACGTGGCCGGCCGTAGATCGCGCCCTCGCCGCGGAAGCTGGTCAGGAAGCCCATCGTGTACGGGAAGCGGCGGTAGGCGTCGCCGATCGCGCTGGCCCCGCTGCCCACGAAGAGCTGCGGCACCTTGAGCTGGTTCAGGAACGGGTCGGATCGCGAGGTTGTGCTCTGTGCCGACGCTGTTGAAGATGGCGAACACCTGGTCGGACTGCACCAGCTCGCGGGTCTTCTGCACCGTCTGGGCCGGGTCGTAGGCGTCGTCGCGGTAGAGGTAGCGGATCTTGCGGCCGTGCACGCTGCCCCGCGAGTTCACGTACTTGAAGTAGGCCTCGGCGCCGCGGGCCACGGGGGCGTACGCGACCTCGGGGCCGCTGAGCGGGGCGGTTCCGCCGAGGACGACCGTCGGTCGCCGTCACTCCGGGATCCGCGGCCGGCCCTGCCTGCGCGCCGGGGATGGCGGCGGCCGCGGCGAGCGCGGCGGCGGCGAGGAGGGCGCGCCTCACCGCGAGATCGGCTTGCGCAGGACCGGCAGGCGCAGCGTGGCCCTGCCGATCGTGACCCGCGCGCCCGCGTTCATCGGCAGGTCCATGTAGAGCAGGTTGCCGGGGTTCTGCTTGAGCGTGTCTCCCGCGAGCACGAGGCGCAGGCTCGAGCGGGCCGGCACCAGCGTCGCCTGGTCGATCAGACCGGATCGCATACGTCCGCGTGCCCGGGCCGCGTGCGTACGCCGCCGGCGCTGACGACGATCTCCTTGCCTCGGCGGCGGGGTGGCGGTCAGCGTGGCCACCAGGCGCGACCAGCCGCCGCTGCTCCTGGCGGTCACCTTGACCACCGGCGAGCCGAACACCTCGACCGTCTGCTGCGTGCGCCCGGCGCTGCGAACGACGCGGCCGGTCGTGGCGATCGTCCGCGTCCCCTTCAGGGCGGTGACCGAGTCGAAGGACTTCGGCAGGCCGGCCGACACGAGCGACCCGCCACGTCCGTTCTCCGGCGCGAGCGTGACCCTCGGGGCGGCCGTGATGCCGTTCGGCAGCCCGCGCAGCCAGTGGTCGAACCAGGCTCGCCCCTCGGAGAACACGCGGGCGGCGTCCGGGCCGGGGAAGCTCGACGGCGCGTGGCCGAAAGCGCCCATGTAGAGCCGCTTCGGCCCCCGACCGCCGCGAAGCCCGCCTTCGCCTGCTCGAGCCCGAACACGAAGTCGCGCCGGCCCTGGAAGAAGTAGGTCGGAGTCGCGGAGGCCCGACAGCAGGTGCCGCGTCGAGCGCTCGCGCGCGAACGCCCGGATCTCCGCGTGGTTGCGACCGGCGTAGGCGTCGTCGCGCAGCTTCTCCACGATCGGCGAGATCGCGTCCGGGCGCATGCCCGAGACGAAGCCGGTGATCACGCCGGACTTGGCGAGATCCTGCGGCATCAGCGCCGAGTAGAGCTCGGTCCACGATTCGACGGTCTCCAGCGCCGCGAACGGAACTCCGTCGACGGCGGCGCGCAGGATCGCACCGCCGCCGTACGAGATGCCCCACGCCCCGATTCGATCGTCGCGGACGTCGCCCCGCGCCGCGAACCAGGCGTACAGCTCGCGCACGTCGGCGATCTCGCGCGGCCCATCGACCGTGATCTGCCCGCCCGAGTCGCCGTGCCCGCGTGCGTCGAAGGTCAGGACGGCGTAGTCCGGGGCGAAGACGCCCTCCGCGAGCGGGCCGACCTGGCTGCGATTGCCGTTCAGGCCGTGCAGCGCCATCACGCCGGGCCAGCCGCCCGCGGGCGCGGCGCCGTCGGGCAGATACAGCGAGGTTGCGATCGGGACCCCGTCGCTCATCGTCAACGTGGCGTCGTGGCGTGTGAAGGCCGACGCCTGGGGCGCGGCGACGAGCGAGACGAGCAGGGCGAAGAGGATCCGGCGCAAGGCAGCCTCAGGGTAGATCAACCCGCGGCCTCTCTACAATCGCGCGATGGACCCGCGACCGGTCGGCGTCTTCGACTCGGGCATGGGCGGCCTCACCGTCCTGCACGAGTGCCTGGTGACGATGCCTCACGAAGACTTCGTCTACCTCGGCGACCACGCGCGGCTGCCGTACGGGCCGCGGCCGCTGCCGGAGATCCGGCGCTACGCGCGCGAGCTGGCCCGCTTCCTCGAAGGACAGGGCGTCAAGCTGATCCTCGCCGCGTGCAACGCCGCCACCTCGGCCGCGCTGCCGCAGCTGCAGGAGGAGCTCGAGCTGCCGGTCGTGGGCGTGATCACGCCGGAGGCCCACGCCGCCGTCCAGGCGACCCGCAACCGCCGCGTCGGGCTGATGGCGACGCAGGCCACGGTCGAGGCCGGCCGCTACGCCGAGCTCGTGCACACGCTCGACGCGGGCGTGCAGCTCTCCCCGGTCGCGTGCCCGCAGCTCGTGCCGCTGATCGAGAGCGACGAGCCCTTCGGCGCCGAGACCACCGAGGCCGTGCGCGCGTACGCGGAGCCGCTGAAGGCCGCCGGCGTCGACACCGTCATCCTCGGCTGCACCCACTACCCGCTGATCCGGCCGATCTTCCAGCGCGTGTTCGGGCGCGGCGTCACGCTCGTCTTCTCCGCCGAGGAGACGGCCCGTGAGGTGGCGGAGACGCTCGCGCGCAAGGGGATCGAGAACGAGGCCGGCCGGGAGGGGACCTACCGCTTCCTCACGACCGGCGAGCCCGGCGCCTTCCGCACCCTCGGCGAGCGCTTCCTGCAGCTGCCGCTGGGCGAGGTCGAGCACGTCGACGTCTCGACGCTCGAGGCGGCGGCGTGAGCCGCGAAGCCGGCCGCCGGACCGACGAGCTGCGCCCGCTCACGATCGAGCCCGACTACCTCGAGCAGGCGAACGGCTCGGCGCTGATCTCGTTCGGCAAGACGCGCGTGCTCTGCACGGCGACGCTCGAGGAGGGCGTGCCGCGCTGGATGAAGGGCCGCGGGCAGGGCTGGCTCACGGCCGAGTACTCGATGCTGCCCGGCCTCGACCGGCCAGCGGACGGCGCGCGAGGCGAGCACCGGCAAGCAGAAGGGCCGCACCGTCGAGATCCAGCGTCTGATCGGGCGCGCCCTCCGCGCCGTCGCCGACATGGAGGCGCTCGGCGAGCGGACGCTCTGGCTCGACTGCGACGTGCTCCAGGCCGACGGCGGCACCCGCTGCGCCTCGATCTCCGGCGTCTACGTCGCGGCCCGCCGGGCGCTCGACCGGATGGGGCTCGGGCGAGCGCTGACCGACTCGGTCGCCGCGGTCTCGCTCGGGATCGTCGGCGGCGAGATCCTGCTCGACCTCGACTACGTCGAGGACTCGAGCGCCGAGGTCGACCTCAACGTGGTGATGACGGGGGACGGCCGGCTGATCGAGGTGCAGGCGACGGCCGAAGGCGCGCCGTTCTCGCGCGAGGAGCTGGACGAGATGCTCGAGCTCGGGGCGCAGGGCATCGACGAGATCTCGGCGGCGCAGCGGGCAGCCGCCGAGGTCGTGCATGCCTGAGCTCGTAGCGCGGCTCGCCTCGGGTAACCCGCACAAGCTGGACGAGCTACGGTCGGCGCTCCCTCGACTGGACGATCGAGCTCCTCGGCCGGCACGACTATCCGCCCGAGAACGGCTCGACGCACTACGAGAACGCGCGCGGCAAGGCGGTCTTCGGGCGAGAGGTCGGCGATCCGGACGCCTGGATGCTCGGCGAGGACTCCGGGCTCGCGGTCGACGCACTCGACGGCCGGCCCGGGCTCCACTCCGCACGCTGGGCCGGCGACGACGATCCGGTCGACCGGCTCCTGAACGAGCTCGACGAGGTCGAGGACCGGCGGGCGCGGTACGTCTGCGAGCTCGTCGCCCTCGCTCCGGACGGCCGCGAGCGACGAGCAACGGGAACGCTCGAGGGCAAGATCGCGGTCGAGCGGCGCGGGTCGGAAGGCTTCGGCTACGACCCGATCTTCGTGCCCGAAGGCGAGGAACGAACGGTCGCCGAGCTCGGGGACTCGTGGAAGGCCGAGCATTCACATCGCGCGCGAGCAGCGCGAGCGCTGGCGGCGGCGCTTGGCTCGTTCGCGAAGTAGTCACAGAGTCGGCACGTGCCGCACGTCCGCTCCGGGCGTGTCCGGGGTCAGACCCCGGCCGTGGCCGCTCAGGCCAGGCCGGCGGCCTCCTCGAGCTCGTCGCGCTCATCCCGGCTCCAGCGCGACCAGTTCACCTCCGCGCCGAAGACGATCACGTTCGCCATCACGTACAGCCACACGAGCAGCAGTGCCGGCCCGCCGAGCGCCTGCAGGGCGATCACGTCCTTGGAGACCCGCAGGTAGACCGGCAGCACCTGGAAGCTGGTCTCGAGTGCGACGGTCGCGAAGATCGCCCCCGGCAGCACGTCGCGCGGTTGCAGCGGCACGTTCGTCAGCAGCGTGTACACGGCGACGAGGAACACGAACACCGCGATGCCCGAGATCACGACCGACAGCACGTACGCGACGACGTCGTTCGCGAAGAACCCCGGCGCCCACCGCTTGAGCAGCTCGAAGCCGAAGCTGCCGACGAACAGGCCGAGGAACAGCGTGAAGAGCGAGGCGATCAGCATCGCGAGCGCCAGAGCCTTGCCGCGCAGGAACGAGCGGTTCGGACGGTCGTACACGATGTTGAACGCCGACTCGAGCACGCTGAAGAGCGAGAGCGACGTCCAGATGACGAAGATCGCGCCGACGATCCCGAGCGCGGCCGCGTTCTCCTGGATCTGGGTCACGAAGCGCACGATCGTGTTGATCGACGTCCGCGGAAAGAGCTTGCTCAGCTCCGTGACCAGGACGCTCGACTCGTCCGCACGGTCCGCGAACCCCAGGAGCGCCAGCGCGATGAACAGGAGCGGCACGAACGAGAGCAGCGCGAAGTACGCGATCATCGCCGCCAGGTGGGTGCCGCGATCGGCGAAGAACTTGTTCAGGACCGCCCTCACGGGTCGGCAGTATCACTGTGTTAGCTTCGAGCCATGAGCGCCGCCGAGGCCCTGTCCGACCTCACGGACCTTTCCAACCAGGTGCGCGAGGCGGTCTTGCTCGAGCGCGGCGGCGGCGTCCTCGCCTCGACGCTCCGGGATGAAGGTCGCGCGCGCGAGGTCGCTGCCGCCGCTTCGCGCCGCCCTGGAGGCGGCAGGACGTCTCCGGGAGCACGGCGCGCCGGTGACCGCGCTCGAGGCGGCGGTCCCCGGCGGCAGCCTGTTCGTCGCTGCCGCGGACGGTCACGTCCTGGCCGCGACGACCGGCCCCGACGAGCCGGCAGGGCTCGTGCTCTACGACCTGCGAGCCTGCCTGCGCCGGGTCGAGGAAGGCTCGTGAGGAGGCTCGCGGCCGGTGGGCTGCTCGCGCTCGCGACAGTGGGCGCCGCGAGAACTTGGCGGCGCCGGGCGGGCCGAGGGCTCCGGCTCGACGTCTACTACGAGGACGGCGCCATGCTCTCGCTGCCGCCGACGACTCCCGAGACGACGGCCGTGCTCGCCCGCGCGACCGAGGCGCTCCGCGCCGCCGGCCGGCCGTGAGCGACGCCGAGCTCGGGCGCGCCCTGGCCGACCACGCTCTCCTGCACGGCGACTTCCTGCTCCGGTCGGGGCGCCGCTCGCCGTACTACCTCGACAAGTACCGCTTCGAGACCCGGCCCGACCTGCTCGGGCCGCTCGGTGAGCGGATCGCCGCCTGCCGTCGAGGCGCACGAGCCCGAGGCGGTCAGGCTCGCGGGCCCGGAGCTCGGAGCCGTGGCGCTCGCGGCCTCGGCGTCCCTCGCCTCCGGGCTGCCGTTCCTGATCGTGCGCAAGGAGGCCAAGGGCTACGGGACCGAGAACCGTCTCGAGGGCGTCTTCGAGCCCGGCGAGCGGGTGTGCCTGGTCGAGGACGTGGTCACTTCTGGCGGAGCCGCGATCGAGGCGGTCGAGGCCCTGCGCGAGGCCGGCCTCGAGTGTGGAACGGCGATCTGCGTGGTCGATCGCGAGGAGGGCGGAGCCGACGCCCTCGCGCGCCTGGCGGTTCGGTTATGGCCCCTTTTTCGGGCCTCCGAACTGCTCGAGAGTGCAAAAAGTGCCGCTAATCCGCATGGTTGAGCCGAAAGGTCATGCCTGTTAGGGTTTTTCGACTCAACTAGTGCCATCGAGGGGAGGAGAGTTCGTGACCAAGGGAGAGTTCGTCGACAAGATCGCCGACAAGACGGGCCTCAGCAAGAGGGACGCGCAGGCTGCTGTGGACGCGTTCCTGGGGACCGTGCAGGACGCGCTCAGCCGTGGGGACGATGTCGTCTTTACGGGTTTCGGCAAGTTCTCTGCGCAAAAGCGGGCGGCCCGCACGGGCGTGAACCCCCGCAACCCCTCGCAGAAGGTGCAGATTCCCGAAGCGATGGTGCCGAAGTTCTCGGCAGGCAGCGGTCTCAAGCAGGCCGTTCGCGGATAGCGCGCGCACTCGTAGGCTTTGACGGGGGTTCCGCAAGGGACCCCCGTCGTCGTTCTGCCGTAAGGTGAGAGCGATGGCGCAGCACGTGCAGGCCGCCCCCCGGAGCGCCGTCGCTGCCTTCGGCGACCGGCTCGCCGAGGCGATCGAGCGCAAGCGGACCCAGCTCGTGGTCGGACTCGACCCACGGCTCGACCTGCTCCCGGTGGAGCTGCGCGGCGATCCGCCTGCGCAGGCAATCGCCCGCTTCAGCTGCGGGATCGTCGACGCCGTCGCCCCGCACGCGGTGGCGATCAAGCCGCAGCTCGCGTTCTTCGAGGCGCTGGGCTCGGAGGGAATGCGCTCGCTGGAGGAGGTCTGTGCGTACGCCCGCTCGGCCGGCCTGCTCGTGATCGCCGACGGCAAGCGAGGCGACATCGGCTCCACGGCGCGCGCGTACGCCTCCGCCTACCTGGAACCGCGCGGAGGGGGCGACCCGCTCGCCGACGCTCTCACAGTCAACCCGTACCTCGGCAGCGACTCGCTGGAGCCGTTCCTCGCAGCCTGCCGGCGCGAGGGCGCCGGCCTGTTCTGCCTGGTCAAGACCTCGAACGAGGGGGGCGCGGACGTCCAGGACCTAGCCCTTCGCGACGGGCAGCTCCTCTGGCAGCACATCGCGGGGCTCGTTCGCGGGTGGGGCGAGGATCTCGTGGGCGAGCGCGGGCTGTCCAGCGTCGGCGCCGTGGTCGGTGCGACGCACCCCCGCGCAGTGGGCGAGGCGCGGCGGATCCTGCCGCGCGCGATCCTGCTCCTCCCCGGTGTCGGCGCGCAGGGCGCCACTCCGGCGGACGTCGCCCGCGCGTTCACCAGCGGCCCCGCGAGCGCGCTCGTCACCGTCTCGCGTGCCGTCATGTACGCGTCCCGTCACTCGGACGCCGACTGGCGAACAGCCGCCGGCTCGGAGGCTGCGAGGCTGAAGAGCGAGGTCTGGGCCGCCTCCGGCTGGTAGCGGATGCCGCGGGAAAGGGGGCGGCGCGACTCACACTGGGGCGCTCGCCTGCTTGCGCCGGCAGCCTTCCTCGTCGCGGCCACGGTGGCGGTGCTGCTGATCCGGGCCGGCCTCGACTCGAATGCCGAGCCGACCGCGACCGTCCCGGCCGTGACCACGCGGCCGGCGCGCACCACACCCACGACGACACGGGCCCGACCTCCCGCGCCCGCGCGCCGCACGTACGCGATCCAGGAGGGCGACACGCTCGACCAGGTCGCGCTCGACCACGACACCACCGTCGAGCGTCTGCTCGAGCTCAACCCGAGCATCGACCCGACGTCCATGCAGGTTGGCCAGAGGATCGTCGTTCCCGGGTAGGCTGACGCCGTGAGGATTCGCGCCGTAGTCCTCGCAGCGGCGCTCGCAGCCGCCGTCCACTCCTCCGCAGCCGCAGCGACGCCGAGCGTCGATGCGCGTGCCTACGAGGTGGTGAACGCGGCCACGGGCGAGGTGCTGCTGACGCGCAACGCGCGCGCCCGCCTGCCGATGGCGAGCGTCACGAAGCTGATGACCGTGCTGGTCGCGCTCGAGCGGGCGAAGCTCGGCGAGGTCGTGACCGTGGACAGCGACGCCGTCGGCGTCACGGGCTCGGGCGTGCGCCTGCGGGCGGGGGAGCGGATCACGGTTCGCGACCTCGTGGCGGCCGCGCTGATCCAGAGCGCCAACGACGCCGCCATCGCGCTCTCGGCTCACGTCGGCCGTGGCGACGAGGACGCCTTCGTCGAGCTGATGAACCGGCGCGCCGGGCAGCTGGGCCTGCACTCCACGAACTTCGAGCGGGCGGACGGTCTCGACGTCGTCGGACACGTTTCCACGGCACACGACCTCAACCGTCTAGCCCAGATCGCGATGCGCGAGCCCGTGATCCGCGAGCTCGTCGCAGTCCGCAACACGACGATCTCCGGCGGCAGGTCGCTGCACACCTGGAACGACCTGCTGGGGGAGTTCCCGGGCCTGATCGGCGTCAAGACCGGTCACACCTCGGATGCCGGTTGGTGCCAGGTGGCGGCGGCCAGGGGGCCCGGCTTCACGGTCTACGCGACCATCCTCGGCTCGCCGAGCCGCGGCGAACGGAACGCCGACCTGGCCGAGCTGCTCGCGTTCGGCCTCTCGCAGTACCGGCTCGTGCCCGTGATCGCGGCGGAGAGGACGTATGCCACGACCGAGCTCCCGTACGGCCGCGACCCGCTCGCGCCTCGTCGCCATGCGGCCCGTGAAGCGGCCGGTCCGGCTGGCCCGAGGGCTGACGGAGCGCGTCGTCGCGCCGGCCGCCGTCGCGCTCCCCGTCCGCAAGGGCCAGCGGCTCGGCGAGGTGCACGTGTACGACCGCGAACGGCTCGTCGCCAGCTCGCCGCTCGTCGCGGCGCGCTCGGTCGAGCTTCCGGGAACCGCGGGCAAGGTGGGGTGGTACGCGGGCAGGACGCTCCACCACCTCGGAGGGATGTTCTCGTGATCGTGACGGTGACGATGAACGCCGCGCTCGACCGGACGCTGACCGTGCCGAACTTCCAGCTCGGTCAGCGCCACCGTGCGAGCCAGGTGCTCACGCTCGCGGGCGGCAAGGGGATCAACATCGCGCGGGCGCTGAAGCGCCTCGACGTACCGGTCGCGGCCTCCGGGCTGGCCGGCGGACGCACGGGCGTCCGGATCGTCGAGGAGCTGACGGCCGAGGCGATCCTCAACGACTTCGTCCGGATCGGCGACGAGTCCCGCACGTCGACCGCCGTGGTCGACCCGACCGCGAACACGTACACGGAGATCAACGAGTGGGGCCCCGAAGTGGGCGAGTCCGAGCTCGAGCTGCTGCACGAGAAGCTGCTCTACCTCGCGCGCGGGGCGGACGTCGTGGTGTTCGCCGGCACGCTTCCGCGCGGGGTCGCACAGGACTTCTACGCCGAGTCGATCCGCGAGCTCAACCGGCGCGGGGTGCGAACCGTCCTCGACACGGAGGGCGAGCCGCTTCGCCTCGGCGCCGGCGCCGAGCCCTACCTCGTGACGCCGAACCAGGTCGAGGCCGAGAGCCTCGTCGGCCAGGAGCTGACCGAGGAGGAGGAGGTCGTGCAGGCGCTCGAGGACATCGCCGAGCTCGGGCCGCGCAACGTGCTGATCACGCAGGAGTCGGGTTGCTACGCGCTCCTGCGCGAGGAGCGAGGTGCCGCCAAGCGCTTCCGGGCGACGGCGCCGCGGGTCGAGGCGCTGTCCGCGGTGGGCGCGGGGGACGTGCTCCTGGCCGGCTTCCTGGCCGCCCGGCTCGAGGAACGGCCGGCGGAGGAGGCGCTCCGAGCGGCGGTCGCAGCAGGCGCGGCCTCCACGCTCGAGATCGGCGCGGGCCGCTTCGAGCCGCGCGAGGCGGGGCGATTGATCGCGGGCGTCGAGGTGGTCGAGCTCGAGCCCGTGGCCGCCCACTAGCTCGTCAGGACCCATTGGTACGCTGACCCCTTGGAAGGGTTGGAGCTGGGACGCATCGAGCTGGAGCGGCTGGTCGAGCTCGACCGGCGCTTCGCCCGCGAGGGGCTCACCTACGACGACGTCCTGCTCGTGCCGCAGCGCTCCGAGGTGCTGCCGAACGACGTCTCGACCGCCACGCGGTTGACCCGATCCCTGGAGCTGCAGATCCCGCTCGTCTCGGCTGCGATGGACACGGTCACCGAGGCGCGGCTGGCGATCGCGCTCGCCCGCGAGGGCGGGATCGGGATCCTCCACCGCAACCTCTCGATCGAGGCCCAGGTCGACGAGCTCGACAAGGTCAAGCGCTCCGAGTCGGGGATGATCGTCGAGCCCGTGACGCTGCGGCCCGACGAGCCGGTCTCCGCGGCGCTCGAGCTGATGGGCCGCTACCACATCTCCGGGGTGCCGGTCGTCGACGAGGCGGGCGTCCTGGTCGGGATCCTCACCAACCGCGACCTCCGCTTCGAAGGCGAGACCGCGCAGCGCGTCTCCGAGCTGATGACCGCGCGCGACCTCGTGACCGCGCCGGTCGGGACGACGCTCGAGGAGGCCCGCGCGATCCTGCACCGGCACAAGATCGAGAAGCTGCCCGTGGTCGACGAGGAGGGCCGCCTGCGCGGGCTGATCACGGTCAAGGACATCCAGAAGCGGATCGAGTTCCCGCTCTCGACGAAGGACGAGCGCGGGCGGCTGCGCGTCGGCGCTGCGATCGGAGTCGGCCCCGACGCGATCGAGCGCGCGGAGGCGCTCGTGGCGGCCCAGGTCGACGTCCTGGTCCTCGACACCGCGCACGGCCACTCCGCGGGCGTGATCGAGATGGCACGGAAGCTCAAGTCGCGACTCGACGTCGAGCTGATCGTCGGCAATGTCGCCACGGCCGAGGCAGCCGAGGCCCTCGTGGAGGTGGCCGACGCGATCAAGGTCGGAGTGGGGCCCGGGTCGATCTGCACGACCCGCGTCGTCGCCGGTGTCGGCGTTCCCCAGGTGAGCGCGGTCTTCGACTGCGCCCAGGTCGCGACCAAGCACGGGATCCCGGTGATCGCCGACGGCGGCCTGACCTCGTCCGGCGACGTGGCCAAGGCGATCGCCGCCGGAGCCGAGACGGTCATGGTCGGCTCGATGCTGGCCGGTACGGACGAGTCGCCCGGCGACGTGGTCGTCGTGCAGGGCGAGCGCCTCAAGCAGTACCGCGGGATGGGCTCGCTCGGTGCGATGAAGGCGCGCGGATACTCGAAGGACCGCTACTTCCAGGGCGACGTCGAGGACGTCGACAAGCTCGTCCCCGAAGGCGTCGAAGGGCATGTCCCCTACAAGGGGCCGGTGCGGAACGTGATCCACCAGCTCGTGGGCGGCCTGCGCCAGGCGATGGGCTATTGCGGTGCGCCGACGATCGAGGAGATGAGGACGGCGACGAAGTTCGTGCGCATCACTGGGGCGGGTCTCCGCGAGAGCCACCCCCACGGCCTGACCATGACGAAGGACGCGCCCAACTACCGTCGCGGTGGCTGAGGTACTCGCCTTCCCGGAGCGCGAGCCCGGGCCGGAGGAGCGCCCCGTCCTGGTCGTCGACCTGGGCGGCCAGTACTCGCAGCTGATCGCGCGGCGGGTCCGCGAGGCCCGTGTCTACTCCGAGCTCGTCGGCCACCGGATCACCGCGGCCGAGGCGCGCGCGAAGCGGCCGGCCGCGATCGTGCTCTCCGGCGGGCCCGCCTCCGTCTACGCCGAGGGGGCGCCTCAGGTCGACCCGGGCCTGTTCGAGCTCGGGATTCCCACGCTCGGCATCTGCTACGGCATGCAGCTGATGGCCCAGGAGCTCGGCGGGCGCGTCGAGCGGACCGGCGTGTCCGAGTTCGGCAAGACCGACCTGCGCTCGCAGGGAGGCGCGCTCCTCGCCGGGCTTCCCGAGGAGCAGACCGTCTGGATGAGCCATCGCGACTCCGTCACCGCCCCGCCCGAGGGTGCCCGGGTCACGGCAGGCTCGCCCTCGACGCCGATCGCGGCGTTCGAGCACGCCGACCGCGCGCTCTACGGCGTGCAGTTCCATCCCGAGGTCGTCCACACGCCTCACGGCCAGGACGTGCTGAAGAACTTCCTCTACGAGATCGCCGGTGTGGCCCCGACCTGGACGCCGGCCGCCGTGATCGAGGAGCAGGTGGAGCGGATCCGGGCGCAGGTCGGCGACGAGCGCGTGCTCTGCGCGCTGTCGGGCGGGGTCGACTCCGCGGTCGCCGCCCTGCTCGTCCACAAGGCCGTCGGCGACCGGCTCACGTGTGTCTTCGTCGACCACGGCCTCCTGCGCACCGACGAGGCGGCGCAGGTCGTCGAGGCCTTCGGCGGCCACTTCCACGTCCCGCTCGTGCACGTCGAGGCGGAGGAGCGGTTTCTCGCGCGCCTCGCCGGCGTGACCGATCCCGAGGAAAAGCGGACGATCATCGGCGACGAGTTCATCCGCGTCTTCGAGGAGGAGGCGGAGCGGCTCGGCCAGATCCGCTTCCTCGTGCAGGGCACGCTCTACTCGGACGTGATCGAGTCGGGCGGCGCCGACGACGGCGTGGCCGCCAAGATCAAGTCACACCACAACGTGGGCGGGCTCCCCGACGACATGGAGATGGAGCTCGTGGAGCCGCTGCGCCTGCTCTTCAAGGACGAGGTGCGGCGCGTGGGGGAGGAGCTCGGGATGCCCGAGCGGCTCGTCTGGCGGCAGCCGTTCCCGGGCCCGGGCCTCGCGATCCGGATCATCGGCGACGTGACCCGCGAGCGGCTCGAGACGCTTCGCCATGCCGACTCGATCCTGCAGGAGGAGATCCGCCGCGCCGGCCTCTATCGCGACCTCTGGCAGTCGTTCGCCGTGCTCCCCGCGATCCGCTCGGTCGGCGTCCAGGGCGACGAGCGCACGTACGCCTACCCGATCGTGATCCGGGCGGTCACGTCCGAGGACGCCATGACCGCCGACTGGGCCCGCCTGCCCTACGACCTGCTGGAGACGATCTCGAGCCGGATCATCAACGAGATCCCGGCCGTGAACCGCGTCGCGCTCGACATCAGCTCGAAGCCGCCTTCGACGATCGAGTGGGAGTAGGCCTAGGGGAACCCATAGCCGCCTACGGAGAGCGCCACGAAGCTTCTCCGTCTGCTGCTGCGAAGAGCGGATAGAGGCCGCGGACGTGGTCGACGTAGGCGGCAAGCCTCTCCGCGAGCTCCGGATCGGTCACCTCGAGCACGTTCTCCGCGTTCAGCTCGCCCGAGCGCGAGAGGTTGAAGCTGCCGGCGAAGACCGTGTCGTCGGCGACCGTGAGTTTCGCGTGCATGAAGTCGTGCAGGCCCCCGCCGGGCTCCCAGGGCGTCGAGGGCTTAGCCGAGAAGGGCGCGGCGAGCACGCGCTCCAGGATCGGCAGCTTCCAGGAGGCGTTGCCGTTCACGCCCCACTGGTGGATGACGCCCCCGATCTGGGGCCGGTCGACGCAGCCGGCCACGTCGACTCGGCCTTCGGAGATCACCTGGGCGAGCGAGCCGAGCACGGGTGCGGTCGTGATCACCGGCGAGCAGATGCGGATGCGCCGGCGCGCCTTGGCGATCGCCTTCGCGATCCGATGCGAGAGGCCCTCGCCGTGCCCGGGCGTAAACCACGTGCGCACCTGATGGCGGCCGGCCGGTACGGGCGTCGTGTCGACGAAGCCGCTCCTTTCGACTGAGCCGCGCTCCCAGAGCTCTTCGAAGTTCGCGAGGTAGCGGCTGCCGAGCTCCAGCGACGAAGCGATCACGACGACGTTCTCCTGGCGCGAGAACGAGTCCTCGGTCCAGTTCATCGACCCGGTCCAGACCGTCTCCCCGTCGCGCACGACGTACTTGTGGTGCATGAGGTCGGGGACGCCGGCGATTGCGCGGGCCGGGACTCCGAGCGACTCGATCAGCTTGGCGTCGGGCTCCGGCGGCGGCGGCACCGGGATGGGATTGCGGTGGTCGACGTTGTAGATGACCCGGATCTCCACCCCGCGGCCGGCCGCCTCCCCGATCGCGGCGGAGACGACGGCCGCCGTCTCCGGACCGAGGTGGAAGTCGTACTGGGCGAAGTCGAGCGACCGCTTAGCCTCGCCGACGAACTCGGCGATGCGCTCCGCCACCTCGAGCGGCTTCTGGCCGCCGTCGGTGTGCGTGATGATCTCGAGCATGCGCGGCATCTTTGCGCACGTCAGAATTCGGAGCCTCACCAGAGGAGGCGCGGTTCGTCAGGATCGGTTAGAGCGCCACGCCGTACGCCTCGGTGAAGGCCGCCTGCGCGTACCCGAGCGACGCGTAGCCGAAGCCGCCGTCGCCCCAGCCGGTGCCCCAGCTGTTCCGGACGATGAAGCGCTGGGGCGTGTAGCCCACGAGCGCGACCGCGTGGCCTCCGCGAGTGGCGTTCTCCTGGTAGGTGTCGAGGTTGCCCTTGTTCGCCTTGGCCGCGTCCCACGTGGAGTCGACGTCGAGACGCGTCAGGATCGGTCCCTGCGTCGCGAGCCAGTTGCGCCACTCGGCGAGGTTGCGTCCGAGGTTGAAGTAGGAGCTGATCTTGAGCTGGGCGGCCTGGGCGTAGAAGGTCTTGACGTCGCCGGTGTAGAGCTTCCCGGAGGCGAACGGGAGCAGCTTGTCGCGGACGGCGCCGAACTTTCGAGCAACGTCGAGCGAGGCCTTGAGGCTCGTCCCGTCGGTCTCGATGAACGTGGTCGGGCGGTTGACGAACTGGTCGGTCTCCTTGGCCGCCATCCAGTGGAAACGCGGCGAGAGCTTGTCGGCCTCGGTGAGCTGCTTGGACTTGACCAGGTGCCAGCGAAGCACGGAGTCGGCCGTGGCCCAGCCGACGCAGGAGCCCGTCGAGCCCTGGTCGCCGATCTTCCACCAGGTCTCGCGCAGGTCCTTCTGCGCCGGGATCGACGCACGCGTCGTCGCCACTCCGGCGTCCGCCGCGTGCTCGAAGAACCAATCCTGCTCCTGATCGGGAGAGGGCAGGACGTTGAGGATCCGCTTGACGTTTCTCGGTCGCGCCATCGGAAGTACCTCCGATCTCGTCGAGGGTGGGGCTCAGTCACGTCTGCGGCGGGGCCGGCTGCAGGGACTCCTCCGTCGACTTCCCGCCTACTCTGCGCCGCGTGGTAACGGCTGTCAACCGCACACGGCGCGAAGACCGGTGACACGAGCAGAGCGCCGAGCGCTCGATTCCGTCGCGGAGACCTTCTTCCCCGGCGCGGTGCGGCTGGGCGTTCCGGCCGCCTTCCTCGAGACGTTCGTGTCCGTGCTCGCAGACGCCGAGCGCCGGCGGCTGCGGGCGCTCCTCGCCGCTCTCGCAGCCTCCGGCTTCACACGCCTGCGCGGCGAGCGGCGCGAGCAGGCGCTGCTCGCCTGGTGCGACAGCCGTCTCCCCCTGCGCCGAGCCGGATTTCAGGCGCTGCGGAAGGGTCTGCTCACGATCGCCTACACGCTGCCCGGAACGCCCGCGTGGGAGCGGATCGGCTATCCCGGGCCGCTCGGCCAAACGAGAACGACGGACCGGACGCTCGCGACGCTCCGGGTCACCCGTGACACGACGCTCGACTGCGACGTCTGCGTGATCGGCTCGGGCGCGGGCGGCGGTGTCGCCGCGGCGGTGCTCGCGCGGGCCAACCTGGACGTGATCGTGCTCGAGGCGGGCGATCACTACGAGGAGGCCGATTTCGACGGCGCCGAGCTGGACGGCTTCCGCCGCCTCTACTACGCCCGCGGCACGACGGCGACGGACGACCACGGCATCGGCATCCTGGCCGGCGCCTGCCTCGGCGGCGGCACCGTCGTCAACTACACCACGTCGTTCCGCACCCCGGACGACATCCGCTCGGAGTGGGGCGGTGTCTTCGCCACCGACACCTTCACCGGCGCGCTCGACGCCGTCTGCGAGCGGATCGGCGTCACCACCGAGGAGAGCCGACCGTCCCGGCGCGAGGAGGTGATGCAGTCGGGCCTCGAGCGCCTCGGCTGGCACGTCGCCCCGATGCCGCGCAACGTCCGTGGCTGCGATCAGGACGGCGTGTGCGGCTACTGCGGCTACGGCTGCCCGCTCGGCGCGAAGCAGTCGACCGTCCGCACGTGGCTCGTGGACGCGCAGGCTCACGGCGGGCGCATCCTCGTTCGCACCCGGGCCGAGCGCGTGGTCGTCGAGGGCGGCCGGGCGCGCGGCGTCGAGGCCCGTACCGACGAAGGCCATGCCGTGCGAATCCGCGCGAGCGCGGTCGTCGCCGCCTGCGGTGCGCTGGAGACGCCCGCGCTCCTACGGCGCTCGGGAATCACCTCGCCCGGGCTCGGGCGCAACCTGCACCTGCATCCGGTCGGCGGCGCCTTCGGAGTCTTCGACGAGGAGATCAAGCCCTGGGAGGGGACGCTCCAGGCGATCCACTCCGACGAGGTCGAGGGCGTCAAGCTGGAGACGACGGCCATCCACCCGGCCCTGCTCGCAGGCTCGGCGCCCTGGCGGGGCGCGGCGCAGCACGCCGAGCTGATGTCCTGGCTTCCGCGCATCTCGCTCGTCGGCGTCCTGCTCCGGGATCGCGACCCGGGAGAGGTACGCGTCGGGCGCGACGGCCGCCCGGTCGTCCGCTATCGCCTCTCCGAGCGTGACACCGCCCGGCTCCGCGCCGGGACCGAGGCGGCGGCGCGCGTGCTCGAGGCGGCCGGGGCGCTGCGGATCGTGTCCAGCCATGCGCGCATCGCGGCGTACGAGCCCGGCCGGTCCGGCAGCGTCGTGACGTTCCTGCGCGACGCGGATGCCTGCGGCTGGGGCCCCGGTCGCGTCGCGCTCTACTCCTTCCACCAGATGGGCACGGCGGCGATGGGCTCGGTGTGCGACGACGAGGGCGAGGTCGTAGGCGTCAAGCGCCTGGTCGTGGCGGACGCTTCGGCGTTCCCGAGCGCCTCGGGCGTGAACCCGATGGTGACCATCGAGGCTCTCGCGCACGTCAACGCCTCGGCGCTCGCAGCCGCCCTCAGCTAACGCTGATTCAATTTGCTGCGTGGCCGAAGCGCTGAACATCCGACGCAACACGCTGCTCCTGGCCTCGACCATGGCTGTCTTCTCGGCGGTCGTCCAGCTCGTCGCTGCCGTGTCGTCTCTGACCTTCGTGCTCGTCACCGGCGTGGAGGGGCTGCTCGGCCTCGGGCCTGCGATCTTCCTGACGGCATCCGCTCTCACCGCGCTGCCGGCCGGGCGTGCAATGGACCGCGTCGGCCGCAAGCCGGTGATGGCGCTCGGCTTCCTCCTCGCGGCCTTCGGGTGCTCGCTCACGGCACTGGCAACGCAGACCGAGTCGACCGTCGCCGTGGTTGCGGGCTTCGCCCTGGTGGGAGCCGCGGGCGCGATCGCCCTGCTGATCCGAACAGCCGCGGGCGACATGTACCCGCCGGAACGGCGGGCTCGCGGGATCTCGCTCGTCCTCTTCGGCTCCGTCTTCGGCGCGATCCTCGGCCCGGCCGTCTTCAGCCCGCTGTTCGCGGGCAAGCATCTCGAGGCCGACGCCCTGACCGTCCCCTGGCTCGCGGCCGGCGGGCTGGCGCTCGTCGCGCTCGCGATCGTCGCCAACGTGCGGCCCGATCCGAAGCGAATCGCCGAGCAGCTCGGCGCTGCGCGAAACGATCCGCCGCCCGGGCCCGCCGCGCCGCTGCGGGAGATCCTCAGGCGTCCCGGCGTGATCCCGGCGATGGTCGCTGCGCTCGCCAGCTTCAGCGTGATGGTCTCGGTGATGAACCTGACGGGCTACATGGTCGTCGACCACCATCACCACTCTCAGAGCGACGTCTTTCCGATCGTGGGCGCGCACGTCCTCGGCATGTATGCGCTCGTCCTCGTCGTCGGGACGCTGATCGACCGGATCGGGAGGACGACCTCGCTCGCGCTCGGTCTCGCCGTGATGGGGGTGTCCTGCATCGCGCTGCTCTGGGTCGAGAGCGTGGTCGGCACGGCGGTCCTGCTGTTCGGGCTCGGCCTCGGTTGGAACCTGTCGTTCGTCGCCGCGACCGCGCAGCTCGCCGATCGAACGGCGCCCTCAGAGCGCGGCAAGCTGCTGGGCCTGAACGACCTGCTCGCGGCTCTGCTGGGAGCCACGCTGGCGCTGGTCGGCGGCCTCGCCCTCGAGCTGCTCGGCGTGGCGGCGCTCGCGATCGGCGCCACCGTGCTGGTGCTCGCGCCGATCGCCTGGCTCCTGGGACGTCGGCGCCAGACGACAGGCGAACCGGGGCTGGCATGATCGATTGCATGAAGAGGCTCGGCGCGCCCTGGCTCGTCTCGATCCCGTTCATGGCCGCAGGCTGCCTCGCCGCCCACTCGCTCGCCTACCACCTCGTCTCGGCTCCCGAGGAACGGCACGGCTACCTCGCCTTCGCGCCGCTCTTCCTGGGCGTGCTGGCTGCCCTCGCCCTCGTCGGAGCCGTTCGCCGCGGCCGCGTCCGCTCGCCGCTCGCCTTTGCGGCCCTGCCGCCGCTCGCCTTCGTCGTGCAGGAGCACGCGGAGCGGCTCGAGCTGGTGGTCACCGAGCCCGCCTTCCTCCTCGGCCTCGCGCTGCAGCTGCCGTTTGCGCTCGCCGCCCTCGTGGCCGCCCGCGCCTTCCTCGGCGTCGCCGACCGGGTGATCGAGGCGCTCGCCGCCCGCCCGCCGACGCGGCGGGCAGCGGTCGCCGCCGAGAGCGCGGCGGTCGTGGACGTGCCCCGCGTGACTCTCCTGGCCGGCTCGCGCTCCTCCCGCGCGCCGCCGGCGGTCGCCTGAACCGCGACCGCCCACGACCCGAAGGAGGACCACCATGAACAGGCTGTTGATCGCCGCGGCGGGCATCGCCGTCGCCGTCGTGCTCTTCGTCGTCCTGCGCCCGGGCGACGACGACGACTCGGCCAGTCCGCCGCCGCCGAATCCGCCGACGACTCCGACGACCGTGTCCACCCAGCCACCGCCCCCGCCGACCACTCCGAAGCCGAAGCCGCCCGCTCTCGTCCAGGTGCCGATCGTCGTCCGCGGCGGCAGGCCCGTGGGCGGGATCCGCCGCGTCACGGTGGCGAAGAACCGGCAAGTCGTGCTGCTCGTACGCGCCGACACCTCCGACCACGTCCACCTGCACGGTTACGACGTGATGCGGGACGTCGCACCGGGCGCTCCCGCCCGGCTCCGGTTCCGGGCCACGATTCCCGGCCGCTTCGAGGTCGAGCTCGAGGACAGCGGCCTCCAGATCGCCGACGTGACCGTCAAGCCGTGATCGCGGCGCTGCCCCTGGCGCACGGAATCGGGGTCGTCAAGGACCTGCCCCTGCCCCTGTGGCTCTTCTACTACACGGGAGCGATCGTCCTCGTCGTCTCGTTCGTCGCGCTCGGCGTGCTCTGGACGAAGCCTCGCCTCGAGAACAGCCAGTGGGAGCGTCCGTTGCCCGGTTGGCTCCAGGGGATCTTGCTCTCGACCGCCCTCCGGGTAGCGCTCGGGGCGCTGTCGTTCGGCCTGCTCGTGCTGATCTTCCTCGCCGCGCTTCTCGGGGACCCGTCCCAGGGCGCGAACCTCGCGCCGACCTTCGTCTTCGTCATCTTCTGGGTGGGGATGGTGCCGCTCGTCGTCGTGTTCGGCGATGTCTGGCGCGTGCTGAACCCCTGGCGTGCGGCGGCCGACGGCCTCGCATGGCTGAGCGAGCGGCTCGGCTTCCGGTGGGAGCCGCTCGCGCACTACCCCGAGCGCCTGGGGCGCTGGCCGGCCGCGGTGCTCCTGTTCGCCTTCACTGCCTACGAGCTGGCCTACCTGGACGCGTCCGAGCCGCGTTCGCTCGCGCTTGCGATCCTGATCTACAGCTGGATCACCTGGGTGGGCGCGGCCGTCTTCGGCCGCCGGGCGTGGTTCGAGAACGGTGAGGGTTTCTCGGCCTACTTCGGGTTCCTCTCGCGAATCGCGCCGTTCGCCGTGCGAGAACGGGACAGTCGACGCGAGGTCGTCCTCAGGCCCCCGCTCAAGGGGCTGACGATCTGGGACGAGACGCCCGGCAACCTCGCGGTCGTGGCGGTGATGCTGGGCTCGGTCGCGTTCGACGGCTTCAGCCGCACGGCCATCTGGCAGAACCGCCTGTTCGACATCGAAGCCGAGCTGATCTCCTCGCCGGGCTTGTCCGACCTCGCTGTGACCGCGGTGAACATCCTGGGGCTGACGGTTGCCGTCCTGCTCGTCGCAGGCTGCTACCTGCTCGCCGTCGCGGCCGCGCGCGCCGTCGCCCATGCCAACCGGCCGCTGGTTGCCGCCTTCGTCTTCAGCCTCGTCCCGATCGCGCTGGCGTACGCGCTCGCGCACTACTTCTCGCTCCTGGTCAACCAGGGCCAGTTCGCGATCCCGATGGCCTCCGACCCCTTCGGCTTCGGGTGGGACGTCCTCGGGACGGCCGACTACTCGCCCAACCTGACCGCGCTGACGCCGACGATGATCTGGTACACGCAGGTTGCGGTCCTCGTGATCGGCCATGTGCTCGGGCTCGTCCTCGCCCATGACCGCGCTGTCGCGCTGTTCTCCTCGGCTCGGACCGCCGTGAGGACGCAATATGCGTTCCTCATCCTGATGGTGCTCTATACCGTGGCCGGACTGTGGTTGCTCTCGCAGGGCTAGGAGCTCCCTTCACGAGCAGGCGCTGTGCCGCCGGGCCGCGCTGGACGGCGCGAGGCGGCGTCCTCAGTCGCGCCCGTATAGCTCCGCATACGAACACTCCCTGCGTCCTTGCCTCGCACCGACCATCGCACCCCGGCGACGAGGTCTGCTCATGAAGGAAGCTCTGCTCGCGCACGCGGGCACCGTCGGGCTCGTCCTCGAGATCGCCGCGGCTTTCGGAATCGCGGCGCTCGGATTGGCCGCCTGGCTCGGAACCCGCAAAGAGCGACAGTAGAAGCCTTCCGCTAAGATTCCGCGCCGCGCCTCGCCTAGTGAGGCGCGCCTTTGCCATGAAGACCTGGAATGCGAAACCGGGCGAGGTCGCCCGCAAGTGGTACGTCGTCGATGCCGAGGGCAAGACCCTGGGTCGGCTGGCCACGCAGATCGCCGACACCCTCCGCGGCAAGCGCAAGCCCGAGTACACGCCGCACGTGGACACCGGCGACTTCGTGGTGGTCGTGAACGCGGAGAAGATCCACGCGACGGGCAAGAAGCGCGACGAGAAGATGTACCACCGCCACTCGGGCTACCCGGGTGGGCTGCGCAGCCGAACGCTCGGCGAGATGCTCGAGCGGCGGCCCACGGAGGTCATCCGCAAGGCCGTCAAGGGGATGATGCCCCGCAACCGGCTCGCGCGCGCCCAGATGACGAAGCTGAAGGTCTACGCCGGCCCGAATCACCCGCACGCCGCGCAGGATCCCGAGTCACTGCCGTTGGAGGAGTCGAATGTCTGAGACGACCACCGGACCCGGCCCAGTACCTGGGCACGGGCAAACGGAAGACGTCCGTCGCGCGCGTGATCCTGCGCCCGGGCGACGGCGCCACCTGGGTCAACGGCCGTACGATGGAGGAGTACTTCCCGCGGGCCACACACCGGCTCACGGCGCTCGCCCCGCTCACGGTCGCAGGCGTCGAAGGCACCTTCGACCTGCGTGTGCGAGTCGCAGGCGGCGGCCCGAGCGGTCAGGCCGGGGCGGTGCGGCACGGGATCGCCCGTGCGCTCGTCGAGGCCGACCCGAGCCTGCGCGCGCCCCTGAAGCGCGAGGGCTTCCTCACGCGGGACGCCCGCAAGGTCGAGCGCAAGAAGGCCGGCCTGCACAAGGCGCGCAAGGCGCCTCAGTTCTCGAAGCGCTAGCGTCCTCTCAGATGCGCCGCTACTTCGGCACCGACGGTGTGCGCGGCGTCGTGGGCGAGGACCTCACCTGCGAGCTCGTCGAGAAGCTCGGCAAGGCCGCCACGCTCTGGAGCGGCCGCGGCCGCGTCTTCGTCGGGCGCGACACGCGCGGCTCCGGCGAGGAGCTCGAGGAGGCCTTTGCCCGCGGGGTCGTAGCGGCAGGCGGTAACGCCGTCCTCGCCGGGGTGCTGCCCACTCCGGCCGTGGCCCTGCTTGCGCTCGACCTCGGGGTCGTGATCACGGCCTCGCACAACCCGCCCGAGTACAACGGCGTCAAGTTCTTCGACGCCGACGGCCAGAAGCTGACCGATGCGGCCGAGGAGGAGATCGAGGCGCTGCTCGACGCCGAAGGTCCAGGCGGCGGTGGGATCGACCGGGTCGACGTCGCCAACGAGAGCTACCTGGAGCACGTCGGCGAGCGCTTCGGAAGCGAGCTCAACGGCCTCCGGATAGTGGTCGACTGTGCCAACGGCGCCTACTCGGGCATGGCGTCCAAGGCGTTCTCCCGCCTCGGCGCCGACGTGAGCACGATCGGCGACGCGCCCGACGGGACGAACATCAACGTCGGCTGCGGCGCCACCGACCTCGCACTCCTCTCGCGCACCGTCCGCGAGCAGGGCGCCGACCTCGGGGTCGCCTTCGACGGCGACGGTGACCGGATGCTGGCCGTCGACGCGGCCGGCGAGATCGTCGACGGCGACCAGATCGTCGCCGTTCTCGCGCTGCACCTGGGCGTCGAGCTGGTCGCGGTGACGCAGATGACGAATCTGGGCTTCCACCGGCTGATGGCCGAGCGCAGGGTTCGCGTCGTCACGACCGCGGTCGGCGACCGCTACGTGCTCGAGGCGCTGCGCGCCGAGGGCGGCCTCCTCGGCGGTGAGCAGTCGGGCCACGTGATCTACCTCCGCGACCACGTCACGGGCGACGGGCTGGCGGCGGCGCTGCTCCTCTGCGGCTCGCTGCAGGGCCGGACGCTGGCCGAGGCGGCAGCGGTGATGCCGAGGTACCCCCAGGCCAAGGACAACGTCCGCGTACGTGCCAAGGACTTCCCCGAGGGCCTGCGCCGGGAGATCGACCGGATCAACGCCGAGCTGGACGGATCGGGCCGCGTCCTCGTGCGCCCGTCGGGCACCGAGCCGGTCGTCCGGGTGCTCGTGGAGGCCGAAAACGAGCTTGAAGCGCGGCGCCTCTGTGGTACGATCTCGACTCTCGTTTCACGAGAGCTCGGCTAGCCAATCCTCGCCCGATGCGGGCTCGGCGGTCGGGCTTTCTGCGTTTTTCAGAGGACACCGCCGGAGGAGGCCAGCGTGTGCGGAATCATCGGATATGTCGGGCCGAAGAAGGTTCAGCCGCTGCTCATTCACGGCCTGCAGCGCCTGGAGTACCGAGGCTACGACTCGGCCGGCGTCGCGCTGCTCGAGCCGGACGGCCTGCACTACGTGCGGGCGGTCGGCAACCTCGCCAACCTGAAGCGGGCCGCATCGAGCAACGGGCGCTCGCGGGCGACGACTGGGCTCGGTCACACGCGCTGGGCCACGCACGGCGCAGTCACCGAGCGGAATGCCCATCCGCTGACCGGCTGCGACGACGATGCGCTGTCGATCGTCCTGAACGGGATCGTCGAGAACTACCGTGAGCTCAGGGCGGGCCTCGAGGCCGACGGGCACACCTTCAGCTCCGAGACCGACGCCGAGACCGTCGCCCATCTGATCGAGCGCCACTACACCGGCGACCTCTTCGAGGCGGCACGGCTGGCACTCGGCGAGATGGAGGGGCACTTCTCGTTCGTCGTCATCCACGCAGAGCACCCCGACGAGCTCGTGGGAGTGCGCCTGCAGACGCCGCTCGTCGTCGGGCTCGGCGACGGTGAGAACTTCCTGGCGTCGAACGCGGCCGCCTTCCTGAAGGAGACGCGGCGCGTGATGTTCCCGGACGACCGCGAGGTCATCTCGGTCCGGCCCGAAGGCGTGCGCTTCATGGCCGCCGACGGGACTCCTGTCGAGCACGACGAGCTCGAGCTCGACTGGGATGACGAGGACGCCGAGAAGGGCGGCTACGAGACCTTCATGCTCAAGGAGATCTTCGAGCAGCCGGAGGCCGTGGCCGAGACGATCGGAGACCGCCTGCGGCACGGCAAGCTCGAGCTGGAGGGGCTCGGGTTGTCCGACGACGAGCTGAGGAAGCTCCGCCGCGTCGTGATCCTGGCCTGCGGCACCGCCTACCACGCGGGCGTCGTCGGCCGCTACGTGATCGAGGAGTGGGGCCGGATCCCGGTCGAGCCGGACATCGCGAGCGAGTGGATCTACCGCAACCCCGTGATCGGCGAGGACACGCTCGTGATCGGGATCTCACAGTCCGGCGAGACTCGCGACACGGTCAACGCGATGAAGCTCGCGCGCGAGCTCGGCGCGCACACGCTGGCGATCACGAACATGATGGGCTCCCAGATCACGCGCGAGGTCGACTCGGTGCTCTACACGCGCTGCGGCCTCGAGGTGGGTGTGGCCGCGTCCAAGACCTTCACTGCCCAGGTCGCGCTCTTCTATCTGGTCGCCATGAAGTTCGCGCAGGTGCGCGAGACGCTGCCGCCGGAGGAGATCAGCTTCATCGTCGACGCCGTCTACGACCTGCCCACGCAGATGGAGACGTTCCTCGACGGCGACCACCCGATCGAGGAGATCGCGCAACGCTTCTACGACAAGCCGTTCTTCCTCTACCTCGGCCGCCACATCGGGCTGCCGGTCGCGCTCGAGGGAGCGCTCAAGCTCAAGGAGATCTCGTACATCCCGACCGAGGCCTACTCGGCCGGCGAGATGAAGCACGGGCCGATCGCGCTGCTCGAGACCGACACGCCGGTCGTGGTGGTGGCGACCAATCTGCACGTCTACGACAAGATCGTCTCCAACATCCAGGAGACGCGGGCGCGCGGCGCACACGTGATCGCGATCGCGACCGACGGCAACGAGGACATCCAGCACCATGCCGACGACGTGATCTACGTGCCGAGCACGCCGCACTTCCTGCAGGCGGTGCTGGCCGTTCTGCCGTTGCAGCTCCTGGCCTACCGGATCGCGCGCCTGCGCGGACTGAACGTCGATCAGCCGCGCAACCTGGCCAAGACCGTTACCGTCGAGTAGAGGAGCTCAGGCCAGTCGCGCGGTGACGGTGCCGGCGGCGTCCAGGGCGACGGCCGTCGGCACGAGGGCGATTCCGTACTTGCGCGCGAGTTCCGGACGCGCGCGGACGTCCACCGTCACGACGTTCCGGCCCTCCGACCTCAGCCGCTGCTCGAGCTCGCGGCAGTCGCTGCAGAGCGGGTGTGTGAACTCGACGACCAGCTCGCCAGAATGCGCCGTCACCTCGCCGAGGTCGCCGAGGTCGATCCGGTCGACGTGGTGTTCCCTGATCCCGCGCAGGCGCGCGCTCAGGCGGTACAGCTCGCAGCCGGCGCACAGGCCTGTCGCCGCCGCGAGCAGCGCCAGCGCCGCAACCAGGAGGCCGAGCGCCCAGCCGGCGGTCTCGAAGCCGAGCAGGTGCAAAAGCGAGGCGGATCCGAGGACGGCGACACCGACCATGTTCGCGAACCGCGGCGGCCGCGAGTCCTCCACCGGCCCCTCGCCGAAGCGGGGCTGAACGAGCTCGAAGTACGCCACGCAGGGCAGGCACCAGCGGCGGCCGAGGGTCAGCCCGAGCGCCAGCTGGAGCGCGAGCAGCGCGAGCAGCGGCCAGAGGTCCACGACGAAGGCAGCCAGAGCGAGCGACCCGATCACCGCCTGGTTGAACCGCGGCGCCCGTGAGTCGATCACGTCAGTGTCACGGTACGGGTCGGCGCTCCGCATCTCTACACGCTAGCGATCGAAGTCGAGCCTGACGTCCTCGAGCGCGATGTCCCGGAGCACCGGTTCATCACGTCGTCGGAGACGACGCCGTCGCGGCGGAGCGCGAGGACCGCGTCGCGCTCGGCGTCCAGGAGCTCGCGCCGCAGGCGTTGATACGAGAGCGAACGCTCCTCGTTCGAGCCGTCGGCCTCTTCGTCGAATTGCTCGCCGAAGCGGCGGATCCGGAAGCGGTAGAGCCCGCGCATCCGCTCGGCGGTGTCCTCCTGCACCCAATCCTCGCCGTCGAGCTCGTCGAGCCGCTCGAGCGGCCGCCAGAGCCGCACGCTTGCGGGCCTTCGCCTCCTCGCGCGCCTCGCCTCCGTCGTCCTCGACTCGCAGGGCACGGATCACGCGCGGGCAGCGTTGCCCCTTGGCCGACCAGGGTGAAGAGGATCACGCAGAACGCGAGGAAGATGATCAGCTCGCGGCCGGGGAACGGCGCGCCTGCCTCGGTCTCGAGCGGGATCGCCAGCGCGGCCGCGAGCGAGACGGCCCCCCTCATCCCGGCCCACGAGACGACGAGGGCGTTGCGCATGATCAGGGTCCGGCGCTGGAGGTACGCAAAGACGACCACCCAGACGATGCGCACAAGACGACGGTCGCGCAGACGGCGGCAGCTCCGCCGGCGAGCTCCGACGGTCGACCACTCGTCCAGTCCGTCGAGCACCGAGCGGGAGCTGGAGCCCGACGAGCGCGAACAGCGCCGCGTTCAGGATGAAGATGAGGATCGTCCAGAACGCGAACCCCTGGATCCTCGTCTGCGCGTTGGTGAGCTCGGGGGTGTGCCAGCCGAGGTAGATCCCGGCGGTCACGGCAGCGAGCACCGCCGAGACGCCGAGCGCCTCCGCCGGGAGGTAGGCGAAGTAGCCGGTCAGAAGTGAGATCGCGATCTCGCTCGGCGCGTCGTTCATCCGCTTCCGGACCTGGCGCACGACGTAGCCGACCGCGAGGCCGATCGCCACGCCGGCGACCGCGTTGAGGACAAGGCGGCCCCCGGACTCCCAGAGCGAGAACGCTCCGGTCGTGACCGCCACGACCGCGACGCGGTAGAGCACGAGTGCCGTGGCGTCGTTGACGAGGCTCTCTCCTTCGACGATGGCCACGATCCGCCGGGGGGCGCCGAGTCGGCGGGCGATCGACGTGGCGGCGAGCGGGTCGGTCGGCGAGACGATGGCCCCGAGGACGAATGCGGCCGACCACGGCAGGTCGACCGTCCAGTGCGCGACCGCGGCGACGCTCACCGTCGTGGCGGCCACGAGGCCGATCGCCAGCAGGCCGATCGGCTTGACGTTCGTGCGCAGGTCGCGGAGCGAGGTGAAGAACGCCGCCGAGTAGAGCAGCGGCGGCAGGAACGCGACGAGCACCAGGTCGGGCGGCAGCTCGAAGTCCGGCAGGCCCGGAGCGAAGCTCAGAACGAGGCCCCCGAGCACCATCAGGATCGGATACGGGAGCCGAGTGATCGGGCGCGAGCACGAGCAGCGCGCCGACGCCGATCAGCAGCGCGAGTAGCTGCAGCAGCTGCTGGTCGTGGATATCCACGGGCGAAGGCTACGAGTCCGAGGGCGGGCGGCGCAGCCGCTTGGTCTCGCCGCGGCGGCGCTTGCTCTCGACGCGGCGCTTACGCGACTGCGCCGACGGTTTGGTCGGCCGGCGCGGCCTCGGCACGCGCAGCGCCTCCCGCAGCTGCTCCACGAGCCGGTCGGTCGCGAGCTCGCGGTTGCGCGCCTGGCTCCGCTCGTCCTGCGCGATCGCTCTCAGCACGGGCCCGGCCTTCGCCACGACGCGCCGTTTCTGCGTCTCGGTGAGCGCCGAGGACGCCTCCACGTCGAACACCGCCTCGGCCCGCGTCTCCGACTTCTGGGCGTGCTGGCCGCCCGGTCCGCTCGAGCGCGAGAAGCGCAGCTCGATCTCCGAACGGGGCAGCACGACCGAGCGGGTGACCCGAATAGACTCGCGCTCCATGGCTGCGATTCTGCTGGACGTCGACGGCGTTCTCCACGTTTCCGGTGAGCCGATCGCCGGCGGAGCCGAGGCGGTGGCCCGCCTGCGCAGCGCCGGGCATCGCATCCGCTTCGTCACCAACAACACCACCCAGGCTCGCTCCCAGCTCGCGGACGAGCTGCGTGCGCTCGGCATCGAGCTCTCCGACGACGAGCTCCAGACCACTCCTCGCGCAGCTGCGCGAGCGCTGAAGGGCCGGCGGGTGCTCGCGATGACGATGGCGGCGATCCTCGAGGACCTCGAAGGCGTGGAGCTCGTCGGCGAGGAGGCCGACGCGGTGCTGCTCGGCGGGGCGGACGACTCCCCGGAGACGAACCGCGTCTTCAGCTACATGAATCTCGCCCGCGCGTTCGCGGAGCTCGACGCCGGCGCCGAGCTCTACTGCCTGCACCGGAATCGCTGGTGGCAGACCCTGCGCGGGCCGCTGCTCGACGCGGGCGCGTTCGTCGCCGGGCTCGAGTACGCGGCGGGCCTGGAGGCGACCGTGCTCGGCAAGCCCAGCCCCTCCTACTTCTCGGCGGCGCTGGAGGCGCTCGACGCCGACCCCGAGATGACGTGGATGGTGGGCGACGACATCGAGGCCGACGTGGCCGGCGCCAAGGGCGTAGGGATGCGTGCCGTCCTGGTGCGCACCGGCAAGTTCCGCCCGGACGAGGTCGAGATCGCCAAGGCCCAGCCTGACGGGATCATCAGCTCGATCGCCGACCTCCCAGAGTGGCTGGAGCGCGAGCTGGGGTGAACGTAGGGCTCGACGTGATCGAGATCGAGCGGATCCGGCGTGCGCTCGAGCGGCCCGGCTTTCGCGAGCGCTGCTTCACCGAGGCCGAGCGGGAGTACTGCGACTCGAAGGTGAACCCGGCCCAGCACTACGCTGCCCGCTTCGCCGGCAAGGAGGCGGTCGGCAAGGCGCTCGGATCGGGCGTCTACTTCACGTGGCGAGAGATCGAGATCCGCGGCCGGCCGAAGCCGGGCGTCGAGCTCTCTGGGCGTACGAAGGCCTTCGCCGAGCGGGTCGGGGCCGGGCGGATCGACCTGTCCATGACGCACTCGCGCGAGCTCGCCGCTGCGATCTGCGTCGTCGACGCCCGCGAATGAAGCCCCTGTACACGGCCGCCGAGATGAAGGCGGCCGAATCCGGCCACGACGTCGACGCGCTGATGGAGCGCGCCGCGCAGGCGGTCGCCGACGCGGTGCGCGCCCGCTTCCCAACCGCGCAGCGCATTCGGGCGGTGTGCGGCAAGGGCGCGAACGGCGGCGACGGCCGCATCGCCGTGCGCCTGCTGCGCGAGGCCGGTCTCGACGCCGATGAGTCGAGCGACCTGGACGACGCGGACGTCGTCGTCGACGCCCTGTTCGGGACGGGATTCTCGGACGCTCCGCGCGAGCAGGCGGCGGACCTGATCCGGCGCATGAATGCCGCCGCGGCGCCGGTCGTAGCGGTCGACGTCCCATCCGGCGTCGATGCCTCCACGGGCGAGGTTCCCGGCGAGGCGGTGCGAGGCCGACCTGACGGTGACGATGCACGGCTTGAAGGTGGGGCTCGAGGTCGGGCCGGGCCGCTTTCACGGCGGCGAGGTCGTCGTCGCGGACATCGGGCTCGAGCACGTCCCGACGCGCAACTCCCTGGTGGGGGACGAGCTCCTGGGCCTCGTACCGCGCAGGCGCGACGGCCAGAACAAGTACTCGGCCGGCTCGGTGCTCGTGGTCGGGGGCGCTCCGGGCATGACCGGGGCTGCCGCCCTCACCGCCCGAGCCGCCTTTCGCGCCGACGCCGGGTACGTCGCGGTCGCCGCTCCGGAGCCCTCGCTTCCCGTCCTGGAGACGCTCGTGCTGGAGGCGGTGAAGCGACCGCTCGGCGAGGCGCTCGAGGCCGCCGAGCGGGCGGGCGCGCTCGCGCTCGGGCCCGGTCTGGGTCGGGGCGAGGAGCCGCGGGAGCTCGTGCGCAGCCTGCTACTCGAAACCGAGGTACCCGCCGTCGTCGACGCCGACGCTCTCGATGGTCTGGAGCCGTTCGAGCGCGCAGCAGAGACGGTCCTGACGCCGCATTCGGGCGAGCTCGGGCGCCTGCTCGGCGAGGAGTCGGCCTGGGTCGACGCGCACCGGCTGCAGGCGCTCGCGCGGGCGGTCGAGCGGTTTGGCTGCGTCGTCCTGCTGAAGGGGCCGGACACGCTGATCGGCGCGCCCGGGGAGGGCGTCTGGGTCTGCGGCGACAACGTCCCGGCCCTGGCCACGGCCGGAACCGGCGATGTCCTGACGGGGGTGATCGGAGCTTTCCTGGCCAAGGGGCTCGACGCTCGCACTGCCGCGGCGGCAGCCGCCGCTCGCGCACCGCCGAGCCGCTCGCCTCGCGGGCATGCCCGCCGGTCTGGTGGCCTCGGACGTGGTCGAGGCGCTCCCCGCAGCGCTCGGCCCGCTGACCGCCTGGTACGTCTGTCCTATACCGGAAGGTATGCTGACGACGTACCATGAAGCTCAACCCCTTCGTCTACTCGCGGCCGATCGAGCCTGACAACGTGATCGACCGCGAGCAGGAGTGCCGCGAGCTGCTGACGCTCGCCGCGGGTGGGCACTTTGCGCGGCTGTCGGCTCCCCGGAAGTACGGCAAGACGAGCGTCCTGCGGCGCGTCCTTCGCGATGCCGAGCGCTCCGAGAACATGGTTCCCGTCCTCGTCGACCTCTACGGCGTGGTCTCGCTCTCCGACGTGACGGTCAGGATCGAGCGGGCCTACGCGAGCCAGCTCAAGGGCAAGGTGCGGCGCCGCATCGACTCGCTGCTCCAGAGCACGGGGCTGGGGCTCTCGCTGAGCGCGATGGGCATCGGCGCGCAGCTTCAGCTCGAGCCTCGGCTCGATCCCCTTCCCGCCTTCCACGCGCTGCTGGACCTGCCGCTGCAGCTCGACTCGAGCGCGGGCCGTCGTGCGCTGATCGTGTTCGACGAGTTCCAGGAGCTGGCGAAGGTGCAGTCGATCGACGCGATCCTGCGCAGCCACATCCAGTTCCAGGGCGAGGTCGCCTCGTACGTCTTCTCCGGCTCGGAGCCCGCGTTGATGCGTCAGCTCTTCGACGAGCGGGATCGTCCGCTCTACGGCCAGGCGGCCCCGATCACGCTGGGTCGCCTCGACAGCAAGGACATCGCCGCGTACGTGGTCGACCGCTTCGAGCGGACCGGTCGCGACAGCGGCGAGGGCGTCGGGCCGCTCCTGACCGCTGCGAGAGGGCATCCTCAGCGGGCGATGCTGCTCGCGCACAGGCTCTGGGACGAGGTGCCGGACGGCGGAGCGGCGACGCTCGCCGACTGGCAGCGCGCGTTCGAGCGGACGCTCGTACAACTGCAGCCCGAGTTCGACGCACACTGGCAGCGCCTCACGTCGACCGAGCAGAAGACGGTGCGGGCGGTCGTCACGGGCGCCGGCTCGCCCTACCGGACGGCGGTGCTCGAGCGCCTGGGGCTCAGCAAGGGAAGCGCTCAGGAAGCGCTGAAGAACCTCGTCGCCCGCGCCGAGGTGGAGTCGGGAGCGGCGGGGTACGAGCTGGTCGACCCGTTGTTCTCGATCTGGATCGAGCGGCTGCGCGCAGGTCCGCCGCCTGAGGACGACGGGTAGGCGGATGCAGCGATCCGAGCTGACGATCGACCTGGCTGCGCTCGCCCGGAACGTCCGCACCCTGGCGCGGGTGCTGGAGGGAACCGAGCTCTGGGCGGTGGTAAAGGCAGACGGCTACGGCCACGGTGCAGTCGACGCGGCGGGGGTGGCGCTCGAAGCCGGCGCGACTGCGCTCGGAGTGGCAACCGTCGCCGAAGGGGTAGCCGTCCGCGCCGAGCTCCCGGACGCCAGGATCCTCGTTCTCGGGCCCGCCGCCGAGCTCCCCGCGGCGCGCGAGGCACGCCTCGAGCTGACCTTCGCGAGCTGGGGCGATTCCCGAAGGCGTGCCCGTGCACCTCAAGCTCGACACCGGCATGGGCCGGTGGGGGCTCAGCGAGCTGCCCGCTCCCTCGCGTGACGTCGTCGGCGTGATGACGCACCTCGCGAGCGCCGACTGCGACCCCGACTTCACGCGGCTGCAGGTCGAGCGCTTCCGCAGCGCCACCGAGCCGCTCTCGCATCTGACGCGCCACGCAGCCAACAGCGCCGGGGCGCTGCGGTTCCCGGAGGCGCGCTTCGACGCGGCCAGGTGCGGCGTCGCGGTCTACGGGCTCTCACCGTTCGGCGGCGATCCGGCCGAGGACGGCCTGGAGCCGGTTCTGAGCTGGCGCAGCGCCCTGGGTCAGGTGAAGCGGCTCGAGCCCGGCGAGTCCACCGGCTACGGACGCCGGTTCGTGGCAGAGCGCCCGACCTGGATCGGCATCGTCCCGGTCGGCTACGCGGACGGGTTCCGCCGGGACCTGTCGGGGACCGAGGTGCTCGTCGACGGCGAGCGCCGACGGGTCGTGGGAACGGTCTCGATGGACGCGATCGCGGTCGAGCTTCCGGGCGACCTGCCCCCGGGGACTCCGGTCACGCTCGTCGGTGACGGCCTGCTCCTGGAGGAGCACGCGCGCGTCGCCGGCACGATCAACTACGAGCTGGCGTGCGGAATCGGCGCCGCCGCTCGCTCGACCCGCGCCGAGAGGCGGGTGCCCGATGCGTGAGCTCGCACGGGAGCTGCTCGCGGGCGAGGACGCCTGGGTCGTCGGCGGGGCCGTCCGCGACGAGCTGCTCGGGACGGGCCGTGATCGACCTGGACATCGCCTGTCGCGACCCGCGGGCCGCCGCCGTGCGCTACGCGGGGCGGTCGGGTGGAGCACCGTTCCCGCTGTCGGAGCGGCACGGAGCCTGGCGCGTCGCGCTGGAGGAGGGGAGGACCGTCGACTTCACGCCGCTCCACGGAACGATCGAGGACGACCTTGCCACGCGCGACTTCACGATCAACGCGATCGCGGTGCCGCTGGCGGGGGGCGATGCGGTCGATCCCTTCGGCGGCCGCGCGGATCTTGCCGCCGGGACGCTGCGGCACGTCTCGGAGAGCGTGTTCGACGACGACCCGTTGCGGCTGCTCCGGGCCGTTCGCCTCCACGACCAGTTCGGATTCGAGCTCGACAAGGGGACCGTGGCGCTGATCCGGGACAACGCCGGCCTGGTCGCCCGTCCCTCCGGCGAGCGGATTCTCGCCGAGCTCGAGCAGCTGTCAACGGAGGGCTTCCAGGCGCTGGACCGCCTGGGCCTGCTTGCCCCGCTCGGCGGCTCGCTCGACACCCTCGGCGCCGACGACTCGGCAGCGATCCGGCTGGCGCGGGTCTTCGGCTCGAACCTCGAGCGCTACCCGATCTCCAACGACCAGCGGCGGCTGCTGCGGACGGTTCTCGCGGCGAAACCGCCGACGGACGGCTCGCCGAGGGAGATCCACCGCTTCCGCCGCGCGACCGAGCCGTGGGCGCTCGAGGCGCTCGAGTTCGCCGGCGCCACCGGCCTTCGGGAGGCGGTCGAGGAGGCGCGGCGACGCGATCCGGCAGAGCCGCTGCTGCGCGGGGACGAGCTGGGCCTTCCGCCCGGCCCGGAGGTGGGCCGGCTGCTCGAGCGCGTCGAGGAGGAGCGCGCCGCGGGCACGATCTCGACGCGCGAGGACGCGCTCGACCTCGTGCGCCGCGAGCGAGCGACGGCGTCGCCGTGACGGTTCTGGCACGCCTACGTCACACATTCGCGCGGATTTCCCGGCTATCGTCACGGCGGGGAGGAGGCCGGGCGAACCACACCACAGGGCGAGGTGGGGACATGACCGAAACGGACGCGGTTCGCCGCCGGTTCGGCGCTACCGCCGAGCAGCTCGGTCGCCTCACGGACGAGCGAGCCGAGGTTCTCCGCGAGCGCGTCCGCCGGTTCGTCCAGCTCACCGGCGACGAGCGCGCGCTCGACTCGGGCACCGGCGCCGGCGCGCTCGCTTTCGCGCTCGCCCCGCTCGTGCGCGAGGTCGTCGCCGTCGACGTCGTCCCCGAGCTCCTCGACCAGGCGCGTACGCGCGCCGGCGCCCACCCCAACGTCGAGTTCCGCGAAGGCGACGCAACCGCCCTCCCGTTCGGCGACGGGGAGTTCGATCTCGCAGGCTCGCTTCGCACGCTCCACCACGTCGCCCGACCGGAGCTCGCCGTGGCCGAGCTCGCCCGCGTGACCAGGCCGGGTGGGCTGATCGTCGTCATCGACCAGATCGCGCCGATCGACCCGCTCGAGGCGCTGGAGCTGGATCGCTTCGAACGAGCGCGCGATCCCAGCCACACGCGAGCGCTGCCGGACACGGACATGCGCGGCCTCTTCGACGCCAACGACCTCGTGCTTCGACGGGCCGAGACCGAGAGCGAGCGGCGCGCCGTCGAGCCCTACCTCGACCTCGCCGGCTGCGAGGGCGAGGCGCGCGATCGGGCCCGCGAGCTCGCCGGCGGCGAGGACTACACGGCCGTCGTGGGCTGGTACCTGCTGGTCAAGCCTCGCGCCACTTGACCGAGCAGCCGACGGCCGGCGTCTCGCTCGTCCGCGGATCGCGGCTGTCGAGGACGGCGTCGATCGCCTCGCGCAGGTAGTGCTCGGAAACGGCGTCCTCGTCGCGCGAGTCGTCGATCGCGCCGTGGTAGACGAGCCTCCGATCGGCGTCGAAGAGGAACACCTCGGGCGTTCGCTCCGGGCCGTAGGCTCGCGCGACGGACTGATCCTCGTCGTAGAGGTAGTCGAAGAGGAGCCCACTGTCCGAGGCGTGTTCCTTCATCGCCTCGAAGGAGTCGGCGGGATAGCGCTCGGCGTCGTTGGAGTTGATCGCGACCAGCCGGAACCCGCGGTCGGCGTAGTCCCGCTGGATCGCGTTCATCCGCCTCTCCCAGGCCAGCACGTAAGGGCAGTGGTTGCACGACCAGACGACCGCCAGCACCGCAGCCTCGGCGTAGTCGTCGAGCGAGTGGTCGGCGCCGTCGACGCCGGGCAGGTCGAAGGGCGGCGCCTCGGATGCGAGCGCGAGCGTCACGTGAGGGCGGCCTCCAGGTCGGCGCGGCTCGGGATCGGGGACACCCGCCCGTCGGGCAGGCGGTACACACGGCAGCTGAGCGAGGGGCGGCTTTCGCTACCTGCGCTGTCGACGTCCTGGCCGTCGATTCGGATCGTCGGCGAGCCCGGGAAGCCGAGCTGCTCGGCCTCGGCGTTCGTCGTCACCTCACGCATCCGGATCTCGGTCTCGACGCCGCCGGCGGCGAGCACGTCTGCGAGCAACTCGCGCGCCTCCGGGTACGAGGGGCAGCCCTCCCAGTAGAGCAGCTCGACCTTCACGCCCAGACCTTAGCCGCGCGCCTTCCGGCGACGCCTTCTGGCGACCTGGAGGCGCGCGAGCGCACCCGGCGCGACGGCCTGGACGACGGCGGCGGGTCGCCCGTACCAGCGGGGAAAGAACGTCTCGACCGTCCCGCGCTCGACGGCCTCGACGACCCGCTCGGCGACGAGCTCCGGTGTCGTCACCGTATGCCGCAGCACCGGGTGCGCCGTGAGCTCTGCTCTGCGGGAAACCCTCGGTCTCGACGAAGCCCGGGTTGATCGTGTGCACCTGGATCCCGCGAGGGGCGAGCTCGAGCATCAGTGAGCGCGAGAACGCGAGCTGGGCGTGCTTCGCCGACGAGTACGGCCCGGCGGCCCGGAGAGCGACGGTGCCCGCGATCGACACGATGTTGGCGACGTGCGACGGGCGCCCGGCTTCGAGCAGCGGCAGGAACGCGCGCGTCGACCAGACAGAGCCGAGGTAGTTGATCCGCACGATCCGCTCGATCAGCTCGGGCTCGGAGCGGACGAAGCTCGACCGTCCCGGGATTCCGGCCGAGTTGACGAGGAGGCCGATCGCCGGATGGCGCTCCCGCACTCGGGCAGCGACCGCCTCGACGGTCTCGCGGTCGGCGACGTCGCAGACCTCCCATTCGCCGCCGATCTCAGCTGCGACGGCCCGGAGCCGCTCCTCGCCGCGGGCGAGCAGGACGCAGCGCCAGCCCTTCGCTGCGAGCACGCGTGCGATCGCGGCGCCGATGCCGCTCGAGCCGCCCGTGAGCACGGCAACGCGCATGCCCCACAGTCTCCACGCTCGGCACAATGAGTGCGTGGACAGGCGCGAGCGAGAGCGGATCTACGGGCAGTGGGGCGGGGCCCGGATCGACGACGACCCGCGCGAACGCGTGCTCGGCGACGCCGTCGCGCGCGATCTCGAGGGCAGCCCGCTGGTGGGCAAGCCGATGCGGTACCGAGCGCGGAACTTCCGACCGACGCCGGAGAGCTACGTCGCCTCTCTCGGCGGGCCGCTCCCGTACATGCGCCGGCTACGCGCGATCGCCGAGGAGACCGCCGAGCACGAGTGTCGGCTGGCCGAGGCGCGCGCCGACGCTGGCTGCGGAGGGCACCGACGACTTCGCCGAGCGCTGGGAGCGGCTCGCCCGGCGCTGGCGCTTCGACGCCGTCAACGAGCTGATCGAGCGCCACAACCGCTTCTACCCCGCCGAGGCCCGGCTGCCGATGGATCCGACCACGCGCGACTACGCGCTCGTCAACGGCCGCCCGTACCGGCTGGAGCCGCTCGACGCGGCCTGGATCCTCGAGCGCTTTCCGGCGACCGTCGAGCTGGCCGCTTAGCGGCAGACCCGCACGACGCGGCGCGCGGAGAACGTCCGTCCGCGGCGGTCGAGCACGACCGCGCGCAGGACGTGGCGGCCCTTGCGGGCGCGGGCGCTGCGCCAGGTGGCCGAGTAGAGGCCGGCCACGTTGCGGCGAACCGTCGCGATCCCCGCCTGCCGTCGTAGAAGCGCACCGAGCGGATCCGCGCGTTCGAGCTGGCCGCGACGAGCAGCGGCTGGCGGCGTGCCGCGCAGGCAACGCGTGCTCGGTGAGAGCCACGTCAGCGCGGGGCCGCTGACGACACGGACGCGCGTCGGCTGGAAGCGTGTGTTCGGGAGGACGTTCTCGCCCGCCTGGTCGACGTTCTTCGACTCCTGGAAGTCGGAGGCGAGCAGGACGGCGCGGGTGCGACCGGCCCGGAACGGCTGTGCGGCCGTCGGGATCGGGAACAGCGCGAGGCCGGAGCCCGGGTCGTAGGCGGCCGCGCCGACGAGCGCCTGCCGGTAGGCGATCACGAGCGAGATCGGATCGACGCCGGCGCCGGCGTCCGTGACCCGCGCGGCGATCAGCGAGCGCCCGGCTGCGACCCTGGTCGTGAGCAGGCGGATCCTCGGCGGCCGGACGTCGTTCTGCCAGGACCGCAGCACGTACCCGCCCGCGAACGACCGGCCGGTGTACTCGTCGGAGCCGGAGTCGAGCGCGACGAAGTAGCGCCCGCGCCGGGGGAAGAGCAGCCCGGCCGCTCCGATGTCGGCGCGGTAGCCGAACGTCAGCGAGTTGACGTTCACGGGCGTGCCCGGGTAGCCCTGGACGTCGTTCTCGTCCGGGGTGCCGAGCAGCCACGGATGGATCAGCGCACCCTGACTCGAGCGCGATCACGGCCACGCCCGCGTTCGCGACCGCGTCGTTGACGCGCAGAACGTAGAGCGTCTCGGCGCCCTTCTCGTCCATCGGCTTGCCGACGTAGTCCGGCGGCGGGCCGAACGGGAAGCGCCGGGAAGCGGTAGACGCTGACATTCGAGAAGCCTCGCGCCGTCGTCCCGACCTGGAACCGGCGCAGCCTGAGCGGCGTGATCGCCGCGAGGCCGGGGCGGGTGACGAAGAAGGCATACGCGACCTTGCGCACGGTCGTCCCGCGGCGGAGGAGGAGGAAGCCGTAGTTGTCGCCGGCGGCCGCGGTCGCTGCGGCCGCTCGCCGACACGCCGACCTGGACGGTTCCGCCGGGCGGGACCGTGATCGTCGCGGGAGCCTCGAGCGAGGCGCCCGCGCTGGCCGACTGCGGCCGCACCTGCGACCGTCCACGTGCCCTGGCCCCCGACCGCGTCGGAGATCGCAAGCAGCCGGGAGACTCGCGCGGCGCCGGCTCGGACGTTCAGGTCGCCGAACGAGAGCGAGACGGGATCGGTCACGACGAGCGGCGTGTCCGCCGCCGCCACGTTCACGAGCCCGCTGCCGGAGAGCAGAACCGACGCCTCCTGCGTGCGGGAGGTGTCCGCCCACGCCGTGCCCGCCGTGCTGACCAGAGCCGACTTGACCGTGCGCGGGCTCCAGCCCGGGTGGCGCTCGAGCAGCAGCGCCGCCGCCCCGGCGACGTGGGGCGCGGCCATGCTGGTGCCGTCGAAGACCGCGAACGGGCCGCCGAAGGCCGGCATCGTCGACGAGAGGATCGCGCCGCCGGGCGCGCCGACATCCGGCTTCAGGACGTGGCCGAACGCGGTCGGGCCGCCGGACGAGAAGCTCGTCACGACGCCGCTGCGGCCGACCTCGTGCTGCACCGGCTCGCGGCCGACCCGCACCGGCCGCACGGCCTCCGCGCGCTGCCAGGTAGGCGCGCACCTCGGCGCCGTCGAGGTCGGCGATCGTGCCGGACGGGATCGGCATCTGGAGCGGGATTCCGTTCGCCTCGCTCGAGCGGTTGTCGACCATCACCATCCCGACGGCGCCCGCCTCCTGGGCGCGGAAGGCCTTGGTGATGATCGCGCAGCGTCCGCGCGAGACCAGCGCGATCGCTCCCGCGAGCGAGCCCCGCGGAAGCGTGTTGGTCGGCGCATTCGGGTCGGTCCCGGCGGCGCAGAGCTGCCGGTCGACCGGCCTTCCGTCGCGGCCGACGATGGTGCCGACGTCGACCAGCGTCCGGTCGCTCGCGCCCCAGGCGGCGGGCGGCAGCACGCCGGCGGCGGGAACGAAGGGGAACAGGCGCCCGCCGACGGTGAGGGCCGGGCCGAAGACGTGGGTGTTCGACAACGCTGCGACCGAGATCGAGTCCGGTGCGACTCCCGGAGCTCCGGCCGAGCCGAGGCCGAACTCCTCGCGGTCGTTGCCGGCGGAGATCACCGGCACGACGCCGGCCGCCGCGACGTTGGAGACCGCCTCGACGAGCGCGTCGTTGGCGGGGTCGGTCATCGGGCCGCCGCCGGAGAAGTTGATCACGTTCATCCCGTCGCGCACCGCCGACTCGAAGGCGGCGATGATCTCGGGCGTCTGCGCGGTGTTGCCGATCGCCGTCGGCACGTTGAAGACCCGGTAGTTGCCGATCCAGGCGTTCGGGGCGATGCCCGTCAGGCCGGTGACGGGCGGGTGGTCGCGACCGCCGGTCGAGGCAGTGCCGGCCGTGCCCGCGGCGATCCCCGCGACGTGCGTGCCGTGGAAGCTGGCGCGCGGATCGACCGCGAGGCGCCCGCGCCGGCCGGCGCCGGGGCCGGGGAACGAGCGCGCGGCGATCACCTTCGGGCTCGTCCACCGTCTGCCGCCCTTCGGGAAGCCGGCCGGGTACTGGAGGCCGTTCGGCGCGAAGAACGGGTTGGCCGGGTCGACGCCGTCGTCGACCACGCCGATCTTGATCCCGGTGCCGCGCGCACCGGTGGCCGCCGTGTACGCGCTCGCGCCCATCACGGCCGGGCTGCGGTTGAGCGCTTGCGTGTAGCGGACGCTCGGGTAGACCTTCGTGACGAACCGCAGCCGCGCCAAGCGCAGGCAGCCGGGTCGCCGGGAGCTCGACCGTGAGCCCGTTCACGAGCACGCGGAAGCTGCGTGAGACCTTCGCCTCGGGGATCGCGCGACGAAGCGATGCCGTGGCCGCCGCCTGCGAGCGGGCGAGCCGCGCGAGATAGGCGCGCGAGGACGCGCTCGACGACGCTCAGGCGCTGCTGCGACCCGGCACCGGTGTAGGTCGAGCCGAGCGCGGCCGCGAGCGGCGGCTGGGCCAGCCGTACGACGACGCGGACGCGGCCGCGCCGGTGCTCGGGAGGGATCGTGATCGTCCCCGCCCGGAAGCGCGGATGCTCGGCGTCGCGGCGGACCGGCTGGAGACCGGCGGCCGCAGTCGGAATGGCCGTGAGCGCCGCGGCTGCGACGAGGAAAAGAAGGCGGCGCAAGGCCGCTCAGGGTAGCCGTAGACTCGCCGCGCATGCCTGCTCAATTCGAGGGAAAGCGCGGCCTGATCCTCGGGGTCGCGAACAAGCGGTCGATCGCCTGGGCGATCGCGAAGCGGCTCGCCGACGGAGGGGCGCAAGCTCGCGTTCACGTACCAGGGCGAGCGGATCGAGAAGAACGTGCGCGAGCTGGCGGAGTCGGTCGCCAGCCCGCTCGTGACCGAGTGCGACGTCCGTTCCGACGCCGATCATCGACCGCGTCTTCGCCGAGGTGGGCGAGACCTTCGGCGGCGAGCTCGACCTGCTCGTGCACTCGGTCGCCTACGCCGCCGCCGAGGACCTCGAGGGCCGCTTCACCGACACACCCCGTGATCGGTTCTGGATGGCGCTCGACATCTCCGCCTACTCGCTCGTCGCCTGCGCCCGCGCCGCCGAGCCGCTACTCGAGCAGGCGGGCGGCGGCTCGATCGTGACGATGACCTACCTCGGCGGCGAGCGGGCCGTACCGCACTACAACGTGATGGGCGTCGCCAAGGCCACGCTCGACTCGTCCGTCAAGTACCTGGCCTGGGATCTCGGTCAGAAGAACATCCGCGTGAACGCGATCTCGGCAGGCCCGGTGCGCACGCTCGCCGCCCGCTCGATCGCGGGCTTCCCGACGATGGAGGCGATCGTCGAGGAGCGCGCTCCGCTCCATCGCCCGATCGACGCCGACGACGTCGGCGCCGCAGCCGCGTACCTGCTCTCGGACGCGGCCCGGAACGTGACGGCGACGACGCTCTACGTCGACGCCGGCTTCCACGCGATGGGGATGTAGGTCTACGTCGGCGAGCCCTCGGGCTTGGCCGTGACCCGAGCGTCGCTCTCGTGCGGCGCCTCGATCGTGAGGTTCGGGAGCAGGCGGTCGAGCCAGCGCGGGATGTACCACGACTTCTCGCCGAGGAGCGTGAGGAACGCGGGCACGAGCGTCATCCGCACGATCAGCGCGTCGGTGAGGATCGCGACCGCGAGCAGGAGCCCGAACTCCTTCGGGATGCGGTCGGCGCTCAGGATGAAGGCCGCGAAGACCGTGCCCATGATCAGCGCCGCGGCGACGACCACCCGGCCGATCGCCGAGATGCCGTGCTCGACCGCGGCGCGGGTCTTCAGACCGTGGACGTGCTCCTCCCGGATGCGGCTCATCAGGAAGACCATGTAGTCCATCGAGAGCCCGAACAGGATCGCGAACGTGATCGGCGGGCACGAACGTCTCGATCGGGCCGGTCTTGTCGAGGCCGGTGAGCCCGAGCAGATGGCCCTCCTGCACCACGAGCGTGAGCACGCCGAAGCCGACGAAGGCGGACAGGATCGTCGTGATCGCCGCGGTCGCCGAGATCACGATCGACCTGAACGCCATCGCGAGCACGATCAAGGTGACTCCGACGATGAAGAGCAGGAAGAGCGGCGCCCGCTCGTAGATCCGATCGCCGATGTCCTTGAAGGCCGCCGTCAGGCCCGAGACGTAGGCGACCGCGTCGCCGTCCGCCGTCGCCGCCGGCACGACGTCGTCTCGCAGCCGGTCGACGAGCTCGTCGGTCGCCTCGTCCTGCGGAGCGGAGTCCGGGGTCACGAAGACGATCGCGACCGTCTCCTCGTCGTTGAGCTGCGGCTCCCCGGCGGACGCCACGCCCTCGAGGCCCTGCACGCCGTCGAAGATCCTCTGCGGCGCCTGCGCGTCGCCGTTCACGTCCACGACGATCGGGATCGGGCTGTTGAAGCCGGCCCCGAAGCCCTCGGCCAGCAGGTCGTAGGCCCGGCGGCTGGTCTGCGCGGTGGGCTGCGTGCCCTGGTCGGCGGCACCGAGGCGCACGAGCAGCGACGTCGCCGCCCAGGGCCACGATGAGCAGCAGGATGACCGGGAACACGACCTTCGCGTTCGCGGTCACGAACCGACCCCAGCGAGCGACCAGGGTCCGTTCGCGCGCCTGTTCCGAGTCGTCCAGCGGCGGCAGGAACGGCACCTTCAGCCGGTCGACCTTGTGCCCGAGCAGCGCCAGCACCGCGAGCAGGAGCGAGTTCGCGATCAGCACCGTGGTCAGCACCCCGAGGGAGGCGCCGATGCCGAGCTTGGTCACGAAGTCGAGGCCGAAGAAGGCCAGCCCGGCCACCGAGATCGCGACGGTGAGGCCGGCGAAGATCACGGCCCGCCCGGCCGAAGCGCCCGCCTCGGCAGCGGCGTCCCGCGGCGAGAGCCCCTCGTGCAGGAGCTGTCGGAAGCGCGTGACGATGAAGAGCGAGTAGTCGATGCCGACGCCGAGACCGATCATCGAGACCAGGATCGGCGTGATCGTGTTGATCTTCGTCAGGCCGGCGAGGATGAACAGCAGCAGGAACGCCGTCGCGAGCGCCACGATCGCCAGCGCGATCGGGATCAGCATCGCCACGAAGGTGCGGAAGACGACGAGCAGCACGAGGATCGCGGCGAGCAGGCCGAGCAACTCCGACGTGCCCTGCTCGACGGGCGGGAACTCCGCCTCGCCGTTGTACTCGACCGTCACGCCGACCGGCTCGACCGTCTCGCGGACGGCGTCCTGCACGGCGAGGACCGCCTCGCGATCCTTGTCGAAGATGACCTTGTCGAACTGGGCCTCCGCGTACGCGATGCGGCCGTCGTCGGAGACCGTGTCCTCGCTGAACGGATCGCCGACGCTCGTCAGGCCGGCCTTGTCGTCGGTCGGCTCGAACTCCGGCGACTTCAGGCGCGCGATCGCCTCCTCGATCGCCGCCTCGCGCTCGGGCGTGTCCAGGCGTTCGCCCTCCGGCGCCGCGAAGACGACGTTCAGCACGCCGCCCTGCTCGGACGCGAACTCGGACTCGAGCAGGTCGGTCGCCCGCTGCGTCTCCGACCCCGGAATCTCGAACTCGTCGCGCAGCTCGCCTCCGACCGTCCCGACCAGGACGACCAGCAGGGCGATGATGCCGATCCAGCTCAGGACGACGCGCCAGGGATGAACGGCGCACGCTCGCGTCCAGCGCGCGAGGCCGCCCGTGGCCAGACGTTCGTGCGCTGCGCGCCGCTCCAACGTAGGTTCTTCAGTCATCGTGTGGCGCCTTCCTGGTCGCTGACGGTTGAGCTATTAGACACGCTCGCGCCCCAGAACTCATCGATCGCAGCGCCGCGATCGTGATCCGTGTGGGGGTGACCGCACCAACGAGACGCCTGCAGGCCGCATTCCGCGCGGCGGAACCCTCTGAGAGCGTGAGTACTCCATGCATCGGACCGATCTCAGGAGGACTCTGTGAACACCATCGCTCATCCGCTCGCGGCGCCGTCACTCGCCTCGCGGGTCATCGGCGCGCTTCGCACCGAGACCGGCCTCGCCCGCGCCGCCCTCGGCGCCGTGGCGCTACACACGGTCGACGACGCGTTTCTGCAGCCCAACCCCGGCACCTCGGCCGCCGACCACCTCGCGGGCGGGCTGATCCCGACCGCCATGCTGCTCGCGACCGCCTGGTTCTACCCCCGGCTGCGCGCCGGCTTCCGCGCCGCGCTCGCGTTCGTGTTCGCCTTCTTTGCGTTTCTCTCGAGCGTCGAGGGCTTCTACTACGCCGGGAGCGTCGGCCCCTCGGGCGACGACTACACCTCGCTGCTGGCCGCTCCGGCCGGCTTCGTGCTGATCGGCGCCGGCGCGGTGGCGCTTTGGAAGTCGCGGCGCACGGGCGACCCGCTCTGGTGGCGGTACCCGCGGAGGCTGCTCATCACGTTCGGCGCCCTCGTCGCGGCCTCAGTCGTCGTCGTCCCGCTCACGGTCTCCTACGTCGTCACGCACGTGGCCCGAGCGGAGGTGCCCACGGCCGACCTCGGCGCCCCGTACGAGGACGTCTCGTTCACGACCGATGACGGCCTGCGCCTGAAGGGCTGGTACATCGAGTCGAAGAACGGCGCTGCGGTCATCTCCTTCCCCGGCCGCGCGTCCTCGCAGAAGCGGGCCAAGATGCTCGCCGACCACGGCTACGGCGTCCTGCTCTTCGACCGCCGCGGCGAGGGCGAGAGCGAAGGCGACCCGAACCTCTTCGGCTGGCAGGGCGAGCGAGACGTCCACGCCGCCGTGAAGTTCCTGCAGGGGCGGCCCGACGTCGACCCCCAGCGCATCGGCGGCATCGGTCTGTCCGTCGGCGGCGAGATGATGATCGAGGCAGCCGCCGAGTCCGACGCGCTCGCAGCGATCGTCTCCGAGGGCGGCAGCGGCCGCTCTGTCCGCGACGACCGTCGCGAACGGCGGCGTCGAGTGGCAGAACCTGGTCGGCGACGCCGTCGCCACGGTCGGGACGGCGCTCTTCACGAGCAATACGCCGCCGGCCGACCTGAAGAGCCTCGTCCCGAAGATCGGGAACCGCCCGATGTTCTTCGTCTACGGCGAGAAGGGCCAGCCGACCGAGAAGCCGGCGAACGTGGGCTTCTACGCGGAAGCCAAGGGGCCGAAGGAAATCTGGGAGGTCCCCGGCTCCAAGCACATGGGCGGGATCGATGCTCGGCCCGCCGACTACGAGCGCCGGATCGTCGGGTTCTTCGACCGGTGGCTCCTCAAGCGGAGTCGATAGCGCGGGTCAGGGCCTCACGGCCGCCGGCGAGCACCGGCTCGCCGTGCGAGACCAGAACGAGCTCGATCGGTAGGTCGAGCAGCGGGCGCAGCTCCTCGCGGAGCTGCGCCCGCGTCATGCCGCTCGGCAGGTAGCGCAGCCACGACTCGGGGCACAGGCGCAGGCCGCCGGCACCGTCGCCCAGGATCCGGTCGCCGGGGACGAGCGCCCGCGGGCCGGGCAGCCAGACCACCGTCTCGCCGGCTCCCTCGATCCGAATCGTCACGACGTCGGGTGGCAGCGCGGGCGCCGCCGGGTAGCGGGAGAGAACCTCGTCTCGGCTACGGCCGTGGAAGCGCACCGTGGTGAGGACGCTCACGGGGCGACCGTCGACCAGCGCGTCGAGCGCGTCCCAGCCGCCGCCCGGGACGAGCGGGTCGACGAGCAGGAGGGTGTCCGCCGACTCGTACGCCACGCTGCCCACCTCGGCGGCCCAGTCGGCGGGGCTCTCGGGCTCGGGGTCGGCCTCGGCTTCGGGATGGTCCGCCGTCCAGCGGTGCAGCCCCGGACGCAGCTCCGCGATCTCCATCTTTGAGACGCTATCGCCCACGGACCGCACGGAGGAATCTGGCCGCCGCGACCCGGCGTACTGGGTCCCAGCAGCCAAGAGATAGGAGGGGGAATGACGACGACCTGGAGAATCGCACTGCCGATCGTCGGGGCCGTCCTCGCCGCGGGGCTCGCAATCGGGACCGCGCTCGGCCACGGTAAGCCCCGCACGACGGAGAAGACCTGGACCACGGTGTTTGCGAGCCCCATCTCGGTGGAGGGCCTGACCGTCGACGACGACGCCGGTCTCTACGTGCCCCAGCGGGGCGGCTTGGCCGGATGCTCGATCGTGCGGATCGACGCGGAAGGGGGCGCGTATCAGCCCGGTGTCACGGTTGCGCGCATGAGCCCGCCCTGCAATCCGGCCGGGCTGGCGTTCGGCCCCGACGGGCGGCTCTACCTGACCGGCTTCGGCGCGGCCGGCGACGAAATCGGCGTGGTGCGGCCGAGCGCGGCCAATCCGCCCGTGGCAACCGGCTTCGCGACCGGCACGCCCGGCGCGAACGGCCTCGCGTTCGACGACGCCGGCAACCTCTACGTCTCCGACGGCGGGACCGCCCAGGGGCGCGTCTTCCGCGTCGGGCCCGCGGGCGGCGCCGCGACGGTGCTGTTCCGCGTCCCGACGATGGCGAACGCGGCCGGAGTCGGCCGCCAGAACCAGACCTTGCAGCCGGGCGCGCCCCCGGCGACGCAGGGGATCGTTGCGAACGGGCTGGCGTTCGGCAAGGACGGCGACCTCTTCGTCGCCGACACGGCTCGCGGTGCGCTCTGGCGCGTCGAGCTGAGCAGGCGAGGGGAGCTCCGCACGCCGACCGGATGCGACGTGACGTACACAGCCGACACGCTCTGCCTGGACGCGCTGTTCGTCCAGCATCCGGCGCTCGACGGCGCCGACGGGATCGCGCTCGACCGCGAGGGCGCCGTCTGGGTCGACCCGAACGAGCGGAACTCGATCGTCGTGGTCGACCGTCGAGGCGGCGTGTCCGAGTTCTTCCGCAACCCCGTCGACGGCGGGAACCTGCGGAACGGGGGGCCGCTCGAGTTTCCGACCAGCCCGGTCCTCGCGGGTCGGCGGTTCTGCACGACGAGCTCCGACGGCAACCGGCGGGACAACTCGCCGAACAGCGCGGGGGAGGCGAGGCCGGCGAGCGCCGTCGTCGGCAAGGTGTCGTGCCTCGACCAGCGGCTGAAGTCATCGGGCCTGCCGCTGCCCGTCGACTGACCGAAGCCGGGGCGCGCCGCCTGCGGGCGGTGCGCCCCAACCCTTTCCGGCGCCTCGCCGGCGTGTAGACCTCCGGGTCTCGATGCCGCTGATCCCGCCGCTCCTGCGCCAGAACCGCGAGTTCCGCGAGTTCTTCGCCGCCCAGTCGATCTCGCTGCTCGGCGACCAGATCGCGCTGATCGCCCTGCCGCTGACCGCGGTGCTCGTGCTCGATGCAGGCGCGGCCGAGATGGGCTACCTGACCGCGGCCGGGCTGGTGCCGTATCTGCTCTTCTCGCTCCACGCCGGTGCGTGGGTCGACCGCCGTGGTCGCCGCAGGCAGAAGATGATCGCCGCCGACCTCGGCCGCGCCCTCGTCGTCGCGAGCGTCCCTCTCGCGTACGCGCTCGACGTCCTCACCATCGAGCAGCTCTTCGTGACGGAGTTCCTGGTCGGCTCCTTCGCCGTGATCTTCGGCGTCGGCTATCCGACGCTGTTCATCTCGGTCGTGCCACGCGACGGCTACGTCCAGGGGCTGTCGCTGATGCACGGGACGCGGGCGTTCTCCTTCGTCGCGGGGCCCAGCATCGGGGGGTTGCTCGTGCAGGTGCTGACGGCGCCGATCGCGCTCGTCGTGGACGCCTGCTCGTACGTGCTCTCGGCGATCTTCCTGCGCAGGATCGACCCGGAGGAGCCGCCGCCCGAGCAGGCCGCCCGCGGCAACGTCGTCGCCGGCCTGCGGTTCATCTTCGGATCGCCCATCGTTCGCGCCGCGCTCGCCGCGACGGCGACGGTCAACTTCTTCAACTTCGTCTTCTGGGCCCTCTTCGTCCTCTACGCGACCCGTGAGCTGGACGTGCCGGCCGGGACGCTGGGCTTGATCCTCGGGGCCGGCGCGGTGGGCGGCGTGATCGGCTCCATCCTCACCGGCCGGATCAGCCGCCGGATCGGGATCGGCCCGGCTTTCCTCGTGGGCTGCGTCGTGTTCCCGCTGCCGCTCGTGCTGGTGCCGCTCGCGGAGGGGCCGCGGTGGCTGGTCGTCCTGCTGCTCTTCCTCGCCGAGTTCGGCTCCGGATTCGGCGTGATGATGCTCGACATCAGCGTCGGCGCGATCTTCGCGGCGATCATCCCAAACCGGTTGCGGTCGCGCGTCTCCGGGGCGTACTCGTTCGTCAACTACGGGGTACGGCCGCTCGGCGCACTCGTCGGCGGCGTTCTCGGTACCACGATCGGGCTGCGGCCGACGCTGTGGATAGGCACGCTCGGCGCACTTCTCGGCGTCCTGTGGCTCCTATGGTCGCCGATCCCGCGCCTGCGCGACCTGCCGGAGCCGGAAGACGCGGACGGGCCCGTCCTCGCCGATCAGGGTGCCTGAGCAGGGGCGCTCGGCCGGGTCGAAGACCGCCAGGTAGCGGACGCCCAGCCCGCGGGCAGAGCACGGAGTCGGTGCGCAGACGCCGAACCGTCTCGTCGGCCCTCGGAGGCGCCGTCGTCGAGTAGCCCGCAGGACGCTCGCGCGGCGCCTGCATCGCGTAGTGCAGATAGACGCTGCCTTCCTGGCGGTCCGGGAGCCGCACCGGCAGCTCCAGCAGACGGCCCGGGCCTGCTTCGCGAAGGGCGGCGTAGGCCCCGTTCTCCGGGTCGGCCGCGCTCGGGCGGTAGCGCGTGACGCCCAGGCGGAGGTCGAGCACCAGTAGGAGGAGCAGCCCGGCGACCAGCGCCGGCCGACGGATTCGGTCTGCGGCCGCGCCGACGAGCGCGGCGAGCGACAGGCACGCGATCGGCATCATCCGGGCGGGGACGCGCGTCTCGCCGAGCCCGGGCAGCCGCTCCCAGACCTCGCGATAGCCGGGCAGGGTGGCGCCGAGGGCCAGCACGCACGGAACGACGGCGCCCAGGGCGAGGGCTGTCGCCAGCCGGTAGCGCCCCTGCAGGATCAGCGCGACCAGGCCGACCACTGCGACAACCGGGAGCAGCCAGCCGAGAAAGACTGCGCTCTCGAGCCCGTGGCGCGGATCGCGGGCGAGGAAGTCGAGCAGGTCGGCCGAGTAGCGCTCCACCTGGGCGAACGAGCGGCCGCCCGCCCCGACCGAGCCGCGGATCGCCGCCACGTACACCGCGAGGCCGGCGAAGACCGCGGCCAGCGCGCAGCCCGCCACCCCGGCCAATCGCACCGGCCGGCGCAGCAGCGCGTAGGCGACGAAGAACGGCACGGCGCCGAGCGCGAGGTGAACCTGGCCGGAGAGCGGGATCGACGCGAGCGCCGTCCCTGCGAGCGCGATCCACGCCTCCGAGCCCCTGCGCGAGCGCTCGAGCGCGTACAGCGAGAGCGGCAGCAGCATCGACACCGGCGCCAGCAAATGGCCCATGGCGCCCTGCGTGACGAGGTACGGCGCCAGCGCGAACGCGAGGCCGCCGGCGAGCGCCCCCGCACGGTCGAGACCGAGCTCGCGCAGCCAGAGGAACGTCAGAGCGCCGGCGCCCGCGAAGGCCAGCAGCACGAAGGCGTTCCAGGCGAGCACCGGGCCGAGCAGGGCGTACAGCGGCCAGAAGACGAGCCCGAACGGCCAGGCGGCGAAGTTCGGGCGCGGATCGACCTCCGGCTGGAAGCTGTACGGGTCGAGCCAGGGCGCCGCGCCCTGCTCCAGCTGGTGCCCGGGCAGCCAGAGCTGCCAGACCGCCTGGAGATGGTCGCCCGGCGCCGTCTCGCCGCGGGCGGGCAGCCCCTGCGCGAGGAAGCTGTCATCCGCGCTCCGCGCGGCGGGCCAGGTGGCGACCAGCCCAGCCCCGATGTAGGTGGCGAGGACGAGGGCTACAAGGCCTGCGCGGCCGCCACGATGGCGTCCAGGTCCGGCACCTCGGCGTCGTCGTAGCGCCATGCGCGCCGGACCGTACCGGCCTGGTCGACGAGGAACGCCGACCGGAGCGGGACGTCCTCCATCCCGCGGTACGAGCGCGCGAGCCCGAAGGCGCGCACGGCTTCGGCGTTCCAGTCGGACAGCAGCGGCACGGTCAGGTCGAGCGCCTGCATCCAGGCGACGTGCGTCCACGGCGAGTCGCGGGAGATCCCGAACGACCGGACGCCTGCCTGCTCGAGCTCCTGGCTCCTGTCACGCAGGAGCTCCATCTCGTCCGTTCAGGTGGACGACCAGTCGAAGAGGTAGAAGAAGAAGAGCGCCGGCCCGTCCGCCACGATCTCGCCGAGCGTGACCTGCTCGCGCGGGCCCAGCCACACGCGAGCCTCGGGCATCCGTTCGCCTGCTTCGAGCACGGACGCGGACACTAACCGGCGAACGCGAGCAGAGCCCGAACGTGGCGCGCCGCCGCTCGGCCACGGAGCGGCCGGGGGCCGAGCTCGACCACGAACGACCGCTGGCCGATCGAGTTCTGCCAGCGCGCCGCCGTCCCCGGCGGCCAGACCAGCGTGCGGTAGCGCTCGCGCGCGAGCGCCGCGTAGCGCCGGCCGACGGCGACACTCGGCCCGTACGCGCGGACGAGACCCTGCGGCTGGTGGTACCAGACGCTCAGCCACGGGCGGAGGCGACGGATCAGCGTGCGGGCGATGCGGGTCTCGGGCTGCGAGAAACGGCCGAAGTCGCGGTTGAGGTCGGCGCCGGCCGCATTGGCGCGGGTGCCGCGCGCGAGCCCGTCGGGATTCAGGTTCGGCACCACCCAGAGCTCCGCGTGGAGCGGGGGCGTGGCGCGGAGCAGCCTCTGCGTCACGCGCATTCCTGCCGGCTCGTTTCCGTGCACGGTCCCGACCACGAGCAGCCTGCGGGCGGCGGGATTCCCGAGCCTGTACGCATGGATCGCGCGGCCCTCCGCCGAGCGGCCGAGCAGGACGCGCCGCGGCGGGTCGTTCGCGAGGCGGACGTGGATGTGGTCGTCGTGGTGAACGAGCTTGCGGACGATCCGACTCGGCCCGCGGAGGCCGGTGCGCGGCCCGACGAAGACCTTCACGGCTCCGGCCCGCACGAACCGGTCGACGAGGTCCTGCGCCAGCCGCCGGTCGATCTGCGCGACGCGCTGGGGCGCCAGCTCCTGCCCGTCGCGGCGCGGGTAGTAGACGTCGACGTCGAGCCCGTTCTGATGGGACGCGTGCCCGATCCCGCCGAAGCGCGCCCCGAAGTCGCCGCCCCGGGGACGGCTGAGGTCGCCCACTCCGACGCGGGGCGCCTCGGGATGTGCGGCTCGGTGCTCGGCGAGGACGGCGAGCACGGTCGCGACCAGGCGTGACGTGCCCCACCGGCGCCACGGCCGGTTCGGTGCCTGTTTCCGGACAGGGTCCCACGTGAAGTGATCGGGGCCCTCCCGCGTGAGCTGCACGCCGTTCGCGAGCTTGCCGTTCCAGGGCTCCCCCAGTGCGAAGGACTGCCGGGTCTCGGCCCCGGCGGCGGACGCGAGCAGCGCGGCGGCGGCCAGCGTTAGCGCGCCGGCGCGCAGCACCAGCCGGTGACTCGCGGAATCCGACCGAAGTGTCGCGAGACGTTCGACACAGCCCGGATCTTGCTCGTTCTGCGTCGGCGAGAGGAAGACCAGCTGGTCGGCCTCCGGCCAGGCGAACACGAGCCGCCGGCCGTCCGGCGACCAGCGCAGCGACGCGAACCCTCCGGGACCGGCAAAGAGCTGGCGAGGCCGCGCGCCGGCCACGAAGATCCGGCTCTCGTCTCGCGTGGGATGAACGGCCGTGTACGCGACCCGCCCGTCGGATGCGAAGGCGCCGTCGACCACGAAGAAGCCGGGCGGGACGGGGAACGACTTCAGCAGCTGCCCGCGCGCGTCGTAGATGCGAAGACGCCGGGCGTCGGCGACGAGCAGCCGCCGGCCGTCGGCGCTCCACTCGAGCCGCGCCGATTTCGGCACGGCACGTGCTCGCCAGCGCAGGGCGCCGCTCTCCGCCGCGACTACGTCCAGCCGTCCGGAGCGGCGCACGAAGGCGAGCTCCCGCTCTGGGCCGGGCCGCCAGGCAGGCGCCACCGGCGCGACCCTGCGCGCGAGCAGGCGATCGTCGGTGCCGTCGCCCGCGACGAGGCGGAGCTCGCGCGTCGGGACCGGGCCGGCGAGGTAGGCGATCCTCGTGTCCGTGCGCGTGCCGGTCCAGGTCGGCGAGCCGACGAATCCCCGCCTCGGCACCGACCACCGGAGCTTGCCCTGCTCGTCGAAGGCCGCGAGCTGGTTGCCGCGGACGGCGGCGATGAAGATGCCGTGTGGAGACCAGGCCGCATCGCGGTAGCGCGCCGAGCAGGCGCCGCGAGCCGTCCTGTCTCACGACCCACAGGCCCCTGGCGGACTCGACCAGCGCGCGTCCCGGAGCAGGTAGCGAGAAGAGCTCGGGATCCGCACGCTTCACGCCCATTGCCTGCTCGCGACCGATCGCGTCACGGACCTCGTTCACGACCGCCTCGCCCGGCGGTGTGAGCGCGGCCGCGAGCAGGGCACCCGCGACGGCGAACGCGATCAGCGGCCGCGCGTGGCGTACCGGCCACGACACGGGCTCGCGCGACTCGAAGGCCGCAAGGACCGTTCCCCAGGCTCGTTCGCGTGCGGCCTCCTCGTCGGGCGCCGGTACGTCGAGCAGCGCCTTGCGCAGATCCTCTCATCGCACCTCCTCCCGGATCCGCTCGCCGAGCTCGTCGAGGCCACGGCGAAGACGCGAGTTGACCGTCCCCCGGGGCAGCTCGAGCAGGTCGGCGATCTCGCCGGGCGTGTACTCGAGCAGATGGCGTAGGACGATCACGGCCCGGTGCTCGGGCGACAGCGCAGCCAGCGCGCTCGCGACCGTGGTCGAATTGCCCGAGGGCAGGACGGCCTCTGCGGCCGCGGCGGTCTCGTGCAGTTCGACCTCGCTCCGAAACGCGCGCGCGCGCCCCCAGTCGATCGCGCGGTTGACGACGATGCGGTGCAACCAGGGCCCGAAGGGCCGGCGCCGGTCGAACCGGTCGAGCGCCCGGACCGCGGCGAGGAAGGCCTCCTGCGCGATGTCCTCGGCGGCGGCGGCGTCGTGGCAGACGAGGTAGGCGGCGCGGTAGGCCCGGGGCCAGTGCAGCTTGAAGAGGGCCTCGAGGTCCGAGACCGATCCGGCCTGAGCGCCCCGCACCCAGGCGCGCTCGTCGCGACCGGCGCCCATCGCGCCGACTATACGAGCGTGCTTCAGCTTCAGGTCCACGCCCGAGGTACGTCACTCAGCGGTCGACGGGTCCCGGAACCTTCGGTCAGGAACGCCGATTTTGCGGTTTCCCGCCCCCGCTTTATTCTGGCTACGAACCCCCCACCAAAGGAGCGGCAATGCCTCACGAGCGCAGGACCAGGCCCAGGGCCGTGACGATCGGCCTCGCGACGGTGGTGATGGCCGCGGCGGTGCTGCTGACGGCTTCGGTCTCGACGGCACACGAGACGCCGAATTGCGACGGGTACGCGGCCACGATCGTCGGCACGTCGGGGCCCGACGTGATCAACGGCACCCCGGATGCGGACGTGATCGTTGCGCTGACCGGCGACGACCGTGTCAACGGCGGCGGCGGCGACGACGTGATCTGCGGCGGAGTGGGCAACGACCTGCTCCAGGGCCAGGGTGATGACGACCGCCTGTTCGGCGGCTCCGGCGACGACACGCTGGACGGGGGCGAGGGCGGCTGCTGCTTCGTCCCGACGAACACCGGCGACGACACGCTCGACGGCGGCGTGGGCGCCGACATCCTCCACACCTCGGACTTCCCGACGCTCGGCAACACGCTCGAGGGCGGGCCGGGGAACGACCAGCTCTTCCTGTGGTCGGGCGGCGAGGGCCGCGCCGGCAACGGCGACGACTTCGTCTTCCAGTTCGCCCGCGACGCCCTGCTCGACGGCGGCAACGGCCACGATCGGATCGTCGACGGCGACGACGGCGGCCAGACCAACGAGACGATCACCATGATCGGCGGCATCGGCGACGACAACCTGTCCTCGGTGGACGCGACCAGCACGACCAGCATGAACGGCGGCAGTGGCACCGACACCTGCGCCGGCGGCGACACGACCGCCGCCTGCGAGGCCTGACGCCGCCACGAATCCGGGGCGCCGTCGGTCAGTGACCGGCGGCGCCCGGCTCACCCGTCTCGCCGGATCCTTCTAGGCGGGGACCGCCGCGTCCTCGGTCGCGTTCGCGATCTCCTGGACGACCTCGACGATGTCGCGGTTCGCGTTGAAGACGCGTAGCTGCCGGTGGGCGCCGTTGCCGCGGCTGAGGATCTCCCCGATCCCCTCGAGCTCTCGCTCCGAGCCGAGCTCGCGTGCGTGCGGCTCGAGCTCCTTCAACCGCCGCCGCACGAGCTGTGCCAGGGCGACGCGGTTGCGCCTGCCGGTCGCGAGGTCCATCAGCGGCGCCTCGAGCCCATAACGGGCCGCGAGCCACTTGTTCTCGTTCGCCAGCATCCGGTGCACCGCGGGCATCTCCTCGCCGCGCTCGAACCGCTCCGAGTAGAGCTTGACGAGGGCCTGGCAGTACGCCGAGAGGGCCACGGCGTCCTCGACCCGCGTGACCGCGTCGCAGATGCGGATCTCGATCGTCCCCCACTTGGGGTGGGGCCTGACGTCCCACCAGATGTGCGTGTAGTCGGCGATGCAGCCGGTCTTCTCGAGCTGGCCGACCACCTCCGCGTACTCCGTGTAGTCGCGGAACAGGGGCGGCATGCCCGAGCGCGGGAACGCGGCGAAGACCATCTGCCGGATCGAGCTGAAGCCGGTCGGCTCCCCGCGCCAGAACGGCGAGCTGCCCGAGAGCCCGAGCAGGACCGGCACGTCGAGCGAGAGGCCGTTCATCACCTGGATCGCCTTCTCCGGGTCGTCGACCGCGACGTGGACGTGGAGCCCGAAGATCAGCTCGCGCCGCGCGATGTACTGCATCTGGTCGACCATGTTCCGGTAGCGGTCCCGTGCGGTTATGCGCTGGCGCTCGAAGAGGCTGAACGGGTGGGTCCCGGCCGAGCCCACGCGCAGTCCCTTGTCATGCGCGATCTCGCAGACGTAGGAGCGCAGCTTGCGGAGCCAGGTGTCCACGTCGCCCGCGGTCCGGCAGATCGGCGTCGCGATCTCGAGCACCGACTGCATCAACTCGGCGTTGATGCGGGTCTCGAGCTCGTGCCCGGCGACGGCGGCGAGGACGGTGTCGATGTGCTGGACGAGGTCGAACGTCTCGGCGTCCAGGAGCATGTATTCCTCCTCGACGCCGAGCGTGTACGGGTCGCTCTCGCCGAACTTGTGGTCGAGCACGCTCCCGCCAGCGGCAAAGCCTTTGCCCGTGATCGACGCTGGATAGATCTGCTTCATCTGGCTGCACCCACAACGGCGTCGGCCTCGATCTCGACACGCCAGCGCGGGTCGCCCAGGTGGCTGACGCCGATCCAGGCGGTCGCCGGGCGGATCTCGCCGAAGACCTCGCCGTGCGCGCGGCCGATCTCGTCGAACGTGTCCTCGTCCACGGCGTACATGCGCGTGCGCACGACGTCCTCGGGGCGGGCGCCGGCTCGTTCGAGCGCCTCGAGGACGATCTCCAGGCACAGGCGCGTCTGCTCGTAGGCGCTCTCGGGGGGCTCGCTTCCGTCCGCCGGGATCGGCGCCGTCCCCGAGACGTACACGTGGTGGCCCGCCACGACCGCGCGCGAGTAGCCGACGACGGGCTCCATCGGCGCGTGGCCGGCGATGCGGCGGCGCTCCACGCGCCTAGTATCGCCGTCCGTGGACGCCTTGCGACAGTTGGACGAGTGGGGTGCCGACAATGCTGCGGCCGGAGTGGTCGGGCCAGAGGGCGTCCGCGCGGTCCACGGACCGGTCGGGCACGAGTTCCGCTGGGCGTCCGTGACGAAGCCGGCGACCGCGCTCGCGACCCTGGTCGCGGCCGAGGAAGGCGTCGTCGACCTGGACGAGCCCGCCGGGCCGCCGGGCTCGACGGTCCGCCACCTGCTGGCCCACGCGTCGGGGCTGCCCTTCGAGGGCGAGGCGCCGATCGCCGAGCCCGGGCAAGCGACGGATCTACTCGAACACCGGCTTCGAGCAGCTGGCAGCGCACGTGGCAGCGGCCGCCGAGATGCCGTTCGCCGACTACCTGCGGGCGGCGGTCTTCGAGCCGCTCGGCATGGGCGCAGAGCTCCGCGGCTCGGCCGGGCTCGCACGTGTTCGGCTCGCTCGACGACGCGCTCGAGCTGGCGCGCGAGCTGCTGCGGCCGACGCTGGTCGCGCCCGAGACGCTCGCCGAGGCGACGACGCGTCCAGTTCCCCGGGCTGCGGCGGCGTGCTCCCCGGCCTCGGGCGCTGGGACCCGAACGACTGGGGCCTCGGCTTCGAGCTGCGCGGACGGGAAGAGCCCGCACTGGACGGGGTCGGCGGAACTCGCCGCGCACGTTCGGCCACTTCGGGGGCAGCGGCACCTTCCTCTGGGTCGATCCGGACGTCGACCTCGCGCTGCGTCGTCCTGAGCGACCGCGAGTTCGACGACTGGGCGCTGGAGGCGTGGCCGCGCCTCTCGGATTCGGTGCTCGCCACGGCCTGAGGCGATAGGGTCGTCTCGCTTGCGACCGTACGTGCACGGGCCCGGTGAGGGAGAGCTCCGGTGGATGGGAGAGACCTCCACGTACTTCCTGGCCACGGGGGAGCAGACGGGAGGAGCGTTCGCCCTGGTCGACGAGCGAGCGGCACGTGGGGAGAGCGTGCCTCTGCACCGGCACCGGGACGACATGGAGTCCTTCTACGTGGTCGAGGGGGAGATCACGCTCTACATCGGCGACGAGCCTGGCGTTCGGGCCGGCGCCGGTTCGTTCGCGCACCTGCCCGGCGGAACCGTTCACGGCTTTCGAGTCGAGTCGGAAACGGCGCGGTACCTGATTCTCACCTCGCCGCGCCATGGGCAGTTCTACCGCGCGATCACGCTGCCCTCACGACCAGGGGGCCTTGCCGCCGCTCGAGTCGATCCAGGGAGCACAGATCAAGCAGGCAAGCGGAGAGTACGGCGTCGAGTTCGTCGGGCCGCTGCCCGACCAGAGCCTCTAGCGCTTCGTGACGCGGAGCCCGGCGTACATCCCGCGCACCTGGTGGTCGCCGAGGCGGCACCAGAGGCGGTAGCGGCCCGGAGCGAGCCGGAGCGCGAGCGGTGCGACGCTCGCCCGGGAAGCGTCTTCGGCAGCGCGTAGACGCGCGTGCCGCCCGCACGCCGGAACGCGAGGTCGTGCTCGTCCTGGCCGAAGTTCGCGAGCTCGACGAGCAGCTTGCCCTTCGGGGACGCGGAGACGCGAGAGCCGGTACTCGAACTCGAGCGCGGTCACCTGCACGCGCGCAGGCCCGCGGGCGCCGTCGGCCGGGTCGGTCCAGATCATCAGAGCGATCGCGGCGACGAGCGCGGCGGTCGAGGCGACGAAGGCGACGAGGTATCTCATCGGACGAGCCCCACGCGCTGGTAGGCGCGAGCGTTCGGGATCACGGCGCCGGCGTCGGTGCCGAGCCACTGCTCGAGCACGCGAGCAGTAGACGCTGCGGTAGTCGACGGTGGCGCGAAGGTTGCCGTCGGAGTCCAGGCCGTTCCTGAGCGCGGGCAGCTCGCCGACGAGCCCGCCCCGGGCTCGCGAGCCGATCAGCATGGCCGTGCCGGCGGCGCCGTGGTCCGTGCCGGCGGAGCCGTTCTCCTCCGCACGGCGGCCGAACTCCGACCAGACGAGCGTCAGCACGCGATCGGCGAGGCCGCGAGCCTCGAGGTCGCGCTGGAAGGCGAGCAGGCTGTCGCTCGTCAGCTTCAACGCCTCGGCGAGCTGCTGCGGCTGCTCGGAATGCGTGTCGTACATGCCGAAGGCGTTCAGCGCGACCACGCGGAGGGGCAGGCCGACCGCGAGCATCGAGGCCAGCCCGGCCAGTCGCTCGGGGAAGTCGCTGTCGTGCTTGGGGTACGGAACCGGGCTGCCGAGGCCGCCGCTCTTGAAGGGCGCGAGCTGGCGCCGCAGGCGGTCGGACTGCACGGCGACCTCGCCGGCGGCGGCGAGGGCGCGGTCGCCGCTCTTGCGCGTCGCGCCGAGCGTGCCGATCGCGTCGAGCATCTTGTCGTTGACCTCGCCCCAGACGCCGGGCGCCCAGAACGAGTACTCGTCGGCGCCGCGCAGCGCGGCGACCGGAACGCGTCCCGTGGCGAGCGAGGGCGCCAGCTCGCCGTCGAGCGAGAGGCCCTGCAGCGGGTTGTCCGGCGAGCCGACCCGGTCGAGGTAGCGCCCGAGCCAGCCCGTGCGCAGGCCGGGGTTGGTGGCGCCGACCTCCCAGTAGTGCCGCGACGTGAAATGCGACTGGTCGGCGTCGCGGTAGCCGACCGCCGGCATCAGCGTCAGCTTGCCCTCGTTGTGGAGCGTCTGGAAGGCCTGCGTCGAGGGATGCCAGCGCAGCCGGTCGTCGCCGTTGACCTGCAGCCCGGAATCCGGCAGCGCGAGCGTGGGGCGGAGCTTGCGGTAGTCGGGGTCGCCGACCGGTGAGAGCAGCGAGAGCGTGTCGACGCCGCCGTCCAGGAAGACCGAGACGAGCACGGGAGCGGTCGGCGGAGCGCTGGCCGCCGCCTGGCCGATGCCCTCCTCGAGGCCCGGGAAGCCGATCTTCCCGGCCCCGTAGACCGCGAGCGCCAGCCCCGCCGACCGCATGACGAAGGCGCGCCGGTCGAGGCCGGTCCCGGCCGGAAGCGGCATGCCGGGCTCGATCGCCGGCAGGCCGAAACCCGGCTCGGCCGCGGCTCGGCGCAGGAAGGAGGAGCGGGAGAACTCGTTGCAGCAGTCGGTCATGAGGTCTGCAGGTCGGGGGAGGCCGCGATCAGGTGGCGGAGCGCGTTCTCGGTCAGGACGGGGTACTGCTGCTGCTTCCAGCTCGACTTCGCGGTGCCGAGCGCTGTCTTCGCGAAGCCGTTCAGCGAGCGCCTCGTCTCTGAGCTGACCGTCGGGTTGCCCCAGAACTCGAGGGCGCGGTCGACCAGCTTGTCGGCGTCGAGCGGCGCCTTGTCGGTCTTGGTGTCGAGCACGAGCGGTCGCAGCACGCGGCCGGCGATCTGCCAGCGCGCGAGGAAGCTCGCCGTGTCGAGCCAGCGCTCGTCGTTCCAGCCCGAGACGTTCGGCGGGTAGAACAGCTGCTGGCCGGCGAGCCCGTTCAGCCAGGCCCAGGCCTCGGTGTCGACGCCGCGGCCGGTCGCGCGCAGGAGGCCCGCGGTGTAGACGACCGGCGGCTTCGTCATCCGCTGGCCGGCGTACAGGTGCGGGTGGCGCAGGATCGCCTCCAGCACCGGCCGGAGCGCGTAGCCGTTCCGCACGTAGAGGCGCTCGAGGCCGCCGCGCGTGGCAGCGGGCGGCGGTGTGGGGACGAAGTAGCCCCAGAGCTTGCGGACGAAGAAGGAAGGGTGGGTGCGGTTCCGCAGGCAGAGGCGGCAGGCGTCCTGCCAGTCGAAGCGCCCGCGCTTGCCGAAGACGCGCTTGGTCCCGGCGTCGTGGCGCTCGCGGTCGAAGCGGAAGTTCGTCGGCCCGACGCCGCGCTTCCAGTCGTTCTCGAAGCCGGTCAGCGCGCGAGCCTGCTCGCGGACGTCGCGCTCGGTGTAGCCGCGGCCGGCGCCGAGCGTGAACAGCTCCATCAGCTCGCGCGAGTAGTTCTCGTTCGGCGAGCCCTTGCGGTTGTCCGTGCCGTTCAGCCAGAGCAGCATCGCCGGGTCGCGGGTGATCGCCAGCAGCAGCTGCTCGAACGAGCCGAGCGCGTAGCGGCGGAAGAGGCGGTTCTGGCGCAGCATCAGGGTCTGCGAGCCGACACCGCTGTTCGAGGTGGCGAACCAGTCGTGCCAGACGAGCGTCATCCGCTCGGCGAGCGGGCGGCTGGTGCGCACCATGCGGTCGAGCCACCAGACGTGGTCGTGGCCCCACGCGTCACCGGGCGCCAGCGGGCGACCCTCGTCGTCGTGGGGCTTCGGCCCGACGAGCCGCTCGCGACGAGGCCGAGTCAGCGAGTGGACGGCGGCGTCGAGGCCCTTCCTGGCGAGCGCCTCGGCCTCGCCCTTGCGCGGCCCGAAGCCGGCACGCCAGAGCAGCCGCTCGGCCTGTTCCGGGCCGAACGGTCCTTTGTAGACCGGTATGCGGACGGCGGCGCGCAATGAATCCCCTGAGGGAGTGGTCGGCGCCGCGAAGCGTTTGCTTTAGCGCTTTTTGAGGATCCGAACGCGTCCTCGCGCTCGTTCACGGAGCTACTCCGGGTCGGCGAAGAGCGGCTTGACGAACTCGTCGAACGTCTCGCGGTCGCAACTCGCGACCGTCACGGACGTGAGCGCCGTCACCGACGCGGTGCGAGGCACGTCCATCGCCAGCGCGACCTCGCCGAAGTAGTCCCCGGGCCGCAGCACCCGCCGCGGGCCCAGCCCGCCCTGGTTCGACACGGCCAGAACACCCGAGATCACGCAGTAGAAGTGGTTGCCCTCCTCGCCCTCGAGCACGACGGGGTTGCCCGGCTCGATGTTCTGGCGCTGCATCCGCCCGGCGAGCTTGCCGAGGATCTCGCCCGGGAGCTCGGCGAGGAGGCCGACGCGATTCAGCTCGGTGACGGTTGCGGGGTCGAACCTCGGCACTAGTGCGTCCTCAGGCGATAGGCGCCCGCTTCTGGGTCGTGAGCACCAAGCCAGGGGCCGCACTCGCCCGCGTCAAAGGCTCTATGCGGCCTTTGCAAGGGCGAGGGTGGCTCCTGGCGCCGCGTGATCGCGGGCCAGGGGCTGGCGTCGTATTGCCTGAGGGGGCACTAAGAGTCCGGGATCGGGTCGTCTTCGAGCTGGTCGGGATCGACGCCCTGCTGAGCCTCCTGCTCCTCCTGCCGCTCCGGCACGGCCTCCTGCTCTTCCTCGGTGGGTTCGGGCTGGTCGCTCATCGCTCTATCGTTGCACGCCGTGCCCGAGCTCAGCAGGTGGAGGTTCTGTCCGGTCTGCGCCGACGAGATCGGCGTCGAGGACGGTGTCCGCGCCGAATGCGGAAGCTGCGGCTATCGGGCCTGGGCGAGCTCGAAGCCGACGGCCTGCGCGGTGGTGGTCGACGACGAGGGCCGCGTCCTGCTGGCGCGCCGGGCGGGTCCGGTGTTCCACGGATACTGGGATCTTCCGGGCGGCTTTCTCGACGAGGGAGAGCACCCGCTCGACGCGCTCCGACGCGAGCTCCGCGAGGAGACCGGCCTCGAGGTCGAGCCCGGGGACTTCCTCGGCGTCTGGATGGATCGCTACGGCGACGAGGAGGACGCGCACGCCACGCTCAACCTGTACTGGTCGGCCAGGCTGGTCGGCGGCGAGCCCCATGCGGCGGACGACGTGAGCGAGCTGGGCTGGTTCCGACCGGACGAGCTCCCGCCGGTCGAGCAGTTCGCCTTCCACATCCCGGACGTCCTAGGCGTCTGGCGGCAGCAGCACCCGTAGCGCCTTCGGCTCGATCGTGAACTCGAGCGGTGTCTCGAGTGCGGCCGGCTCGCCGTCGATCGCAGCCCGCAGCCGGCCTCGCTGCGAGTCGATCGTGAAGCGCTCGCCCGCTCGCTCCTCCCACGAGCCCGGCAGCAGCCCGTGCGCGAGGTACAGGTGCAGCCGGCCCTCGTCGAGGCGCTCGCGCTCGCCGAGCGAGAACAGGTCGAGCTGCACCGGGTTGTTCGCGACCAGCGCCACGTGCGTCTCCACCGGGTCGCCGTCCACGCTCAGCCCGAGCGAGGAGCGGTCGCGGGCGAGCAGGGCGAGCGCACGGAGGCGGGCCAGCGCCTCGCGGCGGCGCCGGTGTCCCTCGCGCCGGTGTACGAGCTGCGCGTAGAGCCCGAGCGAGACGTTGTTCAGGAAGGCTCGACCGTTCACGCGGCCGAGGTCGACCGTGCGTTCCCGTCCGCCTGCGAACGCGTCGAGCGCCGCGATCGGATCGTCGCGGTCGAGGCCGACGTCGCGGGCGAAGTGGTTGCGGGTGCCGAACGGGATCACGACGAAGGGAAGACGGCGCTCGACAGCGATCCCCGCGACCACTGCGAGCGACCCGTCGCCGCCCGCCATGCCGAGCGCCTCGGCGTCCGCTTCGCGTGCCAGCTCGGCGAGGTCGTCGTCCTCGCCGAGGAAGTGCACTTTGATCCCGCGGCCCTGCGCCTCTTCGCGCAGCTCGTCGGCCGAGGGCCGATCGTCGCCCGAGCGCGGGTTCACCAGCAGCAGTCCGTTCATGGAACTAGCATCGCAGTCCGACCGAAAGGAGCCACGGATGACCCTCTTCGACCAGCTGGCCGAGGTTCAGGAGCGCTGGAACGTGCTCCGCCACCCCTTCTACACGCGCTGGGAGCGCGGCGAGCTCACGTTGAGCGAGCTCGGGTTCTACGCGGGCGAGTACCGCCACGCCGTCGTCGCGCTCGCACGCCAGGCCGAGGACGCCGGCGCAGACCACGCCTCCGAGGAGGCCGAGCACGTCGACCTCTGGGACGATTTCGCACGGGCGGTCGACGCCGACCTCGATCGCGCCCCACGCGTGGAGACGCTCGAGTGCGCCGACGCGTGGACGGGCGGGAGCGACCGGCTCGAGCGGCTCGCGGTCATGTACGCGGTCGAGTCCGCGCAGCCCGCGATCTCGAGCACGAAGCTCACCGGCCTCGTGGCCCACTACGGGTTCGAGGCGGACGGTCCGGGAGCTGCGTATTTCGCATTGCACGCGGAGCGCGACGTCGAGCACGCCGACGAGAGCCGACGGCTCCTCGCCGCCGAGGCGACGGAGAACGACGTCGACCGCCTCGTGGCTGCGGCCGAGGCCGCGCTACGCGGAAACTGGCGCCTGCTGGACGGGGTGGAGGCGCACGGCTAAGCCTGCGCCTCCACCTCAACGAGCCCGAGCGAGCGCTCGATGGCGCCCTTGGGCTGCGCGCCGACCGCGGCGGCGGCCGGCTGGCCGTCCTTGAACAGGACCATCGTCGGAATCGACGCGATCCCGTACTTCTGGGCGATGCCCTGCTCCTCGTCGATGTTCACCTTCACGATCTTGAGCTCACCCTCGCGCTCCGACGCGATCTTGTCGAGGACGGGCGCTACGGCGTGGCACGGGCCGCACCATTCCGCCCAGAAGTCGACGAGCACGGGCGTCTCGCTCTGGAGGACCTCCTGGTCGAAGGTCGACTCGGTGACGTTTTCCATTCCCGGAATTCCTTTCGTTTCTCGCACAGGTCACGACGGGTCCTTCCCCGCCGGTCGTAAGCAATAACGCACGGGTCGGCGGGCAGATTCCCGTCTCTACAATCGCCGCATGGCCGCCCCGGTCTTCGAGCCGCTCCCACCGGTGCCCGACCATCCCGCGCTCGAGGTGGAGATCCTCGACCTCTGGGAACGGGAAGGAACCTTCGAGCGCCTCCGCGAGCAGAATCGCGGCAACCCGCACTGGAGCTTCGTCGACGGGCCGGTGACGGCGAACAAGTCGCTCGGCGTGCACACCGCCTGGGGCCGCACGCTGAAGGACGTCTTCCAGCGCTACAAGGCGCTCCGGGGGTTCGACCAGCGCTACCAGAACGGCTTCGACTGCCAGGGCCTGTGGATCGAGGTTGGCGTCGAGAAGCAACTCGGCCTCAACTCCAAGCGCGAGATCGAGGAGTTCGGGCTGGACAAGTTCGCGCGCGAGTGCAGGAAGGTCGTGGAGTGGTCGGCGGAGGAGCTGACGCGCGGCTGCAAGCGGCTCGGCCAGTGGATGGACTGGGGCAATGACTACTTCACGTTCTCGGACACGAACATCGAGTACATCTGGCGCTTCCTCAAGCGTGTGCACGAGCGCGGGTGGCTCTACCTCGGCCATCGTTCCACCGAGTGGTGCCCGCGCTGTGGGACGTCGCTGTCGCAGCACGAGCTCTCGCAGTCGGGCGTCTACCAGGAGCGCTCCGACCCCTCGCTCTTCGTCCGCCTGCCGCTGCTCGACCGGGAGGGCGAGTCGCTCGTCGTCTGGACGACGACACCGTGGACGCTGCCGGCCAACGTGGCCGCCGCGGTCAAGCCCGACGCCGAGTACGGGCTGCACACGGACGGCGAGTGGATGGCGGTCGAGCGCTACCCCGACCTGAAGTACGTGCGCAAGGCCCGCGGCGAGGAGCTCGTCGGGTGGCGCTACCGCGGGCCGTTCGACCACCTCGCGCCCGGCTCGGCCGTCGAGCACCGCGTCATCCCCTGGGACGAGGTCACGCTCGACCAGGGCACGGGCATCGTCCACATCGCACCGGGCTCCGGCGCCGAGGACTTCGAGCTCTCGCGCGTGCACGACCTGCCGGTGCTGATGCCGGTGGACGAGGCCGGCCGCTTCTACGACGACTACGGCTGGCTGCACGGGCTCTCCACGGTCGAGGCCGCCGACCAGATCGTCGGCGACCTGAAAGAGCGCGGCCTCCTCGTCGAGGCGACGACCTACCTGCACTCCTACCCGCACTGCTGGCGCTGCGACACGCCCCTGATCTTCCGGATCGCCGACGACTGGTTCATCGCTGTCGACGAGCTGCGGCCGCAGCTCCTGGACGCCAACGCGACCGTGGAGTGGACGCCCGAGTACTTCGGCAAGCGCATGGACGACTGGCTGCGGAACATGGGCGACTGGAACATCTCGCGGCGCCGTTACTTCGGTCTGCCCCTGCCGATCTGGCGCTGCGCCTCGGGGCACGTCGCCGTGATCGGCTCGAAGAAGGAACTGGCCGAACGGGCGACGGCCGGTATGGATCAGCTCGAGGAGCTGCACCGGCCGTGGGTCGACGCCGTGACGGTCAGCTGCGCCGAGTGTGGGGAGGAGGCGCGGCGAGTTCCCGAGGTCGGCGACGTCTGGCTCGACGCGGGGATCGTCCCCTTCTCGACGCTGGGCTGGGAGAACCCCGAGCCGATCCCGGGGGGCTACGCGACCGGTGCCTCCAAGGGCCTGTCCAAAGCCGACCTGCCCGACCACGCCTACTGGGAGCAGTGGTTCCCGGCCGACTTCGTCTCCGAGATGCGCGAGCAGATCCGGCTGTGGTTCTACTCGCAGCTCTTCATGTCGGTCGTGCTCGTGGGCCGTGCGCCGTTCAGGTCGGTGCTCGGCTACGAGAAGATGCTGGACGAGCACGGGCGGGAGATGCACGGCTCGTGGGGGAACATGATCGCCGCGGAGGACGCGTTCGCGCGCATGGGCGCCGACGTGATGCGCTGGCAGTACTGCCAGCAGCCGCCCGACCGCAACCTGCTCTTCGGCTACGGCCCCGCGCACGAGATCAAGCGCAAGCTGCTCACGCTCTGGAACTCCGTCAAGTTCCTCGTCGACTACGGGACGATCGAGGGCTTCCGGCCGCGGTTCGAGGATCTCTCCGGCGGGCCTGCCGTCGAGCGCACTCTCGATCGGTGGCTCGTCGCCCGCACGGACCAGCTGGTGCAGGAAGCGACGGCCGCGCTCGAGGAGCAGCTGACCCACCGCCTGATCGACGCCTTCGACCGCTTCGTCGACGACCTCTCCAACTGGTACATCCGCCGCTCGCGGCGCCGGTTCTGGGACGGGGACGAGGCGGCTCTGCGAGTGCTCTGGTACGGCGTCGTCCAGGGGCTGCGCGTGATCGCTCCCGTGATGCCCTTCCTGGCCGAGCACCTCTGGCAGAACGTCGTGCGTGGCGCGTGCGAGGGAGCTCCCGAGTCGGTGTTCCTCGCCGGGTGGCCCGAGGCGGCCGAGCCGGATGCGGCCCTGCTCGGTGAGGTCGCCGCGGTACGCCAGGTCGTGGAGCTGGGGCGCCAGGCGCGCTCGACCTCAGGCCTGAAGCTGCGCCAGCCTCTGCGTCGCCTCGTCGTTCAGGGGGCGCCGCTCGCAGCGGGTCACGCCGACGAGATCGGTGAGGAGCTCCGCGTGAAGGAGGTCGAGTTCGGCGACGTCGAGGCTCAGGAGCTGGTCGTGAAGCCGCACCTGCCCGCGCTCGGACCGAAGCTCGGCCGCGAGCTGGCGGCGGTGCGCGCCGCGCTGGCCGCCGGCGAGTTCGAGGAGCTCGGCGAGGGCCGCTTCCGCGCCGCCGGCCACGAGCTCGGGCCCGACGAGGTGCTCGTCGAGCGGCGCGGACGCGAGGGCTGGGCGGTTGCCTTCGACGCGGGCGTCACGGTGGCGCTCGACACAACGCTCGACGACGAGCTGCGCGTCGAGGGCCAGGTGCTCGACCTGATCCACCTCCTGAACACGAAGCGCAAGGAGGCGGGTCTCGAGCTGACCGACCGGATCACGGTGACGCTCCCGGAGGATCTCGCGCACCTGCTCGCGCACGAGGAGTGGATCAAGGGCGAGGTGCTCGCCGTGGCGATCGAGACCGACGGCAAGGGCGCCGAGCCCACGATCGCGAAGGCCTGAGCCGAGAAAATCGCCGCCTCGGCCGCGAGCGTCCGCGCCTCTGAGCGGGCGCCGGCACCGTCAGGAAAACGTGACGATGCATCCACAAGCAACAAGATCGTCACGATCGCTCCACAGCCGCCGCTCCCCGTGCGGGTCGGGCGTCCGGCATTGTCCCCGCGGGGCGTGTCCGGGGTCAAACCCCGGACGTGGCTCGAAGGGCCGCGTCCGCTCTCTCAGTCACCTGCGACGAAGAACACCCACCGTCCGTCCGGCTGGATTCCCGCCCGCCAGCCGAGGTAGCCGTCGGCGAACGCGCCGCCGCGGCCGAGCGGTTTGAGCAGTCCCTGCTCGTACGGCGTGAGCTCCTCCTCGGTCTTGTCGTAGGCGAACGGCCAGACGTAGACCCCGTGGCTCAGCGTGTACGGCATGCGCAGGATCGCAGCGAGGGCGTTGGCGGGCGTCGGCTCCTCGCCGCGCGCCTCGGCCTGGCGCCAATAGGCGGCCGGCCCGCCCTCCACGGGGCCGCCGAAGGTGTACTCGAAGCCTCCTGGATCCGCGAGCTCGGCAAGCCCGTCATAGTCCGCCGCCTGAGCAGCGGCGAGCATCGCGGCCCGCTTCCGCAGGACGGCGTCCGGCGGGGCCGTGGGACTCGGACGCGTAGCGTGCCGCGGCTCGAAGAGGATCAACGTTCGCACCGCCTCGTCGAGGATCCGCAGACGTTCCTCCCAGTTGGAGTGGGGCTCGTTGACGGTCCGCAGCACCAGGGGCGGTTCGGCGCCTCGGTCGACGACGTACGTCGCCGACTCGGTCAAGGGAGCTTCGAGACCGTCGGCTTCCGCCCTCGACACGACCTCCACCGCGGGCCGTCCGGCGACCGTGAGCTCGCGGCGCTCCTGCACGACGCGTCCGTCGTCGAGGCCGCCGACGACCGCCGCGTACGACTCCTGGGCGGGTGCGACCTCCAGTGTGGCCCCGAACACGTCGCTCGCTTCGGGCAACTGGATCGGCGTGCGGGTCGAAGAACGTGCACTCGCTCTCGGCCGAAAGCGCCGGCGAAGACCAGTCGGCCGGATAGCCGAGCGCGTATCCCATGCGCTCGTTGGTGCACAGACGCCAGCCGGCCGGCAAGCCGCTCCCGCGAAGCGTGGTCGTCACGGACGTCTCGCCTTCCTCCGACGACCCCAGCAGGTAGCCCCCGACAGCGGCCGCGGCGCCCACGACCACGAGAGCGGCCAGGGCGAGGGCGAGCCTCAGGCCTGCGCCTCTGCGATCGTCAGCTCGCGCCGAAGCTCGATCGGCAGCCGGAAGGTGACGTCCTCGTCGACCATCCGGTAGGGCTCGATCCGCTCGACGCCGTGCGCCCGGAACCAGTCGCAGACCCGCTCGACGAGCGACTCGGGGGCCGACGCTCCCGAGGTCACGCCCACCGTGGCGACGCCGTCCAGCCAGCCGGCCTCGATCTCGGTCTCGTCGTCGATCAGGTACGCCGGCACGCCGTCGGCCCTCGCCACCTCGACGAGCCGGTTGGAGTTCGACGAGTTGCGCGAGCCGATCACGAGCAGGAGGTCGATCTCGCCCACGAGCTCCTTGACCGCCCACTGGCGGTTGGAGGTCGCGTAGCAGATGTCCTCCTTCTTGGGCGCGTAGATCTGGGGGTAGCGCCGGCGCAGAGCGCCGATGATCTCGGAGGTCTCGTCGACCGACAAGGTGGTCTGGGTGATGTACGCGAGCTTCGCGTCCGCCGGGAGCGTGAGCGCCTCCGCGTCCTCGACGGACTGGACGAGCACGGTCGAGTCCGGCGCCTCGCCCATCGTCCCCACCACCTCCTCGTGGCCCTCGTGCCCGATCAGGAGGACGGTGTAGCCGGCGGCCGCGTAGCGGCGAGCCTGCACGTGCACCTTCGTGACGAGCGGACAGGTGGCGTCGATCGTCTTCAGCCCGAGCTCGCCCGCGCGCACGTGCACCGCGGGTGCGACACCGTGGGCGGAGAAGACGATCGTGGCGCCCTCGGGCGCCTCGTCCTCGCTCTCGACGAAGACCGCGCCGCGCCCCTCGAGCTCGCGCACGACGTGGGCGTTGTGGACGATCTGCTTGCGGACGTAGATCGGAGCGCCGTAGTGCTCGAGCGCGAGCTCCACCGTCTCCACGGCGCGCTCGACCCCGGCGCAGTAGCCGCGAGGAGAGGCGAGTAGGACCCGCTCGACCATCACGGCCATGATAGTTCGACCCCTCCGGCGGGTCTCTTTTCCGAACTGCAATCAGGAAGAGCCTCAGACTCAAAGATGGGCCGTTCGGCCTATTGGAGCGCGTGCCGAATCCCGTTAGCGTCACTCCCACTGGGCGATGCGAACCGCGGTGCGCGTACCTGGCCACATGGCCGCGGTGAGCAATCTGGAAGGCCCGCCGCACAGACCCCCCGAGCGGCGGGCTTTCCTGTTTCTTGGCACTGGGTGTGTGCAATAGGCGGCGCGGAAGTACGATCTTCTGTGCCCAGTGTCCCTATTTAGCTCGATCTTTCGCCGCGGCCGGCCCGAGAGCGGGGACGACCAGGCCTCGGCCCCGTTCCAGGAGGCGAACAAGACGCTCGCCGACGCGCTGCTGCGCGCCCCGGACGTGCACGCTGCCGGCCTGCTCCTCGTCCGGGAGGTCGTCGATCGGCTCGGGGTGGACTTCGCCGCGGTCGCGCTGATCAGCGACGATCGCCGGCGCGCGAGCGGACTCGTGGGTCTGCTGGACGGGGCCGTGGCCGACTGGTGGCCCGAGATCACGATCGACCTCGAGCAGGAGCCGTCGGCGATCGCGACGGCCGTGTTCGAGGCCGCGCCGATCTTCGTGTACGACGTCACCGCCTCGGCGCGCGTCAGCCGTCGCCTGGCCGAGCGCGTCGGAGCCGAGAGCGCTGTCTTCGTGCCGCTGATCTCGTCCGGGCGGGTTCACGCGGTGCTCGTCGGCGCAACGACGAAGGAGCGTCGGCTGTTCGACAAGGAGGAGCTTGCGGCGCTCGAGTCGCTCGCAGCCGAGGCGGCGCTCGCGGTCGCCCGGGCGCAGTCCTCGTCGTCGCTGGCGGACGCGCTCGAGCGCGAGCGCATCGTCGGCGAGATCGCCCGGAAGGTGCGCTCGGAGCTCGACCTCGACGACGTCCTCCGCGTCGCCGTCGAGGAGACCGCGGCCGCGACCGGCGCCGACCGCGCGTTCATCCGCCTGGGCGAGTCGGGCGAGCCGATGCCCGTGCTGGCCGAGTGGGACGCGCCCGGGACGGCGACCGTCGGCGCCGAGGCGCCGAACCTGCCGGTCCTCAACCTGGCCGCGCGCGAGCGGCGGACGGTGGCCTTCTCCGACATCGAAGACGCGCCCGAGCTGCTCGACCCGAAGCTGGGCAACATCGACAGCCTGCGAGCGCTCGGGACGAAGGCGTCCATGGCTACGCCGATCCTGGTCTTCGACCGGGTGATCGGTGTCTTCGGCCTCCACCGCAGCGACCCGCACCAGTGGCCGGTGCCCGAGCGCACGCTGCTGGAGTCGGTGGCCCGCGAGGTCGGGCTCGCGATCCACACCGCGCAGCTGCTCGAGGAGAACGCGCAGCGGCTGGAGCAGTCGGCCGCCCTGCTCAAGGCCTCGCAGTACGTCACGAGCGAGCTGCGGCTCGAGACCGTGCTGCAGCGGCTCGTGGTCGAGGTGACGAGGCTGCTCCGCGCCGACGCCGCCGATTGCTACCTGTTCGACCCACGGCGGAACTCGCTCACGTGCGCCGCCGTCTACGGCCTCGACCCCGAGGTCGTCGCGCTTCGGTTCCCTGCCGACCGCGGGCTCGCGGGCGAGGCGCTGCGGCAGGGTCGCGGGCTGCTCTCGGCCGAGTACAAGGCGATCAGCGAGCCGGTCCCGCATGCGGCGTATTCCGGCTTCCGCAGCGCGATCGTCGCGCCGATGCAGTGGTCGGGCGAGAAGCGCGGCGTGCTGGGCGTGGGCACCCGTGACGAGAACCGGCGTTTCGACAAGGACGATCTCGCGGTGCTCGAGACCTTCGCCGGGCTGGCGTCGATCGCGCTGCGCCACGCGTCGAGCTTCGAGCAGAGCGCGCGCCAGGCGCGGATCCAGCGCGGCTTCTACGGAATCGCCTCGGCGCTCGCGGAGTCGCTGTCGCTGGACGAGACCCTGACCGCGGTGGCGAAGGCTGCCAGCGAGGCGCTCGGCGGATCCTTCGCCGCCCTGCTGATGCCGGCCGCCCCGGGCCTCGTGCTCGCCGCAGGCCATGAGCTGCCCGAACCGATCGCCGATCACCTGCGCGAAGGGCTATCCGAGTCGGCGAGCGCGCTGGTCGCGTGCGCACGCGAGCGGCGAACGCTGGCTGCGTCGGAGGTGCTCGAGGACGACCGCTTCGAGCCCGCGTGGCGCGAGCTCGCCCGGGAGGCCGGCTATCGGTCGCTGCTCGCAATCCCGATCGAGGCACCGAGACGGGAGCAGGGCGGGCTCGTGCTCGTCTTCTTCGCCGAGCCCCGGACGTTCAACGACGACGAGCTCGAGCTGGCCCAGCACCTGGCGGGGGCAGCGCGCGGGGCCCTCGAGCGCAGCGAGCTCTACGAGACCGAGCGCAGCTCCCGCGCGCTCTCCCAGCAGCTCGCGCGCATGGGCGGCCTGCTCGCGACCGAGCTCGATCCGGCCGCGATCCTCGGAGAGGTGGTGGAGCAGGCTCCCGCGCTGCTCGGGGCCGACGCCGCCTCGGTCCGCAGGCTCGAGGAGGACGACCTGATCGTCAGCGCCGCCAGCGGCGAAGGGGCCGAGGCCGCGATCGGCTCTCAGGCGCCTGCGACTGCCTGGCTCGTGGGCGACATCATCCAGTCGCGGGGGCCGAAGGCCGTGGCCGACGTGGCCGGCGACCGGCGCCTCCTCGACGCAGACCCGATCCTGGCCGAGGGGTACAGCTCCTACCTGGGCGTCCCGCTCTTCGGCGCCGAGGGTGAGCTGTACGGCGTGCTCGCGGTGTACGGGCGCGGGCCGCGGCCGTGGCTGCAGGAGGAGATCGAGGCGCTGGCCGCGCTCGCCGGCAACGCCTCCGCGGTGCTCGCGAACGCCGACCTCTACCAGAAGGTCAAGGACGAGCAGGACCGCAACTCGGCCATCCTCGAGAACATCGCGGACGGGATCGTGGCCGTCGACCGCGAGGGCACCGTCGTGCTCTGGAACGCCTCAGCCGAGCACATCACGGGCGTCCCGGCCGCCGAGGCGATCGGCCGGACCCCTGCGCAGGTGCTCCAGCGCAACCTCGAGTCCGGCCAGCCCGGCGCGACCCGCGACCGGCTGGTCCCGATCCGCCGCGGCGGCGACGAGGTCTGGCTGTCCGTGAGCGAGGCCCTCATGCGCGACCCCGCGGGCGGGGTGGCCGGCCGGATCTACGCCTTCCGCGACGTGTCGGCCGAGCGCGTGGTCGAGGAGATGAAGTCCGAGTTCGTCGCGGCCGTCTCCCACGAGCTGCGCACGCCCCTGACCTCGATCTACGGCTTCGCCGAGACGCTCCTCCGCCAGGACGTGCTGTTCGAGGAAGCCGAGCGGCGCACGTTCCTCGGCTACATCGCCTCCGAGGCCCAGCGCCTCACGGGCATCGTCGACGCCCTCCTGAACGTGGCCCGGCTGGACGCGGGCGACCTGCAGATGGAGCTGGCCCCGATCGACGTCCGCGGCGTGGTGTCCGAGGTCGTCACCGGCGTCCAGGAGGCCGCGCCCGCGAACGGCCACCACTTCGTCGTCGACTTGCCGACCGAGCCGCTGGACGCGGCCGCCGACCGGGACAAGCTCCGCCAGATCCTCGCCAACCTCGTCGACAACGCGGTCAAGTTCTCGCCCGACGGCGGGACGGTCACCGTGGCGGCGAGAAGGAAGAGCGGGGCGGTCGAGGTGCGGGTCGTCGACCGCGGGCCGGGGATTCCGGCGGCGGAGCGCGCCCGGATCTTCCGCAAGTTCTATCGGGGCGACTTCGCCAGGGAGCAGCCTGGCAGCACCGGGCTGGGGCTCTTCATCGCCGAAGGGCTTGTGCGCGCGATGGGCGGCCGCATCTGGGTCGACTCCGAGGAGGGCGAGGGCTCGAGCTTCGCGTTCGAGCTGCCGCTCGCGGGCGACCAGGCGGAGCTGGTGGTTTGAGCGGGCGGAAACCGTGAATGAGAACGCGATGACGCGCGTGCTCGTGATCGACGACGAGGCGCCGATCCGGCTGCTCTGCCGGGTGAACCTCGAGGCCGAGGGCATGAAGGTGCTCGAGGCGGGCGACGGCCCGAGCGGGCTGCAGGAGGCGCGGAGCTCCCGACCGGACGTGATCCTGCTGGACGTGATGATGCCCGGGCTCGACGGCTGGGCCGTCGCCGAGGAGCTCGTCAACGACGCCTCGACGAGCGACATCCCGATCGTCTTCCTCACCGCCCGGGCGGAGCTGCGCGACCGCGCGCGCGGGCTGGAGCTCGGCGGCGTCGACTACGTCACGAAGCCGTTCAACCCGGTCGAGCTGGCCTCGCTCGTGCGCAACCTCCTGGGCCGCGTGCAAGCGGGTGAGCAAGCTGCCCTCCGCAGCGAGAAGATCGCCGAGCTCCGCGAGCTCGTGGGCGAGTAGCGTCCGCCTGCGCGCGATACGCTGAGCCGACTTCGGGGTGTAGCTCAGCCTGGTTAGAGCGCTGGCTTTGGGAGCCAGAAGTCGCCAGTTCGAATCTGGCCACCCCGACTTCTAGCCGGCGATGTGCAGAGAGCGCGTCGGCTCGCCGTTGGCCGGAAGGCCCGGGGTCTGGCGGCGGCGCGGGCTGCGGATGTACTTGCGCGCGTAGAGGCGCTCGTCGGCCGCCCGGTAGAGCGAGAGCGCGTTCAGGCCGTCCTGCGGATGCACCGCCCAGCCGAAGGTGATGCCGAGCCCGGCGCCGGCGAGCACCGTCTCGAGCCGCGTCGCGAGGCGCGACGCCTCCTGCGTGCTTCCCAGGGCCGCGAGAATGGCGAACTCGTCGCCGCCGACGCGGGCGAGCTCGTCGGAGGGCTCCAGCGCGTTGGCCAGCATCGCGCCCAGCCGGCGGAGCGCATCGTCGCCCTCCACCTCGCCGTGGCGGTCGTTCATCTCCTTGAGCCCGTCCATGTCCCCGAGCAGGATCGCGAACGGCCGGCCGCTCTCGAATCGGCGTGCGATCGCTCCCTCGAAGGCGCGGGTGTTCGGCAGGCCGGTCAGGTGGTCGCGCTCGGCCAGGATCTGGAGCTTGTTCACCAGCGCCTCATTCGAGCTCGCGAACCAGCCGAGCAGCGCCCCGGACGCCGCGAACGGGATCAGGCGGACCGCCGCGCCGTAGGTGACGATCTCGGTCGTCGGAACCTCCGGGTTGAGGGCGAACGCCGCCGCGTAAAGGGCGGCGGCGGCAACACCGGCGAGCGCGCCGATGCGAGCACCGGTGGAGAGCGCGATCAGGGCGACGGGTAGGTAGAAGAAGTGCCCGATTCCGAGGCCGGGCCGCTCGAAGACGACCAGCGCCGCGAAGACGGTGGCGTACAGGGCGATCGCGACCGCGATCGCGAGGCGCCGGTGCGAGGTGGCCGCAGGCATACCTAGACAAGACGTTGGCGCATGCGGTCCTCCCGGGCGTCCCTCCACCGGGGGAGAAGGGCTAGCCGGCCGCCTCGGACTCCTGAGCCCGGAGGAAGCGCATCAGGAAGTACGAGAAGGCCGCGAAGAAGACGATCGCCTGCTCCACGGACATGGTCACGCCGGCGATCTGCTGGTCGGTCAGCGTCGACAGTCCCCAGAGGCCGTCGCCCTGCTCGTAGTAGTCGTAGACCGTCGTCGGCACGAGGGCCAGCAGCAGCCCCAGCGGGCTCGCGAGCACGAAGGCCGCGAAGAGGTAGAGAGCGCGGGCCCCGTCGGCGAGCGCGTGCGGGCGGTCGTGGGCGACGCACCACCACAACAGGCAGCCCGCCGCGAAGTACAGGGCGTGCTCGAGGTGCAGCAGGGTCAGCGGATGCCGGAGCGCGGCGTCGTAGAGCCAGGGGAGGTGCCAGAGGAAATAGGTGCCGAGCCAGAGCGTCAGCGCCACCGGCGGTCGGGTCAGGAACGCGACCGGCTTCACCTGCGCGATGCGCGCCGCCAGCCCGGGCGGGATCCCGAACACGACCAGCGCCGGCGCCCACTCGGCGAGCACGACGTTCTGGAGCAGATGCATCGAGAGCAGGTGGTAGGAGAGCGCGTCGAGGGGGGTCACGGCGGTCGCCGTCAGGAGCGCCACCCCGGTCCAGAAGGAGGCCAGGCGCGCTCGCGAAACCCGCTCGCGGCGAGTGCCGTAGAGGTAGGCGGCGGCAAGGATCGCGACGGCGAGCAGCGCCTCGCCGTGCACAGACCACGCGTACGGATCGGGCCGCACGATTCGCCCTAGTTCTCAGCCCATTCAGGTCGCGTGAAGCCACCGATGGCTTGAATGGAGCCGTAGATGGCCTGGACGATGTCGGTTCGGTGGACCACGATCCGGCAAGTCCCGTACGGCAGCATGTTCCGCCGCTTGCGCTGGCTCGCTCGAGAATAGTTGTTGATCGTAGAGGCCAGCAGCGAAGCGGACGGAAGCGCGAGCTTCTCGAGCCAGAATCGCTCGATCTCGCTCACCCGCGCGGCATGGTCGGCGTAGAGGCTGCACGACAGACGGATCTCTTCCGGCGGAACGCCGAAGAACCGCCGCAGGAAGTCGGCGAAGTACCGCGCCATTGCCGGGTCGGAGTTGGAGAACTGGACGGAGTTGCGGCTCTTCGATCCCTCTGCCCAGTACAGCGCGCAGCCGGCGTGGTAGTCCGGGGCTTCGCCGAGTACTCGTTCGCGCCCCGCTTCCTGGAAAGCCCGCCGACGCAGCAGCGCACGCTCGGCGATGGCGCGAGCGCCGTTCCGCTGAGGGTTGTAGATCGGATTTCGCCGGCGGAGCGCCTCGATTTGATCGGGTGTCAGCGGAATATCCCGAACCCAGCGGCTGACGGAGGAGCGAGCAACGCCGAGCTGAGCCGCGATGTCACGAACCGAGTGCCCGTCCTGCGGGAGCCTCACAGCTTCGATCCGCTCTGCCGTTCTCACATCGGACAACATAGCGACTCGGTCGGACGGGCCGAACCCGCTGCGGAAAGCCGCTGAGAGCGTCCGACCGGGTTCGAACCGGTGACTAGAGCTTGGAAGGCTCTTGTGTTGCCAACTACACCACGGACGCGCGTGACCGGCGCCTAGCCTAGCGTTGCAAAACGCCGTCCGACCCGCGAGCCATGCTCCCCCGGTGGAAGTGCGCGTCGTCCGGGTCGAAGCGCGGACCGTCGTCAACGTCCTTCTGATCGTCCTCGCCTTCGCGCTCGTGCTCGAGGTCATCTGGCTCTCGCGGCAGGTGCTGACCTGGATCCTCGTCGCGCTGTTCCTCGCGCTCGCGCTGAACCCCGCGGTCGAGTTCTTCGAGCGGAGGGGGCTCAAGCGCGGCTACGCGGCGGCGGTCACCGCCCTGCTGACGCTGCTCGGGGTCTTCGGGCTCTTCTCGCTCTTCGTGCCGACGCTCGTGAACGAGGCGAACGACTTCGTCCGTGCGGTTCCGGACTACGTCCAGGACGTCAGCAAGGGTCGGGGCCCGCTCGGCGACCTCGCAGAGCGCTACGACGTCGTCGAACGGGTTCGCGAAGCCGTCGAGGGCGGCGGTGCGGCCGGCGTGCTCGGACTGTCGGGCACCGCGCTTGCGATCACCGAGCGGATCGTCACGGCGATCGTCGCCGCGGTGACGATCGCCTTCATGACCTTCTTCATGCTGCTCGAGGGGCCCGCGCTGGCTCGACCGCTTCTTCGCCCAGATGCCGGACCGTTCGCAGGAGCGCGCGAAGCGGGTCGGCAACCAGATCTACAAGACCGTCGGCGGCTACGTGACCGGCAACCTCTTGATCAGCGTCATCGCCGGGATCATCTCGACGGTCGTGCTGCTGCTGACCGGCGTGTCGTACGCGGTCGCGCTCGGCCTGCTCGTCGCGATCCTCGATCTCGTCCCGCTCGCCGGCGCAACCCTCGCGGCCATCCTCGTGACCACGGTCGCGTTCGTCGACCAGGGCGTCGTGGTCGGGGTGATCGTGCTCGTCTTCTTCGTCATCTACCAGCAGCTCGAAAACCACGTGCTGCAGCCGCTGGTCTACAGCCGAACCGTGCAGCTCTCACCCCTGGCGATCCTGATCGCGGTCTTGATCGGCGCGAAGCTGGCGGGCGTCCTCGGCGCGCTCGGGGCGATCCCCGTCGCCGGTGCGATCCAGGTGCTGATGCTCGAGTGGCTCCGCGCTCGGCGGGAGTCCACAGGCGAAAGTACGGTTGCTCCGACAGGTTGACCTAATTTTCAAAATGTGCGAATAGTTCTCCCGTGCCGTTTCCGAGGATCCCCCACCTCGGCCTGACGCTGGCAGTCGCCGCCGTCGCGGTCGCCGCGGCCCCGCAGGCCGCGTCCCCCGCCGCCGACCGCATGGTCGCCGCCGAGCGGCTCGAAACCCAGGTCGCAGCGCGCGTGAACCTGGTGCGAAGGTGGAACGGGCTCCGGCCTTTGCGCGCTTCGCCCGGGCTCATGGCTGCGGCGCGCCGCCACTCGCGGGACATGGGACTGAAGGGGTACTTCCAGCACGATTCGGCCGGCGGCGCGGCGTTCTGGAGCCGGATCGAGCGCACGTACGCCTCGCGCGGGTTCAGCCGCTGGGAGGTCGGCGAGAACATTGCCTGGAGCTCTCCGCGGGCGAGGGCGGCCGAGGTCGTGCGCCAGTGGATGCGGAGCCCGGCCCACCGCGCCAACCTGCTCTCTCGCACCTGGCGCGAGCTCGGGCTCGGAGCGTTCCGCGTCTCCCGAGCCGGGGGCGCGTACGGCGGCCGGGCGGTCACGATCGTGACGCTCGACCTGGGCGTCCGCGCGCGGTAAAGGGGAACCCGAATCCCCCTTTTGGGGGACAAGAGCCGCTCTCCTGAGCCGATGAAAATCTCGTGGCCAGGGGGGTTTGCACACTCGTCTCGTTCGTCGCGTTCGCGCTGCTCGCTTCGAGCGCGGCGGCGGTCACGACGGACGGCGTTGCTCCGATCCCGGGCAAGCAGGAGCTTCAGCAGGCGGGCTACTCGCTCGCAAGCAAGGGACGCTCCTCGCTCGACCGTCGCACTCTCCTGCGCCTCGCGCCGACGGTTCGCAGGCTCGCCCTCCCCAAGCGCGCCAAGGCTTCCACCCGCGCCAAGACTTCTGGCAGCTCCACGGTCGTGCTCAGCGCGCTGGAATCCGGCGTGCTCGCACAGGTCAACGCGGTTCGCCGCACGCGCGGGCTTCGCGCCCTGAAGCTCTCCCGCGGCCTCTCCTCCGCGGCCGCTTATCACTCGCGCCAGATGATCCAGCACGGATTCTTCGAGCACGAGTCCCGTGGCGGCGGCTCCTTCTGGAAGCGCGTCGAGCGCTTCTACGGCTCGGGCGGCTTCCGCTCCTGGGAGGTCGGCGAGAACCTCGCGTACGGCTCGCCCGACCTCAGCCCTGCGGCCACCGTCCGGATGTGGATGAACAGCCCCGGCCATCGCGACAACCTGCTCGGTCGCCGGTGGCGCGAGATCGGCCTCGGCGCGGTGCACGTGGCGTCCGCGGGCGGGGAGTTCGGCGGCGGCCCGGTCACGGTCGTGACCGCCGACTTCGGCACCCGCGTCAGATAACGCCCTCCCTTCCCGGCGCTACCCTCCTCGCAGGCGCCTGTAGCTCAGCGGAAGAGCGACGGCCTTCTAAGCCGTGGGTCGCAGGTTCGAATCCTGCCAGGCGCATCTCTCAGTCTTTCGAGAACAGGTCCAGCTGCCAGTCGTTGCACCGCATGAGATTTCCCGGTGGGAACTCGAACTCGTGTGCGTCGAGCTGCGTGAACCCCACCTTCCGGCAGATCGCATTCGACGGCGGGTTGTCGACCGACGGGAAGGCGTGCACGAACCGATGCTTCCTCTCCGACCTGGCCAGGTCGATCGCCTGGACGGTCGCGATGGTCGCCAGGCCGCGTCCCTGGAACGCCGGCAGGACCGACCAGCCAATCTCGAAGACCTGCTGGTCGAGCCAGGTCCGCTCCCAGTAGCCAACCCAACCGACCGCCTCGCCCGTGGACTCCACCACGATCTTGAACTGCCCGGAGCCTGCCGGCTCGTAGCGGGCCTGGCGCTCGACGAGCTTCTCGTGGCTCTCGGGGCCGCCTAGATGAACCATCATCGCAGGGTCGCCCAGCAGCTTCTCGAGCAGCGGCAGATCGCCTGCGCCCCACGGTTCCAGGCGCACGACGGGATCCGGCACGGTCTGACGCTCGGCCACGTCGAGGGATTCCTACCGGTTCAGGCGGCGGGCGCGCGAGGAAGGCATGGACGAGAGAGGGGTGGCGGACGGGACTCGAACCCGCGACCACCGGGACCACAACCCGGGGCTCTACCAACTGAGCTACCGCCACCGCGGCAAGCACAGAATAGCCTTGACCCCGTGCGGGTCCTCTCGTCGCGACGGTTTCCGGGGCCCGCCTGGGAGGAGCTCGGCGAGGTCGACTACTTCGACTGGCCGCTCGACGCGCCGCGGCCGGGCGCCGAAGCGCTGGCGGTGGTTGCGCGGCCCGTCGACTCCGTGCTGCTCGACCTGCTGCCCGATCTGAAGCTCGTCGCCAACTACGGCGCCGGGTACGACCTCGTCGACGTGGAGGCATGCCGCGCTCGAGGGATCGTCGTCACGAACACGCCCGGCGCCGTCGACGCGCCCACGGCCGACCTCGCGTTCGCCCTGCTGCTCGCCGTGCGCCGCCGGATCGTTGAGGGCGATCGCTTCGTGCGGGCCGGCAGCTGGGGTAGCGGCTGGGCCGAGGAGGAGCTGACCGGCGAGGACGTCAGCGGGGCGACGCTCGGGATCGTCGGCCTGGGCGGAGTGGGCAAGGCGGTAGCTCGGCGGGCTCGTGCGTTCGACATGCGGGTGCTCTACGCGAAGCGCGGGCGCCTCGACGCGGACGACGAGCGCACGCTCGGGGTCGAGCATCGTGGGCTGGACGGTCTCCTCGCCGAAGCCGACGTGGTCACCCTCCACGTCCCGCACACGCCCGAGACGGAGGGCCTGATCGACGAGCGCCGGCTGGCGCTGCTGCGCGACGGCGCCTGCCTGGTCAACACGGCCCGCGGCGCCGTCGTCGACGAGGCCGCCCTCGTCCGTGAGCTGGTCTCCGGCCGGATCCGTGCGGGCCTGGACGTCTTCGTGCACGAGCCGCGCGTTCCCGAGGAGCTGTTCTCGCTGCCGAACGTCGTCCTCGCCCCGCACCTGGGCACCGCGCTTCCGAACGCGCGCGAGGCGATGACGCGTGTGCTGGTCGACAACCTGCTGGCCTTCGAGCGTGGCGAAACGCCGCCGAACCTCGTGAGCTGAGCGGGATACCCTGTCGGTCAGGGCCCCGTAGCTCAGTGGATAGAGCGGCAGACTTCGAATCTGCGCGCGCTGGTTCGACTCCAGCCGGGGCCACTGGGATGAGACTTCTACTGGTGCTCTCGACCGGCCTCGCCGTCGTCGCGGGAGCCGCCGCCGCTCTGCGCGCGCCGGCGCTGCTGACCCTGGAAGGCGCCGCCGGCGCGCGACCGGGAATGAGCGTCGCCGAGGTCTCGGCACGGTGGGATCTCCGCCTGCGCCCCAACTACGAAGTCCGTCCCACGTGCGGCCAGGCGATCGTCGACGAGCGCGGGCTCCAGGGCTACGCGATCTTCACGCCGCGGGATCGCTTCGGCGCCGTCTTCCTCAGCAAGGGCGCGGTGACGGGCAGGGGGATCCGCATCGGATCGACGCTGACGCAGCTGAGGCGGGCCTACCCGAAGCTGACCTCGCGGCCCGATCGGTACCTGCACGGCACGCGCAACTACTTCCTCCGCCGTGTCCGGGCGCCACATTGGCACCTGCGCTTCGACGTGAGCCCGCGCAAGCGGGTCACGCAGATCGTCTTCGGCGACCAGCGAGTCCGTGCGCCTCGACGAGGGCTGCGCCTAGCTCTCGGGCCGGAGCGCGTCGCCCGGCCGCTCTATCCTTGAACCACGCGCGGGCGTGGCGGAACTGGCAGACGCGGCGGGTTTAGGACCCGTTGGGTGAAAGCCCTTGGAGGTTCGAGTCCTCTCGCCCGCACTACCGCGGTACGAGCGGAGCCGGTGCGCCCTGACGTCGTCGCCGTTGCCGTTCGGCCGCGGGAGGACGAGCTCGAAGCGAGCTCCCCTCGGCTGCGCCGGCTCGTAGACGAGCTCGCCGCTGTGGGCATTGGCGTACGAGCGCGCGATCGCGAGGCCCAGCCCGGTGCCGATGCCGCGCTCCTGGGCACGCGTGCTGCGCGTGAACCGCTCGAACAGGTCCGGGACGAACTCGGGCGGAACACCCGGGCCGCGGTCCTCGACCGCGAGCCTGAAGTGGCGGTCGCGCTGCTCGGCGCGGACGATCACGGGCGGCTCGCCGTAGCGCAGCGCGTTCGCGACGAGGTTGGAGAGGATGCGGTCGAACGCGGAGGGGTCGACGGAGGCCTCGAGATCCGCGGGCACCTCGACCTGGACGTCGCCGACCCGCTCGCCGGCGGTCGTGCGGACGAGCTCCTCGACGCGCTGCCGCACCATCAGGATCTGCGGGTCGATCAGGATCGCGTCGGCGTCGAGCCGCGAGAGGTCGAGCAACTGCTCCACCAGCATGCCCAGCCGCCGGCCCTGGTCTCGCAGCATCTCGCGCAGCAGCACCCGCTGCTCCTCGTCGAGGAGCGCCCCGCGGGCGTGGAGCGTCTCGATCACGCCGTTGATGCTCGTGACCGGAGTGCGCAGCTCGTGGGCGGCGAGCGCGATGAAGTTCGACTTGAGCTCGTCGGCCCGCTCCAGGGCCTGACGCGCGTCGCGCTCCTGGGCGTACAGCCGCGAGCGGTCGAAAGCGAGGCCCGTGAGGGCGCCGAGCGTCCGCAGCAGGCGCAGCTCCTCGCCGCCGAAATAGGGCGCAAAGGGGCTCGTCCAGACTACGAGCTTGCCGAACGGCGCGCCCAGCTCGACGATCTCCTGAGCGTCGCCCACACTGCGCCGGTCGAGCATCTCATCCGATGCGCCGTAGGCCCCGATCACCCCGCCGGCCGGGTCGAGCAGCGCAACGCCTCGCGCTCCCACGATGTCGGCCATGGGCGCCGCCACCTGCGCGGCCACCTGCTCCTCGGTCGACGCCCCCATCAGGCTCGCGATCGCGTCCTGGAGCCGCTGCTGCTCCGGCCGGCGCCACATGAGCCGCAGGATCGGCGGCGGCGCCAGGCCGAGCAGGAACGCGAGGGCGCTCAGCGCGGCCAGGACCGTGACCGCCGCCTCGAGGACCGAGTCGTCGGAGGCGTCGACCCCGGAGAGCAGGATCGCCACGGTGATCGCAGCGCAGGCCCCGGCGAGCAGCTGCAGCCGCCGGCGGGCGACGGTCGGGGCTCCGCGGCCGCCGCGCCACAACCGGACGGCGACGACCACGGCCAGCGCGGTCCAGTGGAAGAGGAAGGCGATCAGGTAGGCGGTGAAGCCGGCCGACCGCGGCTCCCCCTCCGTTGGAAAGTCCGGCAGCGCGAACGTCCAGACGAGCAAGGCGAGCGTCATCAGGCCGAGCCAGCGCTCGAGCCAGAGGGTCGCGGGCTGGAACGCCGTGCTGAAGCGATGGAGCAGGTAGGGGAAGAGCACGAGCACCGCGATCAGCGTCCGCTGCTCGAACGTCTCGAGCGGCCGGTCGGGCGTCTCGTCGAGCAGCGGCGCCACGTCGACGACCAGCGCGAGCGAGCCGAAGGTCAGCGCGGCCCAGAGACCCGCACGCCCGCGACCGAGCCGCCACTGTCGTAGCGCCACCAGCGCAACCACGGTGAACAGCACCAGGTTGACGTAGCCGCCGTACTCAACAACCCGCTGCAAAAGGAGGGCTCCTCTTCGTGTGTCTCAACCGGACTTTACGCGCTGCGGTATTCGGCCTGGACGCCTCGGTTCTTCCTCAGGACGGCAGCGGGGGTCGCCCGCTTCCCCAGACGCCGGGTACCGAAAGGGTTCTGGTTGAATGGGCCGGGTGCAAACGCAGGTCGAGGAGCTGGAGGGAGACCGCGTTCGCCTGACGGTCGAGGTGCCGAGCGGCGACGTCAAGCACGCCGTCGAGCACGCCGCGTCGGACCTCGCCGAGAGCCTCAAGATCCCCGGTTTTCGCAAGGGCAAGGTGCCGATGCCGGTGCTGCTCTCGCGCGTGGGCAAGGAGCGGCTGATGAGCGAAGCCGTCGAGAGCCACATCGGCGGCTGGTTCTGGAACGCGGCCACGAGCTCGCGCATCCGTCCGGTCACCCAGCCCCAGTACGGCTACGACCTCCCGAGCTCGAGCGACGAGAACTTCGCGTTCACCGCCGAGGTCGGCGTCCAGCCGAAGGTCGAGCCCGCCGACTGGACGACGGTCGAGGTACCCGCCGCCGAGCCCGACGTCCCTGACGAGCTCGTCGAGCACGAGCTCGAGGCGCTCCGCAGCTCGGTGGCCGAGCTCGTCCCGGTCGAGGGCCGCGGCGCCACCGACGGCGACGCGCTCGTGATCGACGTCGACGGCGCCGACGGCGAGGCCCAGCGCGACCTCGTGGTCACCCTCGGTGCGGGCCGGCTGCTGCCAGAGCTCGAGGCAGGCATCGCGGGCATGCAGGCGGGCGAGACGAAGGAGATCGAGTACGGCCTGCCCGAGGGCGAGCGCCACGCCGTCCGCGTGACGGTGAAGGAGGTCAAGGAGCCCGTGCTCCCACCGCTCGACGACGAGCTGGCGAAGGCTTCGAGCGAGTTCGCGACGCTCGACGAGCTGCGCGCCGACATCGAGGAACGGCTGCGCGAGCAGGTCGAGGAGGAGCTCGAGGGCGAGTTTCGCGGCGCCGCCGTCGACGCGCTGGCCGAGGCGTCGGGAGTCGAGGTCTCGGATGCGCTCGTCGAGGCCCGCGCGGGCAACCTCATTCGCTCCTTCGTGTCCGAGCTCGAGCGCCGAGGCATCTCGCTGGAGACCTACCTGGCGCTGAGCGGCGAGAACGCCGAGCAGATCCAGGAGCGCATGCTCGCCGACGCCCGCCGCTCGCTCGCTCGTGAGCTCGTCCTCGAGGCCGTCGCCGAGCAGCTGGGGATCGAGGTCTCCGACGACGAGCTGCGCGCGTTCGTCCGCGAGCAGGCGGAGCTCGCGGACGAGGAGGATCCCGACGTGCTGATCGAGCGGGTCTGGGAGAGCGGCCGCCAAGAGACGCTGCGAACCGACCTGCGCCTGCGGGCCGCGCTCGACCGCGTCGCGTCCGAGGTCAAGCGCATTCCGATCGAGCTCGCCCAAGCGCGCGAGAAGCTGTGGACGCCCGGGCAGGAGAAGCCCGAAGGCGCTGCGAAGTTGTGGACCCCCGGTGAGAAGGAGCCTGCATGAGACAGCCGTATGAGCCCCGTATGAGCCCGATGATTCCGATGGTGATCGAGCAGACCTCTCGCGGGGAGCGAGCGTTCGACATCTACTCGCGCCTGCTCAACGAGCGAATCGTCTTCCTCGGAACGCCTGTCGACGACCAGATTGCGAACCTGATCGTCGCCCAGCTGCTTCATCTGGAGTCCGAGGACCCGGACAAGGACATCTTCCTCTACATCAACTCGCCGGGCGGCTCCGTCTACCACGGGCTCGCGATCTACGACACCATGCAGTTCATCAAGCCGGACGTGCAGACGATCTGCGTGGGAATCGCGATGAGCATGGGAGCACTACTGCTGGCCGGGGGCGCGAAAGGAAAGCGCATGGCCCTGCCGAACGCCAAGATCCTGATCCACCAGGTGTGGGGCGGCTTCCAGGGCCAGGCCACCGACATCGAGATCCACGCACGCGAGACGATCGCCCTGAAGCGCCGGCTCGAGGAGATCATGTCCAACCACACGGGTGCCGATCTGGAGAAAGTCTCGAAGGACATGGAGCGCGACTACTTCATGACGGCCGAAGAGGCGAAGGAGTACGGGATCATCGACAGCGTCATCGAACACCGAAAGACGCGCCAGGACTAGCCGGGACTAGTCGGCGTGGAGATTTCGGGGTAAAAGGAGACTAGGTGGCGAGGGCGAGCGACGGCAACGAGCAGCTGCTTTGCAGCTTTTGCGGGAAGTCCCAGCGACAGGTCAAGAAGCTGATCGCTGGTCCCGGCGTCTACATCTGCGACGAATGCATCGACCTCTGCAACGAGATCATCGACGAGGAGCTCACGACTCCGGCGCAGCTCGACCTCGACAACCTCCCTCGTCCGAGGGACATCTACGAGGTCCTGAACGACTACGTCGTCTCCCAGGAGGAGGCCAAGCGGACGCTCTCGGTGGCGGTCTACAACCACTACAAGCGCGTCCAGATGGGGCTCGACGACGGCGATGTCGAGCTGCAGAAGTCGAACATCCTCCTGCTCGGCCCCACGGGCTGCGGCAAGACGCTGCTCGCGCAGACGCTCGCGCGCATCCTCAACGTCCCGTTCGCGATCGCGGACGCCACCGCGCTCACCGAGGCCGGCTACGTCGGCGAGGACGTCGAGAACATCCTGCTCAAGCTGATCCAGGCGGCCGACTTCGACATCAAGAAGGCCGAGACCGGGATCATCTACATCGACGAGGTCGACAAGATCGCGCGCAAGGCCGACAACCCGTCGATCACGCGCGACGTCTCGGGCGAGGGCGTCCAGCAGGCGCTCCTGAAGATCTTGGAGGGGACGGTGGCGTCGGTGCCGCCCCAGGGCGGGCGCAAGCACCCGCACCAGGAGTTCCTCTCGATCGACACGACCAACATCCTCTTCATCTGCGGCGGCGCGTTCGCCGGGCTGGAGAAGATCATCGGCAAGCGGATCGGCAAGAACGCGGTCGGCTTCGGTGCGGACGTGCACTCGAAGCACTCGGCCGAGAGCTCCGAGCTGCTCTCGGACGTGATGCCCGAGGATCTCCTCTCCTACGGGCTGATCCCCGAGTTCATCGGCCGGCTCCCCGTGATCTCGGCCGTGCACCAGCTCAAGCGCGAGGACCTCGTCCAGATCCTCGTCGAGCCGAAGAACGCACTCGTCAAGCAGTACCAGCGCTTCTTCAACTACGACACGATCGAGCTGGTCTTCACCGACGACGCGCTCTGGGAGATCTCGGACAAGGCGCTCGAGCGCGAGACCGGGGCGCGCGGCCTGCGCTCGATCATCGAGCACGCGCTGCTCGACGTGATGTTCGAGCTGCCCTCGCGCCGCGACGTCTCCAAGTGCGTGATCACGAAGGAGACGATCGCGAACGACATCCGCCCGACGCTCGTGACGAGCGCCGGCGCCGAGGTGGGCGACGAGGAAGAGGACGCGCCCGCCGAAAAATCCGCCTGATCGATCGAAGTCCGCCCCCGCTGCGCGGGGGCATGACGACTTCGATCGAGATTTCATGTTCTTCTGAACGTCAGACGGGCCGGCGGAGCCGGCCCTCTTAAGCCCCGGCGGGGCTAGGATCGCGGCCGATGGAGCCGCGCTACAGCCCCCAGGGTGTCGAGGAACGCTGGCAGCAGACCTGGGAGGCCGAGGGGCTCTACCACGCCGACGCCGACGATTCGCGCCCCACGTACGTCGACGCGCACCCGCCGCCGAACGTGACCGGCGATCTGCACATGGGTCACGCGATGGGGCTCACGCTCGCGGACGCCCTGATCCGCTGGAAGCGGATGCAGGGCTACAACTGCCTCTTCCAGCCGGGCTACGACCACGCCGGCATCTCGACCCAGGCGGTGGTCGAGAAGGCGCTCGAGCGCGAGGGGAAGACGCGGCAGGAGGTCGGGCGCGAGGCGTTCGTCGAGCTCGTCTGGGACTGGCTCCACCGCTACGGCCGGACGATCATGACCCAGTTCCGCCGCATGGGCGCCTCGATGGACTACTCCCGCGAGCGGATGACGATGGACGAGGGCTACCAGCGCGCGGTCATGCGCCACTTCGTGCACCTGTGGGAGCGCGGCTGGCTCTACCGCGACCACCGGATCGTGAACTGGTGCCCGTTCCACGCCTCCTCGCTGTCGGATCTCGAGCTGGACCGCGTCGAGGCTGACGACGAGCTGGTCTACGTGCGCTATCCCTTCGCCGAGGGCGGCGGTCACGTCACGATCGCGACGGTGCGGCCCGCGACGATCCTGGCGGACGTCGCCGTCGCCGTGCACCCCGACGACGCGCGCTTCGAGGACATCGTCGGACGCGAGGTCGTTGTCCCGTTCGTCGAGCGGCGCGTGCCTGTGATCGCGGACGAGCGCGTCGAGCCCGAGTTCGGGACCGGAGCACTCAAGGTCACGCCCGGCCACGACCCGACCGACTTCGAGATCGGCCGCGCCCACCGGTTGCCCGAGCCGATGGTGATCGGCCCGGACGGCCGCATGAACGAGAACGCCGACGGCCTCGACGGTCTGACGCAGGAGGAGGCGTCCGCGCGCGTCCTCGCGTGGTGCGAGGAACGGGGGCTGCTCGAGAAGCGTGAGCCGTACCGCCACCAGGTCGCGGTCTGCGATCGTTGCCGGAGCCGGATCGAGCCGCTGATCTCGCTCCAGTGGTGGTGCCGGATGGACGAGCTCAAGCGGCCCGCACTGGAGGCCCTGCGCGAGGGCCGCGTCACCTACCACCCGCCTTCCCAGCACCGCTTCGCCGTGGACTCTCTCGAGGAGGCGCCCGACTGGAACATCTCGCGACAGATCTGGTGGGGGCATCAGATACCTGCCTGGTACTGCCCCGACGACCACGTCACGGTCGTCGAGATCGAGCCGTCCGCCTGCGCCGAGTGCAGCTCGGCCGAGCTTCGCCGCGATCCCGACGTCCTGGACACGTGGTTCTCGTCGGCCCTGTGGCCGTTCGCCACGCTCGGCTGGCCGGACGACACCCCCGACCTGCGCCGCTTCTACCCCGGCGACTTCAACATCACCGCTCGCGAGATCATCCGCCTCTGGGAGAACCGGATGATCTTCTCGGGCCTCGAGCTGATGGGCGAGGTCCCGTTCCGCGACGTGATCATCTACTCCACGGTCCTCGCCGCGGACGGGCGGCGGATGTCGAAATCGCTCGGAACGGGTCTCGACCCGATCGAGCCGATCGAGAGGTTCGGTGCCGACGCGACCCGGTACGGCCTGATGAAGATGACCTCGACGCAGGACGTCCGCTTCAGCATCGGCGCGATCGAGGAGGGCGGGAAGCTCGCGAACAAGCTCTGGAACGCGGCCCGCCTGCTCCTCGGAGCGTGCGGTGACGCCCGTCCGGACCTGAGGCCGCAGGCCCTGGAGGAGCGTTGGATCCTGGCGCGCCTCGATGCCGCCCGGGCCGGGGTGGAGACCGCCCTCGGCGAGTTCCGCTTCTTCGTGGCGGCAGACGCCCTCTACCACGTCACGTTTGACGACTTCTGCGATTGGTACCTCGAGGCCGTGAAGCCGCGCCTCTACGACGGCGACGTCGCCGCCCAGTCCACGGCGCTGGCTGCGCTCGAGCAGCTGCTGAAGCTCCTGCACCCGGCGATGCCGCACGTGACCGAGGAGATCTGGTCGAACCTGCCGGACCGCGAGTCGCGCCTGATCGTCGCCGCGTGGCCCGAGGCGGACGATCGGTTCGCGAGCGACGCGGATGCGCTCGAGGGTGCCCGGATCGCCGCTTCGATCTTTCGCCGCAGCAACGTGACGCCGCAGCTCGGCGACGAGGAGCGCCGCATCTTCGAAGCCGTCGTCCGGCCCGAGCGCGTCAAGGCGAACGGCAACGCCGACGCCGAGATCGAGCGTCTGCGCAAGGAGGTCGAGCGCGCCGAGAAGATGCTCGCGAACGAGCGCTTCGTCAACAACGCCCCAGCCGACGTGGTGGAGGCCGAGCGGGCCAAGCTCGCCCGCTACCAGCGCGAGCTCGATGCCCTCTCACACTGACTGGATCGCCTCGCTGAGCCCCTGGCCGGAGGAGTTCGGCCTCGGGCGCATCCGGGCGCTGCTCGAGCGGCTCGGTCATCCCGAGCGCCGCTTCGACTCGGTCCACGTCGTCGGCTCGAACGGCAAGTCGACCGCGACCAGGACGATCGCCGAGCTCGCTCGTGCGGCGGGGCGGAAGGCGGGGGCGTACACCTCTCCGCACGTGAGCGGCTGGGCTGAGCGGATCTGGGTCGACGGCGCCGAAGCCGACTTCGAGCACGCACTCGCGCGGGTGAGAGCACCGGCCGAGGAGCTCGGAGCCACGCAGTTCGAGACGCTGACCGCGGCCGCGTTCGCCGAGTTCGCCGCGCGGGACGTCGAGGTCGCGGCCGTCGAGGCAGGGCTGGGCGGGCGGCTCGACGCGACGAACGTCGTGGCGGCGCCCGTCGTGCTGCTCACGAACGTGACGAACGAGCATGCGGACGTGCTCGGCCACACGCTCGCGGAGATCGCGCGGGAGAAGCTGGCGGTGGCGCAGGCAGCGCGGGTCGTCGTCCTTCCCGACGACGAGTACGCCCACCTCGTGCCGCAGGGAGAGATCCGGCTAGGCGGCGCGCGCGAGGCCGCCGAGGCTTACCTCGGCGAGGCAGTCCCGGCTGACGTCGAGGTCTCGCTCGCCGGCCGGCTCGAACGGCGGAACGGGCTCGTCCTGGACGGGGCCCACACGCCCGAGGCCGCGGACTGGCTGCTCGCCAGGCTGCCCGCCGGCGACCACGTCCTCTGTGTCTCGATCCTCGCGGACAAGGACGCCGACGCCATCCTCGAGCGGCTTGCGCGCGCGGGGAGCACACTCGTCGCGACACGCAGCTCCAACGATCGTGCACTCGACGAGAAGGAACTCGGCCGCCGCGCCGAACCGTACTTCCAGCATGTCGAATCCGTTGCTGACCCTCGTCAAGCCCTCGGGCGGGCACGCGAGCTCGGACCGAGGGTCCTCGTCACCGGCTCCCTCTATCTTCTTGCCGACCTCAGTTCGTCCGACTAGAAGACGTACCATGGGGAAGCTCGGTGAGAGGCTGAGCGTCTTCGTGTTCGCCGCGTTCGTCCTGGGGACGATCGTCGGGCTCGCGTTTGCCGCCGGCTACATCGTCGGGCAACTGTTGCTGTAGGAGGTCAGGGAATGCAAGACGACGGGCTGTTCGGAGGCATTCGGGACTTCTTCGAGTCCGGGACCTGGTTCGTCGTCCGGAACCTCTCGATCTTCTTCGTGATCGTCTTCTGGGTCGCGACGATCTTCTGGGTCTTCAAGGACGCGCGCCGGCGGATCGAGGATCCCTGGCTCGTGGCGATGGCGACCGTGCTCGGAGCGGTTCCGCCCTTCCTCGGCCCGCTCATCTACATGCTCTTCCGTCCGCCCGAATACCTCGAGGACGTGCGCGAGCGCGAGCTGGAGATCCGCGCGATGGAGGAGCGGCTCAACCGCCGCGACCACCAGTGCCCCGTCTGCCGCGCCGAGATCGAGGACTCGTTCCTCGTCTGCCCCGTCTGCACCACGAAGCTGCGTCAGGCGTGCGCGACCTGCAAGGCGCCGCTCGAGACGCTGTGGCAGATCTGCCCGTTCTGCGAGACGCCGGTGGACACGCCGACGACGATCCAGTTCCCCCCGCCGCTCCAGCAGCCGCCGAGGGAGAGCACCGGCTCCTCGTAGCGAGGGCTTGCGGCCCTCCTAGCTAAGCTGCGCGGCCGATGGCCGCCGAGAAGACACTCGTCCTGCTGAAGCCCGACGCGATGCGGCGTCACCTCGCGGGCGAGATCCTGGGACGGTTCGAGGCCCGCGGCCTGGAGATCCGGGCCGCACGCCTGGTCGCCGTCGACCGCGACCTCGCCGGCGAGCACTACGCCGAGCACGCCGAGAAGCCGTTCTTCGGCGAGCTGGTCGAGTTCATCACCTCGTCGCCGACGCTCGCCCTCGTCCTCGAGGGCGAAGGCGCGATCGGCGTCGTCCGCACGACGATGGGGGCGACCGACCCCGCCAAGTCCGCCCCCGGGACGATCCGAGGCGATCTGGCGCTGTCGATGCCGGACAACCTCGTGCACGGCTCGGACTCACCCGAGTCGGCGGAGCGCGAGATCGCGCTCTGGTTCGATGAGCTCGCCTGACGCGCGCCACAATCGGGAATCGTGGGACGCCGCCTCCGACGAGTACCAGGAGCGCCACCGCGAGTTCATCGGGCAGGCCGAGCCGCGCTGGGGCATGTGGCAGCTGCCGGAATCGGAGCTGCAGATCCTCGGCGACGTGGCGGGCAAGGACGTGCTCGAGTACGGCTGCGGGGCCGCCCAGTGGTCGATCCTGCTGGCGCGGGCCGGCGCGCGCCCGGTCGGGCTCGACAACTCGGGCCGGCAGCTCGAGCATGCGCGACGAGCTCATGCAGGAGGCCGGGGTCGAGTTCCCGCTCGTGCACGCGAGCGCGGGCGAGGCGCCCTTCGACGACGGCTCGTTCGACGTCGTCTTCTGCGACCACGGTGCGATGACGCTTCGCCGACCCCTACGCCACCGTGCCCGAGGTCGCCCGGCTCCTTCGACCCGGGCGGCCTGTTCGCGTTCAGCCACACGACGGCGCTCTCGACCATCTGCTTCGACGTCGAGTCCGACACGACCGTGCCCGAGCTCCGGCGGGAGCTCTTCGGCCTGCACCGGGTCGAGTGGCCCGGCGAGGACGAGCCGGTCGAGTTCAACCTGCCGATCGGCGCGTGGATCGAGCTCTTCCGGGCGAACGGCTTCGTCGTCGAGGACCTGCTCGAGGTGCAGCCGCCCGAGGGCGCCACGTCGACGTACCGCAGCGCCGAGGAGACCGAGTGGGCGCGCCGCTGGCCGATGGAGCAGATCTGGAAGCTCCGGAAGCGATGAGCCTCCCCGACCACGTCGAGCGGAACCGCGCCGAATGGACGGGTTGGGCGACCGAGTTCGCCGAGTGGGCGCCCCGAGCCTGGGCGAAGGAGGAGATCACCTGGGGCGTCTGGCGAGCGCCCGAGTCCGAGCTGCGGGTCCTGCCGGAGCTGGACGGAAAGGACGCCGTCGAGCTCGGCTGCGGCACCGCCTACGTCTCGTCGTGGTTGGCGCGGCGAGGCGCGCGCGTCGTCGGCGTCGACATCACACCGGCCCAGCTCGAGACGGCACGCCGGATGCAGGACCAGTTCGAGCTCGAGTTCCCGCTCATCGAGGCGAGCGCCGAAGACGTGCCTCTTCCGGACGAATCGGCGGATCTCGTCGTCTCCGAGTACGGGGCGTCGATCTGGGCCGATCCTTACCGCTGGGTGCCGGAAGCCGGCCGTCTGCTCCGGCCCGGTGGCACGCTTGCCTTCCTCGTCAACGGCCTGCTCGCGGTCCTGTGCATGCAGGACGAGGAGGCTCCGCCGGGGCAGGAGCTCCAGCGCGAGTACTTCGGGCTCCACCGGCTGGAGTGGGCGGACGACGATTCGGTGAACTTTCACCTCGGCTACGGAGATTGGATTCGCCTGCTTCGCGCGAACGGGCTCGAGGTCGAGCGTCTGATCGAGATCAGGGCGCCCGCGGAGCCCACGGAGCACAGCTTCGAGGCTCTGCCGAAGCACGACTGGGCGCGGCGCTGGCCGTCCGAGGACATCTGGGTCGCGCGCAAGCGTCCGTGAGCGTCCCGCCGGCTCCGCCGCTTCTACTCGCGTCGATCTCTCCGCAGCGCCGCGCCATCCTCCATCAGCTCCGCATCCCGTTCGACGACGTCGCACCCCGCTACGAGGAGGAGCACGACCCCGACGAGGATCCGGTCGCGCTGGTTCGTGCCCACGCGCTCGGAAAGGCGCGCTCCGTGGCCGCGGAGGCCGGTGATCGCCCTGTTCTGGGCGTCGACACCGCAGTCGTCGTCGACGGCCGCGCCTTCGGCAAGCCGAGCGGGCCCGACGAGGCCGAGCGCATGCTCGAGGCGCTCTCGGGCCGCACCCACGAGGTGGTCTCGGGCCTGTGCCTGCTCACCCACGCCTGGGAGGAGGTCGGGCACGAGACGACGCGGGTGACCTTCCGCGCTTCTGACGCCCAGGGACATCGCCGGCTACCTCCACCAGGAGGAGTGGCGTGAGCGTGCGGGCGCCTATGCGATCCAGGGGCTCGGAGCCGGACTGGTCGAGCGGATCGAGGGCGACTACCTCAACGTCGTCGGCCTTCCGGCAGCGCTCCTCGTGCGCGTGCTCGCCGAACGCTTCGCGGGCGTCTACGGCTTCGGCTGATCCTCGGCCGAATCGCGCGTTTTCCAGGGCATGTAGCTAGACTCGGAGACCCCTTATGGGCCTGCGCACCTACTTCAACGGCTTCGGCGGCCGCGACATGGCGGTCGACCTGGGCACCGCCAATACCCTCGTCTACGTCCGCGGGCCGCGGCATCGTGCTCTCCGAGCCGAGCGTCGTCGCGATCGACGAGCGGACCGGCGAGGTGCACGCCGTCGGCGTCGAGGCCAAGCGCATGCTCGGCCGCACGCCCGGGACGATCAGCGCGATCCGCCCGCTCAAGGACGGTGTGATCGCCGACTTCGACGTCACCGAGCAGATGCTCCGCCACTTCATCCAGAAGGTGCACCAGCACCGTTTCGCGCACCCGCGCGTCGTCGTGTGCGTGCCGAGCGGCGTCACCGGGGTCGAGAAGCGCGCGGTCGAGGAGGCAACGCTCTCGGCCGGCGCCCGCGAGGCGCACCTGATCGAGGAGCCGATGGCGGCCGCGATCGGGGCCGGCCTGCCGGTCTCCGAGCCGACCGGGAACATGATCGTCGACATCGGCGGCGGCACCACCGAGGTGGCCGTGATCTCGCTGGGCGGGATCGTCGTCTCGCAGAGCCTGCGCGTCGGCGGCGACGAGATGGACGAGGCGATCATCAGTCACGTCAAGAAGGAGTACAAGCTCCTGATCGGCCAGCAGACGGCCGAGGAGATCAAGCTCGAGATCGGCTCGGCGTTCGACCTGCGCGAGGAGTTCCACGCGGAGGTGCGCGGCCGCGACATGCTCACCGGGCTGCCGAAGACGGTCGTGCTGTCCTCGGAGGAAGTGCGGCACGCGCTCGAGGAGCCGGTCAGCCAGATCATCGACGCGATCCGCTCCACGCTCGACAAGACGCCGCCCGAGCTGGCGGCGGACATCATGGACCGCGGGATCGTGCTCGCCGGCGGCGGCGCGCTCCTCGCCGGGCTCGACGAGCGCCTCCGGCACGAGACGCAGATGCCGTACGCACCTGGCCGAGTCGCCGCTGACCTGCGTCGCCGTCGGGTCGGGCCGCAGCCTCGAGGTCCTCGAGACGATGTCGCGCGCCGCCAAGTCGCGCAGCCGCAACGGCCACCGCCGCCACTACTAGCGGCCCGTAAAACCCCCCGGATGTCTCGCTAAGGTGTTGAACCGTGCCTCGTAACCGCAGCGGTGGGCTGGCGGCACTGAGCTCCTCGGTTCGGCGCACGGCTCGGCCCTATTCCGGACGGAGCTCGTCCCCGCTCAAGCGCCGCCTCGTGGTGGGCGTGCTCGCGCTGATCTCGCTCGCCCTGATCACGGGCTACTTCCGCGAGTCGGAGGGCGGACCGCTGCACGACGTCCAGAGCGTCGCCGCGAGCGCCATGCATCCGTTCGAAGTGGGCGCCGAGCGGGTCGCGCGCCCCTTCCGCGACGCCTACGGCTGGCTGAGCGACCTGTTCAACGCGCGCGAGGAGAACGAGCGCCTGAAGTCCCAGGTCGAACGGCTCACCAACCAGGCGATCCAGAACGCGACCGCGGCGACCGAGCTGAAGCGCCTCGAGGCCCTGCTGAACTACCGCCGCTCGCTCACCTTCCCGACCGACTACGACGCGATCGGCGCGACCGTGCTGGCCGACCCGCCGAGCCCGTTCGAGCAGCACATCGTGATCTCGGTCGGCTCGCAGGACGGCGCGCGCCTCAACGCGCCGGTGGTGACCGACGAGGGCCTGGTCGGCAGGGTGACGAAGGTCACCCGCGACCAGTCGCGGGTCGCGCTCCTGACCGACAAGGAGAGCGCGGTCTCCGCCTACGACATCCAGACGGAGGCGTACGGCGTGATCCGCCACGGCGCCGGCTCCGGCGACGCGTTGATCCTCGACCGCGTGCCGAAGGCGGAGCGCATCCAGCGCGACGACGTGGTCGTCACCTCCGGACGCCGCTTCCAGCTGCTCCCGTCCATCTATCCGCGCAACATCCCGATCGGGGTGGTCACGAGCGTGGGGCAGACCGACATCGACGTCCACCAGCAGATCCAGGTCGACCCGTTCGTCGACTTCTCGTCGCTCGACTCCGTCCTCGTGCTGGTCCGCAAGACCCCCGAGCCACCGCTTCCATAGCTGTGTTGCCGACGCCGCCAAGGCCGCAGTCCTCCTCTTCTTCGCCGTCGTCGTGCAGGCCACGGTCACCGGCTCGATCCAGATCCTGGGCGGAACGCCCGACCTCGTCCTCGTCCTGCTGCTCTCGATCGCGCTCCTGCGCGGCGCGGTGTTCGGCGCGATCGGCGGCTTCTGGGCCGGCTTCCTGCTCGACACCGCGTACCTGGGGACCCTTGGCGTGACCTCGCTCCTGCTGACGACGGCCGGTTACTGGATCGGCCGCTACGGCGAGACGACCGGGCGCGACCGTGGGCACGCGCCCTTCGTGTCGGTCGCCGTCGTCACCTTCCTGTTCGCGGTGGGCGAGCTCGCGCTGCACTTCCTGCTCGGCGAGCCGGTCGAGGCACGCGCGGCCCTCGTCGACGCCATGCCCGCCACCCTCCTCCTGAACCTGCTCCTGACGGTGCCGGTGTACGCGCTCGTGCGCCGGCTGCTCGCGCCGCAGACTGGGACGCGTAGCGTTGAGGTGCCGATCGTTGGCTAGCACGACGCCCACCAGGCCGCCCACGAACGGACGCTTCCTGCCCCGCGACCCCCGCGTCGAGGAGCCCTACCGGCTCACACCGGGGCTGGCGCTGCGGATCGGGATCCTTGGAGCGATCACCCTTGCCGTGTTCGGCGTGCTCTTCTTCCGCCTCTGGGCGCTGCAGGTGCTCTCGGGGACGCAGTACCTGCGCGCGGCGCAGAACAACCAGCTGCGGACGATTCGCGTCGAGGCGCCGCGCGGCGCGGTCCTCGACCGCGAAGGCCGGATTCTGGTCGCGAACAAGGAGGCGACCGCCGTTCAGGTCTGGCCCGCCGACCTGCCCGACGGGGCGCGCGAGCGGGAGCGCCTGCTGCGCCGCCTCGCTCGCATCGTCGACGTCCCCTACGCCCGCGTCGCGCGCGACGTTCGCGGCCACGCGGCCGATCCGCTCGCCCTCGTGACGGTGAAGGAGGAGGCGCGAGAGGACGAGGTGCAGTACCTCCTGGAGCACGAGAACGAGCTCCCGGGGGTGGAGATCGCCGACACCTTCGTGCGCTCCTACCCCTTCCAGTCGCTGGCCGCGCACGTGCTCGGGCACGTGGGCGAGATCGGGCCTGACCAGCTCAAGCGGCTCCGCAAGCAGGGCTACGAGCTGGGGGACAAGATCGGCCTGGGTGGCGTCGAGGCAACGTACGACCGCTACCTGCGAGGGCGCCCCGGCCGCGAGCAGCTCCGCGTCGACTCGAGCGGCCGCCCGCGCAGCGGCGTGACCCCGGGGCGCGATGCGGAGAACGGCTACTCGCTGCGGCTCACGCTCGACATCGAGCTCCAGCGCGAGGCCGAACGCGCGCTGCGCGAAGCGGTCAGGTTCGCTCGGACACAGGATTGCAAGGGCTGCTGGATGGCGAACGGCGGCGCCGTTGTCGCGATGGATCCACGCAACGGCGAGATCCGGGCGATCGCGTCGAACCCGACCTTTCAGCCGCGCGTCTACGTCGGGCGGACGAACCCGCGCGAGCTGGCGCCGCTCGTGAGCCCGCGCGAGGCCGAGGAGGCGAACTTCCCGGCGCTCAATCGCGTCACGCAGGGCCTCTATCCGCCCGGCTCGACCTGGAAGCCCGTGACCGCCCTGGCTGCGATGCAGGAGCACATCCTGGCGCCGTACTCGACGCTCCCCTGCACCAGCACCTACACCGCCGGCCGCGACAGACAGGTCTTCAAGAACTGGACCCCGATGGACGCGGCGATGACGCTGCCGACCGCTCTCGGCGCCTCGTGCGACACGTACTTCTACCGGGTCGGCGACGACTTCTACAAGCTGCCGCCCGAGCGCGGCCAGCCGATGCAGGCGTGGGCGCGGCGGCTCGGCTTCGGCCGCCCGACCGGGATCGACGTCGGCCCCGAGGAGGCAGGGCTCGTCCCGACGATCAAGTGGCGGCGCGAGACCTTCAAGAGCGAGATCGACAGGCTCTGGAAGCCGGGCGACTCGATCCAGCTCGCGATCGGGCAGAAGGACCTGCTCGTGACGCCGCTGCAGATGGCCACGGTCTATTCGTTCATCGCGAACGGCGGCAAGCTCGTCAAGCCGCACCTCGCGAGCCGGATCGAGGAGTCCGCGGACGAGAGCTCGCAGCCGATCGTGCGCCGCAGCCTCGCTCCGCCGCCGCCTCGCGACCTCAACGTCGACCAGGGCGCTCTGGCCGCGATCCGGGACGGCCTCTACAAGGCCACGCACGAGAGCTACGGCACGGCGAACGGCGTCTTCGGCGCGTTCCCGATCTCGATCGCGGGCAAGACCGGCACGGCCGAGAAGGCGCGTGACCTCGGCGGCTACTTCGACCTCGTCGACCAGTCGTGGTTCTGCGGCTACGGGCCGTCCGACCAGCCGGAGCTCGTGGTCTGCGCGATCATCGAGAACGGCGGCTTCGGCGGTGCCGTGGCGGCCCCGACGACCGCGAAGATCTTCGCCAAGCACTTCGGCATCGAGAGCTACGTCGCCCAGAGCGAGGCCGCCGACTGATGGCCGACTACGTCACCAGGGGCTCGCTCACCCGTGGGCGGCCGTTCGAGGAGAGCCGGGTCGCGGCGTACGCGCGCCGGCTCGACTGGCTGCTGCTCGGGGCGGTCGCCGCGCTCGTCGCCTACGGCCTGTGGGTCGTCGCCGGCGTCACCCGCGACGACATCGTGGGCAACGAGGGCTACTTCGTCACGCGCCAGGGCTTCGCGGTCGCCCTCGGCTGTGTCGGCCTCGTCGCCGCCACCCTGATCGACCCGGGGCTCTACCGCCGCCACAAGCGGGTCGTCTTCGGCGTGATGGTGGCGCTGCTCCTCGTGGTCGTGGCCGTGGGCACCGAGGTACGCGGGTCGCAGCGCTGGCTCGACATCGGCTTCTACCGCTTCCAGCCTTCCGAGTTCTCGAAGCTGCTGCTCGTCCTCTTCCTCGCCGCCTTCCTGGCAGACCGCGGCAAGCGAGTGGGGGAGGCGCGAACGGTGGCGGCCGCGGTCGGGTTCGCCGTCGTCCCGACCATCCTCGTCTTCCTGCAGCCGGACATCGGCACCGCCCTCGTCTACGCGGCCGGGCTCGCCGCGGCGCTGTTCTTCGCCGGGGCCCGCTGGGTGCACCTCGCCGTGCTGGCTGCGGTCGGGGCGTTCATCGTCATGTTCGTCCTCTGGCTCGGACCGGCCACCGGCGTGCAGGTGCTGAAGCCCTACCAGACCGCTCGCCTGACCGCGTTCGCGAATCCCGAGAACGACCCGGGCGGGGCGGGCTACAACGTCGACCAGTCGATCACCGCCGTGGGCGCCGGAGGCCTGCGCGGGCGCGGCGTGGAGCAGGCGACTCAGACCAACCTGGACTACCTGCCCGAGCACGCGACCGACTTCATCTTCGCCTCGCTCGCCGAGCAGCGTGGGTTCGTCGGCGCCTCGATCCTGCTCCTGCTCTACCTGCTCGTGCTCTGGCGCGCGGTGAAGATCGTCGCCGCCGCCAGGGACGCCTTCGCCGCCACGGTGGCCGGCGCGATCGCCTTCGTGCTCCTCTTCCAGATCTTCGTGAACGTCGGCATGACGATCGGGCTCGCGCCCGTGACCGGCATCCCGCTTCCCTTCGTCAGCTTCGGCGGCTCGTCGATGGTGATGAACCTGGTCGCGATCGGCGTTCTGCAGGCCATCGCCGTACGCCGTAGGTAGCTGGGGGAACCACCACCCGGTTCCCCCAGACCCCTTCCCCGCGTCCGCTTCGCGGACAGCACCTACGGTGCCGTCCGGTCCAGGTCCTACTTTGTGCGCCATCCCCAAAGGAGGTGGCAGCGCAGATGGCTATGGTCAAACGAGAGGCGTTCGAGCTCCTGCTGATCGAGGAAGCCGACGCCTGGTTCGAGTACCTGGCGGCCACGCGCGGCCAGGCCGAGCTGCGGTACGGGCAGATCGAGCCCTGGGCCTGGGCGCGCCTCAGCCAGCGCCTGCGAGTGATCAGGACGAGGCGCACGAAGCTCCGCCCGGCGGCGGCCGCGTAAACCGGACGGTCCGAATCGCTTGCTAGCCTTGAGTGCGAGGCTCATGCTTTTGACTTTCGACATACCCCAACCCAGCGCAGCACGTGCTTTTGCCGCCGGCTCGACCGGTCCTGGGCCCCGCACGCGCGCGCGACACAGAAAGAGGATTCTCTTGCTCCGTTTGTTTCGGCGCCGATCCCGGCGCGACGACCAACAGGCGCCCCCTGCGGCTGCCGCTCCTGCACCCGCTCAACCCGTAGCACCACAGCCCGCCCGCGAGGGCGGAGACCCTTCGAGGAATCGACGCCGTCGCGGAAACCGCGGCGGCCGAGGGCGCGCCAAGCGGCCCGCCGCGGACGGCGCTGCCAAGCCGGCGGCCGGAGCCGCGAAGACCTCGACCAAGCCCGCTACCAAGACCGAGGAGCGCCCGGCTCAGCCCGAGCGCGAGCGCAAGCAGCAACGGCGCTCCTCGACCCGCCGCAGGGCTCCGGCCAAGCGGCCGGCTCTTCCCGCCGCGAAGCGCGAGCTCCTGATCTCCGTCGACGTCGGCGAGCAGCGCGTGGCCATCCTCGAGGACGAGCGCGTCGCCGAGGCCTATCTCGAGCGGCCCGAGAAGCGCTCGATCGCCGGCAACATCTACAAGGGCACGGTCGACAACGTCCTGCCCGGGATGGAGGCCGCGTTCGTCGAGATCGGGCTCGAGAAGAACGGCTTCCTCTACGTCGACGAGATCGTCGGCCCCGAGCTGGAGGGCAAGCGCCACGACCGGCGCATCCAGGACCTGATCAACCGCGGCCAGGAGATCCTGGTCCAGGCGGTCAAGGATCCGATGAAGACCAAGGGCGCCCGGTTGACGACGGACATCTCGCTGCCCGGCCGCTTCGTCGTCTTCGTCCCGAACGGCGAGGGCATCGGCGTCTCGCGCCGCCTCGAGGACGAGGAGCGGATCCGCCTGCGCGACATCCTCAAGGAGATCGCGCCGGACAAGGGCGGCGTGATCGTCCGCACCGCAGCGGAAGGCGCGTCCGCCGACGACGTCGAGCGCGACCTCGTCTTCCTGCAGCGGCTGTGGAAGTCGATCCAGGCGCGCGCCAAGGGAGCGAAGGCGCCTGCGCTCGTCTACCAGGAAGCAGAGCTGCCCCTGCGCGTCGTTCGCGACCTGTTCACCGAGGACTTCGTGCGCGCCGTCGTCGACCACGACCGGACGCACAAGCGGATCGTCGGCTACCTGAAGAAGACCTCGCCGCACATGGTCGAGCGCGTCGTCAGGCACCGTGACAAGCAGCCGCTCTTCGAGGCCTCCGGGGTGGACGAGGAGATCCGCTCGACGCTCTCTCGCCGCGTCGACCTGCCGTCCGGCGGCTACCTGATCTTCGACTACGCCGAGGCGTTCACGGTCATCGACGTCAACACGGGCCGCTTCGTGGGCTCGCGCTCCAAGAGCTCGGGCGCCCGGCTCGAGGACACGATCACCAAGAACAACCTCGAGGCCGTCAAGGAGGTCGTGCGCCAGCTCCGGCTGCGCGACATCGGCGGGATCATCGTCATCGACTTCATCGACATGGGCAGCCCGAAGAACCGGGCGACCGTCGAGGAGGCGCTGAAGAACGAGCTCGAGCGCGACCGCACGAAGACCTACGTGGTCGAGATCTCGCCGCTCGGGCTGGTCGAGATGACGCGCCAGAACGTCACCGACGGGCCGCGCGAGATCATGACCCGCAAGTGCCCGACCTGCTCGGGCGACGGAGTCGTGCTCTCCGAGACGACTGCTGCGATCGACATCGAGCGCAAGCTCCGCGCGCTGGCGGCCGGCTCCAGGGCAAAGGCCTTCCGCGTCGAGCTCAACGCGCGGGTCGCGGCACTGCTCGTCGGGGCCGGCGCCCAGCGGCTCGCCGAGCTCGAGGAGCGGACGAAGCGCCGCTTCTTCGTCGAGGGCAAGGAGGACGTGCATCTCGATCACCTCGCGGTCCTGGGCGAGGGAGCTGTCGAGGAGCTGGCGCCGAAGGCCCCGGTCGCCGAGGACGAGGAAGTGCAGCTCGAGCTCGGCGAGGTCGGTCTGCACGACGCGACCGCCGGGATCGGCAAGGTCGACGGCTACTCCGTCGAGGTCGCGAACGCGGCGAAGCTGGTCGGCAAGAAGGTCAAGGCCCGCATCACGCGCGTGCTCGACGGGACCGCGTACGCCACGCTGGTGCGGCCGGCGCCGCCGGCCGAGGTGGAAGCCCCGATCACGGCCGAGGCAGAGGCCGAGAAGCCCACGCGTGCCCCGCGGCGCAAGAAGGCTGCCGAGACTCCTGCCACGGACGAGCCCAGCGCGGACGAGCCTGCCGCGGACGAGCCCGCCGCCGAAGAAGCGCCTGCGGAGGAGGAGGCCGAGGAGCCGGAGCCCGCTGCAGACGAGGCGGTGGCCGAGGAGCCTGCTGCCGACGGAGAGCTGCCGAAACCGAAGAAGAAGACGCGCCGCGGATCGCGCGGTGGGCGCGGGCGGAAGAAGAAGCCGGCAGCCGCGACCGCGGGGGCGAACGGCGACGCGCCTGCCGCCGAGGCGCAGGCCGAGCCGGAGCGCGAGCCGGAAGCAGCGCCCAGGCGGGAAGCGGTGCCCGAGCGCGAAACAGCGCCCGCTGCGGCCACGATCCACGTCCCCGGAGCCGACCTGGGCCGCGAGGAAGAGGCGGACGCCGAGGGCGGCGACGACCAGCCCAAGCCGCGCAAGAAGACAAGACGCGGCTCGCGCGGCGGCCGCAACCGGCGTCGTAAGCCGGCGGGCTCAACCACCGCGTCCGGCGAGTCCCCGCCCCAAGCCGAGTCGGCCTAGCGTCCGCTAGACTTCCGCGTTCGCCGGCCTTCCCGGCCAGCATTTGCACGCCTTATGAGCTACGCGATCATCTCAGTCGGAGGGAAGCAGCACCGCGTCCGCGAGGGCGAGAAGCTGCTCGTGGAACGCCTCGGCGTGGACGAGGGCAAGACCTTCGAGCCGCGCGTCCTGCTCCTCGGCGGCGACGGCGACGCCGACCTGTCGCCGAAGGACGGGACCGTGACGGTTCGCGTCGTCGGCCACGTCCTCGGCAAGAAGATCCGGATCGGCAAGTACCGCAAGCGCACCGGCTACCGCAAGCACACCGGCCACCGCAGCAAGCTGACGCAGATCGAGATCGAGTCGATCGGAGCGACGAAGCGCGCCGCGCCGAAGAAGGCAGCCGCCGCGGAGGAGAAGCCGAAGCCGGCTGCGAAGAAGAAGGCTACGACGGCGAAGGCCAAGCCGGCCGCGAAGCCGAAGGCAGCCGCGAGCAAGACGGAGGAGAAGGATGGCGCACAAGAAGGGTCTCGGCTCCTCGCGCAACGGGCGCGACTCGAACCCGAAGATGCTCGGCGTGAAGATGTTCGACGGCCAGGCCGTGAAGGCCGGGATGATCATCGTGCGCCAGCGCGGCACGCGCTTCCGCCCCGGCCCGGGCGCGAAGCATCGGCCGCGACGACACGATCTTCGCCACGCGTGACGGGCTCGTCGAGTTCCGCTCGAGCGGCGACCGCCGTACCGTGGCGATCACCGATTCCGCCCGAGTAAGCGAATCCCTTCATGTTCACCGACCGCGCCCGCGTCGAGGTGCAGGCGGGCCGTGGCGGAGACGGCGGGCTGAGCTTCCGTCGGGAGAAGTACGTGCCCCGGGGCGGGCCCGACGGCGGCGACGGCGGTCGCGGGGGCGATCTCGTGCTGGTGGCCGACCCCGATCTCCGCGACCTGTCGTCGTTCCGGTCCGCACGGCGCTACCGGCCGCGTCCGGGCGGTCCCGGCGGCGGCTCGGGGAAACACGGCGCCGACGGCGAGGACATCGTCCTGCGTGTGCCGGCGGGCACGCAGGTGCTCGACGACGAAGGGAATCTCGTCGCCGATCTCGCGCGGCCGGGAGCGAAGCTCGTCCTGGCGCGAGGTGGCAGCGGCGGGCGCGGCAACAAGCGCTTCGCCACCGCCACCAGGCAGACGCCGCGGTTCGCCGAGATCGGCCTTCCGGGGGAGAGCGGCGACTACGAGCTGCATCTGAAGCTCCTCGTCGATGCGGCGCTGGTCGGCTTCCCGAACGCGGGCAAGTCGTCGCTCCTGCGCCGGATCTCCAATGCGAAGCCGAAGGTCGCCGACTACCCGTTCACGACGATCTCGCCCGTGCTCGGAACCGTCGACTCGGCGGACGGCCGCCAGCTGACGGTCGCCGACGTCCCCGGGCTGATCGAAGGCGCGAGCGAGGGCGTCGGGCTCGGCCACGAGTTCCTCGCCCACCTCGAGCGCGCACGCCTGCTCGTGCACGTGATCGACGCGACGGAGGGCGATCCCGCCGACCGCTTCCGCGCCATCGACCACGAGCTGGCCGAGTACGGCGCCGGCCTCGCCGAGCTGCCGCAGATCATCGCCCTCAACAAGGTCGACGCGGCACATGAGGCGGAGTTCGAGCCAGACGATCGCCGCGTCCTACGCGTCGTGCGCACCTCGGCGGTGACGGGAGCCGGCATCGACGAGCTGAAGCACGCGCTGTTCGAGCTCTGTCCGGAGACCGAGGCGCCGGCCGCGGACGAGGACGGCCTCGCCGAGTTCCTCGTCTACCGTCCGAAGCAGACGCGGCGGAGCTTCCGGATCCTCCGCACGGACCGCGGTTACCGCGTGACCGGCCGGCCTCCCGGCGACGCCGAGCTCGAGGAGGCTCTGCGCGCGGCCGGCGTCAAGCCGGGCGACGCGATCGAGGTCGAGGGCGAGGAGCTGGAGTTCCAATGATCACCGGCCTGTTCGGCGGTGCCTTCGACCCGCCGCACATGGGGCACGTCGCCCTCGCCCGCGAGGCGAAGCGACGCTTCGGGCTCGATCGCTTCGTGGTGCTGGTGGCCGAGAATCCCGAGCACAAGGAGGTGCGGACGCCGGCCGCAGACCGTCTGGCGCTCGCCGAGGCGGCCTTCCCGGGCGACGACGTGCGGCTGGACGAGCATGCACGCACGATCGACATGCTGCGCGCGTCGGACTGGGCCAACCCGCTGCTCCTCGTCGGCGCCGACCAGCTCGCCGCCTTCCGGCACTGGAAGGAGTCCGACGCCGTCCTCGACATGGCTCGCGTGGCGGTGGCGACACGGCCGGGGCTCGGCCTCGACGAGCTGGCACGAGCGCTCGAGGAGCTCGGCCGGCCCGACCGGATCGAGCTCTTCGAGATCGAGCCGTGGCCGGTCGCCTCGCGCCAGCTCCGGGCCCGCGTCGCACGCGGTGAGCCGCTCGACGGCTACGTGCCGCCTGCCGTCGCCGAGGAGATCGCGCGGCGCGGCCTCTATCGTGGCGCCTGACGTCCGGCCAACCGGGCTACACTGAGAGAGATCGAAAAGGACCCTGGACAGCCTCTGAACTCGCTGGAACAAGCCCGTCGCATCGCCGGCCTCGCGCAGGAGAAGCTGGCGCAGGACGTCCTCATCCTCGACATGCGCCCCGTGTGCGCGTACACGGACTTCTTCGTGCTCGCGACCGGCCAGAACCCGCGCCAGACGAAGGGGATCTGGGACGAGGTGCACGAGAAGCTCAAGCGGGAGGATCGTGCGATCCCCACGCGCGTCGACGGAGCGACCGAGGCCACCTGGATCCTCGCCGACTATCTCGACGTCGTCCTGCACGTGTTCACGCCCGACGCGCGCCGCTTCTACCGGCTCGAGGAGCTGTGGGGCGACGTGCCGACCCTCACGCTCGAAGCGGCCGTCTAGAGCTGCGCTAGCGCCGACGGCGAAGGAGCGAACCGAGGCGGGTGCGAGTGTTGAAGGCGGCGAGCATCGCGTGCTCGCCGAACGAGTCACGAGCGGGGAGCATGCCGAGCTCGCGCGCAAACGAGGCCCCGTCGTAGTAGATCGTGTTGTGCCGGACGAGCCCGTCCTCGATCTGCATGAAGTCGAGGCCGCGTAGCTCGACGCGGCGGCCCGTTGCGCGAATGCCCTGGAACGGCGCGCCGCTGAAGGTGCCTTTCGCGACCCACTGAACGGCCGCGACGGCCCCGTCGGCGACGATCCGAAGCACCTGCATGTCGAAGTCGGGAAACGCGGCGAACATCTCCCGGTAGAGAGCGCCGATCTGCTCGTGGCCGCGGAACTCACCGAGCGCCACGAAGTCGTCCACGCAGTCGGGATGCGAGTGTCGCAACACCTGCTCGACATCGTGAGCCCCGAAGGCCGCGAAGACCTCCTCGGCCACCTGGGCGGCGGAACGCGCGGACGCGCCGGTCGCCATCGTCCAAGCTTATCCGGCTCCCCGCGGCCTAGAATTGCGACCCCGCCGCGCGGGTGCGTTCGATTGGCGAGCCCTTCCTTCTTCGACGGCATCCCGTCCGACGAGCTTCGGACGGTGCTCGAGTCCCTACCCCGCCGGCGCTATCCCGCCGGCGCGACCGTCGTGGCGGAGGGAGAGAGCCCGCGCGAGCTCTGCGTCACCCATGCGGGCTCGGCCGACGTCTACGTCTCGGGGCGGCACGGGGCGGAGCACGTGGTCGGTCGTGCCGGTCCGGGGACGACGATCGGTGAGATGTCGCTCTTCACGGGCCGGCCGGCGGTCGGAACCGTGCGCGCGGTCGACGAGCTCGAGGTGATCGTCCTCGGGGAGTCCGATTTCGAGCGTATCTGCGCGGCTTTCCCGCAGGTGTACCGCAACCTGGGCGCGATCCTCTCCGAGCGCCTGGCGCACACCGACCGGCTGGTGGCCCGCGACCAGCCCGGCCGCCTGATCGCGCTGCAGGATCACGGCGCGTCGCTGCTCGGCCCCTACGCCCTCGGATGCTCGATCGCCTGGCATACGCGGGCATCCACGCTTGTGCTCGCCGTCGGGAGTGGGGAGGCGGAGCCCATCGCTGCAGCGGCGGGCGACCTGGCCGCTCCGCCGCCGGACGCCCGCGCAGTGCTCGCCGTCGTTCCGCCCGAGGGCCGGTTTGCGCCCGACGCGATCGCCGGGACGCTCGCCGAGCTCTGCAACCGTTGGGCGTGCGTGCTCGTCGCGGTCGAACCCCCGCTCGCGGTGACAGAGGGTGTCAGGGTCGTTCGGCTCGGAGCCCCGCCGGCGCTCGCGGCCGCCGACGAGGAGGCCCTCCGAACGGGCCTGCTCTCGAGCTCGACCGCTGCCGGCAAGGCGCTGGGACGGGTCGCCCGCGACGTCGCGGGCCTGAAGGTTGGCGTGGCGCTGGGAGCCGGCAGTATCCGCGGATTCGCCCACTGGGGCGTGCTGGACGCGCTCGAGGAGCTGAACATCCCGGTCGACTGCATCGCCGGCAGCAGCGTGGGCGGGTCGGTCGCCGCGATGTACGCCGCCGGCATTCGCGGTGCCGAGGGCGTGGCGGTGTTCGAGCGTGCCGCCTCGACCCTGTTCAGGCCGACGCTACCGAGGCGGGGCCTGCTCTCCAGCCGGGCGCTAGCGCGCTTCCTCGAACGCGTCCACGGCGACTCGCGGATCGAGGATCTCGACCTTCCGCTTGCGATCGTGACGACGGACATCCGCTCCCGGCGGTCGATCGTGCTGCGCAGGGGGCCTGTGCACAAGGCGGTGCTCGCGACCCTGGCGATCCCGGGGATCTTCCCGGCCCAACGCAGCGGCTCCTACATCCTGGTCGACGGCGGCGTCCTCGACCCGGTTCCGATCGCCGTGACGGCGGACCTGGGCGCCGACGTCGTGATCGGGGTCCGGCTGCTGAGCCGGCCGACGCCCGACGACGTCGACGCGGAGGTGCAGGAGGACTCGTCCGCTCCCAGGCCCTCTGCGCTCGCGACGATCATGCGTTCGATCGAGATCATGCAGACCAGGCTCGGTCCCGAGCCCGTGAATGCGACCTCGATAGTGATCGCGCCCGAGCTCGAGAACATCCCGTCGATGAAGCTGCGCAACTTCGCGGCCGGCCTCCGCTACGTCGAGTCGGGGGCTGTCGAGACTCGCAACGCACTGCCGCGGCTCGCCGCGGCGCTCCCCTGGCTTCGGTCTGCGCCGAGCTAGGCGCGCCCGAGCAGGGCGATCGCCTCCATCAGCCGCTCGGTCGCTGCGGCCGCTGCCTGCCTGGGCTCGGCCGCGCGAAGGTCGTCGAGTTCGACCGGCGGGCCGTACGCGACCGAGATGCGCCCGAGGCGGAGCAGCCGGTCCGTCCCTGCGATCGCCGCCGGCACGAGCGGAACGTCGCCTTCCAGCGCGATGCGCGCGGCGCCGGCGCGGGCGCGTGGCTCGATCTTCTTCCGCAGCCCTTTCTTCGCGCGAGTGCCCTCGGGAAACATGCCCACCACCTCACCCGCCCGCACGAGGAGCATGGCCGCTGCGATCGCCTCGACGCTCTTCGCCCCCCGCTCGACCGGGAAGCCTCCGACGGCGCGCAACGGTGGGCCGACGACCGGGTTGAAGAGCTCGACCTTCGACATGAACCGGACCCTACGGCCGGGAAACAGCGGCGAGGCCAGAGGCCATGGGTCGAAGTTGGACAGGTGGTTCGCAGCCAGGACGAATCCGCCTTCCCGCGGGATGTTCTCCAGCCCGGTGACCCGAAGCCGGTAGAGCAGGTGCAGAGCAGGGCGCCCCGCGTAGACCGCGGCGGCATAGAGAGGCGTGATTCGTGGCGGCTCGGGCGCTACCCCCACTGGAGGACGGACACCACGCGATCCTCGTTGCCGAAGCGGAGGCGGCGGGCGAGCAGGACTGCGAGCGAGCGGTAGACGCCGGCGGCGAGCACCGGGTCCGAGCCGAGCAACTCGTCGATCCCCTCGATCGCATACGCGACGACCGGCGTGCGGGCGACGACGGACGCGCTGGCCGGCGAACCGTCGAGATGGGAGATCTCGCCGATGACGGCGCCCGGCCCGAGCTCCCTGAGCGGAACGGCGCCTCCGAGGTGCGAGCGTTCGACGGAGACGCTGCCACGGGCTACGACATACAGAGCGGCAAACGGCGTTCCCTCCTCGAGGATCACGTCGCCCGGCTCGTACTCGCGCTCTCGACTCTGGCTGCGAAGCAGCCCGCGGCCCTCCTCGTCGAGGAAGGGAAAGGCCTCCTCAAACGGATCCATCGGCTCCACCGTCCTCGAGTGCCCTCCGAGCGTCCGCGATCGCCGTGGCGATCACGGGCGCGACCGCCCGCACCTCGTCCCCGGTATGAGCCGCCATCGCCTGCAGCCGGAAACGCGATTCGCCGAGGGTCACCGCCGGAAACTCGAAGAAGTTGACCAGCACGCCACGCTCGGTCAGGAGGCTTGCGGCGACGCGGCCGGCAGCCTCGTCACCGACGGGCACGATCACGATTGCGGACGGCTCACCGGGGCAATCGATCCCTTCGTCGGCGAAGGCGCTCCGGAGGGAGTGCACCGTTCCCATCAGCTGCTCACGCAGCCTGTCGCCTTCCTCCGACCGAATAATCTCGAGCGCCGTGCCGACGACGGCGGCCTGCATCGGCGACAGCGCGTTCGAGAACGTCGCCGTGTTGCCGAAGACGCGGACGTAGTCGATCGCCGCGCGGGAGTTGGACGCCAGGAAGCCGCCGTTGGCCGCGAACGTCTTCGAGAAGCTGCCCATCACAAGGTCGATCTGGCCGAGCATTCCCTGCATTCCGATTTGCCCCGACCCGCCGGGACCGAGGGCGCCGAGGTCGTGCGCCACGTCGACGAGCAGAGTCGCGTCCAGCTCGCGACAAACCGACTGCAGCGCGTTCAGGTCGGGAGTGTCGGAATCGAGCGAGTACAGCCCCTCGGTGACCACGAGCACCGCCGCGTCGGCGTCGTCACTGCGGATCGCCTCCAGCTTCGAACGGACATCCGCGACGTCGGCGTGCTCGTTCCGCACGACCCTCTGAGTTGCGGCGAAGGCGCCGGCATGGAGACATGCGTGGGCGAGCTTGTCGAGCACGATGTAGTCGTAGGTCCGGACGAGACCGACGATCGAGCCGAAGCCCGCGCCCCAGCCGGTCGGGAAGAGCAGCACGTGCTCCAGGCCGAGAAAGTCGCTCAGGCCGGCCTCCAGCGCGCGCGAGAGCCGGGTGTTGCCCTGGAGGACGCCGGAACTGGCGCTGTGGGGGCCGAGCTCCTCGAGCGCGCGGACGGCCGCGGCGTGGACGGCAGGGTGGCTGCCGAGGGAGAGGTAGTCCTGCGAGCCGAAGTTGACGCCGGGCAGAGGCCGCCCACGTTCGTCGACCGTCTTGGTGGCGGGTCGCGGCGGAGCTTCGAGTGACCGCATGTACGGCCAGAACGCGGCGTCCCTGCGCGCTTGCACCCAGTCTCCGAACGGCTCTGTCCGGGCCAGGAGATTCCGCCCCCTTGGAGCAGCGAACTCGACGAGGTTCCGGCTCAAGGCCTCGCTCCGGCGGTCCAGAGGCGGGGCGTTGGGTGCGGGCTCCCTGGTCACGTGCCGAGGCCCGAGCGTACGGCGCTTCGACTGCCTATGCAAGCCGTGAAGCGCGCAGTACAGTCGACGGGTGGACGGCAGAGCCCCCGAGGCGCCGACCGGCGCCGACTACGCGGAGCTCAAGCGCCGGCTCGCGGCGGCCGGCCTCTTCCGGCGCCAGCCCCTGTACTACGGGGCGAAAGTCGTCGTGACCTTCGCCCTGTTCGCAGGTGCCGTCGTCCTCGCACTGCTCTCCTCTTCGCTCTGGACCGCGATGGGCGCCGCCGTGCTCCTCGGGATCGCGAGCGTGCAGGTCGGCTTCCTCCTACACGACACAGCGCATCGCCAGGTCTTTCCGCCGGGCAGGCGGGCCGACGTCCTCTTGCTGGTCACCGGGCCGCTACTGACGGGCGTCGGTGGCGACTGGTGGAAGCGCAAGCACGACCTCCATCACTCGCACCCGAACGACGCAGAGCGCGATCCCGACGTCCGGATCGCGGTGCTCGCGTTCACCGACGAGCAGGCGCGGGCCAAGTCGCGGACGGTCGCGCTCGTCACCCGCTACCAGGCGTACCTGCTCTTCCCGCTGTTGCTGTTCGAGGGCTTCCACCTGCGGGCCGCGAGCGTCAAGCACCTGGTTACGCAGAAGCCCAGGTATCGCGTCGCAGAGGCTGTGCTCCTGGGCGTGAACCTCGCGGGGTACGTCACGCTCTTCGTGTTCGCGGTCGGTTGGCCGGCGGCTGCGGTGGCGATCTTCGTCCGGGAAGCGGTGTTCGGCGTCTACGCGGGCTCGGTCTTCGCACCGAACCACAAGGGCATGCCGTTCGTCGGCAAAGACAGCGACCTGAGCTTCCTGGAGCGACAGGTCATCACTGCCCGGAACGTCCGCGGGAGCGCCCTGGTCGACTGGTGGTACGGCGGGCTGAACTACCAGATCGAGCACCACCTGTTCCCAAACCTGCCGCGCAACCAGCTGCGGACCGCGCAGGCGACCGTCAGGTCGTTCTGCACGGAGAGGGGCGTCCCCTACCACGAGACGACCCTGCTGGAGTCCTATCGCGAGCTGCTCGGCAGCCTCGACGAGACGAGCAAACCCCTCCGAGACGGCGCCGCCTCCTGAACGCGGTCGAGGCGATCCTGCGCCTGCGGGTTCGCGTTTGAGCGTCTACACTGGCTGCGCCCAGGGGCCATAGCTCAGCTGGGAGAGCGTCTGGCTGGCAGCCAGAAGGTCGCCGGTTCGAGCCCGGCTGGCTCCATCGCTCGTTGTCGCACGGCATGGCCTCGCGTCATGCCGCGTCCCTGAGCGAGCGGTCGACCGCATCGGGCGCCAGAACGTGCTCGATGGCCATGATCGCCGCTCCGATCACGCCGGCCCGGTCGCCGAGCCGGCACGGGACGATTCGAAGGTCGCGCGTGGCCAGCGGGAGCGAGCGGCTGAAGATTCCCTCGCGCACGCCGGCCAGGAGCTGCGCGTGCGCCTCGGCGATGTCGCCGCCGATGACGATCACGGCAGGATTGAAGAAGTTGACGGTGCCGGCGAGCACCTCGCCGAGCGTTCGGCCGGCGTCGCGCACCATCCGGATCGCGCCGGGGTGGCCGCCTTCGACGAGGCGAACGACGTCGCGGCTGTGTGAAGCGTCCTCGCCGGCGCCGGCCAGCCTCTGTGCGAGCGCCTGCCCCCCGGCGATGGCTTCCAGGCAGCCGATGTTCCCGCAGCGGCAGATCACGTCCTCGCTGTTCGTCGCCCGGATGTGGCCGATGTCGCCGGCGGCTCCCCGGGCGCCGCGGTGGATGTGGCCGTCGGCGACGATGCCGCAGCCGATGCCGGTTCCGACCTTGATCAGCAGCAGATGCTCGGTCTCGCTCCAGTGCATCCGATGCTCGCCGCGGGCCATGATGTTGACGTCGTTGTCGACCAGCACCGGCGCGCTGTAGCGGTCGGCGAACCACTCGGGGATCGGGAAGTCGTCCCAGCCGGGCATGATCGGCGGACTGACGGGCCGTCCGCTGTCGAACTCGACAGGGCCCGGCACGCCGATGCCGATCCCGCGCACGTCGTCGCGGGGGCGGCCGATCTCGTCGAGCAGCTCGGTGAAGCGCTCGGCCACCCAGGCCAGGGCGTGCTCCGGCCCGAGCGCGATGTCGAGGTCCGCTGCCCGCTCGGCCAGGGGCGCGCCGCCGAGATCGCTCACCGCGACCCGGGCATGCGTGGCTCCGAGGTCGGCAACCAGGACGACTCCCGCGTCGCGGTTGAAGGCCAGCACGGTGGGGGGTCGGCCACCGGTCGAGGCGCTGCCGCCGGCCTCGTAGACGAGCCCCTGCCCGATCAGCGCGTCGACGCGCTGGGCGACCGTCGAGCGGGCGAGCCCGGTCGCCCTCGCGAGGTCGGCTCGTGTGACCGCGACCTCCTCGCGGATCAGGTGCAGGAGCGCGCCCGCGCTGGTCGGCGACGCCTGGGCGGGCAGAGAGTTCGTCGCCATGTCGATGAAAAGTAAAGCACGATCTGGACGAACTCTCCTAGCTTTTGCTTGACAATTGGACTAAGTCTGATTTAGGTTCTCGCCCGATGCCGCTCCAGGCTGCGATCGCAGGCACCGGGTTCATCGGCCGAGTCCACGCCCGCTCGGCGCGGCTAGCGGGTGCCGAGCTCGCCGGCGTCGCCGCCTCGTCGCCGGAGTCCGCCCGGGCCGCGGCGACCGAGCTCGGCGCGGAGCGGGCCTACGACTCGGCCGAGGAGCTGGTGCTCGATCCCGCCGTCGACGTCGTCCACATCTGCACGCCGAACCACCTTCACCTCCCGCTCGCCGAGGCTGCGCTGGCCGCGGGCAAGCATGTGATCTGCGAGAAGCCGCTGGCGCTCGACGCCGCAGGCGCGCAGCGGCTGGTCGACGCCGCCGCCGGCTCGGGGCTCCAGGCCGGGGTGCCGTTCGTCTACCGCTACTACCCGACCGTTCGCGAGGCGCGGGAGCGCGTCGGCAGCGGGGAGACCGGTCCGCTGCGCCTGCTGCACGGCACGTACCTCCAGGACTGGCTCCTCCGCCCGGGCGACGACAACTGGCGCGTGGACGAGCGGCTGGGCGGCCCCTCACGCGCGTTCGCCGACATCGGCTCGCACTGGTGCGACCTGGCGGAGTTCGTCTCCGGCCAGCGCATCACCCGCCTGTCCGCTCGGCTGCTCACCGCCGTTCCCGAGCGGTCGAGCGCGACCGGCCGAAAGGCGTTCGAGTCCGATGGGGGCGAGGGCGAGACGCGGCCGGTCACGACCGAGGACGCTGCCGTCGTCCAGTTCGAGACGGACGCCGGCGCGATCGGATCGGTCGTCATCAGCCAGATCTCGGCGGGCCGGAAGAACCGGCTCTGGATCGAGCTCGACGGCGCCGAGGAGGCGCTCGCCTTCGACCAGGAGCATCCGGAGGAGCTCTGGAGTGGGCGCCGCGAGTCCCTGACGATCATCCGCCGCGACCCGGCGACGCTGTCGCCGGCCGCCGCACGCTTCGCGTTCCTCCCCGGCGGCCATCCACAGGGCTACGCGGACTGCTTCGACGCGTTCGTGGCCGACGTCTACGAGGGCGTGCGCGACGGCTCCACGGTCGACGGGATGCCGACGTTCTCCGACGGCCTGCGCGCCGCACTGATCACCGACGCCGTCCTGGCCTCGGCACGTGAAGAGCGCTGGGTCGACGTGGCAGCGGCCAGGGAGCCCGCGGTCACGTGAAGCTCGGCTTCCTGACCTCGTGCATGCCCGAGCGCAGCCTCGAGGAGATCGCGGCGTGGGCCGGAGCGAACGGCTACGAGGCGCTCGAGCTCGCCGCCTGGCCGCACCTCGGCGACCGGCCGTTCACGGCCAGCCACGTCAAGGCGGACGCCTTCGACGAGGCCGAGGCCGAGCGCGTCCGCCGGGCGCTCGACGAGCACGGGCTCGTGCTCTCGGCGCTCGCGTACTACGACAACAACCTCGCGCCGGACCCTGCCGAGCGCGAGGCGTACCACGCGCACCTGCGCGCCTGCATCGACGCGGCGGCCGCGCTCGGCGGCGTTCCCGTCGGCACGTTCATCGGCCGCGACCCCGGGCGCAGCGTCGCCGAGAACCTGCGCGAGGCCGAGCGTGTCTTCCCGCCGCTCGTCGACTACGCGGGCGAGCGCGGCGTGCGGCTGATGATCGAGAACTGCGTCATGGAGGGCTGGCACCCGGACGGCTACCCGGGCAACCTCGCGTACTCGCCCGAGCTGTGGGAGTGGATGTTCGAGCTCGGCCTCTATCTGAACTTCGACCCCTCGCACCTCCTCTGGCTCGGGATCGACCCGGTCGAGGCGCTGCGGCCCTACGTCGACCGTGTCGCCCACGCGCACGCGAAGGACGCCGAGACGTTCCCGGCCGAGCGCAACCGCTACGGCTTCTTCGGCCGAATCTCGACGCGCGAGGAAGACCCGTGGGACATGGGCTGGTGGCGCTATCGGATCCCCGGTCTCGGGCAGGTCGACTTCCCCCGCTACGTCGACACGCTCTACGAGGGCGGCTTCGACGGCGTCCTGTCGGTCGAGCACGAGGACCCGGTCTGGGGCGGCTCGCCCGGATCTGATCGAAGCGGGCCTCCGCATCGCCCACGACAACCTCCGCGGGCTGGTCGTCCAGTGACCAAGGTCCTCGAGGTCCGCAACCTCGTCAAGGAGTTCCCGGGCGTCAAGGCGCTCCAGGGCGTCGACCTCGACGTGCTCGAGGCCGAGGTGCACTGCCTGCTCGGCCCGAACGGCGCCGGCAAGTCGACGCTGATCAAGTGCGTCTCCGGCGCGGTCGAGCCGACGAGCGGCGAGATCCTGTTCCTGGGCGAGCCGCTGCCGCCGGGCGATCCGGCCGGGTCGCTGAAGCGCGGCGTCGCGACGATCTACCAGGAGCTCGACCTCGTCCCGGACCTGAGCGTCGCCGAGAGCATCTTCCTCGCGCACGAGCCGCGCCGCGGGCCGCTGCTCGACCTCGAGCAGGATGTACCGCGAGTCGGAGGCGCTGCTCGCCCGGCTCGGGCACGAGTCGATCCCGGTGCGGGCCAAGGTCGGGAAGGCTGCGCCCGGCGGCGCAGCAGATCGTCTCGATCGCGCGCGCGCTCTCGGGCAACGTGCGGCTGCTGATCATGGACGAGCCGTCCGCGATCCTCGACGAGGGCGAGATCAGCACGCTCTTCGAGGTCGTTCGGCGGCTGACGGCCGAGGGCGTCGGCGTCGTCTACATCTCGCACCGCCTCGACGAGATCCGGCGCATCGGCGACCGCGTGACCGTCCTCGCGGACGGCCGCACGACCGCGACCGGCCTGCCCGCGACGACGCCGACCGACCAGCTGGTCGAGCTCATGGTCGGGCGCAAGGTCGAGCAGCTCTACCCGGACCGGCCGGTCGGAACCGACCGCGGTGCTGCTCGAGGTTCGCGACGCGAGGCGGCTTCCGGCCGTCCGCGGCGTGAGCCTCGAGGTCAGGGCCGGCGAGGTCGTCGGCCTCGGCGGGCTCGTCGGCTCGGGCCGCACGGAGCTCCTCCGTCTGATCTACGGCCTCGACCGACCTCGACGAGGGCGAGATCCTCCTCGACGGCAAGCCGTCTGAGGGCCGGCGCCCGCGCGCCGCGATCCGCCGCGGCCTCGGGCTCGCCCCGGAGGACCGCAAGTCGCAGGCGCTCGTCCTCGACTGGAGCCAGACGAAGAACGTCACGATCGCCGACCTCGGACCGCTTCTCCCGCGTTCTGCTCGACGTCCGCAAGGAGCGCGAGACCGCGCGCAAGCAGCTCAGAGCGCTGAACACGGTCCCGGACGACCCGGACCGCGTCGGTCCGGCTGCTCTCCGGCGGCAACCAGCAGAAGGTCGTGCTCGCACGCTGGCTGCTCCACGAGTGCCGCGTGCTGCTGCTCGACGAGCCGACGCGCGGCGTCGACGTCGCCACGAAGGCGGAGATCTACCGGATCATCGGCGACCTCGCCGCAGCTCGGGCCTCGGCGTGCTCGTCGTCTCGTCCGAGCTCGAGGAGCTGGCGCACATCTGCACGCGCGTCCTCGTCATGCGCGAAGGCGAGATCGTCGCCGAGGTCGACGGCAAGGACGCCACCGAGCGAGCGCTGCTTCGCCACGCCGTCGCGCCGACCGACGCACCCGATCTCGTCGAGGAGGTTGTATGAGCACTCGGATCGAAACGCCGCGCCCGGGCCGGGCGGCGCACTCGGCCAGCGGGTGAAGGCGCTCGAGTTCCAGGAGTACGCGCTCGCGATCGTCGTCGTGCTCCTGTTCGTCGACCGGCGCGATCCTGAAGCCCGAGACGTTCCCCACCTGGGACAACGTCCGCAACATGCTCACCCAGGCGAGCGTCGTCGGCGTGCTCGCGATCGGGATGACGTTCGTGATCGCGACCGCCGGGATCGACCTCTCCGTCGGCTCGATGGTCGCGGCCGCCGGCGTCTTCGGCGGCATCATGGTCGGCAACGACGGCACGAGCAGCCTCGTCTTCATCCTCGGCGCGATCGCTGTTCGCGACCTTCCTCGGCACCGTCAACGCGACGGCCGTCGCCTACGGGCGGGTCGTGCCGTTCATCGCGACGCTCGCGATGTTCTCGATCGCGAGGGGACTGGCGCTGCTGCTGAACGACAAGCTGCCCGTGAGCCTGCTCGACCTGAACGGCGGCTCGTTCGGCGACCCGCGGCCGTTCTCGCTGCTCTGGTTCGGCACCGGGCGGATCTTCGGGATCCCGGTGTCGGTCTACGTCTTCCTCGCGATCGCGATCCTCGGCTGGATCGTCCTCAACCGGACGCGCTACGGCCGCTACGTGATCGCCGTCGGCGGGAACCGCGAGGCCGCGCGGATCGCCGGCGTCCCGGTCCGGCGGATCATCTTCAGCGTCTACGTGCTCTCGGGCTTGCTCGCGGGCATCTCGACGGTCCTGCTCTGCGCGCGGCTCGGAAGCGCGTCGCCGGTGAGCGGAAACCTCTACGAGCTCGACGCGATCGGCGCGGTCGTGATCGGCGGGACGAGCCTCGCGGGCGGGCGGGCGACGATCGTCGGCACGTTCCTCGGCGTCCTCACCTTCGCGCTGATCTTCAGCCTCATGACCCAGCTCAATCTCTCGACCGAGATCCAGCAGGTGACGAAGGGCTTGATCGTCCTCGGAGCCGTCCTGCTGCAGCGCCCGGAGGCGCGGTACTGATGCCCGAAACGGCCGGGCCGAGCAGTCAAGTCGACAATGGGAGGTAATGCAATGTCGCGAAAGCGACTCTTCATCTCCCTCGCCGTAGCCTTGCTGCTGGCGATCGTGCAGCGCGGCTGCATGGGCGACGACGACAGCGAGAGCACGACGACCGTCACGGTCACCGAGACGGAGGGCGACGGCGGCAGCAGCGGCGGCGGTACCGGCGAGACGCGTGACCATCATCGCGAGCGTGCCGCCGACCGACCACGGCTGGCTCGGCGCGATCTCGAAGGACGCCCAGGCGGCGGCCGACGAGCACGACGACGTCGACTTCGAGCTGCTCCAGGCCGCGGACGCGGACTCGCAGGCGCAGCAGATCGAGCAGGCGATCGCGCAGAAGCCCGACGTCCTCGTCGTGCTGCCGCAGGACGGCGCCGCGCTCACGCCGGTCGCCCAGAAGGCCGAGAAGGCGGGCATTCCGGTGGTCAACATCGACCGGCTCTTCACCGCGCCCGACGCCGCGACGGCGACGATCCTCGGCGACAACTACCAGATCGGCGTCCTGGCGGCGAACTACATCGCCGACGAGCTGAAGTGCCAGGGCAACGTCGTCGAGATCCAGGGTCTCGCCGGCATCTCGGTCACGACCGACCGCACGAAGGGCTTCACCGACACGCTCAAGAAGAAGTGCCCCGACGGCGGCGTCAAGATCGTCGCCTCGCAGCCCGGCGACTTCAATCCCGACAAGGGGCTGACGGTGATGGAGAACATCCTCCAGGCCCAGAGCGACATCGACGCCGTGTACACGCACGACGACGACATGGCGCAGGGCGTCGTGCAGGCGATCCGCAACGCCGACCGCGACGACGAGATGTTCCTCACCGGCGTCGGCGGCTCGCAGGACGCGATGAAGCAGATCGACGAAGGCGGCCTCTACCGCGCCACGTTCCTCTACAACCCGAACATGGCGGGAACTGCCGTGAACATGGCCCGCCTGATCGCGCTCGGCGAGGGCTTCTCCGAGCTCGTTCCGCCGGAGGTTCCGCGCCAGGTGATCGTGCCGGCCGCGGTCGTCACGAAGGACAACGTCGCGGAGTACGAGAAGTACGCCTTCAACTAAGCGCCACCGAAACGCAGCGAGCGGCGAGGCCGTCTCTGGGCGGCCTCGCTGCTTGCTAGGGTCGGCGCGGGGTGCGCAGGCGACGGCGGGAAGAGGAGCAGCGCGAGGAGCTGCGGGCGCCGCGCGCGTCAGCGCCGCTCGCCGACCGGGAGGCGTGGCTTCGCCGCCTCGAGGAGAACCTCAACGACCAGCGCCGTGAGCTGCACGAGCGCGCGCGTGAGCTTCGAGACGAGGCTCGGCGCGCGCAGGTTCAGCGTCAGACGCCGGATGTCGACCTCAAGCGCCGGCTGGCCGAGCTGGAGGCCCGCGAGCAACGGATCTCCTACCTGGAGACCGCGGTAGCCGCAGGTCAGGCCGAGCTGCAGAAGCGGCTCGTCGAGCTCGACGAGCGCGAGCAGAAGCTGGTGACGCGGCTCGGCCGCATCGACGACCTGGCCGCCGCGCTCGGCCGAACGGGAGGCCGAGGTCGAGGGCCGGGCGACCGAGCTCGCGGAGCGCCGCGGCCGCCTCGAGGCGCTCGAGGTCGAGGTCGCGCAGAAGAGCGCCGAGCTCGAATCGGCCCGGGTGGAGTCGGACGCGGGCGTCCAGGTGCTCGACGAGCGCGAGGAGCGAAGCGCCGAGCGGGAACGGGCGCTCGCCGAGCGCGACGAGGCCGTGGCGGAGCGCGAGGCCGCCCTCTCGGCACGCGAGGCGGAAGTGGGCGGGCGGCAGGCGGAGCTCGAGCAGCGCGAGACGGCGCTGAAGGTGCGCAGCGCCGAGCTCGACGGGCGCGACCGGCGAGCTCGAGAGTCGCCGCGTCGAGCTCGACGAGCTCGAGGAGCGAGCACCGGCTCGCCGCCGCCGCAGACGCGGTGGTCGAGGACGAGAGCGACGCCGAGCTTGCGGCACGCGAGGTCGCCCTGGAGGAGCGCGAGCGCGCGCTCGCCAGGCGCGGCGACGAGCTGGAGGAGCGCGAGCGGGAGCTCGCCAGGCGCGGCGACGAGCTGGACGGGCGCGAGCGGGAGCTCGTTGCGACGGCCGACAGCCAGGCTGATCTCGCCGCGACCCAGCTGGCCGCCCGCGGCGCAGAGCTCGAGCAGCGCGAGGCGGCGCTCCAGGATCTGGAGCGCCAGCTCGGGGACCGCGAGAACCTCGGCAACCGGGAGCGCCGATTGCGCAGGGCGGCCGAGAGCACGGTCGCGGCGCTGCACGGTGAGGCGCCGGAGCCGGAGCGGCACGACGAAGGGCAGCCCGAGGTGACGTTCAGCGAGGGGATCCAGGCCCTCGCACAGCGCCGCCGCGAGGGCAGCACTCGCTAGAGCGGTCGAGCTAGGCGATCAGCGACTGGCGTAGCGCCGTCGCGACCGCCTGCGTCCGCGTGTCGGCCTCCAGCTTGCCCATGGCCTTGCGCACGTAGGTACGAACGGTCTCGGGCGAGATGAACAGCTCCTTGCCGATCTCCTCGTTCGACATTCCGTTCGCGAGGAGCCGCAGCACGTCCCGCTCGCGCTGGCTGAGCGCGGGCAGCTGGTCGATCGCCTGCGGGCTCGCGAGCACGCCGACGAGCACGGGATCGACGTAGGTGCCGCCCGCCGCGACCGTCTTCACGGCGCGGACGAGGTCGACGAGCGGCGCCTCTTTCAGAACGAAGCCGCGAACGCCGGCGTCCAGCGCCTCCATCAGCAGCGACCGGTCTCCGTAGCCGGTGTAGAGGATCACCGCAGTCTCGGGCGCGCTGCGCGTGGCTTTTCGCGCCAGCTCGATCCCCGACAGGTGGGGCATCCGCAGATCGACCAGTGCTACCCGCGGGCTCCGGGTCTCGAGCTTGGAGAGAGCCTCGTCACCGTTGCGGGCGCGACCGACGACCTCCATGCCGTTGTCCTCGAGCACGGCGACGACCGCCTCGACCAGAGCCGGGTGGTCGTCGGCCACGAGACAGGTGATGGCGCTCGCAGAGGTCCGTGACAACTGTCGCAGCTTCTCATACGGCCTCCACCGAAAGGGGTAGATGAGACGCGCGCTTCGGGGGAACCGGGCGGGTGAGTCCCCCGCCGAGGATCTACAGGTGGGGAACGTTGCGGCGACCCGAATCACATCTGCGGACCCGAACGGCGAGGGGTCTGCCTCCGGCATGCGCTCGAACGGCGCCCTCGTCGACGCCGCGCTCGAGATCAACGAGGCGCCGACCATCGAGGCGGCGTTCGTCGCTCTGGCCGAACGCGCACGCTCGCTCCTCCACGCCGACACGGCCAGCGTCGTCATCTGGGACGCCGAGCGCCTGAGCGGGACGATCCGCGCTGTCGCGGGTGCACCCGTCGGCCACGCGGGCGAGTTCATCCAGCCGGGAAACCCGGTGTGGAAAGCCGCGGCGAGCGGGCGCGCGACGGTCACCGCCGTGCGCACGGCCGGGCGCGACCGGCTACAGCCCGAAGATGACCAGGTCGCTGGAGGCGATGACGTCGTCCATCTCGGTTCCCGTCGTCAGCGGCGATTTCGCCCCGATCACGATTCAGGCCGCCTGGCGGCTGCCCTGCACGCGTGCGCACCTGGACGCGGCAGTCGAGACGCTGGCTCGCCTTGCAGGCCTCACCCGCATCGCCGTTCGCACCCATTTCGAGCTCGTGAAACGCGCCCGCATGGTCCTCACCGAGCGGGTGCTCGAGGACGTGTTCGAGGCGCTACCGACCGCCGTTGGCATCTCCGACCCCGAGACAATGGAGGTTCTACGGGTCAACCGCGCCATGAGCGAACTGACCGGCTACTCGCCCGAGGAGATGCTCGGCATGACGCCTCCGTGGCCCTGGATCGCCTCGGCCGACAGCGTCAAGGGCTCCGGGAGCGGCGAGATGCTCGTCCGCCACAAGGGCGGCGGTCTGACGCCCGTCGAGGTCAAGAGCGTCCTCGTGCTGAACAGCGCGGACGAGCCCGCCGCACAGGTCGCGCTCGTCACCGACCTCGGCGAGCGCCAGCGCTTCGAGCAGCAGCTGATGCAGAGCGGGAAGCTCGCCTCGATCGGCGAGCTCGCAGCGGGCGTCGCGCACGAGATCAACAACCCGCTCTTCGCGATCCTCGGGCTGGTCGAGTTCCTGATCGAGGACTCCCCGCCCGAAAGCAAGCAGCGCGAACGGCTCGAGGTGATCCAGTCGACCGGGGTGGAGATCAGGGACATCGTCCGCAGCCTGCTCGACTTCGCCCGCGAGCGCTCGGACGAGCGCGGCACGGTCTCGCTGACCGAGGTCGTACGCCAGACGGTGGAGCTCTTCCGGCGCACGAGCGCGGCCAAGCAGCTCGAGATCGTCGAGCGCTACCCCGACGAGCCGATGCTCGTCGACGCGAGCGCCAACCAGCTGAAGCAGATCTTCATCAACCTCCTTTCGAACGCGCGCCAGGCGATGCCCGGCGGCGGCACGGTCGTCGTGGAGATCGCCTGCCGGGGCGACCAGGTGGTCGCGCGCATCTGCGACGACGGCCCGGGGATTCCCGAGGAGACTCTCGCGCGGATCTTCGAGCCCTTCTACACGACGAAGCGCGGCGTCGGCGGCACCGGCCTCGGTCTCTCGGTGAGCCTCGGGCTCGCGCAATCGCACGGCGGCACGCTGACTGCGGAGTCGCAGCCCGGTGAGGGCACGGAGTTCCTGCTCAGTCTCCCCGCGCAGGTGGTTCAGGCGTGAGTCGCGTCCTGGTCATCGACGACGAGGCCGTCATCCGCGACCTGATGGTCGAGATCCTCGAGCGCGGCGGCTACGAGGTCGTCGCAGCCGAGACGGCCGAGCGCGCCTTCGAGCTCCTCGACGAGGTCTCGGTGGTCGTGAGCGACATCCTCATGCCCGGCCTCTCGGGGATCGAGCTGCTGGACGAGGTCCGGATCCGCCGGCCGAGCATGCCCGTGGTGCTCGTCACCGGTGCCGGCACCTACGAGAACCTCAGCGACGCCGTCGGGCGCGGAGCCGACGGCTTCCTGATGAAGCCCTTTTCGCACGCGGAACTGCACAAGGCGGTCGCGGCCGCCCTCGAGCGAGCCCGCCGGGCCGAGCAGGACCTGCGCGAGCGTCTCCTCGCCCCGACCCTCGCCGCGGCCCTCGGCAACGCCATCGAGGCGCGCGACTCAGGCATGGAGGGGCACTGCGAGCGACTCTCCGCTCTCGCCATCCGGCTCGGGGAGCGCGCCCGCCTTTCCCGCGACGAGCTGGAGCAGATTCGGCTCGGAGCCGTCCTGCACGACGTCGGCAAGATCGGCATTCCCGATCGAGTGCTGCTGAAAGCGGGCCCCCTGTCCATCGAGGAGCTCGCGCTGATGCGCACGCACACCGTGATCGGCGACCGGCTGCTCGCGCCGCTCGAGCTGCTCGCCGGCGTCCGCCCGATCGTGCGGCACCATCACGAACGCTGGGACGGCAAGGGGTATCCCGACGGTCTGGCCGGCGCGGAGATCCCGCTCTGCGCGCGGATCGTCTCGCTGGCCGATTCGATCGAGGCGATGTCCACGCACCGCGTGTACCGCGATGCCCTCGGACGCCGGAAGATCCTGGAGGAGATCCAGGCCGGCCGAGGTGCCCAGTGGGATCCCGCTCTCGTCGACATGGCACTCGAGCTCGTCGGCTCCGGTGAGCTCGGCTTCGACGAGAACGGCCTCGAGCTGCTGACGAGCCAGCAGGCAGCCGAGCGCCCCAACCTGCTCTCGGTGCTGCTCGTCGACCACGACTGCGCCCACGCTGCCCTGACCGCCGATTCCCTGGAGCACGCCTTCGCCGACGTTCGCGTCGTGCATGCAGACTCCCTGAAACGCGGGCTCGACCTTTGCCGGGACTCGACGTGGTCGCTCGCGATCGTCGCTCATGACCTTCCGAACGAGGGCGGACTCGAGTTCCTCGATGTCGCTCGGGACGCGGCACCCTCACTTCCGGTCGTGATGCTGACCGGAGAAGGCTCTGCATCGATCGCCGTCGAGGCGTTTCGGCGCGGCGCCGTCGATTACGTCATCGAGAACAACGGCTCCCCCGACGAGTTGACCGGTCGCGTCCGCACCCACCTGGAGGCGGCATGATCCGCGTGGTCATCGCCGACGACCACCCTGCAGTCCTCATGAGCTTCGAGGCCTACCTCGGTGCGCAGGACGGCATCGAGATCGTCGGGCTGGCGGAGAACGGCCACGAGGCCGTGGCGCTCGTGGAGTCCGAGCGGCCCGACGTGGTCGTCATGGACGTTCGCATGCCCATCCTCGACGGGATCGAGGCAACTCGAAGGATCAAGCGCCTGGAGCCCAGCACCCGCGTGATCCTGATCTCCGCGTACGAGGAGCCCGAGCTGCGCGATTCCGGGCACGAGGCCGGTGCGGCACACTTCCTGTTCAAGGGCATTCCCGGTTCCGCCCTGGCCGAGTACGTTCGGGCGGTGGTGGCGTGAGCCTCCGCCGTGTCCTCGCCGCCTTGCTCGTCCTCGATGCTGCGGCGCTGCTCGTCGGCTTCGTCGCGCTCTCCGCTGAGTCGTTCGCGCGCACCGCCGTCATCGATCTCGGTGAGATGACCGCAGCGCTGCTCGCGGCCGCCGCCTTCCTGCTGACTGCGCGCGATCCGCGCAACCGTGCAAGCGCACGGGCATTCCTCGCGCTCGGCGCCGGCTGCCTCAGCTGGGGCCTCGGACAGGCGATCTGGTCGTGGTACGAGCTCGTCTGGCGCATCGAATCGCCCTTCCCGTCCTTTGCCGACCTCGGCTTCCTGTCCGGCGTCGTCCTGCTCGCCGTCGGCGTCGCGCTCTGGCCGAAGCGCGCTCGTCGTTTCGGGGCCGGCTCGCTGGCCGATGCCGGGCTCGTCGCCGGGGTGGCCGCGCTCTTCAGCCTCGAGTTCGTGATCGCTCCCACCGTGAACTCGATCGATGCCTTCTCTTTCGACAGTGCCATCCTGCTGGTGTACCCGCTCATCGACCTCGTGCTCTTCACGGTCGTCATCGGCGGCATGCTCGTGCAGGGCTGGGCCGAGCGCGGGCGGCTGCTCGTCGTCAGTGCGTCGCTCTTCGCCCTCGTCTTCGCCGACACCTACTACTCCCTGATGGGAGACGACTACGTCACGGGGGCGATCGCCGATCTGGGGTGGATCGCCGCCTTCTCGCTCGCCGCGATCGCCGCGCTCCTGCCGCCCGGCTGGCGGCGCGACTACACGGCCCGGATTCGCCCCGGGGCGGTCACCGCCGTCCTGACCGGCCTGATCGCGGTGCTGGTGGGGCTGGACGTCGTGCAGGCCTGGGGTCGCGACCACATCGGCGCTATCGACACCTTCGGCATCGGCCTCCTGCTCGTCCTGCTCGTCGTGCGCACCGCGTACTCGGCCCGCGTGCAGCGGCGCCAGGCTGGAGAGATCGTTCGCACGCAGGCCGAGCTGGTGCAGGCCTACGCCGTCAAGAACGGCGCGCTCGAGGCCAGCAGGACCGGAATGTGCGTCTTCGGCTCCGACGGGGAGGCGCGCTTCTCCAACAGCTCGTTTGTTGCCATGCTCGGCCCCGCACGGTCATGGGACACGTTCCTTGCCCGCATCGGCCGCCTGACGGGCGGCAAGCCCGGGGAGCCCGGTCAGGGCGTCGAGCTCTGGAACGAGGAGGGCCGCTTCCTCACGGTCGCCTTCGCGCCGCTTCCCACCGGGGAGCTGCTCGCGACCGTCGACGATCTCACGGATCAGCAGCGGGAACGCGAGCTCCGAGGTCGGCTGATCGCCGAGACGGTCGCCGCGCAGGAGCGGGAGGCCCGCCGGATCGGCGAGCTCCTCCACGACGATGCCGTGCAGCAGCTGACCGCTCTCGGCCTCAGGCTCGAGCTCGAAGCCCAGCGCTCCGGCGATCCCAAGCTTTCCGAGCTGGCAGGCGGATGCGGCGCGATCATCTCGTCGCTCCGCCGTTTGCTCGTCGACCTCCAGCCCGCGATGCTCGAGAGCAGGGGCCTCGCAGCCGCGATCGACGGCGCAGCCGACGCACTGCGCTCGAACGGGGTCGAGGTCAACGTCAAGCCCTTCGCGCGACGGCTCGCGCCCGAGGTCGAGCGGCTGGCGTTCAGACTCGTCCAGGAAGCGCTCTCGAACGTGCACAAGCACGCGTCCGCGTCACGGGTGACCGTCCACCTTTCCCTGGCGGACGAGTCGCTCCGCTGTCGCGTGACCGACGACGGGTGCGGCTTCGAGATCAACCGCCTGGAGATCGCGGTCAGCGAGGGCCACCTCGGGCTCGACGTCGCCCGGGAGCGCCTCGAGCTCGCCGGTGGTCGCCTGCTCGTCGAGTCGCGCCCGGGCCACGGCACCGCTTTCACGTTCGAGCTTCCGCTCGAGGCTGAGGCCATCCTTCCGCAGGCGGAGGAAGGCACGGCATGAGCGTTCGCTGCCTGCTCGCCGACGACCATCCCGCACTCCTCGAGGCGGTGGCCGAGCTGCTCAGGCGAAACGACTTCGAGGTCGTCGGCCCGGCGCCCGACGGCCCGCGTGCCGTTGCCGCCGCCAGGGCCGAGCTCCCCGAGCTCGCCCTCGTCGACTACCGGATGCCGCGTCTCGCGGGCGCCGAGCTGATCGCCAGTCTGCTCGAGGCCAGCCCGGAGACGGCGATCGTCGTCTATACCGCCGAGGCGGACGAGCAACTGGTGGCCGACGCCCTGGGCGCCGGAGCGCGTGCCGTCGTCCTCAAGGAAGCCCCGCTCCCGGATCTGATCCGCGCGCTCGAGGCAGCGCTCGCCGGGCAGATCTACGTCGACCCGGCGCTCGCCCCGGTCGCGCTGACCGGGATCGCCGCCGTCCCGGAGCTGAAGGAACGGGAGCTCGCCGTGCTCCGCCTGCTCGCCGAAGGTCTCGCGCACGACGCGATCGCGGAGCGGCTCTCGATCGGCGGCGAGACCGTTCGCTCGCACCTACGCAAGGCGTCGACCCGCCTCGGCGCCGCCACGCGCACGCAGGCAGTGGCGACGGCGCTACGCCTCGGCCTGATCGACTAGGAGGGCTTGGCGAACCCTCCCTAGTACTTCTTCGGCCGCCGCATCTGACGTGCGAACGCCCGCCGTTTCTTGCGCTCGTCCGCCTGGAGCCGCTTGTCGAGCTTGATCTCGAGCGCCCGCTGCTCGCGCTGCAACTTGAGGTAGCTCTCCCAGCGCTCCCGGTCGAGCGAGCCGTCCGCCAGCGCCGCCCGGATCGCGCAGCCCGGCTCCTGCTCGTGTGAGCAGTCCGCGAAGCGGCATTGCGCCGCCAGCTCCGAGATGTCCGCGAAGGCCGTGTCCATGCCCTCGTCGCTCTCCCAGAGCTGGAGCTCTCGCATCCCGGGGGTGTCGATGACGATGCCGCCGTCCGGCAGGAGGATCAGCTCGCGACGCCTGTGTCGTGTGCCGTCCGCGGTCGTCGGACTCGCGGATCTCGGCGGTGGCCAGGAGCTCCTCGCCCAGCAGCGCGTTGATCAGCGTCGACTTCCCCACGCCCGATGAGCCGAGGAAGACGCCCGTTCGGTTGCCCTCGAAGTACGGCGGCAGCTCGTCGATGCCGTCGCCCGTGAGCGAGCTGAGCACGTGCACGGGGACCCCGAAGGCGATCGACTCGACCTCCGCGCGACGGGCGTCGGCGTCCTCGGACAGGTCGCTCTTGGTGAGCAGGATCACGGGCGCCGCGCCGCTCTCCCACGAGGTGGCGAGGTACCGCTCGAGGCGGCGCAGGTTGAGCTCGCTGTTCAGCGACGTGACCAGGAAGATCACGTCGATGTTGGCCGCGAGCACCTGCTCGTCGAGCTCGCGCTCCGACACCTTGCGCGAGAGCTTCGTGCGGCGCGGCAGGATGCCGACGATCGTCGCCCTGTTGTCGCCCTGGAGCGGCAGGAGGCTGACCCAGTCGCCGACCGCGGGCAGGTCGCCGCCGCCGCCCGCCTCGTGGCGCAGGCGCCCGGAGATCTCGGCCTCGAGATCGCCGTCGTCGCCGGCGACGGTGTAGAGGCCTCGGTTTTGAACCGTCACGCGGGCGGGGACGAGCCCCTCGTCCGCGTAGGGTGCGAACGCCTCGTCGAGCTCAGGATTCCAGCCGAGGCGCGTGCGGTGTGAATCGGTCATGAGAGACAAGCGTGGTGCTCCTTTCCGGAACGGTCAACAGGAAGGCGCGCGCCCGGCACGAGGCGGCCGTTCCGAAAAGAGAGGAAGTCCGCCTAGCGCGTAAGCGCAGCGCGAAGGAAGAGGTCGTGCGAGATCGCGGTCATCGTGCCTCCTCCTTTCGGCGGGAACTGTGTTCGAAGGATAGCGACAGACGGGCGCAGATCAAGGAATATCTCCCGGATGGAGCCGATCAAGGTCGCGTGCGTGCAGGCGGAGCCTGTCGTCCTGGACCGCGAGGCCACACTCGACAAGCTGGCGGCGATCACCGCAGAGGCCGCGCGGGAGGGCGCGGGCCTGCTCGTGTTCCCCGAGACGTTCATCCCTGCATATCCCTCGTCGGCCTGGGCGAAGGCCTTTGCCGGTTGGGCGGACCCACGGGCGAAGGCCGCGTTCGCGCTGCTCGCGCGCGAGTCGGTCGCGGTGCCCGGCCCGGCGGCCGACCGGCTGGGCGAGATCGCCCGCGAGAACGGCGTCTGGCTCGTGACCGGCGTGAACGAGGTCGATCCGGCACGGCCGGGGACGCTCTACAACACCCTGCTCTACCACGGGCCGGACGGGCGCCTCGCCCAGCGTCACCGCAAGCTCGTACCGACCAACCACGAGCGCCTCGTCTGGGGGCAGGGCGACGGGGGCGGGCTGCGGGCGATCGAGACCGACTTCGGGCGGATCGGCGGCCTGATCTGCTGGGAGAACTACATGCCGCTCGCTCGCTTCTCGCTCTACGAGTCGGGCGTCGAGGTCTACGTCGCCTCCACTGCCGACGACGGCGACGCCTGGCAGGCCACGCTCGTCCACATCGCGCGCGAGTCGCGAGCCTTCGTCGTCGCGCCCTCGCACTTCCAGCGCGCGTCCGCCTACCCGGACGACTTCCCCCTGCTGGCCGAGCTCGAGGGGACGGACGTGATCGGCCGCGGCGGCAGTGCGATCCTCGGCCCGGACGGGAGCTACCTCGCCGGCCCGCTCTACGACGAGGAGGGGATCCTCTATGCCGACCTCGATCCGGCGCGTCTGTTCGAGGAGCGGCAGCGCTTCGACCCGGCGGGGCACTACCACCGCCCCGACGTGCTCCGCCTCCACGTGACCGCGCCGGACTAAGAGCTCGCTTCAAAATGAAGTCTGAGCCGCCGGGCCGCGCTGGACGGCGCGATGCCGCGTCCTCGGTCGCGCCCGTATCGCAAGGATACGAACGCTCCCTGCGTCCTTGCCTCGCACCGCCCATCGCACCCCGACGGCGAGGCCCCATTCTGAAACGAGCTCTAGGTCCCGCGACGCGCTGTTCTAGACTCCCGGCGTCGTGGTCGAGCTGGTCTTCATGATGCTGATCCTGAAGCTCCCGATCCTGTACCTGGCCGGGGTGTGCTGGTGGGCGATCCGGGCGGAGCCGCGCCCGCCCGAGGGCGCCGTCACGCGAGTGGAGATCGGCGACTTGCCGCGCCGCTGGCAGCCGACACGCGGACGCCGTCCCTTGCGCGGCGGGCCGCACCGAGGCCGCGCCCGAGCCCCGAGGGTCCGCGTATGAGCGTCCGCTCGGAGGAACGCAGCAGCAGCGCGGACGCCGTCGCCGGCTTCCTGGCCGCGGCCGCGCTGGTGGCCGGGCTGTTCTCGATCGTCTACCGACCGGCGCGGATCGGCCCGGCTGCACTGATCGTGGCGCTGATCGCCGTCGGCATCGGCGGGCGCAACGAGAAGCTGTCGGCGTGGGCCGTCGCGACCGTGACGGTGGGCTGGGTCCTCGGCATGATCGTCGCGGTCCTGACCGAGAATCCGATCTACTAAGAGTTCTGAGCCCGAATCCCCCGCGAGGGGTGGACAGGGGTTGCTAGAAAGAGTGCAGACGTGAATGACGTCGACGGACTGAACTCAGGCTACGCCCGGGGCGTTTTCGAGCAGTACCTCGAGAACCCGGAGGCCGTTCCCTCGGAGTGGCGCGCGCTCTTCGAGAGCGGCGACAGCGAGCTCGTCGCCGAGCACCCGGGGCTGGCGCGGCTTCTGGAGGTCCTGCGCGGGGAGGACGGAAACGGCCGCACCCACGCCGGGGCGGCGACGGTCGAGGCGCCGCCGGCCCCCGCCCCTGCACCGGCGGAGGCACGTCCCGTCGACGACACGCTGCTCGGCGGCGTCGCCGCCGCGATGGCGCTCGTCAAGGCCCATCGCACCCACGGGCACCTCGCCGCCCGCCTCGATCCGCTCGGCTCCGAGCCGGTCGGAGACCCGTCGCTCGAGCCCGAGATGCTGCAGCCGCCGCTCACTCCCGAGCTGCAGGCGCAGATCCCGGCCTCGGTGCTGCGCGTGCACGTTCCCGGCGAGACGCTCGCCGACGTGCTGCCGCGGCTCAAGGAGATCTACTCCGGCACGATCGCGTACGAGATCGAGCACATCTCCGACCACGAGGAGCGCGTCTGGCTCCGCCACGCGATCGAGTCGGGGCGCTACCGGACGAGGCTCACCGACGACGAGAAGAAGCGGCTGCTCGCGCGGCTGACCGAGGTGGAGGGCTTCGAGCAGTACCTGCGCCGCGCCTTCCTGGGGCAGAAGTCGTTCTCGGTCGAGGGCCTCGACACGATGATCCCGATGCTCGACGAGACGATCGAGCTCTCCGCCGAGGCCGGCGCCCACCAGGTCGTGATCGGGATGGCGCACCGCGGCCGGCTCAACGTGCTGGCCCACGTGATCGGCCGGCCGTACGAGACGATCCTGCGCGAGTTCGAGGCCGAGCGGACGCTGGAGGCGGTCGCGGCCGACCCGGCGGGCGGCAGCGGCGACGTCAAGTACCACCTCGGCGCCGAGGGCCGGCGCGGCACTGCCTCGGGCCAGATCAGCGTGAGGATCGCGGCGAATCCGAGCCATCTCGAGGCGGTCGATCCCGTCGTCGAGGGGCTCGACGCGCGCCCAGCAGACCGACCGCTCGACCCGCGCGGGCTGGCACGAGCCGAGCGTCGGGCGTCGCGGTGCTCATCCACGGCGACGCCTCGTTCCCGGGCCAGGGCGTCGTGGCCGAGACGCTCAACCTGCAGGGACTGCACGGCTACACGACCGGCGGCACCCTCCACCTGATCGCCAACAACCAGATCGGCTTCACGACCGATCCGGAGCAGGGCCGCTCGACCCGCTACTCGAGCGACCTCGCCAAGGGCTTCGACGTCCCGATCATCCACGTCAACGCCGACGACCCCGAGGCCGCGATCTCGGCGATCCGCCTGGCGATGGCGTTCCGCCGCCGCTTCGGCCGCGACGTCGTCGTCGACCTCGTCGGCTACCGGCGGCACGGCCACAGCGAGGGCGACGAGCCCGCGTACACCCAGCCGCTGATGGCGGCGCGGATCGAGCGTCAGGCCACCGCGCGCGAGCAGTTCGCGGCGCGGCTGGCCGAGGAGGGCGTCGTCTCGGAGGACGAGTCGAAGGCGCTCTTCGAGTCGGAGCAGACGAGGCTCCGCGAGGCGCACGAGCGGCTGAAGGCCACCTTCGGCCAGCCCGTCGCCCCGCGCAGCGACCGCCTGCCGCGCGCGGCCGACGCGAACCTCGTGACGGCGGTGCCCGAGGAGCGGCTGCGCCGCCTGGACGAGGAGCTGCACGCGCGTGCCCGAGGGCTTCACCGTCAACCCGAAGCTCGCAGCGGCAGCTCGACCGGCGCCGGAGGCGCTCGAACGCCGGCGGGATCGACTGGGGTCACGCCGAGGCGCTCGCGCTCTCGAGCCTGCTGGTCGAAGGCATCCCCATCCGGCTGACCGGCCAGGACACGGAGCGCGGCACGTTCGCGCCACCGGCACCTCGTCCTGCACGACCCCGAGACGGGCGAGACGTACGCGCCGATCAAGCACCTCGACGAGGCCGCCGCCTCGTTCGAGGTCTACAACTCGCCGCTGTCGGAGTTCGCGGCGCTGGGCTTCGAGTACGGGTACTCGGTGGCGGCCGAACGAGTCGCTCGTCCTCTGGGAGGCGCAGTTCGGCGACTTCGTCAACGGCGCGCAGGTGATCGTCGACCAGTTCCTCGTCTCCGGCCTCTCGAAGTGGCAGCAGACCTCACGGCTGACGCTCCTGCTGCCGCACGGCTACGAAGGAAACGGGCCCGAGCACTCGAGCGCGCGTCTGGAGCGCTTCCTCCAGCTCGCGGCACAGGAGAACGTCCGGATCGTCAACGCCACCACGGCCGCGCAGTACTTCCACCTGCTGCGGCGGCAGGCGCTCGACCCGTCCGCCCGGCCGCTGATCGTGATGACGCCGAAGGGGCTGCTGCGGATGAAGGAGGCGACCTCGACGCTACGCGAGCTGACCGAAGGCACGTTCCAGCCGGTGCTCGACGAGCCCGGCGTCGACCGGGAGCGCGTGCGCCGGCTCGTCCTGACCTCCGGCAAGGTCTACTACGACATCGTCGGCCACTCCGAGCGCGCCGAACGCACCCGGAGATCGCCGTCGCGCGGATCGAGCAGCTCTATCCGTTCCCCGTCAGCCCGGCCGCCGACCTCGTGCAACCGATACCCCGACGCTCGACGAGGTCGTGTGGGCCCAGGAGGAGCCGCAGAACATGGGCGCGTACCGGGCGATCAGGCACCGGCTCGAGGAGGCCGTCGGCGGCCGCGTCCAGCTGCAGCTACGCCGGCCGGCCGTGGCGTGCGAGCCCGAGTGAGGGCTACCCGACGGCGCACCTGCGCGAGCAGGACCGGATCGTCAGAGACGTTCTCGGCCGCTAGAGCTTGGGCTTGCGGCGCGCGCGCTGCCCGACGGCGCGTGCCACCGCGGGCGCGTGCTTGCGCGTCTCGTTGAGGATGCGGCGACGCTGCTTCGGCGGGATCCGGCGCCAGATGTCGTAGGCGGTGAGGAAGAGGCCGACAGGCCCCATGCGGCGGATGAACGGCGGTCGCATGACCGTCCCATCGTGCCACACGGGTCTCAGTCGTCGTGGTCGTCTCGATCGGCGCCGTCGCGGTCGTCGTCGTCACGATCCTTGTCGTGGTCGCGATCCTTGTCGCGGTCACGGTCGTCGCCGCGGTCGCGGTCGCCGCCGCGGTCGCGGTCGCGTCGTCGCGGTCGCGGTCGTCGTCGTCGTCGTCGTCGTGGTCGTCGTCGCGGTCGCCTTCGCCGCCCTTCAGGGGCTTGCTCTGCAGGAGCACGACGGGCGCGGGCGGCGGCGCGGGGAGAGCGACGGGCGGAGGTGGAGCAGGAGGCGGCGCGGGAGTCGGCTGAGGTGCGGGCTGCGGCGCCGGAGCGGCCGGGGGCGGAGCGGGCGGTGGCGCCGGCCGGGCGGGCCGCGGGCGAGCCGGGGCGGGCGGCGGCGGGGCCGCCGGAGGAGCGGGCGCGGGCGAGGAGATGGCCACGGCGATCGCCGCTGGAGGCGGTGCCGGCTTCGGCTTGGGTGTCGCCACGACGGGCCGAGCGACCTGCTTGGGCGCCGGAGGCGGCGGGGCCTGGACCACAGCGCGCGGCGCGGGGAGGGAAACCGACAGGCCCTCCGGGCCCGCGGTCGTCAACGGTGAGCTGAGCCGCAGCGGCACCGTCACCAGCGTGCCGAGCGCCAGGACGAGAACGACCCCGCTGGCCATGGATACGAGCTTTGCCCTCATGTAATTCCCCCCTCTAGCCGACAAATTGTCTATCGGCCGACCGGAGGGGGTGCTAAAGGCCGCTGTGGAAAGTTTCAAACTCAAGCTCGCCGCGTACTTCGCGCTGATCTCGCTGCTGCCGCTTGCAGTGGCGTTCTGGGGCTTCGACGCCGTCACCGAGCGCGCCGAAACCGACCGCGCCGACGCGGTCCTGGAGGTCGGCCTCCGCGGCGCGCTCGCGAACTATCGCGACCAGCTCACGCGTCTCGAGGCCTCCGCGCAGGACGTCGCGCGCGATCGGGCCTTCCAGCTCGCGCTGGCGGCGCGTGACGCCTCCGCGGTCCGACGCGCGCTGCGCGGCTCGCCCAACCTCCGCGTCGAAGGCCCGGGTCTGAGGGTCGGCCGGCGTGCGGCGCTCGCCGCCGAGCGGCCGGTCCGAGTCGCAGGCCTGCAGGGCGAGCTCGGCCGCGTGATCGCCTCGCTGCCCGTTGATCGACGGGCTCGCAGATCGGCTCGCACGCCATTCGGGCCTCGACTCCGACCATGTGCTCGTCTTCCTCTCGGACGGTCGCGTCGTCGACGCCGACCCGGCGACCGGAGGCCGCGCCGACGTCTCGGCCGGCGAGCCGCAGACCGTGAAGCTCGGCTCCGAGCGCTTCAGGCTGCTCGCCTCCGAGGCGCTGCCGGCCCCCGCGGGCGTCCAGCTTGCGATCCTCACGCCGCAGAGCCGGCTCGACTCCGCAGTCACGAGTGCCGCGGGCCGCGTCTTCGTGCCGCTGCTGGTGGCGCTGATCCTGATCGCCCTGCTCGCGTACATCGAGGGCCGTTCGATCGTCCGCACGCTCGGGACGCTCGTGGAGGCGGCGCGTGGAATCGCGCAGGGCAAGCTCGACACGCGCGTTCCGGTCAAGGGCCGCGACGAGTTCGCCCAGCTGGCCCGTGCCTTCAACGAGACCGCCGACCAGCTCCAGGCGCGGCTGAGCGAGCTCGAGGCCGAGCGCACCCGCGTGCGCGACGCGACGATGCGGTTCGGCGAGGCGCTCGCCGCCACCCACGACGCCGAGGAGCTCCTGCGCGTGATCGTGGAGACCGCCGTCCAGGCGACCGGCGCGGCCGGCGGCTACCTGGAGACCGCCGAGGGCATCGACCTCCCCACGGGCGATCCAGACGCCGCGGGCGACCGGCTTCGCTTCCCCGTCATTGCCGGACGGGACACTTTCGGCACGCTCGTGCTGGTCGGCCCGCGCTTCGGCGACGAGCATTCCGAGACGGCCACCTGGCTCGTCGGCCACGCAGCCATCGCCCTTGCAAACGCTCGCAACCACCACACCGTCGAGAAGCAGGCGCTCGTCGACCCGCTCACCGGGCTGGCGAACCGCCGCCTTGCCGAGGGTGCCCTCGAGACCGAGCTTGCCCGCGCCGGGCGCTTCGACGAGCCGCTGGCGCTGCTCATGACCGACCTCGACGACTTCAAGCAGATCAACGACCGCTGGGGACACCCGTTCGGCGACGTGGTGCTGCGCGAGTTCGCGGCGGCGCTGGCGGAGAGCATCCGCGAGATCGACCTCGCCGGTCGGTGGGGCGGTGAGGAGTTCGCGGTCGTTCTCCCGGGAACCGACCTGGAGGGCGGTGCGGCGCTCGCCGAGCGCATCCGCGACAACCTGCGGCAGCGCTCGATCGTCGCCCCCGACGGCGAGGAGGTCGACGTCACGGCGAGCTTCGGCGTGGCAGCCTATCCGGCGCTCCACACCAAGGACGGCCTCGTCGCGGCCGCCGACGCCGCGCTCTACGACGCCAAGCGCCGCGGCAAGGACCAAGTCGCCCGCGCGGACGTCGTGGGCGACCCTCCGCACGACCGTGTCGCGTGACTGACAGCCTCGGAGGTCGTTACAATCCTCCGCCGACCGTTTTACAGGAGGTTTGTCTATGCCGGTAGAGACACCGTCGCTCTTCGCAGACGTGATTCAGGACCACCTCGAGCTCAAGCGGAAGAACGCTGATCTCGACAACCAGATGCCCATCGAGCGCTACAGGATCGAAGATCCGTTCGAGAACCACCCGCTCTTCAAGACGGAGGAGCAGGCGCGGATCGAGGAGACCATGGACGGGGACGTGATGGTGCCCGTCGAGGCGCACGCTGCGCCTGAGGTCTCCGAGGACACCGGGGTCGAGGACGGCCTCTGGGGCCGCTCCCGCGACTTCGACTGGGGCGACTGAGCCTCCGCTAGACCAGCTGGCGCGCGGCGAACGCCGCGAGGATGAGAATCGCCGCTACGACGGCGATCACGAGCAGCACGCTCGTATGCACCCAGAACGGCGTCGTTTCGCTGCGCCCCCGTCCCATGAGACGGGCGATGCGCCCGGCTTCGCGCTGAACCTCTGACATCGCCTACTCGTTCCCCGTCGGTCCCGGGACGAATCACGTTTGCCGGGCGAAAGTCGGGGTAGGCCAACTTGAAACAAGACTCGAGAGAAAGGGACACGCATGCGCAAGCTGATCACGCTCATCGGCCTGGGGGCCGCGTTCAAGTACTTCTTCGATCCGGCCGCCGGAGCGACACGCCGCTCTGAGACGCGGGATCGTGTCCTGGGATTCCTGCGCCAGCGCGGCCTGCTACGGGCAGCCGGGCGCCTGACGTCGCCGTGGACGACCCGGACGACACCACGCTCGCCCGCAAGGTCGAGACCGAGATCTTCCGCGACCCCGAGGTGCCGAAGGGCCAGATCAACGTCAACGCCGAGGACGGCGTCGTGATCCTGCGCGGTGAGGTCGACCGGCCCGAGCTGATCCGGGACCTGGAGGAGATGACGCGGAACGTCAAGGGCGTCAAGGGCGTCGAGAACCTCCTGCACGTACCCGGCACCGAGGCCGAGATGCACCAGGCGCACTAGCGCCCGGCGCCCGAGAGGTGCGAGCCCGGGAGGGCCGGGCCGCACCTCCTAGAGCGCTGACCGACGAGGAGGCTAGGCCCGGGCGCGGCGGATCAGCGGAACCACGAACCAGATCCACGCGAAGAGGCCGGCGACACCGCCCGTCACGACTGCGGTGGGCGCCTGGTCGTAGATCACGTCCGTTACCACCCAGACGGCGCCCGTCACTGCAAGCGCGAGGAAGACGGTCCCCGCGATGGCCATGATGTTGGCGCGTTTGAGCAGGGCTTCCTTGTCCTGCGCTCGCCAGAGGATCCGGTGCTGGGCGCTCGGCGCGATCAGGAGTGCGGTGGCGACCGCCGTGCAGAGGAACGTGGCGAAGAACACGCGGCGCTCGGTGAGCGTCACGCGCTCCCAGCCCTGCGAGAACGGAACCGTCAGGAGAAAGCCGAACAACACCTGGACGCCGGGCAGCGCGACGCGGAGCTCGTTGAGGAGCTCGATCAGCTCCCTGTCGAGCTGCTCGCCGCGGTCCTCGCCCTCGCCCATAGCGCCCGGAACCTAGCGGAAGCGGGGTAGATTCCCGCGGTGCAATCGGTGTCGCTCGAGACCGCGGCCAGGGAGCTGCTCGAAGCCAACACGCAGAGCGCCGTCAAGGACGGGCGCACGTACACGTTCAGCGTGCCCTCGCCCGAGGCGTACCCGTTCCAGTGGTTCTGGGATTCGTGCTTCCACGCGATCGTGTGGGCGCGCTTCGACGCGGAGCGGGCGGCCGAGGAGCTGCGCGGGCTGCTCGCCTGGCAGGGCCGCGACGGCTTCATTCCCCATGTCATCTTCTGGAACCGCGAGCTCGCGCGCCGCAACCCGAACTACTGGCACTTCCGGGAGAGCCGGCCCTGGGTTCGGCGACCCAAGACGACCGCGCGGCTGCAGCCGCCGGTGCTCGCGCAGGCCGTCGAGCGGGTCGTCGACGCCGGCGGCGGCGACCCTTTCCTGCGCGAGACGCTCGAGCCGCTCGAGCGTTACTACCGCTACCTCGCGCGCGCGCGCGACCCCGACGGCGACTCGCTGCTGACGATCATCTCCAGCTTCGAGAGCGGGCTCGACCACTGCCCGGTCTACGACCACCCGTTCTCGCTCCACGTCGACGACGCCGACCCGCTCCAGTCGGATCCGTGGTGGACACTCCGCCGCGAGTTCGTGAACAAGGCGTTCGGCCACCGGGCGAGCGTGCTCTCGCGCGTCCGTCGCTCGACCCACGAGGACGTGCACTTCACGAGCATCTACGCCCAGGGGCTCCGCTCGCTGTCCCGGCTCGCCGACCGCGCGGGGAACGACCCGCTTGCCCGCTGGTCCCGCGAGACGGCGGCGCGCGTGACCGAGGCGCTGATGGAGCGGAGCTACGACGCCCGCGCAGGCATCTTCTGGAACCTCGTCGGCAGGCGCGAGGAGCCCGTGCGGGTGAAGACGATCGTCTCGCTCATGCCGCTGATCCTCGACGACCTGCCCCGTGCGGCCGTCGAGTCGCTCGTCGAGCACCTCGCCAACCCGGACGAGTTCTGGCTGGACTATCCGGTTGCCTCGACCGCGCGCGACGAGCCGGCCTTCGTGCCGACGCGGACGCGCCTGATCTGGCGCGGGCCGATGTCGATGAACACGAACTGGTTCCTCGCGCACGGGCTGCGCGGCCACGGCTACCCCGATCTCGCGGACACGATCGCCGAGCGCTCGCGCGAGCTGGTCGAGCGGCACGGCTTCAACGAGTTCTACAACCCGCTGAACGGCGAGCCGGTCGGCGTCGAGACCTTCGGCTGGGCCACGCTGGTCCTCGACCTCTAGGCGGTGCGAGCGAAGATGCGGTGGTCCTCCCAGACGCCGTTGATGCACAGGTAGCCGACGGCGTAGCCCTCCTCCCGGAAGCCGTTCTTCTCGAGCACGCGAATCGAGCCCACGTTCCGGGGCATCACCGCCGCCTGAACCCGGTGGAGCGCGAGCTTGTCGAACGCGAACCGAACCGCCAGCCCGACCGCCTCCGACGCGAAGCCGCGGCCGTTCCAGCGCTCCCCGATCGAGTAGCCGAGATACGCGTTCTGGAACACGCCGCGGAAGACCTGGCTGAGCGCGACGCGCCCGACGAGCTCGTCCCCTTCGAAGATGCCGAAGGCGTAGCGCCGGTCGGCGGCGAGGTCGGCGGCGGCGGCCTCGATGTCGGCGAGCTGCGCGTCGAGCGTGAAGAAGTCGTCCTCGCGCACCGGCTCCCACTGCTCCAGGAAGCCGCGGTTCTCCTCCATGAACGCGAGCAGCGTCGGGCGCATCGCTCCTCGTCCAGATGCCTGAGCCCGACCCGCTCGCCCCGAAGCTCCACGAGCGGTATCGTCGCATCGTGGACACCGCTCAGCACGACACCGTCGTCGAGCTCCTGCGCCGCGAGCTCGACCCGGCCGAGTACGACGAGATCCGCGCGCTCTGGAAGCGGCACTCGATCGCCGAGGACGAGCGCGACCTGCCCGGCCTGATCTCGACGCTGACGGAGGACTGCGTCTACGAGATCGTCCAGACCGGCCACCGCTGGGAAGGACACGAGGGAGCGGCGCGCTTCTACACGCAGCTGCTGACCGCGTTTCCCGACATCAAGTTCGAGCTGACGCACATCGTGATCGGCCCCCAGGGCGTCTGCGAGGAGGCCGAGGTCGACAGCCACCCACCAGGCCGAGTGGCTCGGCCAGGAGCCGACGGGCGAGCGCGTCGAGTTCCGCGTCGTGATCTTCTTCCCGTGGAGCCCCGAGCAGCGGCTGTTCCAGGGCGAGCGCGTCTACTTCGACGCGCCCGACGAGCTGGCCGGCAACTCCAGGTAGAAGACCGAGCCGCCGCCGGCGCGGCCGTCGACCCAGATCCGCCCGCCCATCCGACGCACGAGCTCGCGGCAGATGTACAGGCCGAGCCCCGTGCCGCCGATGCCGCGGCGGAGATTGGGGTCGAGCCGGATGAACTTGTCGAAGACCCGGTCGCGGTGGGCGGCCGGGATCCCGAGCCCGCGGTCGCACACGGCGAAGCGGACGACTCCGTCGCGCTGCGTGAGCGCCACCTCGATCTCGCCGCCGTCGGGCGAGTACTTGATCGCGTTGTCGACCAGGTTGACGAGCACTTGGCGCACCTTCTCCTCGTCGCACTCGACCGACACCGCGCCATTCGGCGCCGGATGCTGGAGCGTCAACTGCTCCGGCAGCCGCATGCGCGCGGACTCGACGACGTCTTCGAGCAGCGCGGCCACGTCGCAGCACTCGGTCGCGAGCTCGACGTGTCGGCGTCGAGAGAGCTCGCCAGGAGGATGTCGTTCACGATCGTCGCGAGCCGCTCGGACTCGGCCGCGATCATGCGCAGGAACGAGTTGCGGTGGTCGTCGCTCAACGGGACGTCGTCGCGCAGCAGCGTCCGCGCGGCCCCGTACACCGCCGTGAGCGGGGTGCGCAGCTCGTGCGACGCCGTCGAGACGAAGTCGGCCCGCATCGTCTCGAGCGTGCGCTCCTCGGTGACGTCGCGGAGCGTGTGGACGGAGCCGTCGCCGAACTGCACGGCCGAGACCGAGAGCCAGCGCTCGCCGCCGGCGAGCTGCACCGGCACCGTACGGGTCTCGCCGCCGTTCGTGCCCAGGTGCTCCCCGAGGGCATCCCAGCCGTCGAAGACCTCGGTCATCGGCCGGCCGAGCGGGTCGCCGTCCAGGCCGAGCAGGTCGGCGGCCGCCGGGTTCCAGTAGCGGAGCCTGCCCTCGCGGTCGAGGAGGACGACGCAGTCGGCCACATGCTCGAGCGAGCGGGCCGCGTCGCCGCGCCGCTCGGCCTCGGCGTACAGGCGTGCGTTGTCGAGGGCGATCGCGATCCGCCGCGCGAACTCCTCCGCGAACTGCTGTTTCTGCCCGCTGAGAGAGGCTCGTCGTGGAGCGGTGCCGACGCCGAGGACGCCGTACGTGAGGCCGTGGGCGACGAGGGGGATCATCATCGCGGCCCGGCTCGCGAAGGGCTCCATCAGAGCGAGATGCTCGTCGCTCTTCGCGTTGCGGCGAAGCGCTTCGCGGTCGAGCGCCGGGAGGCGGACGCTCTCCTTCGTCCTGAGCGCCCTGAGGATCGGTCCCTGCTCGCCGGCCGGATAGCGGCGGTGCAGCTCGCGGACGGCCTCCTCCTGCTCGGGATCCCAGTGGGCGACCGCGGCCAGCCGGGGCGCTCCTTCGTCGTCCAGGAGGTAGAGGGTGCAGACGCCCACGAGGCGCGGCACGGGAAGGCGGACGACGAGCTGGAGGACGACCTCGATCTCGGTGGTCGAGGCCAGCAGGTCGCTGGCGGCGGCGAGCACGGTGGCGATCTCCTGCCCGCGCCGCAGCTCGGTGATGTCCCGGAAGTACCAGACGCGTCCGAAGAGCTCGCCTTCCGGGCTGCTCACCGGGGAGCTGTAGCGCTCGAAGATGCGGCCGTCGACCAGGTCGACTTCGTCGCGGCTCCGCTCGTCGGGATGGGCGTAGAGGTAGGCGACGCGGTCGTAGAACTCCTGCGGCTCCGCGACCTTGGCCTCGATCGCCTCGAGCGCGGCGGCGTCGGACCGGCTGGCGACGACCTCGTCGGGCATGTCCCAGAGCTCGACGAACCGGCGGTTGAAAGACAGCATCTGCCCTTCGGGCGAGACGAGCAGGATCCCGTCCGCCGACGCCTCCCCCTCGGCTTCGAGAATCGCCTTCTGGAGGGCGAGCTCGCGCCGCGACTCGGCTTCCGTCTCGAGCAGGTTCGCCTGCTCGAGCGCCTGCGCGCACTGGCGGGCGATCGTCTCGAGCAGCTCGCACTCCTCCCGCCCGAAGACGCGATTCTCGCCGTAGCTGAGCAGGAGGGCGCCGAGCGTCCCGTTTCGGCCGTTCAGCGGAAGTGCGGCGAGCGCGAAGGTCTCCTCCGGGCGCTCGGCGAGAGCCGGATAGCGCGCGTCGCGTTCGGCCCGGGAGCCGAGGAACAAAGGCCGGCCGGTGCGAACGACCTCGGTATGTGGCATCGAGGCGTCGAGCGGCGTCCGGGCGAACGCGTTCACCATCGTCTCGGGATGGTTGTGCCAGGCCGCCACCTCGAGCGTCTCGGCTTCGGGCGTGACGAGCGCCACCGCGCCGCGGAGCGCCTGTGAGGCGGCGATGCCCTGCTCGAGCATCACGTCCAGCACGGCCTGCGTCGTGTGGGACTGAACGAGGGCGGCCGTCACCTGCTGGAGGCGGTCGGCGCGCTGTTTCGCCTCGGCGGCTTCCCGCTCGGCCGCTTTCCGCCGCGCCAGCAGGTCCGAGATGACGAGCGCGGCCACCAGGAACAACGCCAGGGAGCCGAGCCCGTCGGCGACGCTCTCGCCGGGAGGCGCGAACAGCCAGGCGAGGGCGGCGAACGAGAGGCCTGTCGCCACCAGCGCCGGCCCCAGCCCCCCGACGAACGCGACCAAGGCGACCACGACCAGGTAGACCCGGCCGGCCGAGAGCTCGTGCGGGTCGTCCCGGAGGATCGCGACCGGCGCGAACAGCACCGGCAGCACCAGCGCCGCCGCCCAGCCGAGCCAGGGCGGCTGTGCGCGCAGGAGGCGCACGACCCTGGCGCGGCGGCTCGATACGGGCGCGGGTGCTACGAGAGACACGACGGCGTTCCGGGCACTAGCTCTCGACGTGGCCGAGCTCGTTCATCCGCTCGCGGCGCAGCTCATCCCGCTCACCGCGGCCGACCCGGTCGAGCACCTCCTGCAGGATCGCGCCGAGCGCCGTCGGGTCGAAGGGCTTCGTCACGTAGCCGACGGCTCCGAGCTCGTAACCGTGCAGGTAGTCGGCGGGCTCGGCGCGCGCCGACAGGAAGACGATCGGCAGCACGCGCAAGTCGGGATCGGCCGCGAGCTCCCGGGCGACCTGCCAGCCGTCGACCTGCGGCATCATCACGTCGAGTAGCACGAGGTCGGGCCGCAGCTCGTGTGCGAGGCGGAGCGCGTCCCGTCCGTCGCCGGCCTCGACCGTGTCCATGCCCTCCAGGCGCAGGTTGACGCGGCAGAGCAACCGGATCGAGGCCTCGTCGTCGACCACGAGCACGAGGGGCCGCTCACGCGGCTCGGCAGCCTCGTCGACGTTGCCGACGGGCGTCTCGGCGAATCCTGGCACGACTTCGGGGCGAAGGAAACCCTCCGCGAACCCCCCCGGGTCGGTCGCGAGTGCATGCATTGACGCCATTTCCTTCCGCCGGTCCAACGAGCGGTAGCACGATCCTAGGGCGAAATCGCGAGATCGCCTAGTCCCCCGGCAAATGTGAGTCTGCTCACGGACGCTGACGGGAGTTGGCACACGGCTTGAAGGGTTGAGCCGACCGTCATATGCTCGCGCCCGATTCGACGCAAGGAGGGGTCAGCATGGCGAGCTGGACGTTCATGGTCTACATGGCCGGGTTCAACAATCTCTCGTCGGCCGCGACCGAGGATCTCGACGAGATGCGCGTGGTCGGCTCGACCGACGACGTCAACATCGCCGTCTTCGTCAAACGGCTCGACAAGGCTGCCGAACGCATCATCGTCCGCAAGGCCGGCGAAGGAGAGACCTCGGAGGAGATCGGCGAGGCCGATTCGGGCAACCCGCAGACGCTGCTCGACTTCGTCCGCTGGGCGGCGAAGACCGCGCCTGCCGAGCGCTACGCGCTCGTCGTCTGGAACCACGGCGGTGGTTGGCGCGTCACGGACCTCGACCAGATCTACGCCGTCGTGCGCAGCCGGGGTGGTGGGGGCGAAGTGACCACCAGGGAGCTCGGCGTTCGCGCGGGGCAGCAGATCGGCCGCTCGCTCTTCAGCACGTCGATCGAGAAGGTCCTCGACCTGCCGAACGCCGGCGCGCGGGAGATCGCGTGCGACGACGGCACCGGCCATTCGCTCGACACGATCGAGCTGCGCAACGTGCTGGAGAAGGCCGTCGAGGAGCTCGGCCGCCCGCTCGACCTGCTGGGGATGGACGCGTGCCTGATGAGCACGCTCGAGGTCGCGTTCGAGGCGCAGGAGTACGCGGGCGGTCGTCGTCGGCTCGGAGGAGCTCGAGCCGGGGGACGGCTGGCCCTACGAGACGATCCTGGCCGACCTCGCCGCCGAGCCGGAGCATGGACGGGAGCGAGCTCGGCCGCAAGATCGTGCAGCACTACGTCGACTCGTACGCCGACCGGGAGGATCAGTGGCCCGTGACGCAATGCGCGATCGCCACCGCGGGCATCGAGGGCTTCGCCGCCAAGCTCGACGCTCTCGCCACTGCGCTCCAGGGCGCGCTCGGCGGCGACACCGGCCTCGCGAGCGTCCTGCGCGCACACAAGCGAAGCCCCCGGTTCACCGGCGAGCTGGTCGACCTGCGCGTCTTCGCCTCCACTCTCGCCGCCTCTGGAGTGAACGACGAGGTCACGTCCGCCGCCGAGGCCGTTGTCGAGGCGCTCGTGCCCGACGGGTACGTCCTCGCCGAGGGGCACAGCGGCCCCCAGGTCGAGGGCGTGGGCGGGGTGACCGCGTATCTCCCGCCTCCGACGATGGAGCCGTCCAAGTTCTACGGCGATCTCCGCTTCGCCAAGGAGCACGGCTGGGATGAGTTCATCGACGCCTACCACCGGGCCTAGCACAGCGGAGACGCCGTTCGTCCTCCGTCTCGCGGCGGGTGACATCACCCACGCGCAGGCGTCGCTGATCGTCGTCAACCACTTCAGCGGGGTCGACCCGGGAGGCGCGGAGGCCGCCGTCGACCGGGCGATGAACGGGGCGATCGGCCGCCGCTCGGACGCGAACGCCTTCAACGGGCGCTTCGGCACCTCCTATTTCCTGCCGGCGGGGTCGTCGCTGCTCCCGGCCGACGCCGTCCTCGTCCTGGGGCTCGGCGCTCCCGAGCAGTTCAACGCCGAGCGGGTTCCCGAGCTCGGGATGGCGATCGTTGAGGCGATGGCGACGTTCGCGTTGCGCGACGCGGCCACGATCCTCCACGGCGGGGGGCACATCGGCCTGGACCCCGAGCAGGCGGCTGCGTTGCTGGTGAGCGGTGTCCTGACGGGCCTGCAGGCGATCCGGGGCTCGCACTGCTTTCGCGAGCTGGCGATCTACGAGCTGGATGAGACCCGCGTGCCGGCGATCCAGAAGGGCGCAGAGGCGGCGCTGGCGACGCCGACTCCGGGCTTCCGGGTCTACCTCGAAGGGGCGGTCGTCGACGCTCACCGCCCGACGCAGCCGGCTCTCGCCCTCCCGGGGCCGCAGCGCCCGGACCAGCTGCGGATCTACATCACGCGAAACGGCCCCGACGTCAAGGTCGGATTCCTCGGCGAGGAGGCCTACGACCTCGCGAGCGGCCGTCAGTACCCGGACAAGATCGCCAAGGACCTGTCGGGGCGGATCAAGTCCGAGATCATCGAGGAGCGCGACGGCGGCAAGCGCGGCGAGGCGCTCCGCAGCATCGGCGAGCAGCTCTACCACTCGTTCCTCGGCTGGACGGAGTTCGGTCTCGGCGAGCGGATCGAGGCCGGGCGGGACGGCTACGTCGTCGTGCGCCTCGACGACGAGACGGTCGATCTTCCCTGGGAGCTCCTCTGCCTGGACGGCGAGTTCATGACGCGCTCGCACGTCTTCGCGCGGCAGCTCGAGCTCAACTCGCAGGGGCGGCAGGCGGCCGTGACCGTTCCCCACGAGCGGCTCCAGGTGCTCGTGATCGGCGACCCGACGAGCGACCTTGACGGCGCCAGGCGCGAGGCTGAAGCCGTGGCGAAGGAGCTCGAGCAGCACGCGGGAGCGGACGTGACCGCGCTGATCGGAGACGTGACCTATGAGGCCGTTTCCCGCGAGCTGGACACGAAGAACTTCGACGTCGTCCACTACGCCGGCCACGCCCGGTTCGATCCGATGCGCGAGAGCGCGAGCGGGTTCGCGCTCGCCGACAGCACGCTGACGGCCGACGACCTGGCCACGCGCAGGTACCTGCCGCGCCTGTTCCTCGCGAACGCCTGCAACTCGGCGCAGACCGGGGACAGCCTGCCGCCCGATCCGTTCGCCGGGGCGCTCGAGACGCTGAACGTCGTCTCCGGCCTGCTCTCCGCGGGAGTCCAGGCGTTCGTCGGCAGTGCCTGGAAGGTGGACGACCAGGCGGCCACGACGTTCGCGTCGGCCTTCTACGACGCCTTGCTCGCGGACGGTCGCGGGGCGACGCCGATCGGCGAGGCCGTCCGGCGAGGACGGCAGGCGATCGTCGAGGAGCACGGCGAGGGCGAGCCGGCGTGGGCTGGGTACGCCCTGTACGGGAAGCCCTGGAAGCCCGCCTTCTAGTAGTTGTAGGAGGACTTAGGCCGTCGCCGTCTCGCGCTCGCGCTTGCGGCGTGAGGCCTGCGACTGCCGTGTCGACCCGGAGAGCTCCACCTTGCGCAGGCGGATGCTCTTCGGCGTCACCTCGACGCACTCGTCCTCGCGGATGAACTCCAGCGCCTGCTCGAGCGAGAGCGGTCGCGGCGGGATCAGGCGAACGAGCTCGTCGGCGCTCGACGCACGCATGTTCGTCAGCTTCTTCTCCTTGACGGCGTTGACGTCGAGATCCTCGCCGCGGGCGTTCTCGCCGACGACCATCCCCTCGTAGAGCTCGTCGCGCGGCGCGACGAAGAGCGATCCACGCTCCTGGAGGCCGGCGATCGCGAATGCCGTCGCCTGCCCTCGGCGGTCGGCGACGAGGCTGCCCGTCGGCCGCGTGCGCAGCTCGCCGTGCCACGGCTCCCAACGCTCGAAGACGTGGTGCATGATCCCCGTCCCGCGCGTCTCGGTGAGGAACTCGGTGCGGAAGCCGATCAGCCCGCGCGCCGGCACCAGGTACTCCATCCGCGCCCAGCCGGTGCCGTGGTTGACCATCTGCTGCATGCGGCCCTTGCGCAGCGCGAGCAGCTGCGTGACGACCCCGATGTAGTCCTCCGGGACGTCGATCGCGACGCGCTCGACCGGCTCGTTCTTCTTGCCGTCGATCTCGCGGGTCAGGACCTCGGGCTTGCCGACCGTCAGCTCGAAGCCTTCGCGCCGCATGATCTCGACGAGCACGGCCAGCTGCAGCTCGCCGCGGCCCTGCACCTCCCAGACTTCCGGCCGCGCGGTCGGCTGGACACGCAGCGAGACGTTGCCGACGAGCTCCTGCTCGAGCCGGGCGATCACCGAGCTCGCCGTCACCTTGTCGCCCTCGGTGCCCGCGAGCGGCGAGGTGTTGATCCCGAGCGTCATCGCGAGCGAGGGCTCGTCGACGACGGTGACGGGCAGCGGCCGAGGGTCGGCGGGGTCGGCGATCGTCTCGCCGATCGTCACGTCGGGCAGGCCGGCGAGAGCGACGATCTCGCCGGGGCCGGCTTCGTCGGCGGGAACGCGATCGAGCGCTTCGGTCACGTACAGCTCCACGGCGCGCGCGTTCTCGATCGTCCCGTCGGAGCGGCACCAGGCGATCTCGGCGCCCTTGCGAATCGTCCCGTGCTGCACGCGCAGCAGGGCGAGCCGGCCGACGTAGGGCGACGCGTCGAGGTTCGTGACGAGCGCCTGGAGCGGGTGCTCGGGGTCGTAGGACGGAGGCGGCACCGTGGCGAGCAGGGTCTCGCGCAGCGGCCCCAGGTCGTCGGCGAGCTCGTCGGCGGCGAACCCGGCGCGCCCCTCGCGCGCGTTGCAGTAGACGATCGGGAACTCGATCTGAGACTCGTGCGCGTCGAGGTCGAGGAAGAGCTCGTACACCTCGTCCACGACCTCCTGCGGGCGCGCGTCCGGCCGGTCGACCTTGTTCACGACGAGAACGACCGGGAGCCGCGCCTCGAGCGCCTTGCGCAGGACGAAGCGGGTCTGCGGAAGCGGGCCCTCGCTCGCGTCGACGAGCAGCAGGACGCCGTCGACCATCGTCAGCCCGCGCTCGACCTCGCCGCCGAAGTCGGCGTGGCCCGGCGTGTCGATGATGTTCACCTTCGTGTCGCCGACCTGCACGGCGGTGTTCTTGGCGAGGATCGTGATCCCCTTCTCGCGCTCGAGGTCCATCGAGTCCATGACCCGCTCGCCCACGTCCTGGTTGGCGCGGAACGATCCGGACTGCCACAGCAGCGCGTCGACGAGCGTCGTCTTGCCGTGATCGACGTGGGCGACGATCGCGACGTTCCGTAGATCGTCGCGGCGGGCGAGCCTTTGCTCGGAGACAGGCATGACCGGCCAGCGTAGCGGTCTAGCTGCGCCGGACCAAAGAAAAAGGCCCGAGGAAGTGCAAGCACCCCCTCGGGCCATTTCGCCGGGCCGGTTTCGCTTTCGTCCGCTGCACCGACCAGCTTTCGGCTTCCGCCTACGACTGCTCGGCGCCGCCTCGACCTACTCGCGTTCCGTGCCCGGCGCAATCGAGAACCTAGATGGTCGTAGACTGTCCCGCAAGAGCCCGCGAAACGCAGACGTCGCAATTTGCGAGAACTTCAGCGCTCTAGCGTTTTGTAGCTTTTCTTGCAAGGTGCGCTGGCCAGATCACTGCGAGCGGCCGAGCCTGATCCCGGCCCGAACCGCGCCGAGCGGGCGGATGGTGCGGAACATCAGCATCATCGCGGTCAGCCCGACGAGGGTGTTCACGACCGTGACGCCGACCTGCAGCCCGATCGAGAAGGAGACCGCGCCTGCCAGCGGCACGAAGCCGCGGAGCGCGTAGGCCGCGAGCACCTGCTGCGTGCCCACGCCGCCCGGAACGGGGACGACGGTCGAAAGGCCGTTCAGGACGACCAGGAAGGCTGCAGACGCAAGACCGGCGTGAATCCCGAAGGCGTAGAGGACGAAGAAGGAGACGCCGACTCTGCACGTCCAGGCCGCCAGCTGGAAGGGGGCGATCGTCCTGGCGTAGCGGCCGGGCATCCGCAGGATGGCCCCGCCTTGCGCGACATGGGCGAAGAATGACCGCGCTGGGCGCGGGCAGAACCGATAGACGAGGAAACCGGCAACCAGGAGAGCGCCGGCTGCGGCGATCGGCAGGAACCCGACGGACGGGAGCGGGGGGATGGGCGCGGTGCCGAGCGCGACGAGGATCAGGAGCATCACGCCGCCGAGGAGTGCGTCGAGCAGCAGGACGACGGAGAGTGTCGACGCCACCGTCGGGATCGTCGAGCCGTGGATCCGCGACCGGACGAGCGCCAGCTTCGCGATCTCCCCGCCGCGGGCGGGCAGGAAGGCGTTCAGCGCCACTCCGACCGCGTACGAGCCGGCCACCGAGGCCAGCGGCACGGGGCGGTCCGGATAGGCAGCGGCGAGAACGTTCCTCCAGACGACGGCGCGGAAGCCGAGACTGCCGAGCTGGAGCAGGAGGGCGACGAAGAGAAAGCGTGCGTCCAGCGCGGCCAGCTGCTCGCCGGCCGCCTCGACTGCGTCTAGACCACGACCGAGGAACATCAGGCGATACGTTCCCGCAAGGCGAGGTTCGCAAGCGTCTCGGGGCGATCGGTGATCAGTCCGTCGATCCCGAGGCGGAGCAGTTCGGTCGCGCGGCCGGCGTCGTTGACCGGCCAGGTCATCACGACAGCCGCGATCCGGCGCAGGTCGGTCACGGCGTCGCCGTCGAGCAGGCGCTCGTGAATCGCCACGCCGTCGAGCTGCTTCGCCGGCGGACTGCCGGACGAGCGCACGAAGCTGTCGCTCCGAGCGGATCGAGTGCAGGCGGCGCACCGGCAGCTCGTCGAAGAGCTCGAGCAGCGGCCAGCACCGCGCGGAGATCGTGAGCCGCCGCTCCCCGAGGTACGGCTCGAGCGCCTCGATCACCAGCTCCGCCAGGCGCGGCTTGCGTCCCTTCAGGTCGATCATCAGCTCGGTGGTCGGCGCCGCAGCGGCGAGCAGGTCGGCGAGCAGCAGGTGCGGGCGCCACGGGGGCGACACCTGCCAGCGATCCCAGTAGAACGGAACGGGCCCGAGTGTCTTGAGGTGGCGGACCTCGAGCCGCCCCCGGAACAGATGGACGTCGGCCTCGGCGAAGGAGATGCCTGCAGCCTCGGAGGCGCGCAGCAGGTCGAGCCGGTTGCCGGCCCGGTGTGCGACGAGGAGAGGAACGTCTGCCGAGCCGACCGCTCCTGAGCTAGGCGGGTGGTTCGGCACTCGGAGGCGCAGTGTAGTCCCGGTTCGTGAAGGGTCCGTGAGCATTCTGTCTACATGCTTCGACACCGAAGACCAGCGAGATGAGACCCAAATTCGAGAGTGAGCCGGGGGGTGATGTTGGATCCAATATATGGTGCCTGGACACCATTTACGCGAACCGTCTCATCACGAAAGGATCGTCCAAGGCATTGCGGCATCGACCGGCTTGGCGCAGTCGCTCCGGGAATCGGTGACGCGAATAGAGGGGAGAGACGATGAAGCGCTCGAACGAGGACCTGCGCCGCTCGCGGCGACGAGGGAGCTTTGCGACGGCCGGACTGGCGCTCGGGCTCGTGCTCGTGGTCGCCATGTCGGCCTCGACGGTCTCGGCGCAGAACGCGGCGTCGAAGCAGTCGTCGTTGAAGCATCTGCGCTCGCTCAAGGACAGCGCTGGGACAAAGGGCTTCTGGGCGCGGGCCTCGAAGCCGACGCGAGCGCGCGGCAAGGTCGCCGTCCACGCGCGGCAGTTCCGCACCGTCACCCTGAACACGAAGAGCTTGAAGTCCGTGCTGGCCCGCGCTCCGCGCGAGCGCACGCGGGCGGCACGCCGAACGCCGCTCATCCTCTCCCTGCCCGCGCCGAGTGGCGCGTTCCACCGCTTCGCCCTGCAGCAGTCGTCGATCATGGCGCCCGGCCTGGCCCGGCGCCATCCCGAGATCAAGACCTACAAGGGCCGGGGCCTCACCGATCCGACCGCGACGATCCACGCCGACCTGAGCCCGCTGGGCTTCCGGGCCTCGGTGCGGTCGGCCGGCGGCAGCTGGTACATCGACCCGTACTACGTCGGCCGCAACCCGAGCGTCTACGCGAGCTACTACGCCCGTCACGCGAAGGACACGAACGGCACCTTCGTCGAGCGTGACGCCGACTCCGCCGAGCTCTCGGTCGACGAGGGCTACTACCACGCGGCCGACACGGTCGAGGTCGACGGACACGGCTTCGCCGAGGACTCGGCGATCACGATCACGATCAGCGATCCCGAGGAGAAGTTCGCCTCGCGGACCGTGCGCACGACCTCGGACGGGCTCGGCGCCTTCGAGGCGAGCTTCGTCGCCGACCCCGACGGCAACCTCGAGACGCACATCGTCGAGGCGACCGACGGGAGCGCCTCGGCCTCGACGAGCTACCAGGTGATCCGCGACGACGACCCGACCACGGATCCGCCCACCGGCCCCGAGCTCCGGACGTATCGGCTGGCGCTGATCACCGACCCGGGCTACGCGAACTTCTTCGGCGGCTCGGCGAACGTGACAGCCGCGAAGGTCGCGCTGATGAACCGCGTCTCGCAGGTGTACGAGGACGACCTGACGATCCGCCTGCAGATGGTCGCGAACAACGACCTGCTCAACCTCGACACCTGGGACGAGGCGATCGCCCCGAACGGCCCCTGCGGTGCCGCGGGCTGCTTCACGCAGTCGCAGGTCACCGGATGCTCGAGCACCACCCGGTCCCGCTTCGTGATCGGCCAGATCATCGGCGCGAGCAACTACGACATCGGGCACCTCGCCCTCGGTCAGCCGGGCGGCGGCGTCGCCAACCTCGGCGTGATCGGCCGCTCGAACAAGGCCGGCGGGTGCACGGGCATCCCGACGCCGGTCGGCGACTTCTACGCCGTCGACTACGTCGCCCACGAGATGGGCCATCAGTTCGCGGGCAACCACACGTTCAACGGCAACCAGCTCAACTGCTCGGGCGGCAACCGCAGCGGCGCGACCTCGGTCGAGCCGGGCAGCGGCTCGTCGGTCATGGCCTACGCGGGCATCTGCCTCACCGACGACCTGCAGCCGCACAGCGATCCGTACTTCTCGCAGCGCAGCCAGCAGGAGATCACGACCTACGTCGCTTCGAACCAGCTCCCGATCAACGAGGTGCAGACGGTGTCGCTGCGGCACTACGGCGGCGGCAACGAGGTTCAGGTCGTCACCTTCGGCCCGGGCTACTCGGCCGCCCACACGGTCGCTCCTCTGACCTCGACCATCAACGCGGCCCCGAGCGCCACCTCGCGCGGCGGAGCCGAGCAGACGGGCGACACGGTCACGATCGCTACGGCGGCGGCGCATTCGCTGCAGCCCGGCGACGTGGTCACGATCGCGGGAGTCGCCGTGGCCGGCTACAACGGCACGTTCACGATCACGGCCGTCCCGACGACGAGGTCGTTCAAGTACACGAATCCGGTCACCGGACTCCCGGTGTCGGGCGGCGGGACCGTGACACCGGCCGTGCCGGGCGCGAGCTCGTCCGGGACGACCGCGTCGATCCGGACCACCGTTCCGCACAACCGCTCGGTCGGTGACGTCGTGACGATCACCGGCGTCGGCGTCGCGGGCTACAACGGCACCGTCACGATCACCGCGGTGCCGACACCGCGGACGTTCGAGTACACGCTCGTGACCGGCGGTCTCGCGAACTCCGGCGGCGGCTCGGCGACGTACTTCTCGCCGTTCCGCGTCCGCATCGGCGGCAGCGACTCCGCCCTGATCGGCGGGCCCGGCACCGCCGTACACGAGCGCCAACCTGACCGCGGCCATCAACGCCATCCCCGGGCTTCCCGGGGACGGCGACGGTCACGGGCGCCGCGTCGACCGGCTTCACGATCACGTACACCGACGCCTCCGCGGGCCTCGACGTGCCGAACATCGAGCTCGTCGGCCTCAGCTGCGGCGGCTGCTTCGCCTCGGTCGAGGAGACCAACCACGGTGGCGCAGCCGACTCCTTCCGGCTGAGCTACGACGGCAACGTCTCCGCCCCGATCGTGAACGGCGTCAACTACTCGGCAGCCGGCATCCTGGCCGCCCTGACGCCGCTCCTCCCGGTCGGCGGCACCGCCACCGTCGCCGGGTTCGGCGGCGGCGGCTTCAACAACACCGGCTTCCAGGTCACCTACACGGGCGCGCTCGCCGCTGGCGAACAACCCGGTGACGCTCGGCGTCGAGGACTTCACCCCGGGCGCCTCCGGCTTCGACCGGCGAGACCGACAAGGGCGGCGCGGTGGACAACAAGGGCATCGTCACGTCGACCGGTAACACGTGGCCGACCGTCACGGTGCCGGCCGGGTACACGATCCCGCTGCGGACGCCGTTCGCCCTCACGGGCAGCGCGACCGACCTCGAGGGCGACACGATCCTCTACGCCTGGGAGCAGAACGACCGCGGCGGCACAGCGGGCACGTCGCTGCTGAACAACGTGAAGACGAACGGCCCGCTCTTCGCGATGTTCCCGAAGTCGGCCCCGATCAGCGAGAGCGACACGCTGCTCTACAAGTCGCCGAACCAGAACCACGTCTCGCCGAGCCCGACGAGGGTCTTCCCCGACCTCGAGCAGATCCTGGCCAACAACACGAACGCCGACACCGGCACCTGCGCAGCGGGGCCGATCGCACCGCCGGTGCCGATTCCGGTCAAGGAGTGCTTCTCGGAGTTCCTGCCGACCACCGACTACGTCGGCTTCACCGGAATCAACCTCGGGCCGCCGCCGACGCTGCACTTCCGGCTGACGGCACGCGACCTCCGGGCGGGCGGCGGCGGCAACAGCGCGGCCGACATGACGCTGACGCTGGCGACCAACGCCGGGCCGTTCCTCGTGACCTCGCCGAACACCGCGGTGTCCTACCCCGGCGGCTCGGCGCAGACGATCACGTGGGACAAGGCGAACACGGACATCGCCCCGACCAACGCGACCGACGTGACGATCAGCCTGTCCACGGACGGCGGCCGCACGTACCCGCACGTGCTCGCGGACGCGCACGGCGAACGACGGCTCGGAGGCCGTCACGATCCCGAACGTCGCCACCGGGAGCGCTCGCGTGAAGATCGAGGCGCTCGGCAACGTCTTCTTCGACGTCTCGAACGCCGACTTCACGATCACCGACACCGTCAAGCCGACCATCGCGGCAACCGTGTCCCCGCCGGCGAACGCGGCCGGGTGGCACAAGAGCAACCCGACGATCACGCTGACGGCCACCGACGACGCGGCCGGCTCGGGCATCAAGAGCATCACGTACTCGGCCACCGGCGCTCAGACGATCCCCTCGACGACCGTGAACGGCTCCACGACGAACGTCGTGATCAGCGCCGAGGGCACGACGACGCTGAGCTTCTTCGCGACCGACAACGAGGGGAACACGAGCGACGTCGGCAGCGTCACGATCAAGCTCGACAAGACGGCTCCGGAGGCGTACCTCCGCTTCGACCCGGCGACGAGGGACGTCCGTGCTCTTCGGGCGTGACGGTCTCTCGGGCACCTCGGCGGGCGCCGTGGCGCCGTCCAGGGTCCAGCGCGTGATGACGGGCGACCGGAACCTGCGTGCGGAGAACCGCACGTACGACCTGGTCGACGTTGCGGGCAACACCCTGCAGCTCCTCGTCTCGGCGGCGCTGACGAACGGACAACGCCGTCGCCGGGATCCAGACGCTCCAGTACAACGGCGGTCGCGGTGACGCGTCCGGCCTACAGCCTCCTCTCCGTTCGAGTGGAAGCTGAAGAAGAACGCCATCGACGAGCTCGCGCAGACGTTCGTCGTCACCTTCCCGGCCCAGACGGCGAACGCCAGCTGGAAGGCGAAGGACAACCTGACGCGGCTGACGACGACCTCCGGCGGCACGCAGCGACGACGACGACCGTCCCGGGCATGCTCCTGCTCAGGCTCGCCACGAGTAACGGCGCGCTCGCGATCGAGACGACGCCGTAGCCGAGCGTTGTGGAGGGGCCGGCCGCGCGGCCGGCCCCTCTACGGTTCGATGAGGCCGCGGCGGATCGCGTAGCGCGTCAGCTCGACGCGGTCGTGCAGCCCGAGCTTCGCCGAGCAGGTTCTGCCGGTGCCGGTCGACCGTGTTGATGCTGATAACGAGCTCGTCGGCGATTCGCCGCGAGCTCCAGCCCTCGGCGACGAGCTTCAAGACCTCCGTCTCGCGCGTCGTCAGCTTCACGGCCTTGGTGGGAGCACGCGCCGGGATAGACCGACTCGCCGCGCATCACGGCCCGACACGCGTCCACGACCTCGCTCTCCGCGCCGGTCTTCAGGAGGTAGCCGGCGACCCCGGCGTCGACGAGCATCGAGCGAGATAGCGCTCGCCGTCGTGCGCGGACAGGATCAGCACTCGGAGCTCGGGTCGGCTCTGCGCGAGCTTGGCGGCGACCTCCAGGCCGGTCAGCCGCGGCATGACCACGTCGAGAATTGCGAGGTCGATCGGATCGCGCAGCGCGATCGAGAGCGCCTCGGCGCCGTCGCCGGCCTCGGCGACGACCTCGAGATCGTCCTCGGCGGCGAGAAGATCGCGAAGCCCGCGCCGGAAGAGCGCGTGGTCGTCGGCGAGGAGAATTCGCGTCGGCGCGCCTGGCATCGCCTCCGAGGATGCCGCTTCCGGCGAGCGTGGGCCACGCGAAGGTTCGCTCAGCCCGATTCAGGTACGGTCGGTCGAGCATGTCCCGCGACCGTGAGCTCGCACCGGGCCACCGTTCCGTAGACAGGTCGGCGCGCCCCGGTCGGCACGCGAACCACCCCGTCCTCGCGCTTCAGCAGGCGGTCGGCAACCGGGCGGTCGGTCAGATCCTGGCCCGCGAGTCGACTACGAAGTCGACCATCCAGATCGGCAAGTTGGCGATCGGGGTCGCCGGCGGCAATATCGCCGTGTGGCCGAACACGCCGTCCGACAAGCTTCCCGACGCGCTGGAGGTCACCTCTCAGAAGGGGCGACACTCTGCCGAGCTCGAGCAGTTGTCGAAGGAGCGCACCCGAATCGAGTCGCTCACGCTCACGGTCGCGGCGGGGAACACGGCCGGGCAGATCAACGTGGCATCGGACGTCATCGAGTTCACCAACGCCCGCATCAAGCGCTACTCCGTCGACGGCAAGACGGAGTCATGGCTGGTAGCCGGCTTCGACCGAGTGAACCGGACGAAGACGACGCCCAAGGTGTCGTAGCGAGAAAGAGAAGGCCGCGCCAGGGCTGCGCGGCGCCCGTACAGCACCGCAACCCCAAGCATCAGAACGCCGCCGATCAGGCCCGCTACCGACACGACACGCATCGCAGCATTATGAAAAGCCCGGTTAGGCGAGCACGCGGGTCTCTCCGTCTGGGAAAGACCATGCCCGCGACGATGCCGGTGGTGCGCCTGCTGTCCACGCGGGCACGGGCGATCCGCTCGAGCTTCTCCATGGCCGCGTCGTTCGGAGCGGTCGCCACCGGGCGCGCTTCGACCGGGCCGGCTGCTCCCCTCGCCACGACGGC
>CAVYMH010000006.1:0-651639 GCA_963769645.1 uncultured Actinomycetes bacterium | reverse complement strand
ATCCCTAAACGCCGCCCGCGGGCGTTCGTGCTCGCGCCGGGCCGGGTGCTGCTCGCGGGCGCGTACCTCGCGCTCGGCGACATCGAAGGCGCGGAGCTCGAACTCGACGACGCTGCGGAAGTCTTCCGCCGCCTGGTCGCCACACCGAGCCTCGCCGAGGTGGATGCGCTGCGAGCCAAGGGCGGCCAGCCGCGCCGCCACCGTCATCGCTATGGTCTGGTCCAGCGAAGGCAGGAGCCGCGCCGACCTTCCCAAGCAGACCTTCGCAGGCGTAACCATCTGGCTCATGAAGGGACGCCTGGTCACGTCGATCGAGCAGCGGTCGCTACCGTAAGCCGACGTGTGCACCCATGCTAGCGACCGTCTCGGAGCGGCCATGACGGTGCGCTCGGGCGAGGCCTGTCGAACGTCCGCAACTCGGCCTGACCAGCCGCTTCACCGGTTCACATTGGTCGGCAGCACCCGACCCACTGCTGTCCCTCAGCCCGGCGACGCCAACGTCAGCAATTCAGCGTGGGACTAAACCGCTCTCGCGGTAATCGCTCCGGCGAGGTCGTGGTTATTCGTTGCGCCGATGGTTCTGCCAAGTTGAGGAGCGAGGCGATCCGCCTCGCTCTTCGACTGGAGCGCAACCATGAGTTCATTGACGCCCAAAGTCTCCCAACTGCGGCAACGCATGATCGACGACATGCGCATGCGCTAGCTCAACGGCAAGACACAGATCCACTACATCCGTGCCGTGCGCAGGTTCACCGCATTTCTCAAGCGGTCGCCCGACTGCCACGGCCGAGGACCTTCGGGCCTTCCCACATGGTCGACACCGGCACCTCGCCGCCGACCATCAACTCCACGCTCAGCGGCCTGAAGTTCTTTTTCGACGTGACGCTCGGCCACGGCGAACTGATGGTCAAGATGCAGCCGGTGCCCCAGCCGGGACTACGGCGTGTCCCGCGCCACGATCATCGGCATCAGGGACGCAGCTGCAGCGCAACAATGCCATGGCAGAAGTCTGTTGCGTCCGGCATGAATCCCATCTCCGGTTCTCCTCGCAACGTCACGCGTGCTCGTCGTCGCGCAACGCCTATTACTACAAGCCGAGGCGGGCGCTGTTGCGGGGAAAGAACAGCGTCTCGGTTCAAATGGAGTTCATTCCACTGACCCGCAGCTGTACCCGATGCGAACGACGATCCGAAAGCTTGCGACGATCTTGGCCGAGTCCCGCTACTGCCACTCATTCGGGCCACCCTCTCAGGAAATGGTCCCGCCCATCGCGATCCGCTTGGCCAGCGCGCCAACCATCGACGCTGGCGCCTCGCTCGCGACGTTGTGCGGGCCGCGCACAGCGCCGCTCTCGACCTTCGGAGCGGCAGCATGACCGATCTGGACGCCATTCTGGAACCGCGCGTTGCGACGGTCGCCGCCCCGGCGCACGCCTCCCTCATCACCGCCGCGCCGGATGACGAGCCCGATCATCTACCGAACCTGATCGTCCACATCAACGCCGCCGTAGCGGCGGCGGACATGCCCTCCAAGAAGGCCGTGGAGTATGCGGCCCAGGCTGGCGCGTTGTTGAACCGGGCCAAAGAGCGCGTCGGACACGGTGAATGGGAGGAGTGGGTTCGCGCGAACTGCCACCTCGCGCCGCGCACCGCCCGTGGCTACATGCGGCTGGCGGCGGTGATGACTCGATTGAGTAGCGAAGAACGGCAAACCTTTGCCGATTCGCCGCTGAGGCTGGCGCTCATGGCGATTGGCGACAGCAGCGAGCCCGTCAACACCAAGCGGCCGGCTCCTCGCAACGAAGAGTCGACCGCCGTCCCGACAGCGGACGCGGTCGTCGCGCACGAGCCCGGGCCGTCCTATTGCATCGCGTCACACGTCCGGTTCGTCGTCGATGACCTGCCGTACGTCACGTTGCTCGATGATCGCGATCTACTGATGTTCTTGAACGAGATCGCCGACAACGGCGTCGGCGCCGCCATGTCGTTTCTCGCGCATCGCCTCGACGACCGCATGGAGTCATCGAAGCTGTCGAATGGCAGGGTCGGACATGTGGCTACCGACCGTCAGGAACTGGTTGGTGCGTAGGTAGTGGATGAGGTCCGGCCAGTCGGCTTCTGTTCGTACTGGACGGGGATGTTGTCGTCCCAGACCGTGTTGCGCCAGCTTGAGCACCTGGAGCGCCGAGCGCCGCTCGAAGTCGACGGCGTCGGCCGCGAACGATTCGAGGCGGTCCTGTTGATCGCGACCTTGTTCGCGCATCGGACGCCAGCGAACGCATGACGCGCCCATCGCGGTGGTCGAGCACGGCACACGCCGTCTGGCACACGTGAACGTCACAGCGCACCCGAGCGCGGGCTGTGTCAAGCATGTGAGGCTGGACGCTGCACTCTTAACGCGGCTGTGCTGAAGCGCTGGAAAGAGACTCACAAGGAACCGCTGGTGTTGACCGCGCGCGATCTCTGAGCCCGGGACGTGAAGGCCCACGCCCCATGCCCGCCCGCACTGCTCGGCGCTCGCGGGCTGAGGACCGGTGGAGCGCGCCGATCGCCTGTGAATCAGCGTCCCGACATCTACTCGAGCCAGCTCTTGCGAGCGTCGGCACGCAATCGGGCCGCCAGCTCGGGTCGGGTCGATTCGAACTGCGCGGCCATGCGCAGCATCTCGCTGCGGGCACGCACCTGGCCGACGGTGACCAGGAACTGCCAGACACCGGCGAGTGCCGTGGCGCCGACCCGCTTGACGCGCGAAAGCGTGGACGCAGCGCCGCCGCCAGCGCGCCCGCTCGTCGAGGGCGTGCCTGTGAAGGCCAACACACGACGGATGCCCGGGAAACCTACTTTGGTGGTGCTCATTTCGAACTCCTTCTAAGACCGCCAGATGCGGTGATACGCAAGGAGGTTAGGGTAAACACTGATTTCACCAGTGCGAGTTCTCGTGATGGCCCCATTCACTGAGGAAATGCCGTGCACTCGCCGAAGTGTTCCTAGCTGGGACCAGCGCCGTGAACATCTGGTCCTCTTCGCGTGTCCTTAACGGCTGGCGGTCTGGACATCACGGGCGGCACGAAGGCCGAGGGAGACGAGGCGATGGTGTTCGCGCGGCGCTTCGCGATCGGCTGGAAGGGCAAGCAGTGACCGAGCGCAGCTGCTTCACCTGAGCGCCCACTTCGGCGAACGTCGCGGCCTGTTCGTGTGGTGTGAGCGACGCGCCGGCAGCAGATCGAGTCGCAGCGGCGACGGGCTGCTCGGTGTGGCTGCGCGAGCCCGGCGCCGACGACTGTCGAGCCGTGCGGGGATGGCGCATCGGCCGGGCGGCTACCCTCCGGTGCCCCTGCCGAGGCACCAAATCAACGCAGGATCGACGATCGGCCCCGCGCCGATGTCTGCGTCGTAGCGCCGAGGGGCTGGGGGTGGGCACCGCGCGCAGCAAGCTGCGCAGCGCTCAGCGCCGCCAATCGATCATCACCGCTGGTCGTGTCCCAGCCCGTGGTGTAGGTCCACAGCCCGGAGAAGGCTGAGATGCACGGTACTCAGCGAGCCACAGCGGACAGCCGAGTCGGGAACAGTATCGCTGACGGTTTGCAGGCCCTCAAGCTGCATGTAGCGCCGGTTGAGCCACCACTCGTCGTTCTGCTCGAGCATCATGGCGCCGACGAGTCGCGTGATCGACGCGTCGTTGGGGAAGATGCCCACGACGTTGGTGCGCCGCTTGATCTCGGCGTTGAGCCGTTCCAGCGGGTTCGTGCTGTAGATCTGCGTCCAGTGCGCTCGCGGGAAGGTCATGAACGCGAGCACGTCGTTCTCGGCCTCGTCCATCAGCGCGCCGAGCTTGGGGAACTTGCCTCGCAGCTGATCGGCCACCGATCGCCACTGCGCTCGCGCCGCGTCGGCCGAGTCCTGCACGAACACCGTGCCGATGGCCGCCGAGACCATGCGCCGCTGCGTCTTGCCGGCGTGCGCCAGGGCGTTGCGCATGAAGTGCACGCGGCAGCGCTGCCAGGTCGCCTTGAAGCACCTTGGCGGCGGCCGCCTTGATGCCCTCGTGGCTGTCGCTGATGACGAGCTTGACGCCGCGCAGGCCGCGCCGGTTCAGGCTGCGCAGGAACTCGGTCCAGAACGGCTCGGCCTCGCGAGCGCCGACCTTCAGCCCGAGCACCTCGCGCTGGCCGTCGGTGTTCACGCCCACCGCCACTATCACCGCCACGCTCACGATGCGCCCGGCCTCGCGCGTCTTGACGTAGGTGGCGTCGATCCACAGGTACGGCCAGTCGCCCTCGATCGGGCGGTTCAGGAACGCGCCGACGCGCTCGTCGAGCTCGGCGCACAGCCGGCTGACCTGGCTCTTGGACACGCCGCTCATGCCGAGCGCCTTGACCAGGTCGTCCACCGAGCGCGTGGAGATGCCCTGCACGTAGGCCTCCTGGATCACGGCCGTCAGCGCCTTCTCGGCGGTGCGCCGCGGCTCCAGGAACTCGGGGAAGTAGCTGCCCTGGCGCAGCTTGGGGATCTTCAGCTCGACGCTGCCGGCGCGCGTGTCCCAGGTGCGCTCGCGGTAGCCGTTGCGGCTGTTCAGCCGCTCGGGGCTCTTCTCGTCGTAGCCGGCGCCGCAGCGCGCCTTCGACGTCGAGCTCCATCAGGCGCTGGGCCATGAACTGCACCATCTGGCGCAGCACGTCGATGTCGGCTCCCTTCTCGGCGAGCTCGGTCAATGCCATAGTGGCGGTGGTCATCGTGGATATCTCCTTCGGATCAGGTTGGTGGGTCGCACCTCAACCTTATCCGGGACTCACGATGGCCACCCCGACCGGGATCGGCCGCCGCCGCGCGGCAAGCCGCTTCGGGCTACGCCCTACGCGCCTTGCCGCGACGAAGGACTTACACCACTTCCTGGGACATCAACTCACCGCTTGCTGGAAGCAGGCTGACCTGTGGTGATGTCATGGCTTACGTAAAGCTCAATAGTGCAGCTCGGACAAACCCTTTGCCGGGACGCGGAACAGTTCAAGGCTTGGAGCCAGAACTCGGCGACGAGGGGGTGCTGACGACGTTCTTCAGCTACGGCAGCGTCGCGCCGCGGCGGCAAGGACAGATCATTCAGACGCTGGCGATGACCGCCGCGCCCCAGCACTCCGGTGCAGACGACCTTGCCACAGGCGGTGCTGAGAGCCATCGCAGGGTCCGGATTGCTACCTGGGATCAGCCCACCGCGTCCTTGACGCACTTCGTCTCGAAGCTGGTCTTGGCGGCACCCGAGAGCTTCTTCTCCTTCGATGCGGCCTCACACGCCGCCTTGGCATCCTTCTCGCACTTCTGCAGAAACGAGGTCTTGGCTGCGCCGGCGAGCTTCTTCTCGGCGGCGGATGCATTGCAGGTCGGACCCTGTGCCATCGCGGCGGTTGCGAAGGCCATGGACAAGACAAGTGTTAGCTGCTTGATCATGTTCGTCTCCAGTGCGGTTGCTTGATCCGCGGCGCAGTCTACTTGGGGTGCCACGGCGCGGGCGATGGGTGACTACGGCGACGATCGCGCGCGGCAGCGTGAATCTTCCCTCCAAGGCGTGAGACCCCAAGCAGGGGCAATCTACGACGATCGTGGCATGCGAGGTAGGAGCGCTCGCTTCCACATTGCGGGTACGACGTTGCTCCCGCAGCCTGCAAGGATGGCCTCAGACTGTCTGTCTATCCGCCGGCTGCGCTGCAATGCGTTTGGCATGCGGATCGTAGAGATAGGGCCGATCGTCGGCGCGTCGCAGCATCTCCCGCCGGGCCGCGACGGCGAGCCGGTAGGCCTTGCGGAAGCCGTGCTTGAGCACCAGAACGACTTCGTTCGGTTCGTGCCGTCCGCCAGCTTGAGCCGCGCCTGCCAAGCGCCCTCGGGCTGCGTCGCCGGGGTCGGCGAAATGAACGCCCGGCACGCCACTGGTGTTGTTGCTGCGCTTCTTCTGGCAGAACTCGAGCACGCCGAGCACTTGCACCTTGGCTAGCTGCTCGTCACGCCAGGCGATTGCCGCGCGAAGTGCCGCATCCGCTCCACCGTGCTTGAGCTCGGGGAACTGTCGTTCATGGCGAACCCCGCGACGGCGAAATCTGACCGCCCAATACCAGCTTCCCTTTTTCGCCTGAAGGCGCTTGATCGCATACGTGCTCAGAACGCCCCCCGTCTATCGCCGACGCCATTCCCACGGTGGCACCGGTTCGGGATCGACCCACAAGCCAGCGCGCGCCGTCCGGGCCGCAATCTCGATCGTCGTGAAGCTCGGGTCGGTCAGGTAGCGCACGAAGGCCCATGCCATGCCGGCGCGCACCTGCTCGATGCTTGCATCGGTGCCCGAGCACTTCACGCGCGCCACGGTACGGCCGTAGCGATCGCGGGTCCTGGGCATGACTTCCGCCGGCCGGTTGAAGCACAGCTCGGCGAGATGTTGTTTGCTGCGTTCACCGAACGCCTGCCGCCTCTCAGGCGCGTCGACTCGGCGAGCCGCACCTGCACCATCACCGGCCCCTCGATCGCATCGCAGCGGGCTGATAGGGTGTCGCCATCGGTCACGCCGACGATCAGGCAGAGGAGCGCATGCGGCAGCATGCCGCGGATCGTCGCATTGACCGCCGGCCCCACGCGTTCACCCTTTCGGGTGATCCGTCACCAGGACGTGCGTCGAACGTCGCAGCGGCGCGCGATGACCGAGCGCCGTGATTCCCGTCAACGGCGTCTGCGACCCTTCCTCGCACGCGCCGCCGCGGCATTGATCCGGGCCATCAGCTCCGGATCGTCGAGCGCAGGATGCCGCTCGTTGCTCGACGTGCCGTAGCTCGCGGGAAAGCCCGCCGCCGTCACGCTCGACGGCAGCTCACCAAGCCAGTGGTAAAGCACGCGGCAGCGCGCACACCGCGCGAACTCTGTCTGATACAGCGAACCGTCTAGCCGCCGCACCTCGACCCGCTCGCAGCACTCCGATCCGCACGAGCATCGGAAGCGCAGCTCGCTCTTGCCGGTAGCGCCGTCGCGTTCGTGACTGAAACCCATGATCGGGTCGGACTGTATATCCAACCAGCATCATAGCAACCGCCTGAGTCGGCAAGGGTTCCCCGAACAGATGAACACGAACACGCAGACGCGCGGGCGCGCCGGCCGCCCGAGCCGGTCGAGCAGCTTCGGGCTGGGCCGGCTCGAGCTCGCAGACGAGCCGATCGCGCGCAAGCTCTTCACATGCCCCAGCTTCGCCTCGTACTCGCGGTCGACCCAGTCCTGGGCGCGCTCGGCCCGGGTCGGGTCGAAGACGCCGCCGACGACCGCAACGACGCCGACTATCACGATCAGGAGGCCTGCGACGAGGGTCACGCGGGTCAGCCGGACGAGCCGATCCCGCTCCCAAGGCGGGCGTTTCATGCGAAGCCGAAGGCGGCGATCACGTAGAAGGCCGCGACCGCGGCGAAGAGGTGCGCGTCGATCCGATCGAGCATCCCGCCGTGCGCGCCGAGCAGGCGGCCGGTGTCCTTGACGTCGACGTCCCGCTTGAGCGCCGACTCGAACAGGTCGCCGAGCGGCGCCGCCAGCGCGATCACGCCGCCGAGGACGAACGAGCGATAGCCGTCCACGAACTCGGTCCCGTAGAGCGCGATCCAGGTCACGAAGATCGCAGCGGCGGACCCGGCGACGAAGCCCTCCCAGGTCTTCCCCGGGGAGATCGCCGGCGCCAGCTTGTGGCGGCCGACGAGCCGCCCGACGAAGTAGGCGGCCGTGTCGTCCGCGAACACGGCCAGCAGGACGGTGAACACGGCCAGCCGGCCGTCGATCTCGGGGATCTCCCGCAGCAGGACGATGTGCGCCAGCCCGATGCCGACCCATCCGGCCGCCAGGAACGTCGAGCCGACCGAGACGGCCGTTGAGCCCCGCGTGCCGCCCATTCCCTTGAGCAGGAACGCGAGCGGCAGCGTCAGCATGAAGCCGCCGACGACCCACTCGGGGCCGCCGAGCAGCGCGCCCGCAATCGCGGCGAGGCCTCCTGCGAAGCCGGCGAGGGCGACGGGCCGGAAGGGGCGCATCAGCTTGAACACCTCGTGCAGCGCCAGCACGCACGCGGCTCCCGCCAGCGCGCCGAGCCACCAACCGCCCAGGTAGACCATCCCCAGCACCGGCGGGAGCGCCACCACGGCGACGAGCACCCGGGAGATGAGCTGATTCATCTGCCGCCGAACCGGCGCCGCCGCCCCGCGTAGGCCTCGAGCGCCTCGCGCAGGTGCTCCTCGCCGAAGTCCGGCCAGAGCGTGTCCACGAAGACCAGCTCGGAGTACGCGAGCTGCCAGAGCAGGAAGTTCGAGATGCGCAGCTCGCCCGACGTGCGGATGAGCAGGTCCGGGTCGGGCAGCTCGGGCGCGTACAGATGACGCGCGAAGGCCTCCTCGTCGAGGCTCTCCGGACTGGTGCCGTTCGCGAGCAACCTCCTGACAGCCTCGACGATCTCGGCGCGGCCGCCGTAGTCGAACGCGATCCACAGCTGGAGCCGCTCGTTGCCGGCCGTCTCCTGCTCGAGCCCCGCCATCGCCTGCTGGAGCCAGTCGGGCGCGCGGTCGCGCCGGCCGATGAAGCGCGTGCGGACGCCCTGCGCGGCGAGATCGGGGAGCTCGCGCTCGATCGTCTCGCCGAAGATCTCCATCAGCTCGTCGACCTCGTCGGAGGGCCGCGAGCCAGTTCTCGGTCGAGAACGCGTAGACGGTCAGCGACTCGATCCCGAGGTCGATCGCCGCCTCGACCGTCCGCCTGAGCGCGCGTGTGCCCGCCCGATGGCCCTCCGAGGTCGAGAGACCGCGCGCGGCGGCCCAGCGGCTGTTCCCGTCCAGGATGATCGCCACCGAGCGGGGCGACTCGGCGGGCGAGGGCCTCATCAGACCTCCGTGATCTCGGCTTCCTTGCGCTTCAGCAGCTCGTCGATGCGGTGGACGTGCTCGTCGGTCAGCTTCTGGACGCGGTCCTCGGCGCGGCGCTCCTCGTCGTCGCCGACGTCGCCGTCGCCGACGAGCTCCTTCAGGTGGTGCATGACGTCGCGGCGCACGTTGCGCACCGCGATGCGGCCCTCCTCCGCGAGGTGGCGGACGACCTTGACGAGCTCCTTGCGCCGCTCCTCGGTCAGCTGCGGGATCGGCAGGCGGATCACCTTGCCGTCGTTCGACGGCGTCAGGCCGAGGTCGGACTCCTGGATCGCCCGCTCGATCGCCTTGATCGAGCCCGGGTCGAACGGCTGGACCGTCAGCAGGCGCGGCTCGGGCACGTTGATCGTCGCGAGCTGCTTGAGCGGCGTCGGCTGGCCGTAGTAGTCGACGTTGACCCGGTCGAGCAGGGCCGCCGAGGCCCGGCCGGTGCGGACGGTGTTGAACTCGTTGTGCGTCGACTCGACGGACTTGTCCATCCGTCGGGTCGCGTCGCTGATCAGGTCGTCGATCATCCACTCCCTCCGCTCTCGCTCGGTGTCGAAATGATCGTCCCGACGCGCTCGCCGAGCACGACGCGCCGGATGTTCCCGTCGGCCAGCTCGAAGACGTGGATCGGCAGGCCGTTGTCCATGCAGAGCGAGAGCGCGGTCGTGTCCATCACGCGCAGCCCGCGCTCGATCGCCTCGAGGTGCGTCAGCTCCGGCAGGAACTCGGCGTCCGGATCGCGGCGCGGATCGCCGCCGTAGACGCCGTCGACCGCGTGCTTGGCCATCAGGATCGCCTCGGCGCCGATCTCGAGCGCGCGCAGCGCGGCGGCGGTGTCGGTGGTGAAGAACGGGTTGCCCGTGCCGGCCGCGAAGATGACGATGCGGCCCTTCTCGAGGTGCCTGATCGCGCGGCGGCGGATGTACGGCTCGGCCACCTCGGACACCTCGAGCGCCGACAGCACGCGCGTGTGCGCGCCCTGCTGCTCGAGCACGTCCTGGAGCGCGAGCGCGTTCAGCACCGTCGCGAGCATCCCCGCGTAGTCGGCCGTCGCGCGATCCATCCCCTCGGCCGCGGCCGCCATGCCGCGGTAGATGTTCCCGGCGCCGACGACGATCGCCAGCTCGACGCCGCGCGAGTGCACGTCGACGATCTCGTCGGCGATCGCCTCGACCGTCCGCAGGTCGACGCCGTACTGCTTGTCGCCCATCAGCGCCTCGCCCGAGAGCTTGAGCAGGACCCGGCCGAACGCAGGTGGCGCGTCGGGCGAGGCTACCGCCGCCCCGGGCTCGGACAGCGTCACGGCGCTAACCCGCGAGCGCGAAGCGCTCGAACTCCAGCACCTCCGCGCCCGCGTCGGACAGCGCCTGCCCGACCGTCTTGCCGGTGTCGTGGATCCACGGCTGCTCGGTCAGCACCTGGGCCGCGAAGAAGCGCTTGCCGAGCATCCCGTCGACGATCTTCTCACGCGCCTGCTCCGGCTTCGACTGCACCTCGTCCGAGTTGGCGTAGATCTCGCGCTCGGCGGCGACGATGTCCTCGGGCACGTCCTCGCGCGCCACCCATTGCGGCGCGGCCGCGGCGATGTGCATCGCCAGGAAGCGGCCGAGCTCGGCATCGCCGCCGCGCAGCTGCACGAGCGTGCCCAGCTTGTTCGCCGGCGGATGCGCGTAGCCGGCGATGAGCCCGCCGTCGACGGCCTCGAAGCGCGCGGCGCCGACGACGGCGATGTTCTCGCCGAGCTTGGCGACGAGCTCGACGCGCTCGTCCTCGAGCTGGTCGAGCGCGTCCTTGCCGTCCGCCTCGACGAGCTTCGAGCGCCTTCTCCGCGAACGCGAGGAACTCGTCGTTGTTCGAGACCGGCTCGGTCTCGCAGCCGACGGCGACGATCGTGCCCTTGCTCGCGTCGTCCGCGATCGAGTAGCCGACCTTGCCCTCGGTCGTCTCGCGGTCGGCCCGCTTCGCGGCGCCGGCCAGGCCCTGCTCGCGCAGCAGCCTCTTCGCGGCCTCGATGTCGCCGCCCGTCTCGACGAGCGCGCGCTTGCAGTCCATCATCCCCGCGCCGGTCAGGTCGCGGAGCTCCTTGACGAGTGCGGCCGAGATCGCGGTCACGGCTGCTCTCCGCTGCGGGCTCCGTCGGCCTCGGCGGCCACCGGCTCGGCCTCGACCGGCTCGACGGTCTCCTCGCCCTGAGACAGCACCTCGTGCTCGGGCGCCTCGTCCGCCGCGGCTCGCCTGCGGCTCGGCGTCGGCCTCGGCCTCCGGCTCGGCACTCGGTCCCGTTTCCGTTCGCGCTCGGGCGGGCGAACTCCTCGGCGGTGACGCCGGTCTGCCCGGCGGCGATCCCGTCGGCGATCGCGCGGACGATCAGGCTGCACGAGCGGATCGCGTCGTCGTTGCCGGGGATGACGAAGTCGGCCTCGTCGGGATCGCAGTTCGTGTCCACGAGCGCGACCACGGGCAGGCCCAGCCGGCGCGCCTCGCGGACGGCGAGCTGCTCCTTGCGCAGGTCGACGATGAAGACGGCGTCCGGCTGCTTGCGCATGTCGGCGACGCCGCCCAGGTTCGCCTCGAGCTTCTCGAGCTCGCCGAGCATCGTGATCCGCTCCTTGGCGGGCAGCAGCTCGAGCTGGTCCTCCTCCTTCAGCCGGCGCAGCTCGTGCAGGCGCTCGATCCGGCTCGAGATCGTGCGCCAGTTCGTGAGCAGGCCGCCGAGCCAGCGGTGGTTGACGTAGGGCATCTTCACGCGCGCCGCGTGCTCGGCGACCGCGTCCTGGCTCTGCTTCTTCGTGCCGACGAAGAGCATCGAGCCGCCGCGGCTCGCCAGGTTCCGCGCGAAGTCGTGCGCCTCCTCGAGCAGCTCGAGCGTCTGCTGGAGGTCGATGATGTAGATGCCGCCGCGCTCCGTGAAGATGAAGCGCTTCATCTTCGGGTTCCAGCGGCGGGTCTGGTGGCCGAAGTGGACTCCGGCCTCCAGGAGCTCTCGCATGGTGACGACCGGACAGTGCGGCCCCTTTCTCGGTTGACGATGCGTGCTTCAGCCGGCGGGGCGCGGATGGAACCGGCCCTAGACGACCGGCACCGCCACCCGTCCGTCCGCCGGGACGGGAACAGGAGCGGGCATCGTAGCGGCTCGAGCGACCTGGCCGCAGGAAGCGCGCGAGGTCGTCCGGCAGCGGCGACGCGCCTCGACCCGCTCGCCGGTGAACGGGTGCGGGAAGGCGAGCTCGGCCGCGTGCAGGAACTGGCGCCGCAAGCCCGGGCTCGACGACGCCGTAGACCGCCGTCGCCGGCGACGGGCAGGCCGATCGGCGGCGAGGTGGACGCGGATCTGGTGCGTGCGGCCGGTCTCGAGCCTGACGCGCAGCAGCGCGTGCGAGTCGAGCAGCCGCTCGACCTCGAAGTGCGTGACCGCCTCGCGCGGGGTGTCGGTGTCGAGCGAGTGCCGCATCGGGTCGCTGCGGTCGCGGCCGATCGGCGCCTCGATCCGTCCCCGGCCGCGAGCGCGGACGGCCGCGCACGAGCGCGAGGTAGATCCGCTCGAGCTCCGTGCCCGGCGACCAGCTCCTTCAGGCGGCCGTGCGCCTCCTCCGAGCGGGCGACGACGAGCAGCCCCGAGGTGTCGCGGTCGAGCCGGTGGACGATGCCCGGCCGGTCGGCCTCCTCGCCGCCTTCGGCGCCGTGGGCGAGCAAGCCCGTGCACGAGCGTGCCCGCTGGCGTGCCCGGGGCCGGGATGGACGACGATGCCCGCCGGCTTGTCGACGACGAGCAGGTGCTCGTCCTCGTAGGCGATCCGCAGCTCCATCGCCTCCGGCTCGAGCGCCGGCCTCGCCGCGCTCGGCGACCTCGAACTCGAGCTCCTCGCCGCCCTCGAGCCGGTGGCTCTTGCGCCGCGGAACGCCGTCGACGAGCACGGCGCCGGCTCTCGAGCAGCCGCTCCGCCTCGGCGCGGGACTCGACCTCCGGCAGCCCGGCGAGGAAGCGGTCGAGCCGGAGGCCGGCCGCGTCGTCAGGAACGCGCAGCTGGGGCGTCGGTCAACGGATGCGGGCGTCCCGGCTTGCGCCGGTCGGCTGCGAGCAGGGCGCACGAGCAGGATCGACGACGCCCGAGACGATGAAGGAGTCGGCCAGGTTGAACGCCGGCCAGAAGCGCACGTCGATGAAGTCAGTGACGTGGCCGAGCCGGACGCGGTCGATCAGGTTCGAGGCGCTGCCGCCGATCAGCAGCCCGAGCGCGACCGGCAGCACGGGGTGACGCGAGCCGGAGCGGGCGAAGAAGAAGAGCATCCAGCCGACCGCGACCGCCGTCAGCACGGTCACGATCGGCGTCGCGCTCGCGAACAGCCCGAAGGCGATCCCCGAGTTCTGGACGTGGTGGATCGAGAACGGGCCGGCGACGTGGACCTCGTCGCCGAGCGCGAGCTGGCTCGAGACGAGCTGCTTCGTGAGCTGGTCGGCGACCACCGCCGCACAGGACGACCGACGAGCAGCCCCAGCCACTGCGCGCCGCGGGCGCCGAGCGGCCGGTGGGCGGCCGAGATCGGCGCGAGCCCGTTGGTCGACGAGCCGACCCGGATCTCCGGGACGGACCGCCGGGTCGCTCAACCGCGCTCCGCCTTGCGCTTGCAGTCGATGCAGAGCGTGGCCCACGGCAGCGCCTCGAGCCGCTCGACGCCGATCGGCTTGCCGCAGTTCTCGCAGATGCCGTACGTGCCGGCCTCGATCCGCGCGAGCGCCGCGTCGATGTGGGCGAGGTGCTGCTCCTCGCTGTCCTCGAGCGTCGAGTCGAGCTCGCGGTCGTACGTGTGCGTGGCGATGTCGGCCGGGTGGTTGTCGGCGCCGCCGGAGAGCTCCCGCGCCTCGTCCTCGGTCGATCCCGGGTTCTCCTCGTGGAGGTACTCGATCGCCTTCTGCGTCCGCTCGCGCTCCTCGAGCAGGCGGGTCTTGAACGACTCGACGTCGATGGTGCTCATGCGCGCGCTTCCTTTCTCCCGGCCGCGGCCAGGCGGCGCTCGGTCTCGTCGGGCGCGATGCCCGCCAGCTCGACGAGCTTGTCGCGACCGCCGTGCCCGGAAACTACGGAGATCGTACGCGCTGGCACCCCGAGCGCGGCCGCGAGCAGTGCGATCACGGCGTCGTTCGCCCGGCCGTCCTCCGGCGGCGCGGCGACCCGCACCTTCCAGGCCTCGCCGTGCCGGCCGACGACGGCGCTCGTTTTCGCGCCCGGGAGACGCGCAGGCGCGAGACGGGTTGCCACGGACGGAGTCTAGCCCGAGTTCTAGGCCGCTTCGGCGGCCGGATCGCGCCTCGTCGAGGACGTCGAGCGCTCCCGTCGAGCTGCGCGCGGATGCGCGCCGAGTCGGCGGCGAGCCGCTCGCGCTCGGCGCGGGCCGCGCGCATGATCTCCCGGGCCGCCGCGTGCGCCTCCTCGACGACGAGCTCGGCCTGCTTCTGGGCGCCGTCGCGCAGCTCGGCGGCCGTGCGCTCGGCCGAGACGAGCGTCTGGCGCAGCAGCGTCTCGAGCTCGCGGTAGCGAACGAGGTCGTCCTCGAGCTGCTCGACCCGGTCGGCGAGGTCGGCGCGCTCGCGCCAGACGTCCTCGAAGCTGTCGGCGATCTCGAGCAGCAGCTGCTCGATCGGCGCGCGGCGGTAGCCGCCGAAGGGCATCGCGCTTCAGGCGGACGTGGCGGATCTCGACGGGAGTGATGGCCATCACTGGAGCCTTTCGAGGAGCGCGTTGACAATCCTCGCGCCGCATGATCAGCACGAACACGGCCACCATCGGCGACAGGTCGAGCGGGCCGATCGGCGGCACGAAGCGGCGGAAGATGCGCAGGTACGGCTCGCAGACGTCGTAGAGGAAGCGCTGGATCCGGTTCAGCGTCGGCGAGTAGGGCAGCCGGATCCAGGTCGTCAGGATGTACGCGAAGATCAGCAGGACGTAGACGCCCGTGAAGACGGAGATGAAGCTCTGGATGCTCGAGACTCGCGTCGTCCAGCCAGCAGCGATCGAGCGACGTCGCCGCTGCACGTCGCGTCCATGACGCGGCGAGTTCCTCGCGCCGACCGGCGCGCCGACGCGTTCCTACGCCTGGTTGAAGAAGCCGCCGCGCTCGAGCAGGCGCGCGCGCTCCTCCGCGGAGACCTCGACGTTCCGCGGCGTCAGCAGGAAGACCTTGTCGGCGACGCGCTGCATGCCGCCGTCGAGCGCGTACGTGAGGCCGCTCGCGAAGTCGATCAGCCGCTTCGAGAGCTCCTGGTCGGTGCCCTGGAGGTTGAGGATGACCGGCATCCCGTCCTTGAACTTGTCGGCGATCTGCTGCGCGTCGTTGAAGCTCCGCGGGAGCACGAGGTGGACGCGGACGGCCGGGTTCGGAACGGTCGCGAGCTGCGGCGCGCCGAGCGGACGAGCGCTCGCGCTCGGGCCGGATCACCGCGGTGCTGGCGCGGTCGTCGCTCTCCGGGTCGGTCCAGTCGTCGAAGTCGCGCTGCGAGCGGCGCCGCGAGGAGAGCCGGCGCACGTTCGGCCGCTCGCGGTAGCTGCGCTCGAGCTCCTCCTCGGTCGCGTACCCGTCCTCGTCCCAGTCGTCGTCCTCCTCGGCGATGCCGAAGTAGACGAGCGTCCGGTTCCAGACGTCGGCGAAGCCCATGGTTGCGGGGATATTAGTCCGCGTAACAGAGCGTCGATGCCCGAACGCGCACGAGCGTCGCCCCCTCCTCGACGGCGACCCGGCAGTCCTGCGAGGTGCCCATCGAGAGCTCCTGCAGGCCGTGCTCTTCGGCGAGCTCGCGCAGGCGGCGGAAGTACGGCCGCGACGCCTCCGGGTCGCCGGTCGAGCGGCGGCATCGTCATCAGGCCGCGGACATCCGGGTAGAGCTCGAGGAAGCGCGGCAGCTCGTCGGGCGCGATGCCGGACTTCGACTCCTCGCCGGAGAGGTTGACCTCGACGAGCGCCGGGATCTCGAGCCGGCTCGCGGCCGACTCGGAGGCGAGCGAGTGGCACGAGCTCGCAGATCGCGTTGACGGTCTTCGCCTTGCGGCTCTGCAGGTGGCCGATGAAGTGCCAGCGGAAGGCGTCGCCGTAGACCGCGTGCTTCGCCTCGAGGTCCTGCGCGCGGTTCTCGCCCACGACCTCGACGCCCGGCCTCGGCCAGGATCGCCATGTCCTCGAGCGAGACGTACTTCGTGGCCGCGACGACGGTGACGCCCGTGGCGCGCGCCTCCTCGTAGCGCGCGCGGACGGCCTCAGGCGACAAGCGCCGATCACTCCCTGGCGGCCCGTCGTGCCCTGGTCGCGGCGGTGCGAGAAGAAGAGCTCGGGGTTGCAGGCGGTGCAGAGGTCGATGCGCTCGACCTCGCCGACCCCGGCCTCGCGGAGCGCCCGCTCGGCGGCCGTCCAGAGGTCGAGCTTGCCGCCGCTGAGCAGGTCGGCCTCGAAGCGGCTCGGCGACCTCGGTCCCGACCTCGTAGCAGCACGGGCCGATCCCGGGCCCGATCGCGGCGGCGAGCGTCGCCGCCCAGCGCCTCGACGCCGCTCGCGATCACGCCGTCGAGCGAGGCCGCGCCAGCCGACGTGGAGGACGGCCGAGCGCAGGTGTGTCGCCGTTCGTCCTGGCGAGCGGCGATCGGCAGGCAGTCGGCGGTCATCGCGAGCATCGGCACTCCCGGCTCGTCGGTCCACAGCCCGTCCGCGTGCTCGCCGCGGTCGCCGGCCTGCGCGCGGCGGACGACGGATCCGTGCACCTGGCTGTTGAGCGCGAGCCGCTCGGGTCGGCGCCGACCTCGGCGCAGAGCAGCCGCCGGTTCTCGTCGACGTTCGCGGGCTCGTCGCCGGTGCAGCAGCCCGAGGTTGAGCGACGCGTAGCGACCCTCGCTGACCCCGCCCTGACGCGGTCGAGAACGCGACGCGGTACGGCCCGGCGCACCTCCCAGCGAGGATCACGGCGTCGAGATCAGCTCCCGCGCGGCCGCGAGCTCGGACTCGCGGCCGTCGAGCTCGCCGTTCAGCTTGCGGCGGCGCACCTCGGCGAGGACCTCCCCCACCCGCGGCGACTCGGCCAGGCCGAGCTCGGCCACGTCGTTGCCGGTGATCTCCAGCCGGACACCGCGCAGGCGCCGGAAGTAGTCCTCGAGCGGCGGCAGGTCGGCGAGCGCCAGCGCGAACAGCGGCGCGTCGGGCGCGTACGGCTCGGCGAGCGCCACCACCTCCGCCGGATCGGCGTCCTGCTCGCGCAGCCGCTCGACGAGCCTCGGCGCCACGCGTGATCGCCGCGGCGATCCGCTCCGCGTCGCGGCGGCGCACCTTGAGCCGGTCGAGCCAGTCGTAGAGCTCGTCCGGCGGCAGCCGGCGCGCGAGCGCGAGCAGCCCGAGCCGCCAGGCGGGCACCTCGACGCCGTGCTCCGCGCCGAGCTGCGACGAGCCGGTCGAACAGCGCGACCGCCTCCTCGTCGGCGGCGAGGTGCGGGTGGATCGCCCGGTCGGCGCCGAGCTCGGCCAGCCGCAGGATCGAGTGGCGGACGTCGCCTTCGGAGAGCAGGAGCACGAGCTCGTCGCGCAGGCGCGCCGAGGAGAGGTCGCCGACGAGCCCCATCTCGATGCAGCCGCGCGCGAGCCGCGCGGTGTGCTCGTCCATCGCGGAACCCGTACCGGTTCTCGTAGCGGATCGCGCGGAAGATCCGCGTCGGGTCGTCGATGAACGACAGGTTGTGCAGGACGCGGATGACGCCCGCCTCGAGGTCGGCGCGGCCGCCGAAGGGATCGACGAGGCGGCCGAGGTCGTCGCCCTTGAGCGAGACCGCCATCGCGTTGATCGTGAAGTCGCGGCGGAAGAGGTCCTCGCGGATCGTCGCGTGCTCGACCGTCGGCAGCGCGGCCGGCGCGTCGTAGAACTCGGTTCGCGTCGTCACGACGTCGATCCGGCCTGCCGTCGCCGTAGAGGACGACTGCGGTGCCGAACTTCTCGTGCGGGCGAACGCGGCCGTCGAGCGCCTCGCGCGAGCGCCTCGGCCAGCTCGATCGCGTCGCCCTCGACGGCGATGTCGACGTCGAAGCTCTGCTCGCCGAGCAGGATGTCGCGCACGGTCCCGCCGACGAGGTAGACGCCCTCGTAGCCCTCGCTGAGCGCGGCGATCGCCTCGAAGACCGGCGCCAGCTCCTCCAGCTGCTCCAGCTCCGCGAGCAGGTTCGGCGCCGAGCTCGTCCTCGCGCTCGTCGCGGCGTCGCCGAGCGCGCCGAGGACGTCGCGCGCGCGTCACGACGCCGACGACGCGATCGTCCGTCGAGCACGGCGACGCGGCCGTCGCCCGAGCCCTCGACGAGCCGCTGTACCTCGGCGAGCGGCGTGCCCGGCTCGCAGGTGGCGACGCGCGAGCTCATGATCCCCTTGACCGGAGCGTGCGAGAGGCCGTGGCCGATCGCCTTGTCGAGGTCCTCGCGGCCCGACCGAGCCGACCAGCCGCTCGTCCTCGACGACGAGGATCCCGCTCTGGCCGTAGCGCTGGCAGGTGACCATCGCGTGCGCGACGCGTCTCGTCCGGGCCGACGCTGCGGGCCGGCGTCGACATGACCTCCCGGCCGTGAGCGGAGCGGCCGTCGCGCGCAGGCGCCTCCTCGAGCTGCGCCCTGGCGCTCGCTCCAGGCTGCCGCGGTGGATCGCCGAGGCGGCCTGCGCGTGCCCGCCGCCGCCGAGCGCGCGCGCCAGCGCGGCGGCGTCGAGCTCGGGCGTCCGGCTGCGCACGACGGCGAAGACGCGCTCGTCCATCTCGACGAGCAGGACGAGCGCACGGCAGTCGGTGAGGTCGACGATCTTGTGCGCGAGGTTCGAGATCCCGTCGACGTGCGTGGGCCACGCGAGCGCGGCCGACGAGCACCTCGAGCCCGGCCGCCTCGACGGTCTCGAGCCGGTCGAGCAGCGCGGACAGCAGCTCGCGCTCGGCCTCGCCCGAGCGGCGTGTGCAGGTAGGTCGGCGATCAGATCCTGGCGGGCGCCGTGGCGCAGGCACCAGCCGAGCGCCTCGGCGTCGCGCTGGGTCGCGCTCGGATAGGTGAGCGAGCCCGTGTCCTCGTGGATCCCGAGCGCGAAGGCCGTCGCCTCGACCGCCGTGACCGGCAGCTCGCGCTCGGCGAGGATGCCGACGAGCGTCGTCGTGAGAGCGCCGTCCTCCGAGATCACGGCGCTCTCCGGCGAGATCCAGTCCGGCAGCTCGCTGCCCGCGTGGTGGTCGAAGACGACCTTCTCGACGGCCGGGTCGAGCGCCACCTGCTCGAGCTCGTCGAGCCGCGAGGCATGGACGGTCTCGACGACGATCAGCCGGCGGATCGCGTCGAGCGTCCAGACGCGAGGCCTCGACGAGCCCGAGCTCGTCGGCGTGCAGGCGCGAGAACTCGCGCACGTTGCGGTTCAGCGAGCCGGACAGACAGGCGACGGCGTCCGGGTAGAGCCGGCGCGCGGCCAGCAGCGACCCGAACGCGTCGAAGTCGGTGTTGCCGTGCGTCGCGATGACGGTTGCGGCCTTCACGACCGCATTGTGCCCCGCTACAGGAGGGCGACGGCCTCGATCTCGACCTTCGCGCCCGACGGCAGCGCGGAGACCTCGACCGTGGAGCGCGCCGGCGGGATCTCGCCCACGTGGCTCGCGTAGACCTCGTTCATCGCCTGGAAGTCGCCCAGATCGGTGAGGAAGACCGTGGTCTTGACGAGCCGGTCGAGCTCGCTGCCGGCCTGCTCCAGAATGGCGGCAAGGTTGCGGAAGACCTGCTCGGTCTGCTCGGCGATCCCGCCGACCGGCTCCGTGGAGCCGGGCTCGAGCCCGAGCTGGCCCGACACGAAGACGTAGTCGCCCGCCTTGATCGCCTGCGAGTAGGGCGCACCCTGGAAGGGTGCCGGGGCGCTCTCGGTGCGCACGGCCGCCTTGTCCGCCACTACGAGTCCTTTCCGTCGAGAGGCCTGGGCCAGAGCGACGCCGAGCCCCTTGAAGATCGCCTCGAGCACGTGCCGGGCGTCGTCTCCGTGCACCAGCCGAACGTGCAACGTCAGCCCCGCGCCCTCGGCCAGCTCGTGCAGGAAGCGCGAGAGCAGGTCGCTTCCGAGCCCGCCAACCCCCGCATCCGAGAGGTCGACGTTGGAGACGACGAGCGGCCGGCCCGATGCCTCGAGCGTGACGTGCGCGAGGGCCTCGTCCGCCGGCAGCGTCGCCGAGCCGTGCCCGCGGACGTCACCTCGAAGCACGTCGGCGAGCGCCTCGCCGAGGGCTGCGCCGGCCGCCGCCACCTCCGCGTCGGCTCCCTCGGGAGCGAGCTCGAGCTGCAGGTCGAAGCCCGCGTACTCCGCGAGCACCCCGATCAGGTGGTCCAGCACCGGCAGTCCGGTGAGCACGTCCGCGGTGCCGTTGGCCCCGACGGAGACGCGGACCCTGTGTTTGGCCGTCGCATCCATAGCTCGAACGAGGGTATCGCAGTCGCCTGGGGAGGCCGACCACTGACTCAGGATGCGGCTTCCCTACTCGTCTTGGCGTCGATCGGCACTGCTGCCGTTGCTGGTCGGCGCACTCGTTCTCGCACCCGCCGGGCAGGCGGCGACGTCGGTCGTCGGCTACGACTCGCAGGCGGAGCTGCAGACCGCGGTCCGCGCTTCCGGCGGACGCGTCGTTCGGGTGCTCCCGAGCCTCCAGGTCGCCGAGGTCGAGACGCACGTCCGTCACCACCGCTTCGCCTCCGCGCTGCTCGGCCGCGCGGGCATCGACTTCGTCGAGACCGTCTCGCGCCGCGTGTCGGCCGCAGAGCCCGCTCTCGCTCCGTGGGCCGCGTCGACGGCGCCGTTCGCGAACGCCCCCTTCGAATGGCAGTGGGCCGCGACCCGCGCCAACGCGGTCCCGGCCTCCATCCAACGGGCGGCAGGCGCGATCACGATCGCGGTCGTCGACACCGGCGCCGACGTGAGCGCGCCCGACCTGCGTGCGAAGTCGCCCGCCACTCACAGCATCGTCAACGGCACGGCCAACGTCCGCGACAGGAACGGCCACGGCACGTTCGTCGCCTCGCTCGCCGCAGGCTCCGTCTCGAACGGCGAGGGCATCGCCGGGTTCGGCGGGGACGCACGCCTGCTCGTCGTACAGGCCGGCGGGGCCGACGGGTCGTTCACCGACGTCGACGAGGCCGCGGCGATCGTCTACGCCGTCGACCACGGCGCGAAGATCGTCAACCTCAGCCTCGGCGGCGTCGAGACCTCGGCCACCGAGCGCCGGGCGGTCGAGTACGCCGCCGCGCACGGCGTCCTGCTCGTCGCAGCGGCCGGGAACGAATACGAGGACGGCAATCCGGTCGAGTACCCCGCCGCGCTCCTGCAGCCGCCGGGCTCGTTCGGCGTCGGAGGCGTCGGTCTCTCCGTCGGCGCGTCCACCCAGCGCGGCACGCGCGCATCCTTCTCGAACACCGGCTCGCACCTGTCTCTCGCCGCGCCGGGCGAGCAAGTCCTCAGTGCCCTATCGTCGCAGTCCTCGGCCTCGCTCTACCCCCGCTTCGCGCTCCCGGGATCCGGCGCGGGCCTGTACGGCTACTCGAGCGGAACGTCGTTCGCCGCTCCGCAGGTCGCCGGCGCGGCCGCCCTGGTGTGGGCGGCGAAGCCGACCGCGACCGCCTCGGAGGTCGCCTCGATCCTCGAGCAGACCGCGTCAGGGCGCGGCGCCTGGAACCCGGCCCTCGGCTACGGCGTCATCGACGTGGCCGCGGCCGTGGCGACCGCGCTCGGCAGCAGCGCTCCGGACGGGCTCCCCTCGCTGCGATCGAAGGCCGCGCTCGGGTTGAAGATCCGGCGCTCGCAGAGCAGGGTGAGGATCGCGACTCGGCTGCGCTCGCTCATGCCTGCGATCTCGCCCGCCCGCCGACTCGTACGCCTGCAGGCGAAGCACGGTTCGGAGTGGCGCACGATCGCGACGGCGCGCACGGACGCCGACGGACGAGCGCGCTGGGCGGTACGACATGGCGGATCGCAGCAGCTCCGTGTCCGCTATCTCGGCTCGCCCGACTTGACCTCGGCGAGTAGCCGCTTCGTGCACGTCGTGGGACGTCAGGCACCGGGCCACCGCCGGCCCGCCGGCCACGGGCACCACTAGCCTCCGAGCTGAACCGACCCGTCCTCGCCGACCGTCCAGTACGGGTTGTGCGCGACCTCCCACGGATGACCGTCGGGATCGAGGAAGACGCCCGAGTACCCGCCCCAGAACGTCTTCCCGCCCCGTCGCCCGATCTCGGCACCGGCCGCCTCCGCCTCGGCGAGCACTGCATCCACCTCCGAGGGCGAACGCACGTTGTGAGCCAGCGTGATCCCGCCCCAGCCGCCCGTGTCCTCGACGGCACTGTCGTCGGCAAGCGACTCCCGGCTCCACAGAGCGACGACGAGCCCGCCTGCCTGGAAGAACACGACGTCGTCGTCGGGGCCGGCGCCGGTCTTCCAGCCGAGCGCCTCGTAGAAGGCGCGTGCGCGGCGAAGGTCCTCCACGCCGAGCGTGATGACGCTGACGCGCTGTTCCACGACGCCTAGCCCTCGATGCGCTCGATGCTCGCGCCGAGCGCGCGCAGGCGCTCGTCGATCCGCTCGTAGCCGCGATCGATCTCGCCGATGTTCCCGATCGTCGAGACGCCGTCGGCGCAGAGGCTTGCGATCAGCAGGGCCATCCCGGCGCGGATGTCGGGACTCGCCATGCGCTGCGCGTACAGCTTCGCCGGGCCGGTCACGACGGCCCGGTGCGGGTCGCAGAGGATGATGCGCGCGCCCATGCTCACCAGCTTGTCCACGAAGAACAAGCGGTTCTCGAACATCTTCTCGAAGATCAGGATCGTCCCCCGGGCCTGCGTCGCGACCGCGAGCGCGATCGACGTGAGATCGGCCGGGAAGGCGGGCCAGGGGCCGTCCTCGATCTTCGAGATCTGGCCGCCGATGTCATCCTGGATCACGAGCTCCTGCCCCGGCGGGACGCGAACAGACGAGCCCTCGAGCTCGACGCGCACACCGAGGCGCGCGAAGGCGGGCAGGATCGGCGCGAGATCGGCGGGGACGACGTCGTCGATCGTCACCTCGCCGCCGGTGACGGCCGCGAGGCCGATGAAGCTCGCAACCTCGATGTGCTCGGAGCCGATGCGCCACTCCCCGCCGCCGAGCTGCTGCACTCCCTCCACCCGGAGGACGTTGGAGCCGATCCCCTCGATCCGCGCGCCGAGCGAGCCGAGAAAGCGGCAGAGGTCCTGGACGTGCGGCTCGCAGGCCGCGTTGCCGATGATCGTCTCGCCGGCGGCGATCGACGCGGCCATGACCGCGTTCTCGGTGGCCATGACGCTCGCCTCGTCGAGGAAGATCGCGCGGCCACGGAGGCCGTCGGTGCGCATCTCGTAGCGGCCGTTGATGTCGACCTCGACGCCCAGCTCGGCCAGCGCGTGGATGTGCGGGTCGAGGCGGCGGCGCCCGATCACGTCGCCGCCCGGCGGCGGCACCGAGGCGCGGCCGAAGCGGGCCAGCAGCGGCCCGGCGAGCAGGAACGAAGCGCGGATGCGGCTGCAGAGCTCGGCGTCGAGGTCCGACTTGTGCGCGCCGGAGGTGTCGACGTTGAGCTCGTTCGGGCCTGTCCACTCGAGCTCGGCACCGACGTCCACGAGCAGCTCGCACATCGTCTCGACGTCTCTGATCCGCGGGACGTTGCAGAGCGTGACCGGCTCGGAAGCGAGCAGCGTGGCCGCGAGGATCGGGAGCGCGCCGTTCTTGTTCCCGGCCGCGCGGACATGGCCGCTGAGCGGCCGGCGACCCTCGATGACGAACGATTGCACGAGCGATTCTGCGACGAGCGTCTGTGGCATCGGGGTAGCCTAGACGAGGCTGTGGAGGTCACTCGCGAGCGGGCCTGGGAGACGCTGACGCGCTACACGCAGAGTGAGGCGCTGCGGACGGCACGCGCTCGCCGTCGAGGCGTCCGTCGGCGCGTACGCGGAGCGGCTCGGCGAGGACGAGGAATTGTGGCGAGCGACCGCGCTCCTGCACGACTTCGACTACGAGATCCACCCCACGCTGGACGAGCACCCGCAGAACGGCGCGCCGATCCTGCGCGAGGAGGGCTGGCCCGACGAGGTGATCGAGGCGGTGCTGTCGCATGCCGAGCACCTCGCGATGCCTCGCGACACCCCTCTCAAGCGCACGTTGTTCGCGTGCGACGAGCTGTCCGGGTTCGTGCACGCGTGCGGACTCGTGCGCCCGACGGGCGTCGACGGGCTCGAGCCGAAGTCGGTCAAGAAGAAGCTGAAGCAGCCGTCGTTCGCGGCAGGCGTCCATCGCGACGAGGTCTATGCGGGCGCGGAGCTGCTCGGCCTCGAGCTCGACGAGCACATCCGCAACGTGGTGGCCGCGCTCCAGCCGATCGCGCCGGAGCTTGGGCTGCGGACAGCCGACTTGCCCGCTCCGAACTAGGCCGTTTCCGCCGGGCTCGTCGGGGCCGGCCGCTAACCACCCACCAGGATGGACCCTATTCGGGAATTCCGCATCATTGGTGACGATCTCGCGCCGAGACTGTGACTAGGCGTCCACAGCTGCCAGAAGCCGCTCGACGTCCTCGTCGCTCGTCCAGTAGCCGCATGATGCTCTGAGCCAGTTCAGGCCGGGCAGGTCGCGAATGACGACGCCCTGCTTCCATGCCCGAACCGCGAGCTCGGCGGCGTCGCCCCGGGGGCGCCAGGCGATCAGCGTCGCGTGATCGGGCTCCGTGACCAGGTCGACCCGCTCCGCCAACCGTTCGCGACACGCACGGGCGATCTCCCGGCCTCGCTCGAAGCGCCAGTCGGGCAGCCCGCCGAGCGCCGCCTCCAGCCCGGCCAGCGCGGTCGGCGCGATCCAGCCGGAGTCGAATCGCGCCGCGCCCTCGCGCGCGGTGAACGACCCGTCGGGCTCGTGGCGGTCCTGGGCGAAGTAGCTCGGCTTCGAGACGCGCAGCGCCGCGGGGTCGGCGACGTACAGCGCGCCTGTCCCGTCAGGCCCGCACAGCCATTTCTGGCACGAAACGGTGTAGAAGTCGACGCCCTCCACACGAACGGGGATCGCGCCCACCGACTGGGCGCCGTCCACGAGCACGGGGAGACCGGTCGTCTCCTTCAACTCGCGCACGGGGAGCACGTGGCCCGTCGTCCAGGCGACGTGCGAGAGGGCCAGGAGCCGGGTGCGCGGCCCGATCTCGGCCCGGATCAGGTCGAACGCCTCGTCGGCGGGGCGGTCGCGCACACGCGCCACCCGGACGCGAGCCGGCGACACGGCGAGCGGTCCGAGCAGCCCGAAGTGCTCGACGTCGGTGGTGACGACCTCGTCCTCCGGGCCGAGCTCGAGCCCGCCGAGGACGATGTTGCAGCCGTCGGTCGTGGACGTCGTGAGAGCGACGTTCTCGACTTCAACGTGAATCGCGGCGGCCAGCGCGGCGCGGATCCGCCCGCGAAGCTCGATCAGGTCGAGGAACTGCGCAACGCCGCCGCGGCCGTGCTCGAGCTCGGACGCCAGCCGCGCAGCCATCGCCGCCGCCGTGCGCTTCGCCAGCGGTCCGATCGACCCTGCGTTCAGGTACGCCAGGCGCTCGAGCACCGGAAAGTCGGCACGGACCTCGTCGAACGTCACGAGACCATCATGTCCACCGGGGCGTGGTCGCTCACGACCACCCCGCTCACCGTGCGGCGCGCGATCGGCCAGCGCGCCGGCTCGCCGGTCGCCGCCCCGCGCACGAGCACGTGGTCGATCCCCTGGCCCGGCGGGGAGAAGCCCCACTCGGGCCGGATCAGCTCACGCAGCGTCAGCGACCGTTCGGCGGTGATGTTGAAGTCGCCCGCGAGCACGCAGACCTCGCCGGGGGCGGCGAGCGAGTCGGCGAAGGTCGCCGCCCGCAACACCTCCGCGTCCGGGATGCGCTTGTCCTTCGAGCCGGTCGCGTGGAGGTTCACGATCGCCGCTACGCGACCGTCCGCCAGGCGAACGCGCACGGCCTGGCAGACACGCCGTTCCTTGGCCCAGTAGAGCTCGTCCACGAGCGGAAGTCCCAGCCACCGCGCCTGCGCACGCCTGAACGCCCGGGCGTTGAGGACGATCGTGCGCTCGCCGAGCGGTCTCAGCGACGGGTCGAGCAGGATCGCGTTGGCCTGACCGGCGAAGGCGCCGCGAAACCGTGCCGGGTCGAGCGAGGTCAGCCGCCGGCCGATCTCGGCCGTGGATGGGAACGGACCGATCGAGGGGCGGGCCGCGACCTCGCCGAACACCGTCATGCCGCTCCACCCGCCCAGTCGCTCCAGTGCCCAGGGCGGCACCTCCTGGAGGCAGAGGACGGCGGGGGAATCCTCGACGGCGAGCCTGATCATCGACTCGAGGAAGAGCGGCCGCCCGGGCGGGTGCGAGCGGCCGTGGAAGACGTTCCAGGTGCGGACGAGCACCCGCACTACTCTAGGCCGGTGCGGATCGTCCTCGCCGACCCGTCCTCCTTCACGCCCGAGTACGACCATGAGCTTGCCTCCGCCCTCGCACGCGCCGGGGTGGAGGTGGAGCTGGCCACCTCACGCTTCCGCTTCGGCGACGCGCCCGAGCCCGACGGGTACCGCCGCACCGAGCTCTTCTACCCGCTCAGCTCACGGCTCTTTCGCCGTTCGGGTCTGCGCCTGCCGCTGAAGGCGCTCGAGCATCCCCTGGGGCTCGCACGTCTGGCGCGCCGGCCCGCAGACGTGCTGCACCTCCAGTGGCTGGCCGCACCCGAGCTCGATGCCCGCGCCCTGCGGTCGCGCGCCCCGCTCGTCTTCACGGCTCACGACCTGCTGCCGCGGCGCACCGCGGGCAAGGTCGAGCTCTGGCGGCGCCTCCTCGGCCGCTTCGAGCGCGTTGTAGTCCACAGCGAGCGCGGCCGGGAGACCCTCGCCGGCCTCGGCGTCGACGCCCACCGCCTCCGCGTCGTCCCCCACCCCGTCTTCCCCAGCGATCCGCCCAGGCGCGACGACGGCCGCACGGTGCTCGCACTCGGGATGATCCGACCCTACAAGGGGCTCGGCGACGCGATCGAAGCCGTGACGCGCGCCGACGGCGCCCGCCTGCTGGTCGCGGGCGAGCCGCTCGAGCCGGTCGACGCGTACAGGGCGGCGGCCGGCGACCGCGCGGAATGGCGGCTTCGCTACCTGACGTCACGCGAGGTGGACGACGCGCTCGGCGAGGCGACCGTCGCCGTCTTCCCCTACCGGCCCGAGATCGACCAGAGCGGCGCGCTGCTCCGGGCTCTCGGCGCGGGAGTGCCGGCCGTCGCCTACGACGTGGCCGGGCTGGCCGACCCGGTGCGCCGCTTCGGGGCCGGCCGTGTCGTTCCGGCCGGGGACGTCGACGCGCTCGCTGCCGCGATCGAGGAGCTGACCGGCGACCCCGGCGCGCTCGCAGCTGCCCGCGACGGCGCACAGCGAGCCAGAGCCGAGCTCACCTGGGACGCCGCCGCCGCGGCCCACCTCGAGCTGTACCGCGAGCTCCTGCCGTGATCTTCCGACGACAGCGGTTCGCAGACGCGATCGAGCGACAGCTCGACCTCTTCGAGCGTGAGAGCTCCGAGCTGCTCGCGCGCATCGACGACGCCCGGAGCGTGTACGACGCCGCCGACCGCGACGACGCAGAGGAGCGGTACTCCGAGTTCCTCGACCTCGTCGAGATCGCAACGGACGAGCTCGAGGAGATGCGCGACGCGTTCGCGGCCGTGCTCGAGGAGGACGCGGCCGAGGAGTACACGGCCGCGTTCGACCGAGCCGTGCGCAAGCGACTTCCCGTCCTCCGCGCAGGCGGGTGATCGCCGCAGGGCCTCTCCCTACTAGCGGTGGCCGAAGTGGTGCGCGGCGGGCAAGGAGCCGTGCACGTCTCCCTCGGAGAGCCGGCGCGCGAGCGGGCCCAGCGTCTCGAGCTCGCGGACGAGGACGTTGCGGTTCTCGCCGACGCACTCGAAGCGCCCGCGGGCGAGGATCAACGGCTCGCTGCGGACGACGGCACGGAAGCGGTCGTACACCGGCGGCGGCACGATCAGGTTCATCTGGCCGTGCTCGTCCTCGAGCAGCATGAAGACGACGCCGTTCGCAGTCGCAGGCCGCTGGCGGGCGACGGCCATCCCGGCCACGACCACCTGCGAGCGGTTCGGCGCCGCCCGCAGCTCCTGGCTCGAAAGCACGCCGCCCGGGAGGTGCGGGCGCAGGAGCTCGAGCGGGTGGACGCCGACCGACAGGCTCGTACGTCGGTAGTCGGCGAGCATCCGCTCCCAGGGCGTCTGCTCGGGCAGCTCCGGCGTAGCGGCCGTCGGGTGGAGCGGCAACGCGAGCTGGTGCTCCTCCCCACCGCTTCCCGGCACCGTCTGCGCCCGTGGAACGAGGCCGAGCTCCCACAACAGGGCCCGCCGTGACTCGCCGAGGCCGTCGCACGCGCCGGACGCGACCAGCGCCTGCAGCTCGTCGCGGCTGAGCGGCGCCCGCTGCGCCAGCTCGACGACGTTCGCGAACGGCCCGACTCGCTCGCGCTCCTCCACGAGCGCAGCCGCGTCGTCGTCGCCGAGCGAGTCGACGTATTCGAGCCCCACGCGAACCACGCCGTCCTGGACGGCGCACTTCGCCGCGCTCAGGTTGACGTCGGGGGGCCGCACCTCCACCCCGCGCCGCTGCGCGTCGCGGACGAGTGTCGCGGGCGGGTAGAAGCCCATCGGCTGCGCGTTCAGGAGCGCGCACAGGAACTCGGCCGGGTAGTGGTGGCGCAGCCAGGCCGACTGGTAGGCGAGCAGGCCGAACGCGGCCGCGTGCGACTTGGGGAAGCCGAAGCCCGAGAACGCGACGAGCTTGTCGTAGATCTCGTTCGCGAGCCCGGCGGCGACGCCCTTGCCGGCCGCACCCCGGACGAACCGCTCGCGGTAGGCCTCCAGCGCGGCCTCGCTGCGCTTGCGGCTCATCGCCCGTCGCAGCCCCTCCGCCTCCCCCACCGTGAACCCGGCCAGCGCCATCGCCACGTCGAGCACCTGATCCTGGAACACGACGACGCCGAGCGTGGCGCGGAGCGGATCGGCGAGCAGCGGGTGGTCGGCCGGAGCGACGTAGCTCGGGTCCTCACGCAGCTTCTGGCGCCGCTCGATGTACGGGTGGATCGCCTTGCCCTGGATCGGCCCCGGCCGCACGAGCGCGACCTGGGTCGTGATGTCCTCGAGCGTCTCCGGGCGGGTGCGCAGGATCACCTGCATCTGTGCGCGGCTCTCGATCTGGAAGTCGCCGACGGTGTCCGCCTTCTGGATCTCGGCGAACACGTCCTTGTCGTCCAGGGGGATGCGCGACAGGTCGATCGTCTGGCCGCGGAGCTGAGCGACCTGGTCGACGACGTCCTCGACCGCCGAGAGCATCCCCAGGCCGAGCAGGTCGATCTTCAGGAAGCCGGCGTCGGCACAGGAGTCCTTGTCCCACTGGCACATCTGCCGGCCGGCCATGGCGCACGGCATCACCGGCACGAGCTCGACCAGCGGGCGCGACGAGATCACCATCCCGCCCGGGTGCTGCGAGACGTGCCTCGGCAGGCCGGCGATCTCGCTGCAGAGCTCCCCGAACGCCCGCCAGCGCGGCGAGGCGAGCCGCCGCTCGGCCTCGGGCAGCAGCGCGAGCTCCTCCGCCACGCGCTTCGCGTTCCAGCCGTCCGAGACGCGAGCCAGCCGCTCCAGCTCCCCGAACGGGAGCCCGAGCGCCTTGCCGAGGTCGCGGATCGCACCGCGCGAGCGGTAGGTGGCGAAGCTGGCCACGAGCGCCGCGTGCTCGCGGCCGTATCGCTCGGTGACGGCGACGATCAGCTTCTCGCGGATGTCGCGCGGGAAGTCGAGGTCGATGTCGGGCACGGCCTCGAGCTCGCGGTTCAGGAAGCGCCCGAGCGAGAGGTCGGCGGCGACGGGGTCGACATGCGAGAGGCCGGTCAGGTAGCAGACGAGCGAGCCGACCGAGCTCCCCCGTCCCCGTCCCGGCGGCAGCGAGTGCCTGGGCGAGCCGCGGCCGCGCACCTCGTGCGCCACCTCGCGCGCGAGCTCGAGCACCTCCCAGTGGAGCAGGAAGAAACCGGAGAGCTTCAGCTCCGCGATCAGGGCCAGCTCCTCGTCGAGACGCTCTCGTGCCTTCTGCTTGTGGCCGTTTGCACCGCCGTAGCGCTCCTCGAAGGCGCGGTCGCAGATGCGGGAGAGCTGGACGTCGGCCGAGTCGCGGCCGTCGGAGAAGTCCGGGTAGCGGTAGCCGAGCTCCTGCGTGAGGTCGAACTCGAGCCGCTCGGCGAGCTCGACGGTTCGCGCCACCGCGTCATGGTCGTCGGGAAAGCGGTCAACCGCCTCGGCCGGGTCGAGGAGGACGCCCTCGCGGTTGCCACGCCGCTCGCGCTCGCTGCCCTCGAGTGACGTGCGGTTCTTGATCGCGACGAGCGCGTCCTGCAGCCCCGTGCGGCTCAGGTGGTGGGCGTGTGCATCGCCGGTGACGACCGTGGCGACGCCGAGTGTCTCTGCCAGCTCGCGCAGGCGAGCGTTGCGGCGCACGTCGCCGCGCTCGTACGGGCGTTGGAGCTCGACGTAGAAGCGGTCGCGCCCGAAGGCGGCTGCGAGCCGGGCAGCGGCGTTCGGATCGTGGACGGCCAGGCCGTGGCGGGCGCAGCCCGAGAGGCAGACGAGGCCGTCGTTGAGCTCCTCGAGCAGGCTCTGCTCGAGCGCCGGAGACAGCAGCTCGGCCTCGCGACCGGGCAGGCGCGTGTGCCGGTGCGCCTCGGTCAGCAGGCGGCAGAGGTTGGCGTAGCCCCGCGCGCTCTCGACGAGCAGGGTGACGTGCGCCCCGCCGCCGAGCGTGACCTCGACGCCGGTGATCGGCCGGACGCCGAGCGCCTTGGCCGCATGCGCGAACTCGAGCGAGCCGTAGAGCCCGTCGTGGTCGGTGAGCGCGAGCGCGGAGTAGCCCAGCTCGGCTGCGCGGGCGGCCAGCTCCTCGGGATGCGAGGCCCCGTCGAGGAACGAGTACGCGGAATGGGCGTGCAGCTCGACGTACGTCTCGACGCGGTGTAGCATCAGGGGCGAACATATGTTCGCCCCTGATCGCTACGGTGTCAAACGACTACGGGTTGATCGGTGAAGCGGTCGGCACGTTGAGGGAGGGCAGGCCGACGAGCGTGGTCTCCTCGACCTCGTCCGTCGGGACCGCCAGCGCCGCCACGGTCAGTGACGTGGGGGCCGGCGTCCGCTTCTGGACGACGTTGTAGAAGGCGTTGTAGCCGATCGAGTTTCCGCCGACGGAATCGTGGATGCCCTCGGCGGCCTCGTTGATCACGTTCCAGCTGACCTGGTTCTTGGTGCCGTCGAGCCAGATCGCGGCCTCGTCGCTGGTGTTGAACGTGTTGGCGTGGATGCGGTTGTAGTTGCCCGGCACATAGATGCCGTCGAAGACGTCGGTGTCGAAGATCGTGTTCTTCTCGACCTTGGCCTTGTCGGCGTCGAGATAGATGTTGACCTGCGACTTGCCGAGCACGTTCTCGTAGATGCTGACGCCGGGCGCTGCGTCGAAGACGAGGATGTTCGAGGCGCTGAAGCTGCAGTTGGTGATGCTCACGCAGGCGCCGTAGGCGTGGTTGATGACCGAGTTCGCGTGCACCTGGCCGGTCGCGCCGAACCCGATCTGGATCCCGTTCTGCGCGATGATCGGAGACACACCGAAGCCCGACACCGTGTTGCCATGGACGTTCACGTTGGTGCCCGCCTCGTTGGCCAGGATGCCGGTCTTCTGGTACTCGTGGACCGTGTTCTCCTCGATCTCGACGTACGACTTCCCGCCGTTGCCGCTCTGAACGAAGATCGCCTGCCCGCTCTGGCATCCGAACAGAGCCGGACCGAGATTGATGTTGCGGACGGCGTTGTGCTCGAACTCACCCGACGTGTTCCGGTAGTACATCCCGACGAGGTTCGGAGCGCAGGCGTTGATGCCGTTGGACGCGCCGTCGAGGGTCAGACCCTCGATCTCGACGTACTTCGCATGGTCGGCGACGATGATGGCCGCGACCGGGTTGCCCGACGCGAGGCTCGTCGAGTTGGGGACTGCACCGATCGGCTTCACGATCGGCGCGTCTTCGTTCTTGAAGTCGATCCCGATGATCCGCAGCGGCTTCGTGATCTTGACCTGCTCGTTGTAGACGCCGGGACAGACGAGGATCGTGTCGCCCGGGTCGGCGGCGTTCACGGCCGCCTGGATGCTCGGGTAGTCGGCGCTCGGGCACGCCATGTTGTCGTCGACGACGAAGGTCTCGCCGTCGTCGCCGTGGGCGAGGGCGCCGCCGGCGCCGAGTACGAGAAGCGCGGCCAGCGCGAGGAGAACCGCGAGGGCCCGGGAAGTGCGACCGGACATGAGGGCCTACCTTTCTGGGGGTCGCCGCAGAAGCGGACGCGTTACGAGGACGCTTCTGACTCCCCGAAACCAGCCAACTTGTAACCGGGTTTCACCCAATTTGTAGAGATTGACTGGTCAGTCGACAATCGCTCTCGCCACGGGACTCAGGCCCCGCGCTGACTGAACCAGCAGCCCCCCTCCTGGTCGCGGAAGACGACCGTGTTCTCGCCGGTCTCGAGCACGACCTCGAAGTAGCGGCGGTCGACGGGATCCTCCGTCCACCAGCGATCGACGACGCGCCACTCCTCGCGGACGAACGCCACGCCCTGCCGGTTCACGCGCGCCGGCGAGCCGTCGACGCGCACCTCGACGAGCGCCTGTCGAGGCTCGTTTACTCGTCCCGTGCGACGAGCAGTGCGCGCTGTTCCGGTATCCGTGACCAGGGCGCCACCTCCACGACCGTGCACACCGCGCCGCCGCCGGTGCTCGCCCGCACCTGACGGAGGCCTTCGCCGAGCCGGGCGGCGAGCTCGTCGCCTTCCGGCTTGACCAGCTCGAGCTGCCGGCCCGTCGACTGCGCCAGCTCGACCGCCTCGAGCCTGAGCACGACGACCGGGCCTGGCAGCTCGGCCAGCTTGGGTCCGAGCGCAACGCGAAGGCGGTCGCGGTCGGCATTCGGGTCACGCAGCGTCAGCGTGCGGCGCCAGGAGCCGCCGCCGACCAACCGGGCCGACAGCGCGAGCTTGCGCAAGAGGCGGTCGGCCCGCTCGGGGCGTGCGAGCAGCCCGTCGAGCAGAACGTTCAGCGCCCGGCGCAGAGTGAGCTCGTTGCCCACCGCCTCCGGGAACTCGAGCAGCTCCGCGAGCTCCGCGGCCGGCCTCCGTGCGCGCACCCGACTCCCCTGCTCCCCGCGCGCGAGGCTCCAGGCCCTGCGGCCGTCGGCACCCAGCCGCTCGCCGACAGCAGCCGCGGGCAGCGACGCGAGGTCGCCTACGCGACGGACGCCGAGCTCGGCGAGCTCCTCGCGCCTGCGCTGCTCGAGCGGCAGCAGCTCGAGCGGAAGCGGAGCGAGGAAGCCCGCAGCGCGGCCATCGTCCACCACGAGGGCCTGGCCTGGCCGAGCGACGTTCGCAGCCGCCAGGGCCGCGAACCGCCGCTCGGCCGCGCCGGCACGCGGATCCCAGCTGGAGCCGACTGCGGAAAGAGCGCGGCGGAGCGCCTCCTGGACGCCGCCGTAGAGGCGCTCGACGCCGCTCGTCTCGAAGTACGCACAACCCTGCCCGATCGGTTCTACGGCGATCCCGACGTCCTCCAGCCGGCGAACGATCTCTTCCCATGCCTGCTCCGCGCCGGCCGGGTCGGGCTCGACGAGCGCGAGCGAGGGACAGGTGGCGAGCGCCTCCCCAAGGCGCATGCCGGGCCTGACCCCCGCCGCCTCGGCGGCCGCCGTCACGGGGCCGAGCAAAGGCTCCTCGCCCTCGACAGGCGCGAGAGCAGCAGCGCGCAGCGCGAGGGCCGGCCGCGAGCGCAGCGCGGCCCGCAGCTCGAATCCCGGGATGACGATGCAGGCGACCATGGGAACGTATGTTCTATACGAACATCTGTTCGGTGTCAAGCTAGGGCATCTGCACTCGGTGACCGCTCTCTCGGAACTCCGGCCTAAGTCCGCCGAACGGGCGATCAGGTCTCGACTGCGGGCGCCCACTGCTTCGACCATCCGCCGCACGAGTCCACGCGGATGGTGAGGCCGATCTCGTCCTCTGCCGAGTGAACGCTCCCACGCCTCCGCGGCGGTCGACCTCGCCGGCCTCCTGAGATCAGCGCGCGACCGCGCCGCCTGAGGCACCTGGTCGCTATCGATCCGGCCAGCCGTGGATCGCGATGAAAGCGTCATTCGGGAACCGGTCTCACACCAGTCGTTCCAGTCTGTACTAGGTCGCGTGTGAGCGTGCTATAGGCCAAGTGGCCCATTGCGGTTCTGCCATCGCTCTGCTCTCATGTGCGACCGAACTGGTCCGAACGAGGGGGGTCTCATGCGGAGTGGTCATTGGCGGCGCCTGCTGCCTGTCTTTGTCGCGGCGGTGGCGCTCGGCGCACCCGGCGCTGCTCAGGCGTGGTACGTGGATGTCTCGATCACGGGTGCCGGAAATGTCTGGGAGTTCACGGACGCGAACGAGATCGACGAGCATTGCACCTCCTTCCCCGAGGAGGGTTTTTCCTCGCCGAGCACGACGCCGACTGACGTCCTCGGGGCAACGTGCCGGGCGGGCGACGCGTCTGGGGACTACGGCCACGGGTGGATCGTGCAGTACCGCGCGGTTCCCGCACCGGGCTACCGCTTCGACCGCTGGAGGCCGCGCGCAGGAGAGACAGAGGCCTCGGTCGTCTGCGACGGCGGCGGCTCCGAGTACACCGGAGCGAACTGCCAATTCCAGATCTGGGAGAACCTGCACCTGCAGGCGCGGTTCGTCGACGACACGAATCCAGCCATGAGCTCGCTGAACGGGCCGGCGACGCAGGTGAACGGCTCCGCTGAGTTCACCTTCAGCGCCGCCGCAGACCCCACCTTCGCCAGGTTCGAGTGCCGCCTGGTCACAGCTGGCGAGAATGAGCTGCATGACTGGCAGACATGCTCGTCCGGTCACGACGAGGATCCTGCCGCGGCGGGGACGGAGAACGGCTACAAGCTCTACGTCAGGGCGGTCGACCGCTCCGGAAACACCTCGACTGCCAGCTCCTGGTCGTGGACCGTGGACAAGATTCGGCCCGAGACCGCCCTGGCCTCAGGACCGTCTGGAACGGTGTCCAGCAAGAGCCCGACCTTCGAGTTCTCCTCCCCGAGCGGGGACGTCGTCTCCTACACCTGCGTGCTCGACGGCGTCGCGGCGTCGTGCGGTTCGCCGAAGCACTACGCCGGGCTCGCCGACGGGGAGCACACCTTCTCGGTCGCGGCACGCGACGACGCGGGGAACGACGACCCGTCCCCGGCCACTCGGACTTGGACCGTGGATGCGACTCCGCCGGCAACAACGATCACGTCCCGGCCCCCGGACACGACGACGGTCCGAGGCGGCACCTTCATGTTCACGGGAAGCGAGCCCGGTTCCACGTTCTCGTGCTCTCTGGACGGCGGCGCGTACACCACGTGCACCTCGCCGATCACATACGGCTCCCTCGGCGCCGGCACGCATACGTTCGGCGTGAGGGCGACCGACCAGGCGGGCAACACGGACGGAAGCCCGGCAGAAGCGACCTGGACGATCGTCGACACGTCGACACCCCCGCCTCCTCCTCCGCCTCCGCCTCCGCCTCCTCCGCCGCCTCCGCCTCCTCCGCCTCCGCCTCCCGTGTCTCCGCCGCCTTCCCCGCCTCCCGCGGTGGACAAGGTGGCGCCTGACACACGGCTGCTCCGCGCGCCCGCCCGAGCGACCAGCGCCCGAAAGGCGAGCTTCCGCTTTGCCTCGACCGAGGCTCGCTCGCGCTTCCAGTGCAAGCTCGATGGCGGCCGCTGGACGGCGTGCCGCTCGACGACGAGCTACCGGAACATGCGCAGGGGGCTGCACACGTTCCAGGTGAGGGCGATCGACGCCGCCGGGAACGTCGACCGCTCTCCCGCGAAGAAAACCTGGCGCGTGCGCTGACCGCCGGCTGCGGCGAGCGCGAAGGGTGGCTCGTTGCTCTGATCGAGATGCCGCGCTGGCGCTCGTCGTCCTGGTCGACGGTCAGCCCAGCCTCTCCTAGAGCGCGACCGTTGCTGGGCGATCCGCCGCCAGCTGAGGTTACTTGCCGTCAGGGGCCAGTCGTGCGAGCAACGCCACGGCGTGATCCGGGCCGGGAAGGGCGGCGATCTCGTCCCGAATCCGCTCGGCTGCCGACCGATACGTCGGGTCGGACAGCACGACCGAAACGGCCTCCCGCACCTGCTCGGGCGTGACCGTGACCACGTCGAGCACGCGCGCGACACCGAGCTCTGCGCAGCGCGCCGCGTTCAGCAGCTGGTCGGCGCCCATCGGCAGCACGACCTGCGGCAGGCCGTGCGCCAGCGCGCCGATCACGGTGCCGGAGCCGCCGTGCGAGACGACGGCGCTGCAACGAGGCAGCACAGCGGACTGCGACACGAACCGTTCGACGTGGACGTTGGCCGGGAGCGCGCCGAGCTCCTCCGGATCGATCTGAGACCCCACGCTCGCGAGCACGTCGACGGGCAGCTCCCCCAGTCCCGCGAGCACGCGCTCGAACAGGTCGCCGGACTCGAGGTTGAACACGGTGCCGAGCGTGAAGTAGACGGTCGACGCCCCCTCCCCCGGCGAGGGCTCGACAGCGGAAAGGCGGATCGAATGCGCCGAGGCGGGCAGCGGATACGCCGGGTCGCGAAAGGAAGGCGGGAAAGGCGAGAGGACGAGGTCGCGGCCCAGCATCGTCAGCTCGGGATCGGGCGAGAGACCGTGTTTCGCACGCAGGTCGTCGAGCGTCTCGGCGACCACCTCGGCCCGGACGAACGAGCCCGCGGCCGTGACGAGCACAGTGGCATGAGGCAGCCCCAGACGCTCCGCCGCGATCATGCCGCCGAAGTCCGTCTCCTCGCAGACGAGCAGCTCGGGACGCCAGCCCGCGCTCAACGCGAGGATCCCGGTCACTCGAATCCGAGCCGAACGACCCGCGAAGCGCTCGCGAAACTCTCGATCCTCACGGTCGGCGTCGGGCTCGCGCAGCGGCGTTCGCGTCGGAGGAGTTCTCGCGCCTCCCGGCCCGATCGCAAAGGCGTCGAAACCCATCGTCTCGACAGCGGCCACCAGCGAGGGCGGCGCGGCGAACGCCACCGTGTGCCCCGCGGCCGCCGCGGCGCGGGCGATCGGGACGAGCGGCTCCAGGTGACCGCGACCACCCGTGAAGGTGAAGAGGATGCGCACCAACGTCCGACTCTAGGCTCGGCGGGGGCCGGAGCTGGACGGCATTTCCACAGAAATCTGGGGAAAACTCTGTGGAAAGCGCTCAGCCGGGGACGATCTCGGCGGCAGCGACGATGTCGGCCTCGAGCCCCGGCTCACGCAACGTCTATCCGCACCCGCGCACTACGCTAACGGCCGTGAGCGAGGCCACGACGATGTACTGCTACCGGCATCCCGACCGGGAGACCGGCGTCACCTGCTCGGAGTGCGGCAGGCCGATCTGCCCGGACTGCATGGTCTTCGCCCCCGTCGGAATCCGCTGCCCGGACCATTCCGGCCAGCCGCAGGGCACGGCCCGCGTCACCCAGGGAGTGCGCCGTGCGAGCTTCGAGGGAGCGGGGGCGCTCGTCACGAAGACGCTCGTCGCGATCAACGTCGGGATCTACCTGCTCGAGCTCGGCCTCGGCGGCACGATCAACGGCACGAGCAATCGCATCTACGCCGAGGGCGTCCTCTTCGGCCCATTGGTCGCCGAGGGCGAATGGTGGCGCTTGTTCACGTCGATGTTCCTGCACTACGGGCCGATCCACCTGCTGATGAACATGCTCGCCCTCTGGTGGGTCGGCGGCGCCGTCGAGCAGGCGCTCGGCCGCGGCCGCTACCTCCTGCTGTACCTCGTGTCGGGCCTGGCCGGCTCGGCGGGTGCGCTGATCGCGAGCCCGAACGCCCTCACCGTCGGCGCGTCCGGCGCGCTGTTCGGGATCCTCGGCGCGGCACTCGTGCTCGAGCGCCAGCGCACCTACGTCCTCGGCGGAGCGGCACTGCCGATCATCATCTTCAACGTGGTCTTCACCTTCGCCGTCCCGGGGATCTCGATCGGCGGCCACCTGGGCGGCCTCGCCGGAGGCGCCCTCGGCGTGCTCGCGCTCTCGCGCTTCGGGCGCGGCCACGCGGTGTACGGCCGCCCGGGCCTGCTCGGCGTGGCCGGTCTGCTCGCCGTGGGCGCCGGAAGCGTCGCCGTCGCGTTGTGGGCGTCGCAGGGCTCGTTGTGATCCGGCGGGCGCTGCTCGTCGCCGTCGCCGTCCTCGCGCTGGCGCCGACCGCCGACGCCGCCCGTCCGTACCTGGGCATTCGTGGAAACGCCGCCCGCTTCCAGGCGCTCACGGGCCAGCAGAACGCGGTCAACCACGTGATCGTCGGCTGGGGACAGGGCTATTCGTGGGGAACGCCGTTCGGCGCCCTGCTCCCGAAGCTCGCGCCGATCCCGATGGTGGGGCTGCAGACGCGCAAGGGCGGGCCGTCCTCGGCCGAGGTGATCACTCCGCAGGGCGTCGCCATGGGTCGCGGCGACGACTACCTGTTCGCGATCAACAAGGCGATCTCCGACTGGGCGCGGCCGACGTACCTGCGGCCTTTCGGCGAGATGAACGGCCACTGGAACGCGTACTGCGCGTTCACCCAGAGTGGCCGCGCCAAGGGTGCCTCCCACTCGACGGCCATGTTCAAGAAGGCGTTCGCGCGGGTGTACCTGATCGCGCACGGCGGTCCGGCCGCGACCGTGAACAAGTCACTCCGCGGCCTCGGTCTGCCGCCGATCCGCGTCGACCTCCCCGAGAACCCGACGCCGACGCTGAAGGTGATCTGGAACCCGCAGGGCCACGGCTCTCCGAACATCCCGGCCAACTCCGCTCAGGCCTACTACCCGGGCGACAAGTACGTCGACATGGTCGGCAACGACCTCTACAACATCCGCTTCAAGGCCGAATGGGCCTCCAACGAGCGGCTCTACAAGGCGCACCCGAGCAAGCCCTACGGCTTTCCCGAGTGGGGCAACTGGGGCATCGACGACCCCAGCTTCATCAAGCGAATGGCGCAGTTCGTGCGCACGCACCGCCGCGTGGAGCTGCTCACGTGGTTCGACAGCAAGCCGGGCTCGATCTGGGATCTCGGCTCCAAGCCGAAGAGCCGCGCCGCCTACCGCCGCTTCATCGTGCCGCTCGGCCGCAAGGTCAGCGGATCGGGGAGCTTCGACAGGTTCCGCTCGACCTCGAGCGTCTTCCGCTGAGCGGTCGGTCGCGCGCGAGCCGGGCGAAGAAGAGCCACGCGAGGGCAGCGCCGACTCCGTAGCCGAGCGAGCTCGCGGCGGCCGCGCCCGTCTTGCCGTACTCGGCGATCAACGGCACAGCGGCCGCGGCGGTGACCGTCATCGCGGCCACGGACACCGTCAGCGCCAGCCGCGGCCTGCCTCGCCGCACCGAGACGTAGACGACGAGGACGGTCACGGTTCCGTAGGCCACGACGCCGGGCAGCAGGAAGAGCAGCGGCCGGGCCGCGCCCTCGAACGCGTCCCCGAAGAGGAGCGGGATCAGGAACGGCGCCGCGATGCCGACCACGAGCGCGGCCCCGGTCGTGTACGCGAGGGCCCTGAGAGCCGCACGCGACACGCGTCGCACGGCCTCGCGCTCGGGCTCGTGCACGACCGGCCCCGTGATCGCCGTCGCGATCGCCGCCGGGATCAGCCAGAGCGCCTCGGCCGCCTGCATCGCGATCGAGTAGACGCCGACCGCCGCCACCCCGTCGTAGAACTCGAGCAGGAAGAGCTCGATCCGGTAGCCGATCAGGTTCACCACCTGCACGGCGCCCATCACGAGCGCGAGGCGCAGGATCGTGCGCCCGTGCTCGTCCAGGAACGGCGGCACGTCGACGGGGAGCACGAGGTCGCGGGCGGCGACGAGCGCGAAGGTCGCGGTCAGGACGTGCGCGAGCGTCCAGGCGAACACGGCCGCCTGGACGCCTCCGTCGAGCCCGACGACGAGCACGAGCATCCCGACGAGCGTGAGCAGCGGCGAGAGGGCCTGGATGTAGTTCCAGAGCCGGACGCGCGCGAGGCCGAGCAGCACGCCCGACACCGTCTGCCACACGACGTTCGGGACGAGCGCGGCGGCCGCGATCGCCGCCGTCTCCGTGCCGACCCCCGGCGTGACCGCGCCCCAGGCGACGACCGCGGCCATTCCTGCGACGCCGAGCAGCACCCCGAGCGCGAAGGCGCGGTGGACGAGCGGCCGCACCTCCGCACCCGCGTCCTGCAGCCGGTTCGTGACCGCGAGCCCGAGCTGGCCGAGCAGCCGAGAGAGGATCGTGACGCTGAGGACGACGAGCACGAACTGCCCGCGCCCCGAGGGCGCGAGAAAGCGGCTCTGGACGACGACGAGAATGAGTGCGACGGGTGTCGAGAGCCCGCGAAAGAGCAGCGTCTCGAGCGTGTTGCGAGCGACGTCGCGCGCGCCCGGGATCTCCCGAGCGCCCGAGCGCAGGGTCGACCGGCGGTGCGCCCTCGATCGTGGCCGAGCGATAGCCACCGATCCCCGTTGCGCGCTAGCGATGAAGCACGTTCGGGCGAATCGCGCGCACGAACGGCGATCCCGCCAGAGCGAGAAGGTGCCTGGGCAGGAGCGTGGCGACGAACGCCGACGATGCCCCCAGCCAGACGGGTGGCTCGTCTGCGATCCCCTCGAGGAGCGTTCTCACCTGACTGACGGCGGCGTCCGCCTGCGCTCGGTCATCATCGCTCTCTGGCTGGATTGCGAACCTTCGGCCGATCCCGCCGCCCTCGTCCACGTTCATGCGGACCCGCGGCACGTCGACCTCGACGATTACGGTCGTCGCGTCCGGCCCCTCCCCGGATGCCAACCGAAGGAGATGCTCGTCCGTGATCTTGTCCTGCTCGGTAGCCACCCTCGTGATTTCGAACGATAGCTGAGCTCAATAACCACGTTCCTTTGCGAAATCGATCGCTCGCAGGGCGTCGACCCGGCCAAAGCCGTATCGATGGTCCTGACCCGATTCGCCGAGCTCCTCGACGGAACCGACGATGAGGTCGATGATCTGCAGCGCGCGCTCGTGTGCGGGGGCGTCGCGGATGTTCGTCGCACTCAGCAGCAACGCGATCGCGCCGGCTACGTGGGGCGTTGCCATCGAGGTTCCGTTGAGTGGCTTCCAACTGCCGCCGGGCACGGAGGAGATGATGGCGACGCCCGGCGCGGCTAGATCGGGCTTCGAGTAGGCGAACGGAAGCGATTGAGGGTCGATGAACGGCGATTCGTAGACGATCTGCGTACGACCGCCGCTGAATCCGGCCGGAAGGTCCCTGTGATCGATAGCTCCGACGGCCAGGGAGAACACGTCGTTCCCGGGCGAACCCGTCGTTTGCGCTCCTTCGTTGCCGATGGCGACTACCACGGGCACACCGGCCCGGAGGCTCTTCGAGATCGCCTCGGTGTAAGTGCCGGGCATCTCGGGACCCAGGATCAGGCCTCCCAAGGACATGCTGATCGCATCGACCTCCTGCTCGAGCGCCCACGTCATCCCGGCCTGGATCTGGGCATCGGTTCCCCCGGCTGGGCCGAGCACCTTTGCGCAGAACAGCTTCGCCTCGGGAGCGACGCCGATCCACTGGCCGCTCGTGTTGCCGCCGGCGATCGTCCCGGCCACGTGTGTCCCGTGGCCCTCGTCGTCGTAGGGCGTCGAGTCCGCCACCAGGCGGCCCTTGGCATCGAATTCCGCCCAACCCTCGATTCGTCCCGCCAGATCCGGATGGCCCGCGTCGACCCCCGTATCGAGCACCGCGATCTTCGCGCCCTCCCCCCGGGCGCCGTAGGCACCCCATGTCGCCAGGGCGCCGATGCGGCGAACCCCGTACGAGCTGGAACGGCTCTCCTTCACCGCTTCGGGAAGATTGAGCGCCTCGACGACAGGCGGCACGCGCAGCATCCGGTTCGGGTAGATGTCGGCGATTCCCGGCACCTCCTCGGCTAGAGCGGCGAGGTCCTCGACGGGGAGATCGAGAGCGATCGAACTCGAGGCCCAGAGGCTGTCCTCCTCGTCGTGCGAGCCGGTACGCCCGAGTGAGCGTTGGACGCGATCGTTGTCGAGCAACGGGGCGAGACGCCCGCGAACCTCGGCGCGGAGTTCAGACGGGTCCCGCGGCGGCAGGACTCCACGGCGTGCGCCGTCAGACTTCCTTTCAGCCCCTCGCGCGCGACCTGGAGCATCGGCGGGGGCGTCGCCGTCGTTTGCGTGCTCTCCGGCGCGCGATCGATCGGCAGACAATCACGCGCGGTCAGGGAGAGATTCCGCTGGGCAAGTGCGATCGCGGCTCGGTGGACGAACTCGTCCTCCTCAGCCGACGGGTTGCCCATCCGGACGATGACCGACACGGTGCCACCGTCGCTGGTGTCGACCAGCTTCCGAATCTGTCGTTCGAGGGTGGATGCCATGGGCGCCTCCTCTCGAGAAGTGGGAGGCAAACATATGCCTTTCGGAAACGCTGGTTCAACTCTCGTTTACCGAAAGCCACGAGCGGACGACGAGCGGCGGCCTTCGCGGGCGGCTACCCGCCTGCGACGGCCGCTTCGACGCCGGTGTCCTTCAACGCTGCCTGCGCCGCGGCCAGGCGGGCCAGCGGCACGCGGAACGGCGAGCAGGAGACGTACTCGAGGCCGAGCTCGTGGCAGAACGCGACGCTCTTGGGCTCGCCGCCGTGCTCGCCGCAGATGCCCATCTTGAGCTCGTCCTTCGCGCCCCTCCCCCGCTCCACGGCGATGCGCATCAGGTCGCCGACGCCGCTCTGGTCGAGCGTCTCGAACGGGTTCGCCTTCAGCACGCCGTCCTCGAGGTAGTGCGTGAGGAACTTGCCCTCCGCGTCGTCGCGCGAGAAGCCGAGCGCCGTCTGGGTCAGGTCGTTCGTGCCGAAGGAGAAGAAGTCGGCGTGCTCGGCGATCTCGTCGGCCCGGACGCACGCGCGCGGGAGCTCGATCATCGTGCCGACCAGGTACTCGCCCGCGTCCTCCTCCTCGGCCGTACGGATCGTCAGCTCGCGCAGCCGCTTGAGCTCCTCGGCGAAGCCGACGAGCGGGTGCATGATCTCGACGAGCGGCGCATCGCCGGTGCGCTCCTCGACAGCCCGTGCCGCCCGCACGATCGCCCGCACCTGCATCTCGTAGATCTCGGGCCACTGCAGCCCGAGCCGGCAGCCGCGGGTTCCGAGCATCGGGTTCGACTCGCGCAGCGCCCGGATCCGCTCGCGCATGCGCTCGTCCGTCGCCTCCTCGAGCGAGGGCAGGAACTCGTGCAGCGGCGGGTCGAGCAACCGGATCGTGACCGGCAGCCCGGCCATCGCCTCGAAGATGCCCTCGAAGTCGGACTGCTGCATCGGGAGCAGCCGCTCGAGCGCGGAGCGCCGGCCGTCCTCGTTGTCGGCCATGATCATCTCGCGCACGACCGGGAGCCGCTCCTCGGCCATGAACATGTGCTCGGTGCGGCAGAGGCCGATCCCCTGCGCGCCGAACTCGCGGGCGCGGGCGGCGTCCTCGGGCGTGTCCGCGTTGGCCCTGACCTTGAGCAGCCGCAGGTCGTCCGCCCAGCCCAGGATCGTCTCGAAGTCCTCGTTGATCTGCGGCGGCACGAGCTCGACCGAGCCGAGGATCACCTCGCCGGTGCCGCCGTCGATCGTGATCGTGTCGCCCTCCGCGAACTCGCGGCCGTTCAGGCTGCCGCGCTTGTTGTCGTAGTCGAGCTGGAGCCCGTCGCAGCCGGCGACGCAGGGCTTGCCCATCCCGCGCGCGACGACGGCCGCGTGTGAGGTCATCCCGCCGTGGGCGGTCAGGATCCCCTGCGCGCCGATCATCCCGTGGATGTCGTCCGGGGTCGTCTCCCAGCGCACGAGCACGACGGCCTCCCCCGCCGCGCCGCGCTCGGCTGCGGTGTCGGCGTCGAAGACGATCTTCCCGGAGGCGGCGCCGGGGGACGCGTTCAGCCCGCGCGCGGCCACCTCGTACTGCGCGGCCGGGTCGATCATCGGGTGCAGCAGCTGGTCGAGCTGGGCCGGGTCGATGCGCGCGACCGCCTCCTCGCGCGAGATCAGGGTCTCGTCGACCATCGTCACGGCCGCCTTGAGCGCGGCCGCGGCCGTCCGCTTGGCCGTGCGCGTCTGCAGCAGGTACAGCCGGCCGTCCTCGATCGTGAACTCGATGTCCTGCATGTCCTTGTAGTGCTCCTCGAGCCGCCGCATCGTGTCGGTGAGCTGCTCGAAGGCCTCGGGCAGGTGCTCCTGCATCCGCGCCAGCGGCTCGGGCGTGCGGATCCCGGAGACGACGTCCTCGCCCTGCGCGTTGACGAGGAACTCGCCGTAGAGGCCGCTCTCGCCCGGTCGACGGGTCGCGCGTGAAGCAGACGCCGGTGGCCGACTCGTCGCCCTTGTTGCCGAAGACCATCTGGACGACGTTGACCGCGGTGCCGAGGTCGTCGGGGATGCTCGTGCGCGCGCTCGGTAGACCTGCGCGCGCGGCGTGTCCCAGGACTCGAAGACGGCGCTGACCGAGCGCATCAGCTGCTCGCGCGCGTCCTGCGGGAAGTCCGAGCCCGTCTCCTCGCGGTAGACGGCCTTGAACGTCTCGACCAGCTCGGCCAGGTCGTCTCCCGCCGAGATCGGTGTCCTGGGAGACGCCCCGCTCGTGCTTGAGCGCGCCGAGCGCGTCCTCGAAGCGGTGGGCGGAGACGCCGGCCACGACCTCGCCGTACATCTGGATCAGGCGCCGGTACGAGTCGCGGGCGAAGCGGTCGTTCTTCGTGCGTCCGGCCAGGCCCTCCATGGCCGCGTCGTTCAGGCCCAGGTTGAGGATCGTGTCCATCATCCCGGGCATCGAGACGGCCGCGCCCGAGCGGACCGAGACGAGCAGCGGGTCGGACGGGTCGCCGAAGCGCTTGCCGGTCCGCTCCTCGAGGGCGGTCAGATGCTTCTCGACCTCGGCCTCGAGGCCGTCCGGAAGCCGGCCGCCGGCCGCCATGTAGGCACGGCAGGCGTCGGTGGTGATCGTGAAGCCGGCCGGGACCGGGACGCCGAGCTGGGTCATCTCCGCGAGGCCGATGCCCTTCCCGCCCAGCAGCTCCCGGCCGCCGTCGGCGGTCTCGTCGAAGTCGTAGACGTATCTCGGAGACGCCATGCGCGACGGGGATCTTCCCACAAGGCCTTGTAATACTCGCCGGATGCCCGACCCGCAGATCGTCGGCCTGGGAGGTCACGCGCTCGGCGCGGACTTCTCCCGGCCGATCGAGGACTGGCTGCTCGGACTGACCGGGAAGGAGCGGCCGCGCGTCCTGTTCGTGCCGACGGCGAGCGCCGAGGACGCCGACTACACGCTCCGCATGCTACGACGCTTTCGCGGGGCGCGCGGACGTCGTCGCACCTGGACTTCTTCCCCTGGCCGCCCGCGGAGCTGCGCGACTTCGTGCTCGGCCACGACCTCGTCTATGTCGGCGGCGGCAACACCGCCAACATGCTCGCGATCTGGCGTGAGCACGGCATGGACGAGATCGTCCGCGAGGCCTGGCAGGCCGGGATCGTCCTCTGCGGCACGAGCGCGGGGATGATCTGCTGGTTCGAAGCGGGCGTGACCGATTCGTTCGGGCCGCAGCTCGAGGGGATGGAGTGCCTGGGCCTGATCCCGGGGAGCGCCTGCCCTCACTACGACGGCGAGGAGCTCCGCCGCCCCCGCTACCACGAGCTGGTCGCCGGCGGCATCCCCGGCGGCTGGGCGGCCGACGACGGCGTCGCGCTCCACTTCGAGGGCTGGGAGCTACGCGAGGCGGTGACCGCGCTCCCGGGCAAGGCCGCCTACCGGGTCGAGCTGCGCGACGGCGAGGTCGTCGAGGAGCCGATCGAGGCGCGACTGCTCGGCTAGCGCCGCCTGCGCGAGCGCCACTCGGCGAGCCAGGCCAACCCGCGCCCGCCGAGCCAGAGCGGCGTCAGCAGCACGTAGAAGACGAGGTCGGCCAGCATCAGCAGGAACCACCAGAGCGCCCAGCGCCAGAGCGCGACCTTCGGGCGCCCGTACGGGTCGGCCGCAGAGCTCAGGCCCGGACCTCGGCCTGCCGCCGCTCCACGAGCTGGATGATCCGCGCGGCGGTCTCCTCGATCGAGAGATCGGTCATCTCGATCACGGGGCAGCCGAGCTTGCGGTGGATCTCGCCGGCGTAGTCGAGCTCCTCGTAGATCTCGACCAGGGCCGCGTACTTGCCGTTCCCGCCGCCGAGTCGCCGCGCCCGGTCCTGGCGGATCTCGGCCAGCCGCTCCGCGCCGATCGTCAGCCCGACGATCTTCGTCCGGTCGATCTCGAACAGGGCCTTGGGCGGGTCGATCCCCTTCACGACCGGGACGTTCGCCGTCTTGTAGCCGAGGTAGCCGAGATACATCGACAGCGGGGTCTTCGAGGTGCGCGAGACCCCAACGAGGACGATGTCCGCGTCGTGCAGGCCGGAGCCGACGCCGTCGTCGAACTTGACGGCGAACTCGATCGCGGCCATCCGCCGGAAGTACTGCGAGTCGAGCGGCGGCCGGGCGCCCGGGCGTCATCCGCGCCGACTGGCCCGACACGCGGGCGACCGCGTCGATCGGGTGGCCGAGCAGGTCGCAGTAGTGGAGGCGCGCCCGCTTGCAGAGGGCGCGCATCGCCTCCCGCATCTCCTGGTCGACCAGCGTGTAGATCACCACGGCGGACCGGCCCTTGGCGCGGCTGACGGCGAGCCGGAGGTCGTCGACCGACTCGACGCGCGGGTGGACGATGTCCTCGAAGTTCTGCTCCGGGAACTGCGCCTCGAGCGCCTGGACGAGCCGCTTCGCGGTCGCACCGGTCGCGTCCGAGATGATGTGGAGCTCGACGACGCCGCTCACGGCGTCAGGGTACTCGCCTACTCGGCTGAGGGCGGGCGCTTGCCGAGCGTGACCGGGACGGTTTGCTCGGTCTCGCCGCGGCGGATCTTCAGCTCCAGCTGCTCGCCCGGCTTGCGCGCCGCGACGGCGTCCTGGATGTCGTCGGCCGACTCGACGGGCTTGCCGCCGGCCTCGAGCACGACGTCCCCGCTCTGCAGGCCGGCTGCCTCGGCGGGCTCGCCGTCGAGCACCGACGCGAGGCTGACGCCGTCGTCGGTCTCTGCCAGCCGCACGCCGAGGTACCCGCGCTCGATCGATCCGTCCTTCAGCAGGCCCGCGACGACCGTGCGAACCGTGTCGCTCGGCACGGCGTACCCGATGCCGACGTTGCCGCCGGTCTCGCTCGCGATCTGCGAGACGACGCCGATCACGTTGCCCTCGGTGTCCAGGAGCGGCCCGCCGGAGTTCCCCTGGTTGACGGGAGCGTCGGTCTGGATCGCGTCGTTGATCGTGAAGTTGTTCGGTGCGTTGATGTCGCGATCGACGGCGCTCACGATCCCGGCGGTGAAGGAGCGCTCGAGCCCGAAGGGGTTGCCGATCGCGTAGACGGAGTCGCCCACCTCCACCTCGGCCGACGATGCGAGCTGGACCGGCGTCACGTCGTGGCCGGCCAGTTCGACCTGCACCACGGCGAGGTCGGTGGAGGGGTCGGTTGCGATGACGCGTCCCTGTTCCTCTCCGCCGGTCGAGAAACGAACCTGGACGGTCTCGGCGTCGCCGACGACGTGCTCGTTGGTGACCACGTGCCCGTCGGCATCGACGACGAAGCCCGTCCCGCTGGCGTTCCCCGCCTGGATCTCGACGACGGAGGAGGACGTGCGCTTGTAGATCTCGTTGGCGGTGAGACCGCCGCTCGTGGCGCGCGCCGGGCTCGTCACCGTCGTCGTGACCGCCCCCGGGCCCGAGTCGTCACCCTCCACGCAGCGCGCCGGCTCCGACGGCCACCAGGCCGCCGAGCAGCGCCGCCACCAGCAGGGACGCCGTCCGGGCTATCGCGCTCTTTCTCAATTCGATCTGTGGCATGCCGTGAAGTAGAGCTTCGTTGCGTGAGAACCGTCTGAACGGACGAATAAGCCCAGATTAAGGCCGCGTAACGGTTCCGTTGCGCGCCGAACCGATTTCGGCCGCGCAGCCTATGTTCAGATCGGAATCACCGTGACCCGATGCGCATCCTGGTCGTCGACGACGAGCTCCCTGTCCGCTCCGCGCTGGAGCGGGCGCTGCGTCTCGAGGGCTACGAGGTCGAGCTCGCCACGGACGGTGTCGACGCGCTCGAGCGGATCCGGGTGGCGGCGCCCGACGCGCTCGTCCTGGACGTGCTCATGCCACGCATGGACGGGATCGCCGTCTCCGCGCAGCTGAGGGCGCGCGGCGACCGCACGCCGATCCTGCTCCTGACTGCCCGCGACGCCGTGGCAGACCGGGTCGCCGGGCTCGACGCGGGAGCCGACGACTACCTCGTCAAGCCGTTCGCTCTCGACGAGCTGCTCGCGCGCCTGCGCGCGCTGCTCCGGCGGAACGGGGCGTCCACCGGCCACGGCACGCTCACGTTCGGCGACCTCTCGTTGGACTCCGGCACGCGCGAGGTCCGCCGGGGCGCCCGCTCGATCGAGCTCACCCGCACCGAGTTCGGCCTGCTCGAGCTGTTCCTGCTCAACCCGCGCCAGGTGCTCACCCGCTCGCTGATCTTCGAGCGCGTCTGGGGCTACGACTTCGGGCCGAGCTCGAACGCGCTCGAGGTCTACGTGGGCTACCTGCGGCGCAAGCTGGAGCGCGGCGGCGAGCCGCGCGCTGATCCAGACCGTGCGCGGCGTCGGCTACGCCCTGCGCGAGCCCGCGGCCGCTTAGCGCGGAATCTCGGAGAAGTCGCCGAGGGCGCCGACGGCGTTCCGCAGCTCGGAGAGCAGCCGCAGCCGGTTCGTCCGCACCGCGGCGTCGTCGGCCATGACCAGCACCTCGTCGAAGAAACGCTCGACGGCGGGAGCGAGGCCGGCTGCCGCCTCGAACGCCGAGTCGAAGTCGCCCTGCTCGACCTCGCGCGCGATCCGGGCCTCCTCGGCCTCGACCGCACGGGCGAGCTGCACCTCGGCCTCCTCGGTCAGCAGCTCCGGGTTGACGCGCCCGTTCCCCTGCGAGCCCGCGATCCGGCTCGCGCGCGTGAAGACGGTGTGCACCGGCTCGAGCCGCTCGTCCTCGAGCGACGCGAGGAAGCGGGCGAGCCCGGCCACCGCACCCAGCTCGCGCGCGCCCGACTTGCGGGCTGCGCGGACGAACTCGACCGGCACGTCGAGGAGCCCCTCGAGCCGCTCCTCGACGAAGTCGCGGAGCTCCTCGTCGCCGAAAGCAGCGGTGCGGTCGACCGCGAGCCCTCCCTCGGTCGCCAGACGCAAGTAAGCCGATGGCGGCGCGCCGCAGGCCGTAGGGATCGCGCGATCCGGTCGGCTTGTGGCCGAGGCCGAAGGCGACACGGAGGTTGTCGATCTTCTCTGCGGCCGCGAGGATCTTCCCCGCCTCGGTCTCGGGCAGCGGGCCGCTGGCCGAATCGGGCAGGTAGTGCTCCTCGATCGCCCTGACGACGGCCTCCGGATAGTCGGCGAGGCGCGCGTACTCGGCGCCGATGTAGCCCTCGAGGTCGGGGAACTCGCGCACGAGCTCCGCCGCCTGGTCGGCCTTGGCCAACCGCGCGGCCTCGCGGGAGGCCTCGCCCCCGCCCAGCTCGTCCACGAGCCTGACGAGGCGCTCGCTCTTGTCGGCGAAGGACCCCGCGTCCTTGAAGAACGTGATCTTCGGGAGCTCGTGCAGCAGCTCGTCGATGCCGCGCGCGACGTCCCGCTCGAACGTGAAGCTCGCGTCCTCGAGCCGGCCGGCGAGGACGCGCTCGTTTCCCTGCCGAACGGTGTCGGGATCGCCGCCGTTCGCGACGAACGCGAACCGGTTGCCTCCGAGCGGGAAGTAGCGCTGGTGCGACTGCATCGCGGTCACGATCACGCGCTTCGGGCAGCGACAGGAAGCGCTCGTCGAACGACCCCTCCTGCACTCGCGGGCTCTCGACCAGGTGGACGACCTCGCCGAGCTTGCCGAGCGGATCCGACCACTCGCCCGACAGCGTCGAGGCCGTCGCGGATCGCACGCTCCCGCTCGTCAGCGTCCGGCTCGACACCCGCCTCGCGCAGGACGCGCTCGTAGTCGTCGGCGCTCGGGACATCGACCTCGCCGGAGGTGAAGCGATGGCCGAACGTGACGGTGCCGTGGCCGGCGACCGGCGCCGAGTCGAGCCGCGCGAGCCGCCAGCGCACCGGCCGCGGATAGCGGAGCCCGGACTCGTCCCAGCGCATCGTCTTCGAGAAGGCGAGCCCGCGCAGGATCGCCTCCAGGCGCTCGGGGAGGACGTCGCCCAGCGCCTTTCCCGGAACCGTGACGCCGAGAAAGCCGTCGCGCTCCTCGAGCTCGTCGGCAGAGACCCCGTGGCGCTTCGCGAAGCCGGCCGCGGCCTTCTCGCGCAGGTCGACCGGCGGGCCCTTCGCCCACTCGTCGGGGGTCCGCTCGGGCAGCCCCTCGACGCGAACGGCCAGCCGCCGCGGGCCCGCGTACACCCGTGCGGGCGCCGCTCCCAGATGCAGCTGTCACCAGCTCGGTCAGCTGGGCCGCACCGGCGCGAACGGCGGCGGCCGGAAGCTCCTCCGACCCGATCTCAAACAGCAGCGTGGGCATCGAGGCTCTCGACGTGGGCCTGCGCGACCCGGCGGGCGAGCGTGCGGACGCGGCCGATGTAGGCGGCCCGCTCGGTCACGGAGATCGCGCCCCGCGCGTCGAGCAGGTTGAAGGTGTGCGAGCACTTCAGCACCTGGTCGTAGGCCGGCAGCGGCAGCCCGCGCTCGAGCAGCCGGCCGCACTCCGTCTCGTGGTCGTCGAACTGACGCACGAGGATCTCCACCGAGGCGACCTCGAAGTTGTAGGTCGAGAACTGCCGCTCGCTCTCGCGGTAGACGTCGCCCCAGGTGACTCCCGGGGCCCACTCCAGCTCGAGCGCGGTGTCCTTGCCCTGGAGGAACATGGCCAGCCGCTCGGTGCCGTACGTGATCTCGGCCGGCACCGGATCGACGTCCATTCCGCCCAGCTGCTGGAAGTAGGTGAACTGCGTCACCTCCATCCCGTCCAGCCAGACCTCCCAGCCGAGCCCCCAGGCGCCGAGCGTCGGCTGCTCCCAGTCGTCCTCGACGAGCCGCGGGTCGTGGCGTCGCAGGTCGATGCCGAGCGCCTCGAGCGAGCCCCAGTACTGGTCGAGCACGTCGTCGGGGCTCGGCTTCAGGATCACCTGGAACTGGAGGTAGTGCTGGAAGCGGAACGGGTTCTCGCCGTAACGGCCGTCGGTGGGCCGGATCACCGGCTCGACGTACGCGGTGCGCCACTCGCCGGGCCCCAGGCAGCGCAGGAAGGTGGCCGGGTTCATCGTCCCGGCCGCGAGCTCGGTGTGGTACGGCTGCATCACCACGCACCCGCGCTCGGCCCAGTACGCCTGGAGCGAGGCCAGCATGTCTTGGTAGGTTGGCGCGGCCACGGGGTCCGGGCATCGTAGAGGAGGGTTCCGATTCGTCCCTGGTCGGTCGAGCTGCGCGGAAGGCTCGAGGAATCGACGATCGTCAGCGATGCCCTGCGGGGCAATCCTCTCGGCGACCCCCACGAGCGTCCCGTCTGGGTCTACCTGCCGCCGGCCTACCAGAACGACCCTCCCGAGGCCTACCCCTCGATCTACCTGATCCAGGGGCTCACGGGGCAGATCGACATGTGGCGGAACCGCTTCGCGTTCCGCCCGTCCGTCGTCGAGCTGGTCGACGGGCTGTTCGCCGACGGCAGCGTTCCGCCGGCCGTCGTCGTGTTCGTCGACGCCTGGACGTCGCTCGGCGGCAGCCAGTTCCTCGACTCGCCGGCGACGGGCAACTACCACACCTATCTCTGCGACGAGGTCGTGCCCTGGGTCGACGGCCGCTACCGGACGATCCCCGAGCGCGGAGCACCGCGCGATCACCGGCAAGTCCAGCGGCGGCTACGGCGCGATGGTCACGCCGATGCTGCGCCCCGACCTCTGGGGCGGGCTCGCCACCCACGCGGGCGACGCGCTCTTCGAGAACTCCTACCTGCCCGAGTTCCGCCAGGCCGCGCGCACGCTGCGCGACGACTACGGCGGCTCCTACGAGCGCTTCTGGGAGGACTTCCGCTCGCGGCCGGCCTTCGCCAAGGAGAGCGACGGGTACATGCTCGACGTCTGGTGCATGGCCGCCTGCTACTCGGCCGACCCGGACGGCACCGTGCGGCTCCCGTTCGACCCGACCACCGGCCGGATCCTGCCGGAGATCTGGGAGCGCTGGCTGGCCTGGGACCCGGTGCGGATGGTGCCCGACCACGCGGAGATCCTGCGCGGCCTGCGCGCGATCTACATCGACTCGGGCAAGAAGGACGAGTTCTACCTCGACCTGGGCGCCGAGGGCTTCCGCGCGGCCCTGGAGCGGATCGGCGTCACGGACGTGCGCTTCGAGCTCTTCGAGGGCACGCACGCGCTGATCGAGCACCGCTACCCGCTGGCGCTCAAGTACCTGGCCGAGCGGCTCACGGCACCGGTCAGCGTCGCTCCCGTTCGAGCAGACGCTCCCCCGGTCTCCTGAAGCCGAACTTCTCGTACAAGGGTGGGCGTCGCGGTGTGCAGGAGCCAGCGCGTGTCCTTGAACGGCCCGGCCTCGACCTCTCGCGCACGAGCGCGACACCCAATCCCCGCCCCGGTATTCGGGCAGACGTAGACGTCGGCGAGGTAGGTGACCGACGCGCCGTCGGAGACCGTGCGGTGAACCGACCTGCCGCCCTCGTGGTAGAGACCGACACTCGCGCCGCCTCGCGGATCAGCCGCTCGACCGTCTCGCGGCCGCCCCTGGCCCAGTAGGCGTGGTTGGCCAGGAAGTCGTGGACGGCGTCGAGGTCGATCCGCTCGCGGTCGTCGTCGAGCTCGAAGCCGTCGGGAAGCTCCGTCCTCACGGGGCGCTGAGCGTCTTCAACCGAAAGCCGCCGTGGTACTCGTACGTGGCCGTCACGACGCCGAGGGCCTCCGAGGCGGCCCGGCCCTCGAGCGCCACGGTGGACGCCTCCGCCAGCGGCCGGTTGAGCAGCCCCTCGATCCCCGCGATTCCCGCGCCCGAGAGCGGAATCGCCCCGTTCGCGCACGACGCGCAGACCGCGCCGCCCGCCCGGGGCGAGAACCCGGCCAGGTCGGTCTCGGAGCCGCACTCGGCGCAGCTCGTCAGATGCGGCAGGTAGCCCGCGAGCCACAGCAGCTTCAGCTGGAAGGAGAGCGCCAGCGGGTCGCGCGCGGGTGGGCCCTCGGCCACGGGCGCCTCGTCCAGCGCCTCGAGAAAGCGCGTCAGCGCCGTGAAGGCCCTCGGGCTCGCTTCCTGCTCCGGAAAGAGCCTCAGCATCGCCTCGAGGCCGACGAGCCCCACGCTCAGACGCCGTCCGTCCTCACGCGCGACTCGGTGCGAATGAATGAGGTCGACGCCGGTGACCGTGTGCAGCTCGCCTCCCCCTGGTGCAGCATCAGCTCGACATGGCTGAGCGGCTCGAGCCGGGCGCCGAAGCGTGATTTCGTGCGCCTGACCCCTTTCGCGACCGCCCCCACCCGGCCGCGATCGAGCGTGTACAGGTGGAGCACGCGGTCCGCCTCGCCGAGCCGCAGCGAGCGCAGGACGACGGCCTCGGTCTTGTAGCTTCGGCCTGCCATCCCTCCGCGCAAGTCTAGAGACGGGCCTGGCGGGGAAAGACGATCGCGATGCCCAGGATCACCATGTACACCACCCGCTGGTGCGGCTACTGCGTTCGCGCGAAGGCGCTGCTCGATTCCCGCGGCCTCGCGTACGAGGAGGTCAACCTGGACGACGACCCGCAGTTCCGCCGCAAGCTCAACGAGCTGACGGGCGGCTGGACGGTCCCGCAGATCCTGATCGACGACCGCCCGATCGGCGGCTACACGGAGCTCTGGCGCCTGGACAAGTCCGGCGCCCTGGAGCAGCTCGCCGCCTAGCGAACCGAGACGGGCGTGCCGACCGGCATCAGGCGGTTCAGCCTGGTGATGTCGCCGTTCCGCAGGCGGATGCAGCCGTGTGAGATTCGACCCGGGATCAGTCCGGGCGAGTTCGTGCCGTGGATGCCGATGTAGCCGCCGCCCGGCCAGTCGGTGAGCACCGGCGAGCGCGCGGAGAGGCCGAACGCGTATGGGCCGTAGACCGCGTTGCTGTAGCAGCAGAGCTTCATGCGGATGTAGTACTCGCCCCGCGGGGTCGGCCACTGCGACTGTCCGACGCCGATGCGGGCTCGGAAGATCTTCTTGCCGGCCTTGTAGAGCGTCGCCGTGAAGGCGCCGCGATTGACGATCAGCCGCGTGCGGACGAGCCGGAAGGCGCCGAGATCGCTGCGGCGGACCCAGCCGACCGAGCTGTTCGGCAGCTTGGCCAGGCGCACCTTGACCCACTCCTTGCCCTTGATCCGGCGCGACTCGAGCAGCGCGACCAGGTTCTGCGTGTTCTCGGGCGTGAGGAACGGCAGCACGTCGACCACGCGCGCTGAGCGGCGCGGCGCCGAGCGGGCGACCGTCCGGTGCCGGAGCTTCGCCCAGCGGTACGAGTCGTTGACGCCGCTCAGGGTGCGCACGGCGGGGGTCTTTCGGCTTGGGCTTCGGCTTCGGCTTCGGAGGCGGTGGCGGCGGCCCGCCCGCGCTGACGACGATCGCAATCCGCCGGGGCGTGGCGGAGACGGCGGGCGAGCTCGTCGACGTCGCCGTGAAGGTGAGCGTGTGTGTTCCTGCCTGCGCCGCAGTCGGGCTCCAGACGAAGCTGGCAGTCGCCGGGTTTCCCGGCTTGCTGTCGAGGCTGGCGCCGGCGGGCAGCCCGCTGCTGGCGATCCGCACCTGGATCAGGGAGCCGCCTGCTCGCCGAGGCGGCGAGCGAGAGGGTCACACGGCCGCCCGCGGCCGCGGCGATCTGCGCTCCCTCGGCGGGTGTCGGCGCCTGCCAGTTCACGACGGTGGCCTGGGCGCCCGACCACGGGCGCGCAGCCGCAGTGCTCGCCGCCACGGCGAACACGAACAGCGTCGTCAGCGCGCAGGCCGCACGCGCTTGAGCTCGGAAACCCCCCATGAGCCGGACGGCAGTATAGATGCGATTTGGAGGCTTTTCGGCGCCCGCGCTCAAATCACCGTAACCGGCGTTCCGACGGGCATGAGGAGCGCCAGCCGGCGGATGTCGGCGTTCTTCAGCCGGATGCATCCGTGCGAGACCGCGCCCGGCAGGAGCTCCGGCTTGTCGGTGCCGTGGATGCCGATGTAGCCGCCGCCCGGCCAGCCGGTCAGGTTCGGCGCGCGGCCGCTGGTGCCGAACGCGATCGGCCCGTACATCGGGTCGTCGAAGCCCTGCGAGCTTCATGCGCACGTAGAACTCGCCGCGCGGCGTCGGCAGGTACGAGCGTCCGACGCCCACCGGCGCCCGAAAGATCGGCTTGCCCCGGCGAAGCAGCGTCGCGGTCTTGCGCGCCCTGTTCACCACGAGCCGCGTCCAGACACCGCGGTACGGGCCTAGCGCGGAGCGCGGAACCCACCCGGTGGTGCCGTTCGGGAGCACGGCGAGCCGCACGCGCACCCACGGCCCGCTGCTCTCGAGCGCGAGCACGAGGTTCTTCGTACCCTCGGGCGTGCTGTCGGAGACCACGGTGATCGCCCGTGCCGACCTCGAGGGCGCCACGCGAGCGGCGGTCGGCCGCAGGACGTGCGCCCAGCGCGAGATGCCGTCGCGCTCGCTCAGCACGGTGGTCTCGCCCGGCGCCGACGCAGCTCCGGGAGCAAGCGCCGTCACCGCCGCCGCCACCAGCACAGCCCCAGTGATGAGTGCCTTCTTCATGTTCCTTCCCAACGTCCCAGCTTCGAGTCGGTCACGGGGCGGCTGCGGCCGCCCCGTGATCCGAGCTTCGGAGTCCGCGCGAGTCAGCCGGTGAACCGCGGGCGGCCGGCGCGGCGGACCTGCCGCTTGGCCTTGACCTTTTTCTTTGCAGTGACCTTCTTCGTGACCTTCTTCTTGGTCGGCTTGCCGTACTGACTCTTGGCCGCCGACTTCTTGATGATCTTCGGGCCCTTCTTCTTGACGATCCGCTTGGCCGTCACGGCCACGTCGCTGACAGCCGAGGCCGCGTAGCCCAGGCCGCCGACCGACGCGAGCGCGAAGAGCATGCACGCCGTCAGTGCGCCGACGAACGCGACGCGGAAGCCTCCGCGTGCACGCCGCGCCGGGCTCGCGCTGACGCGGGCCTCGAGCTTGTGGACGAACTCGCTACGTGGCTCGGGCCGGCCCGCGCGCAGCTCGCCCTCGAGATCGAGCCCCTCGTGCCTACCTCGGAAAAATCCCCTCACTTCTGCCTCCCCGGATGAATTCTCGGTGTCGCTTGATGCCTTGTACTGCTAATACCGCGGTCGGGGCGGTTTCCTTACAGCGTGCTCGGACGTTCTCGAAGCCGCGCCTCGGCCTGCGCGGCGTCCTCGCTCTCCAGCAGCTTGCGCAGGCGCGCGAGGGCTCGGTGGAGAGCGACCTCGACCGCGTTCGTGCGCAGCTCGAGCAGCTCGCCGATCTGGCGAGCGGACAGGTCCGACCCGTACCGGAGCGCGATCAGCTCTCGGTCGCGCTCGTCGAGGCGGTCGACCGCCTGGGTCAGCGTCAGCCTCTCCACCGTCTCGGCCTCGACGTCGAGCGTGTCGGCCGGGTCGCCCGTGTGCTCGAGCGTCTCCGGCCGCATGCGGGAGCCCTCGATGCAGCGGCGCGCGATCCCGATCAGCCACGAGACCGGCTCACCCCGCTTGGGGTCGAAGCTGTCCCGGTAGCGCAGGGCGCGCTCGAAGGTCTCGCTGGTGACGTCCTCCGCCTCGGCGCCGTCGCCGATGCGGTACGCCACGTAGGCGTACACGCGCCGGATCAGGGGGCCGGGGTCGGCGAGCGGGTCGCGGGCCATCGTTCCTCCACGCCTAGCCGGCGCGGAACTCCTCGATCTCGGGGCTGAACGGATTGAGCGCGTCCGCGCGGGCGAGGGCGGCGGTCCGTTCGGCGCCCTCCGTCGCCCGGGCAAGGTCGAGCCAGAGCTCGAAGTCCCTCGGCTCCCGCTCGATCGCCTCGCGGAAGTCCGCCTCCGCCTCGGTGAAGTCGCCCTGGCCGAGGTGCGCCTCGCCCAGCCGCTGCCACGGCTCGGACGACCAGGGCGCCCAGCGCTTCGCCTTCCGCGCCTCGTCCGGCAGCCTTCGTCCAGTTGCCGTCGTCGGCAGCCTCGTCGCTGGCGGCGATCGGCGATGTTGCCGGTCGAGCGTGACGAACGCGATCGCGGCGACGGCGAGCGTTCCGACCAGCAGCCACGCCGCGGGCCCACGCAGCCAAGACGGAGCACGCGCTCGTCGCGGCGCGCTGCGGCGAGCATCGCGGCGCCGCAGACGAATGCGGTCACCGTGAGCGCGGGCAACTCCCAGTCCCAGTCGATCCCGGCATGGATGAGAAAGCCGACGTAGGCCGCGCACGCGGCGGGGACGAGCGGGTGCCGGCGTGCGACGACGGCAGCCGCGAGCGGAGCGCCGAGCGCCAGCAGCGAGCAGCGCGAGCCCGAGTAGCCCGAGCTCGGCCAGCGTCTCGATGTAGAGGCTGTGAGCGTCGCGAACCTTGTGCTCGAACGGCCGGTCCGCGAGCCAGTGCTGCTCGTAACTGCCTGCACCGCCGCCGAGCACCGGATGCTCGCCTCGTACTGGCGCCAGGCGGACTTCCAGAGGTCGACGCGGTAGCTGCCCGAGAACGAGAAGAGACGCTCGCCGAGGTCCGGGCCGCCCACTCGCGGCGGCGGCGCGTCGAACGAGTCGTAGCCTTGCTCCACGAGCTCGACCGGACCGCCGAAGCGCACGACGGTCGCGACGACGACGCCGATCGCCGCCAACGCAAGCACGCCGGCGAACGCCAGCCGGATCCGTCGGGGCAGCACGAAGCGCCGCTCCACCACCGCGAAGGCCACAGCGAAGGCCGCCGCTACCACGGCCAGGACGACGAGGATCGAGCGCCAGCCGCCCTCCCTCGTCCGCCGCCAGCGCGACCGGGGCGTCCTCGCGGCGAAGCGCCTCGTATGTGGACGCCACGGCGATACCGGCGGCCGCAGGAGCTCCGACGGCCAGGCGACGCCGATCAGCTGCAGCCGCCGCGGGTCGAGCGCGATCGCGGCCAGCAAACCCAGGCCGAGCGCGATCCAGGGCCCGCGCCCGAACGTGAAGTACACCGTCGGAAGGAGCAGCACGACCAGCGCGGCCGAGACGGCGCGCGCGGGCAGCGAGCGCCCGCGCGCCGCGAACCCGAGCGCGAGCAGCACTGCCATCGCAGCGAGGATCCCGATGCCGTTCCAGTAGCCGACCGGCTCGGTCAGGCGGTAGCCCGCGATCGGATCGAACACGCCGAGCCGATCCGGAAACAGCCGCGTCGCCAGGCCGTAGAGCGACGGGAGCGCGAGCCCGGCCAGCGCGCCTGCGAGCGCCGGGCCGACCACGCGCCTCCGCACGACGAGAACCAGCGCGACGGCAACAGTGCAGTAGAGGAGCATGCGCTGACCCTCGAGCACCGAGTCGACGACGTCGTCCGACCAGACGATCGAAAGCCATACCCACACGGTCAGGCCGGCGACGCCGCCGAGGAACGCAAGCTGGAGCAGGCTCGGCCGTACGGATTCCCGGCGAGCACGACGGCGACGACGACCCACACGGCCACGAGCGCCGCCCAGCCCCACGCGGTCGGGAAGTAGCCGCCGTCCGCTGCGGCGAGCGCGGCCACGCCGAGCGCCGTGCCGGTCGCGAGGGCGGCCTCGCGTGGTTCGGGCAGCGCGCGCGGACGCGCAGCCGCGGGAACGGCCGCCTCAGCCATCGGGCCTGACCATCGCCGCGCGCACCTGCTTCAGAGCGTAGCGCGGCCCTCGGAGGAAGCCAGCCCCGGCTTTGCGGCCGTGCGCTACGGCCCGAGCCGCTGGCACGAGGACAGAACCAGGTGCCACGGCCCGCGGCCCGGATCTTGGCGATCGGCGTCCCGCAGCGCGAGCACGGCTCCCCCTCGCGGCCGTACGCCTCGAACTCGTCCTGCATCGCTCCCGGGTCACCATTCGGTGTCCGGTAGTCGCTCAGCGTCGCACCCTGGCGGGCGATGCCGAGCTCGAGCGCTGCACGGATGCCCGTGTGCAGACGCTCGACCTCGTCCTTCGTCAGCTCGCCCGCCGGCCGGAGCGGGTGGATCCGGGCCCGCCAGAGAGCCTCGTCGGCGTAGATGTTTCCCATGCCGGCGAGCGACCGCTGGTCGAGCAGGGCGGCCTTCACGGGCGCGCGGCGCCCCTCGAGGCGCTTGGCGAGCGCGCGCGGCGTGAACGCTTCCGAGAAGGGCTCGTCGCCGAGCCGCTCGGCGAGGTATGGATCGAGCTCGCCCGGCTCGAGCAGGAGCCAGGTGCCGAAGCGGCGGACGTCGCGGTACGCGACGTCCGATCCGTTGTCTAACGTGAGAACAGCACGGCGATGCGGGTCGTCCGGGAGCGATCCGTGCGGGCCGTGGACGAAGCTCCCCGTCATCCGGAGGTGAACCAGCAGGACACGACCAGTCTCGAACCGGACAATCAAATACTTGCCGCGACGCTCGAGGCGCTCGACCACCTCGCCATCGAGCTCGGCCGCGACCTCGAGTGGGTCGAACGGACGGACCAGGCGCCCGTCGAGAATCTCCACGCGCTCGAGCCGCCGCCCCGCGAGGGCGGGCTCGAGCAGGGCGCGGACGGTCTCGACCTCGGGAAGCTCGGGCATGGCCCGACGCTAGCCGATGACGTCCAGGACGACGCTGCGAGCTCTCGGCCGCCTCGTCGCCGAGCTCGATCGCGGCGCGCAGGCGCTCCGCCGCCTGGTCGGCAGACGCCTTGTCACGGGCATGCACCTCCGCGATCGGCTCGCCCCGCGAGACGCTGTCGCCGCGCTTCTTGAGCAGGACGAGGCCGACGGAGTGGTCGATCTCGTCGCCCTTCGAGCGCCGCCCGGCGCCCGAGCTCGAGCGCGACGATGCCGACCGGCAGCGCGCGGATTCGCGTGACCACGCCGTCGGCGTCCGCCGCGACCGGCTGCACGACCGGCGCTGTCGCCAGCCGCTCCTCCGCGGGATCGCCACCCTGGGCCTCGATCCAGCGGCGGTAGGCGTCCTCCGCCGAGCCGTCGCTGATCGCCGTGGCGACGCGCTCCCGAGCCGCCGCCTCGTCCAGCCCCAGGTCGGACAGCGAGACGAGCCGCGAGGCCGCGGCGAGCACGAGCTCGGTGAAGTCCGGCGGCCCTTCGCCGCGGACCGTCGCGATCGCCTCGCGGATCTCGAGCGCGTTTCCGACCGCGCGTCCCGAGCGGCTGGTCCATGTCGGTCAACAGACAGACGACCTCGCGGCCGGCCCGCGTGCCGAGCTCCCGCATCGCCTCGGCGAGCTCGCGCGCCTCGGGCAGCGTCCGCATGAAGGCGCCGTCGCCGACCTTCACGTCGAGGACGATCGCCTGCGCCCCCGCGGCGATCTTCTTGGACATGATGCTCGCGGCGATCAGCGGGATCGAGTCGACCGTGGCGGTGACGTCGCGGAGGGCGTACAGCTGCTTGTCGGCCGGCACGAGGTCGACGGTCTGGCCGATGATCGCCACACCGACGTCGCGAACCTGCTCGACGAACTCGTCGAGCGACAGCTCCACGCGAAAGCCCGGAATCGACTCGAGCTTGTCGAGCGTCCCGCCGGTGTGACCGAGGCCGCGGCCGCTCATCTTCCCGAACGGGACGCCGCAGGCGGCGACGATCGGCGCGACCGCGATCGACGTCTTGTCCCCGACGCCGCCGGTGGAGTGCTTGTCGACGACCTTCCGCCCGAGCGCTCCGGCGAGGTCGATCGTCTCGCCGCTCGCGATGATCGCCTCGGTCATCGCCAGCGTCTCGGCGGCCGAGAGGCCACGGAACCAGACGGCCATGCAGAACGCGGCGAGCTGGTAGTCGGGGATCTCCCCGCGCCCGTAGCCGAGGACCAGCTCGGTGATCTCGCTCGGCGCCGAGCTCCTCGCCGTTGCGCTTCCGCTCGATGACGTCGGCCGGGCGGATCACCGGCGGGCCACGAACGTCGGATCGTTCAACCTCACGCGGCAGTGACGATCGGCTGGCCGGGGATCCCGCGGCTGGGCGCCTTGCCGCCGAGCCAGGCGTTGACGGTCGCGCCGACGTCCGCAAAATCGCCCTGATGGATGCGGCCCGCGGCGTTCTTGTCCTGCACGTAGGCCACGAGCAGCGCGTGCTCGCGCGAGTGGTCGGTGGACGGCGTGGTCGGATCGCAGCCGTGGTCCGAGGTGAGGATCAGCAGGTCGCCGGCCTGCAGCGCGTCGAGGAGATCGGGGAGCCGCCGGTCGAAGTCCTGCAGGCAGCGGTGGAAGTTCACCGGATCGTTCCGATGGCCCCAGAGCATGTCGGTCTCGACGAGATTCGCGAACACGAAGCCGCTGTCGAGCTCGCGCAGCAACCGCTCGATCGTGGCGATGCCCTCGATGTTCGACTTGGTCGGGTGCGACTCGTCGATGTCGTAGCCCGCGAAGATGTCGTGGATCTTCCCCACGCCGTGGACGACGGCGCCGGCCTCTCGCATCAGGCTGAGGTAGTTCGGCTGCTTCGGCTTGAGCGACCAGTCGTGACGATTCGGCGTGCGGGTGTAGGCGCCGGGCTCGCCGACGAACGGCCGTGCGATCACGCGACCAACCGCATGCTTGCCGGTCAGGATCTCGCGCGCGATCTCGCAGGCGCCGTAGAGCTCCTCGAGCGGGATCGTCTCCTCGTGGGCGGCGATCTGGAAGACCGAGTCAGCCGACGTGTAGACGATCCACTTGCCGGTGCGCTGGTGCTCCTCGCCTAGCTCTTCGATGATCTCGGTGCCCGAGGCCGCCTTGTTGCCGAGGACGCCGCGGCCCGTGCGGTGCATGAACGGGTCGATCACGTCGTGCGGGAAGCCGTGACCGTAGGTCGGCATCGCCTGCGGCGTGATCACTCCCATCAGCTCCCAGTGACCCGTCGTCGTGTCCTTGCCCTTCGAGCGTTCGACGAGACGACCGGCGACCGCGGGCGCGCCCGGCTGCGGCGGGCATCCCTCCAGCGGCGCGACGTTGCCGAGCCCGAGCGCCTCGAGATTCGGTAGGTCGAGCCCGCCGACCGCCCGAGCGACATTGCCGAGCGTGTCGGAGCCCTCGTCGCCGTACTCGTCGGCGTCGGGCAAGGCGCCGGCGCCGACTGCGTCGAGAACGATCACGCATGCACGAGCCATGGGGCTATCCTAAAGCGGCATGGAAACGCTCCTGGGCTTGGTGGGTCTCGCGCTCTTCATCGTCGGCGTCATCTCGCTGGCGGCGGGGATCACCTGGGCCGTCGTCAAGATCACGCCGGCCGAGAAGCCGAAGAAGACCGGCGACGCGTCGGCGTAGTTCTGTAGCTAGACGGGCGAGAGCGGCAGCACGTCGTCCAGCGGGTGGTACTCGAGGCCGTGGGCTTCGGCGACCGCCTCGTACGTGAGCTTGCCGTCGAGCACGTTCACGCCGCGCGCGAGCGCCGGGTCGCGAGCAACCGCTTCCGCGAGGCCGTTGTCGGCGATCGCCTCGACGTAGGGAAGCGTCGCGTTGGTCAGCGCCTTCGTCGAGGTGATCGGTACGGCGCCCGGCATGTTCGCGACGCAGTAGTGGGTGACGCCGTCGACGACGTAGACCGGCTCGGAATGCGTGGTGGGGCGCGAGGTCTCGACGCAGCCACCCTGGTCGATCGCGACATCGGCGATCACGGATCCCGCCTTCATGCCGCGCACCATCTCGGCGGTGACGAGCCGTGGGGCGAGCGCGCCGGGGATCAGCACGGCGCCGATGACGACGTCGGCATCCGCGACGGACTCCTCGATCTGGAGGCTCGACGACATCAACAGGGTGACGCGCGAGCCCAGGACCTCCTCGAGGTGGCGCATGCGGTCGATCGAGCGCTCGAGGATCGTGACCTCGGCGCCCAGGCCGAGTGCGATCACCGCCGAGTTGTAGCCGACCATGCCGCCGCCGATCACGACGACCTTTCCCGGCGCCACCCCGGGTACGCCGCCGAGCAGCAAGCCGCGGCCGCCCAGCGGCTTCTCGAGGAAGTAGGCGCCCGCCTGCGCCGCGAGCCGGCCGGCGATCTCGCTCATCGGCGCGAGCAGAGGAAGCGCGCGGTTGGCAGTCTCGACCGTCTCGTAGGCGACCGCGGTGACGCCGCTCTCCACGAGCGCGCGCGTGAGCGGCTCGTCGGCCGCGATGTGGAGGTAGGTGAAGAGAACGAGGTCCTCGCGCAGGCGGCCGTACTCCGGCTCGATCGGCTCCTTGACCTTGAGCAGCAGTTCCGCCTCGGCCCAAACCTGCGTCGACCGAGACGATCTGCGCACCCACCGCCTCGTAGGCGGAGTCGGAGAACGAGCTGCCGTCACCCGCGCCGGTCTCGACCATGACGTCGTGGCCGTGCTGGACCAGCTCGAGCGCTCCCGCAGGCGTGAGCGCGACGCGGTACTCGTCCGGCTTGATCTCCCTGGCGACGCCGACCTTCATGAGCCGCGCAACGATATCCGCTTCCTGTGGATGAATTGCGCGGGAATCGGCTCAGATGCGTCTCCCACTCGTGCGAATCCCGTCACTAGGATCGAAAGTGGTGGGTGGTCAGCGGTCGGCCCTAGAGATACGCCTCAACCGGACATGGCCAAGCGCGCCACCAGCGCTCGCTCCTCCGCGCCGAGCCACGGCGGGGAGCCGGCTTGCGCGTTGGCGCGCGCGTGGGCGGGGTTTCGCGTTGCGGGGATGACCACGTCGATCCGCTGGTCCGAGAGGGCCCATTTCAGGAGCGCCTGCGCCCAGGACTCCACTCCGAACGACCGCAGCGGCTCCAGCTCGCGCGCGGCCGGGCTCCGTCGGAGCAGAGAGCCCTCGGCGAGTGGCCGCATCGCGATCACCGCCACGCCGAGCTCGGCCGCCAGTGGCAACAACTCCCGCTCGCACTCGCGCTCGGCCGGGTTGTACGGCACCTGCAGCGTCTGGAAGCGGCCCGTCCGCAGCGCGGTCGCCAGCTCGGCCGACGCGGCCGCCTGGTAGTGCGTCACCCCGAGGCGCTCGATCCGCCCTCGCTCCCTCTCCTCCTCGAGCCACGGCAGGTGCTCGCGCCATGCAGCGAGGTTGTGCACCTGCTCCACCTCGACGCGCCCGAACCAGTCGAGTTGGTCGGCGAACTGCTCCCGCCCTTCCTCCACCGAACCGGCCCAGATCTTGGTCGCGACGACGACCTGCTCGCGCCGGCCCTCGAGCGCCTCCGCGAGCGAGCGTTCGGCCCCGCGGTACATCGGCGAGGAGTCGACGACCCTCGTCCCCGCTTCGAGCGCCGCGCCGACGACTCCGGCAGCCAACCCCGTGTCGCCGCCGAACGTGTTCCAGGTCCCGAGGCCGACGACGGGGCCGAGCCCCCGCTCCTCCATCAGTCCACGAGCCCTCGCGCCAGCCGCCCCGCCGCGAACGCCGCGGCGAAGAACCACGGATCGTCGTCGGGCCCGCGCCCCATGTGCGAGAGCCGCAGCCCGTCGCACGCCTCGCGCCAGTCCGAGACGTCGACGTGCGTCGCTTGCTCCCCGACCGGGTCGTCGACGGGGCAGCCGGCGGGCCACGCGATCTCGCACGACTCCCCCTGCAGCGCAAGCACCACCCGCGAGTGATGGGAAACGCCGCGGTGCCGCTCGCGGGGGTCGCCCTCCGAGATCCGGAGCGCCAGCACCGGCCGGCCTCCCAAGGCTCCGGCAGCGCCGATCGCGGTGGCTGCCGCCAGGCCGCCGTGTCCCAGGCGCGTGCCGGTGCCGACGATTCCGGGGCCGATCCCGGCCACGACAACCTCGGCGCCTCGAGCGCGCGCCAACGCCAGGGCCGAATACGGGGTGACGGCGTCGCTGTCGCCGCCGAAGCAGGCGCCGACGCCGATCGTGAGGTCGATCAGGGCGCGGGCCTTCAGCTCCCGCACGGCGTCGGAGAGCGCGACCGGCAACGCGCCCCCCTGGAGCTGCACGTAGGCCACCGGAACGCCGTGCAGAGCGGCGCAGGCGGGTGCGACCTGGCTGTGCAGGGAGCACGCGACGACCGGCATGCCGGCGAGGGTGTCGGGAAGCTCCGCCCCCTCCTCCCCGTGGTGCTCGGCGAACTGCAGCGGCGTGTAGAGCAGCTTCATCACGTGCGCACCTCGCTCGGACGGGAGCTCGAGCCCCCTCGTGAGGTTCGCGTACAGGACGTCGAAGCCGCCGGAGCCCAGCCCGAGCTCGCGCGCCTGGACGTTGACGAGCACCTCGTCGCCCTCTTCGACCGGACCTGTCAGGCGCGGGTAGCTGATGCAAGGCGCCTCGTCGACCTCGATCCGGTCGAGATCCTCGGCCCGCTCCCGCACCGCCGTCACGGTGCCACGCCGAAGGCTGAGCGGCACGCTACGCGTCCTCGAATGACGCGAGCGAGAGGGCGCGCGTCATCCCGCAACCGACCGTGCGCTGTCCACGAGCGCCAGCGTCACCTCGACCATGCCGTCGAGGTCGGCGACTGCGATGTGCTCGTCGGCGGTGTGGATCTGTGCCATCCCGTTCGCCAGGTTGACGCACGAGAGACCCCGCTCGTTGAACACGTTGGCGTCGGCCGCGCCGCCGGACAGCGTGTAGCTGGGCTCGTAGCCCGCACGCGAGAGCGCCTGCGCGGCCAGCGACACTGCCGGCTCGTCGCGGCGGAAGCGGTAGCCGCGGTAGCTCTTCTTCACCTCGGTCTCGACCTCGCACTCCTCGGCGCTTGCTGCGTAGGCGATCGCGTCGAGCATCTCCTGGACGACGTCCGCGAGCTTCCGCTCGTCGTGAGACCGGGCCTCGGCGGTGAACGAGCACCGCTCGGGAACGATGTTGGCCGCTGTCCCGCCCTCGATCGTGCCGACGTTGGCGGTCGTCTCTTCGTCCAGCCGGCCGAGGCGAAAGTCCGCGATCGCCCGCGCGGCGGCCGCGATCGCGGACCGCCCCTCTTCGGGGTACATGCCCGAATGGGCGGCTCGGCCGCGGAACCGAACGCGCATCGAGTGGGCGTGCGGAGCGCCCACGATCACCTCGCCGATCGGAGCGGCCTGGTCGTAGACGTAGCCGACCGATGCGCGCAGGCGCGTGTGGTCGAACGCTGCCGCGCCGAGCAGGCCGACCTCCTCCTTGGGTGTGAACAGGAGCTCGATCCCCGCGTGCGGCCGGCTCTCGGCGAGCACTCGCCGGGCTGCCTCGAGCATGACCGCGACGGCGGCCTTGTTGTCGGCTCCCAGGATCGTGCCGGCCGCGTTTCGCACCACGCCGTCCTCCACCGCCGGCTCGATCGGCCCGGCCGGCGGGACGGTGTCGAGATGGGCACAGAGAAAGAGCGGGACGCCGCCGCCGTTCGTGCCCCGCGGCTCCAGTCGGCAGAGCAGGTTGCCCGTCGTCGAGCCGACCACCGCCCCGGCATCGTCCTCCTCCACGTCCAGAGCGAGGTCGTGGAGGAAGCGCGTGACGGCATCGGCGACGGCGCGCTCCTCCCCGGGCGGGCTCGGAAGCGCCGCCAGCTCCGAGAAGAGGTCGAGGGTGGGCTGATTCATTTCACGAATCTGCGCGAACTTGGTACGGTTTCTATAGAAATCTGCCGTCGGAGGATCAGTGAGCGTCGCCGAACCGCTCGTGCAAGCAGGCCTACTCGGGGAGGCTATCGACCGCGCCCCCGACGCTGTTCTCGTCGCAGACGAGAGCATGCGCTACCTCGCCGTCAACCAGGCCGCCTGCAAGCTGCTGGGCTATACGCGGGAGGAGCTCCTCGCCCTCCGCACGACCGATGTGGCGACCTATCCGGAGGCGAGCAACGACTACGACGAGATGATGGCGCGACGTGGCAAGACGGGGACGGCCCTGCTGCGGCGGAAGGACGGCGAGCAGATCGCAGCCTGTTACCGCGCCCACGAGACCAAGCTCGCCGGCATGACGGTGTACGTGGCCATCATCTGGCCCGACGAGAGCTAGACAGCCGCCGCGGTGACCGGTGCACCCGCACGCTCGCGCGAGCGTGCGTGCGCCGCGCCCACGAAGTCGCGGAAGAGCGGTGCGGGACGAGTCGGGCGCGACTTGAACTCCGGGTGGAACTGGCTGGCGACGAACCACGGATGATCGGGTAGCTCGACGATCTCGACGAGCCGGCCCTCCTGGAACGTCCCTGACACGACCAGACCCGCCTCGACGAGGCGCGGCCGATAGTGGTTGTTGACCTCGTAGCGGTGCCGATGGCGCTCGTGGACGACCGGCTCGTCGTAGGCGTCGCGCGCCCGCGTGCCCTCTGCCACCTCGACCGCTTGGGCGCCGAGGCGCATCGTCCCGCCGAGGTCCTCGATCTCCTTCTGCTCGGGGAGGAGGTCGATCACGGGATAGGGCGTCTCGGGATCCATCTCGGTCGAGTTGGCGCCCTCCAGGCCCACGACGTGGCGGGCGAACTCGGAGACGGCGACGTGCATGCCGAGGCAGATGCCGAGGTACGGGATCCCGCGCTCGCGGGCGACGCGGGCGGCGAGGATCTTCCCCTCCCAGCCGCGTGAGCCGAAGCCGCCCGGGACGAGCACGCCGTCGACGGTCTCGAGCTCGGCGCGGGCCTCGTCGAGCGACATGCCTTCCGCGTCGACCCAGCGGACGTTCACTCGCGTGCCGTGATGGAGGCCGGCGTGCTTGAGCGCCTCGTGCACCGACAGGTAGGCGTCCTTCAGCTTCACGTACTTCCCGACGAGCGCGATCTCGACGTCGCCCTCGAGGCGGCCGATCCGCTCCGTCAGCTCGGCCCACTCGCCGAGGTCGGCGGGCGGGCCGCCGAGCCCCAGCTTCTCGACGACGAGCTTGTCGAGACCTTCCTGCTGAAGGACGCTCGGGACGAGGTACACGTCCGGGACGTCGGGCGAGGCGAGCACGGCACCGGGGTCGACGTCGGCGAAGAGCGCGATCTTGTCGCGGATGTCCTGAGAGAGCTCCTCGCGCGAGCGGGCGACGATGACGTCGGGGTGAATACCGATGCGGCGAAGCTCGTTGACCGAGTGCTGTGTCGGCTTCGTCTTCAGCTCCCCCGCCGCCTCGATGAACGGCACGAGCGTCACGTGGAGGTAGAGCACGTTCTCCGCTCCCGCCTCGCGCCGGAACTGCCGGATCGCCTCCAGGAACGGCAGCGACTCGATGTCGCCGACCGTGCCGCCGATCTCGCTGATCACGACGTCCACGGGGGTCGCCTCAGCCGCGCGCCGGATGCGGTGCTTGATCTCGTTCGTGATGTGCGGGATCACCTGGACGGTCGCCCCCAGGTACTCGCCCTTCCGCTCCTTGCGCAGGACGGCATTCCAGATCGCGCCGGCGCTGTGGCTCGCGTTCCGCGAGAGGTTCTCGTCGATGAAGCGCTCGTAATGGCCGATGTCGAGATCGGTCTCGGCGCCGTCCTCGGTCACGAAGACCTCGCCGTGCTGGAACGGGCTCATCGTCCCCGGATCGATGTTCAGATACGGGTCGAACTTCTGCGCCTGCACCCGCAGGCCGCGCGCCTTCAGCAGCCGGCCGAGCGAGGCGGCGACAATGCCCTTGCCTAGCGCGGAGACGACGCCGCCGGTGACGAAGACGTACTTCGTAGGCGTCGTGCTCAGGCTTGCCTTCCCAGCGCGTCGAGCTCGCGCAGGACGGGCGTCCGCTCGATCACGCGGCCGAGCGAGGTGCGCTCACCGATGAGGGTCAGGCCTGCCAGCGCTCCGATCGCGATCCAGCGGCCTTTGCCCGTGAGACGACTCACGGAGTTCAAGCCTAGCAGCGCGCCAAGCGCGTTCGAGCCCCCGTCCCCCAGCATCGCCATCTCGCGAAGATCGTAGGAGAGCAGCAGGACAGCGGCCTTCTTCGGCGCCCCGAGCGGGATCGACGCGGCCAGGTAGGCCTTCAGTGCCCGGCCCGGGCGCGTGTCCAGCTGGTTCAGCGCGTTGGCCGCGAGGCCGACCAGCAGAGCGCCCGACAGCTTCCGCGTGGCGAGCAGGCCGACAATCGGGATGCCCGCAAGCTTCAGGACGCCCGTCGTACGGCCGCTGCGCAGGTGCGCTGCGAACCCTCGCTCGGGGCCGCTCCAGATGTCGTCGGCGAGCCCGATCGCAGCCACCGCCGCGACGGGAAGGTTCCCGCGGAGCGCGACCGTCCAGCCCGACGAGCGGCAGCCGCAGACCACGGTGGTTGACCGCGAGCGGGCCGCACGCGAGCAGGATGTCCGCCAGCTGGCGCCCACGGTGCAGGAAGCCGGCCGCGTCGCGCGCGGTCGCGCGGTGGCGCAGGGGGAGCTCGACCTCCCGCACGTCGAGACCCGCGCGGACGGCGTCAACGGTGCCGCGGACCTCGCAGCCGAAGCCCGCGGCAAGCGGGAAGATCGCCGAGCGCGCCGCCGGGGAGAGAGAACGCTGGCCGGAGAGCGGCTCCCGGGTCTCGAGCCCGCCGAGCGAGCGGATCAGCCGCCGAGCCGTCTCCTTGGCGATGCCGAAGCCGCCGCCCTGACGCTGCTCGAAGGCGGCCGCGGCGACGTCGGCTTCGGCGGCGGCCAGCGGCGAGAGATCGCCGCGGAGATCGGCGTCGCACAGCAGCAGGGCGCCCGTCGGTGCGGCCCGCTCGGCCAGCGTGAGCGCCTGTCCCTTGCCGCGGTGCGGGCAGTCGCAGGACGCGTGCACCGGCCGCTTCGGCCTCCGCGGCGGTGGCGTCGCGCGAACCGTCGTCGGCGACGATCACGAGCGCTGCCGGAAACGCTTCGCGCAGCGCGGCGACCGTCTCCCCGATCCGCCCTGCTTCGTCCCTCGCGGCGACGAGGACGGCGACCGGCTCAGCCACTCGTGGTGGTCGTGGCGAGCTCGACCGGCCTCGGCAGGATCCCGTCCTCCGCGGTCGCCTTGAGGCCGTAGTTGCCGCTCGGCGCCCCCGTCAGGACGAGTGCCGCTGCCAGTCGGCCGACGTCGGTGTCGATCGCGTCCACGCTCGACAGGCTCATTCGCTTGTAGACCGGAACCGAAGAGGGATCGGCGCGGGTGGTCTCGACGCCGGCCGCGGGCACCGAGCCGCCCGCGAGGCCGCGGTAGAAGCCGGCGAGCAGCGCAGCGGTCTCGCCCTGCTGGGGCTCGGCCGTACGCGCGACGACGATCGCGTCCGGCGGCAGGGTGCCGATGCCCGCCTCCTCGCCGACGATCAGCGGCGAGAGCGCGTCCCACGTCGGCCGTGTCCCCGCCGGCGACCAGCTCCTGCGCCAGCTCGGCGCCGACCTCGTCGAAGCGGTCCGGGCCGCTCAGGCGTGCAAACTCGCTACGTCCGGACAGCTCGGCCTGGACCGCGTCGGCGTCGATCGGCACCTCCAGCTCGAGGTAGCGGAACGGCCCGGTCGAACCGCCGTCCGCGAGCATGCGACGCACGCCGGCGCGGATGGCGTTGTTCCCGTCGGCGGAGCCGACGAATACGGTCACGACCCGCACGCCGGCCAGTCTGTCCTCCATCAGGATCGGGTACGCCTCGGCGATGATCGTGTCCGGCCGCCTTGCGCTGCCGCTCGGTGGCCACGTCCTCCTCGGCGACCGCCTCCAGCTCGCGCTCGAGGTTGCCGATCCGCGCCTCGTAGGAGTCGCGCTCGACGTCGTCGACGCGGCCGGTCTCCGAGATCCCCACGCCGAGCAGGACGCCGAGCACGAGCGCGAGGAAGACCGCCGCCAGCGAGACGACGTGGTAGCGAAGGTCGAACACGACCCGACTAGCCTAGGCCCAAGAGGTCCCTCAGGCGGATCGCCACCAGCTCGAACACGTCCCGGAGCGCGGGCGACACGACCACCGCGACGACGAGCGCAGTGAGGGCGGCGAGCGCGAAGGCGAGGAACGGCAGCAGGCCGACCCGGCGCGAGAAGAGCCGCGACACGCCCTTCGCGTCGACGAGGATCTCCCCCACCTTCAGACGGGTCAGGAACGTCGACGACATCCCGGAGCGGTCGCGCTCGAGGAACTCGATCAGGTTCAGGTGCGTGCCCACGGCGACGATCAGCTCGGCGCCCTTCTCGAAGGCGAGCAGCAGCGCGACGTCCTCGGACATGCCCGGGGCGGGGACGACCTGGTACGCCGCGCCGAGCTCGTCGAGCCGCTCGGCCCCGGGGCGCCGGACCGTCCGGATAGGCATGCACGAGCAGCTCCGCTCCGCTCTTCAGCGCCCGCTCGCCCACCGAGTCCATGTCCCCGACGATCACGTCGGGCTTGTAGCCGGCCTCGATCAGCGCGTCCGCGCCGCCGTCGACGCCGATCAGGACGGGCCGGAAGTCCCGGACGTACGGTGCGCACGATCCGGAGGTCCCGCTTGTGGCCCGGCCCGCGCACGACGACGAGGGCGTGCCGGTCGCGGAAGCGCGTCTTGAGCGGCGGGAAGTCGATCCCCTCCGACAGCAGCCGGCCCTCCTCGCGCAGGTAGCGCATCGTGTTGTCCGCGAAGGCCTCCAACGCGTCGGTGACGCGGCCGCGCTGCTCCGAGAGGCGGGAGGCCAGCTCGTCCGCGCTCTGAATCTCCCCGGCGGCGAGGCGCGTGCCGTTCCGGTAGAGGCTGGCGCCCCGAACGGTCAGCAGCTCGCCGTCGTCGACGTTGTCGAACAGGTCGGCGCCCGGCGCGTCGATCAGGCAGACGCCGCCGCGCACGAGCAGGAGCGGGCCGGGATTCGGGAAGCGGCCGCTCTGAGACGAGGCGACGTTGACGACGACGCGCACGCCCGACTCGAGCAGCTCCTCGGCCGAGACGCGGTCGAGATCGGTGTGGTCGATGATCGCGATGTCGTTGGCAGAGAGGCGGCGCGTCAGCCGCTTCGTGCGCCGGTCGAGCCGGGCGGGGCCGGTGTACTCGACGAAGCTCATCGCACCGTCGAGAGGAACTCCTTGCCGCCGAGCATGCGCTCGAGCTCGTCGCGACGCTCGTCGGCGGAGAGCTCGGAGATCCGCGTCACCGTCGGGTCGCCGGGCACCTTCTCGACGCGGAAGTGCCGGTCCGCGAGGCTCGCGATCTGCGGCAGGTGGGTGATCGTGACGACCTGGGCGCGCCCGGCCAGCCTGCGCAGCGTCTCCCCCACGGCGTGCGCGGTCTCGCCGCCGATGCCGGCGTCGATCTCGTCGAAGACCATCGTCGGCCCACCGGCGACCGCGGCGATCGCGAGCGCGATCCTCGAGAGCTCGCCGCCCGAGGCGGTCTCGTGCAGAGGGGCCGCGGGGACTCCGGGGTTGGGCTGGATCAGGAATGCGACCTCGTCCGTGCCGGTCGGGCCTGGCTCCCGCTGGGCGAGGTCGACGGCGAATGCGTCGCCGACGCCCATCCCGCGCAGCTCCTCGGCGACGGCGCTCCGCGAACGGCTCGGCGGCGGCGACGCGCGCCTCGTGGAGGGCCTCGTGCAGCTCGACCACCTGCCGGTCGGCGCTGAGCGAGCGCGGCGGCCGCGGCTGCGGCCGGGTCGTCGCCGGCCTCCAGCCGCGCCAGCTCGGCGCGCGCCTCGTCCGCGCGCGCCAGCAGCTCGTCGTAGCTCGGGCTGCGGAAGCGCCGCTTCGCGTCTGCGATCCGCTCGAGCTCCGCCTCCACCTGCTCGAGCCGGCCGGGCTCGGCCTCCAGCGTGGTCAGGAACGTGCGCAGGTCGAGCGCCGTCTCGCGCAGCCCGGTGCCCGGCGTCGCGCAGCTCCTCGCCGGCGCGGGCCAGCTCGGGCGCGAGCCCCTCGAGCGGGCCGATCGCACGCTCCGCCTGCGCCGATCAGCCCGGTCAGCCCCGTCACCCTCGTCGGGAGCCAGCGCCTCGGCGGCGGCGGCGGCGCCCTCCGCGAGCTCCGTCACGTGCCGGAGCCGCTCCCGCTCGGCGCGCAGGTCGTCCTCGGCGCCCGGCTCGAAACCCTTCGTGTCCTCCGACCAGCGCGCGCAGCTCGGCCAGGCGAGCCTCCGCGTCCGCGGCGCCCGCGTGCGGCCTCCTCGTGCGCTCGGCGGGCGGCCGCGAGCTCGCGCCAGGCGCGCCGTGCGTCGCGCCGCCGTCGGCGCTGCTCGTCGCCGGCGAACCCGTCCAGCACGTCGAGCCGGTAGGAAGCGCGCGCGAGGCGCCGCTGCTCGAACTGACCGGACATGGCCACGAGGAGCTCGCCGGCCGCGGCGAGATCCTCGCGCGCCGCGCTGCGGCCCCACGCGTAGGCGCGCGTGCGCCCGTCGGCGAAGATCCTCCGCGCGAGCACGAGCCCGTCCTCCTCGTCCGGCCGCAGCTCCGCGAGCGCCTCCAGCCCCTCGTCCTCGAGGAAGCCGTCGGGGAGGTCGAGCTCCGCCTCGACGTACGCCTCCTCCCCGCCGGCGCCGATCGCAGCCGCGTCGCCCTTCGCCCCCAGCAGCAGGCCGACGGCCTGCGCGAGGATCGTCTTGCCGGCGCCGGTCTCGCCCGTGATCGCGTTCAGCCCCGGCGAGAGCTCGAGCTCGGCCTCTCGGATCAGGACGAGGTTCTCGATGCGAAGCCGGCGAAGCACCCGGTGGATGCTAGTGGCGCGGTCCCCGGCTCACCACGGCTGTTCGGGCTACGTGGTGAAGGTCTCCCGGTAGCGCCGGAAGAAGGTGCGCTCGGGAAGCGTCGCGAGCAGGCTCCGCTCCTCGGCCAGGCGCACGGTGACGGTGTCGCCTTGCCGCAGCTCGGCGAACTCGTGGCCGTCGGCGAGCACGGTGACGACGACGTTCGGCGTGCGGTTCTCGATCACGACGTCCTTTCCGCGCGGCACGACGAGCGGCCGTGCGTGCAGGGAGTGCGGGGCGATGAAGGTCAACGCGAGCGCCTCGAGGCCCCAGACGAGCACCGGGCCTCCGTTCGAGAGGTTGTAGGCGGTCGAGCCGGACGGCGTGGCGCAGATGACGCCGTCGCAGGGCAGCTCGCCGAGATCCTCGCCGCCGACCGACCACGCCAGGTGCACCATGCGACCGAGCTCGGAGCCGGCGGAGACGATGTCGTTGACGGCCCGGGCCTGCGCCTCGCCGGCGGAGGCCTCGAGCGTGGGCAGGTCGAGCACCTCGTAGTCGCCGCGAAAGACGCGCCTGAGGCCCTCCTCCATCTGGTTGCGCGGGATCGAGGTGAGGAACCCGACCGCGCCGAAGTTGACGCCGGCCACCGGGATGCCCGTGCCCAGGAAGCGTCCGAGCGTGCGGAGCATCGTGCCGTCGCCGCCGAGCACGAGCGCGAGATCGACGTCCGGGGTCCCCTCGTCGCCGGTGTCGACGCAGCTCGACGCCCTCCTGCTCGGCGAGCTCGCGCACGCGGGGCACCGCGTCCGCGACCGTGTCGCGCCGGCCGTGCAGGACGAAGGCTGCGCGCTTGACCGGCTCAGCCAACCGCGCGCTCGATCCAGGTGTCGATCTCGTCTGCAAGGTCGGGCTCGGTGCGGTGCGCGAGGTGGAGGAAGAACTCCCGGTTGCCCTTCGGCCCGGGCAGGCCCGAGTCTACGACGCCGAGCGTCTCGGCTCCCCAGCCGAGCGCGGCCTCGGCCGTGTCGCGGAGCACGCGGGCGTGGACGGCCGGATCGCGCACGACCCCTTTCGGCGCATCGGCGCGGCCCGCCTCGAACTGCGGCTTGACGAGCACGACCGCCTCCCAGCCCGGCAGGGCGAGCGCGAGCGCGGGGGGAAGCGCCTTGCGGACGCTGATGAACGAGACGTCGGCGACGATCAGGTCCGGCGGGTACGGCAGGGCTCGTGAGGCCGCGCGCGTTCGTCCGCTCGAGCACGGTCACACGCGGGTCGTCGCGGATGCGCGGGTGGAGCTGGCCGTAGCCGACGTCGAGCGCGATCACCCGCGCGGCGCCGCGCTGGAGCAGGACGTCCGTGAAGCCGCCGGTCGAGGCGCCGACGTCGAGCGCGTCGCGACCGCCGGGATCGACGCCGAGCACGTCGAGGCCGTGCGCCAGCTTCTCGCCGCCGCGGGAGACGAATCGTGGCGGGCTCTCGACCTCGAGCGGCACGTCGTCGGCGAGCTGCTCGCCGGCCTTGCTCGTGCCCGGGGACGAGCCCGGCGAGCACGAGCGCCTGAGCCTGGGCGCGGCTCTCCGCGAGCCCTCGCTCCACGAGCAGGACGTCCAGCCGCTTCTTCATGCGCAGGAGGCTAGCGCGCGGACCCGCCGAACTCGGCACGGTGGCGTACGGCTCGTGCGACTCGACCGGTAGCGTGCTTCGCAGGGGCACCCGGGGTGCCCCTGGGGGTGCGTTGGCGTACATCGGCCGTGGAGCTGCGCGGCGAGCGGTCGTGCTCCGGCCGCTTCGCGCCGAGGACGCGCCGCGGCTCGCCGAGCGCGCCGACCCCGGCGTCGCCCGCTGGTGGCCGGACCTGGACGAGCGCGAGCTGGTCAGGAAGGCCAAGGGCAAGCGCGACGCGGCCGCCTTCGCCGTCCTGCACGACGGCGAGACGATCGGTCTCGTCCAGTACCACGAGGAGCTCGACCCCGAGTACCGGCACGCGGGGATCGACCTGTTCATCGGCACGCCCTACCAGGATCGCGGCCTCGGGACCGACGCCGTTCGCACGATCGCGCGCCACCTCGTCGACGACCGCGGCCATCACCGCCTGACGATCGATCCGGTCGCCCACAACGCCAGGGCGATCCGCTCCTACGAGAAGGTCGGCTTCCGCCGCGTCGGTGTCCTGCGCGAGTACCAGCGCGACCCGGACGGCACCTGGCGCGACGGCCTCCTGCTCGACCTGCTCGCGGGCGAGCTCGACCGCTAGGCCGTTCGGGCTGCGAGCCCGGCGACGATCTCGGCCAGCACCGACGTGTCGGCCGGGAGCTCCAGCAGCCGGGCGAGAGCGCGCTCGGCCGCCTCGTCGGCCAGCCGCCGCGCGCCGTCGGCTCCGTGCACGAGCACAGCGCCGTCGCCGTCGAGGATGTCGTCGACGATCTGAAACAGCGGGCCGAGCTCCTCGCCGAACGCACGCCACGGCTCCTGCTCGGGCTCCGGGACGTCTGCGACCCAGAGCGCGCAGCCGACGCAGGCGCTGAAGAGCCTGCCCGTCTTCAGCCGGTGCAGCGCGGTGAGATCGCCGTTGTCCCCGGCGACGTCGCGTGCCTGCCCGCCGATCATCCCGAGCACCGCGCCGACCAGCTCGCGCGCGACGGCCGCCTCGTGGTACGAGAGCGCGAGCCGGAACGCCTCGGCGAGGAGCGCGTCTCCGGCGAGGATCGCGTTCGCCTCGCCGAAGGCGACGTGGGTGCTCGGCCGGCCGCGCCGCTCGTCGTCGTCGTCGAGCGCAGGCAGGTCGTCGTGGACGAGCGAGAAGGTGTGCACCAGCTCGATCGCGGTCGCCGCCGGCAGCGCGTGCGCGGGATCGGCGCCGGCCGCCTCCGCCGTCGCCAGGCAGAGCACGGGCCGCAGCCGCTTCCCGCCGCCGTCGAGCGCGTAGCGCACCGGCTGCCTGAGCGCGCCGAGATCCTCCGAGAGGTCGAGCTCGTCGATGTAGGCCTCGACGAGGTCGAGCAGCTCCTCAACCGGGCGCATCGGCCTCCCGCTTCGCGCGGGTCAGCTCGACCTCGACCTCGCGCGCCAGCTCGGACAGCTCGGCCAGCACCTCGATCGCGGCCTCGGGGTCCTCGGTCGCCTCCAGCCGGGCCCGCGCCGCCTCCAGCTTCTCGAGCAGCTCCTCCGCCTTCTTCAACGAGTCTTCAGCGCTCATGCGGCCCGCTCCTTCGCGATCGTGTCGAGGATTCCGTTCACGAACTTTCCGGCTTCGTTCGAGGCATAGCGCCGCGCCAGCTTCACCGCCTCGCTGATCGCGACCTCGACGGGCACCGAGCCCGTCTCCAGCTCGTACACGCCCATGCGCAGGACGTTGCGCTCGACGGCGCCCATCCGCTCGACCGTCCAGTCGATCGCGGCCTCGGAGATGCGGCGGTCGAGCTCCTCGACGCGGGCGGCCACGGCCTCGGCGGTCTCGATCGAGTACGGATCGCCCTCGTCCTCGGTCTGCGGCGCGAGCGGCTCTCCGGCGACGTCCCAGCGGTACAGCATCGACAGAGCCGCCCGTCGCGCCGCGCGGCGGCCGGCCATCAGGCCGCTCCAGCCAGCGCCGGGAGCCGCGCTCCGGCCTCCGCGAGGAAGCTCGTCGAGTAGCGGCCGGACTGGAACTCCTCGCTCCGCAGGATGTCCCTCGCGGCCGCGATCGTCGTCGGCACACCGGCGACCTCGAACTCGGCCAGCGCACGCAGGGCCCGAGCGATCGCGGCAGGGCGGTCGACGTCCCAGACGATCAGCTTGGCCAGCAGGGAGTCGTAGTACGGCGGGATGGTCGAGCCCTCGGCGACCGCCGAGTCGACCCGGACGCCGGGCCCGAGCGGCGGCCTGAAGCGCTCGAGCCGCCCCGGGGTGGGCAGGAAGTCTCGCGTCGGGTCCTCGGCGTTCACGCGCACCTCGATCGCATGCCCGCGCCGGGGCGCGCGCCCCGTCAGGGCCAGCGGCTCCCCCGCGGCGACACGCAGTTGCTCGCGGACGAGATCGATGCCGGTCACGAGCTCCGTCACCGGGTGCTCGACCTGCAGCCGCGCGTTCAGCTCGAGGAAGTAGAAGGCGCCGTCCGGCCCGAGCAGGAACTCGAAGGTGCCGGCGTTCTGGTACCCGAGCGCGTTGCATGCCGCCTCGGCTGCCGCCTCCATCTCCTCGCGGAGCTTCGGGTTGAGCGCCGGCGACGGCGACTCCTCGATCAGCTTCTGGTGACGCCGCTGGATCGAGCACTCGCGCTCGCCGAGCGTGAGCACGTTGCCGTGTGCGTCGCCGAGAACTTGAATTTCGACGTGTCGGGCCGGGGAGACGGCCTTCTCGACGTAGAGGGTGCCGTCGCCGAACGCCGCCTCGGCCTCGTTGGCCGCCGCCGCATAGGCGCCTTCCAGCTCGTCCGGCCCGCCCACGAGCCGCATTCCCTTGCCGCCGCCGCCCGCGGCCGCCTTCAGCAGGACCGGATACCCCGCCTCCTCGGCAGCGGTCCTGGCCTCGGCGAGTGTCGCCGGCCCCGCGGTGCCCGGCACGAGCGGCAGTCCGGCGGCGGCCATCTCCTGCTTGGCGGCGCTCTTGTCGCCCATGCGCGCGAGCGTCTCGGGTGTCGGCCCGATGAAGACGAGGTCGTTCTCGGCACAGGCCGCCGCGAACGCCGGGTTCTCGGCAACGAAGCCCCAGCCCGGGTGGACGGCCTCGCAGCGGGTCGTCTCGGCGGCGCCGATCAGCGCGGGGATCTTGAGGTAGCTCTCCGCGGCGGACGGCGGCCCGATGCAGACGGCACGGTCGGCCAGGGCTACGTGGAGCGAGTCGCGGTCGGCCGTGGAGTAGACGGCCACGGCCTCGATGCCGAGCTCGTGGAGCGAGCGGATGACGCGAACGGCCACCTCCCCGCGGTTGCCGACGAGGACCCGCGAGAACATCAGACCGCGTCGAGCGGTCGGCCGAGCAGCGGCTCGAGCTCGAACAGGAGCTGGCCGAACTCGACGGGGTCGCCGTTCTCGACGTTGATCGAGCGCACGGTTGCCTCGAGGTCGGCTTTGACCTCGTTCATCAGCTTCATCGCCTCGAGGATGCAGAGCGTCTGGCCGCTCGCGACCGTGTCTCCCTCCTGCACGAAGGGCGGCGCGCCGGGCTGCGGCGCCCGGTAGAAGGTGCCGACCATCGGCGCCTCGATGCGGACGACCCCGTCGGCGGGCGGGGCAACCGGGGCCGGCTCGGATTCGGGCGGGGCTGCCAGCGAGGGGGCCGCCAGCTCGGCCGGGCGGTCCTCGGTCCGCCGCACCGAGACCCGCATCCCCGCCTCCTCGACCGAGAGCTCGCCCACGCCCGACTCCTGGACGATCCGGACCAGCTCGCGAATCCGTTCGGCGCGTGTCTGGTCGACACTGCCCCCGACGAGGGTGTCGTCGCCCCCCGCGCGGCTGCGGATCGTGCGCAGGAGCGGCTCCGACTCCTCCCCGAACAGCGCCAGCAGCAGGAGCTCCTCCTCGCTGGCCGCGAGCCCCTCCGCCTCGTCTCGCAGCTCCTCGAGCTCGGGTACGTCCTCCTGCTCGCGGACGTCTCCCGCCAGGAGCTTGACCGCTCGCTGGACAGCCGGGTCGATCGGGCCGGGCGGAGTGCCGAAGTCGCCCTCGACCAGCGAACGCAGCTCGTCGACCACCAGGCCGAAGCGCGTGGCCGAGAGGACGTGCACGAGCGCCTGTGAGCCGAGGATCTGCCCGATCGGAGCGGCGAGCGGCGGCCACCCGGTCTCGGCGCGGATGCGGGCGAGCTCGTCGAGCACCTCGTCGATCCGGTCGCCGGCGGAGTAGGTTCGGAGCTGCGCGTCGAGGCTGGCCACCAGGCCCGCCGGGAGATTGTGCTGTGCGGCGCGCACGGCGATGCGGGGCGCGAGCGGGGTGACCGGCTCGTCGCCGATGTGCTCGTCGACGAGGTCGGAGGCCCGCCAGAGGGCGTCGACGTCGACCTCGCTGTCCAGGCCGAGGCCCTTCAGCGCACGTCCCAGGGCCTCGCCCGAGACGCGATGGAGCGTCAGCGCGATCGGGTAGACCGCGCAGGCGATCCGGTCCGCGCCCGCGCGAGCTGCCTCGAGCGCGGCGGCGAGACCGTTGCCTGCCGAGCCCTGGCAGTAGATCCCGACCGGGAGCCCGGCGGCCTCCGCGATCGCTGTGACCAGCTCGTGCGCCCGGTGCGGCTCGAGCGAGCCCGACGGGTCGTGGAGGAGCACGCGCACGGCCCCGAGCTCGGGCAGCTTGCGCGCCTGCTCGACCAGCGTCTCGGTCTCGCCGGTCGGCCCGGGGCTGTAGATCAGGCCGGCGTCGAACTCCTTGTCGGCGCCGGTGATCGCCTCGCCCGCCTCGCGCAGGTTCTCGACGTCGTTCAAGGGGTCGTGCAGGCGGAAGACGTCGATGCCGCTCTCGGCCGCGCTGGCGACGAAACGGCGGGCGAAGTCGCCGCCGACCGGGCGCGAGCCGACGAGGAAGCGGCCGCGGAGCGCGAGCCCGAGCGGCGTCGTGGTCCGCGCCTTGAGCGCGCGGATGCGCTCCCACGGGCTCTCGACGCCCACGCGGACGGCGCTGTGGAAGACACCGCCGCCGGAGACCTCGAGGTACGCGAAGCCGGCCCCGTCGAGGATCTCGGCGAGGTCGAGGATCGCCGCGGTCGGGATGCGGCCCGCAAGCGGCTCCTGCGAAAGCAGGCGAATAGTCGTGTCGACGAGCGACGGCATTGCGTGGCAGAGGTTAACGCGGGGGCCGCGCCGGCCAGTCACCCATCCCTAACCCCCACCCACCCGGGGATCCCTCACGAGGGTAGACGGCCGCGCGTCACGAGACTCGCGCGGATGTGTGCCGATCGTGCGAAAAAGGCTAGGCGCGCGAGATGTAGCGCCGCTCGCGGGGATCGACCTTGATCCGGTCGCCCGGGTTCACGAACAGCGGCACCTGGACGATCGCGCCCGTCTCGAGCGTGGCCGGCTTCGTCACGTTCGAGACGGTGTCGCCGCGCACGCCCGGCTCGGTCTCGGCCACGCCGACCTCCACCGACGACGGCAGCTGGATTCCGGACGGCTTCCCGTCGATCGTCAGCATCTGGACGATCGACGAGGGCTCGAGGAAGTCGAGCGCGTCGGAGACCGAGTCGCGCGTGAGCGAGAACTGCTCGTAGGTCTCCTGATCCATGAAGACGACCTCGTCGCCGCTGTCGAACAGGTACTGCGCGTTCTTGACCTCCGTGTGCACACGCGGGAACTTCTCGCCGGCCCGGAACGTCCGGTCGACGACGGCGCCCGTGTCGATGTTCTTCACCTTCGTGCGGACGAACGCCCCGCCCTTGCCGGGCTTGACGTGCTGGAACTCGACGATCCGCCAGACGTTGCCGTCGAGCTGGATGTGCATCCCCGTCTTGAACTGGTTCGTATTGACGACTTCGGCCATCGGCGGGCCAGTCTAGTGAACGGTCACCAGCTCCTTGGGAAACGCGGTCAGTACCTCGGGCCCGTCCTCGCCGACCACGACCAGATCCTCGATCCGGATCCCGCCCAGGCCGCTCAGGTAGATGCCCGGCTCGACGGTCACGACGTTCCCCGCAGCGAGCACGTGCTCCGATTCGGGCGCGAGGCGCGGGTCCTCGTGGACGAGCAACCCCACGCCGTGGCCGAGCCCGTGGCCGAAGGCCTCGCCGAAACCCTCGCCGTCGATTCGCCGCCGCGCGACCCCGTCGACGTCCTGCCCGACCGCGTCGGCACGCACGGCGGCGAGAGCCTCCTGCTGCGCTGCCAGGCAGACGTCGTACGCACGCGCGAGCTGCTCGGGAAGCGGCCCGGTCGCGAACGTCCGCGTGCAGTCCGAGCAGTAGCCGTCCATCATGCAGCCGGCGTCCACGACGACCGTCTCGCCTGGCCCGATCGGCCGGTCGCCCGGGTCGGCATGCGGCCGGGCGGCGTTCTCGCCTGCCGCCACCACCGGCGGGAACGCCAGGCCCTCCGCGCCGAGCTCGTGGAAGAGCTGCCCGATGCGCCAGGCGATGTCGCGCTCGCTCCGACCGACGAAGGGCTCCTCGGCGAGCCGCTCGTACATCCGGCTCGTGATCGCGGCGGCTGCGCGCACGGCCCGCAGTTCCGAGTCGTCCTTGACCTTCCGCAGCGCCTCGACCAGCCCGCGCCGGGGCACGAGCTCCGCCTCCCCTGCCGAGAGCGACTCCCAGGCTGCGTACGTGACGTGGCTCGCCTCGAACCCGATGCGGCCGCTCACCATCTTTGCGAGATTCGCGTACAGATCGCGCTTCAGCTCCTCGACCTCCACCCCCTCGATCGTCCTGGCGAGCTCGGCGTAGCGAAAGTCGGTGAAGAGCCGGACGCGTTCCGGCTCGACGAGCAGCGCGGCGTTCGAGCTGACGAAGCCGCTCAGGTAGCGGACGTTGGCCCCGGCGGTCACGAGCAGCGGCTCCTCGAGGCTCTCGCGCAGGCGGTCGACGCGGTCGTTCATGCGCTGCCCGCCAGGAACTGCAGCGCGTCGCGGTAGCCCTCGGGGCCTTTGCCCACGACGCGCGAGGCGGCGAGATCCGCGATCACCGAGTGCCGCCGCCATTCCTCGCGCCGCTCGACGTCCGAGAGGTGAACCTCGACCACCGGCACGCTGAAGAGCTCGAGCGCGTCGTGGATCGCGTAGCTGTAGTGCGACCAGGCGCCGGGGTTGACGATCACGCCGTCGGCCCAGTCGAGCGCCTCGTGGCACCACGTCACGTATTCGCCTTCGCTGTTGGTCTGGCGACAGCGCACGTCGACGCCGAGCTCGGAGCCCCAGGCCTCGATCCGGCTCTCGAGCTCCGGCAGGTCGAGGCCACCGTACAGCTCCGGGTCGCGACGGCCCACGACGTCGAGATTGACCCCGTTCAGCACGATCACCCGCACGGCCGCACTCTACGCGGCGATCAGCGCGTCGAGGGCGGCGCGAACCTCGCTGGCCGGAACCTCCACGCCGGTCCGCGGCGCCCCCGGCCGGTCGAGGAGGACGAGCCTGGGAGCCCCGTCGATGGCCTTCTTGTCCCGCAGCAGCGCGGCCCATGCCCGCTCGCGGTCGACCCGCACCGGCTCGGGCCGCAACTGCTCCTCCACGACGTACGTGGGCAGGCCGGAGAGGCGAAGCGCGGCGAGCAACCCGAGCGCGACGGCGCGGCCGTGCGGCAGCTCGTAGCCCGATGCCGCCTCGAGCGCGTGCGCGAACGTGTGCCCGAGGTTGAGCTCGGCGCGAGGCCCCAGCTCGTGCGGGTCGCGCAGGCAGACCGCGGCCTTGTAGGCCGCACAGCGGCGAACCTGCTCGGCTTCGGACAGCTCCCACAGCGGCTCGCCCGCCAGCAGGCCCGTCTTGACGACCTCGGCGGCGCCGTTCTCGCGCTCAGCCGCCGGCAACGTTGCCAGCAGCCCGGGGTCGACGAGCGTCCGCACCGGCCAGTGGAAAGCGCCGACCTGGTTCTTCGCGCCCGGGAGGTTCACGCCGGTCTTGCCGCCGATCCCGGCGTCGACCTGACCGACAAGGGTGGTCGGCACCGCCACCCAGTCGATCCCCCGCAGATGGGTTGCCGCCACGAACCCGGCCGCATCCGTAGTCGCTCCGCCGCCGAGCGCGACGATCGTCCCGTCGCGACCGAGCTCGAGCTCGCTCCAGAGCCGCTCGCAGACGGCAAGCGTCTTCGCCTCCTCCCCGCTCGGCAGCTCGTGCACGCCCGCGAGGCGTCCGCCGAGACCTAGCTGCGCCGTCGCACCGTGGATGCCCGCCACCTTCGCGTCCGTGACGAGCGCCACCGGCCCGCTGCCGGGCACGAGCGTCCCGAGCACGCTCCAGGGAGCCGAGCGCCACGCGCACGCCCGCGGCCGCGAGCACGACGTCGTGGTGGTCGTGCGCGACGAAGTCGGCAGCGCCCTCGTACAGCGGCCGGCGGCGCTCGTACAGCTCTCGGAACTGCCCTTCGTCACGGGCCAGCGGCCGCGCCGAGGCGCGCGTGCGCTCCCAGGCGTCGTCGACCTCGACGTCGAGCCACACCGTCGTTGCGCGGTCGTGAAGCGCGCGTCGGGTTCGCCGGGACTCCACGGCGCCGCCGCCCAGCGCGACGACCTTGGGCTCCGCCGACGCGAGGATCATCGCGGCGTGCTCCTCCTCCAGCGCCCTGAAGCGCTGCTCGCCGTGGCGAGCGAAGAGCTCGGCGACCGTCTCGCCGGTGCCGGCCTCGACCGCCGCGTCCAGGTCGACGAACGGGCGCCCGCTCCGCTGTGCCGCCTTGCGCCCGAGTGTCGACTTCCCCGCGCCCATGAAGCCGATCAGGGCCAGATGCCGGTCTAGGGGGCCCACTCGATCCGCTCGCGGTAGGCGCGGTAGGCGGCGAGGACGTCCACCATCGCGTCGCCGCCCAGCTTCTCCCGTGCGGCGCGGGCGAGCTCGAAGGCGACAGCGGCCTCTGCGACGACGGCCAGAGCTTCGACGGCGGCGACGTCGCTTCGCTCCACGTGGGCGCCGGCCGGCTCGCCCGTCGACAGGTCGACCGAGCGGAGGGCTCGCATCAGGGTCGGAAGCGGCTTCATCGCCGCCCGCACGACGATCTCCTCGCCGTTCGACACCCCGCCCTCGATCCCGCCGGCCCGGTTCGTGGCCCGGCGCAGACCGGGCTCGATCTCGTCGTGCGCCTCGGAGCCGCGCACGCGTGCCAGCGCGAAGCCGTCGCCGATCTCCACGCCTTTGACCGCCTGGATGCCCATCAGGGCGCCCGCGAGCCTGGCATCCAGCCGCTCTCCGCGGCTCGCGTAGGAGCCGAGCCCCGGAGGGACGCGTAAGGCGCGAGCCTCGATGACGCCGCCCACCGTGTCGCGTTCCGCCCGGGCAGCATCGACGTCGCCGAGCTCGAGGACGCGGCTCTCGACGGCCACGCCCAGCTCGTGGAGGAACGCCTTCGCCACCGCTCCAGCGGCGACGACGGCGGCGGTCTGGCGCGCGCTCGCACGCTCGAGCGCATCGCGGACGTCCTCGAAGCCGTGCTTCTGCGCGCCGGCGAGGTCGGCATGGCCGGGCCTGGGCAGCGTGACCGGCTTCGTCCCCTTGCCGTGCGGCTCACCCTCGGGCGGCCAGGGGCTCATCCCCCAGGCCCAGTTCTCGTGGTCGCGGTTACGAACGACGAGCGCGAGCGGCGTGCCCAACGTGCGTCCGTGGCGGAGACCGGCGAGCACCTCGACCTCGTCCCGCTCGATCCGCTGGCGAGGGCTGCGGCCGTAGCCCTGCTGGCGGCGGCGGAGGTCGGCGTCGATCGCCTCCTGGTCGAGCATGAGGCCCGACGGGAGGCCGCTGACGATCGCGACGAGCGCCGGGCCGTGGGACTCGCCGGCCGTGGTGAGGTCGAGTGTCACGCGGGCAAGCCTACGGCGCGGCGCATGACCTCGACGGGCGCCGGAACGCCCGTCCAGAGCGCGAACGCCGCCGCGCCCTGCGCGACGAGCACCTCGAGGCCGCCGACGACGGTGGCGCCGGCCTTGCGCGCCGCGATCGCGGTCGCCGTCTCGGGGTAGGGCAGATCGATCAGCGTCTGCCCCGGCCCGAGCCGCACGAGCACCTCGTCGCGCACCGGGGTGGCGTTCACGATCAGGTCCGCGCCGACTGCGTCCGGAGGCCACTCGGCTCGGCGAGCGTACGAGCGGGCGTCGGGCAACGCTTCCACGAACGCCCGGGCAGAGCCGCCGTCCCCGATCACCAGCGGCCGCTCCGCCCTCAGTCCGTCGAGGATCGCGGCGTCGGTCGACCGGCCGCGCACCGCACCGTCGTCGAACAGGAGCGTGTTCACCGACGGCGAGTCGCTCTCGGCGAGCGCCGCCGCCGCGAGCTTGTGCGGCGCCGTGACGTTCGCGCCCGCGAACCCCGCCGCGGCGAGGCCGCGTACCGCGGTTTCGAAGTCGGTCGGTGCGACGTCGAGCGCGACGTACGCCCAGTCGAGCCCGCGCGCGGCAAAGGCCGCGTTCTGCATCCGCGGCGAGAGCGAGCCGGCGACGGGCTGCCCGAGCAGCGCGACCAGCCGGGTCTCGGCACCGATCACTCGCAACCCCGTGGAGGAAAAGGCGCAGAACCGTCACATCGCTGCAACACCTGGGCGTGCCGTCCCGGGCTACGCTCATCCGCGAGGGAGGCGGGTCGAGCCCCACCCAGGGTGGGGGGCCGCGGGGCTGGGGGCCGCTTAGCCGTAGCCGTTTTCGGCCAGGTATTGGAGGAACTCGTCCTCGCTGGCCGTGAAGAAGTGGTGCACCTTGTCCGGCTTGCGTGCGAAGAAGAGGAAGTCGACCTTGCGCGGGTGGGCGGCCGCCTGCATGGACGCGAGACCTGGATTTGCGATCGGGGTCGGCGGCAGGCCGGTGTGGAGGCGTGAGTTGTACGGCGTCGGGTTCGCAAGATGCGACTGGCGCAGCGACTCCGTTCCCGGAACGTTCAGCCCGTACCGGATCGTCGCGTCGATCCCGAGCGCCATCCCGGCCTTCAGCCGGTTGTAGATCACCGCGGAGACGAGCGGACGCTCCTCCGGCGCGAGCGTCTCCTTCTCGACCATCGACGCGATGATCAGCACGTCGTAGGGCGTCAGGTTCTTCGACTTCGAGTAGGCAAGATCGACCTTCGCCCAGTTGCGATTGAAGGCGGTGAGCTGCTTGTTCACCAGCTGCTTCGTGGTCGTCTTGGGCAGGAACTCGTAGGTGGCCGGGAAGAGGAAGCCCTCGAGGTTGCGTGGCTTGCCGTCCTCCGCGAACCGCCCCGGAAGCGGCGAGCGCTCGGTCAGCTTCAGGTAGGTCTGGCCCGAGATCCGCGTCTGCTTCTTGCGCTTCTCGGCCGCGATGCGCTTGACCGCGGCCACACGCGCGGCCATCTCCCGGCGCGTGAAGCCCTCGGGAAAGATGATCTTGAGCGGCTTCGGCGGCGGCGGGACGACCGGGGCGGGTGGCGGCGAGGCGACGCGGTCGCGCACGCTTCCGATCCCGGCGACCGCGAGCCAGCCCGCGAAGCCGAGGAACACGAGCAGGAGCAGCAGCGCCAGCAGGCGCCGCGCGAGCAAGCGCTGCCGCGAGACCCGCGGCCGTGGAGGCGTCGCCGCCGGAGGCCGGCTCACCGTCTTCTCCACTCGAGGTAGCCGGTCAGCAGATGGGCCGCCGCGCGAGCGTCGGTCCCCGACGAGGAGGCGCCGTTGACCGCCTGCTCGGCCAGCGTCGTCGTGAAGCGCTCGTCGAAGGTCTCCACGGGAACGTCTACTGCCGCGCGGAGCGCCTCCACAAACGCCTCCGTCTCGCGCGCCTGTTCCCCCCGCTCGCCCCGCAGCGTCAACGGCAGCCCCACCACCACCTGCTCGGCGCCCTCGTCGCGCACGAGCTCGGCGACCCGGGCGAGCCCCGCCTCCGAGGCCGCCTGCTCGACCACGCCGAGCGGCCGGGCGAGCGTGCCGGTCGGATCGGAGACGGCCACGCCGGTCCGCGCGCGTCCGAAGTCAAGGGCTACGACCTTCAACTCAGGACGGAAACTAGCTGGCTCCTCGCCACCTCGTAGGCTTCTGCGAGTCCTTCCGGATTCTTGCCGCCGGCCTCGCCGAGGTTCGGGCGGCCGCCGCCTCCGCCGCCGATCTTCTTGCCGGCCTCGCGGGCAACCGGAACGGCGTCGATGCCGCGTTCGACCAGCGACCGGTCGAGATTCACGACCAGGTAGGCGCGCCCGTCGTCGACCGAGCCGAGCAGCACGGCCTGCGCATTCTTCTTCTGCCGGATCTGATCCGAGAGATCGCGCAGCTGCGCGCCCTTCATCGCTTTCACCTCGGCAGTGACGATTCCGCCCGACTCGTCCCGGAAGTCGATGTCCGGCCCACCCGCCGCCGCCCGCGGGGCCTTCGCCTCCTTGCGCAGCCGCTCCACCTCACCGCGCAGCTCCTCGAGCTCGTGGCCGCGCTCCCGCAGCCAGGTGAACGCCTCTCCCGCCGTCAGCGCCTCGATCCGGCGGGCGCCGCTGCCGATCGAGCTCTCGGAGAGCAGGACGACCGGCCCGATCTCCGCCGTCCAGCGCACGTGTGTCCCGCCGCAGAGCTCGCGCGAGAACCCCGGGACCTCGACGACCCTGACGTGCTCGCCGTACTTCTCGCCGAACAGCATCATCGCGCCGAGCTTGCGCGCCTCCTCGAGGGGCGTCTCGAACGTGTGCACCGGCAGGTTCTCGAACACCCGCTCGTTCACGATCCGCTCCACGCGCTCACGCTCCTCGCCGGTCAGCGCACCGCCGTGGGTGAAGTCGAAGCGGAGCTTGTCCGGCCGCACAGCCGAGCCTGCCTGCTTCACGTGGTCGCCGAGCACCTCGCGGAGCGCCGCGTGGAGGAGGTGCGTCGCGGTGTGGTTCGCCATCGTCGGGAAGCGGGTCGACCACAGGACGACGGCGCGAACGCGGTCGCCCGCGGCAAAGCCCTCACCCTCGAACACGAGCACCTGGTCGCCTCCGATCCGGTGGGCCTCGTGCAGGCGCGCGCGGGAACCGCTCCCCTCGTGCTCGATGTAGCCCTGGTCGGTCACCTGGCCGCCGCCGTCGGGATAGAACGGGGACTCGCGCAACTTGGCGAGGAACAGGCCGTCCTCGAGTGGCTCGACCGCGCCGAGCTGCGTGAGCACGTCAGTCTTCTCGTAGCCGACGAAGTCGCTCTCGAAGCCGGCCGCACGCGCGAACTCGGCCGCCTCGACCTCGGCCCGCCCTGCTCCCGCCCGCGAGCGCGTGCGCTGCTCCTCCATCAGCGCCGTGAACTCCTCGGCGTTGACGCCGAGCCCTCGGTCCTGCGCGAGCTCGATCGTGAGCTCGAGCGGGAAGCCGTAGGTGTCGTGCAGCCGGAAGGCGTCCTCGCCGGAGATGTCCCCACCGCGCTCGGCGATCTCCTCGAACAGGCGCAGGCCGCGCTCGAGCGTCTGGTTGAAGCGCTCCTCCTCCGCGCGAACCGTCTCCTCGACCTGGGCCTTGTGCTCCTCGAGCTCGGGGTACCAGGGCGCCATCTGCTCGGTCACGACGCGCGTGATCCGCCAGAGGTCGGACAGCCCGATCGCCCGCGCCTGCTGCACCGCCCGCCGGATCACGCGGCGCAGCACGTACCCGCGGCCCTCGTTCGAAGGCGTGACCCCGTCGGCGACGAGGAAGGTCATCCCCCGCCCGTGGTCGGCGATGATCCGGTGCGCCTTCGTCGCCTTCTCGGAGCTCTGCCAGCCGACGCCGCTCTCGGCCTCGATCCAGTCCATGATCGCCTGGTAGCCGTCCGTCTCGTAGACGGAGATCACGCCCTGCTGGATGGCGGCGGTCCGCTCGAGGCCGAGACCGGTGTCGATCACGGGCCGCGGCAACGGCGTCAGCGTGCCGTCCGCGCCCAGGTCGAACTCCATGAACACGAGGTTCCAGAACTCGAGGTAGCGCTCGCAGGGACAGCCGGGGCCGCAGGTGGGCCGTCCGCACGACAGCGCTTCGCCCCGGTCGTAGTACATCTCCGAGCACGGCCCGCACGGCCCAGTCTCGCCCGCCTGCCAGAAGTTCTCCGAGCGCGGCAGCCCGACGATCCGCTCACGCGGAAAGCCGACCTTGACCCAGGCGTCGATCGCCACCTCGTCCTCGCCGAGACCGAGCCCCGGATCGCCTCCGAAGACGCTCACCCACAGCTCGTCGAGGTCGATCTTCAGGTGCTCGTTCAGGAACTCCCAGGCGAGCTCGACCGCGCCCTCCTTGAAGTACTCGCCGATCGAGAAGTTGCCCATCATCTCGAAGAAGGAGAGGTGGTAGCCGTCCAGGCCGACCTCCTCGATGTCGGTCGCCCTGAAGCACTTCTGGTAGGTGGTCAGGAGCGTCGCGGGCGGCTCGCGCACGCCGAGGAAGTAGGGCTTCAACGGCTGCATGCCCGCGCTGATCAGCAGCGTCGTGACGTCCTCGGGCGGCGGGATCAGCGGAGCCGAGGGCAGCCGGACGTGGCCCTTCGACTCGAAGTAGCGCAGGAAGCCTTCGCGAACCTCGGCGGTCGTCCTCACGAGGACGATTGTAGGAGCGCTCCGCGCAGCGCCTCGGCGCCGTTCTCGCGCACCGGCTCGCCGTGCGTCGTCAGGACGAGCTCGACCGGAAGCTCGAGGAGCGGCGCGAGCCGCTCCTGCACGGCGTCCACCGAGTCGCCTTCGGGCAGCCACTTCTCCGGGATCTGCAACCGGCCCTCCTTGGTGATCAGCGCGTCGCCGACGACGAGCGCACCGAGCTCGGCGCTCCAGAGCACCACCTCTCCCGGGTATGTGGCCTGGTGGGCGACCAGGCCGGCCGGCAGCTCGGCGCCGGGCTCGAAGAGCTGCGCTTCCAGCCCGCCGTCGCCGCCTGCGGGCGCATGAATCGCCGAGCCCAGGCGCTGTCCCAGCTCCGGGGCGCTGCGCTCGTGCCAGTCGCAGGTCAGGACGGTGGCGACTTCCTTACCGCCGACCAGCTCGTCGACGAGGCTCGGCGGCGAGAGCGGGTCGAGCAGGACGAGTGTCGAGCCCGAATCCCAGGCGTACGACCCGACCTCGTGCTCGTACCAGGTCGGATGCTTCGCCGTCCAGTACCACAGCCCGGGACGGAGCTCCTCCATCTACCTGCGGGCGACCTTCCCCGGCTCGACCTCGTCGGCGGCGATCTCCGCGCGGATCTTCTCCAGCGAGCGGCGGATCAGCCGCGAGACGTGCATCTGCGAGATTCCGATCTGCTGCGCGATCTGCGACTGGGTCAGACCCTTGAAGAAGCGGAGATGCAGGATCATCCGCTCGCGGTCGTCGAGCACCTTGAAGCCCGGCTCGAGCACGACCCGGTCCTCGGACACCTGGTACTCGTGCTCCTCCACGCCCAGCGACTCGAGCGGATCGAGCTCGTCGTCGTCGTCGCCGCCGCCCGACGTCGACAGCGAGACCGAGCTGTAGGCGCGCCCGCTTTCGAGCGCCTCGAGCACGTCCTCCGGCTCGACGCCGGCCGCCTCGGCCAGCTCGGGGATCGTCGGCGAGCGGCCGAGCTGGACGGTCAGCTGCTCGACCAGCTTCGAGAGCTGCACGTTCAGCTCCTGCAGCCCTCGGGGGACGCGAACCGACCAGCCCTTGTCGCGGAAATGCCGCTTGATCTCGCCGATGATGTTCGGCGTCGCGTACGTGGTCAGCTCGACCCCGCGCGAGACGTCGAAGCGGTCGATGGCCTTGATCAGGCCGATCGCGCCGATCTGGACGAGATCCTCGAGCTGCTCGCCGCGGTACGAGTAGCGCCGCGCGAGCGAGCGGACGAGCGGCATGTAGTGCTCGATCAGCGTCTCCCGCGCCGAGACGTCGCCGCCCTCGTGATACCGCTTGAGGAGAACGAGGTCGTCGGCCGCCATCAGTCCCCGGATCGCGCTGTCTTGGTGAGCCGCACCCAATCTCCCCCGTCCACGTCCCGCACGGAGAAATCGTCGACGACGGTGTCGAGCAGCCGTCGCAGGCCGATGCCGTCGTCCGTCATCCCGCTCGAGCTCGGCCTTCACCGAGCCGGCGGCGAACGGGCCGAGATCCGCCTCGATCGCGTCGCCGTCGACGTGCACGGACAGCGTCACCGCCGGCACGCCCTGCGTCCGCTCGAGGAGGCCGTCGAGCGCGAGCAGCAAATCCTCGAAGCTCTCGATCGTGAGCGCGTGACGGCTCGCAAGCCCGCCTAGGACGAGATGCGCGACCCCGAAGTAGTCGCGCTCGCCGGGAATCGTCAGCCTGATCTCGCCACTCACGGAGCCGGAGACGGTAGCGGAGACGCGACCCACGCCGACGACGGCGTCGTCGTCGTAGAGCACGGCCGCCTGCCCCTTGGCGACGCCGTACGCAGGGCGCTCGAGCAGCAGCCCGAACCCGCGCGCGCTCGGCTCGACCTCCGCCGGAATGGCCGGCGAGCGATGCCTGAGCTTCGCCTCGACATGGCTGACCGGCGCGTACAGCCGCCCGCGGGCGCGAACACGCGTGCACGCAATCGCCTCGAGCGGCCCGACCACGAGCGTGTTGGCGCGGGGCTCCGTTCGCACGGCGTAGAGCGGAACGCCGGTCGCGACGCCGAGTCCCTTCCGCTGACCCGGCGTGAAACGCCAGAAGCCCCCGTGCCGGCCCAGCTCGCGACCCGCCGTGTCCACGACCGGCCCGTCGCTCGTGTCGAGGCCGTGGCGCTCGAGGAACACGCGATAGTCGTCGCCTGCCAGGAAGCACGCCTCCTGGCTCTCGGCCCGCGCCGCGGCGGCGAGCCCGGCCCGTGCCGCCTCCGCCCGGGTCTCGCTCTTCGTCTGGTCCCCCAGCGGGAACCAGAGACGCGTCAGGTGACGCGGGTCGAGCGCGGCGAGCATGTACGACTGGTCCTTGTCCGGATCGGCCGCGCGGGCGAGCAGCAGCCGGCCGTCACGCTCGACGATCCGCGCGTAGTGACCGGTCGCGAGCCGCGCGGCGCCCGCCCTCCGCGCGAAGGCCAGCAGCTCGCCGAAGCGGAAGTCGCCGTTGCAGCGGATGCAGGGGTTCGGAGTCTCTCCGCGCGCGTAGCCGTCGACGAACGACTGCACCACCGTCGAGCGGAACTCCTCCCGGAGGTCGAGCGTCACGTGCGGCAAACCCAGCCGGTGGCAGGTTTCCCGGGCGGCGATCACGGCCGCCGGCGAGCAGCATGCGCGCTCGGTGTCCGGCCCCTTCGGGTCGAGCCACAGGCGCAGCGTCACGCCCACGGCCCTCGGGCCCGCGCGCAGCAGCGAGACCGCGCTGTCCACCCCGCCGCTCATCGCGACCGCGACACGTTCAGGGTCCGGGGCGGCGCGGAAGACGCGGCCGAGGGCGTCGGCGAGCGCGTCCACTGCGAGCGCCTCGCCCCCGACGGCCGCCGCCTCGAGCAGCGTCAGGCCTTCGAGCGGGCGCTCCAGCCCGACGGCCTCCGCGCTGACGATGCGGTCGCGGTCGACTCCGAGGCGGACGCACGCCCACTCCCCGTCGCGCGCAGAATCGCCGACAACCTCGATCATGTGGTCACGGTAGCGCTCGCGCCTCCCCGACCGAAGCCGGGGAGGCGTTGGACCCTGCCGTGGCCACGCCTCTGTGGAACCTGGCAAGCCAGGTGGGTGCCCTGCCGACTTCGGCCTTTCGACCGGGCCGGACGCAGGCTCCCTATCCGTAGGTGTTGGTTCTACAAATGAGACGCAGCTCACGCACAGCGTCGAGCTCACTCACCTTAGCGTCACCCGGGCGGTGCGGCGTAGCGCCAGCGAACCCGCACCGTGCCCGTCGCGCCGAGTGCCTGCGCGAGGCCGCCGCGTGAGCCCGAACTGTCGCCCCGGACCGGGTGGAGGCCGCCCGATCACCTGGGTCAGCACCTCGTTCGAGCCGTAGCGGACGAACAGCTTGATCTCGCACGGCAGGACGGGATGCGCAACTCCGACCGTCTCGCGAATCGACCGTGTAGCCGCACTCGGTCGGCTCGCTCGGAGCCCGGATCGTGGCGGCGATCGCCTCGTACCAGCCGCCGTCCGGACGCAGGGACGGACGACGGCATGCGCGCCGCCGTCGGATCGGGCTCGTGCCAGTCGGCCACGCCGAGTGCGAGCACCGCCGCCAGCAGAGCTGCCGCCGCGAGCGCGACCTCGCGCTGGAGCAGCCTGGAGTCGAACCTCATCCGGCCCGCGTCAGTTCCGGGAACGACTCCCGCACGAGCGAGTCGAAGTGCGGCGGGAGCACGCCGTCCGACTGGGCGAACTCGCGCAGGTACATGAAGATCGCCGCCCACTCCTCGGGAACGGTCTCGGCGCCCGCGTGCGCGCGTGCGCGACGCTCGAGCTCCCAGAGGTTCCACTCGCGTGTGGCGGAGCCGGACGCGGGACTCGGGTCGGGCTCCTGACGAGGCTCGGAGAAACGCATGCGCCGCGCCTCCGGCCTGGGTTGCGACGGCTCCGGATGCCTCCTCCTCTGACCGGTCGCGCGGAGCGGCCTGCGACCGCGGAGCCCGTTTCGGCCGAGGCGACTTCGAGGCCCGCTCGACGAGCGCGACGACCGCCCAGGCCAGGCCCATCACGATCACGATCGCGAGCGGGCGCAGGTCGAGCACGGCAGCGACCACCCCGACGAGGATGATGAAGCCCGCCTCCAGGCGAACCGCGCGGGCCCGGAGGGCAGGGGGAACCGCTCGCCCTCGCTCATGGGGCTGCGCGCTCGTCGGCGGGCACGGGGGCGGCGGGCTGCTGGTCGGGCGGGCCGATGTCCTGCGTGTCCTCGCCGGGCGTCACGGTCGCAGCCGGGGTCGTCACGTCGGCCTCCTCGGTCCGTGCGGCGCCTCCAGAAGCGCCGGCCGCTGCCGGCCTCGGCTCCGGCTCCACCGCGATCGGCGGCGGAGCGGCTTCCTCGCGCACGATCCGCGTCACGCGCGGGCCCTCGCGCCAGGCGAGCCACTCGATCACGGCCACGAGCAGCCAGGCGGCCCCCATCACGAGCACGATCGTCGTCGGGCTCAGCTCGGCCAAGCCCGCAGCGACCGCGAGCGCGATCAGGAACGCCGCCTCGAGCGCGAACCTCAGGCCCGGTCCTCCCACCATGTCGAGGAAGGCTAGTGCTAGTGAGCGGTGGGAGTGTCGTCGGGCGGTGAGTCGCCCTGCGGCTCGGGCGCAGGCGTCGGCTCCGGCGGCTGCGGACGGACCTGGGTGATCGCCGGCGGCCGCTTGGACTCGGCCCCCGCTTCGGCGGTCGTCATGAACTCCTCGATCACCCCGGCCATGGCCGCCTCGCCGAGACCGGCGGCCGAGAGCAGCTCCTCTGCGCCGTGCTGCGCGCGCAGGATGACGGCGGACGCCTGGGCGCGCGCCCACTCGAGCGTCGCCTCGACCTCGGCGCGGGCGGAGTTGGTGAGCTCGGTGGCGCCGTGACGGGCCTGCTCGACGAGGCGGTCGCCGCGAGCTTCCGCCTCACGGAGCTCCTGGTTGGCCTCCCGCTGCGCGTCGGCGAGTAGCTGCCGCGCCTCGTTGCGGGCCGCGTTCACGATCTCGGCCCGCTGCCGCTCGCTGTCGGCCCGGTAGCGCTCGATCTCGGCGTCGCGCCTGGCCAGCTCCTGCTGGCGGCGGCGAATGTCCTCCTCCGTCCGCCCGAGCTGGACGGCGGCGGCGCGCTGGGCGTCCGACTCGATCGCGTCGGCGAACTCTGCCGCCTCGCGGATCAGGTGCAGCGCGTCCATGCGGACGGCGTGGCCGCTCGGCTCCATCTGAGCCGACGTGCCTGCGGCCTGGAGCACGCGCAACTGCGCCTGCAGCTGCACCACGTGGCGGCGAAAGGCCTCGAACGCGTCGCGAACGCGGTCCTCGTCGTAGCCCTTCTCGACGACGGGCAGGTCGTCGGCCCGCGGAAGCGACGTCATCGTGACCTGCTGTTGGGCCTGACTTTCCTGCGCCATGTGCTCCTCCCTGGGGTCAGATCAGTATGACCGCATAATCGGCGGTCGCCTGCTGCCGGTTTAGGAGTTCGGCGCGACGACCTTGATCCCTAGTTCCTTCAGCTGCTGCTCGGTCACCTCGGAGGGGGCCCCGCTCATCGGGTCGACCCCCGCCTGGTTCTTCGGGAAGGCGATCACGTCGCGGAGGTTCGGCTCGCGCGCGAGCACCATCGTCATCCGGTCGATCCCGAGCGCGATCCCTCCCATCGGGGGCGCTCCCATCGCGAGCGCGTCGAGCAGGAAGCCGAACTTGCTGCGCTGCTCCTCCGCACCGAGCCCGAGCAGGCCGAAGACCTTCGCCTGAACCTCGGGCTCGTGGATCCTGAAGCTGCCGCCGCCGAGCTCGTTGCCGTTCACGATCAGGTCGTACGCGTGGGCGAGCGCGGCCTTGGGATCCTCGTCGAAGCGGTCGCGCCACTCGTCGGTCGGGCGCGTGAACGGGTGATGGACGGCGCTCCAGCGCTGCTCGTCCTCGTCCCACTCGAACATCGGGAAGTCGGTCACCCACAGGAACGTGAAGACCTCGTCGTCGATCAGCCCCAGCTCGCGTCCGAGCTGCACGCGCAGCGGGCCGAGCACGCGCGAGGTCGATTCGCGGTCGGCGGCGGCGAAGAGCAAGGTCTGGCCGTCCTCGCCGCCGAACGCCTCCAGCTCCTCCTTCGGAGAGGAACTTGGCGATCGGCGAGCGGACCTCGCCTCCGTCGAAGACCAGGTAGGCGAGACCCTTGGCCCCCCATTCCTTCGCGACCTCCTCGAGCTTCGCGAGCTCGCCGCGGCTGAAGACGCGCGGGACGCGCAGGAAGCGCACGGCCTCCGCACCCGAGAAGACACCGAACTCGGAGCCGCGCGTCGCCTCGGTCGCGTCCTCGATCTCCAGGGCGAAGCGCGTGTCGGGCTTGTCCGACCCGAAGCGGGCCATGGCCTCCGCGTAGGTCATGCGCGGGAACGGCGTCGGGATCTCGAGCCCGTGCGCCTCGCGCCAGATGCGGGCGAACATCTGCTCCATGCGCGCGAACAGGAACTCCTCGTCGGGAAACGACATCTCCACGTCGAGCTGGGTGATCTCCTGCACGCGGTCGGCGCGCAGATCCTCGTCCCGGAAGCAGATCGCGATCTGGTAGTAGCGGTCGAAGCCGGCCACCATCGTCAGCTGCTTGAGGATCTGCGGGCTCTGCGGGAGCGCGTAGAAGCGGCCCTTCTGCAGCCGGCTCGGGACGACGAAGTCGCGCGCGCCCTCGGGAGTCGGCTTGAACAGGATCGGGGTCTGGATGTCCAGGAAGCCCGCGTCCTCCATCTCGCGGCGGATGATCCCGACCATCTGCGCGCGCAGAGCGATGTTGCGCTGCAGCTTCTCGCGGCGGAGGTCGAGCCAGCGATAGCGGAGGCGGAGCGTCTCGTCGACGTTCTCCTCGTCCAGCTGGAACGGCAGCGGCGTCGAGCGCGACACGATCTGCAGGTCGTCGACCTGGAGCTCGACCTCGCCGGTCGCCATCTCCGGATTGACCGTCTCGGGCGAGCGCGCGACCAGCTCTCCCTCCGCACGGAGCACGAACTCGTTGCGGATCTCGTGTGCCGAGCTTCGCGGCCTCGGGCGCGCGTTCGGGGTTGATCACGAGCTGCGTGATCCCCGTTCGGTCGCGCAGGTCGACGAAGATCAGACCCCCGTGGTCGCGGCGGCGGGACGCCCACCCGGCCAGCGTGACGCGCTGCCCGACGTGGTCTTTGCGCGGCTCGCCGCAGTGGAGGTCGCGCCATTTCATGGCAGGAGTCTGCCTAGAACCTCGTCGTGGGAAAGCGGTTCGTCGGGCTGCCCGGACCGGCGGAGCGTGGCGCCGTCGGAGGACGCGATCACGACCACCTCGGCGCCGAGCCGCCCTGCCTGGGTCAGCTGGCCCTTCAGCGACCTGCCCGCGTAATCGGTGTCCGCCGGCGACGCCGTGCGCGCGCAACTCCTTGAGCCAGCGCAGCACGGGCTCACGCGGCGCGCCCGGCTCGACGGCCACGAAGACCTCGATGCGGTCGGGCTCGGGCGCCTCGGCGTCGGCCTCCTCGAGCGCCAACAGCAGCCGCTCGATTCCGGCGCCGAAGCCGAGCGCGGGCGTCGGCGGCCCGCCGATCTCCTCGATCAGCCCGTCGTAGCGGCCGCCGCCGCAGATCGTCGACTGCGAGCCGTGCTCGGGGCCGACGAACTCGAAGGTCGTGCGCGTGTAGTAGTCGAGCCCGCGCACGAGGGTCGGCACGAGCTCGTAGCGGACGCCGTAGGCGTCGAGATAGCTCCGCACGGCGGCGAAGTGCTCGCGGCACGGCTCGCAGAGCGCGTCTCCGATGGCCGGTGCTCGGCTCAGCACCTCACGGACCTGCGGCGGCTTCGCCGTGAAGTTGTCCAGCGCCCGCAGCGGATTCCGCCGCGCCTGGTCTCGGGTGTCCTCGTCGAGCTCGTCGTTCGTGCTCGGCGAGCCACTCGCGCAGGCGCTCGAGGTAGGCGGGTCGGCAGTTCTGGTCGCCGATCGAGTTGAGCTCGAGCCGGTACTCGGTCACGCCGAGCCGCTCGAGCAGGGCCGTGTAGAGCTGGATCACCTCGGCGTCGAGCGCCGGGTCGTCGGAGCCGACCGCCTCGACGGACAGCTGCCAGTGCTCGCGCAATCGTCCCTTCTGGGGCCGCCCGTAGCGGTAGATCGAGGCGATGGTGTAGAGCTTCTGTGGCTGCGGCTCGCGGTGGAGGCCGTGCTCGAGATAGGCGCGGGCGATCGGCGCCGTCGCGTCCGGCCGCAGCGTCAGGCTCCGGTCGGAGCGGTCGTTGAACGTGTACATCTCCTTGTTGACGACATCGGAGCCCTGGCCGGACGTGCGCGCGAAGAGCTCCGTGTCCTCGAAGACGGGCGTCTGGATCCGCCGGTAGCCGTAGAGCGCGCAGACGGCGCTCCGCCTCGTGGACGACGTGCCGCCAGAGGGGCTCGTCGGCCGGGAGGAGGTCGCGCGTTCCTCGCGGCGCTTCGAACTTCACGCGCGCAGGGCGGTGAGGAAGGGATTGCGGTCGCGCTCTGCGCCCAGCGTGGTCGGCGGGCCGTGGCCGGAGTAGACGACCGTCTCGGGCGGAAAGCGGTCCATCAGCGTGCGGATCGACTCGACCAGCGTGTCCCAGTCGGTGAAGGGCAGATCGGTGCGGCCGACCGAGCCCGCGAAGAGGACGTCCCCCGAGAAGAGCGACGCCGTCGGCGTGGAAGGCGAGGTGGCCGGGCGAGTGACCGGGAACCTTCAGCGTCTCGAAGGTGATGCCCGCGAGCTCGAGCGTCTCGTCGCCGGAGAGCTCGACCTCGGCGTTCCAGGCGCGCACGCCGTGGCCGGGGTAGAAGTCGTTCGGCCTTGCGAGGACGGGCGCCTCGACCGCCGAGACGTGCACGGGCGCACCGGTGCCCTCGGCGAGGTCCGCGACCCCTCCGATGTGGTCGTAGTGGGTGTGCGTGACGAGGATCGCCGAGCAGCGAGCACCCTTGCGGGCCAGCTCGAGCCGCAGCTCGGCGGCGTCCCCGCCCGGGTCGACGACGACCGCGTCGGCGGCGGTGCTCGCCGTCCGGACGACGTAGCAATTCGTGCCGACAGGCCCGAGCTCATAGCGGTCGACGGCGAGGGTCACGAGGGCGCTGAGTCTATCCCCGGGCCGTGCGGGCAGCCGGTTAGGATCCGCAGCCGTGCAAGCCTGGAACCTGCGCTCGATCGACGCCCCCGAGGGCACGCGTGACCCGGTCGTCCTGCATACCAACGACGAGGCCCGGGCCGTCCTGATCCGGATCGAGCCCGGGGGCAAGCTCGGCGACCACCAGGTCAAGGAACGCGCTTGGGTCTGCGTCGTCGAGGGCACGGTGCGCGTCCAGGCCGGTGGTGAGGCTGTAGACGCCGAAACGGGCTGGCTGTTCATGTTCGATCCCGACGAGCGCCACTCGCTCGCGAGCGAGAGCGGCGCGCGCATCCTGTTGCTGCTGGCGCCGTGGCCGGCGCCGGGCCACTACCGGGGCGGCGACCAGGCCCGCTAGCCCTTTTTGCTCGCGCGGCGCTGGTAGGCGCGGTAGGTGAGCGAGTCCATGAAGTACGAGAACGGCAGGAAGACGGCCAGGAGCACGACCGTCTGGATCAGCATCTCCTGGGTCGACAGGTCCTCGCGGCCGATGAAGTAGACGGTCGCGAACATCAGCGGCGCGAAGATCAACGCCCGCTTGCCGACCCGGTTCCACGAGGGCGGCTGGACGACGCGACCGCTGCGCGACACAGGCTCGGGCCGACTTCGCCTTGCCGTTCCGCCGCTCCTCGAGCTGCGCCTCGTCGACCTCGACCTCGCGGCCCTCTTCGTCGACGTAGACGTACTCGTACTCGTGCCGGCGCTCCTTGGCCTGGCGGCGGCGCTGCTTCCGGGAGGGCATCTGCCTAGCCTAGCCTGCTCGGGACGCCCGCCACGACCGTCTCGGACACGACTCGACCGCCCAGGTGATACGCGAGATAGCGCCAGTCCGGGGCGTCCAGGAGGACGACGTCGGCGTCGTACCCTGGTGCGAGCCGGCCCTTGCGGTCGGCGCGGCCGAGCACGTGCGCGGCGTTGACCGTGACCGCGGACAACGCTTCGCTCGGCGATATCCGGAGCTGCGTCGCCGCGAGCGAGCAGACGAGCGGCAGGCTCTCGCAGAACGCACTGCCCGGGTTGAAGTCAGTCGCGAGCGCAACAGCCGCCCCCGCCTCGACCAGTGCACGGGCCGGCGGCATCGGCACGACCGAGGAAGAGCGCGCTCGCAGGCAGCAGGACGCCGACGACGGCGCTCGTCCCGAGAGCGCGGACGCCCTCGTTGCCCGTCGCCTCGAGATGGTCGACCGAGCGCGCGCCCAGTTCGATCGCGAGTGGGATCGCGCCCGCTTCCGTGAACTGGTCGCCATGCAGGCGCAGCACCAGGCCAGCAGCGCGGCACGCCTCCAGATAGCGGCGCGCCTGCGCCGCATCGAACGCGCCCCGCTCCAGGAAGACGTCTGCGGCCTCGGCGATCTTCGCAGCCTCGGGCAGCACTTCCGCGAGCGCGAAGTCGAGATATGCGTCCGCGTCCGCGAACTCCGGCGGCACCGCGTGCGCTCCCAGCCAGGTCGCGGCACCGCCCTCGTCCGCGATCACCCGGAGCGAGGTCAGCTCGGTCTCGCGATCGAGGCCGTAGCCCGACTTCGCCTCGAACGTCGTCGTTCCCGCCGCCAGCATCCAGCTGCGGTGCCGGCGCACCGCCTGACGCAGGCCGTCCTCCCCGGCTGCACGTGTGGCGCTGACCGTCGAGAGGATGCCGCCACCCGCGGCGTGGAGCTCCTCGTAGCTCGCGCCGGCAGCTCGCAGCGCGAACTCTTCGACGCGGTCGCCGCCGAAGCAGGCGTGCGTGTGGCAGTCGACGAGCCCCGGAACGGCACAGCGGCCGCGAGCGTCCAGCTCCTCCACGTCGCCGTCGAGTGGACCGAGGTCTGACATGCGCCCGACCGCCGTGATTCGGCCGCCGTCGCAGAGGACGTAGGCGTGCTCGAGCACCTCCACGTCCCGGAGGGCTGGCCCCCGCAGCGGGGCAGCCGACCCGCGCGGAGTCGCCAGCTGGTCGAGGTCGCGGATGAGCAGTCGGCCCGGCCGCGGCAGAGCCGCTCATTCGCTCGCGGCGGGGAGGTCGAGCCCTCCCTCGCGAGCCGCGTCGAGCGCCTCGGGGTAGCCGGCGTCGGCATGGCGGAGCACGCCGGTGGCCGGGTCGGTCGTGAGCACGCGCTCGAGCCGTTCCTCCATCTCGGAGCTGCCGTCGGCGACGACCACCATCCCCGCGTGGATCGAGTTGCCGATGCCGACGCCGCCGCCGTGGTGGACGCTCACCCAGGTGGCACCCGCGGCGACGTTCACCAGGGCGTTGAGGATGGGCCAGTCGGCGATCGCGTCGGAGCCGTCTCGCATCGCCTCGGTTTCGCGGTACGGAGAGGCAACCGAGCCCGAGTCGAGGTGGTCGCGACCGATCACGACCGGCGCCTGCACCTTTCCGGAGCGGACGAGCTCGTTGATCGCGAGCCCGGCGCGGGCCCGGTCGCCGAGGCCGAGCCAGCAGATCCGGGCCGGAAGCCCCTGGAACGCGACTCGTTCGGGTGCGAGCTCGAGCCACCGCTGAAGCAGCGCGTCGTCCGGGAAGAGCGAGCGCAGGACGTCGTCGATGACGGCGATGTCGGCGGGCTCGCCCGACAGCGCAGCCCAGCGAAACGGGCCGACCCCTCGGCAGAAGAGCGGGCGGATATAGGCCGGGACAAAGCCCGGGTATGTGAACGCGTCCGTTACGCCTGCCTCATGAGCCTCCCCACGCAGGTTGTTGCCATAGTCGAAAACATAGCTGCCGCGGCGGACGTACTCCAGCAGCCCGTCGACATGGCGCCCGATCGACTCGCGCGCGCGCCCGAGGTACTCCGCCGGGTCCGACGAGCGAAGAGCGGCAGCCTCCTCCACGGACAGTCCCACGGGCACGTAGCCGGTCAGCGGGTCATGCGCGGCCGTCTGGTCGGTGACGAGGTCGAACGGCTCCCCGCGCCGTGCCAGCTCGGGAACAACCTCCGCAGCGTTGCCGAGCAGACCGACCGAGAGCGCCTTCCTCTCGCCCGCCGCCGACCGTACGCGGGCGAGCGCGTCGTCGATCGATTCGGTCGCCTCGTCCAGGTAGCGCGTCTCCAGCCGCCGCTGGATCCGGGCCGGATCGACCTCCACGCAGAGGATCGCGGCGCCTGCCATCGTGGCCGCGAGCGGCTGTGCTCCGCCCATGCCGCCGAGCCCGGCGGTCAGGATCGTGCGGCCGCTCAGGTCGGACGAGCCGAAGTGCCGCTCGCCGGCCGCCGCGAACGTCTGGTACGTGCCCTGGAGGATCCCCTGCGTGCCGATGTAGATCCAGCTGCCCGCGGTCATCTGTCCGAACATCGTCAGTCCCTCGGCCTCGAGGCGCCGGAACTCGTCCCAGGTCGCCCAGCGCGGTACGAGCAACGAGTTGGCGATCAGGACCCGCGGGGCGCCGGGCCAGGTGTGCAGGACGCCGACGGGCTTGCCGCTCTGGACGAGCATCGTCTCGTCGTCGCCGAGCGTCAGCAGCGTTCGCACGAGCGCGCGGAGCGAGTGGTGGTCGCGGGCCGCCTTCCCGGATCCGCCGTAGACGACGAGCTCCTCCGGGCGCTCCGCCACCTCCGGATCGAGGTTGTTGAGCAGCATCCGCAGCGGGGCCTCGGTCGACCACGACCGGGCGTTGAGCGCGATCCCGCGCGGAGCCCGGATGGAAGACAGGTCGCCGCAGAGCTGCTCGACGGCCGCGTCGAGCGTCCCGGTCGCGCTCACGACGCCTTCCTTCGCTCGCGCCGTCGCTCCTCGCGCTTCGCGCGCGAGAATCCGAGCCACGTCCAGGTAGTCGCGAGCACGAATGCGAAGCCGGCACCGATTGCTGCCCGGTCTGCGCTCTGCCCCGACGCGAGGAGGAAGAAGAAGCCGATCGCGGCGAGCGCGAGGTAGAAGAGCGCGCTGTTCCGGAAGGGTCGACTCGGCAGCCCTTCCGGCTCGCGAGCGAAGATCGAGTCGCGCCGGCGGCCGTTCCCACTCACCGGCTTGTCAGGCGAGGGAACCCACCTCCGCCTCGACCGCCTCGAGCAGGGAGCCGTCGCGAATCGAGTCGGCCGCGGCCTCGATGTCGCGCGTGAGCGGGCGGTCGTCCCGCAGTCGAGGCGACAGCCCGCGCAGGAAGCCGTGAGCCGCTTTGACCCCGTCGCCGGGCTCGAGCGGAGCGAGGAACTCGACCGCCTGCGTGCCGGCGAGGAGCTCGATCGCGACCGTGCGTTCCGCGTTCGCCAGCACCTGCCAGGCCTTCAGGCCCGCCGCGTTCCCCATCGAGACGTGATCCTCCTGGCCGGCGCTCGTCGGGATCGAGTCGACGCTGGCCGGATGGCAGAGAGATTTCGACTCGCTGACCAGGGCTGCGGCCACGTACTGCGGGATCATGAAGCCGGAATTGAGACCGCCGTCGAGCGTCAGGAACGCCGGCAGGCCGTCCGAGAGGGTCGGGTTGACCAGGCGCTCCGTCCGGCGCTCCGAGATGCTCCCGAGCTCGGATACCGCCATCGCCAGCGCGTCGAGCGCGAACGCGACCGGCTGGCCGTGGAAATTGCCGTTCGAGACGAGCTCGCCGGTCTCGAACAGGACGAGCGGGTTGTCGGTCGCTGCGTTCAGCTCGACCGCCACAGTCCCCTCGACGTACGCGATCAGGTCGCGGGCGGCGCCGTGTACCTGTGGGGCACAGCGCAGCGAGTACGCGTCCTGCACCTTGTCGCACCACCGGTGAGCCTCCATGATCGCCGAGCCTTCGAGCACCCGCAGGACGTTCGCCGCCGCAGCCGCCTGGCCCCTGAGCGGGCGCAGAGCCTGGACCTCCGGGCCGAAGGCGACCCGGGAGCCCTGCAGCGCCTCGAGTGAGATCGCGCAGGCCACGTCGGCCGCCGTCGCGAGGCGGCGAGCGCGGACGACGCCCAGCGAGCCGAACGCGGCCATGAACTGCGTCCCGTTGATCAGCGAGAGCCCTTCCTTCGCCCCAAGCTGGATCGGCGCGAGCCCGGCGCGCGTGAGCGCCTCGGCGCCGGAGAGCAGCTCCCCGTCGAACACGGCCTCGCCCTCGCCCACGAGGGGGAGCGCAAGGTGCGCCAACGGAGCGAGGTCGCCGCTCGCCCCGACCGACCCGCGGCTCGGCACGCGCGGCAGGACGCCACGGTTCAGGCACTCGACGAGCACCTCCGCCGTCTCGACCCGCGCCCCCGAGTAGCCCTTGGCAAGCGTGTTCGCGCGCAGGAGCAGCGCGGCACGCACGATCTCGGCCGGATACGGCTCCCCCACCCCGCAGGCGTGGCTGCGCAGCAGCCGGAGCTGCAGCTCCTCTGCGAGCGCCTCGGGGATCTCGCTCGACACGAACCGGCCGAAGCCCGTGTTGACGCCGTAGGTGTGGTGCCCGTCGCTGTGCGCGACGTCCTCGACGAGCGCGCGAGAGGCTCGCATTCGCTCGCGGGCCGACTCTGCGATCGCGGCGGTCTCGCCGTTGACGGCGACTTCCCAGACGTCGGCGAGGCTCAGCGTGTCCCCCGTGAGGCCGATCGCCGTCCGCTGAGCCACGGGCTGAGTCTAGCCCTCGATCCGGGCAGACTTGGGCCGTGGCCGAGCCTGTCCCGGCGCGTGACGTAACGCCTCTCGGCTCAGCGCGAGGTCGAGGCCGGACGTGGGCTCGCGCTCCTTCGCCGTCCCGACTTCCGACGCTTCTTCGCCGCCCTGGTGACGAGCCGCCTCGGCGATGCGTTCAACTACATCGCCCTGATGTGGCTCGCGCTCGAGGCGGGCGGGCCGCTCGCGGTGATCGCGGTGCGACTTGCGGACAGCGTTCCGGCGCTCGTGTTCGGCCTCCACGGCGGCGTGGTCGCGGATCGGCTCCCGCGCGCGCGGACGATGGTCGGGGCGGACTTCGTCCGGGCGGCGGTCCTGCTCCCGCTCGTCGCGATCGGCCTGGGCGGGGACATTCCGCTCGCTCTGCTCGTCGTCGTCGCGTTCGTCCTGGCCACGGCGACGAGCTACTTCGAGCCGGCGGCCGGTGCGCTGCTGCCGGCTCTGGTCGGCCGGACGAAGGTTCAACAGGCCAACGCGCTGGCCCAGTCCAGCGCCGCCGCGGTCCAGGTCGTCGGCTGGGCTCTTGCTGCAGCCCTCCTGGCCTTCCTGCCGTTGGCCGCCTTCTTCGCGCTGGACGCCGCCTCGTTCCTCGTCTCCGGGCTGCTCCTGCTCGGAATTCGCGTGCAGGCGCGCGGCGACGCGGCCGCCGAGGATCTGAGTGGCGCGCGAGAGGGACTTGCTGCGCTTCGGCCCCGACCGCTGCTGGCGGCGGCCGTGGTCGCTCTCGGCGTGGCAATCACGATCTCGTCCGGAACCTGGATCGCCGGCGTCCCGGAGCTGGTGAGAAGTGAGCTGGGCCGCGGGGCCGGCTCGTTCTCGCTGGTGGCGGCCGCCTACGCGGCGGGAGTGATTGCCGTTGGCGCCGCCCTGGCCCGGCGTCCGGTCCGGCGCAAGGCGCGCGCGAGCCTCCTCGCCTGGAGCCTCTACCTCCCCGCGTACGCGTGCTTCGCGCTGGCGGACGGCGTCGGCCTCGCGCTGCTCGGGGGCTTCCTCGCCGGCACGGGTCAGGGATCGGCGCTCGTGCTCGTGACCTCGGCAGCGCAGGAGGAGGTGCCGGACCGAGTGCTCGGTCGAGTGATGGGGCTGATCTCTCTCGTTCACCGCGGCGCGCATGCAACCGGCCTGCTCTTCGTCGCACCGTTCTTCGCGGTCGCCGAGCCCGAGGTCGTCTTCGCCGCCGCCGCGATCGCGATCCCGTTCACCGGCCTCGCGGCAGCAGTCGCAGCTCGAGAACTCGCGAGGCGTCGAACCCCTCGATTCTGAGCTGCGCGCCGGCGGCGGCGGCAGCGGCTCCGGCCGGCATCAGGCCCACCAGCTCCGAGCCGAGGACGCGGGCGCCGCGCCCCGCCGCCTCGGCTTCGATGCGGGCCACGATCTCGTGCAGCGCCGCCGCCTCCCAGTCCTCGACGTTCATGCTCACCTGCACGCGCCCGGCACGCGGGAGGTCGAGGCCGAGCGCGCGGACGCCGGGGAAGCCGCCGTCGCGCTCGCGGACGACCGCCGCGATCTCCCTCGCGACCTCCGCGTCGGCGTCCGCGAGGTCGACGTTGAACGCGATCAGCGGGCGGCGAGCCCCGACGATCGCGCCGCCCGCGCGCTCGTGCAGCCGCTCGGGGCCGAAATCGGGCGCGATTTCGCCTGAGGCCAATCGCCGCGCGAGCTCCTCCGTGCCTCCGCGCCGGAAGAACGCCGGGCCGCGCCCCGGCGCGAGCTCGCCGTAGAGAAAGACCGGCAGCGCGAGCTCGGCGCCGATCCGCTCTGCGAGCAGTCGAGCGGCGGCGCGGGCGCGGTCCATGTCGCCGGCCTCGATCGGAACGATCGGAACGACATCCGCCGCGCCGATCCGGGGATGCGCGCCTTCGTGCCGCCGCAGGTCGATCCGTCGACACGCTTCGGAGATCCCTGCCACGAGCGCGTCGACAAGCGACTCGTCGTCGCCGACGAGCGTGAAGACCGAGCGGTTGTGGTCCACATCCGCGTGGACGTCGAGCAGGTCGGCGTCTGCGTCGAGCGCCGCCCCGATCGCCTCGATCGTGCCCCGGTCGCGCCCTTCCGAGAAGTTGGGCACCGCCTCCAGCGGCATCGGCATGGGCCGTACTCTAGGAGCGGTGAAGGCCTACTACGACGCCCGCGCGCCCGAGTACGACGACTGGTACCGGGGAGTCGGCCTGTACGCCGACCGCGAGCGGCCGGAGTGGGAAGACGAAGTCGCGGCGCTGACCCGGAGCCTGGAGGCGCTGCAGCCGCTCCGCACGCTCGACGTGGCCTGCGGAACCGGCTTCTTGACGCGTCACCTGGGTGGAGAGCTGACCTGCCTGGATCAGAGCGCGCGGATGCTCGAGATCGCCGCCGAGCGGGTTCCGGACGCCACGACGGTCGTGTCCGACGCGATCCCGTTGCCCTTCGAGGATGCGTCCTTCGAGCGGGTCTTCACCGGCCATTTCTACGGCCACCTCGAGGAGGACGACCGCGTCGCGTTCCTCGGCGAGGCGAGGCGGGTCGCCCCTGAGCTGGTGGTCGTGGACTCGTCTGTCGCCCATTCGCCGGTGGCCGAGGAGTGGCAGCCGCGCCTGCTGAAGGACGGGTCGCACTGGGAGGTCTACAAGCGCTATTTCACCGGCGAAGGGCTGGCTGCCGAGCTCGGCGGCGGCGAGGTCCTGCACGAGGGCCGGTGGTTCGTGGTCGTCCGCTCGCCCACGTGAGCCGGCGCCGTTCCTCTTACCGGTCGATTGCCTCGCTCCAGCGCGACCTCCGCGTCTGTCGAGCCTGTGTCGAGGCCGGACACCCGCTCGAGTCCTGGCCCGTGCGGGCGGAGCTCAGTGGCCAGCGTGCCTACCTGTACGGCCAGGCTCCCGGGGTCGTCGAGGGTCTCGAGCGGCGGCCGTGGCGCGGCAGGGCCGGCCGAACGTTGCGCCGGTGGCTGGAGCTGGACGAGGATGCGTTCTACGCAACGTTCTACTGCGCGTCGGTCACGCGCTGCTACCCGGGCAAGGCGCCGACGGGCCGCGGCGACCGGACGCCGACTCCGGCAGAACAGGAGCTCTGCGCGTTCTGGCGCCACTGGGAGCTGAAGCTCCTCCAGCCGCGCTTGATCGTCACCGTGGGCGGCCTCGCCGCCCGCCGCCTCCTCGGCCTGACGAGCGTGACGGACTTCGTCGGCAAGAGCTACATGCTCGGCGACGCGATCGCGATTCCGCTCCCCCACCCGTCCGGCGCCAGCGGCTGGCTCAACGATCGGGCGAATCGCGCCCGGCTCGGCAAGGCGCTCACCCACGTGCGCCGGGAGCTCGCGCGGATCGGCGAGCCGGAACACCCGGGCTAGACTCGACGTTCTTGCAAGAAGTGCAGCAAACACCGCCTTATCGCGTCACGTTCGCGCGCCTGCTCGGCTTCCTCAAGCCGTATCGCTGGTCGCTGTGGATCTCGATCGTGCTCGCCGTCGCGTCACAGGCGAGCTCGATCGCACTCGTGCTGGTGACCGGAAGTGTGATCGACCGCGCGATCGTGCCCCACCGGCGAGACGAGCTCTGGACGCTGGTCTGGATCGTCGTCGCGCTCGGAGTCGTGAAGGCCCTGCTGATGGTCGGACGCCGCTTCATCTCGGGCTGGCAGGCGCTCGGAGTCGAGTTCGACATGCGCAACGCCCTCTACTCGCACCTCGTACGGATGTCGTTCGCCTTCTACGACCGACACCAGACGGGACAGTTGATGTCGCGCGCGACGGTGGATCTGCAGGCCGTCCGCTTCTTTCTCGGCTACGGCCTCATCTTCTTCTTCCAGCACGTGCTGACGATCGTCGGCGTCACGGCGGTGATGCTCTACCTGGAGTGGCGGCTCGCGCTCGTGGCGCTGGTGGTGACCCCGCTGATCGTCGCGCTCGCGTACCGGTACAGCCATGTCTCGCACCCGATCCTCCGCGACGTCCAGCAGAAGATGGCGGACGTCGCGACCGTCGCGGAGGAGAACATCGTCGGCGTCCACGTCGTGAAGGCGTTCGCCCAGGAAGAGGCCGAGCAGCGCAAGTTCAGCTCGCGCTCGGAGGCCGTGTTCGACAAGAGCGTCGAGGCGAACCGCCAGCGCGCGCTCTACGTGCCCCTGCTGTCGTTCGTCCCGTTGATCGCGCAGGCGGCCGTCCTGCTCGTCGGCGGCTGGATGGTCGTGCAGAACAGCCTCTCGGTGGGCGACTTCTTCCGCTTCAACATCTTCGTGACCATGCTGATCATGCCCCTCCGCATGCTCGGCATGTGGATCGGCCAGGCGCAGCGGGCGACGGCATCGGGAGAGCGGATCTTCGAGGTGCTCGACGAGCCGGAGGAGGTTCGCGACCGCCCCGACGCGATCGAGCTGCCCGCAGGCCCGGGTCGGATCAACTTCGACGGAGTCTCGTTCGGCTACGACCCCGACCGGCTCGTGCTCGACGGGATCGAGCTCGAGATCGAGCCCGGTCGCACCGTCGCGCTGATCGGGCACACCGGCTCGGGGAAGACGTCGCTCGCCGCGCTCGTGCCGCGCTTCTACGACGTCACGGCCGGACGCGTTGCCATCGACGGACACGACGTGCGCGACGTGACGCTCGCGTCGCTGCGGGCCGAGGTCGGCGTGGTCGCCCAGGATCCGTTCCTCTTCTCGGCGACGGTGCGGGAGAACATTGCCTTCGGGACACCGTGGGCGGAGGACGAGGACGTCGAGCGGGCGGCGCGGCTCGCGCAGGCGGCCGAGTTCATCGACGAGCTTCCGAGCGGCTACGACACCGTGATCGGGGAGCGCGGGATCACGCTTTCGGGCGGGCAGCGGCAGCGGATCGCGATCGCGCGTGCGCTCATCGTCGACCCGCGTGTGCTGATCCTCGACGATGCGACCGCTTCCGTGGACGCCACGACGGAGGCGCGCATCCGAGACGGACTGCGCGAGGCGATGGAGGGGCGAACGACGCTCATCATCGCGCACCGGCTGTCGACGATCGCGCTCGCGGACGAGCTCGTCGTCCTGGACGGCGGCGGGATCGCGGCGCGCGGGACGCACGACGAGCTGCTGGCCTCGAGCCCGGTCTACCGCGAGATCTACGACCACGGCCTGCTCGAGCGCGAGTTCGCCGAGCGTGTGGAGGCGCGGGCGTGACCGCTCGGCGACGCCGCTGCGGACACACATTCGGCACGGAGTCGGCACGGTCCCGTGACGTTTTCCGCACTAGCGTGTCGGTGGGCGGGAGCGGTGGGCACCCGGCTCCCGGGCGTGAACATGACAGAGTGGGGCGCGCGGCCGATGAGGGTCTGGCAGCCCGGCAGTCACCTCACGCACCGGCGCGACGCGCAGGTGGACGACTGGTCCTGGCGGCGCACTGCGCGCCGGATCAGCACGCTCGCCCGGCTTACCGCGCCGTACAAGAAGCAGACGGCGCTCGCGCTCGCCTCCCTGCTCGCCGCGACCGCCGCCGGCCTCGCGCCTCCCTATCTCGCGAAGCTCGCGCTGGACGAGGGGATCGGGTCGGGCGAGTTCTCCACCCTCGCCTGGATCGTCGTCCTGTTCGGGATCGCGGGAGTGGCGAGCCTCGTCACGAGCTCGGCCCAGACCTACTTCACCGGCTGGACCGGCGAGCGGATCCTCGCCGACCTGCGGAACCGACTCTTCAGGCACCTGCAGCGGCTCTCGCTCGGCTACTACGAGCGCAACCGCGCAGGCGTGATCATCAGCCGGCTGACGAACGACGTCGACGCGCTCGACCAGCTCGTCACCGACGGCGTGACCACGCTCGTCCAGAGCACGCTCATCCTCCTCGGGTCGTCGGTGATCCTCTTCCTGCTGGACTGGAAGCTCGCGCTGGCGACGCTCGCGGTCGTGCCGCTGATGCTGGCGGGCACGGTCGCCTTCCGCGTCTTCTCCTCGCGCGCCTACCGGGCCGTGCGCGAGCGCCTCGGCCACGTGACGGCGACGCTGGCCGAGGACATCGCCGGCATGCGGGTCGTGCAGTCCTACACGCGTGAGCGCGCCAACGAGCAGCGCTTCCGGCGAGGTCAACGCCCACTACCGGGCGGCGAACCAGCAGACCGTGGTCACGAACGGGCTCTACTTCCCCTTCGTCGACTTCCTCTCCACCGCCGCGACCGCGGTCGTGCTCGGCTACGGCGGCTACCGCTACTTCGACGGCTCGATCACCGAGGGGACGCTGCTCGCCTTCCTGCTCTACCTGTCGAACTTCTTCGACCCGGTGCAGCAGCTCTCGCAGCTCTACAACACGTTCCTGGCCGCAGTGGCCGCGCTCGACAAGATCATGGACGTGATGGACGAGGAGCCCGAGGTGCTCGACCGCGCCGGACGCCGAGGAGCTGCCGCCGATCGAGGGTCACGTCAGCTTCGAGCACGTCCGCTTCGGCTACGGCCAGGGCCCGGAGGTCCTGCACGGGCTCGACCTCGACGTGCCCGCCGGCACGACCGTCGCGCTCGTCGGCCACACGGGCGCCGGCAAGTCGACGATCGCGAAGCTGCTGGCGCGCTTCTACGAGCCGCGGGCGGGCGCGATCACGATCGACGGCCACGACCTGCGCGACGTGACGCAGGAGTCCCTGCGCCGCCAGCTCGGAATCGTCCCGCAGGAGGGCTTCCTCTTCGCCGGCACCGTCCACGACAACATCGCCTTCGGTCGCCCTGACGCGACGCGGGAGGACGTGATCGCGGCCGCGCAGACCGTCGGCGCCCACGCGTTCATCGAGGAGCTCGAGGACGGCTACGACACCGACCTCGGAGAGCGCGGCACCCGCCTCTCGCTGGGGCAGCGCCAGCTGGTCGCGTTCGCCCGGGCGCTCCTCGCCGACCCGCGCATCCTGATCCTGGACGAGGCGACCTCGTCGGTCGACATCGGCACCGAACGTCAGATCGAGCAGGCGCTGCGACTGCTGCTGACGGCGCGGACCGCGTTCATCATCGCGCACCGGCTCTCGACGATCCGCGACGCCGACCTGATCGTCGTGCTCGAGCACGGCCGCGTCGTCGAGCAGGGCACGCACGCCGAGCTGATGGCGCGGCGTGGGCTCTACACCGCGCTGTACGGGGACTGGGCCGCGGAGGTCGCGTGACGACCGAGGCCGAGCTGTTGTAGGCTCGCGCCTTCGTGCAGCCGGGAGCAGTCATCCGCGAGGCGTGGGCCCTCTACAAGGCTCACTGGCAGCACCTCCTTCCGATCGCGCTCGTGGTCTACCTGATCCTGGGGCTCATCTCCCTGGGCCTGACGATTCTCCTCGGGTGGGTCGGTGCCCTCGATCGGAGCGCTGATCGGCATCGTCGGCGTCTTCTGGCTTCAGGCAACGCTCGTGGAGGCGGTCGCAGACATCCGCGACGGCCGCGCCGACCTGACGATGGGCCAGACCTTCTCGCGCGCGCAGGAGCACCTCGGCCGGGTCGCCATCGCGGGCATCCTCGCCGGCCTCGGGATCGCGATCGGCCTCGTCCTCCTGATCGTGCCGGGGCTTTACCTGATGACGATCTGGAGCGTGCTGATCCCGGTGATCGTGCTCGAGCGCCGCGCCGTGATCGAGGCGTTCGGGCGCAGCCGCGAGCTGGTCAGCGGCAACGGCTGGAACGTCTTCGGCGTGATCGTGATCAGCTTCCTGATCCTCATCGGCGCCGGCATCGTGCTCGGGATCGCGCTGTTCTGGCTACCGGGCGACCTCGGCGAGTTCGCCCGCAGCGTGATCAGCAACACGATCACCATTCCGTTCGTCGCACTCGCGTGGACGATCATGTACTTCCGGCTCCGCGAGCTGAAGGAGCCTGCCGCGGCCGAGGCGCGCCCCGTCGCTCGCCGCCGCCGGCCGCACCGGCTGCCGAGCCGCCGCCTCCGCCCGCTTAGGCGGCCCACTACAGTCCAGGCATGACGCTCGACCGGGAGACCGAGGAGCGGATCGACCAGCCGATCCCCGCAGAGGCGGAGCGCGAGACCCGGCTGACTCCCGCCGAGGCGGTCGAGAAGATGAAGATCAACGTCCCGCCGCGGGCGAACCGCAAGCTGCGGACGCTGCTCGACCGCGTCAACGAGGACAAGCAGCTCAAGGGCTGGTGGCACGTGGCGAACGTGAACGCCGTCGTGCGCATGGAGATCAACGACCACTCCTGGGTGCACATCCAGGTCGTCACCAACATCGCGCTCAAGCTCCTGCGCCAGCTGACCAAGCACGGCGTCGAGCCGGCGATGGTCACGGACTACAGCATGGACCGCGACGACGCGGAGGTCGTCGTCGCGCTCGGCGCGCTGCTGCACTGCGTCGGCATGGCCGTCCACCGCGACGGACACGAGGACTACAGCCTCTTCCTCGCCGAGCCGAAGTGCCGCGACCTGCTCGACGGCCTCTACGAGGAGCCCGACGTCACGGTCATCACCTCGGAGGTGCTACAGGCGATCACGAGCCACCGCGACTACGGCAAGCCGCTCACTCTCGAGGCAGGGATCATCCGCGTGGCGGACGCGCTGGACATGGCGAAGGGCCGCTCGCGGATCCCGTTCGAGCACGGACGGGTGTCGATCCACTCGCTTTCGGCGGCGGCGATCGAGGAGGTCTTCATCAAGGACGGCGAGTCGAAGCCGATCGGGATCGAGATCCTGATGAACAACTCCTCCGGGATCTACCAGGTGGACGGGCTGCTGAAGGCGAAGCTCCGCGGCTCGGGCCTCGAGCCCTACGTCGAGGTGATCGCGCACATCGACACGGAGGCTGAGAAGCGCCTCGTCCCGATCTACCGGCTCGAGACATGAGAAAACCCCGCCTGAGCGGGGCTTTCGTGAGGCTGCGGGGCAAGGACTCGAACCTTGACTACCTGATCCAGAGTCAGGCGTCCTACCATTAGACGACCCCGCAACGGGACGGGCATTGTACCGCCGACCCGCGTGCAACGATGCCGTCCCGTGCGCCGCCTCGCGCTCCTGATCGCGCTCGTTCTCGCCGGCTGCGGCGGCGACGACGAGCCGACGGCCGACCTCGACGCGGGCGAGTTTCTCCAGGGAATCACCGCCGACCATCTGAGCGGTGAGTTCAGTGATTCCTGGGAGCACCTGCACCCGGCGCACCAGAAGCTGATCAGCCAGATCCAGTTCGTCTACTGCGGCGAGCGCGAGCCGTTGCTCGAGGACGATGCGACCGTCCGGATCCTCTCGGTCGAGCCCGCCACCAAGGAGCTCCCCAAGATCCCGCAGCGTGAAGCCCAGGCCGTCCGCATCCAGATCCGCGACGAGCAGGGGATCGTCGACGCCTATACCGCACATGCCGTCCGCGTCGGAGGCGAGTGGCGCTGGGTGCTTTCAGGCCCGTTCGTCACCGCCGTCGAGTCCGGCAACTGCCCGGACGGGTCCCCCCTGCCCTAGGAACGCCTCGGCGGCGGCGGCCCCGACGCGATTGCCCTTGCGCTGGTAGAGCTCGAGCGCCTCGAGCACGGCCGGCTCGACCTCCCCGCGTCGCCGCCCCGCCAGGGTGAGCACCTCGGCGAGGGCGAGGCGAACGTTCGCACGCATGCCGAGGAAGTCGGTGTCCTCCGCGATGGTCAACGCCTGACGAGCCAGGCTCTCGCCGCGCCCGGCGTCGCCTCGGCGAGCGAGCACCTTCGCCAGGGTCGAGCGCCAGGCGACCTGGGACGCGGCGTCGTCTTCGGCGGCGGCGCGCTCGCTCAGGAGTGCGAACTCCTCGGCTTCGTCGTCGCGACCCTGGCGGTAGAGCGCCTCCGCGAGGAAGGCAACGAGCGTGGACAGGATGCCGGTCTCGCCCATCGCCTCCAGGAGCTCGAGACCGGAACGGCAGCGCACGCTCGGCCTCCTCTGGATGGCCGGCTTCGAGCTCGGCCGCTCCTGCGACCACCAGCGAGCCGGCCACTCCCAGCTTGTGCCCGAGGTCCTCGTACGTCCGCCGGCCGTCCTCGAACAGCCTGCGGGCGCCGTCGAGGTCACCCAGCATCGCCTGGAAGCCGGCCAGGTAGCACGTGACCGCCGCCGCCGCGATGCGCCTGCCGGCGGCCTCGTCGCGAAGCTCGCGACAGCGCAACATCGCACTCGTCCACAGGGGTCGGGCCGTAGTAGAGAGCGGTCGCAAGGTTGGCGTAGGTCTCGGCGGGCTGGCGACCGGCCCGACGGCCGTGGACGATGGCCTGCTCCAGGGCGGCCGCGCTGGCACCCCAGCGGCACCGCGTGAGCTCGACCTCGGCCACCGCGCGCCACGCTTTCGCGAGACCGACCTCGTCGCCCAGCGCTCCCAGCCGCTCGATCGCGTTGCGTGCGGAGTCGAGGAGCTCGTCTCCTCTGAACTCCGGATCGGTCAACGTCTGCAGGAGCAGGCCGTCGATCAGGGCGTGCGTCTCGAGCCTGGCGTCGCCCGACTTCGCCCGCGACGCGGAGCGCATCGCTCAGCACCGTGCGCGCGCCGACGAGGTCGCCGGTCGTGTAGAGGGCCTCTCCGAGGTCGAGCATCAGCTCGATCCGCTCGGGATCGCCCACGGGGATCAGCGAGACCGCACGTCCGAGCAGGTTGGCCGCCGCCGAGACGTCGCCGCGGGTCGAGGCCTTGCGACCGGCCGCAGCCAGCCGAGCGCCTGCGCCCGCCGCCAGCCCGATTGCCTCCTCGCCGGCGGGCGCAAGCTCCTCGCGGTAGCGGAACGCCTGCTCGAGGTGGTAGCCGACGATCTCGTCGTACTCGCGCGGCCCGCTCGCCCGTCTTCCGCTCGAGCCAGCCGGCGAAGCGCTCGTGCAGCTCGGCGCGGGTCTCCTTCGGCAGGCCCCGGTACGCAGCGTCGCGGATCAGGATGTGGCGGAAGCGGAAGGCGTCCTCGCCGCCGAAGGTCGCGCGGTCGGGGCGGATCAGCTCCTTGCGGACGAGCGTCATGACGTCGGCCGCGGCCGAGCTCGCAGCGCCGTTGTCGGCGAGCTCGCGAACCGCGCCGAGGTGGAAGACCTTGCCCTCGATCGAGGCGCGCTCGAGCACGTCCCGCTCGGGCGCTCCGAGCCGGTCGAGCCGGGCCGCGACCAGCGCGTGGATCGTCGGCGGCACCGGCAGCGAGCCGAGATCGGCGGTCGCATGCCAGCGCCCGTTGTCGCGCGCGATCAGACCGTCGTCGACCAGCATCGCGAGCAGCTCCTCGACGAAGAGCGGATTGCCCTCGGCGGCCGACGACCACTCGCTCACCGGGCCGCGGCGCTCGAGCTCCACCCGGCCGAGCAGGTTGGTCGATCAGGTGACCGCAGGCCTCGGGCGTCGAGCGGCTCGAGCAGGACGGAGGTCGCGTTGAGCTTGCCGCCGGCCCAGGCGGGCCGTAGGTCGAGGAGCTCGGGGCGCGCCGGGCAGATCAGCAGGATCGGCGCGTCGCGAGACCAGTCGGCGACGTGCTCGATCAGGTCGAGGAACGTCGGCTCGGCCCAGTGGATGTCGTCGAAGACGACGACGAGCGGCCGCCGGCGCGCGAGCGCCTCGAGCAGGCGCCGGACCGCCCAGAAGCTCTCCTCCTGCCCGGCGGACCCCTCGGTGAGGCCGACGAGCTGGCCGAGCCGGCGCGCGACGAGCTCGGCCTCGTCCTCGCCGTCGACCAGCGCCTCGAGCGCCGCCGTCGCCTGCTCGACGGTCTCGCCTCGCCGCGAGGCCCGCCGCGGCCCTGACGGCCTCCGCGAGCGGCCAGAACGTGATCCCCTCGCCGTAGGACAGGCAGCGGCCCCGGAGCACGGTCGCCGTCGGGTCGACCGCGGCCACGAACTCCTCGACGAGACGCGACTTGCCGACTCCGGCCGCGCCGAGCACCGTGAAGAGGTGGCACGCGCGGTCGTCGATCGCGCGCGCGAACGCCTGGCGGAGCAGCTCCTGCTCGCGCTCGCGGCCGACCAGCGGCGAGTCGAGCCGGCGCGCGTGGCCGAGCCTGTCGGGCCGCACCTCGAGCAGCCGGTGAGCCGGGACGCCCGCGCTCTTGCCCTTCAGCGCGAGCGGCTCGAGCCGCTCCGTCCTGACCGCGTCGCGCACGAGCGCGAAGGTGGTCTCGCCGAGCAGGATCTCGCCCGGCGCGGCCGCCTGCTCGAGGCGGGCGGCGACGTTCACGGTGTCGCCGGTGGCCAGCGTCTGGCCCTCCCCGGCAACCACCTCGCCCGTGTTGACGCCGGTGCGCACGCGGATCTCGACCTCGTAGGTCCGCTTGAGCTCGTCGTTCAGAGCCGCGAGACCGTCGCGCATCTCGGTCGCGGCGCGCACGGCCCGCAGCGCGTCGTCCTCGTGCAGCGTCGGGATGCCGAAGACCGCCATCACCGCGTCGCCGATGAACTTCTCGACCGTGCCGCCGTGGCGCTCGATCACCGCACGCATCTCCTCGAAGTAGCGCCCCATCACGCGCCGCGTGGTCTCCGGGTCGAGCCTCTCGCCCATCGAGGTCGAGCCGCTCACGTCCGAGAAGATCACCGTGACCGTCTTGCGCATCTCGCGCTTCGGCGCGGCCGCGGACTCGCAGCGGCCGTGCCGCACCCGGCGCAGAAGCGGGCGTCGTCGGGATTCTCCCGGCCGCAGCTCGAGCAGAGGAGCATCGCTCGATTCTGAGCAGAATGCAGGGAAAAAGCCAGCGCTGACCGCCCGTACCCGCAGCGCGGCTATCGGCGTTTCAAATCAGAAGACCTCGGTCACAACCAGCTGAGGCTCAAACAATCGCCTCGGATTGGTCGATAGAGACACTGATGGAACTCGTACTCGGAACAGCCATGATCGCTCTCAGCGCCGTCGTACTGCGCTGGGGCTTTCCCAAGCTGCCGACGCCGCGCCGCTAGCGCTTCGGACGCTGGCGCAGCACGCGCGTCTTCACCGTCGTCCTGCCGGTGACCTTCTTCGCGCGCACCACGAGCCGTAGCTTCAGCGGCTTCTTGCTCAGCCGCAGCTTCGCCGGCGTCTGCGCCTGCACCGTCATGTAGCCCGCGCCGCGGGTGACCTTGAGCCGCAGCTTCGTCGGCTTGGTCAGCCGCAGCTTCGTCCGCATGGCGAGGCCGCGGGCGACGACCTGGCCGCCGCTCACGAGCTCCACGTCGACGGCGAACGTGCTGCCCGGGTTGTTCCAGGTGAGCAGAGCCGTCACTCCCGGGGTCGAGCCCGGCAGCGACAGCGTGCGCGAGACCGTCTGGTCGGGCCTGGTGAACGACGAGGAGAAGCTGCCGGCGGCCACGGGTGCCTGAGCAGGTCCCGCCGGCCCGCGGCTGGTCTCGTTGCACGAGATGTAGACCTCGCCGTTCGTGCAGGAGTCCGGATCGGCGCCGCCGTCCAGCACGTCCGGGCCCGAGTCGCCGTTGAGTACGTCTGCGCCGGCGCGGCCGAAGAGCTCGTCGGCGCCTGCGCCGCCGCGCAGATCGTCGTCGCCGGCACCGCCGTCGACCGTGTCGTTGCTCGTTCCGCCGTCGGCCTCGTCGTCGCCGGCGCCGCCCGTGATCTGGTCTGCACCCGCGCTGCCTGCGACTGCGTCGTCTCCGTCGCCACCCGCCAGGGTGTCCGCGCCTGCATCGCCGCCGAGCTGGTCGTTGCCCTCGCCGCCGTCGACCACGTCGTCGCCGTTGCCAGCCTCGACCTCGTCGTTACCTGCGTTGCCGTTGATCGTGTCGTTGCCGACCCCGCCGCGGACGTGGTCGTTGCCGAGACCGCCGCTGACCCGGTCGTTCCCCGTTCCGGAGTCGATCAGGTCGTTGCCGCCGGCGCCGTCGATCGTGTCGTTGCCGCCGAAGGTGCAGATCACGTCGTCACCGGCTGTGCCGGTCACGTTGTCCGCCTGCGGCGTGCCGTTGATCGTGCACGGCGTGCCGGGCTCCGGCGGGTCGCCGCCGACGACCGGGCGCACCTCGATCGTCACGGTGGCCGGCGAGGACTCCGCCCCGGCGGTGTCACGCGCGCGGTAGGTGAACGAGTCCGTGCCGCTGAAGCCGGCGTTCGGGCGTGTAGGTGAACGAGCCGTTCGCGTTCAGCGTCAAGCGTCCCGTTGGCGGCCCCGGTCGCGAGCACGGCCGTGACCGCGCTGTCGACGTCGGCGTCGTTCGTCGAGCACGCCCGGAGCGGCCACGGTCAGCGTCGTGCCTGCATCCGTCGCGTACGAGTCGTTCGCGGCGGTCGGCGGGTCGTTGACCGCATTGACCGTGATCGTCACCGTCGCAACGTTCGAGTCGGTCGCGCCGTCGCTCGCCCGGTAGGTGAACGAATCGACGCCGCTGAAGTTCGCAGCGGGCGTGTAGATGAAGGAACCGTTCGAGTTCAACACGATGGTTCCGTTCGCCGTGCCGGTGACGACCGCGGAGGTCAGCGCGCTGCCCTCGACGTCGGTGTCGTTCGCGAGGACGCCCGGAGCCGCGACGGTCAACGGCGTGTCCTCCTGGGTCGCGTACGCGTTATCGGCGGCGACCGGCACGTCGTTGACCGGCGTGACGGAGATCGACACGGTCGCGACGTTGGAGTCGGACGCGCCGTCGGAGGCCCTGAACGTGAACGAGTCGGGCCCGTTGTAGTTCGCGGCGGGCGTGTACGTGCGGTTCACACCCGAGCCGGTGAGCGTGCCGTGTGTGGGCGCGGAGACGATCGTGATCGTTGGCGGCGCGCCGTCCGGGTCGGTGACCCCGAGCGTGATGGCCTTGGCGACGTCCTCGGCCGTCTCGACTGCCTGGTTCTGCGCGACGGGCGAGTCGTTGACGCAGGTGAGGTCGATCGTCACGGTGCCCGTGTCGGTGGCGCCGTGTACGTCGGCGACGGTGTAGTCGAAGCTCGCGATGTCGTTGCCGCACAGGTTCGCGGCGGGATGGAAGACGACGTTGGCGCCGACGATCTCCACGGTGCCGCCGACCGTGTTGCCGACGACGGTCACCGAGAGCGCCTCGCCTTCGACGTCTGTGTCGTTGGCCAGCAGGGACGCCTTGGTGATCACGACGTCGGTGTCCTCGGTCCCACCCGCGTCGTCGTCCACGGCGACCGGCCGGTCGTTGACGGCGGTGACGGTGATCGCCACCGTGTCCGTGTCGGTCAGCGGCGTCGGGCCCGGGTTGTGGCCGAGATCGCTCGTCGTCAACGAGAGCTCGTCGGGGCCGTTGTAGTTCGCGGCCGGCGCGTAGACGAGGCCGTTGAGGGCGGCGTTGACGGCGGCCAGAGCTCCGCTGAACGTCATCGTTCCGGTGCCGTTCGCGCCGCTCACGATCGTGAGCCCGGTCGTGCCGCTGAGCGTGAGTGTTCCGTGAGCGACGCCGAGGGCCACCCGGACGTCGTCGGGCGCAGCGTCGACGTCGCTCGTCGCGACCCGGTTGGCGCCCGCGACGGAGAACGTCAGTGAGGTGTCCTCGTCGGTCGTCTGCGCGCCCGGCACGGTGTTCACCGGCGCGTCGTTGAGCGCGCGGATCGTGAGCGTCACCGTGGCGAGGTTGGATTCGAGCGCCGCGTCCTTCGCCCGGTAGGTGAACGAATCGGTGCCGTTGAAGTCGACAGACGGCGTGTAGGCAAATGACCCGTTGGCGTTCAGTGTGAGCGTGCCGTGGCTAGGGCCGGCCACGAGGAGCGTCGTGAGGGCTGCGTCGTCGACGTCCGAGTCGTTGCCGAGCACGCCGGGCGCGGCGACGTTCAGCGTTTCGTCCTCGTCGGTGGCGTAGGAGTCGTTGCCCGCGACAGGAGCGTCGTTCACCGGAGTGACGGTGATCGTGACCGCAGCCGTGTCGCTGCCGCCTCTCCCGTCGGAGATCGTGTACGAGAACGTGTCGGTGCCGTGGAAGTCGGCGTCTGGCGCGTACCGGAGCTTCCCGGCGACGAGGGTGACCGTCCCGTTCGCTCCCTGGCCGAACGACTCGATCGTGAGCGCGTCGCCGTCGGCGTCGGTGTCGTTCGCGAGCACGTCGACGTCGACCGCAACGTCCTCGTCGGTGGCCGCGCTGTCGTTTACAGCGTCGGGCGCGAAATTGGCGTCGTCGTCGAGGATCGTCCCGATGCCTCGATCGTCGGCAATCGTTGCGGCCGAGGCATTCGACAGGTCGACGAAGAAGGTCTCGTCCGGCTCGGTTGCGACATCGCCGTTCACGAGCACCGAGATGGTCTTCGTCGCGTCGGCCGGGGCGAACGTGAGCACCCCGCTCGCCGACGCGTAATCGCCCGGCTGGGTCGCCGTGCCGTCGGCGGTCGTGAAGTCCACTGTCGTGGGCAACTCGCTCGCACCGGTCTTGGTCACGGTGAAGAGGAACTCGGTCGTGGCGGAGTGGCCCTCGAACCGGCTGACGTTGTCGATCGCCAGCGTCGGCGCGGCGTCGTCGTTCACGATCGTCCCGAGACCCTGGCCGTCGGCGAGCGTCGCTCCGGACGCGTTGGAGAGGTTCACGAAGAACGTCTCGTCGGCCTCGAACGTGAGCGTCGCTGTTGACGATGATCGTGATCAGCCGCTCCGTCTCGCCGGGGGCGATCTGGCGCGTGGCGCTGTCCGGCACGTAGTCGCTCGGCGCCGTCGCCGTGCCGTTCGAAGCCGCGTAGTCGAATGTGACGGGCAGCTCGGTGGCACCGGCCTTCGTCACGGTGAACGTGAACGCGGTCTGGCCGAAGTTGCCCTCGACACGAGTCACGTCGTCGATGGTCAGCGTCGGCGCCCCGTCGTCGTTCTCGATCGTGCCGGCGCCCTGGCCGTCGCCGATCGTCGCGCCGGTCGCGTTCGACAGATTGACGAAGAAGGTCTCGTTCGCCTCGAAGACGAGATCGCCGCTCACGAGAACGGTTGCCTGCTTCGAGGTCTCGCCGGGCGCAAAGTTCAGCGTGCCGTTGCCCGCGGCGTAGTCCCCGGGCGCCGTCGCCGTCCCGTTGGCCGTGGCGAAGTCGACGCTCGCGGGCAGCGCGGTCGCACCCGCCTTCGTGACCGTGAAGATGAGTGCCGTCGTACCGGAGCTGCCCTCGGCCTGGCTCACGTCACCGATCGCGAACGCGGGCGGAGCGTCGTCGTTCTGGATCGTGCCGACGCCGTGGTCGTCCTCGCCGATCGTCGCGCCGGACGAGTCCGTCAGGACGACGAAGAAAGCCTCGTCCTCCTCGAAGACGAGATCACCGTTGACGAGCACCGTCAGCGTCTTGCTCGTCTCGCCCGGGGCGAACTCGAGCGTCCCGCTCGCCGGCGCGTAATCGCTCGGTGCCGTGGCATCGATGTCCTCGGTCGCGAAGTCGACGGTGGAAGGCAGCTCCGTCGCACCCGTCTTCGTCAGCGTGAACGTGAACGCCGTCGTCCCGCTGTTGCCCTCGGCGTGTGACGCGTTTCCGATCTCGATGACCGGCGCCGCGTCGTCGTTCTCGACAGTGCCCACGCCCTGGTCGTCCGCGATCGTCGAGGCGGACGGGTTCGTGAGGTTGACGAAGAAGGTCTGATTCGCCTCGAAGACGAGATCGCCGTTCACGAGCACGGTGAGCTGCTTCGACGTCTCGCCCGGAGCAAACGTCAGGGTGCCGCTGCCCGAGGCGTAGTCACCCGGCGCGGTCGCCGTGTCGTTCGCTGTGGCGAAGTCGACGGTCGCCGGGACCTCTGTCGCGCCCGCCTTGGTGACGGTGAAGGTGAACGCGGTGGTGCCGAAGTTCCCCTCGGCCTGGCTCAAGTCGGCTATCGCCAGCACGGGCGCGGCGTCGTCGTTGACGATCGTGCCGAGACCCTGCGCGTCCGCGATTGTCGCGGCCAACGGGTTCGACAGGTTCACGAAGAAGGTTTCGCTCGCCTCGAAGACGAGGTCGCCGTTGACGAGCACCGTGACCTGCTTCGAGGTCTCCCCCGGAGCGAAGGTCAGCGTCCCGCCGGCCGAGGCGTAGTCGCCCGGCTGCGCCGCCATCCCGTTCGCGGTCGCGAAGTCGACGGTGGCCGGCAGCTCGGTGGCACCGGCCTTCGAGACCGTGAAGGTGAAGACCGTCGTCCCCGAGTCGCCTTCGGCCTGCGAGACATTGTCGATCGTGAAGGTCGGAGCGGGATCGTCGTTCGCGATCGTGCCGAGACCCTGGCCGTCCGCGATCGTCGCGCCCGTCGGGCTCGAGAGGTTGACGAAGAAGGTCTCGGCCGCCTCGAAGACCAGATCGCCGTTGACGAGCACGGTGATCGTCTTGGCGGCCTCGCCCGGTGCGAAAGTCACGGTTCCGCCGACGGCTGCGTAGTCATCGGGCTCGGCCGCGGTGCCGTTGGCGGTCGCGAACGCAGCCGAGGCCGGCAGCTCGGTCCCGCCCGTCTTCGTGACGGTGAACGTGAACGCCGTCGTGCCCGAGTCGCCCTCTGTCCTGGAGACGTCGTCGATGCTCAGGGCCGGCGGAGCGTCGTCGTTGTTGATCACGCCCACGCCCTGGTTGTCGGCGATCGTGGCGCCCGAGGCGTTCGTCAGGCCCACGAGGAAGGTCTCGTTCGCCTCGAAGGTCAGGTCGCCGTTCACGAGCACCGTGGCCGTCTTGCTCGTCTCGCCCGGGTCGAATGAGAGCGACCCGCTCGCGGACGTGTAGTCGCCCGGCTGCGCGGCCGTGCCGTTCGCGGTTGCGAACTGGACGCTCGCCGGCAGCTCCGTCGCGCCGGTCTTCGTGACCGTGAATTCGAATGCCGTCGTGCCGCTGTTGCCCTCGGCTCGTGCGACGTCGTCGATGCGGAGCGTCGGCGCCGCGTCGTCGTTCTGGATCGTGCCGAGACCCTGGTCGTCCGCGATCGTCGCGCCGGTCGGGCTCGAGAGGTTGACGAAGAAGGTCTCGTTCGCCTCGAAGACGAGGTCGCCGTTGACGAGGACGGTGATCGTCTTGGTCGTCTCGGCGGCAGCGAAGGTGAGCGTTCCATTCGTCGGCGCGTAGTCGCTCGGCTGGGTCGCCGTACCGTTCGCGGTCGCGAAGTCGACGCTCGCCGGCAGCTCGGTAGCTCCGCTCTTCGTGACGGTGAACGTGAACGCGGTCGTGCCGCTATTGCCCTCCGCCTTGCTGACGTCGTCGACGGACAGCGTCGGGGCTGCATCGTCGTTCACGATCGTGCCCAAACCCTGGTCGTCGCCGATCGTCGCGTCGACCGCGTTCGAGAGGTTGACGAAGAACGTCTCGTTGGCCTCGAACGTCGTGTCGCCGTTGACGGGCACTGTGATCGTCTTGCTCGTTTCGCCTGGCGCGAAGAGCAGGGTGCCGCCCGGCGCCCCGTAATCGACCGGCTGCGTCGCCGTGCCGTTCGCAGTCTCGAAGTTGACCCTCGACGACAGCTCGGTCGCACCCGTCTTGGTGACCGTGAACGTGAACTCGGTGGTGCCGCCGTTGCCCTCCGCCTTGCTGACGTCGTCGACCGAGAAGCTCGGAGCTGCGTCGTCGTTCACGATCGTGCCCAGCGCCTGGTCGTCCGCGATCGTCGCGCCTGACGGATTCGAGAGGTTGACGAAGAACGACTCGCTCAACTCGAAGACCGAGTCGCCGTTGACGAGCACGGTGAGTGTCTTCGTCGTCTCGCCCGGCGCGAAGCTGAGCGTGCCGCCCGCTGACGCGTAGTCGCCCGGCTGCGTGGCAGTGCCGTTCGCGGTCGCGAAGTCGACGCTCGCCGGCAGCTCGGTCGCACCCGTCCTGGTGACCGTGAACGTGAACGCGGTCGTGCCGCTGTTGCCCTCGGCCTTGGAGACATCGTCGATCGACAGCGTCGGCGCCGCATCGTCGTTCACGATCGTGCCCACGCCCTGGTCGTCGGCGATCGTCGCCCCGCTCGCGTTCGAAAGGTTGACGAAGAAGGTCTCGTCCGCCTCGAACGTCAGGTCGCCGTTCACGAACACGGTGATCGTCTTCGTCGTTTCGTCCGCAGCGAAGCTGAGCGTGCCGCTCGAGGACGCGTAGTCACCTGGCGCCGTCGCCGTCCCGTTCGCCGTTGCGAAGTCGACGCTCGCCGGGCTTCCGGTCTCGCTCTTCGTGACCGTGAAGGCGAAAGCTGTGGTGCCGAAGTTGCCCTCGAGCGCAGTGACATCCGTGATCGCCAGCGCCGACCCTGCGTCGTCGTTCTCGATCGCGCCCAGACCCTGGTCGTCAGCGATCGTCGCGCCGCTCGCATTCGTCAGGTTGACGTGGAAGGTCTCGTCGGGCTCCGCGGTGGTGTCGCCGTTGACGAGCACGGTGATCGTCTTACTGGTCTCGCCCGCCGCGAAGCTGAGCGTCCCGCTGGCCGGCTGATAGTCGCTCGGCTGGGTCGCGGTCCCGTCCGCCGTTGCGAAGTCGACGCTGGACGGCAGCTGGGTCGCGCCCGTCTTCGTGACGGTGAACGTGAACGCGGTCGTGCCCGCGTTGCCCTCGGCCTGGCTCACGTTGTCGATCGCCAGGGTCGGCGCGGCATCGTCGTTCTCGATCGTGCCGACGCCCTGGTCGTCGGCGATCGTCGCGCCCGACGGGTTCGACAGGTTCACGAAGAAGGTCTCGTTCGCCTCGAAGACGAGGTCGCCGTTCACGAGCACGGTCACCTGCTTCGAGCTCTCACCCGGGGCGAAGGTGAGCGTGCCGTTGCCCGACGCGTAGTCGCCGGGCGCCGTCGCCGTCCCGTTCGCCGTGGCGAAGTCGACGCTCGCCGCCAGCGCCGTCGCGCCGGTCTTCGTCACCGTGAACGTGAAGGCCGTCGTCCCGGAATCGCCCTCGGCGCGGATTGACGTCGTCGATCGCGAGCGTCGGCGCGGCGTCGTCGTTCAGGATCGTGCCCAGGCCCTGGCCGTCGGCGATCGTCGCGCCCGACGGGCTCGACAGGTTGACGAAGAAGGTCTCGTTCGCCTCGAACGTCATGTCGCCGTTGACCAGCACCGTGACCGCTTCGTCGTCTCGCCGGAGGCGAAGCTCGAGCGTGCCGCTGCCCGAGGCGTAGTCGCCGGGCGCGCTCGCGGTCCCGTTCGCCGTCGCGTAGTCGACCGTGGTCGTGCCGGACGCGGAGCCGGTGCGCGTGACCGTGAACGTGAACGCCTTCGTTCCTGCGTCTCCCTCGGTGGCCGAGAAGTCGCCGATCGAGAGCACGTTGTCGTCGCCGACCGTGAAGCAGCGGGAGAGCTCGGAGGTGTCGCCTGTGACCGTGTCGGTCGCGATGGCCGTGAGGATCAGCCCGGTCGGGAGCGTCCCGGTCGGCACGGAAACCGCCGCGTCGCCGCGCGCGTCGGTCGTCGCGGCGGCGGAGCCGAGCAGCTCCTGGGCTTCGCCGAAGCCGACGGGTCGCAGCCCGGGTTGGCGAACACCTGGATCGTGAACGCGCGGCTCGCCGTGCTGTCGAGCGTGCCGAGGACGTTGCCCGCCGTCGTCCCGGTCAGCACCGGGTAGTTCTGGCCGCGGTTCGCGCCGCCGTCGCCGTCGCCGGGGTCGTTGGCGTTGACACCGTCGGGCGCGAGGTCGATCCCGAGGCCGCCGTTCGCGATCGTCGACGTGTCGAGAATCGAGTTGCCGACGCCGTCGAGTACCGAGATGCCGTCGCCGTCGTTGTTCGCCACGGCGTTCCCGAGCAGCTGGTTGCCCTCGCCGGACACGGTCACGCCTTCGCCGTCGTTGAAGGTGATCGAGTTGTTGCGGAGCTCGTTCGAGTCCGACGTGAGCTCGACGCCTCGTGCATTTGGCAGCGGGCTCGTCCCGTTGATCGCGGCACCGACGATGTTGCCGCTGATCAGGTTGCCGGCGGCCTGAGCGCCCGCGACGCGGACACCGGGCCGGCGTTCCCCGAGATCAGGTTCGTGGCGGGGAAGCGTGGGACGGCGTTGCCGACGACATTGGCGGAGCCGTTGATCGCAACCCCGGCGCCGCCGTTCGAGATCGCTGCGAGCCCCGTCACGTCGGTGCCGATGTAGTTGCCGTCGACGCGGTTCCCGGAGGAGGACAGGTCGATCGCGACCCCCTGCTGCTGGTTCCCCGAGATGACGTTGATCAGCCCGGAGGACGGGTCGCCGACCAGGATGTTCGTGCTCTGGAAGATCGAGACGCCGTGGCCGTTCGCGACCGCGGCCGTTCCCGACGTGTTCGTGCCGATCTTGTTCCCGCGGATGTCGACGGTTCCCGGGGCTGCCGAAACGGCGACGAGCGAGATCCCGTCTCCGACGTTTCCGGACACGGTGTTGCCGGCGATGGTCGCCGGGCCGGGCGTGGCGACCAGGCTGATGCCGTCCGTCCCGTTCGCGCGCGGGGCGCCGCCCGCGAGGTCGGTTCCGACGAGGTTCCCCGTGATCACCGCTCCGGTGGCGCCGGTTCCAGCGACGAGGATCCCGGCCAGGCCGTTGCTCGAGACGACGTTGCCGTCGATCGTCGCGTGCGCCGCGTCGTGCACCTCGATCCCGCGGCCGCCGTTTCCGAGCGGTGTGCCGTTGAACGCAAGCCCGACGTTGTTGGCGAGCATCGTGTTGTCGGCGCCCCTCACGTCGACCGCAGGGCCGGCGTTACCGGACAGGATGTTGTCCCGGACGACGTTGTGGGTGCTCTCGACCCGGATTCCGCCGAACTGGTTCGGATGGGCCGAGAGGCCGGCCGCGTCGGTGCCGATGAAGTTGCCCGAGACGTTGTTGGCGTCGCCCGGCTGCTGAATCCGAATCCCGTAGGCCGGGAAGCTGTGGATCGCGAGGCCCCGCACGGTGCTGCTGCCGCCGTTCACGCGGAGCCCGTCGGCGCCTGGGCCCGCAGCCGTCCCGTCGATCGCGACGGCAAGAACGACGCCCCCCCAGCCGGTGCCGCCGTCGGACGCTCCGGCCTGGGTGAAGCCGTCGATCGTGACCGGTCCGTCGAGCTCGGGCAGCGAGCCGCCGGGCGTGATCGTCTTCACTCCGCCGCCCGGGATGTCGAACGTGATCGAGTCGTGCCCGGCCGAGCGTTCGCCCGGTTGATCGCCTCGCGCAGCGTGCAGTCCCCGGGCGCCTGCTGGCAGGCGCCGTCGTTGTGGTCGGCGGTGGTGTTCACCACGCCCTCCGAGGGCGGGACCGCATCGTCGTTCACGATCGTGCCCACGCCGAGGCCGTCGGCGATCGACGCGCTGGTTGGCGCGGTCAGGTGGACGTCGAAGGTCTCGTCGGGCTCGACGTCGGTGTCGCCGTTGACGACCACGACGACTCGCCTTGTCGTCTGACCCGGCTCGAATGTCACCGTGCCGCTCGCAGCGTCGAAGTCGACTCCCTCGGTCGCGGTGCCCGACGACGTGTCGAACGTCGTCGTGACCGTCTGCCCGCTCGCCGCCGAGAGCGAGACGACGAAGTTCGCGGTCTTCTCGCCGGAGTCGCCTTCCGTGACCGACACGTCGGCGATCGAGAGCGACGGCTCGGCGTCGTCGTTCAAGATCGTGCCGACACCCGTCGCCGTCTGCGATCGTCGCGTCGACCGGGTCGCGGAGCCTGACGAGGTAAGTTCTCGTCGAACTCGTCGAGCAGGTCGCCGTTCACCTTCACGGTGACCGTCTTGCTCGTCTCGCCGGGCGCGAAGGTCAGCGATCCGGCCGCGCTGTCGTAGTCGCCGAACGCGGCGAGCGTGCCGAGCAGCGGGTCGCCGGGGCCGATGTCGTAGATGCCGAGCGTCGAGCCGTCCCGGTTCCAGGCCCAGGGCAGGTAGCCGGCCACGCCGGCCGGGATCTGGCGCAGCAGCTTGGCGTGGAACGCGTCGGCGCGCGCGGCGAAGCTCCCGCCGACGTCGTTCGGGATGATCCCGGCCTCGCCGACGATGAGCGGCTTGTTCAACCCGCCACACTGGTTCAGGCGCAGCTGGAGGCCGTTGAACGACATCGCCCGGCATCGGCTGGATCGCCGAGTAGTCGTGGAAAGAGCAGACGTCGACCGCGGCGAGCGCGTGCAGGGCCTCGTACTCCGGGCCGGACGCGCCGCACTGGCCGCTGCCGATCACGCCCGGTCGAGACGAGGTGGTTCGAGTCGATCGACTTGATCAGGCCGCCGACGTCGGCGGTGAACGCCTGGAGGGTGGCCGCCGCGCCCGGCCCGCAGGAGGCGTCGAGCCCACTCGTCTCGGGCTCGTTCAGCGGCTCCCACAGCAGGATCGCGGGGTCGTCCTTGTAGCGATCGACGATCTCGGCGACCTAGTCGCGGTACGAGACGGTGCCGGCCGGGTCGACGCGTCGTGTAGCCGGTCGTGTACCAGGCTGGATCCTTGCGGCCGTAACCGTTGTCGCAGTCGGCCCAGTGGTTGCCGAGCGTCGCGATCACCTTGAACCCGTGTGCGCGCGCCCGGTCGAGCGTGCGGTCGATGGCCGTCCAGTCGCGCACGCCGGCCGTCGTCGCGAGATCCTGGAAGAACCAGGCGCGGAGCACGGACTTGCCGCCGAGGTCCCCGATCGCGGCGAGGCTCGAGTCGAGCTGGGCCGCGTTGTAGGAGTACCAGCAGAGCCCGTCGGAGTTGAGGTTGTAGGCGTTCAGGCCGCGAAGCGGTACGGCCGCCCGTCGAGGGAGAGCTGGTCGCCGGCACGCGTGACGAACCCGGAGCCGATCGCCGGGTCGTGCGAAGGACGACGGTCGCCGTCCCGTCCCGGTCTCGAAGTCCACCGTGACGGGCTGCTCGTCGCTTGGTCGAGGGCTGACCGTGAAGGTCGCGTCCTTCTGGCCGGCGTCGCCCTCGGTGACCGTAGACGTCGCCGACCGAGACGGCCGGCAGGTCGGCCACGGTGATGCCGACGCTTCCGCCCGCGACCGCGACGTCTCCTGCATCTCCGCCCGCGCTGTTGACGTAGTCGCCCGGCGTGGCCGAGGAGAGCGCCGAGAAGTGCAGCGACACGGAGCCTTCGGCCGGGACCGTGAAGGGGCCGTTCCAGGTCAGGCCCTGGCCGGCGATCGCCGGGTCGTTCGCCGTCGCGCCCGTCGTCGATCCCGCGACGTACGAGAAGCCCGCGGGCAGCGTGTCGGTGATCGCGTTCAAGCGTGACCGCGGTCTCGTTCGGGTTCGAGATCGTGATCGTGAAGCCGGCCTGTGCTTGAGGCGCGACGGTCGACGCGTCCGCCGTCTTCGCCGTGACCAGCGGTACCACGCCCAGCGGTGAGAAGGTCAGCAGGCTCTTGACCTCGGCCGAGGCGCCGGTCGCGATCGAAAGCGGCCAGCTGAGGCCCATGCCGTTGTCGATGTACTGGTCACAGCGGCAGGTGTTGTCGAAGAGTTGCCGCGAGCCGACGTGCGCCCAGATCTCGTTGTAGCCCGCCTCGCGATAGGAGCTGCCGCCCGTAAGCGGCAGGAACTGCTCGATGCGGTTGCCCGGAACGCGGTTGCCGCCCACGAGCACGCCGTTGATGCAGGCGACCGCACCGGTCGCGGCATCGACGCGGCCGAAGCCCGCGTCGGAGTTCTCCAGGAAGCAATCGCCGGCGCGATAGACCTTGAAGCTCTTCGCCGAGCCGCTGTCGTTCTCGACGCGGACGTCCGTGCGGTACGACTCCTGGCCGACCACGTAGACGTCCTTCTCGACGAGGCGGACGCCGGTTGCGCCGGCTGCCACGGTCGTGACGATCGTGAACGGGTTGGCTGCCGATCCGGTACCGGCGATCGTCTGGGACACGGGCGTCCACGCTGTCTTGGGGCTCGCCGACCCGCCGGCGGGAATGCTCGAGGGTCCATAGAGCGTGTCGTCGAAGACGAGGAACGTGCCGCAGGCGGTGTCGCCGAACCACTCCGGATGGGTGTCGAGCTCGTGGTTGACGGCGCAGTTGAGGTCGGGCGTGACCAGGATCCGCGTCAGCGGCCCCGAGCGAGATGATCGCGACGTCGACCTCGGTGACGGCGGTGGACGAGTTGTTGTCCGGATCCTGGTCGTCGAAGCCGGCCGCGGTGACGGTCGCGGTGTTCGTGACCGTCGGTCCAGAGGTCACCCCGACGACGATCTGCGCGCTCACAGAGCTGTCCGCGGGGAGGTCGCCGAGGTCGCACGTCACCGTCCCGCCCGCCTCGTTGCAGGAGGCCGATGCGCTCACGAACGTGGTCCCGCTCGGAAGCTCGTCCGTCACCGTCACACCGGTCGCCGTCGTGGAGCCGACGTTCGTGACGTTCAGCGTGTAGGTCACCTGCCCGTTGATCGGGACCGGCGAGGGGGCGGCCGTCTTGGCGATCCTGAGATCCCGGAGCCAGCGAATTGGGGTGATGGTCGATGCATGCGCGCCGTCCGGGTCGAACTGGTCGGCAGACACCTCGGCCGAGTTGAACAACGTCCCGGCCGCAGAGGCGGAGCCGACGATCGTCACCGTCGCCGTAGCCCCGTTCGAGATCGTGCCGAGCTCGCAGGTGAGGATCTCGAGCTCCGCACAGGTCCCCTGGCTGGGCGTGATCGTGTCGACGCTGAAGCCCTCGGGGAGGTACTCCTCGAGCGTGACGCCGGTTGCGTCGGTCGGCCCGTCGTTGGTGACGGTGAGCGTGTACGTGATCTCCTCACCGGGCACGGCCTGGTCGGGTGACGCGGTCTTCGTGAGCGTCAGGTCGGCGCTGCTCGCGGACCTCGGTCTCCTCGCTCGCGGTGTTGTTGGCGAGGTTCGGATCCGTCGACGTCGACGTCACCGATGCCGTGTTCGTCAGCGTTCCCGGCGTGCCCGGGGCGGTGGCCTCGATCACGACCGAGGCCGAGAAGAAGACGCCCAGCGACGGCCAGGTGCAGACGACCGGGTCGGCGCTGTTGCAGCTGCCGCCCCCGCTCGGTGTCGCCGTGAGGAGAGTCACGCCGGCCGGCAGGTCGTCCGTGACCTGGATTCCGGCCGCCGGGTGCGGGCCCTCGTTGAGAACATGGATCTCGTAGTTGAGATCACCGCCGGTCGGCACCGGGTCGTCGAAGTCGAACTTGGTCAAGCGGAGGTCGGCGTCCCCGGTCGGATCGTCGTCGTCGTCCAGGATCGTGACGGTGGCGAGCCCGTCGCCGATCGTCGCGTTGGACACGTTCGTGAGCTCGGCGTCGAAGGTCTCGTCGCCCTCCGTCAGGTCGTCGGCGTCAACCGGCACGGAGAACAGGAAGTTCGTCTCTCCGGGGAGGAACGTGAGCGTCTCGGTCGTGTGGGTGTAGTCGAGGTCCTCGGTGGCCGTGCCCGGCGCTGTGGCGACGTCGACGGTGATCGTGCGACCGCTCTCGGCCGAGAGTGCGACCGTGAACTCGGCGGTCGGCGTGTCGCCGGGGTCGCCCTCGAGGACGTCGTCGCCGGCGATGATCGAGATCTCCGGCTCGGGATCGTCGTCGGTGATCGTTCCGGTCGCGTTGGCGTCGCCGAGCTCGGCGCCGGTCGAGCCGGTCAGCGTCACCTCGAAGGTCTCCGTGGCCTCGTTGCGCTCGTCCTCGACCGTCGGGACCGCGATCGTGCGGACGGTCTCGCCCGGCGCGAACACGACGGTCCCCGTCTCGCCCTCGTAGTCCTCGGTGTCGAGCGCCGTCCCAGCGGACGTCTCGTAGTCGACGGTCACCTCGTTGGCCGGGTCGGCCGGCGAGAGCGTGACCTGGAACAGCGCGTCATCGCCCTCCACCGCGATCGCGTTCGCGACCGACACGTCAGCGGGACACCACCGTCAGCACGACGGTCGCGCCGATCGTGCGCACGACATAGCGCAGGCCGGCCGGAAGCGCCGCGCCGACGACGTCCGCGAACACGCCGGAGACCGAACTGCCCTCCGCGATCACGAAGCTCTGCCCCTCGAGCGGGGCGAATCCCGGGGCCGTGGTGATCCGGAGCGTCCCGCCGAGCGCGATCGGCCCCTCGACCTGGAGCTGGTCGTGTCCCGCCCCCGGGGTCGCTCCGGCGATCTCGACGTCGAGCCCGCCGGCGGCGCCGGTCGAGTACGCCCCGTCCACGTGCAGGATCCCGGTCGAGAGGCCCGGCGAGACCGTGCCGTCGTTCACCACCGTCGAGGCGGCGGTGCCCGTGCCCCGAATGAGGCCGGTATTGGCGAGCTCGGACTCGACGACGATCGAGCTCGTGTCGTGGAGCGCGATCTCTCCACTGTTCGCGAACTCGGCTCCGACGGTGAGCGCCTTGGCACCCAGCAGCGTGAGCGAGCCGTTCGAGGTCGTGCCGACGAGGGTCGCGAGCGCGTCGGTGCCGCCCGCGTCCGTGATCGCCGAGCCCGGCCCGTCCAGGACGATGTCGGCATCGTCGCTCTCGAGGGTCGCGCCGTCCCAGAGGAGCGTGGAGGAGACGACGTACCGGCCGCGCGACAGGGTCTTCGTCGCCGGCGAGTAGTTGGCGAAGTTGCTTCCGAGCGCGAGCGATGCCCGAGCTCGCCTCGACGGTGCCGTCGTTGTCGAACTCGAGCGCCTGGATGCTCGTCGTGGCGTCGCCGCCGGCCTTCGAGAACGTGCCGCCGGCCGCGTTGCGGACGAGCCCGCCGACCGCGTCGCAGCACTCGCCGCCCCAGAGCATGTCGTCGCCCGTCGCCGAGAACGTGCCGTGGTTGACGATCCGGCTGCGCGGCGCTCCGGCAGCCGTCGGTCCCAGGTGGATGTTGCCCTGCGCTCCAGAGGAGCGAGCCGTGGTTCTCGACCAGGCGGCCCCCACGCACCGCGACGGCGCGAACGGCGCCGTGTCGACGACCGTCGACGCCGTCGACGTGAGGCGCGTCGTGCCGAGGCCCGTCATCTCGCCCCCGCTCCAGAGCAGCGCCCCGGCCAGCGTCGACGAGGCCGTCTGCCGGCGAGCGAGCCGCCCGAGATCGTGAGATCGCTCGACTCGGTCGCAGTCGACGCGGACCGATCGCGTCGACGACGCCGCCGAGGAGCTCCACGTTGCCCGGTGAACGAGGCGGCCGCGAGGTCGAACTCGCCGCTGTCGAAGCGCACCAGCCCGCTCCCGGTGCCGCCGAAGCTGCCCGAGCCGACGTGCCCGTCGCCGCCTCCGCCGCCCAGAAGCGCGAACGTCCCGCTCGACGCCGACGCGTAGCCGTCGTTCTCGAAGCCTGCGGCCTGCACCGTCGTGATCCCGGTGCCGCCTTCCTTGATGAACGTCCCGCCGACGCGCGTTGTGCACGAGCCCGCCGACGGCGTCGCAGCACTCGCCGCCCCACACGATGTCGTCTCCGGTCGCCGAGAAGGTGCCGTGATTGACGATCCGGCTCCGCGGCGCTGCGACGGCCGTCGGCCCCAGGTGGATGTTGCCGCTCTTCCAAACCAGCGACCCCTGGTTGTCGAGCACCCGGCCGCCGCGGACCGCGACCTGGCCTGAACGGCGGCGTCTCCACGGTCGAAGACGAGCCCCGGCGCCAGCACGGTCGTGCCGAGCCCCGGTCATCTCGCCTCCGCTCCACATGAAGGTGCCGGAGAGCGTCACCCCACCCGCGCCCGTCAGCGAGCCGCCCGACTGCGCGAAGGCGCTCGCCGCCGTCGACGTCACAGGGCCGACCGCGTCGAGAACGCCGCCGCAGAGCTCCACGTTGCCGGTGAAGGACGCGCCGTCCAGGTCGAACTCGCCGCCGTCGAAGCGCACGACGCCGCCGCCCGCGGCGCTGCCGCCGAAGCTGCCCGAGCCGACGTGTCCGTCGCCGCCGCCGCCGCCCTGGAGCGCCAGTGACCCGCTCGACGCCGACGCCACGCCGTCGTTCTCGAAGCCTGCGGCCTGCACGGCGACGTGATGCCGATGCCGCCGCTCTTGACGAACGTCGCCGCCCGACCGCGTTGTGCACCAGCCCGCCGACGGCGTCGCAGCACTCGCCGCCCCACAGGAGGTCGTCGCCCGTCGCCGAGAACGTGCCGTGGTTGACGATCCGGCTCCGCGGCGCTCCGACGCCGTCGGCCCGAGGTGGATGTTGCCGCTGTTCCAGACCAGCGAGCCCTGGTTGTCGAGCAGCCGGCCAGCCGCGCACCGCGACGTCGGCGAACGGCGGCGTCTCCACGGTCGAGAGAGAGCCCGGCGCCAGCACCGTCGTCCCAGCGCCGGTCATCTCGCCGCCGCTCCACAGGAACGAGCCGGCCAGCGTCACTCCACCCGCGCCGGTCAGCGAGCCGCCCGACTGCGTGACGTCGCTCGCCGCCGTCGCCGTGACCGGACCGACCGCGTCGAGCGTGCCGCCCCGGAGCTCCACGTTGCCCGTGAACGACGCGCCGTCGAGGTCGAACTCGCCGCTCTCGAAGCGCACCAGCGCGCCGTCCGCGGTCCCGCCGAAGCTGCCCGAGCCGACGTGTCCGTCGCCGCCGCCGCCGGTCCAGAGAGCCAGCGTTCCCGCTCGACGACGAGGTCAGACCGTCGTTCTCGAAGCCGACGTGCATCCCGGTCTCTCCCGCTGCCGCCGTCCTTGCCGAAGGTGGCCGCCGACGGCGTTGTGGATCAGGCCGCCGACCGCGTCGCAGCACTCGCCGACGATCAGGTCGTCGCCGGTCGACGACCAGTTGCCGTGGTTCTCGATCCGGCTCCGCGGCGCGCCCTCGGCCGTCGAGCCCATCACGATCATCCCGCGCTTCCAGAGCAGCGAGCCCCGGTTCTCGAGCAGGCGGCCGGCGCGCACGCGCCACCGAGCTGAACGCGGGCGTCTCGAGGGTCGAGAGGGATCCGGGCGCCAGCGCCGTCGTGCCGGGGCCGGTCATCTCGCCGCCGCTCCACAAGAACGAGCCGGCCAGCGTCACCGCGCCCGCGCCGGTCAGCGAGCCGCCCGACTGCGTGACGTCGCTCATCACCGTCGACGGTGACCGGACCGACCGCGTCGAGGGTGCCGCCCGCCAGCTCGACCTTGCCGGTGAACGAGGCGCCGATCCGAGGTCGAACTCGCCGCTGTCGAAGCGCACGAGCGCATCGCCGGTGCCGCCGAATCGCGCCGGAACCCACGTGCCCGGGCCCCGCCACCGCCGCCGACGAGCGCGAGCGTCCCGACCGCAGCCGACGCGGCTCCGTCGTTCTCGAAGGCCGACCGAGTGGACACGTCGTCGTGCCGCTGCCGCCGTCCTTGCTGAACGTGCCCGCCGCGGTGTTGTGGATCAGGCCGCTGACGGCGTCACAGCATTCGCCCGCGATCAGGTCGTCGCCGGTCGAAGACCACGAGCCGACGTTGGAGATCCTGGTTCGCGGTGCGCCCTCCTGGCGTCGAACCCAGTCACGACCGAGCCGCTCGTCCAGGTCATCGAGCCGCGGTTGTCGAGCAGCCGGCCGTCACGGAGGAGCACGGAGTTGAACGGAGCGTCGATCTCCGACATCGAGCCGGCCGGCAGCAGCGTCGTCCCGAGCCCGGTCATCGCCCCGCCCGACCACGTGAAGCCGCGCAGCGTGAGCGTCCCGCCGCCGGTGATGAGGCCGCTCTCGAAGGAGAGCCCCTCGATCGCCGACGGCCCGGCGACGTCGAGCGTCGCGTTGGCGAGCTGCACGACCCCGCCGCCGTCGGCTCCGTCGAGCGTGTAGGTGCCTCCGTCGAAGCGCAGCACTCCGCCGAGCGTTCCGGCGAACGTGCCGCTCCACACGGTGCTCCGCGTCGCCGCCCGTGAGGCTGATCGTGCCGGCGTTCGCCCGCAGCGCACTGTCGTTGTCGACCGGGACGCCGATGGTCGTCGTCCCGCCCGGTGCCGTCCTGACGATCGCGGCGTTGTTCTGAATCAGCGGCGATCCGCCCGCGTTGAAGATCAGGCCGTTGCTCTCGATGTCGATCCGCGGCGAAGAGCTCGCGTCGGCCGCGTTGTGCAGCAGGGCGTTCCCGCGCATCGAGATCTGGCCGGCCTTCCAGGATGTCAGCAGGCCCTCGTTGCGCAGACCCGGTCCTCGGCCCCACGTGGACATTCGAGAACGCTGTCGATCACGCTCACCCGATCCCGGCGCGAGCTCGGTCTACCCCGCTGCCGCCCATCGTGCCCGCCGGTCCATCGAGGCCGCCTGTGATCGGTTGAAGGTTCCCGGCCCGGTCCGGCCAGGAGCCGCCGTCTGCTTGAAGGTCGTGGCCGTAGAGGCGCTGCCCAGCTCGAGCGTCCCCCCGGAGAGCTCGAGCGTCGCCGAAGCTCTTGAGGCTGCCGACCGAGTCGTTCCCGATCGAGTGGTACGACGGTCGAGCCGGCCGCGATGCACGCCACTCCGTCGCCGTCGGGCAGCTCGTCGCCGCTGCCAGTTCACCGCGGTCTCCCAGTCGCTCGTGCCTGCGCCGCCGTCGAAGGTGTTCGTGCAGCTCGGATCGGGCGGGATCGCGGGTCGGGCTCGCCGCCGAGCGTCGTCCGGTAGGCGCCGCGCCCGTGCGTGAACGCGAACAGCTTCGTCGTCGCCGCCCGACGAGAGCCGCAGCGCGCTCGGTGACGACGTTCGCGAAGCCCGTGTTCTCGACGTTCCAGGTCGCGCCCGCTGTCGGTCGAGACGTAGACGCCGAGGTCGGTGCCGATGTAGAGGCGCGCCGTGTTCGGTCGGGTCGACGACGATCGAGTGGACCGGGATGTCGGGCAGGTCGCCGGCGCCGTCGAGCGGCGACCAGGTCGCGCCCGAGTCGGTGGAGCGCCAGACGTGCGCGCCGCCGAAGGTCGAGTAGGTCGCGTACGCGATCGCCGGGTCGGTCGGGTCGAACGCGACCGAGGACACCCAGCCGTCGCGCGGCTGCGCGCTCGGCCAGACCGTCGTGGCGCGTCGTCGTCAGAGCGCTCGCGTGCCGGACGATGAAGCCGTCGGTCATGCCCACGAGCACCCGGTTCGGCGTCGGTCGGGGCCGACCGCGACCGCGCTGACCGAGCCCTGGCCCGGCGTGATCTCGCTGGCGCGCTGCCAGTTCGTCGCGCCGTTGACGGTGCGCCAGATGTACGCAGCCGCCGGTCCAGAGGCGCTGGCTGCTCGTCGGGTCCATGGCGAAGGGCGTGATGAAGTCCAGGCCCTGGTCGGCGACGCCGGTGGTGGCCGGGACCCAGGGCCCGCCGGGGCCCGTCAGCGACTTCTCGAAGCCGAAGTTCTGCGACTCGGCGTAGAGGACGTCGGTGTCGGTCGGATCGACCGCGACGTAGCCGCCGTCGCCGCCGAGGATCTCCTGCCAGGCGTCCGGGCCGGCGCGCGTCCGTGCCGTGGATCGTGCCGTTGTCCTGCGTGCCGCCGAAGTACGAGGCGCCGTCGGGATAGGGCAGCGCCGTCGTAGAACTGCGTGACGCCGTAGCCGTTGTTGAGCGATCGTCCACTGGACGTCGCCGTTCGCCGGGTCGCAGGCGCGCTGCGAGCGCCGGTCGCGACGGCCGCCCGGGCGTCGTCGGTGCGGAAGATGCCGCCGTCGTTGCCGACGAACATCGTCTTGTTGGCGGCGCCGTCGTAGCCCGGATGGAAGACGATCGCGTGCTGGTCCGCGTGGGCGTACTCGACCGGTTGTCTCGGCTGGCGCCACCAGTGCGACGCGAGCCCCCAGTTCGCGCCGCCGTCGTCGAGCGGAAGAGGTCGACGCCGCCCGCCCAGACGATGTCGGAGTTCGACCGGGTCGACCGCGATCGCGTTGTCGTACCAGCCCTGGTTGAAGTACGCGTCGAGCCCGCCGAAGCACGCGCGACTGGCTGGCGACGACCGGGTTGCTCAGCAGCAGCGTGTTCAGCTTGCGTCGGCGCTGGTGTTCCGGACGCGGGCGGCTCCACGAGCCGGGGTCGCCGCCGCTCGTGGAACGCCAGACGGCGTGCAGGCCTCCGCCGCTGAAGGTGCCCGCAGCGATGCTCGCCGACAGCGCGTAGATCACGTTCTGGTTCGACGGAGCGATCGCCAGCGACGTGCGCCCCATGCCGGCCTCGGACAGAACCGACGTCCAGGCGCCCGTCGCGGCGGCGTCGAGGTTGCGGTAGACGGTGCCCTGCTCGCCGTTGCCGCACGCGGCGAAGACGACGTCGCGCCGCTGTGTCGGTGCGGCGCACGAGGTCGAGGCAGCCGTTGGCCTGCGGCGCGTCGAAGCTCTGCGTCCAGGTCGCGCCGCCGTCGGCGCTGCGGAAGATGCCGGTGCGGGTGGCCGCGTAGACGCGTCCGCCGGGCGGCGGCGACGAGGTCGTTGACGTAGTGGAAGTCGGCGGCCAGCGGCCCCGTCGCGTGGCGCCGATGCTGTTCCAGGTCGCGCCGCCGTCCGTCGTCTTGAAGATCCCGCGCGCCGCGGACGCCGTCCGAGTTGCCGAAGCCCTCGCCGGTCCCGGCGTAGAGGACACTGGGGTTCGTCGGGTCCAGCGCGAGCGCCGACACGGCGAGGTTGGCCAGGAGGTCGCTCGAGCGGCGCCCAGCTTCGCACCGCCGTTCGTCGTCTTCCAGACCCCGCCGGCCACGCCGGCCGCGTACATGGTCGTCGGGTTGGCGGGATCGACGACCAGGGCGCGTGTCCGCCCGCCGACGTTGCCGGGGCCGAGCTCCGACCAGGTGCCGAGCTCCTCGTTCTCCACGCGCCGATGCGCGCGCAACGCGCTTACCCGACACCGTCGAGTAGACCGGCATCTGCTTCGTCTGCTCGATCGCGGCGAGGTAGCGGCTGAACGCGACCGGGCTGCCGTCCGGCGAACGCTTGCGGAGGTAGTAGCGGTAGGCGTCGTCGGGGCTGTCGTAACGCGGGCGCTCGGCCGCCTCCTCTGCGAGGATCGCGGGCGCGGACGTGCGTTCGGATGCCGGAGCGTCTCCCGGCAGCCCGAAGGTCGCCGTAGCCCCACAGCGCGAGCGCAGCGGCGAGCGAAATCGCGATCACAGTCCGTCTAGCTCTGGCGTGCAGGCCGCAGTCCCCTCTCCCACAAACGAGTCGCCCGGTTTTACAACGTTTTGTGACAAGAAGTACAAGTTGAATCTGAGCCTTTTGTCCACTCCGACGGGGAAATGCCCGCTAATCCGCCACTCTTGGTTGTCGCGCTCCGGCCGCTCGGTCAGTCTTTAGGTCGTGCTGACGGGAAAGCGGAGCGCCTTCAGACGGCAGAGCCGCCTGCGGCTGCGTGCCGCGCTCTTTCTCGGCGTCGGCCTCGCCATGACCGGGGCGGCCCTGCTGGCGTACGGAACCGATGTCTTCCGCCAGCTCGAAGTCGACTCACTACGCGCCCGCTTCGAGGTCCGCGGCACGGAGGCGCCGCCGCCGGAGCTCGTCTTCGTCGACATCGACACCGACGCGCTCACCGCCCTGGACCAGACCTGGCCGATCAGCAGGCGCCATCACGCCAAGCTGATCCGCACGATCGGCAGCGGTGGGCCGAGAGTCATCGCGTACGACATCCAGTTCACCGAGCCGACGACGGAGACGGACGACAACGCCTTGATCGCAGCGGTCTCGGAGATCCAGAAGATCGTCCTCGCAGCAACCGAGACGGACGATCAGGGCGCCACGAACGTCTTCGGAGGAGCTCCCATCCCGGGCTTCCGACCCGGGAGCGCGCTGCTGGAGCCCGATCCGGGAGGCGTCCTACGCCGCGTGCAGTACGCGATCGAAGGCCTCAAGAGCTTCGCCGTCGTCACGGTGGAGACGGCCACGGGTCGGCAGGTGCACCCCTTCGAGGAAGACGACGCCTGGATCGACTACCACGGTCCGCCCGGAACGATTCCGACCGTCCAGTTCATCGACGTGCTCCAAGGGGAGATCGAGCCGGACTTCTTCCGAGACAAGATCGTGGTGGTCGGGACCTCACTCGCGTCGGAGCAGGACCTCCACCCGACTCCGGTCGGCGAGAACATGCCGGGCGGAGAGGTACAGGCGAACGCGATCTCGACCGTGCTCCGGGATCTCCCTCTGCAGAGTGTGCCCCGCGAGTACACGCTCGGGCTCATCATCCTCTTCGGCCTCGGGATCCCGCTCGCCGGGCTCTTCCTCTCGCTGCGCGGGACGCTCGTGATCGCGATCCTCGCCGGCGTCGGCTGGATCGTCGCCACGCAGGTGGCTTTCGAACGAGGGCTCGTGCTGACGTTCGTCTATCCGCTCACGGCGCTCGTGCTCTCGTCGGTCGGCGCGACCGGCGCGCACTACCTGATCGCCGCGTTCGAGCGTGAACGCGTGCGCGGAGTCTTCTCCCGCTTCGTCCCGGACACCGTCGTCGAGCAGGTGCTCGCACGCACCGACGAGGACCTGCGGCTCGGGGGCGAGGAGCTCTACGGCACGGCGATGTTCACCGACCTGCGCGGCTTCACGTCGTTCGCCGAGAGCCTCCCGGCCCGCACGGTGATCGACATCCTCAACGTCTATCTCAGCGAGATGAGCGACGCGATCCTGGCGCACGGCGGCACGCTCGTCGCGTACATGGGCGACGGGATCTTCGCGGTCTTCGGGGCGCCGATCGAGCAGGCGGACCACGCCGACCGGGCGATCGCGGCCTCGCGCGAGATGCTCAAGGAGCGGCTGCCGCGGTTCAACGCCTTCCTGCGCGAGCAGCACGGCAACGACGGCTTCCGCATGGGCATCGGGCTCAACAGCGGGACGTTCCTGTCCGGCAACGTCGGCTCCGAGCGCCGGCTCGAGTACACGGCGATCGGCGACACGACCAACACGGCCTCGCGGCTCGAGGGGATGACGAAGGGGACCCCGTACATGTGCTTCGTCGCCGACACGACGCGGGAGGCGCTGGTCGGCGAGGCCGAGGACCTGGTCTTCGTCGACGAGTTCGAGGTGCGGGGGCGACAGGCGAAGGTGAAGCTCTGGGCGCTGCCCGATCCGGAGCAGCCCGAGGAGGACGAGCAGGCCGAGAGCGAGCTCTCTGCCGTCCGATCCGACTCGTAGATTCACGCGCAATGGAAGGCGATGTCCTCCGTCGCGCGGTAGCCGAGTTCGTCGGCACCTTCGCGCTGATCTTCGTGGGCGCCGGAGCGATCATGACCGCGGCCGGCCCGGGCGACCAGTCGCCGCTGCTCGCCGCCGCGTTCGCACACGGCCTGGTGATCGCGGTCTTTGCGTCGGCGGTCGGGCACATCTCGGGCGCGCACTTCAACCCGGCGGTCACGTTCGCGTTTCTCGTCACCCGGCGGATGGCGCCGTCGCTGGCGGGCGTCTACTGGGTGAGCCAGTTCACCGGGGCGGTCGCCGGCGCCCTGCTGCTTCGCTGGATCTATCCGGCCGAGTTGCGCGACAGCCTCGCGCTTGGGGCGCCGTTCCTCGAGGGCGTCTCGGGGGCCGCAGGGCTTCGTGATCGAGGCGATCCTGACCTTCTTCCTGGTCTGGGTGATCTTCGCGTGCGCCGCGGATCCGCGCGGCACGTTCAAGTCGATCGCCGGGCTCGCGATCGGCTTCACGATCACGCTCGACATCTTGATGGGCGCACCGCTGACCGGAGCCGCGATGAACCCGGCGCGCGCCTTCGGCCCCGAGCTCGTCCAGAACTTCTGGGACGACGCCTGGGTCTACTACACGGCCCCGCTGCTCGGCGGAGCGGTCGCCGCGCTCCTCTACGACTACCTCTACCTGCGCCCGCTGGCGCCGATCCCGCCGGGTCCGGCGGAAACCGGGCTCGAAGAGCCGAGGCCCGGCCAGACGGCCGCCAGCTAGCTACACTGGGCGCCGTTCCACAGGGCGCATTCGTCTAGTGGCCTAGGACACCGCCCTCTCACGGCGGCGGCACGGGTTCGAATCCCGTATGCGCCTCTCATCCGGCCCGAAACGCTGCGCGTTTCGGGCCATTTTCGTCAGACCCCGCGGCTACCCATCCTCCGGGAGCCGAAGAAGACGGCGACCACGGCGATCACGGCCAGGATGACGAGTACCCAGAAGGTCGCCTTCAGCACTGTGCCGAGGCCGAAGATCAGTGCCAGCAGGATCAGCAGGATCAGCCAGATCACGGTTCCTCCTCAGTTGGTGGAGAGGTCTACTTCGCGCCGAACCACGCCGGCCCTCTGATGACGTGCCTCGAGCCCGAGCGTACCGCCGTCCGGCGCCTCCACGACCCACTCGAGCTTGGTGCGGTCGCTCGTGCCCTGGTCCGTGCCCCACCACAGCGCGCTGCGCAGGTGGACACGGCCCTCGAGCTGCCCCGCCTCCGTTCGCGTCTCGCCGGCGACGACGCGCGCGCCCTCCGGCAGCGTCAGCTCCACCTCGAGCGGGCGCACCGCCTGGCGGTCGACCGCCTTCTGCGTCACGTACGTCGGCAGCCAGCCGGTGTTCTCGAGCACGAGCCGAAGCAGGTGCCGGCCCTCGCCGAGCCCCTCGACGTCCAGCGAGCGGATCTCCAGCCGCGGTGACACGAGCAGGTGCCACAGAGCCCAGTCCGCGTGCGGCGCGACCTCCTGCTCGAGGAACTTGAACGGGACGTTCCCCCAGCAGGCCATCACGTCCCAGCCGCCGAGCTCGACAGGGCCGAGCTGCGGGTGCTCGAACGCGTACCAGTCGACGTAGGCCCCGGGACCGACCTCGCGGTCGGCCCACTGCAGCAGCTTGAGGTCGTCCTCGGGCGTGTGGTCGCGGAGCCACTCGATGTAGTGGTAGTCCTCGATCCCGGCGCGGCGCTGCGGGCTCCAGAACTCGGTCGTCCACGAGTAGACGCCGACGTGGTCGTAGAGCCAGTCGTGCGCGGAGCCCTTGATCGACTGGTTCGGCTCGTACTTGAAGTCGTGGTAGACGGACACGGCCGGATAGCCCGTGAGCCTGGTCGCCTCCTCGCCGATCAGCTTGTAGGCGCGCAGGTCGTTGGGCGGGAAGTGATCGTCCGCGTAGCCGCCGTACGGCCGCAGGTGGACGCCGCTGAAGGTGTGGTACGCGACGTGTCCCGTGATGTTCGGCCGGTCGAACACCGCCTGCACCATCGCGCGGATCTCGGGCTCCGACGTCGGGTAGGGCCCGGCCCCGCGCTGCTCGTTCTCCGTCGTCCACTCGTAGGGGAAGTTCCTGTTGAGGTCGAGCCCCTCGAGCGGCGGCGCGACCTTGATCGTGACGCCGTCGTAGCCCCGGATCGTCCCCTCCCAGAGCAGGCGGTAGAAGTCGCCGTCGCCCGCGCCCTCGTCCGGATCGCGCCGGATCATCAGGCGCGGCTCGTCGGGGTGTGGCTTCCAGGCGCCGTTGTCGTCGCGGACCCGCATCATCAGGATGCGCCCGTCGCCGTCGAGGTCCTCCTCGTGCAGGCCGTCCTGCGGGTCGGCCAGCGGATAGGGCCGCACGCTCGAGCGGACGAACCGCGGCTTGTCCGCCAGAGCGAGCTCGGCCCCGTCGGGGTTCAGCCGCGGCAGGACGTAGAAGGCGCGCGTGTCGAGCGCGCGCGTGATTCGCTCGTCCTGCCCGTACCCCGCCAGCAGCTTGTGCAGGAGGTGGAGCGCCGCCGTGCAGCCCGTGACCTCGATCGCGTGGATGTTGGCCTCGACGAGGAACGCGGGCTTCTCCAGGTCGGCCCCGGTCTCGAAGGCCGTCACCGTGACGAGCCAGATGTCACGGCCCTCGTACGACTGGCCGATCGACTCCAGCCGCATCAGCCCGGGCGCCTCCTCGGCCCACGAGCGCAGGAGCTCGGTCAGCTCCTCGTACCGGTACCACCGGTCGTAGCTGACCGCCGCAGGCACGCGAGTTCTAGGCGCCGAGCTCGGCCAGCAACGGCCGCGTGTCGTGCGGGTCGAAGCCGAGCCGCGAAGCGATCTCCTCGCTGGTCGGCCTCGTGCCCTCGGTGAACAGCTCGCGCAGCATCGTCCCCGTCTCCGGCCGGCGCCACCAGTCCTGCCCGACCTCGCGGATCAGGTGGTCGCGGAGCTGGGCGGCGCGGATCCAGGCGCGCAGGTAGTCGGCGGAGTAGAAGCCCGCGTCCATGTCGGCGAGGAACGCGTCCGGCCGGTAGCGCACGCCGGCCGCCGCCGTCAGCCGTTCCGAGTACCCGTCCGCGGTGCCTCCGTCCTCCGAGAAGCGCGACCAGAAGTCGAGCTCGAACTGGAGCTTGGCGTCGTAGCGGCGGAACAGCAGCGCTTCCAGGAAGATCGTCGCCTCGGCGTTCTCGGCGGCCTGCTCGTCGGAGAGGCCGAAGTAGTGGGCGTGCCACTCGGGCTCGCGGGAGATCGCCTCGAAGATGTACGAGTAGATCTCGGTCAGCGCGTGGTCGCGCGAGAGGTTGCGGAACGTGTACGGCAGCGCGGGATCGCAGTTGCCGTAGTGCAGCGCATGGCCGGCCTCGTGCAGGAACGCCTGGTAGTCGTGCAGGCCGCCCTGCGCGCGCGTGATCAGGTGGACGACGCGGGGCGGGTCGGACGCGATCACGCAGGCGCGCGGCGACTTCTGGGGCCGGTCGTCCAGGTCGAGCTTGATGTTCGGCTCTGCGTTGAGGTCGAAGCCGAGCCGGTTCAGGGTGTCGAGGCAGACCTCGACCGCCCGCTCCTTCTCGTAGGTCGCCTCGAGCGGCGAGAGCCGGCGCAGGTAGCCCACGTGGTACGACGCGGGCACCTCGTCGCGCTCGGGCCCGAGCAGCTTCTCGAACCACCGCTCCCGTAGCCGGCCGTAGACGTCGTCTGCGGCGGAGCTCGTCTCGCCCGAGCACGTCGGCGAGCTTGCGCAGGGAGATCCCCTTCTCCTCCTCGTTCCGCGCGACCGGATCGGGCTCGCCGGAGAGCTCGGCGTCGAGCTCCTCGCCCGCGCGCAGGATCTCGAGCCGGTCGTCGTTGAAGGTCGCCGAGGCGTCTCCGTGGATGCGCCCCAGCTCCTCGCGATCGGCGTACTCGGTCAGCACGGCGAGGCGGGCCTGCGCGCTGCGAAGCGGCATCTCCTCGCCGCGGAAGGTGACCCGCGCCGCCAGGATCTCGTTCTCGAGCGCGTCCTCGCGTTCTGCCAGCTCGCTCGTGATCAGCCCGCTCTCGCAGGTCTTCCGCAGCCGGTAGAGGCGCTCGCGATCCTCGTCGGGAGCCTCGGCCTCCGCCCGCCGCAGCGCGTCGAGCTGCGCGCGCGTGAACAGGTCGGAGTAGCGGGCGACGATCGCCGCCTGCTCGGAGACCTCCTTCTCGCCCACGCGAACCGCGCGGCCCTCTTCGGACCGCTCGAAGACGTAGCGCTGGAGGCGGGATTCGTACTCCGCCGGTGTGCGGACTGCCGCGACGCTCATCGGCCGAGCATTGTTACACGCGAGCCCGGATCGACCCCTCCGCCAGCCGGCGGACGGTCCGTCCCAGCTCCTCGATCTCGAACGGCTTCGAGATCACCGCGTCGGCCTTCGCCTCCTCGTCCGGGAAGCGCTCCTGCGGGCTTCCCGTGAGCAGCGCGACGGCGATCTCGGGTCGATCGCGCCGCAGCTCGCGCAAGAGGTCGAGGCCGCGCTCGTTGCCGATGTGGAGGTCGAGCAGAACGACCTCGACCGGCTCCTCGGCGAGCACCGACCGAGCCTGCTCGAGGTAGGCGGCTTCGGCCACACGGTGTCCTTCGAGCTCGAGGTTCACCCGACACAGAAGACGAATCGCGGCGTCATCGTCGACGATGAGCACCGTCATGCCGCACCCCCCAGTCGATTCCTGTCGAAGTGTAGCCGTATCCCAACGGAGGTCTAGTGCGTTTATTTCTTAGAAGTGAGAAATTACGCAGGAGTATGGCCGGCCGTTCCGGGGCCGCATTCGCGTCGCCTCGCACGAGCTTCCCCGCCCGAGCCCGGGCTACCGCCTCCGCGCGTGGCAGTCGTTCCAGCGGGCGCTCGACCCGCTCGCGCCGCCTAGGCCGTTGCGCCAGCCGCGCGTCTGATCCGGTCGAGCGACACGTCGCGCCCGAGGAGCTCGAGGCTCTCGAAGAGGCCCGGAGAGATCGTCGACCCCGTGACGGCCACCCGGATCGGCTGAAACGCCTGTCTCGGCTTCAGGCCGAGCGCGTCGGCTGCCGCCCTGAGCGCCTGCTCGATCGGCTCGGCCTCGAACGGCTCGACCTCGGCGAGCGAGGAGGCCGCCGCGGCGAGCATCTCCTGTCCGGCCGATGTCGAATCCGTCCACCTCGACCGGCTCGAACAGGAAGCGCGCGAACTCGGGGAAGCGGCCGAGCGTCTCGATCTTCTCCTGCACCAGAGGCGCCGCCTTCCGCACCAGCTCCTCGTCCCAGTCGATCTCGCGCTCGCGCAGGTAGGCCACGAGCCGCTCGGCGAACTCCTCGGGCGGCAGCGCGCGGATGTAGACGCCGTTCATCCAGTCGAGCTTGGCGTAGTCGAACGTCGCCGGGCTCGAGCCCACGCGGTCGAGCGAGAAGCGCTCGACGAGCTCGTCGCGACTCATGATCGTCGTCTTGTCGTCGTAGCTCCAGCCGAGCAGCGCGAGGAAGTTGACGAGCGCCTCGGGCAGGTAGCCGTTCGCGCGGAACTCCTCCACGGTCACCGCCCCGTGACGCTTCGAGAGCTTGCGGTTGTCGCCCCCGTTGACGTTGGGGACGTGGGCGTACACCGGGATCTCCGCGCCGAGCGCGCCCAGGAGGTTGATCTGCTTCGGTGTGTTCGAGATGTGGTCGGGGCCGCGGATCACGTGCGTGATCCCGTCCAGCGCGTCCTCGATCGGCGAGGCGAAGTTGTACGTCGGCCGGCCGTCGGAGCGCAGGATGACGACGTCCTCGATCGTCTCGTTCGGGACCTCGACGCGGCCGAGCACGACGTCGTCCCACGCCGTCGCGCCCTCGTCGGGCATGCGGAAGCGAATCGCGCCCTCGTCCTCGTAGGCCTTGTCCTCCTCGACGAGCCGCTTCGCCTGTTCCTGCGCGTGATCCATCCGGTCGAGCTGGAAGGTGACGGGGCCGTCCCAGTCGAGGCCGAGCCAGCGCAGCGACTCCTGGATCTGCTCGGTCGCCTCGGCGACCTCGCGGTTCGTGTCGGTGTTCTCGATCCGCAGCCGGAACTCGCCGCCCTGGTTGCGGGCGAAGAGCCAGTTGAAGAGGGCCGTGCGCACGTTGCCGATGTGCATGAACCCGGTCGGGCTCGGGGCCATGCGGACGCGGACTGGCGCTGGCATCAGGCCACTATCGTAGGTGGATGCTCCTCGGAGCCCACTGCTCGGGCGGCGTCAAGGGCGCAATCGACCGGGGCGTCGAGATCGGCGCCGACGCGGTGCAGCTGTTCACGCAGAGCCCGCGTGCGTGGAGGACACCCGCTCCCGACCCCGAGGCGTACGCAGCGCTTCCGCGAGCGTCGCGCCGAGGCCGGCGTCGGCTCCGTGCTCTGTCACGCGCTGTACCTCTGCAACCTGGCCGCGCCCGACGACACGGTCTACGAGAAGTCGGTCACGACACTCGCGAGCACCGTCGACATCGCGTGCGCGATCGAGGCCGACGGCGTCGTCTTCCACGTCGGCTCGCACCTCGGGGCCGGGCTCGAGGCCGGAATCGATCGCATCGAGGCGGCCATGCGCACCGTGCTCGACCGCTGCTCGGACACGACCTGGCTGCTGATGGAGAACTCGGCCGGCGCCGGTGCGACGATCGGCCGCTCGGTCCACGAGCTCGCCGTGCTCTACGAGCGCCTCGACGCACATCCGCGGCTCGGCATCTGCCTGGACTCGTGCCACCTGTACGTCTCGGGCTGCGACGTCACCGATCGCGCCGCGCTCGACTCGGTGCTCGACGAGCTCGACACCCGGATCGGGCTCGACCGCCTGCGCGCCCTGCACGTCAACGACTCGAAGAGCCCGCTCGGCTCGAACAGCGACCGTCACGACAACGTCCTCGACGGCCTGATGGGCGAGCAGCTCGGCGTCTTCCTCGGCCACCCGGCGCTGCAAGGACTGCCGGCCGTGCTCGAAGTTCCTGGGACCAACGGGAAGGGGCCGGATGCCGAGCAGGTCACGCGGCTCAAGGAGCTGCATGCTCGCTGGGCAACCACGTAACGGCGTCGTTGTCAAGTCTTGCGCAGGCCTGTGATCGGGCTTCACAATCCGGATATGGCAGACCGCGAGACCACCATCTTGGCCTCGCTCCCGCTCCGCCCCCAGGACGAGGTCGAGTGCCGCCGCTGCGAAGTCCACTGCGACAAGGTCGTCCACCCGGGCGCCTGTGTCGAACGCGACTGCCCCTTCCTCTACGCGTTCGAGGAGGTCGGCCACACGTACGTCGGCTGCATGCAGAAGGTCTTCGACGTCGAGATCGACCTCGACCTGCTGCTCGAAGCCGAAGCGACCGGCGGCTTCGGCGCCGTCCGCGCCGCCCGCCGACCACTGCCCATGTGCGACGTCGAGGTGGCGACCTGCTACGACTCGAAGGCCGACGAGCTCGGCTGCGTGAACCCCGAGTTCTTCGAGCTGCCCCTCGGTCGGCCGAGCTTCCGGGTCTTCGCGCAGGTCAAGGCGAACGACTAAAGGACGACTAGGCCGCGGCGCGAAGCCGCTCGACCACGTTCAGCACGTCCATCTGCGTGAAGGCCTGGTAGTCGGGCTCGATCCCGCTCGGGTTCTCGTCTGCGCGGAACCAGACCGCCTGCACTGTCGTCATGCCGAGCTCCGCCGGGCCTTGGACGTCCTCCACGAGTCGGTCACCGACGAAGAGCGTCTCGTCGGGCGCAACGCCGAGCTCCGAGAGCGCCGCCTCGTAGACGGCCGGGTGCGGCTTCCGCTTGCCGACCTCGGAGGAGAACACGACGGCATCCAGGCACGGCGCCAGCCCTTGCCGCTCGAGGTCGACCCGTAGAAGCCACCCGGGGTCGGTCGCGTTCGAGACCAGCCCCGTCTTGAGCCCGCGGTTCCGGAGGGCCTCGAGCAGCGCGACGCTCGTCGACCCCACCTGCATCGCGGGCTCCCAGGCCTTGTGCTCGGCCTCGAGGTAGCTGTTGACCGCGTCGTCCGAGGCCGCGATGCCCACGTGCTCGAGCAACTCGCGCACGAGGCCGGGGTACTCGACCTCCTCGAGCGTGCCGGGTGCGTGGAGCAGCGGAAGGTAGTGCTCGCGGAAGTTCGCGGAGAGCCGGGCCAGTTCGTCGGGGTCGTCACGCCCGAGCGCGCGCAGCCCGGCTCGGTGGCCTTCCTCGACGAGCGCGTCGTCCCAGACGAAGTCCATCAGCGTCGAGCCCCAGTCGAAGAGAACTGCCCGCAACACGGCTCGCTAGGGTATCGGCGTGGCGCGCAGAGTCCTCTGGGGGTCGCTCTCGCTCGCCCCGCTCACCATCCTGCTCCACTACTTCGCCGAACTCGGCGACACGGTCGAGTTCGCGCTCGCGGCGGCGGCGCTCATCCCCCTGGCGTGGCTTATCGGCGAGGCGACCGAGCATGCCGCCCACCACACGGGCCCGGGGATCGGCGGATTCCTCAACGCCACCTTCGGCAACGCGCCCGAGCTGATCATCGCCCTCTTCGCGGTCTCCGAGGCGAAGTTCGAGGTCGTGCGCGGCTCGCTCTCGGGCAGCGTCGTCGGCAACCTGCTGCTGGTGCTCGGCTTCTCGCTGCTGTTCGGCGGCCGTGGCCCGATCGACAGGCAGTCCAGCTTCGTCTCTCTCGGGCTGGTCGCCCTCGCCGTGCTGTTCCTGATGGTGCCGTCGGTGCCCAGCTGGGACGGCAACCCCGAGCGCGACCTGATCGTGAACCTGTCGATCCCGATCTCGATCGCGCTGCTCGTGGTCTACGTCGGGGTGACGTGGGTCTCGCTGCGGCGCCATCGAGCGCAGCACGTCTCGGACGAGCCTCGCGAGATGCGGGGCTGGTCGTTGCGAGCCTCGCTCGCCGTGCTCGCGGTCGCGACCGTGGTGACGGCACTGATCGCCGAGATCCTCGTCGGCTCGATCGAGACCTTCGCGGAGAAGGCGCACCTGTCCGAGTTCTTCGTCGCGGCCGTGATCGTCGCGATCGTCGGGAACGCGGCCGAGCACGGTGGCGCAGTCGTCGTCGCCGCGCGCGGGAACATCAAGCTCGCAGCCGAGATCGCGCTGGCCTCGAGCGCGCAGGTCGCGGTCTTCCTGATCCCGGCGGTCGCGTTGCTCGCGCTGCTGATCGACCCGCTGGCGCTCGGCTTCCGGCCGGTCGAGGTCGCTGCGATCGGGGGGTCGGTGCTGCTCGCGACCGGGCTCCTCTGGCACGGCTGGTCGAGCCGCGGGCGGGGGATCGCGCTGATCGCGGCATACGGCGTGGTCGCGCTGGCGTTCCTGCTCGCCGGCGACCGCTAGCTAGACGCGCGCGCCGACGCCGAGCGCCCTCGGGATCAGCTCGATCGCACGCTCGATGTCCTCATCGGACACGTCCAGATGGGTGACCGCGCGGAGGACGCTCGGGTGGATCGTGCCGGAGAGCCCGACGCCTGCCGCGGCCAGCCGCGCGAGCGCTTCCGCCTGGGTCAGCTCGAGGAGGCCGACGTCGACCTGGACGAAGTTGGTCTCGACCTGCTCGAGGTCGATCGGCAGACCCGCCTCCAAGAGGCCCTCGGCGAGCCGGCGGGCCCGAGCGTGATCGTCGACGAGCCGTTCGACGTGGTGCTCGAACGCGTAGACGCCCGCCGCAGCGACGATCCCCGCCTGGCGCATCGCGCCCCCGAACAGGTGCTTGAGCCGCCTGGCCTCGAGCATCGACTCCTGCGATCCGGCCAACAGCGCTCCAAGTGGGCACCCCAGGCCCTTCGAGAGACAGAGCGTGACGGTGTCGGCGTGACCTCCGATCTCCGCGGCCGGCACACCGAGTGCGACCGCAGCGTTCAGGAGGCGAGCGCCGTCGAGGTGGAGGCGGATGTCGAGCGCGCGGCATTCCGCGGCGACCGCGGCGACCTCGGCGAGCGGCCAGACGCGGCCTCCCGAGCTGTTGTGGGTGTTCTCGATCGAGACCACTCGCGTCCTCGGGGTGTGGTGGCCGTCACCGCGGCGAGCCAGGGTGCGAATCAGCTCCGGCCCGAAGCGGCCGTTCGTGGTCGGGATCGGGCGCGTGAGCAGGCCCGCGAAGACGGCGGGGCCACCGAGCTCGGCGATCAGCACGTGCGAGTTCTCCTCGGCCAGCAGCTCGTCGCCCGGCCGGCTGTGCAGACGAAGCGCGATCTCGTTCGCCATCGTCGCGGTAGGCAGGAAGACCGCCTCCGCGTGGCCGAGCAACTCGGCGCCGCGGGCCTCGAGCTCGTTGACGGTCGGGTCCTCCCGCTTCTGCTCGTCGCCCACCACGGCGTTCGCGATCGCCTGGCGCATCGCAGGCGTCGGCTGCGTGAGCGTGTCCGAGCGGAGTTCGATCACGTCAGAGAGTCTAGGAGCTTCTTTCATGATGGAGCCTCGTCGCCGGGGTGCGATGGGCGGTGCGAGGCAAGGACGCAGGGAGCGTTCGTATCCTTGCGATACGGGCACGACCGAGGACGCCGCATCGCGCCGTCCAGCGCGGCCCGGTGGCTCAGCGCTTCATCGTGAAAGGAGCTCCGCTAGCACCGAGTGGCCCGACTCGCGAGCGAAATGCGCGGCCGTGTGGCCGTCGTCCGTCGCCGCGCGGCGATCGGCGCCCCGCTCGAGCAGGAGGTTCGCCAGCTCCGCGTTGCCGCTTTGTCCGGCCGCATGGAGAGGTGTGAAGCCCCCCTCCTGCACGGCGTTGGGATCGGCGCCGGCCTCCAGCAGCATGCGCGCGATCTCGGTCTGATCCGCGGCCGCAGCGCTGTGGAGCGGCTGGACCTTCATCGCGTTCCGGGCCCGGACGTCGGGATCCGCGCCGCGCTCGAGCAGCAACGCGGCAGCCTCGGGCTGGGCGAAGAAGGCGGCGAAGTGGAGCGCGGTGAAGCCGTCGGGCGAGAACGCCGTGACAAGACTGGGATCGGCGTCGATCAGTTCCCGGAGCCGCTCGACCCGTCCGAACGAGGCCGCCTCGAAGGCGTCGATCTCGTCGCGCTCCGCGAGCAGCTGCTCGCCGCGTACGCGATCGCCCTCGTAGAGAGCCTGCATCGGCTCCGAGACGTCGGCCATGCCGACATTCTCCTACGGCCAGGCGGTCGTACGCGGCTCGAGGTCGAGCGCCCCGTTGCGGCGGCACTCGGTCGAGTGGTATTCGGCCGGGTGAGTGCGAGCGGAAGTTCGCGCCGCCCACTCGGCGACGACGCGGCCCTGGCTGATGGAGGCGCCGAGACGCTCGCTCACCGTGTCCACGGTCTGGATCGCGTAGCACTCGGCAGCAGCCTCGTCGCGCACCCCGGCGAGGTGGTAGGCCTCGTGGGCCAACGTCGAGATTGCGCCGGCGGTCTCGACCACCTCGCGGTCGCACATCCGGTCGTCGGGAACGAGGCAGTCCAAGGCGGGCTTGGTCTTCGCGCTGGAGAAGCCCTCCAGGCGATCGCACGTCCGTTCGGAAAGCTCGGCGTTGTCGCTCGGCCGCCCCGCGACGTCGAAGTGCACGCGACCGTCCTCGCCTCTGATGTCGACGAGCTGGCCCCAGAAGCCGGGGCAGTCCACGGCGACGCTGCGCTGGGCGATCGAGCTCGCGACCTCGCCGAGGCGAGCCTCGTTCTCGCCACGCTTGTGGCGGTCCCAGGCGGAGAACGCGATGACCGGAATGAGGATTACAAGTAAGACGCGCATTTTGCAGGTCTTTTTTCGACCCAAATGCGCTTGGGCTTTAGCCCCGCGTCTTGCCTAGACCCCTTTCGGCGCCTCCGCATGCGCCGGCGTCGTCGGCTCCCCCGCCAGGTCGGGGTGCTCGTCGAACAGATATCGGACGACCGCGCGCTTCGCCGCCTTGACCTCATCGACCCGGCGTACCGGCCGTCCCTGCGGTGCCTCTCGCAGCAAGTCGGGCTGCTCGGCCGCCTCTCGCGCGATCGCGGCCATCGCCTCGGCGAACTCGTCGAGCGTCTCCTTCGTCTCGGTCTCCGTCGGCTCGATCATCAGCGCCTCGGGGACGACGAGCGGGAAGTAGATCGTCGGTGGATGGAAGCCGTAGTCCATCAGCCGCTTGGCGATGTCCAGTGCCGTCACGCCGTGCTCGCGCTTCAACGTGCGCGCGCTGAGCACGAACTCGTGCATGCAGAGCCGGTCGTACGGCAGGTCGTAGTCGTCCTTCAGCCGTGCGAGCAGGTAGTTCGCGTTCAGCACCGCGACTTCGGACATCTCCCGCAGCTCCGGCCCGTAGGCGCGGATGAACGCATACGAGCGGACGAAGACGCCGAACGGCCCGAAGAACCCTCTCACCTTGCCGATCGACTTCGGCCGGTCGTAGTCCAGTCCGAACCCGTCACGCTCCCGGACGACCGCCGGAACCGGGAGGAACGGCTCCAACCGGTCGCGCACGACGATGGGGCCGCCGCCGGGGCCGCCGCCGCCGTGCGGCTGCGAGAACGTCTTGTGCAGGTTGATGTGGACGATGTCGAAGCCCATGTCGCCCGGCCGCGAGATCCCGCAGACCGCGTTCAGGTTCGCGCCGTCGTAGTAGAGGAGGGCGCCCGCCTCGTGGAAGATCGCCGCGACCTCCTCGATGTTCTCGTCGAACAGGCCGAGGGTGCTCGGGTTCGTGAGCATCAAGCCGGCCGTCCGCGCGTCGACCTTGGCCCGCAGGTCGTCGAGGTCGAGGTTGCCGCGCGCGTCCGTCTCGACCTTCTGGAGCTTGTAGCCGGCCATCGTCACGCTGGCCGGGTTGGTGCCGTGGGCCGTGTCGGCGGTGATGACGGTGTCGCGCTCCTCGCCGCGGTCGGCGAAGTACGCACGCATCAGCATCAGGCCGGTCAGCTCGCCCTGCGATCCGGCTGCCGGCTGCAGCGAGCAGGCGTGGAGGCCCGAGATCTCGCAGAGGATCTCCTGGAGGCGCCACATCAGCTCGAGGGCGCCCTGGGCCGAACCCGGGTCCTGGTGCGGATGGAGGTCGCGGAAGCCGGGATGCGCGACGACCCGCTCGTTGACGCGGGGGTTGTACTTCATGGTGCAGGAGCCGAGCGGATAGAAGCCGCTGTCGATCCCGAACGTGCGCGAGGCGAGCTCGGCGAAGTGGCGGACGAGCTCGGGCTCGGCGACCTCGGGCAGGCGCGGCGGCTGCTCGCGGCGCAGCTCGTCCGGGATCTCCGCGCGCGGAAGGCCGTCCAGGCTGGGGAAGCGACGCCGCCCTGCGACCTGGCTGCGACTTCTCGTAGATCAGCTTCACGCGGTCACTTCCGCCAGCACCTCGGCGAGGCGGTCGATCTCCGCGCGCGTGCGTTTCTCGGTCACGCAGACGAGCAGGGCGTCCTCGACGCCGGCGTAGTCGCGCCGGAGCGGGTAGCCCGGGTTGACGCCGAGCTCTCGCGCCGCCGCCGACCACCTCGTCCGCGGAACGTCCGACGCGCACGGCAAACTCCTTGAACGTTGCCTTGTCCGCAAACAGCAGAGGGAGTCCCGAGCCTCTCCTTGGCGTACTCCACCAAGCCGGTGCAGAGCTCCCCCACCTCGCGGAGCCCGTTCGGGCCGAGCCACGTCAGGTAGACGAGGCCGCCGATCGCAAGCAGCGTCTGATTCGTGGTGATGTTCGATGTCGCCTTCTCCCGGCGAATGTGCTGCTCGCGTGTCTGGAGGGTGAGCACGTACGCGCGCTCGCCTTCGACGTCGGTGGTCTCGCCGATGATCCGCCCCGGCATCCGGCGGATGTACTCCTGGCGGGCTGCCAAAAATCCATAGTGAGGGCCGCCGAACGCCTGGTGGTTGCCCGCGGCCTGCCCCTCGCCGATCGCCAGCGCGCAGCCGTAGTTCCCGGGTGCCTCGAGCACGCCCAGGGAGATCGGGTCGACGTGCGCGATCGGGAGAGCCTCTGCCTCGTTCGCAGCGGCGGCGAGGTCGGGTGCGGGCTCCAGGCAGCCGAAGAAGTTCGGCTGCTGGAAGATCACGCATGCCGCCTCGCGGGCCGCCTCGCCGAGCTCGTCCGGGTCGGTCGTCCCGTCGCGATGCGGGACCTCGACGACCTCGAGGCCGAAACCGGGCGCATACGTCTTCACGACCTGGCGCACCTGCGGGTTGAGCGTCTCGCAGAGGACGACCTTGGAGCGTCCGGTCGCGTGCTTGGCGACGTAGCACGCGTCCGCGGCGACCGTCGTGCCGTCGTAGCCCGAGGCGTTCGAGACGTCCATTCCGGTCAGCTCGCAGATCGCGGTCTGGTACTCGAAGATCGCCTGCAGCACACCCTGGCTGAGCTCCGGCTGGTACGGCGTGTACGCGGTCAGGAACTGGCCCTGGGAGAGCACGGAGTCGACAACGGCCGGCACGTAGTGGTCGTAGATGCCGGCGCCGACGAACGACAGCTCCTCTCCCGCGGGAACGTTCCGCTCCGCGAGCTCGGTCAGGTGGGCGACCAGCTCCTGCTCGGCGAGAGCGGGCTCGAGGTCGAGTCGGCCGCGGAAGCGAACGCCCTCGGGGACGTCGCGGAAGAGCTCGTCCATCGAGTCGACGCCGACCTCCGCGAGCATCGCCTCGCGGTCGGCGTCCGTCAGCGAGAGGTAGCCCAAGCTACTGCTCCGCGAGCACTGCGCGGTACGCCTGGACGTCGAGCAGCGACTCGACCTCAGACGGATCGCTCAGCCGGATCCTGAGCAGCCAGCCCTCGCCGTAGGGATCCTCGTTGACCGTCTCGGGCTCGTCGACGACCTTCTGGTTGACCGCCACGATCTCGCCGGAGAGCGGCGCGATCACGTCGGAGACGGCCTTCACGGACTCGACCTCGCCGTAGCTCTCGTCCTTCGTCACCGTGGCGCCCTCGTCCGGCGCCTGGAAGTGGACGAGCTCGCCGAGCGCGTCCTGCGCGAACCAGGTGATCCCGACCGTCGCCTCGCCGTCCTCGACCCGCGCCCAGTCGTGCTGGGGGTGGTAGCGCAGCTCCTCCGGGTAGTTCTCCGCTGCTGCCAAGCCTCAGCTCTCCTCTCGCTTGTAGATGGGTTTCTTGACGACGGTCGCGCGACGGGGCGTGCCGCGGACGTCGATCGAGATCTCCGAGGCCCGGCTCGGCCAGCTCGGTCGGCACGTAGCCCATGCCGATGCCGACGCCCAGCATGGGCGAGTGCGTCCCCGAGGTGACCTCGCCGCCCTGGACGACGGGCATGCCCTGGCGGGGGATCGCCTTCTCGTCCATCACGAAGGGCACCAGCCGGCGCTCAGGACCGCGCTCCTTGACGGCTCGCAGCTCCTCGACGCCGGTGAACTCCTTGTCGAGAGCGCAGGTCCAGCCGAGGCCGGCCGAGATCGCGTCCGTCTCCGGGCCGATGTCGTTTCCGTGCAGCGGGAAGCAAGCCTCCAGGCGCAGCGTGTCGCGCGCGCCCAGCCCGCAGGGCACGGCCCCGCGGGCGACCACGCGATCCCACAGCTCCGGACCGTCGTCGGCCATCGCCATCAGCTCGACGCCGCGCTCGCCCGTATAGCCCGTGTAGTTGACCATGCACTCGACCCCGTCGACTTCGCCCTCCTGCCAGGTGAAGGCGGGCGCGTCGGGCAGCTCGAGCCGCTCGAGCGCGCGGGGGCCCTGAACCGCGAGCAGCGCGTACTCGTCCGAGACGTCGCGTACGTCCGAGCCCCGGATCTCGCGCTCGCGCAGCCAGTCGAAGTCGGCCTCGCGGTTGGAAGCGTTGACCACGAGCAGGTAGCGATGTGGATCGAGCCGGTACGCGATCAGGTCGTCGACGATCCCGCCGCGCTCGTTCGTCAGCAGCGTGTACTGCGCCCCGCCCGGCTCGACGCGGTCGAGGTCGTTCGAGAGCAGGCCCTGCAGCAGCTCGTGAGCGCGGGGGCCCTCGACCTCGAGCTCGCCCATGTGCGAGACGTCGAAGACGCCGCAATCCGTCCGCACGGCGCGGTGCTCGGGGATGACTCCCTCGTACTGGACCGGCAGCTCCCACCCGGCGAACGGGACGATGCGACCGCCCGCCTCGACGTGACGGTCGTACAGCGGCGTGCGGAGCAGCGTCTGCGGCACGAGCCTGATGCTAAAGAAGGGCGCCGCGCCGACGGGCGCTGAAGCTACTCGTCGCGGAGGAAGGACGGCACGTCGAGCACGTCCCGGGGGACGTCGAAGCTCTCGCCCGCGGTCGGGCGTTCGGGACGCTCGCGCTCGGCCCCTTGCTCGGCCGGCGGTCGCGCACGACGCCGGCGGGGTGCGCCGAAACCGGTTGCGACGACCGTGACGCGAACCTCGTCCTTGACCGAGTCGTCGATCACCGCGCCGAAGATGATGTTGGCGTTCTGATCCGCAGCGGCCGTGACGACCTCCGCGGCCTCGTTGACCTCGAAGAGCCCCATGTCCGAGCCGCCGGTGATGTTGAGCAGGATGCCGGTCGCGCCCTCGATCGACGCCTCGAGCAACGGGGAGGAGACCGCGTTGCGCGCGGCCTCGGAGGCACGATTCTCGCCGGAAGCCACGCCGATGCCCATCAGCGCCGAGCCCGCGGCGTCGCGCATGATCGTCCTGACGTCGGCGAAGTCGACGTTGACCAGCCCCGGCACGGTGATCAGATCGGTGATGCCCTGGACGCCCTGCCGGAGGATGTCGTCGGCGATGCGGAAGGCCTCCACGATCGAGGTCTTCTTCTCGACGACCTGGAGCAGCCGGTCGTTCTCGATCACGATCAGCGTGTCGACCTGCTCGCCCAGGTTCTGAATTCCGAGCTGTGCCTGCTCGGCCCGCCTGCGCCCCTCGAAGGAGAACGGCCGGGTCACGACACCCACCGACAGCGCGCCGAGCTCGCGAGCCACTTCGGCGACGATCGGCGCCGCCCCGGTTCCGGTGCCGCCGCCCTCGCCCGCCGTGACGAACACCATGTCCGCGCCCTTGAGCGCGTCCTTGATCTCGTCGCGGCTCTCCTTCGCCGCTGCCTCCCCGACGGAGGGGTCTGCCCCGGCTCCGAGACCCTTCGTGCCCTCGGAGCCGATCTGGAGCTTCACGTCGGCGTCCGCCATCAGCAGCGCCTGAGCGTCCGTATTGACTGCGACGAACTCGCAGCCGGCGAGGCCGGCCTCGACCATCCGGCTGACGGCGTTCGTGCCGCCGCCGCCGACGCCGACGACCTTGATTATGGCCAGATAGTTGGCGGAAGAATCTCTCATCTCTCGACTTGTCTATACCTCAAGCTGTACTGGAGCGTACGACCGTACGGACCGGCAGGGTACGTGGGCTCAACGAGTGTTGTCAACGTGCTTCCGCGCACAACCTCTCAACTATCACTTGAGACTTGAGATGCCGTGTATCCGACGACAGGTCGACCCGGGACGGTCAGGTCGACGTAAGCCGGCCACCCTTCGACGTTCGGATCGAGTGCGATCAACACGCGCCGGGCGACCGCGAGCTTGAGCGCCAGGTCGTCCTCGTTGCCGAGCTCGAGCTGCGTTCCGGCGGCCAGGACGAGCGTGAGCCGGCGGTCGGTGGCCCTGCGCGTGGCGGACGCGCGCGGGCAACGTCTCTCCGGCGGAAACGGCTGCGAGAGCGTGGACGGCGCGGAGCGTCGGCGCGTCGGCGAGCCCGTCGCCGGCAGCCGCCGCGACGGTCGTCGGCACCCAGATCCTGGGGAGCGGCGACAGCCTCGGCTGGTGCAGGCGCCGGATCACCCGGCCGCGCGCGGACACGAGCCAGGCCTCCAGCCCGCGGCGCAGGACGGCCACGGGCCGCTCGGCGACGACCGTTACCCGGAGCGTGTTCGGAAACGCTCGGTCGAAGCTCGCGCTGCGCACCGACGGAATCGCGGCGAAGCGGCTCGCGACCGCATCGAGATCGACCCGCAGGAGGCTCTCGCCCTCGAGGGGCCGGAGCGCCTGGCCGAACCGCGAGCGAGACCGCCGGCGGAGCGCCCCGGATCTCGACCGTCTGGACTGCGAAGAGCGCGCTCTGCCGCGCGGACGCGTAGCCGGCGCCGACCGCCAGCAAGGCCCCGAAGGCGATCGCGAGGACACGCCAGCTCGGCAGCAGGTGGACGAGCTCCCGCGGACGCGCGCGGGCACGCGGGAGTCGGAGCACGACGGCGTCGGCGAGCTTCGCCACCGCCCCCACTTCGCCGCCTCGAGGGACGCTCCTACCGCTGGAGCGGCGGAAGCTCGAGCCCGCCGAGCAGGACGACCTCGTGCTCGAGCTCGACCCCGAACTGCTCGCGCGCCCGGCGGCGCGCTTCGGCCATCAATGCCACCGCGTCGGCGCTCGTTCCCCCGTCGGCGTTCTCGATGAAGTTCGCATGCCGGGGGGAGATCTGGGCACCGCCGATGCGATGTCCCTTGAGCCCGGCAGCCTCGAGCATCCGGCCCGCGCTGAGCTCGTGGTCCGGGTTCTTGAAGACGCTGCCGAAGGTGCGCCGGTTGACGGGCTGCGCCTCCTTGCGACGTGCGTTCAGCGCGCGCACGTCGGCCTTGATCTCGTCCGGCGGCCGCGGCGTGAGCCGGTACTCCACGGCCGCGACCACCTGTCCGGCCTCCAGCCGCGAGCGCCGGTACTCGAGCCCGAGCTCGCTCCGGCCCGAGCCACTCGCTCCCTTCCGCGCTCGCCACCAGCGCGCGGCTGCAGGACGGCCTTCCAGTCGCTGCCGTAGGCGCCGGCGTTCATGCGGACGCCACCCCCCGCCGTGCCGGGAATCGCGCAGGCGAACTCGAAGCCGCCCAGACCGGCCGCTCGGGCGCGGTGCAGGCAGACCGCGTTCGCCGCGCCGCCGCCGGCCGCCAGCGTGTCGCCCGACACCTCCACCGCCGCCAGCTCGCCTTCGAGGCGAAGCACGAGCGCCTCGACGCCCTCGTCGGCGGCGAGCAGGTTGGAGCCGAGCCCGACCGTGGCAACCGGAACTCCCTCGCCGGCCGCCCAGCGCAGCAGCTCCTCCAGCTCGCCGAGCGTCTGCGGCCGCCCGAGCCACCGCGCGGGGCCGCCGGTGCCGATCGTCGTCAGCCGCGCGAAGCGGAACGCGTTCCTCGAGCTTCAGCGCAGCGCCTCCAGCACGAGTGGGCCTGCGCGGTCGACGTCGCCCGCTCCCATCGTCAGGAGGAGATCTGAAGGCCTCGCCCAGCGGGCAAGGAGGCCGGCGCCGCCCTCGAGGGTCGGGCACCCACGCCAGCGGCATCCCCGGCCGGATCTCGGCGACGGCATCGACGATCAGCTTCCCGGAGATGCCCTGGCAGCGGCTCCTCGCGGGCCTTGTAGACCTCGGTGACGGCGACGGCGTCGGCGGTCGCGAGCGCCGCCCCGAGCTCGCGCGCGAGATGGCGAGTCCGGCTGTACAGATGCGGCTGGAAGAGCACGACCACCCGCCCGGCGCTCCGCTCGCGAGCGGCCGCGATCGCCGCCGCTGATCTCGGCGGGGTGGTGAGCGTAGTCGTCGTAGACCGTCACACCTCCGCGCGGTTGCCGACGAGCTCGAAGCGCCGCCCGGCGCCCTCGAACTCCATCAGCGGGCCCCTGGCCTCGCTCTCGTCGATCCCGACCAGCGCGAGCGCGGCGAGCGCGGCGGCCGCGTTCGCGCGATTGTGCTCGCCGGGAACGCGGAGCGGAAAGTCGACCGGCTCGAGCTCCTCGCCGCGGACGACCTCGGGGACGTGCGCCAGCCAGCGATCGAAGAGCTCCTGGACCTCGGCGCGAGAGGCGAAGGTCGAATGGTGGTCGAGGTCGACGTTCAGGACGACGGCGATTCGCGGCCGCAGCGACTCGATCGTGCGGTCGGACTCGTCGCCCTCGACGACGAGCACGCCGCTCTCCGGTTCCTGCGTTGCCGCCGAGCTGTGGCACCTCGCCGCCGATCAGGAAAGCCGGATCGCGGCCGAGACGCGTGCAGAACGAACGCGATCATGGCCGTGGTCGTCGTCTTCCCGTGAGCGCCGGCGACGACGATCGCCTCGCGCAGGGCGACGAGCTCCGCGAGCAGCTCGGCCCGCGTTCGTCCTTTCACCCGGTCGGCGAAGGCCGTCGAGACGATCGCCTCGAAGCCGGGCGGCGCCTGCGGCTCATCGGAGACGTCGACCGGAATCCCGGCCGCGCGCACGTACGCGAGGTAGGGCGTCTCGAAGCGGTCCCACCCCGCCACCTCCGCCCCCCACGCGCGCGCGAGAACAGCGTAGGCCGACAGGCCCGCACCGCCGATCCCGGCGAACCAGAGCTTCCTACCCGCGAGCGGCGGCCAAGCGCCACCAGCTCCTCGGCGATCTCGTCGGCCGCGCGCGGTCGCGCCAGGCGCAGCATCGCGTTCCGCATCTGGGCGAGCCGGCGGTCGTCTCCGAGCAGCGAGCGAGCGAGCTCCGGAACGCTTCCGAGCTCGGCCTGCGGCACGACGACGGCGCCCCCGCCCCACGCGAAGTACTCGGCGTTCTTGCGCTGATGGTCGGCGGTCGCGTGTGGGTAGGGCACGAGGATCGCCGGTACGCCGGCCGCCGCCAGCTCCCAGACGGTTCCCCCGGCGCGTGAGATCGCGAGGTCGATCGCGCCGAGCACCGCCCCGAACTCGGGCTCGGAGCCGATCAGGCGGTAGTCGTCACGGCGAACTCGAGGACGCAAGGACGCGAGATCGCGCTCCCCGCAGACGTGCAGGACGGGCGGGCCCGCCGCGCCGAAGGTCTCGAGCGCGAGCTCGTTGAGCGAGTGCGCCCCGGCCAGCGCGCCGAAGATTCCCAGCACCGGTCCTTCCGCCGGAAGGTCGTACCGCGCGCGCGCCCGCGCCCGCTCCCAGGGGTGCGAGGTGGAGGGAATCGGGCGGCCGGTGACCTTGTACTTCGGCGGCTCGCGGCCGGGGAGCTCATAGGCGAGGAAGACCCGGGTCGCGAACGGTGCGGCCAGCCGGTTCGCCAGCCCCAGGTGGGCGTCCGCCTCGGTGAGCGCGGCCGGGATCCTGCGGCGGCGGGCGGCGACGATCATCGGCCCTGCTACGTAGCCGCCCGAGCCCAGCACCACCTGTGGCCGGCGCTGCTCCAGGATCCGGCCGCAGGCGAGTGGCGCGCGCCCGGCGAGCAGGAGCGCCCGCAGCTGAGCGAGGCCCGGTCGCCTGGGCAGCCCGCTGACCTCGAAGGTGTCCAGCTCGTAGCCGGCTTCAGGAACGAGCCGCGCCTCGACGCGATCCGGCGACCCGGCGAACGTCACGACCGCTCCCCTGGCGACGAGCGCCTCCGCCACCGCGAGCGCGGGCAGCACGTGCCCCGCGGTCCCGCCGGCCGCGATCAGGCACCGAAGCTCGTCGTGCGCTGCCATCGTCTGTGGCGATGTTAAGGAGCACGCCCACCGAGACGAGCAGCACCACCAGGCTCGACCCGCCGTACGAGACGAAGGGCAGCGGGATCCCGGTCAGCGGCGCCACGCCCATCACGGCGGCCAGGTTGATCACGGCCTGGCCGCAGACGAGCGTCGTCAGCCCCGCGGCGAGCCGCTTTCCGAACGGGTCCTTGCAGCGAAGGGCGATCCTCATCCCGGTGTAGGCGAAGACCGCGAAGGCGCGCGATCACGAGCGTCGTCCCGACCAGGCCGAGCTCCTCGCCGACGATCGCGAAGATCATGTCGGTGTGCGCCTCGGGGAGGTAGAAGACCTTCGAGATCCCCTGGCCCAGGCCCTCGCCCGACGACGCCGCCCGAGCCCATGCCGATCAGCGCCTGCACGCTCTGGAAGCCCGAGTTCTGCGGGTCGCTCCAGGGGTCGAGGAAGGCGAACAGGCGCGCGCGGCGATAGGGCTCCAGCCAGATCGCGGCCACTCCCGCGACGGTGACGAGGGCGCCCGCGGCACCGAGCAGGCCGATCGGCGTGCCGGACACGAGCAGGACGCCGCCGAGCATCACCATGATCGTGATCGCCGTGCCGAGGTCGGGCTGGATCAGCACGAGGCCGCAGAAGAGCAGCGCGAGCAACCCGAGCGGCTTGGCGAGCTCACCGAGAGTCCTCGGAGCGGGTTTCCGCGCCAGGTACGCGGCCGCCCAGATCGCGAGCGCGAGCTTCGCGAGCTCGGACGGCTGGAAGACGGCCGGCCCGAAGGTCAGCCAGCGGCGCGCGCCGTTCACCTCCTGGCCGACGACGAGCACCGCGAGGAGCAGGCCGAGGCTCGCGACGAGCAGCGTCGGCGCGAGGTTGCGGAGCGCGCGGTACGGCAGCCGCGAGGCGACGACGAGCAGGACGAGGCCCGCCAGCGCGTAGATCCCCTGCTTCTTCAGGTAGTAGCCCGGATCACCGTCGCCGAGCGCCGCCGGCGCCGAGGTGGCGCTGTAGACCATCACGAGCCCGAAGGCCACGAGGCCGAGCGTGACGAGGGTGAGCAGGCGCGACTCGAGCTGGCCGGTCACAGCGTCCTCCACCAGGCGGCGGAACTCGTCGCCTCGCTCCTCGAAGTTCGCGAACTGGTCGTAGCTGGCGCAGGCCGGCGAGAGCAGGACGATCTCGCCCGGGGCGGCGGCTGCCGCAGCCCCGGCGACGGCGCGCTCGATCGTCCCCGCGTCCTCGTGCGGGATCGCCTTCGGTGGCGAGCGCGGCGCGCGAGCTCCTCGGTGGCCTGGCCGACGAGCTGGACCGAGCGGACGCCTCCGCGCTCGCGGATCGCCCTCGCCAGCGGCGCGAAGCTCTCGCCCTTGAGCGAGCCGCCGAGGATCAGGTGCAGCGGATCCGGATAGGCGGCGAGACCGCGCAGGGCCGCGGCGACGTTGGTCGCCTTGGAGTCGTTGACGAAGCGGACGCCGCCCAGCTCGCGCACCTGCTCGAGGCGATGAGGCACGCCCGCGAACTCGCGCAGCGCCGCGGCGATCGCACGCTCGTCGAGGTCGAGAGCCCGCGCGACCGCGGTCGCAGCGGCGGCGTTCTCGCGGTTGTGCGCGCCCGGGATGCGCGGCTCGGCGGGGAGCTCGTCGGCCGCCGAGAACTCGACCCGCCGAGCCGCGCCCGGCACCGGCCCGAAGCCGCGCGGCACGACGGCCGTGTCCCCGCTCGCCCTGGTTCTCGAAGATGCGCAGCTTGGCCGCCCGGTAGGCGTCGAGGCTGCCGTGCCGGTCGAGGTGGTCGGGCTCGAGGTTGAGCAGGACCGCAGCGCGGGCGTGGAACTCGTGCACGTCCTCGAGCTGGAACGACGAGACCTCGCAGACCACGCGCGTCTCCCGGGCCGACCCTGCCGTCGAGCTCGCAGAGCGCGCGGCCGACGTTCCCGGCCACGGGCGCGCCGAGCATCAGCCCGAGCAGCTCGCTGGTCGTCGTCTTGCCGTTCGTGCCCGTGACGGCGACGAGCTCGACCCCGGGCAGCAGGCGGTAGCCGAGCTCGAGCTCGCTCCACACGGGCACGCCGCGACTGCGCGCCCGCAAGACGGGCGGCGCCTCGCCCGGGACTCCCGGGCTCTTGATCACGAGCTCGACCGCGTTCACCAGCTCCTCGCCCTCGGTGCCGAGGTGCACTTCGACACCCGCCTCGGCAAGCCTTCCGGCCTCGAGGTCGGAGCGGCGGTCGACGCCGACGACGCGGACGCCGCGCCGAGCCAGCGCCAGAGCCGCCGCCTGGCCCGAGCGGGCGAGACCGACGACCACGGCCGAGGCCGGCAGGCTCATGGTCGGAACGAGAGGTAGTACTGGTAGTAGAGCGCGAAGCCCGACCCGCAGAGGATCGCGGTCAGGATCCAGAAGCGCACCATGATCTTCGTCTCGGACCAGGCCTTCATCTCGAAGTGATGGTGGATCGGGGTCATCAGGAAGACGCGCCGGCCCGTGTACTTGAACGCGAAGACCTGGATCATCACCGAGAGCGCCTCGACCAGGAAGATGCCGCCGATCAGCGGCAGCAGCGCCTCGGTGTTGGTCATCACCGCGAAGCCGGCGAGCGCGCCGCCGATCGCCATCGACCCGGTGTCGCCCATGAAGACCTCGGCCGGGAAGGCGTTGTACCAGAGGAATCCGATCGCGCCTCCGATCAGGGCGCCGCCGAGGATGGCGAGGTCGAGGTCCGTCTCGCCGCGCTCGCGAATGAACGCGATCACGTTGATCGCCGTGTAGGTGAGCAGCGCGATGATCCCCGTGCCGGCGGCGAGCCCGTCCAGCCCGTCGGTCAGGTTCACGCCGTTGGCCGCGCCCGCGACGATGAAGAACACGAGCGGGTACCACAGCAGCCAGAGGTCGATCTCGCCGAGCGCGGGGATGTAGAGGTCCGTGTCGAGGCCCTGCTCGCGCGCGGCCCAGGCGAGGAAGACCGTGATCGCACCGAGCAGCAGGAGCTTCCAGCGGCCGGCGAGCCCGAGCGAGCGGCGGCGCCTCACCTTGGTGAAGTCGTCGATGAAGCCGATCGCGGCGCACGCGATGGTGACCGCGAAGACGGTGAGCGCCGACAGCGTGTACTCGCTCAGGAGCAGGAACGGCAGCGTCGCCGCGAGGACGATCAGGACACCGCCCATGACCGGCGTGCCCTGCTTCGTGCGATGGCCTTCGGGCCCTTCCTCGCGGATGTGCTGGCCGAGCTCGTTCCGGCGGAGGAACTCGATGAACTTCGGTCCGACGACGATCGACAGGACCATCGCGAACAGGCCCGCGGCGATGACTCTCTCCACTAGACCTTTGCGGCGGTCAGGGCCTCGGCGACGCGTTCCAGGCCTGCGCTACGGGACGCTTTCACGAGCACGACGTCCCCGGGTCGAAGCAGCTCCTCGACAGCGGCGATCGCCTCCTCGACGGTGGACGCATGGCGCTGCTCGGCCACGCCCGCATCGAGGTAGCCGCGTGCGAGCTCGCCGACCGCGACCAGCACGTCCGCGTGCTCGGCGACGGCGCTGTCCGATCCGCCGGTGGTAAGCCGGCGCGTCGGGGCCCAGCTCGGCCATGTCTCCGAGGACGGCGACGCGCCGGCGGCCGCGCGCGCGGGCGTCGAGGTGCGCTCAGAGCGGCCGCCATGGAGACGGGGTTGGCGTTGTAGGCGTCGTTGATGACGAGACCTTCGCCGGGAAGCGGCGTTTCCTCCCCACGCCAGCGCGAAAACGCGATCGCCGCCGGCCCCTTCCTGGACGCGGTCCAGCGGCAGTCCGAGTGCGTCGTAGGCCAGCAGGGCAGCGGCCGCGTTGTCCGCCTGGTGGCGGGAGGTGAAGTTGAAGCGCAGCTCGATCCGGCGGCCGCGGAGGTCGAACGCGACGTCGGCGTGATCGTCTCCGGCCTCGAAGCCGACGACGGACGCGTCGCCGCCGGGACCGAAGCGGCGCACCTCGACGTCGTCGCGGGCGAGGAACGGCTCGAGCTCGGCCGCGGGGATGGGAGCGACGGCGACGCCGCCGGGCGGCAGGGCGCCGACGATCTCGGACTTCGCCTGCGCGACGCGCTCGACCGTGCCGAGCAGCTCGAGGTGCACGGGCCCGACGCCCGTGACGATCGCCACGTCGGGCCGGGCGATCTCGCAGAGCTCGGCGATCTGGCCGACGCCGCGCATGCCCATCTCGGCGACGACGACCTCCGTGTCGGGCTCGATCCGCGCCAGCGTGAGCGGCAAGCCGATCTCGTTGTTGTGACCGCCCTCGGCGGCGACGGTTTTCGCGTGCGGCTTGCAGAGCGCGGCGAGGATGTCCTTCGTCGACGTCTTGCCGGTCGAGCCGGTGATGCCGACGACCCGGGCGTCGCTTCGCGCGCGGATCGCGGCCCCGATCGCGGCGAGCGCGGCGAAGGCGTCGTCGGGATGGAGCACCGCGGCGGCTCCGCGGGCCAGCGCGTGCTTGACGAAGTCGCCGCCGCTGCCGACCACGACGAACAGGTCGCCCTCCTCCACTCGGCGGGAGTCGATCTGGACGCCGGTCGCCTCGTCCGTCCAGCCGGCGCGCGCCAGGCGTCCGAGCGGCTCGACCTCCGCGAGCGGCAGCGGGATCACGCCCGCGCTCCAAGTGAGCGGAGCGCCTCGCGCGCCACCTCGCGGTCGTCGAACGGCAGCACGGCCCCGTTCACCTCCTGGCCCTGCTCGTGGCCCTTGCCGGCGATCACCACGACGTCGCCGGGCCCGGCTGCCTCGAGCGCACGCTCGATCGCGGCCCGGCGGTCGGGCTCGACCTCGAGCCGGCCGGGTGCGCCCGCGATGACCTCCTCGATGATCGCGGCGGGCTCTTCGCTGCGCGGGTTGTCGGAGGTGACGATCGCGAGGTCGGCCAGGTCGGCTGCGATCCGGCCCATCAGCGGCCGCTTGCCCCGGTCGCGGTCGCCGCCGCACCCGAAGACGCAGAGCACCCGGCCGGTCGCCAGGTCACGGGCCGTATGCAGCACGTTCTCGAGCGCGCCGGGCTTGTGCGAGAAGTCGACGACCACGGTGAAGGGCTGGCCCTCCTCGACCGTCTCGAAGCGCCCTGGTACGCCTTCGACGCCGGCGACGCCCTCGGCGATCGCCTCGTCGGGCACGTCGAGCAGGAACGCGACGGCCACGGCCGCCAGCACGTTCTCGACGTTGAAGCGGCCGCGCAGGCGCGTCTCGAGCTCGAGCCCACCGGCGCGAAAGCGGTCGCCCTCGAGCGCGTCCGGCCGGATCTCGGCGTCCTCGGCGAACCCGAAGGTCAGCACCGGCGCGCGACCGAGCGCCTGCAGCTCCTCCGCGAGCTTGCGGCCGTATCGGTCGCCGACGTTGACGGCCGCGGGCGGCGGCTCAGGCCCGACGAACAGCCGGCGCTTGGCCGCGTAGTAGCGCTCCATCGTCCCGTGGAAGTCGAGGTGCTCCTCGGTCAGGTTCGTGAACGCGAGCGCGGCGAAGCGGATCCCGGCGAGGCGACCGAGCTCCGAGCCGTGCGAGGTCGCCTCGAGCGCGACGCTGCGGTCGCCCGCGTCGAGCATCGCGCGGAACGCCCGCTGGAGGTCGATCGCCTCCGGGGTCGTTCGCACGGCCGGCCGGCGCTCGCCGCCGATGCGGCTTTCGACCGTTCCCATCAGCCCCGGCCTGCGGCCGGCCGCCTGGAGGATCGAGTAGAGCAGGTAGGTGGTCGTGGTCTTGCCGGTCGTGCCGGTCACGCCCGCGACCTCGAGTTGCCGCGTCGGGTGCCCGAAGAACGCGGCGGCAGCTGTAGGCATCGCGGCGCGGGTGTCGGCGAGCACGACTTGCGGCACGTCGTAGGGCAGGCGCCGCTCGACCGCGAGCGCGACCGCTCCCTGCTCGAGCGCAGCCCCCGCGAAGTCGTGCCCGTCGGCCCGCGAGCCCGGAACACAGAAGAAGAGCGAGCCGGGCCGGACGCCGCCGGCCGCGTAGGCGAGGTCCGCGATCTCGACCGAGTCGTCACCGACGACCTCCGTGGGCGAGAGCGCCGCACTGAGCTCGCGCAGCTTCATCGCAGGCGAGGTTAGCGAAGGTCGTCGGGCGGGATTTCCAGGTACTGAAGCGCGTAGCGCGCGATCTCCTGGAACGCCGGTGCGGCAACCACGCCGCCCCAGATCGCGCCCCGGGGCTCGTCGACCGAGACGAGGACGACCAGCCGCGGCGAGCTCGCCGGGACGACCCCGACGAACGACGCGACGTAGCGTGAGTCCGAGTAGCCGCCGCGCTCCGGCTTCGAGGCGGTGCCCGTCTTGCCGGCGACGCTGTAGCCCTCGAGGCGGGCCAGAGCGCCCGTTCCGCCGGCCTCGTTGACGACGTCCTGCATCATCGCCATCACCTGCGAGGCCACCGGCCGGGAGACGATCCGCCGCCGGGCCGCGCGCGGCTCCGAGCGCGTCCCGATCCGCTTGACCAGGTGGGGCCGGACCCACACGCCGCCGTTGGCGACGGCGCCGTAGGCGGCGGCCATCTGAACCGGCGTCACCGCGATGCCCTGGCCGATCGGGACGTTGCCGATCGTGGAGCCGGACCACTTCTCGACGGGCAGGACGATCCCGCGCGTCTCGCCGGGGAAGTCGACACCGGTCTTCGTGCCGAAGCCGAAGCGCTCGATCCAGCGGGCGAGCCGGTTCTGGCCGAGCAGCTGGGCGACGGTGATCGTCCCGACGTTCGACGACTGCGAGAGGATCTGCGCGACCGTCATCCGCTTCGTCTCGCGCTCGTGCGAGTCGTGGATCTTGCGGTCGGCGACCTCGATCTCGTACGGCAGGGTGAACGACGTGTCCGGCGAGACGACCTTCGTCGAGAGCGCGGCGGCGATCGTCACGACCTTGAACGTCGAGCCCGGCTCGTAGGTGTCCGTGACGGCACGGTTGCGCTGCAGGTCGCGCGGTGTCTGCCCGTAGCGATTGGCGTCGAACCCGGGCACGACGGCCATCGCCAGGATCTCGCCGTTGCGCGGGTCGAGGACGATCGCGGAAGCCGCCTTCGCGCCCCAGTTCGAGACCGTCCGCTGCAGGACGCCCTCGGCGTAGGACTGGACCGTGTGGTCGAGCGTGAGCGTCACGTCGTCGCCGTCGCGGGCGGGCTCCGACTCGACGACGTCGATCGAGCGGCCGGTGGGGTCGCGGACGAAGCGCTCGCGGCCGGCCCGGCCGGAGAGCGGCTGGTCGAGGTTGAGCTCGAGCCCCGCGAGGCCGCGGTTGTCCAGGCCCGCGTACCCGAGGACCTGGGCGGCGATGCGACCCTGCGGATAGGCGCGACGCTCCTCCGAGGTGAAGAAGATGCCTGTGATACCGCGTTCCCTCAACGTCCGCGCCCGCACCGGATCGGCCTTGCGGGCGAGGAAGACGAAGCCACGCGAACGGTCGGCGAGCTTCGGGTAGAGCTCCTCCGGGTCGAGCCCGAGGTCCTTGCCGGCGGCCAGCGCCGCCGCGCGCGGGTCGGCCACCTGGCGCGGGTTCGCGAAGACGGTGGTGGCGTCCCGCCCGATCGCGAGCTGCAGGCCGTTGCGATCGACGATCGTGCCGCGTCCGGCCGGGAGCGTCACCGTGGTGTCGTGCTGCTCGGTCGCCAGCCGCGAGAGCGTCCCGGCCTGGACTGCCTGGAGCCAGACGGCGCGCCCGAGCATGGCCGCGAACATCAGGGCGAAGACGACGAGCAGGAAGCGGATGCGGCGGTTGGCCAGGCGCGGCGGCGTCACCGGCCGGCGGCCTCGAGCGAGACGTAGGTCGTCTGGTCGGGCTCCGCCGGGACGAGGCCGAGCTGCCTGCGCGCGAGCGTCTGGATACGGCCCGACGCCTCCACCGACGCGAGCCGCGAGGCCAGCTCGTTGTTGCCCGCGCGCAGCTCCTGCTTCTCGCGCGCGAGCTCGTCGAGCTCGACGTTGAGGCGGAGAACGGCGACGTTGAGCGCGACGACGCCGGCGAGCAGCGCGGTCACGCAGACGATCCAGACGACGCCGCCCGCGACGGCCTTCGACTGCGAGCGCCGAGGGCCCGGGACAGCGCGGGGCTTGGAACGAGCGCGGACCGGCTTTCGTGCCGGTTTCGCGACGGCGGCGCCGACGGCCATTTCTAGCTCTTGACCGCCACGCGCAGTCGAGCCGACGCGGACCGCGGATTCGCGCCGGTCTCACGGCTGGTGGGACGCACGGGCCTGCGGTTGAGCGCGCGGAGCTCCGGCTCGTGCCCGCAGACGCAGACGGGGAAGTCCGGCGGGCAGAGGCACCCGCGCTCCTTGTCGCGCATGAAGTGCTTGACGAGGCGGTCCTCGAGCGAGTGGAAGCTGATCACGGCCAGCCGCCCGCCCGGGCGCAGCATCTCGAAGGCGGCCGGGAGCGCGTCCTCCAGCTCGCCGAGCTCGTCGTTGACGGCGATGCGCAGTGCCTGGAAGACCCGCTTGGCCGGATGCCCGTCGCCGAAGCGCGCGGGCGCGGGGATGGCGGCACGGATGATCTCCACGAGCTCGCCGGTGCGCTCGATCGGCGCGCGGCGGCGCTCACGGCCGATCGCTCTCGCGATCTGGCGTGCGTACCGCTCCTCGCCGTAGCGCTTGAAGATCTGTGTGAGGTCCCGCTCCGAGGAGTCGTTCACGAGCTCGCGCGCGGACACCTCGTCGCGCGGGTTCATGCGCATGTCGAGCGGCGCGTCGACGGCGTAGGAGAACCCGCGCTCGGGGCGGTCGAGCTGCATCGACGAGACGCCGAGGTCGAGCAGGATCGCGTCCGCGCGGACGTCGTTGTCTCCGAGCTGCCGGAGCACGACGGACGCCTCTCCGCGCAGCAAACGGGCCTGAATAGGATATGCGCGCTTGAAGCGGTCGAAGTACGGCCGCACGGTCGGGTCGCGGTCGATCGCGATGAACTTGCCGCTCCCACGCAGCTCGTCGGCGAGGAGCGAGGCGTGACCGCCCGCGCCGAAGGTGGCGTCGACGACCGTCTCCCCCGGTTGCACGGCAAGAAGCTCGCGCACCTCGGCGGCGAGAACCGGGACGTGATCAGTCGAGTTGGGTTGCAAGACGTTCGGCAACATGCTCTGCGCTCCCTTCGACCTCTTTCAGCTGCTTGCGCCAGGCGCCGCGATCCCAGATCTCGACGCGGTCTCCGACTCCGGCGACGACGACCTCCCGCTGGAGGCCGGCGTGCTCGAGAAGGGCGCCGGGAAGCGTCACGCGGCCCTGCTTGTCCGGTTTGTCCTCGGTGGCGCCGGCGTAGTAGTAGCGGTGCATCTGCCGGCTTTCCCTGCTGAACGGGCTGAGCGGGTCGAGCCACGAAGCCACCAGCCGCTCCCATTGCTCGCGTGGGTAGGCGGAGAGGCATCCCTCGAGACCTCGGGTGACCACCACTCCTCCGGCGAAGGCCTCGCGAAACTTGGCCGGAAGCGTGAGTCGGTTCTTGTCATCGATCGTGTGCTCGTACTCGCCGAGAAGCATCGCAATCCAGTCGTGAGTTGATCTCCACTCCGCCCCACTCTAAACCACAATCCCCCACTACGCAACCCTTTCGGCCCAAAGTTGGGACGGCATAGGATCACCGGCCGTGAGCGCGTTTCCGCTTCCCGGTGCGCACGGGGTCGTGGCGGTCCCGGCCCCCGGTCACGGCCCGCAGAACTGGGCGGGCGCATCGACGGCCGCATTCGACGACGACGGCTCCCTCGTCGTCGCCTACCGGGTCCGGTGGTCGGGGCCTCAGGACGTGAACGTGATCGCGCGCTCGCAGGACGGCGAGCGCTTCGAGACAGTCGCCACGCTCGACAAGGAGCGCTTCGGCGCCGCGATGGTGGAACGGCCGGCGCTCGTCCGCACCGACGCGGGGCGCTGGCGCCTCTACATCTGCTGTGCGACGCCGAACAGCAAGCACTGGTGGATCGGACTGCTCGAGGCCGACACGCCCGAAGGGCTCGCCGACGTCGACGCGCGCCCCGCTTTTCCCGGCGACGAGCACACCGGCGTCAAGGATCCGGTGATCCGGCGCGTGAACGGCATCTGGCACGCCTGGATTTGCTGCCACCCGCTGGACGAGGAGGACGAGGAGGACCGGATGACCACCGGGTACGCCACGAGCAGGGACGGCCTCGAGTGGGAGTGGCACGGAACCGTGCTCGCCGGGCGCGCCGGCGCCTGGGACGCGCGCGGCGCCCGGCTGACGTCGGTCCTTCCGGACGGCAGGGTCAGCTACGACGGTCGCGCGACCAAGGAGGAGAACTGGTTCGAACGCACAGGCCTGGCGGCTCCCGAGGACGGCCGGCTCGTGGCTGTCGGCGACTGGCCCGTCTCGAGCGCGCGCTACCTGGACGTCGTCCCGCTCCCCGACGGCGGACACCGCATCTACTACGAGCACCTGCTTCCCGACGAGAGCCACGAGCTGCGCACCGAGTTCGTCCCAGCCGGCTGAGCTGGCGCGTGGCGGACGAGGTGCTGGGCAGGCGTGCGCTGAACCGGGCCACGCTCGAGCGTCAGCTGCTGCTGCGCCGCTCGGAGCTGTCGCCGCTTGCTGCAGTCGAGCACCTCGTCGGCTTGCAGGCGCAGATCCCGCTCAACCCGTACACGGCGCTCTGGTCGCGGCTCGAGGGCTTCAAGCCGGAAGCGTTGGCCGAGCTGCTGGAGCAGCGAAAGCTCGTGCGCATCGTCGTCATGCGGGCCACCATCCACCTCGTCACGGCCGACGACTGCCTGGTGCTTCGCCCGCTCATGCAGCCCGTGCTGGATGCGGAGCTGGCGCGCTATCGCGACCTGCGCGGTGTCGACGTGGACGCGGTCCTCGGGTTCGCCCGGGCGCTCGTGGCCGAAGCGCCACGGAGCGGCGGGGAGCTGCGTGCCGCGCTGGCGGAGCGGTTCCCGAAGCACGACGCCGCCGACCTCGCGTACGCGTGCCGCAACCTGCTCGCCTTCGTCCAGGTGCCGCCCCGCGGCGTCTGGGGTCGGACGTCGCAGGTCCGGTCCACGACCGCGGAGAGCTGGCTCGGGCGACCGCTCGCGAGCAGTCCGTCGATCGACGAGGTCGTGCTCCGCTATCTCGGCGCGTTCGGCCCGGCCACCGTCGCGGACGCGTCGACGTGGTCCCGCCTGACCGGACTGCGCGCGGTGGTCGAGCGGCTGCGGCCTCGCCTGCGCACGTTCCGCGACGAGCGCGGCCGCGAGCTGTTCGACCTTCCGGACGCGCCGCGCCCCGACCCCGACACACCGGCGCCTCCCCGCTTCCTGCCCGAGTACGACAACGTCCTGCTGTCGCATGCCGACCGGAGCCGGTTCATCTCGGAGGAGCGGCGAGGCCTGTTCGCGCGTGTGACCGGACCCATCCACGGCTCGGTTCTCCACGACGGTTTCGGGTTCGGGGTCTGGCGCCTCGACCGCGACGTCGAGACGGGGCTTGCCACGCTCGTCGTCCATCATCCCGCTCGCGCGCCCAGGCGGGCGCTGGTCGCGGTCGCCGCCGAGGGGCGGCGGATGCTGCGGCTCGTCGTCACCGACGCCGACGGCCACGACGTCGAGTTCGCTCCGGTGGGTCCGAACGCGCAGGCGGGCCCGGAGGGCCGGCCTGCGTGAACCTTTCGGTGCCCCGACCTCTGGAAGTGGTGACCAAGCGTCGCCTCCTTCGGTGATTGCCGGTATCGGCGCCGTATCGGACAATCCCCGCATGGAGTTCAGGATCCTGGGCCCGCTGGAGGTGCTGGAGGACGGCCGGCCGGTCGAGCTTGCCGGCGGCCGCCAGCGGACGCTGCTCGCGCTGCTCCTCCTGCACGCGAACGAGGTCGTCTCGAACGACCGACTGATCGACGGGCTGTGGGGGGAACGACCGCCGGCGACCGCGGCGAAGGTGCTTCAAAACGCGGTCTCGCACCTGCGCCGCTCGCTCGGCGACCACCTGATCGTCACCCGCGCGCCCGGCTACCTCCTGCAGGTCGGGCCCGAGGCGATCGATGCACGCCGGTTCGAGTCGCTGCTCGACGACGGCAGGCAGACGCTGGCGGCAGGACGCCCGGCCGAGGCAGCTGAGACCCTGCGCGACGGGCTCGCCCTGTGGCGAGGGCCGCCGCTGGACGAGTTCGCCTACGAGCCCTTCGCCGCGGCCGAGATCCCACGGCTGGCGGAGCTGCGCCTGCGCGCCCTCGAGGAGCGGATCGAGGCCGACCTCGCGCTCGGCCGCCACGCCGACCTGGTCGGCGAGCTCGAACGCCTCGTCTCCGAGCACCCGCTCCGCGAGCGTCCACGCGGACAGCTGATGCTCGCCCTCTACCAGTCCGGCAGACAAGCCGAGGCGCTGCAGGCCTATCAGGACGGACGGCGGCTGCTTGCCGAGGAGCTCGGGCTCGAGCCCGGCGCCGGCCTGCAACGACTCGAGAAACAGATCCTCACCCAAGACCCGGCGCTCGAGTCGCCGGCGCTCGTGCCCCTGCAGAAGGATGAGCCCCGCGGGTCGGCGACTCGCACGAAACGTCCGAGCCGGCGGCTCGCCCTCGGCCTCGCCGCGATCGCCCTCACCGCGGCAGCACTCCTCGCCGCGCTCCTATTCGCCCGCGGCGGCGACCCAGCTCCCACCGTTGTCCCCAACTCGGTCGTCAAGATCGACCCGGAGACCGGCGAAATCGTGGACGTCTTCCGGGTCGGAGGCTTGCCGTTCAAACCGGCGATCGTCGGCGACTACGTGTTCGTCTCGAGCGAGGAGGACGACATTCTCTCCCGCATCGACGTCCGCTCCGGCGAGGTCGACGCACACGGGGGCCTCCAGTCGCCGGCCGGTGTCGCAGCCGGGGCCGACGGGACGCTCTGGGTCGGCACTTCCTACGGCGACCACGTGTCGCAGATCAACGCCGACGACTACCAGCTGCGCCGGCGGGCCGATGTCCCCCTGGGTAGCCAGTCATGGTTCGTCGCCGTCGGCGGAGGCTCCGTCTGGGTCGATCACATCTATCCCACCGCGCTCTCACGCTTCAGCGCGCGGACCGGGAAGCTCCAGCGTCGGTATGTGCTCCCGGACTCGGCTGGCATCTCGTGGACGAACGAGGTCGCGTTCGGCGAGGGAGCGGCCTGGACTGCTGTGGTCGCGAGCTCTCAGGGCCAAGGCGTCTTGCTGCGGACCGACGCCCTGGGCGGAGGCTCGGAACGAATCCCGGTCGGAAACCTTCCGTACGCGGTGGCTGTCGGGTTCGGGGCCGTCTGGCTCACAGATCTCGTCGAGGAGCCGCTGGTGAACGCTGAGCCCGAGGCCGGGCAGCTTTTCCGCATCGATCCCGCGACGGGGGATGTGGACGACGTCACCCCGGTCGGAAAGTGGCCGGCCGGAGTCACCACGGGCGGCGGCTCCGTCTGGGTCGCAAACGGCGGCGAGAGGACCATTTCGGAGATCGACCCCGGAACGAACCAGGTCGTGAAGACGATCCCCACGCGCTACTACCCCTACAACCTCACCTACGGGCACGGCTTCCTCTGGGTCGCGGTCCAGGCCGAGCCCTTCGACTTCTTTCGCGAGACGTCAGAGCCGGCCGCTGACTCGTAGGGCCGCACGAGGGCCTCGACCTCAGTTTCGTTTCACGCGGTGGTCAGGGCGATGCCAGCTCCTAGCCGTGAGCCCCGCGGCGAGTCATCGCCTCGGCGCCCTGCGCGGATGCGAACGCGAGCGACGCAGGTAGCTCGTCGCCTCTCGCGAGTGCGTACGTGAGGCCGGCGGCGAAGGAGTCCCCGGCGCCGTAGGTGTCGGCGAGGTCTCCGGGGACCGGCGCGGCCTCGAAGCGGCCCGAGCCCGCCTCGCTATCGTAGGAGCCGCCGTCCCTCCCTTGCGTGGCGACGACCACCTTTGGGGCCGGCTCTAGGTCGCCGCGTTCGTAGCGCTCGGCCTCGTCGGTTGCGCTGCCGACCAGCACGTCCAGCTCGACGCCCGCTTGCCGGAGCGTCTCCAGCTCGCGGGCGGTCGCGACGAGCACCCGGGCTGCTCGGGCCCGGCGAACGGCCTCGGCATCGCCGCCGGTGAAGTAGACGGCGTCGTAGCCGGCCAGCTCGTCCCATGGGAGCGGGTCGTCGGCCCGCGGCACGAGCTTTCGGCTCAGGAGCGTGATCGTGCGCTCGCCGTCGTCGTCGACGTAGGTGAAGCGCGCGGCGTTGTGGCTCGTCGCGGAACGCGGCCTCGACGCGGAGGCCCAACGCCCGCAGCTCGCGGAGCGAACGCCGGCCGACCTCGTCGTCCCCGAGCGCGGTCACGAACAGGGCGTGACCGGCGAGCCGGGCCAGTCTGACCGCCGCGACCGCGCCGCCGCCGGCCGGTTCCGCCCACACCTCGGTCGCCGTGACGATCGAGCCGGGCTCGGGCACCCGCGCCACGCGGAGGAACTCCACCCACTCGACGTGGCCGACGACGGCGACTCGCATCGGCGGCAGTCTCACACCCGGCGCGAACGCGCGCGTTAGAGCAGATGATGGTGACCGTGGCCCTGCCGCCCTTCGAACGCTTCTACGAGGAGAATCGAGATGCGATCTATGCCCACCTGCGCCGAGTCGTCGGGCCGAACGCCTGCGACGACGCCTTTCAGGAGACGTTCCTCCGCGCGCTTCGCGGCTACCCGAAGCTGCGCCACGGCGAGCACCTGCGCGCGTGGGCGTTCACGATCGCCGCGCGCGTGGCCATCGACCTCGGCCGGCGGACCAAGCCGACCGTCGAGCTGGTCGACGTGCTCGGTAGCCTCGACTCGAGGCCTCCGTACGCCGAGCTCGAGCACCTCGCCGACGAGCTACCCCGGAAGGAGCGTGCTGCCGTGATCCTGCGCTACGGCTACGACCTGACCTATGCCGACATCGCCGCCGCGCTCGACTCGAGCGAAGAGGCGGCGCGCCAGGCCGCGTCCTCGGGCGTGCGCCGGCTCCGGAGGAAGCTGCGATGAGCACCGTCCCGAACGCACTCGACCGCCGCTTCAGGGAGGCCGCTGCGGCGGAGGGCCTGCTCGACGTCGGCTTCGACGTGCTCGACTCCCCGGTCGGCCCGCTCCTCGTCGCGGCGACGCCGCGAGGCGTGTGCCGCATCTCCTACGACGTGGACGCCGAGGCCCAGGCCGAGCGGCTCGCCCGCACCTACGGCGTGCGTGTGCTGCGTGCACCGCGATCCGTGGACGCCGTCCGCCGCGAGCTGGACGAGTACTTCGAGGGCAAGCGCGAGCAGTTCGACCTCCAGCTCGACCTCGGTGCAGCCGCCGAGTTCACGCGCGACGTTCTCGCGGAGCTTGCCCGCGTGCCGTTCGGCGAAGTGACCACGTACGGCCACCTCGCCGCGCGCGTGGGCCGTCCGCGCGCGGCGCGTGCCGTGGGAACCGTGATGAATCGGAACCCCATTCCGATCGTGCTGCCCTGCCACCGCGTCGTCGGCTCGAGCGGGAGCCTCGTCGGCTACGCCGGCGGGCTCGAGCGCAAGCAGGCGCTGCTGCGGCTGGAAGGGGCTCGCCTGTTCTAGGCGAGCCGGAGGATCAGGAGCACGAGAACGATGACCAGCAGGATGCCGATGATGCCGCCTGGAACCATGCGAAACACCTCCTTCGGGGGATCCTCCCGTTCGTGTCCGCTGGGCGGCGCTGTGAAACCGGCCCTTAGAAAACGCTAACTAGTACATCCAGTCGCCGGCCTCTTCGTGACCGTCGTCGCCGCGATCCAGGCGGCGGCTGCGGGCGACGCGGGCGGCCCACACCAGCACGCCGATCTCCAGCAGGAGGCGCGGATCGGCAAAGGCCACGGACAGCCACAGCACGTAGGCGCCTCCGCCGGCGCTGAGGTTGAAGAGCCAGCGGTCGCGCGCGGGAAGCGTGTCGTGGTAGCGGCGAAAGGTTGCGAGCGTCTCGGTCATGTGTCCTCGGATTCCCTCGACGTGACCGCTCCGCCGATCTCGCCCTCAACATCGCCCGCAGGCGCCTGTAGCGCCATCCCTGAGTCGGACGACTAGGCTCGCACGATGGAGATCGACATCGTCGTCGAGAACGGCCTCCTCGCTGGGACGCGTCTCCGGGTACGAGCCTCGAGATCGAACGTGTCGAGATCGACGACGAGGAACGGTTCGAGGAGATCGCCCAGACGCTGCTCGCCGCGCTCCTGGCCGAGCATGGCGACGCCGAGCGGGTCACGGTGCAGGTCGATGACGGAGACGAGCAGGCGGCATCGCTCCTCGCGCGCTGGGGTTTCGCGCCGGTTCGGCGAACGCTCGCCGTCGCCGTGGACGTCCTGCGACACGATCTGGAGCGGGGCCCGCGCGGCGAATCCTTCGGCTCCGTCCACGTCCAGACGGACGACCTTCCCGCTGTCCAGCGCGCCGTCGAGCGCTTCGTCCCGCTCACAGCCGGCGGGTCCGAGGGCTCCGTGGTCGTGCCGCCGCGCGGCGGCTGGATCTCCGTGTACGACGAGCTCGCCGACCGGGATCCCACCGCCCTGCGCCGGCTCGCCCGAGAGGTGTCGGACCGGCTCGGCGCGGTCGTTCTCTCACTCGGCGTCGAGGAGGGCGCGGTCGTCCGCTACCTCCTGCTCGACCGCGGACGGCTCCTCGACGAGTACCTGTCCGTGCAGGAGTACTACGGCCCGCTCCCGTCCGGCGAGGTCGTGGCGCTGGCGGCGAACCCGACGCTGGTCGAGCGCCTGACCGGCGGCGACCGCCGCGAGGTGAAGGCGGCCGCCGTGCACGGCAAGCGGCCGGATGACCTCCCGGCCCCGGCCGAGACCGCGGCCGCCCTCGCACGCGCGATGCGGATCGACGGGGCCGAGCACGGCTACCGGGAAGCCCTGGCGGCGCCCGGGGCGATCCTGATCGAGCGCAGCTAGCCGGAGCGTCCGAGGATGCGAGCGAGGGCGGCCGAGTAGTCGCCGCTCGCCCCAGCCGGCCGCTTCGGCCTCGATCAGCCACGAGCGAGCCGCCTCTGCAACACGCAGATCGACGCCGGCCTCCTCTGCCGCCTGCGCGACGAGGTCGGCGTCCTTGCGCGCGAGCGCGAGCGCGAACCGGGCTGGGTAGTCGCCGCTCTCGATCGCTCCGCGCCGTCGCTCGGCCTGGGCAGCGACCGGCGTGGCGGCCAGCACCTCGAACGCGGTCTCCCGAGAGAGGCCCAGGCCTTCGGCCAGGGCGAGCGCTTCGCCGAGGACTCCCAGGGTGCCGAACAGGGTCGTGTTGGCGACGAGCTTGGCGGCTGCTCCCGAGCCGAGCGGGCCGACGTGGAGCGGCGAACCGAGCGTCGAGAGCAGCGGCGTCAAGCGCTCCACCAGCGCCACGGGCCCGCCGACGAAGATGCGGAGCGAGCCGGACTCGACCTCGGAGAGGCTGCCGAGCACCGGCGCGTCGAGGAGGCCCACCGCGTCAGGCAGCGCCTCCCGCAACCGCGCCACGGCCGGTGGACCGACCGTCGACATCTCGATCACCGTCGTCGACTCGTCGACGGCGGCAGCGATCCCCTCCGGGCCTTCGCTGACCGCCCGAAGCGCATCCGGGTCGGCGAGCATCGTCAGCACGACCTCGGCGCGCCGAGCAGCGTCGGCCGGGCTCTCGGCTCGGTCGGCGCCGGCGTCGACCAGCTCGTCCGCCCTCGCGGCCGACCGGTTCCACACGACGAGATCGTGGCCGGAGTCGAGCAGCCGCCGCGCGATCCGGCTCCCCATCGCCCCGAGCCCGACGACCGCGATCGTGCCCACGCCGAGGACGGTACTCGTAACCACCTATAGTGGGCGTGCGTCCTCCTGCATTTGGCGGCGGGCGCTCTGCGGCCAACACGAGGAGGGGTCTCTATGGATTCGTTGCGCAAGCAACGCCCGAAAGGCATGCTGCGCGGACGAGCCGCGCTTGTGGGCCTGGTGTGCGCGATGGTCATGCTGTGGCCCGGGCAGGCGTCAGCCGCGCCCACCTGGCAGCCGGCAACCGATCTCTCTGCCCCAGGGCAGGACGCCAGAGAGCCACAGCTCGCGCTCGACCAGTCCGGCAACGCGCTCGCGGTCTGGTTGCGCCCGAACGGCAGCAACACGGTCGTGCAGAGCGCGTGGCGCCCAGCGGGCGGTTCCTGGGGGGCCACGCAGGACGTGTCGGCTCCGGGGGGACACGCCTTCACCCCGCAGGTCGCGTTCGACGGTGCCGGCAACGCGCTGGCGGTGTGGACGCGCTCGAACGGCGCCAACGAGATCGCGCAGGCCGCCTGGCGAACGGCCGGCGGCATCTGGCAACCCGCGCAGGACTTGTCGGCAGCCGGGCAGGACGCGTCCTATCCGCAGGTCGCTGTCAACGGAGCCGGGACCGCCGTCGTCGTCTGGGAGCGCTGGAACGGTACAGAACGTGATCGTGCAGGGTGCCGTGCGCCCGACGACCGGCCCCTGGGGGCCGGCGCAGGACCTGTCGGCGGCCGGCGGGAACGCCGGCAACGCCCAGGTCGCGATCAGCGCAGCCGGTAACGCAGTCGCCGTCTGGTCGCACCAGATCCTCCCGGACGCCCAAACGACCGTGCAGGGTGCGTGCGCCCGGCGGGCGGTGCCTGGGGGGCGGCGCAGGACCTGTCGGCGCCGAGCACGAGTAACGGCAACGCGCAGGTCGCGCTGGACTCCACCGGGAACGCGCTCGCGGTGTGGGAGCGCTGGAACGGCGCAGATCAGATCGTGCAGGGCGCGTCGCGCCCGGCGGCGGTGCCTGGGGGGCGGCGCAGGACCTCTCGGCGGCCGGACAGGACGCCAACAGACCACAGGTCGCGTTCGACGGAGCCGGCGATGCGCTGGCGGTCTGGGAGCGATTCGAACGGCATCCACGTGATCGCGCAGGTCGCCGTCGCGCCCGGCGGGCGGCGCCTGGCAGGCGGCGCTCGACCTGTCGGCGCCCGGGCAGGACGCGATCGACCCTCAGGTCGCGCTCAACGGAGCCGGGGGCGCGCTCGCGGTCTGGCACCGCTGGAACGGCGCGATCGACATCGTGCAAGGGCACGGCGCGCCCGGCGGGTGGCTCCTGGCAGCCGACGCAGGACCTGTCGGCGACGGGGCAAAGCGCCTTCGGCAGCCAGGTCGGGTTGAGCGCGGCCGGGAACGGGCTCGCAGTGTGGGTGCGCTCGGACGGCACGCACGACATCGTGCAGGGCGCCGTCTTCGACGAGGCTCCGCCTCCGCCTCCGCCTCCGCCACCACCGCCACCTCCGCCACCTCCGCCGCCTACCACCGCCACCGCCACCTCCGCCACCTCCGCCGCCTCCGCCGCCTCCGCCGCCACCGCCACCGCTGGCACCTCCGCCTACCCCGCCGCCACCTGCCGCACCACCGGTCGCGCTGTCGCGTCCCGAACGTGCTCGGCCTCAGGCTGGCAGCGGCGACGCAGAGGATCCGGGCGCGGAACTGCCGTGTCGGCATCGTGCGCAAGGCCCGGTCCAAGCGTGTCGGCCGGGTCATCGGCGCGAGCCCACGCGGTGGCGCGGTTCGGGCCCGCAACTTCAAGGTCAACCTGGTGGTCGGACGCAAGTAGGAGCCACCTAGAGCGAATGACTCGGGGCGCCCGTCGATACGGCGGGCGCCCCACCTCGCACGCGCAACGAGGCACACGACGCCGGCTGTCGACGTTGTGGGCTGTCCTTTCGTGAGCCCGTGTTGCATTCCGACGCCCGGCGACGTATACGAGCCACGATGAAGTCGCTTGTGGTCTCCGTGACCCTCGGCCTGCTGCTCGCCGGCTGCGGCGGCGGGGCTGACGCCCCGGGATTGGCGGCGCCGACCGCGACCGCACCCGCGCTGTCGGTCACGGACACCGACCCGGGAAGCCGACCCGACTCGACCCTGGTGTACCCCGACCTCGGCTGCGACTATCTCCCGCATTGCTACGGGGAGTGGGCCCGGGAAGCGCTCGCCCGCTGCGCCGAAGACACGCTCCCCCCGAAAGGCCGCCAGGCGCGTGCGCGCCTGGAGAGACAGGTCGCGCGCATCGAGGGCGTCGACCTCCACAACGAGCAGGCTTATGAGGCGTTCGAGGCCGTGGGGGCTGCCCTCGAGGCCTTCAACCGCCACTGTTCCTAAGTCAGGCGTCGAGCAGGCAGTAGCCGACGCCCCACACGTTGCGGACGTACCGCGTGCCGTGGGGGCCGGCGAGCTTGCGCCTCAGACGGGACGCATGCGAATCCAGGGTGCGGGTCCGGCCGAGCGAGCGGAAGCCCCAGACGTCCCGGAGCAGCTCGTCCTTCTTGAACACGCGCTCCGGCTCGCTCGCGAGCTTGACCAGCAGCTCGTACTCCTTGCCCGAGAGGACGACTCGCTCGCCGCCCACCGTGACCCGCCGCGTCGGCACGTCGACGACGATGCCGTCGGCGACCAGCCGGTCGTCGCGAGCTTCCGTTCGAGCGACGCAGCACGGCGTGGATCCGCGCGAGCAGCTCCTCGTAGTGGAAGGGTCGCCCCAGGTAGTCGTCGCAGCCGCGTGCGAAGGCTCGCACCCGGTCGACCGCGTCCGCGTCGGGCTGCCCGAGCAGGATCACCGGGACGTCGCGGTTCCAGGAGCGACCGGGCTCGCCCTCCCGTAGGCGGCGGCAGAGCTCAGCTCCGGACAGGTCGGGGAGCTCGTCGCCGACGAGCGCCAGGTCGGGGTGCTCCCGCTCGGCGAGCGCGAGCGCCTCGCCGCCGCCCGTCGCCTCGACGACCGCGAAGCCGTCCTCGGCCAGGTGCCGGCTCAGAAAGCCGCGGGTCGCGGGCTCGGGCTCGGCGATCAGGAGGGCATTCACGAACCGGACGCTAGCCGCGTCTCACCTGTCGCACCAGATGTCCTTTCGCGCGAATTTGCGACAAGGAATCGACAGCCGTCGCGACTAGACTCGGCCGATCCCGGGAGGTGAAGCGTGGCCGATACCGTCGCCATAGTCAGCATCGTGTCCGGTGCAACGGTCGCGATCGCCGTGCCGTTCATCAACGCCGTCCTCGAACGCCAGAGGCTGCGCTGGCAGGGCAACCAGGCGCGGCTCGACGACCTGCGCGCCATCGTCGACTCGACGGTCGGCGACATGGTGCGGGCGCACGATCTGATCTGGGACATCGCCACGGAAGCCGGCAAGCACGGCGACGACCAGGCGCCCGACCCTGAGCTTCGGCGGCTCGGCGGGGAGCTGACCGCCACCTACGAAGCCGTCAAGACGCTCGGCACGCGCATCGGTGTGCGACTCGGAGCGGGCGACGACGTCGTCGTGGCCCATCTGGGCGTCGAGAGCATTCTCGCCGACGCCGAGATAGCCGTCTCTCACGCCTTGCATCAGGGCGAGCAGATCCCTACGGAGACGCTCTGGTCGAGCCGAAACGAGCTCGGGCTTGCCGTCGGCAGGTTCCAGGCGTCGGTACGGGACCTGATCGGCCCGATTCGCGAGCGCCGCTAGTCACCCCTGGAGCGCGCGGGGGTCGAGAAATGGGCGGATCACGCCGATCTTGTGAGTGCCGCCGTGAACGCCCTCGACGCCGTCAGCCCCGAGCTCGTCCTCGTCAGCCCCCAACTGGGCAGGCCCGACGCTGCCGCCGAGGGGCTCGCCGACAGCATCCTCGCCGGCCAGGCGCTGAGCGAGCACGACCTCGCCCGCCTGCTCGCCGCCCAGATGGGCCTGCCGTTCGTCGACCTCGAGCACTCGACGATCGACCCGCTCGCCGCGCCAGCTTCTGGGCGAGGACGACGCCCGCATGTACTCGGCGCTCCCGATCGCGCTCGTCGAAGAGCGCGCTCTCCTGGCGGTGGCCCGACCGACGAACGAGCCCGCGATCCGCCGGGTCGCGGAGAAGCTCGGTCGCGACGTGGACATCGCCGTCGCCGCGCGGAGCGACCTGCTCCGGGCGATCGAGCGCGCGCACGGCCACCACGTGGAGCCGCTGCCCGCACCTTTGCCCGCTCCCGTCCCCGAGCCCGAGCTCGACCCCGAGCCCGACCCGCTGCCGGTCGTCCGCGAGACGCCCCGGCAGCGCGTCCTCGCCGTCGTCTCCGCCGGCGCCTGCTGATCGCGGCCGCGTTCGTCCTTGCGGCACCGATGACCGCGCTGGCCGGCAACGTGACCGCCCAGGTGCTCGACGACGGACAGCAGACCTTCGTGGTCGGCCCGCCGCCGGCGGCGCGGGCCGTTCCCGGGCCTGAGGAATGGGCCTGGCCGGCCGGCGATCCGGGCGGCGAGCTCCCCCTCTCCCCCGCCTTCCTCGATCGCCTCGAGACCGCTGCGCGCAGGGCTCGCGTCGACCCGCACCTCCTGCGCGCCGCGATTCGCGCGCGACGCGGCGGCGGCAGCCCGAACCTGCGCCGGATCGCGAGACGGCTCCGGGGCGCCGATCCGTGGCTGGCGCTGCTCGCGCTCGAGGGCCGCACCGGCTACGCCGACCGCGCGCTGGCGCTCTCGCGCTACTACCGCGCCGAAGCGGAAGGCCTGACCGCCCGGGTCGAGCTCAGCCCGGCCGCCCGCCGCCAGCTCAACTCCGGCCTCGTCGATCGCCGCCTGGTCGCACTCTCCGGCTACCTGGCGCAGGCACTCGGCGGTGTCCGCGTGACCAGCGTCGCCGAGCCTCGCCTCGACCTCGCAGCGCCGCTCGCCGAGGCGCACGCGCACGGCCGCGCAATCGCGATCGACGTCGACGGCGAGAACGAGCAGGGCACGCGCCTCGCCCTCGCGGTTCGCGAGCTGCTGGCGCTCCCGCCGGAGCTCCAGCCGACGCGCCTCGTCTCCGTGCTCCGCCTCGGCCGACCGGCCGAGCTGCACCTGGCCTTCTAGATCCGGCCGGAGCGCAGCACGCCGAGCAGCAGCCACACGCCGAGCACCCCCGAGAGCAGGAAGCCGACCAGCGAGACCACGTGGAGGCCGAGCAGGTGCGGCCCCGAGGTGGCGAGCACGCCGATGATGCTCGAGCCGAGGAGCCCTGCGGCGACGACCAGCCCGATGACGAGGCGGTTGAACACGACGTCTGCGCGGTGCATGAACTCGTCGAGGCCCTTGTGCACGAAGCCGACCTCGATCTGGCCGTCCCGCACCTGCTCGAGCGTGTCGTGCACCTGGAACGGCAGCTCGCGCGCGATCTGGGCCAGGTTGACGGCATCGCGGGTCGCCGTGCCCAGGAGCCGGCGCGGCGTGTAGCGGCCGATCATCAGGCTGCGCGCGTACGGCTTGCGCGACCTCGAAGACGTTGAAGTCGGGGTAGAGCTCGATGCCCGACCGAGCCCAGGGTCGCGATCGAGCGGTCGAGGAGCAGGAAACGGGTCGGCAGCTTCAGCTGCAGGCGGTAGATGAGCGAGAACCCCTCGCGGATCACCTGCAGCGGATCGATCTCCGAGAGGCGGGCGCCGTAGTAGCGGTAGAAGAGCTCGCGCAGCTCGGCCACGAACTGCTCCTCGCGCTCGCGCGGGTAGCGGACGCCGAGATCGGCCAGGCGCTTGGGCAGCACGTCGACGTTCTCGTTCGCGGCGTCGATGAAGAGCCTGGTCGCCTTGGCGATGTCCGAACTGGTCAGCTTGCCGGCGAGGCCGAAGTCGACCAGGCCGATCTGGTCCGGGCGATCGAGCACGAGGATGTTGGCCGGGTGCGGGTCGCCGTGGAAGAAGCCGTGGCGGAAGATCATCGTCATCCAGGCCTCGGTCATCAGGTACGCCAGCCGCCTCCGCTCCTCCATCGTCAGGTTCAGCTCGTCGACGTCGGCCACCTGCGTGCCTTCGAGGTACTCGAGCGTCAGCACCCGCGTGCGCGTGTAGCTCCAGTAGACGCGCGGGACGCGCACGTGCGGATGGCCGGCGAAGTTGCGCCGGAAGAGCTCGGCGTTTCGGGCCTCCAGGCGGTAGTCGAGCTCCTGGCGGATCGCGCGGGCGAACTCCTCGACCAGCTCGTGCGTGTCGATGAAGTCGAGCGCCCGCACGCGCTCCTTCGCGATCCGCGCCGCCTGGTGCAGGAGCGAGAGGTCGGCCTCGATCTGGCGCGGTGCGCCGGGCCGTTGCACCTTGACGGCGACGCGGTGGCCGTTCGGCAGCACCGCCCGGTGCACCTGGCCGATCGACGCGGCCGCCATCGGCGTCTCCTCGAAGTCGAGGAAGAGGCGCTCGATCGGCTGCTCGAGCTCCTCCTCGATCGCCTGCTTCGCCAGCTCGTACGGGAACGGCCGCACGTCGTCCTGGAGGCCGCGGAGCTCCGCGATGATGTCCGGCGGGAGCACGTCCGGCCGCATCGAGAGCAGCTGTCCGAACTTGACGAAGGTCGGCCCGAGCTCGTCGAGCATCTCGCGGAGGCGGCGGCCGCGCTCGGAGGGCGGCGCGTCCGGGTCGAGCCCGTCGCGGCCGGGGATCAGATGGCCGAGGCGGTTGCGGCGGAAGACGTAGCCGAAGCCGTGCCGCACGGCGACCTGGGCGATCTCGGACAAGCGCCCGAGGTTGCGGGGAGGCGCTTGGGCCATGCGTTCAGTGTGACAGCAGGCTAGGCGGGCCGGCCGTCGCGGGCCGCGCCGCCGTCTTCGAGCAGCCGCAGCCGGTGCTCGACCTGGGCCACGCGGAGCTCCAGCTCGACGAAGTCGTCACGGGTGACGAGCCCCAGCTCGTGGAAGACGCCGTCCGCGGCCTGACCGACGCGCTCGCTCGCACGGACGACGTCGCCGCGCCAGCGATGCGCGAGCTGGTCGACGAGGCTCCGGGCTTCCTCGATCCGGAGGTTGCCCGCAGAGGCGAGCTCCGCGGCAATCCGTTCCAGGACGTCGCGGAGCGGGTTAGCGGGATCGGCCATGCGGCCTTGCGCGCCTGCGCTGGCGGCGGCGCTCACGCTTGGCCGCGGCGGTTCCCGGCACGGCCGGGGCTCCAGGCGCGGCCGAAGCCGCGGGCACCGGCTCTTCCGCTTCATCTGCCTCAGCCTCTGCCTCTGCCTCCTCCAGCTCCTCCGGAAGCAGCACGCGGCCGTCCTCGGCCAGCAGAGCCGCCTCGCCCGTGCCCTTGCGCCCCTTGTACTCCGGAGAGTGCTCGAGCAGAACGGCCAGGAACGGCGCCGCGATGAAGATCGTCGAGAACGCGCTGATCGAGATCCCGATCAGGATCGCGAACGCGAAGTCCTGCAGCGTCTCGCCGCCGAAGAGGAACAGCGCGCTCACCGGCAGCAGCACGATGATCGTGGTGGCGACCGACCGGCGGACGGTCTCCCACAGCGACACGTTGATGATCTCCTTGACCGTCGAACGGCGCATCAACGGCAGGTTCTCGCGCACGCGGTCGAAGATGATGATCGTGTCGTAGATCGAGTAACCGATGATGGTCAGGAACGCCGCGACCGTCGACGCCGTCACCTCCCGGCCGGAGAGCGAGTAGATCCCGATCGCGATCAGGCCGTCGTTCGCGATCGTGCGCAGGATCGGCACCGCGAACCGCCACTGGAACCGCGCCCAGATGTAGATCGTGATCAGCAGGAACGAGACGATCATGGCCAGGATCGCGCCGCGCAGGATCTCCTCGCTGAAGCTCGCCGAGACGTTGCGCACGGCCGAGCTCGCGTCGAACTCCGTCTCCATCGCGCTCACGACCTCACGCTGCTCGGCGGCGGTCAGCGGCTCGGCCTTGATCTGGAACTCACTGAAGCCGCCGCCCTCGGCCTCGTCGCCGCGGCCCTGGATGACCGCGTCGCCGAGGTCGAACTTCGCGGCTTCGGTGCGCACGTCCGCGACGTCGACCGGCTCCTCGGTCACGAACGTCATCTGCGTGCCGCCGCGGAAGTCGATCCCGAGGTTCAGGCCCTTGAAGATCAGCGAGCCGATCGAGATCGCGATCAGGACGCCCGCGATCGAGAACCAGATGCGCCGCTTGCCGACGGCGTCGAACATCTGCCAGCGCGCCATCTTCTGCTGCTCGGCGCCCATGAACTTGGGGTTGTCGAACCACTTGAACCCGGCCAGGAGCCCGAGCAGAGCGCGGGTGGCGAAGACCGCCGTGATGATCGAGAGCCCGGTGCCGAGCAGGAGCATGAAGGCGAATCCGCGCACGCCTCCGCGTCGCGACGGCGAACAGGATCAGCGCCGTGATCGCGGTCACGACGTTCGCGTCCACGATCGTCGCGAAGCCCTTCCGGTAGCCGTGTGCGATCGCCGCGCGGATCGACTTGCGCGCAGCCGCCTCCTCCTTGATGCGTTCGAAGATGACGATGTTCGCGTCGGCCGCGACGCCGATCGCGAGGATCATTCCGGCGAAGCCCGGCAGCGTGAGCGTGACGTCGAAGAGCAGGATCACCGCGTACAGCAGCGCCGAGTAGATCGCGAGGCCGAACACCGCGACCAGCCCGAGGAAGCGGTAGACGATCAGCAGGAAGAGGGCGACGATGATCAGGCCGGCGATCGACGCCCGCAGCGCCTCGTTCAGCGAGTCCTTACCGAGCGTGGCGGAGACCTGGGTGCGATCGACCTGGACGAACTCGATCGGCAGAGCGCCGGTCTGCAGCACGAGCGCGAGGTCCTTGGCCTCGTCGACGTCGCCGATGCCCGTGATCTGCGCGCCGTTGTCGCCGGGGATGCCGTCGGGGTTGTCGTCGGGATCGACGGTCGGCGCCGACTTGATCCTGCCGTCGAGCACGATCGCGAAGCTGTCCAGCACCTCGCCTCTGCCCTGCGAGGAGCGGAAGCGGCTGCTCTCGACGATGTCGCGCGTGACCTCGTGGAACTTGTCCGCGCCCTTGTCGGTGAAGTCCATCAGCACGATCGCCTCGCCGTTCGTCCCGAAGTCCTGGCGGGTGCCCGAGAGCTTCAGGTCCTCACCGGTCATCTCGGGAACGGGCTGCTCGGCGTCGCGCGGCTGGTAGCGGAGCAGGTAGTAGAAGTTCGTGTCCGGGTTCTCGCCCGCGGCCGGGCAGTAGCGCTCGCCGATGCCGCAGGTCAGGACGACCGTCTTCTGCGGCACGCCCATGAACTTCCAGCCCTTCGGGAGCTTGCCGCCCGGCTGCAGCTGGTCCTTGATGCGCTTGATCGCGAGGATCTCCGCCTTCGTCTCGCGCGGCCCGGCGACGCGCTTCTTCTGCTCGTCGAAGAGGTACCACTCGCGCGCGTCCTCGTCGCTCTTGATCTGCGACTGCTGGCCGGCGAGGAGGTTGAAGATGCTCGTGCTCGGGACCGCGTCGCCCTGGGCGTTCCGCGACGGCCCGATCAGGTTCGCCTCGAACTTGTACAGCTCGAGCTGCGCGGTCTTGCCGATGATCTCGGCCGCGCGCTCGGGATCCTTCACGCCCGGGATCTGGATCGCGATCTGGTTGGTGCCCTGCTTGCGGACCTCGGTCTCGGAGACGCCGAGCTTGTCGATCCGCTCGCGGATGATCGAGATCGAACGTTCGAGGTCCTCGTCCGTCAGCTCACGTCCCGGCGGAGGCTGGGCCTCGAGGACGATCTCGAGCCCGCCCTGGAGGTCGAGCCCGAGCTTCGGCTTCTGGTAGATCGGCGAGCCCGGAGTCGCCAGCAAAGCAGCGCCGACGATCGCCACGAGGACGCCAAGGATGAAAAGGAGGTTGGAACGCCTGGTAGACACGTCTAGCGGCTCAACAGGTTAGCGGTCGTCGGGGGCGACCGGTGCTTCCGCAGGCTCGACCGCGTCCTCGGGCCGGATCACGCCCGAGACCGCTCGCACGGGCGACCCGAACGGTGATGTCCGGCGCGATCTCGACCGTCAGCACGTCGGAGTCCATGCGCTTGATCCGGCCGTACATCCCGCCGGCGGTCACGATCTCGTCGCCGACGGACAGGCCGGCGATCATGGTGGTGAGCTCCGACGTGCGCCGGCGCTGCGGCCGGAGCACGAGCAGCCACATCAGGCCGACCATGACGGCGATGAAGATCAGCGGCTCCACGCGGGCTCCGCGGGATCGGTGGCGAGTCGGGCCAGCACCTCGGCCTTGAACGATGCCAGTTCGCCGCGCTCGATCGCCGCCCTGGCGCCGGCCGTGAGCCGCAGGAGGAAGCGGAGGTTGTGCACCGAGAGCAGGCGCAGGCCGAGCAGCTCCTTCTCCTTGACGAGGTGGCGGATGTAGGCGCGGCTGAAGCGGGCGCAGGCCGGGCAGTCGCAGCCCTCGTCGAGCGGCCGCGGGTCACGGACGAAGCGTGCGTTCCGGAGGTTCAGCCGGCCGCCCTCCCAGCTGAGCGCCGTTCCGGTCCTGCCGAGGCGGGTGGGCAGGACGCAGTCGAACATGTCGACCCCTTTCTCGATCACCTCGAGGATGCCCTCCGGGTCGCCGATGCCCATGAAGTAGCGCGGCTTCTCGGCCGGCAGAAGCGGCGCGGCCCAGCCGACCGTCTCGAACATCGTCCGCCGATCCTCCCCCACGCTCAGCCCGCCCAGCGCGTTGCCGTCGAAGTCGAGGGCGACGATCTCCTCGATCGAGCGGCGACGGAGCTCCGGGTCGCTGCCGCCCTGCGCGATGCCGAAGACGAGCTGGCCGTCGGCGCGCGGCGCCTCCCGCTGCCTCGCCGCCCACACGGCCGTCCGGCGCGTGGCGGCCTCGAGCTCTGCACGCGACGACGTCCGCGGGCGGACAGACGTCCAGGCACATCGCGATGTCCGAGCCGAGCTTGGCCTGGATCTCGGCGGCCAGCTCCGGTGTGAGCCGGGCCGGGTCGCCGTCGTAGACGGAGCGGAACGTGACGCCGTCGTCGTCCACGGCGAGCAGCGTGTGCCGCAGCGAGAAGACCTGGAAGCCGCCCGAGTCGGTGAGGATCGGGCCGTCCCAGCCCATGAAGCGATGCAGCCCGCCCAGCTCGGCGATCACGTCCGCTCCCGGCTTGAAGTGCAGGTGGTAGGTGTTGCCGAGGACGATCGAGGCGCCGAGCGCGCCGAGCTCGTCGGGGTCGACGCCCTTGACCGTGCCCTTCGTCCCGACCGGCATGAAGGCCGGCGTGGGCACGTCGCCGTGGGCGGTGCGAAGCGTCCCGGCGCGGGCTGCGCCGTCGGTCGCCGTGACCGTGAAGTCGCGGGCAGGGTCATCGTCAGCGCAGGCACGGGATCAGCATGGCTCCCCGAACGAGTAGAAGCGGTACCGCTCGGCGATTGCCAGCTCGTAGAGTCGCCGCGATCTCGTCCGGCCGGCGAACGCCATCACGAGCGCGAGCAGCGTCGAACGGGGCAGGTGGAAGTTCGTCAGGAGCGCATCGACGCGGCGGAACTCGAATCCGGGTGTGACGAAGAGCTCCGTGCGCCCGCCGAGCGGCGCCCCTCGCGCAACCGACTCGAGCACGCGGACGCGTGGTCGTCCCCACCGCGAGCACGCGCTCGGCCGCCTCGATCCGCTTCCACGCCTCCGGCCGCACGGAGTAGCGCTCCCCGTGCAAACGGTGCTCGGCGAGGTCTTCCACCGCGAGCGGGCGGAAAGTGTCGAGGCCGACGTGGAGCGTGACGTACTCGACGTCGAGCCGGGCCAGCAGCTCGGGTGTGAAGTGCAGACCGGCGGTCGGCGCGGCCGCCGAGCCGGCCTCGTCGGCGTAGACCGTCTGGTAGCGCCCCGGGTCGGCAAGCGGCTCCGTGATGTACGGCGGCAGTGGCGCCTCACCGGCCGGCTCGCCGTCGACCCGCAGCAGCCAGCGGCCCTCGCCGAGGTGCTCGAGCAGCTCGACCGGCCCGTATCGGCGGCCCGCGCGGAGACGCCTCGTCGGCCGCGCGAGCGCCTCCCAGACGCCGTTCTCGCCCCTCCGCTCCAGCAGCAGCACCTCGCCGCGCGGCGAGGCGATCGGGATCCGGGCGGGTACGACGCGGGTGTCATTCGCCACGAGGAGCTCGCCTCGGGCGAGCTCCTCGGGGAGCCCGGAGAAGAGCCTGTGCCGCACCTCGCCGGATGCCCGCTCGTACACGAGCAGCCGCGAATCGTCGCGCCTCTCCGGCGGCCGCTGGGCGATCAGCCCGGAAGGCAGCTCGTAGTCGAGCTCGGAAACCTTCATCCGTCCGGCGGCCACGGTACCTTTCGCCTATGGACGAGGCCGCAATCCAGCGCGCAAAGGAGCGTCTGGCCACGGCCGCAGAGGGTCGCGTCGACCCGAGCGACGTCCAGGCGACGCTCGAGCGGGCCCGCGAGCAGATCGAGGCGCTGGCCGACCTCGCCGCGCAGATCGAGTCGTCCCTGCCAGGTCGCGTCAGCGACGCCGTCCGCGAAGGGCTCAAGGCCGAGACGATCCCGGTCGGACGCCACATCGCGGAGGTTCGCGGCCTTGCCGGCCAGACGATCCGCCGCCTCGAGCGGATGGAGGGCGACCTCCTCTCCGAGCGCCACGCCCGCCTCGACGACCTCGCGCTGCTCGTCGACCTGATCACGTCCGGGTGGAAGGGCGTCGACGACCGCCTCGCCAAGCTCGAGGAGCGCCTCGAGGAGAGCAAGGGCGCGATCGTCTACCGCATCGAAGAGCGCCGCAGCAACGCCTAGCAGCAGCTTCTAGGCCCAGGCGAGAATCGCCGCGGCCGCCAGGCCCCACAGGGCGACCGTGACCAGGATCGGGCGGTCCGAGAGCAGGATCTGCTCGGGCTCCTCGCCCAGGTCGTCGCGATGCACGAGCAAGAGGTAGCGGAAGAGGCCGAAGACCACGAACGGGATCGTGGCCATCATCGCCGTCGAGTGCTCGGAGCCGAAGGTGTAGAGCGAGTAGGCGACGACGGTCGCGGCGGTCACGACGGTGATCAGGTGGTCGACGAGCCCGAGCGAGTAGCCGGACAGCGACGCGCGGCCGGGCGTCGCCTCTCGCCCCGCGAGCACGAGCTCACCCCGGCGCTTCGCGAGCGCGAGGAAGAGCGCGAGCAGCGCGGTGCAGAGCAGCAGCCAGGGCGAGATGCGCACATCGACGGCCTCGGCGCCCGCGGCCGCACGGATCACGAACAGGCCGGAGATCGCCATCACGTCCAGCAGCACCACGTTGCGCAGCGACAGCGTGTACGCCGCCTGGAGGCCGAGGAAGAGCGCGAGCAGGATCGCCGAGAGGGGGCCGAGCGCCAGGGCTGCTCCGAGGGCGCATGCGGCCAGCGCGGCGGCGAGAACGAGCGCCGCCCGACTCGACAGCTCGCCGCGGGCCACCGGCCGCTCGCGCTTCAGCGGGTGCAGGCGGTCGCTCTCGGCATCTCTGACGTCGTTGGCCAGGTAGGCCGCGCTCGAGGCGGCGCAGTAGGCGGCGAAGGCGGTCGCGGCCTCGACCCAGCGAACGAGGTCCCCGAGCTCCGCGGCGAAGAGGATCCCGGCGAACAGGAGCAGGTTCTTCGACCACTGGCGTGGACGCAGGGCGACGAGAGCGGCGCGAACCGGCCCGCGGCGAACCGGCAGCTGCAGGACCTGGGCGCGCCCCCGCCGCTCCTCGGGCTGTGGGAGCGACGACATGAGGTCGCCGATGCTATTCGGTTCGTGCGGGCAGGACGAGCTGGAAGCGACTGCCGTGCCCGACGGTGCTGTCGAACTCGATCCGCCCGCCGAGGGCGTTCGCGAGCTCGTGCGCGATCGCCAGGCCGAGGCCGGTGCCGCCGCCGTCGCGCGACCAGAACGGCCGGAAGATCCGCTCCGCCTCTTCCGCGGAGATGCCCGGCCCGGAGTCGGCGACGGCGACCGAGACGTCGCCGTTCGCGGCTTCCAGCTCGAGGTCGATCCGCCCACCGTCGGGCGTCCAGCGGAACGCGTTCGAGAGCAGGTTCGAGATGATCTGCAGCACCCGGTCGCCGTCCGTGTAGATGACCGCTCCGCCGTCGGCGTGCTGGCGGTAGTCGATTCCGCGACGACGCGCCTCCTCCCCGAACGAGGCGAAGGCGCGCTCGAGCACCCGGCCCATGTCGACCTCCTCCTCGCGAACGGTGAACCGGCGCGCGTCGAGCTTGGCGAGGTCCAGTACGTCCCCGACTAGCCGCTCAAGGCGGGCGGCCTCGGCGGCCACCACCTCGAGCGACTCCTCCCTCGACTCCGGGTCGTCGGCGAGGCCCTCCCGCAGCGCGCCCACGTGGCCGCGGATCGCGGTCAGCGGCGTCCGCAGCTCGTGCGAGACCCGCATCAGGAAGTTGCGCTCCAGCTCGTTCGCCTCGCGCAGGCGGTGCGCCATCTGCCCGAACCGCTCGGCCATGTGCCCGATCTCGCCTCCCGCGCGTGGGATCTCGACGTCGTAGCGGCCCTCGGCCACCTGGTCCGCGGCATTGGAGAGCGCGAGGATCGGCCGTGTGAGCCGTCGCGAGAGGTACCACGCGAGCGCACCGGCGACCACGATCCCGCCCAGGAACGCGAGCGCGAGGCGCTCGATCAGCGTGTTCAGCCGGTCGCTGAGCTCAGCGCGCGGCTTCGCCACCACGAGCAGGCCGAACGCGGGCCCCCGCCCTTCCAGGCGCAGGGGATGGGCGACTGCGAAGTACGGCCGCTTCGCATCGGGCGGCGTGAACTCGAACCTGAGCGGGCTTTCGCTGCGAGCGTCCACGGGACAGGGGTTGAGCCGCGTCAGCCCGAACCCCTGCTCGCTCGCGAACGGGTCGGTCCCGCAGTAGAAGAGGCGGTCTCCCGTCGCCCGCTCGAGGCGGGCGGCCTGCGCGAACGGCGGCGGCCTGCCCTCGTCGCTCGCCTGGACGGCCTGGGTCGCGTAGAGGTCGGTGAGGCCGGCAGCCTCACGCCGCAGCTCGGCGAAGAAGCGATCCTCCACGTAGTCCTGGAAGAGCTGGTACGCCGTGATCGTCGAGATCAATCCGGTGATCACGATCCCCGCGAGGAACAGGGCCGGTAGCCGGAAGCGGAGCGAGCTGAACAACGGACCCCCTAGGCGGAGGTGCTGACGGACTCCTTGGCCGGGGACACCTTGTACCCGACGCCCCACACGGTAACGATCGGAGAGGCCTCACCGAGCTTGCGGCGGAGCTGGCGCACGTGGACGTCGACCGTCCGCGTGTCGCCGGCGAAGGTGTAGCCCCACACCCGCTCGAGCAGCTGGTCGCGCGTCAGCACGATCCCGCGGTGGTCGAGCAGCTCCCACAGCAGGTCGAACTCCTTGGGGGCAAGCTGGATCTCGGTCTCGCCGACCTTCACCTCGCGACGGCCAGAGTTGATCACGAGGTCTCCGTGGCGCAGCTCGGCGGTCTCGGCGTCGCGGCGCTCGGTGGTCGCGCGGCGCAGGATCGACTTGATCCGCGCCACCAGCTCCCGCGGGTTGAACGGCTTCGTCATGTAGTCGTCCGCGCCGACCTCGAGCCCGATGATCTTGTCGATGTCCTCGTCACGCGCCGTGAGCATCAGGATCGGCACGTCGGACTTCTTGCGCAGTCGCCGGCAGACGTCGATGCCGTCCATGTCCGGGAGCATCAGGTCGAGCACGATCAGCGACGGGTTGTTCTCCGCCTTCTCGAGCGCGTCCGTGCCGTTGGGAGCAATGTCCACGTCGTAGCCGGCCTTCTTCAGGTAGAGCGAGACGAACGACGCGATCGAGGACTCGTCCTCGACGATCAGCACCGACTGTGTCTTGTCGGGAGGCACGGCCCTAGGCCTGACGCGCCCGCTCGCTCGGAGGCGGCGGAGGAGGAGGGGGCGGCGCGAGGTTCAGCCAGGTGGGATCGTCGGGCAGCGACTCTTCCTCGGTGCCGTTCAGCGAGTAGAAGCCGTCGTAGAAGACGCCGTCCTGCATCGAGCCGTTGCCGTCCAGCTGGACGCGGCCACGCCCGACGAGGCTGAAATGCAGCCCCTTGCCTGCGAACTGCACGCGGTAGCGCCCGCCGATCACCCGGAAACGGACGTTCTTCCCCGTGTAGGTGCGCGCGCCGCCACGGCCCCACTTGAAGGTCTTGTAGCCCCGGACGACGGGAACGGTGTCGGCGTCGTCTGCAAGCTCCTCGATCGTGATCGAGCCGTTGCCGAGGCGCCCGATCAGCGAGCCTTTGACGACGATCGTCACCTTGCCCCGGCCGTCGCGCACGCTGAGGCTGCCGTCAGCGGCAGCACCGGGCACGGACAAGCCTGCCGCGGGAAAGGCGGCGGCGAGGAGCAGGAGTGGGACCAGGAAACGTCGCATGCGCTAGGTCAAGTGTCGTCTATCGGGGTTTGCCCAGCTTGAGTGAAACGTAAAGAAACCGTTAGGGACACCCGTCCTGGGCCGTAAAGTCCCCGTTCCGTGAGCGAGATCTCCGATTTCGCGCTGATCCTGCTCATTCTCGCAGGTGGCTTCTCGCTCGCGCTCGTGGCCATTCGCGTCACGAGCTCGTTCCCGGTTCCGGCGCCGGCGCTCTTCCTGCTCGGCGCGGCCGCGCTCTCGGACCTCTTCCCCGACCTCCGCGAGGACGTCTCGATCCGAACGGTCGAGCGGATTGCCGTCGTGGCGCTGATCGTGATCCTTTTCCACGGCGGGATGCACATCGGCCTGCGCCGCTTCCGGGCGGCGTCGACGCCGATCGTCGTCCTCGGCACCGTGGGGACGTTCGCGACGGCCGCCGTCATGACGGTGGTGGCGAAGTTCCTGCTGGACGTGGACTGGACGACGGCCGGGATCATCGGCGCGGCGCTGGCTCCCACCGATCCGGCGGTGACGTTCTCCGTGCTCGGCCAGCGGCAGGTGGTCGGGCGCACGGGCACGATCCTCGAGGGCGAATCGGGCATGAACGACCCGGTCGGGATCGCGCTGCTGATCGGGATGGTCGAGCTCGCCAACCACGCCGACGCGACCTTCTGGGTGGTCGTGGAGGAATTCGTGGTCGAGATCGCGGTGGGGCTCGCGATCGGCCTGGCGGGCGGCCTGCTGCTCGTTCCGCTCCTACGCAAGGTCTCCCTGCCGAGCGAGGGCCTCTATCCGCTGCGGACGCTCGCCGCGGCAGGCCTGATCTACGGCGCCGCCTCGATCGCCCACGGCTCGGGGTTCCTCGCCGTCTTCGTCGCCGGAATCCTGATCGGCGACGCGCGCGCACCCTTCAAGGCCGAGATCGAGCGCTTCCACGCTTCGCTCGCGAGCCTGGCCGAGATCGCCGTGTTCGTCGCGCTCGGGCTCACGCTGGACCTGACGGACGTGCTGACGGGGTCGGTGCTCTGGGAGGGCATCGCGCTCGCGCTCGTGCTCGCCTTCGTGGCCCGCCCGCTCGCGATCGCCCCGCTGCTGACACGTACGAGACTCAGACACGGCGAGCGGCTGTTCCTGATGTGGGGCGGCCTCAAGGGCGCGGTGCCGATCCTCTTGGGGGCGTTGGCCGTGCTGTCCGGCGTGGACGACTCCCGCCGGATCTACGAGCTGATCTTCGTGGTCGTCGCCTTCTCGGTCCTCGTCCAGGGCTCCACGGTGCCATGGGCGGCGCGCCGGCTCGGCGTGCGCATGCGCAAGCGGCGGCCCGAGCCGTGGCGGCTCTCGATCGACCTGGCGAAGGAGCCCGGCGACCTGCACCGGCACCTGGTCCGCGAGGGCTCGTACGCCGCCGGCCGGAAGATCAAGGAGCTGCCGCTCGGCGAGTACGGCTGGATCGTCACCATCGTCCGCAACGGCGAGGTCGTGCGGCCGGGCGGGTCGTCCGTGCTGCAGGCCGGGGACGAGGTGGTGGTCTCGAGCGAGCAGGACGCCGCTCGCGGCGTGCGTCGGCTGTTCGAGGGCTCGGGCTCGCCGTGATCGCGCTGATCCCGCTTGCCCTTGCCGCCACGGTGGCTGCGCCGACGATCTCGGACGTGCGCGTCGGCAGCGGCTCGCGCCCGTTCGCCGGCGACGGCCGCCTGCTCGCGACCGTCAGCCCGAACGGCGACGGCTTCCGTGACCGCGCGGTCGTCCGTTTCCGGCTCGACCGGCCCGCGCGGGTCCGGCTGGAGGTGGTTCGGACGGACACGATCCACCCGGGCAAGATCCCGCAGGCGGTCGTGTGGCGCACGGAGCGGCGCTTCGCGGCCGGCCTTCGCCGCCTGGCCTGGAGGCCGGCGCGCTCGACACCTCCGCGGACGTACGTGCTCCGCCTCACCGCAACCGGGCCCGGCGGGCGACGAGTGCTCGACAACCCGCGCCCGGGCCGGCGGAGGGCGCCGGTCGTGCGTGTGCAGGGGATCGAGGCGGGCTTCCCGCTCCGGAGCTACGAGCCCGGCGAGCCGGCGCCTCTCAGCCTCGCCACCGACGCGAACGCGCTGCGCCTCCAGGTCTTCCACTACTCGAGCGAGCGGGGAGCCGACTTCAAGACCGCCGGCACCGCGATGACGGCGCCGCTGCCGCTCGACTGGCGCACGCACCGGGACGCGCCGGCCACGCTCGACTTCGGCCGCGCCGGCAACTGGGCCAGCGGCCTCTACTTCCTGCGCGCGAGCTCCGAGGACGGCCGCCTCGGCTACGCGCCCTTCATCGTCCGCCCGAAGCGCTTCGGGGCCACGAGCAGGATCGCGGTCGTGCTCGCGACCAACACCTGGCAGGCGTACAACTTCTGGGACGCGGACGGCGACGGCTGGGGCGACTCCTGGTACGTCAGCGGCGCCGTGCGGCGCGTCGACCTTCGGCGCCCCTACCTCGACTTCGGCGTCCCGTTCCGCTTCCGCGACTGGGATCTCGACTTCATCGGCTGGCTCAACCGCACGGACAAGCGCGTCGAGTACATCTCGGACGACGATCTCGAGCGCTTCGCGAGCGGGGCCGCGCTGGCGCGCGCGTACGACCTGATCGTCTTCCCCGGCCACGAGGAGTACGTGACGAAGCGAGCCTACGACCTGGTCGAGAGCTACCGGAACGTCGGCGGCAACCTGCTCTTCCTCGCCGCCAACAACTTCTTCTGGCGGGTCGACCGAGAGGGCGAGCGGCTGCGACGCGTACGCATCTGGCGCGAGCTCGGGCGCCCCGAGTCGGCGCTGGTCGGCGTGCAGTACATCGGCTCGGATTACGGCGGGCGCCAGGCCGGCTATGTCGTCGCCCAGGGCGGGTGGCCCTTCGAGGGCACCGGCCTGGGCGCCGGCAGCGTCTTCGGCCGCTATGGGATCGAGATCGACGCCCGGACCGAGGCCTCCCCGCGCGGCACGCGTGTGCTCGCGGCGATCCCGGACCTGATGGGGATCGGGCGCTCGGCCGAGATGACGTACTACGAGAGCCCGCGGGGTGCCAAGGTCTTCGCGGCCGGCGCGCTCAACTTCGCCGCGTCGGTCGGCGATCCGACCGTCTCGCGACTGCTCGAGAACGTGTGGGCGCGGCTCAGCCGGCCGTGAGCCCGCGCACGAGCTCGTCCTCGGCGTCGTAGTCGAACTCTTCGCCGTACAGCTTCGCCGAGCCCGGAAGCACCTCGGGCCAGTCGCGTTCCTCGGTTGCGGAGACGAGCCACGCACAGGTCTCGCCGACGGCCTTCGCATACGTCGTGACGGGCCGGTAGCCGACCTCGAACTCCGCCTCGGTCATGTCGAGCACGAACGGGCGCGGCACAGCCCAGGGGTTGTCGCCGACAACCCCTTGCGAAGGGCCCGGAAGGAGCACCTCCACCCAGTCGTGGTTCATCGCCGCCGCGATGTGCCGCCCGATCTCGACGACCTCGGGCGCGTCCGGATCGCCGCAGTTCAGCAGGCGCCGCCCCGGCCGCTCGGCGGCGAGACGGATCAGCTCTGCGAGGTTGTGCACCGAGGTCGGCTGAAAGCGGCTCGCGCCGCGGTGCGCCAGCACGACGACTCGCCGCCCGTCGAGGGCGCGCTTGACGAAGTACCACTCGCGGGAGTTCAGGTCGCCCGGCCCGTAGATCGCGCCGGCACGGACGAGCGTCGACGGAATCGCGTCCTGCCCGAGGAGGGCCTGCTCGATCGCCACCTTCTTCGTCGAGTACGTCGCCTCGCCGGGAGGCACGGTCGGCTCGCGCTCGGTCAGCGGCACCCGGAACTCGGGCTCGCCGCCCTCCCTCACCTCGTCCAGCGAGCGACCGGCGGGGTCGGCGTACACCGACGAGCTCGACACGACGACGAGCGACCGGGTCAGGCCCCGCAGAGCCAGGAGCTGCTCGGCGTGCGCCGGCTCGAAGGCAACGAAATCGACCAGCACGTCCACGCCTTCACCGAGGGCGCCGCGAAGCGCCTCGTCGTCGCCGCGATCGACTTTGACATGGCGGGCGTCCGTCGGAGCTTCCACGGCCCGCTCGCCGCGGCTGCCGAGAACCACGTCCCAGCCGGTGTCGAGCAGCCGCTGCGCCAGCACGCGCCCTGTCTTGCCGGTCCCGCCGAGGAGAAAGGCTCTGCGCGCCATCCGGGCTAGTACTCGAAGAAGCCGCGGCCGCTCTTGCGGCCGAGCAGGCCGGCCTGGGCCATCCGGACGAGCCTCGGCGGCGCCGCCATCCGAGGCTCCCGCAAGGCCGCGTAGAGCGCTTCGGAAGCGTGGACGTGGATGTCGATCCCGACCAGGTCGATCAGCTCGCACGGGCCCATCGGCCAGCCGGCCCCGTTCTTCATCCCGGTGTCGAGATCCTCGGGTGTCACCCGGGCCTCGTCGAGCACGCGGACGCAGTCGTTCAGCAGCGGGATCAGCACGCGGTTGACCACGAAGCCCGGCGTGTCGTTGCAGCGGATCGGCGTCTTGCCGAGCCGCTCCCCGAACGCCACCGCCGACTCGAACGGCTCGTCGGCCGTCAGCTCGGTGCGGATGACCTCGACGAGCGGCAGCAGCGGCGCCGGGTTGAAGAAGTGCATCCCGAGCACGCGTTCGCGCTTCGTCGCGGCCGCAGCGATCTCCGTCACCGACAGCGCCGACGTGTTCGTGGCGAGAATCGCGTCGGCCGCGGTGATCCGGTCGAGCTCGGCGAAGAGCTCCTGCTTGGGCTCGAGCTCCTCGACGATCGCCTCGATCACGAGGTCGCAGCCGGCGAGGTCCGAGACCTCGGTGGTGAGAGTCAGCCGTGCGACCGCAGCGTCGCGGTCGACCTGCTCCATCCGCCCCTTCTCGACCTTGCGCAGTGAGGAAATGGCCGATGCGGTCACGCGCGCCCTCGGCGAGCTCCATCGACACCTCGCGACCGACGGTCTCGAATCCGGCCTCGACTGCGAGCTGCGCGATCCCGGCCCCCATCGTGCCGAGCCCGACGACTCCGACCTTCTTGATCTCCCTGGCCACGGACGGGCGATGCTACTCGGGTCTCCGCGCGAGCAGCCACTGGAACCGCGCCTCGCCCTCCGGCTCGGTCGACGTCTCGATCTCGTCGCGAAGCACCCGGAAGCCCGCCTCCTCGACCAGACGGCGATTCTTCTCCGGTGGGAGCCCCGCGAAGTACATCTCGACGCCGAGCCACTCGCCACGCCAGCCCGGGTTGTCGCTCGTCCCGAACGAGGCGAGGAGGTGGCCGCCCGGCCTGAGCCAGCGGGCGAGCAGTTGCGCGAGCGGCGCCAGCTCGTCCGGCGGCAGGTGGTTGAGGACGTAGGCAGCGACGACCGCGTCGAAGGACTCCGGCTCGAGCTCGAGCTCCGTGAAGTCGGCGTGGACGAGGGTCGAGCCCGGAATCCGCTCCCGCGCGCGCCGCAGCTGCTCGGCAGAGATGTCGACGCCGGTGAGCCGCCCGCGCTCGGCGAGCAGGCGCGTGGAGCGCACCCCGGCGCCGACGCCCAGCTCGAGCACCTCGGGGCGCTCGGGAAGCAGCTCGAGCAGCTCCTCGACGCGCTCGAGCCGCGTGGAGCCCTGGATCTCTCGCTGCCAGGCTGCGAAGCGGTCGGCCATCGCGTCGTAGCCGGTCTCGATCACGCGCTTGACGTCGTCGCGCACGGATCTAGCCTCGCGCAGCCGTGAGCGCTGCTCGGGCGCGCTCGAACTGGTCGTCGGTCAACCTGATGTACGAGTGGCGGCCCAGGCTGCGCGGGAAGACTCCGGCAGCCTCGACCGGCGGAGCCTCGCGGAGGTCGGTGAGGGCGAGCAGCGGCCGGATCCGGAAGCGCCAGCTCCAGCGCGTCCGATCGGGGTCGTTCTCGGGCTCGGAGACGACTTCGGCGAGAGCGAAGACGACCTGCCAGCCGGCGGCGTAGAGCACGGCGCGGTCGCCGCGCTGGATCGAAGGGCGCTTCGTCGACGAGTGAGCGCGGAGCTCGTCGGCCGGCACCGCGGCAGAGAGCCGCCGCTCCCCCCGACCGCGCACGAGCAACCACGACGACCGACCGCCCCCGTCAGACATGGCCCGATGGTACGACCACCAGCGCGCGCGCTCCCCGGGGGACCCCCAGGTTCCCTGGAAAGAACACTAGGCGAGCGGGACGCACGCGTCCGTGCCCACGCCGTGTCGAGTCCGTGCCGGTTTACAGGCGCTCGACGACGCCGGCGATCGCCTGGCCGAAGCCGATGCACATGCACGCGATCCCGTAGCGCTCGCCGCGACGCTCGAGCTCGCTCAGGAGCGTCGCCGTCATGCGTGCGCCGGTCGCGCCCAGCGGATGTCCGAGCGAGATCCCGCCGCCGTTCGGATTGATGTCGTCCCAGCGCTCCTCGAGCCCGGCGTCGCGGGCGAACTGGAGCACGACGCAGGCGAACGCCTCGTTCACCTCGATCACGGCGATGTCGTCCCAGCTCAGCCCGGCTTTCGCGAGTGCCTTCGCGCAGGCCTCCGGGTTCCCGTGCAGCATCCGGTGCGGGTCGACACCCGCGAGCCCGAACGAGACGAAGCGGCCGCGCGGCTCGAGCCCCAGGCGCTCGCAGGCCGGGCTCGCTCACGATCAGCACGGCCGCCGCTCCGTCGCAGATCTGGCTCGAGTTCCCGGCCGTGACGACACCCTCCGGGATGAACGCGGGCGCCAGTCCGGCCAACGCCTCCGCGGACGTGTCCCGCCGCGGCGTCTCGTCGACACCGACCAGCGTGCCGACGTGCGGGTTCGTCACCTCGACCGGCACGAGCTCGCGCTCGAACCGCCCCTCGTCGATCGCCGCCACCGCGCGCCGGTGCGACTCGAGCGAGTAGCCGTCGAGGTCCTCCCGGGAGAAGCCCCATTCCGCCGCGATCACCTCGGCAGAGATGCCCTGCGGGACGATCTCCCAGCGCTCCGTCAGCTTCTCCGAGAGATCGCCGCCGTTCGAGCCCATCGGAACGCGCGACATCATCTCCACGCCCGCCGAGACGACCACGTCGAGCTGTCCGGACCAGACCGCCGCGGCCGCATTGAAGTTGCCCTGCATCGAGGAGCCGCACTGGCGGTCGACGGTCGTGCCGCAGACCGTCTCGGGCCAGCCGGCCACCATCGGCGCCATCCGTCCGATGTTCCAGCCTTGCTCGCCGATCTGCGTGACGCAGCCCATCTGGACGTCCGCGACCTCGGCCGGATCGAGACCTATGCGCTCGACGAGCCCGTTCAACACCTGACCGCACAGCTCATCGCCGCGGAGCTTCGAGAGAGCGCCGTTCCGCCGCCCGATCGGGCTGCGAACCGCGTCGACGATCAGCGCCTGCGAGGACACGGCGACAACGTTACAACGGCTCGACGGCGTCGCCCACCCGCACGCGGCCCGGCTGCTCGACCGCTGCGTAGACGCCGAAGTCGATCGCCTCGCCGTTCGCGCACGCCGCGGTAGCGCTTGATCAGCCGCAGCGTGTCGAGGTCGCGCTTGCCCGTGTCCGGATCACGCGTCGTCGCCGCGCAGCGCGGCACGGGCCCACCGACGCGGAGCACGACGTCGCCGACCCGGACCCTGCGGCCGTCCCACGTGTCCTCCTCGTGCTCGGCACAGCCGTCGAGGTCGAGCAGCATGCGGAAGCGCCGCGCGTCGACGGCCGCGCCCGCCTCGCGCTCGAGCCGCTCGACCGACGCGCGCGAGACGAGTGTGACCGGATCCTCGCGCAGCACACCCGGCTGCTCGGGCCTGACGATGCGGACTTCGTGACCGGCGAGCGCCGACAGCCCCTCGTTCCACTCGCCTTCCACGACCCGGCCTTCCTCGCTCCGGTCGTCGTGGAGATCCCAGCGTCGAACCGGCCCGCTGCCGACGGCGCTTCCCTCGACGAGCGTCCCGTCCGGAAAGCGGATGCGCAGCAGCTCCGCTTGCGCGTCGTACTCGCCCTGAACCACGGTCGGCCAGGCGGTAAGCGAGCTGCGCAATCGCTTGCCGTCGCCGTCGACGAGCAGGAAGCGGCGGTCCTCGAGCACGCCCGCCTGTGTCAGCGCGACCTCGTCCGGATGCAGCAGGGCGAAGCCCTTGACCGGCGTGACGGAGATGCGCGCGACGGTTCTCAAGACGGTTCGAGGACAGCCTAAAGACGCCAGCCGATAGCCGTAGACTTGGGCCGTGGCGACCACCGCGACCGAGCGCAAGCTTCTGATTGCCGGCGAATGGGTCGAGACCGGCGACTGGATCGACGTGCGCTCGCCCTACTCCGGCGAGGTGGTCGGCCGGGTCGCCAAGGGCGGCTCCGCCGAGACGCGCGCCGCCGTCGACGCCGCAGAGCGGGCGATGGCCGAGCCGTTGCCGGCACACAAGCGCGCCGAGATCCTCGTCAGGGTCGCCGGCTACCTGGGCAGGCGCCACGACGAGGTCGCGCGCACGATCTCCGACGAGGCCGGCAAGCCGCTGAAGGCGGCGCGCGTCGAGGCGCAGCGCGCCATGTCCACCTACACGATGGCGGCCGTCGAGGCGCGCAAGCTCGCAGGTGAGATGGTGCCGATGGACGCCTCTCAGGCCGGCGAGGGCAAGCTCGCGTTCACGCTCCGCCGCCCGATCGGGGTCGTCGGGGCGATCAGCCCGTTCAACTTCCCGCTCAACCTCGTCGCGCACAAGATCGCGCCCTCGCTTGGCGGCCGGCTGCGCCGTCGTCCTCAAGCCGGCCACGCAGACGCCTCTGTCGGCGCTCCTGCTCGCGGAGCTCGAGGACGAGGCCGGACTCCCGCCCGGCTGGCTCAACGTCGTGGTCGGCCCGAGCGGCGAGATCGGCGACGTGCTGGTCACCGACGAGCGCGTCAAGCTGATCTCGTTCACCGGCTCGGTCCCGGTCGGGTGGGGCATCCGCGAGCGGGCGCCGAAGAAGCGGGTCACGCTCGAGCTCGGCAACGCGACGCCCGTGATCGTCGAGGCGGACGCGGACGTCCGAGCGGCCGCCGAGAAGCTCGCAGCCAACGCCTTCTCGTTCGCCGGCCAGAGCTGCATCTCGGTGCAGCGGATCTACGTCGCGCGCGAGGCTTACGACGCGTTCCTGGAGGGCTTCCTGCCGCGCGTCGAGGCGCTGAAGCTGGGCGATCCGGCCGAAGAGGAGACCGACGTCGGGCCCGTGATCGACGGGGAGTCGCGCGAACGGATCCTCGAGTGGATCGACGAGGCGCGCGCGAACGGCGCCACGGTGCTCACCGGCGGCGAGCTCGAAGGCGAGCTGATCCGGCCGACCGTGATCGCCGACGCCGCGCCCGAGCTCAAGGTCTCCTGCGACGAGGTCTTCGGCCCCGTCTGCACGGTCAACGCCTACGACGAGCTCGGCGAGGCGATCGCCCTGGCCAACGGCACCCCGTTCGGCCTGCAGGCCGGGATCTTCACGAGCCGGCTCGACACGGCCCTGCGCGCGGCCGAGGAGCTCGAGTTCGGCGGCGTGACCGTCAACGAGGCGCCGACCTTCCGCGCCGACCAGATGCCCTACGGCGGCGTCAAGGACTCCGGCAACACGCGCGAGGGCCCCGCCTATGCGATCCGCGAGCTCACGGAAGAGCGGCTCGTCGTGATCGAGCGCGGCTAGACTCGAAGCGCTGATGGCACGCCTGCTCGGACGCCTGCTCGGCGCGAACGAGGGCGACGGCGCCGTCGCCCCCGGGGCCCGCCCGCATCCCGGAGCGCTCCGCCGCGAGCGTCGTGCGCTCGTGCGTGCGCGCGAGGAGCGGATTCGCGACCTCGGCGGCCTGATGCTCGAGATGTATCGCCGCGACCGGTTCCGCGAGGACCTCCTCCAGGAGCGCTGCCTCGAGGTGATCGCGCTGGAGGACCGGCTGAGCGAGGTCGACGACCTGCTCGCCGCCGTGGCGCAGTTGCGCAGCCCGCGCACCGCTCCTCGCTGCCTCTGCGGCGCGCCGATCCAGTGGGGCTCCCACTTCTGCGCCAACTGCGGTCGCCCGACCGGCGCGACCCCCGTCGTGAGCTGCTCGGGCTGCGGCGCTCCGGTCCCTGCCGACGCGCGCTTCTGTGCCGGCTGCGGGCACCCGGTCGAGGCCGAAGCCGAGCCGGCGCCCATCGGGAGCTGAGCGATGGCGGACTGCCCGAATTGCGGCGCCCCCGCCGAGCCCGGCCAGGAGTACTGCCTCGAGTGCGGCGCGCGCCTGTCCGCCGGCCGCAGCGTCGTCTCCACGATCGGTCGCGCGTGGCGGCGGCGCCTGCGCTGGTATCCCGGGGACTGGCTGCCCGTCGTGATCGCGCTGCTCGTCGTCGCGGCCCTCGCGACCGCGGCCGCCGTGTACGCGGCGCAGGGTGAGGAGACAGCCTCGCCCGGGCGTACCGTCGTCGCGACCTCGCCCCCGGACGTCACCGCGACCGGGGCCGGCACCGCGACCACGGAGACCGCGCCGGTGGCGAGCGTGCCGACCGAGGCCACGACGACCGCGACGCAGCCGGTCGACGGCGCAGGGCCCAACAGCCCCGTCGAGTGGCCGGCGGACCAGGACGGCTTCACGGTCGTGCTCGCGTCGATGCCGGTCTCGGGCGGCCGCGAGCTCGCGCTGCGCAACGCCCGCAGCGCGATCAGGTCGGGCCTCGAGGAGGTCGGCGTCCTCGACTCGGAGGCCTTCGCCAGCCTGCACCCCGGCTACTACGTCGTGTTCGCCGGCGTGTACCCGAACCTCGAGGGGGCGCAGGGCGCGGTTCCCGACGCGCGCGACGCCGGCTTCGCGAACGCGTATGCGCGCGAGATAACCGGCTAACGGCCTACGCCGCGACCTTGCTGCGCTCTAGGTGCTGATGGCTCGGGCAGTAGTCGCGCTCGGGTAGCGGCGTCCGCTGGCACGGCTTGCCCTTGCGCGTCGTCGCCCGGCAGCGTGGCACGCCGCCGTCGAAGGCGCCGGCCTCGATCTGCTCCTCGATGAACGACACGGCCGCGGTGACTCCCTCGCTGACCGCCCAGGCGACCTGAGCCTGCGCCGTGATCGGGAAATAGCGCCGGATGTCCTGGAAGAGCGCCCGGTCGGGCTTGGCGAAATACTGCGGATCGCGCGCCAGCCGCTCCATCGTGCTCTCGCACGCCGCCAGCACCTCGCGCCGCTGCTCGAGCCGGCTCTCGTGATCGGCGTACGGCGCGACCAGGTCCTTAATCGAGCGGTAAATCGCACGCGAGTACTGATACATGCAGCTCTGAATCTCGAGGGTTTTTTCGTCCATGTCCAGTGTCCAGTCGGGGTAGTCGAGACGCCTAAATTGTCACTAAAACAGCCAGCTGAACGCCGCCGGGGGGAGGCGCGCCTTCCTAGTCTACCGACCCGGGTTCGCTGTTACAAACTCCGGGCCGGAGTTGCCTCGGAAGAGAACTTGGTGCTCGTTCCAGACAGGTCAGTTCCCGTTAGGCGGCCCGGTTACACCTTCGCCGATCGGGCCGGCGGCGGTGCCCGAGCAGGATCGGACACAATAGGCTCGCATGTCACACGACACCGACAAGCTGATCCGTCAGCTCTCGCTCGTCGCCTTCCTCATGGCCGAGCGGAGGCCGCTCACCGCGCGCGACGTGAAGCAGAACGTCGAGGGCTACTCGGAGATGTCGGACGAGGCGTTCGCGCGCCGCTTCTACGCCGATCGTGCGGAGCTGATCGGGCTGGGCGTCCCGCTCGACTCGCAACGTGACGAGTTCACCGGCGAGGAGCTCTACACGCTCCGCTCCGAGCGCTACTTCCTCCCCCAGCTCGAGCTGACCGACGACGAGCTCGCGGCGCTCCAGACCAGCCTCTACCTGCTCGAGGGCCAGTTCGCCTACGCCGAGCCGCTGCGGCTCGCGCTCCAGAACCTCGCCCTCGGCCGGCCGGGGTTCGACCCGCCCCCGACCGACACCGCCGAGCGGGTCGACGTGCGCGACCCCGACTACTCGCCCGAGATGCCGGGTCGCCTCGCGAAGCTCGAGTCTGCGATCTCGAAGCAGCGGACGGTCAAGTTCGACTACTGGTCGATCAGCAGGGACGAGGAGCGCGAGCGGACGATCAACCCCTTCGCGCTCCTGCCCGAGAACGGCGTCTGGTACGTGATCGGCCAGGACCTGGAGGACGAGCGGCGCAAGACGTTCCGCGTCTCGCGGGTGCGGAGCGACATCCGGCTCGCGACCCGCCGCGAGCGCGACTTCCGCCCGCCGGAGGACTTCGACATCGACGACTACCGCGGGCGGCCGAACTGGCAGGTCGGCAACATCGTGGGCGAGGCTCGCATCGAGCTCGGCGGCGACACGGCCTGGTGGGTCGAGCGTGTCTACGGAGACGCCGGCCGGGTCGAGGACGGCGTCTTCGTGACCGAGTACGCGAGCCTGCCGCTGCTCGCGTCGTGGATCCTGCGGCAGGAGGGTCGGGCCCATCCCGTGCACCCGCCCAAGCTGCGAACGGAAGTCGAGAAGGCGCTCAAGCGGGTCGCTCGCGCTCACGAGGGGAAGCTGCCCGACGTCGCCGAGGAGGAGCAGCGCCACGAGCCCGAGCACGTCGACCGCCCGGCCGGGCCCGTCGCGCCGGAGCGCTTCGGCGTCCTGCAGGCGCTGCTCGCCTACCTGCTCGACCGCTGCGGCGAACGGACGGAGGCTGAGATCCCGGCTGCGGAGCTCGTCGAACGCTTCCACATCCCCCACGAGGCGCTCGAGGAGCATCTCTCGCTGCTCAACCTCGTCAACTTCGGCGGCGGCTGCTACGCCGTCTACGCCGAGCTACGCGGCGACACCGTCTTCGTGCTCAAGGAGCTCTTCGGCGACACCTTCCGCTCCCCGCCGCGCCTGACGCCGCTCGAGGCGCGCGCGATCCGGCTCGCACTCGACTTCGTGGGTCCGATGATCGCCGCCGACACGCGCGGGCCGCTCGACAACGTCCGCGCGAACCTGGAGAAGACCTTCGGCCAGTTCGACATGGTCAGCACGCCCGGCGACAGCGTCCGTCACGGCCGACGAAACCCTCCTCCGGACGCTCCTCGAGGGCATCAGCGAGCACCGGCTCGTCAAGATCGAATACCAGAAGGAAGGCGAGGAGGCGCCGACCTCGCGACTCGTCGAGCCTTACACGATCGAGCGGGAGCTCCCGCACTGGTACGTGCACGCCTACGACCGCACGCGCGACGCGCAGAGGAGCTTCCGGCTCGACCGGATGCGCAGTGCGTCGCTCACCGAGGACACGTTCGAGCCCAGGCCGGAGTTCCGCCCCGAGCGGCTGCGCGACGCGACGATCGCCCGGGTCTGGTACGCCCCGGAGATCGCGCGCTGGAGGCGCGAGCGGGGCGCGCGCGGCCTCGTCGACGGTGCTGCGATCGCCGACCAGCCGGTCGGGAGCCTGGAATGGCTGGCAGCAGAGATCCTCGCCGCTCGCGGCCAGGCGATCGTCCTGGAGCCCGAGGACCTGCGAGCCCACGTCGCCCAACGGGCGCGGGCGCTGCTGGACGAGCTGACCGCCTCGAAGGCGCCCGCCTAGCCGGGCGGGTCGAGCGGGAGCGTCAGCGTGAAGGTCGCGCCGCGGCCCGGGACCGACTCGACCCCGATCCCGCCGCCGTGGGCCTCGGCGATCGAGCGCGCGATGTAGAGGCCGAGGCCGGTGCCGGGCTTGGTCTTGTCCCCGAGCTTGGCGCGGCCGAACTTCTCGAAGATCAGGCGCTGCTGCTCGGACGGGATCCCGGGGCCGCGGTCGCTCACCACGACCTGCACGCGGCCGTTCTGCGCGCGCGTCGCCACCCGCACCTCGCCGCCGGCCGGGGAGTACTTGACGGCGTTGTCGATCAGGTTCGAGAGCACCTGGCGAAGCCGCTCGGCGTCCCCGCGGACGGTCGGCAGCGTCCCCGCCACGTCAGCTCGCACCGCGACCTCGTCCTGGCCCGACTCGGCCGCTGCCGCGGCCGCCCGCACGAGCGCACCGACGTCGACGTCGCCGAACGTGTACGTGAACGTCCCCGCCTCGATCCGCGACGTATCGAGCACGTCCTCCACGAGCGCGGCGAGCCGTGAGGTCTCGTGCGCGATCAAGCCGAGGAAGGACTCACGCTGCTCCGGAGCGAGCTCGCGCCAGCGCTGGCGCAGGGTCTGCGCCGCTCCGATCAGTGACGCCATCGGGCTGCGCAGCTCGTGCGAGACGAGCGAGACGAAGTCGGCGCGAAGGGCCGAGAGGCGGCGAAGCTCCTCGACCGTCTCGCGTTCGGCCTCGTAGGCGCGGATGTTCTGGACGGTGGCGCCAAGAAAGCGGCCGAGCAGTGCCACGAGCTCGATCTCCTGCTCCTCGAACGAGTCGGGCTCGCGGCGGACGAGTGAGAGCATGCCGATCGCCTCGGCGCCGGACAGCAGCGGCGCAGCGAGGCGGCTGCGCAGACCGAGCTCGAGGAAGCGCTCCTCCTCCGGGTGAGCCTGCACGGTCATGTTGCGGCGATACACCGGGCGCCCAGTTCTGAGCACCTCCTCGAGCACAGAGCCGGGTACGGCGCCGTGCGAGCCGGGCGGAAAGACCTCCTGCGCGCCGATGCCTGCCGTTGCGATCACGCGTGCAGAGGCGTCGTCGGAGAGCACGATCGCGGTCCTGTCGAAGGGGACGAGCCCACGCAGCTCGCGGATGAACGCGCCGAAGGCCTGCTCCAGGTCGAGGGACGAGCTGAGCGCGCGGGCGCAGCTGTTCGCGGCGTCGAGCAGGTCTGCGCGCCTGCCGAGCTCGTCCCGCAGCGCCTCGGCTTCGGCGGCGCGGCGCTCGGAGAGCTCCGTCTGTTCACGAAGGCGCTCGACGAGCCAGCCGACCATCAGCCCCGTGATCAACAGCACACCCACCGGGAAGGTCACGTTGTCGAAGTCGAACGGGTTGTCGAAGCGGTCGGACCGAAGCTTCTCGAACGCGGCGTGGACCGGCGCGAACGCGAGGGCAAGCAATACGCCGCCCTTGAGGCCGTAGCGGATCGCGGCCTCAACGAGCGGGATGAAGACGGCCTGGCGCAGCGGTGTGCCAGGATCGAATGAATAGATCAGCACGTACGACGCCACGATCGCGGCGTCGAAGACGAGGGCCAGGAAGCCAACGCGGGCAAGCGCGGCCCGCGAGAGGTCGCGGCGGCTCAGCCAGACGAAGACGAGGGCGCCCACCGCAAGACAGGCGGTCGTGATCCAGGCGGCGGCCTCGTAGATGCCGTCCGGGTACTCGTCGCTGAGGACGACCAGCTGGAACAACGCGAAGCCGACCGCCCCCAGCCGCACCCAGGCGATCCAGCGCTCGGTCTCCAGCAAGCTTCGGCGGTCCACGCTACGGAGCCTCGCGCTCGTCGAGTCGGCCGCACGCCCATGCGGCGTACTCGCGCAGCAGCGGGTCGTCGTCGGTCAGGTAGCGCTCGGCGATCGCTCGGTCCTCAGGGCGCCCGGCGTTCCCGAGCGCCACGAGGGCATTTCGCTTCAGGTAGCGCCCGTCCTTCCGAGGCACGAACAGGCGGCGGTAGTCGTGGGCGAGCTCGTCCGCATCACGCTCGAGCCAGTCGACGAGCGAGACGTTGGCCTCCGCGCCGGGCGGGATCGGCTCCCCCGCGCGCCGTTTCTCGACGCCCCGGTTCCACGGACAGACGTCCTGGCAGATGTCGCAGCCGTAGACGCGCGGGCCGAGCGCCTCGCGGTATGGCTCCGGGACGTCGTTCGCGGTCTGCGTCCAGTAGGAGAGGCAGCGGGTCGCGTCCAGCGTGCCCGGCTCGTCGAGCGCGTTCGTGGGGCAGGCGTCGATGCAGAGCCGGCACGAGCCGCAGTCGAGCTCCAGCGGCGCCGTCGGCTCGAGCTCGGCGCCCGTGACGAGGGTTCCGAGCACGACCCAGGACCCGAACCGGCGCGTGATCAGCAGCGTGTTCTTGCCGTAGAAGCCGACGCCGGCCCGCGCGGCCGCCTCGCGGTCGACATGCTGGTTCTCGTCCACGAGCACGCGGTAGTCGCCGCCCAGGCGGCGGCCCAGCGCGTCGAGCTTGTCCCGGAGCTCCGCGTAGCCGTCGCGCCAGCTGTAGCGCGGGAGCCGGCCCTGACCCGGCTGCGGCTCGGGAGCGTCGGCGTAGTAGCAGAGCGCGGCAGAGACGACCGTGCGGGCTCCGTCGAGCAGGGTCTCCGGATGGCAGGACTCCTCCGGCCGCGCCATCGTGAAGCGCATGTCCGCGAACAGCCCACGCTCTCGACGCTCGCGGATGTGGCGCTCGGTGTCGTCGTAGGGCTCGACGCGGGCGGCGCCGACGACGTCCAGGCCGAGCTCTTCGCCCAGCCGTTCCAGCTCCGCCGAGGTCATGCGCGGAATTGTGCCCGCGGACGCTCGGTACGATCGCCGCCCGATGAAGGCGATCCGGATTCACGAGGACGGCGGCCCCGAGGTGCTGCGCTACGAGGACGTCCCCGACCCCGTGCCGGGCACCGGCGAGGTGCTGATCTCGCTGCGCGCGGCTTCCCTCAACCGGCTCGACGTCTGGGTGAGGCAGGGGTTGCCGTCCGTGCCGAAGCCCCGCATCCTCGGCGCGGACGGAGCGGGGGTCGTCGCCGGCCTCGGTGCCGACGTCGAGGGCTTCGACGAGGGACAGCGCGTCGTCATCAACCCGGGCCTCGAGCACGGCGACGGGCGGATCACCGTGATCGGCGAGCACACCGACGGGACCCACGCCGAGCTGATCGCGGTACCCGCCACGAATGTCTACCCACTGCCCGAATCGCTGTCGTTCGAGCAGGCGGCGGCGTTCCCGCTCGTCTACGAGACCGTGTATCGGATGCTCGTGACCCGCGCTGCGCTCCGCGAGGGCGAGTGGGTGCTCGCGTGGGGCGTCGGCAGCGGCATCGGAACGGCGGCGCTCTCACTCGCCGGAGCGCTGGGCGCGCGCGTGATCGCGACCTCGTCGAGCGACGACAAGCTGGCGAAGGCGGCCGAGCTGGGAGCGGAGGTCACGATCAACCACGCGACCGACGACGTCGCGGCCCGCGTCAAGGAGGCGACGAACGGCCACGGAGCCGACGTCGTCGTCGAGCACGTGGGCGAGGCGACCTGGCAGACCTCGCTCGCGGTCGCCGCGCCGGGCGGACGAGTAGCCGTCTGTGGCGCAACGACCGGCCCGAACCCGAAGGCGGCGCTGCACCGCGTGTGGTGGAAGCAGCTCTCGATCCTCGGCTCGACCATGGGCACCCGTCAGGATTTCCAGGGCGCCTACGACCTCGTCGCGGACGGCCGGGCGCCCGTCGTCGTCGACTCGGTCCTGCCGCTCGCCGACGCCCGTGCCGCTCACGAGCGCATGGAGCGCGGCGAGCAGATGGGCAAGATCGTCCTGCGGATCCCCGAGTAGTCGCCCGCTATTCGGGCGTGACGTACGCGGCCGTGAGCCCTCCGTCCACGAGGAAGGTCGCCGCGTTCACGTACGAGGACTCGTCGCTGGCCAGGAAGAGCGCGGCATTGACGATCTCGCGCGGCTTCGCGAGGCGGCCCATCGGCCAGTGCACGCGCCTTCGTTCGTATGCGGCCGGATCGTCGCCGAAGATGCGGAGCAGCAACGGCGTCTCGACCGGCCCGGGACAGAGCGCGTTCACCCGCACCCCCTGGCGGGCGAACTGCACCCCCAGCTCGCGCGACAGCGAGAGGACGGCGCCCTTGGAAGCCGAGTACGAGATCTGCGAGGTCGCCGCCCCGACGACCGCGACGAACGACGCGACGTTGATGACGGAGCCGCCGCCACGCTCGAGCAGATGCGGGATCCCGTACTTGCAGCAGAGATAGACGCCCTTGGTGTTGACGTCCTGCACGCGCTGCCAGGCGTCCGGCTCGGTCTCGAGGATCGACGCGTCGTCCGCAGGTGAGATGCCGGCGTTGTTGTAGAGCACGTCGATCCCGCCGTAGCGCTCGGCCGTCGCCGCGTACATCGCCTCGACGCTGGGCGCATCGGCGACGTCGACCGCGAACGGGAACGCGTCGCGGGCCTCGCCTGCGGTCGCCTCGGCGGCAGCGGCGTCGACGTCGGCCGCACAGACGCTGGCGCCTTCGGCGGAGAACAGGAGCGCCGCCTCGCGGCCCATGCCGCCGCCAGCGCCGGTGATCACCACGACCTTGCCCTCGAGTCTCCCGGCCACGTCTACTCCTCGGTCGACAGGAACACGTTTTTGACCTCGGAGTAGCTCTCGAGGGCGTGCATCCCGAGCTCCCGCCCGAACCCGGACTGCTTGAAGCCGCCGAAGGGGGTGGCTACCCGCACGGAGCTATTGGAGTTGACGGAGAGGACGCCCGCTTCGATCGCCCGCGAGACTCGCAGGGCCCGCGCCCCGTCGCGCGTCCAGATCGAGCCCGACAGGCCGTACGGCGTGTCGTTCGCGAGTTGAATCGCCTCGGCCTCGTCCTCGAAGGGGATCAGGGCGGCGACCGGGCCGAACACCTCCTCGCGCGCCACGCGGTCGTCGTTCGACGCCTCCACGAGCGTGCAGGGGAACCAGAAGCCCGGACCGTCAGGTACGTTTCCACGAAAGACAACGTTACCGTCGGCGTAGGACGACACCTGCTCGCGCTGCTGCGCGGAGATGAGCGGCCCCATCTCGGTCGCCTCGTCCGACGGATCGCCGACGCGGACGCCGGCGGTCGACTCCACGAGCAGCTCGACGAAGCGATCCCAGGCGGAGCGCTGCACGAGGATGCGCGAACGCGCGCAGCAGTCCTGCCCGGCGTTGTCGAACACGGCGTACGGGGCAGCCGCCGCCGCGCGCTCCAGGTCGGCGTCGGCGAAGACGACGTTCGCGGACTTGCCTCCGAGCTCGAGCGTGACGCGCTTGACGCTGTCGGCCGCACCGCGCATCACGGACGCACCGACCTCGGTCGAGCCGGTGAACGCAATCTTGGCGACGTCCGGGTGCTCGACCAGCCGCTGCCCCACCACCCGCCCCGGTCCCGCTACGACGTTGACGACGCCTTCGGGGATCCCCGCCTCGAGGCAGAGCTCGCCCAGCCGCAGTGCGGAGAGCGGCGTCAGCTCCGCCGGCTTGAGCACCACCGTGTTGCCGCAGGCGAGCGCCGGGCCGAGCTTCCAGCTCGCGATGTTGAGCGGGAAGTTCCAGGGCACGATCAGCCCGCAGACTCCGAGCGGCTCGCGGAACGTCACGTCGACGCCACCGTCGACGGGGATCGTCTCGCCGTGGTGCTTGTCCACCGCGCCCGCGTAGAAGTGGAAGACGTTCGCGACCATCCCCACCTCGGCCCGCGCGCCGGCGATCGGCTTGCCGACGTTCTCCGACTCGATCCGCGCCAGCTCCTCCGCGTGCTCCTCGACGAGTGTGGCGAGGCGGCGCAGCAGGCGCGGCGCGATCCGCGACGCCCACGGCCCGCCAGTCGGGGAACGCTGTGCGCGCGCGCGAAACAGCCTCGTCGACCTCGTCGATCCCGGCCGGCTCGAGCTCGGCGATCGCCTCCTCCGTGGCCGGGTTCACGACGGTCAGCGTCACGGCACCTGCTCCTCGCGATAGCGGCGGGCTTCGTCGACGAGCGCGCCGAACAGCTCGGAGCTCTCGCCGCGCTCGGGATGCCAGAGGACGCCTAGTGCGAACCGCTTGCGCGGGTCTTCGAGCGCCTCGACCAGCCCGTCCTCCGCCCATGCGGTCTCGGCCAGATCGGCGCCGATCCGTCCGAAGCCCTGGTGGTGCTCGCTGGTCACGACGGCACGGCTGCCGATCAGCTGCGCGAGCCTGCTTCCTGCGCGCACGTCGACGGGATGATCCGAAGTTTCGCCGGTCCCATCCCCGTGGAGCTCGGGCGAGCCGTTGCCGTCGGCGACGTCCTGGACGATGTCGCCGCCGCGCAGCACGTTCAGGAGCTGCGAGCCACGACAGATCGCCAGCACCGGAATGTCGCGCTCGAGCGCACCCTCGAGCAGGGCCAGCTCGGCCTGGTCCTGCTCGGGCCGCACGCCGGCCATCGTCGGATGCTGTTCACCGCCGTACAGCGTGGGATCCACGTCCACGCCACCGGTCGACACCAGTCCGTCGATCCGGTCGAGCGTCTCGTCGACGGCCTCCTCGTCGGGTGGAAGCAGGACGGGCCTGCCGCCTGCCGTCGCGACGGCACGCACGTAGGCGAACGGGGCCAACACGGCCAGGGAGCTCCAGTGAGCCCACCGGGCCTCCTCGATGAACGCGGTTACGCCGATGATCGGCTTTCCGGAGGTCAGCGGCGTTCCTCGTGATAGTTGCGCGCCTCGTCGACGAGGGCGCTGAAGAGCGCGAAGTCCTCGCCCTCCTCGGGGTGCCAGAGCACGCCGACGGCGAAGCGCCTGTCGGGATCCTCCAGCGCCTCGACGGTCCCGTCGTCGGCCCACGCCGCCTCGCGCAGGCCGTCACCGAGCCGCCCGTAGCCCTGGTGGTGATGCGACTTCACGGGCGCATGCTCGCCCAGCAGCGCTCCCACGCGCGAGCCGGGATCGAGCCGCACGCCGTGGTCGGAGAACTGGCCGGGCTCGTGTCTGTGACGGTCGTGCCCGAGCCGTTCCGGAAGGTGCTGGACGAGATCGCCGCCGCGGGCCACGTTCAGCAGCTGCGAGCCGCGGCAGACGGCCAGCACCGGCATGTCCCGTTCGAGCGCGGCCTGGAGCATGCGCACCTCTGCCTGGTCGCGAAGCGGGTCGGGGCGGGTCCGTTTGTGCGTGTGGCTCGGCGCCGTAGAGGCCGGGATCGAGATCGCCGCCGCCCGAGAAGATGAGGCCGTCGAGAACGCCGAGCGTCTCCTCGAGTCCCTCGTCACTCGGCGGGACGACGAGCGCCCGGCCGCCCGCATGCTCGACCGCGTGCACGTAGCTGAGCGGCACGAGCGCCGCCTCCTCCGTCCAGACGCCCCAGCGGATCTCCTCGGCGTAGGACGTGATCCCGATCAGCGGCCTCATCCGCGCTCGAACAGCCGCTCGCGCTCGTAGCCGGTCACGACCTCGTCGAACAGGCGCTGCTCGGTGCGCGCGTAGTTGAGGTAGTGGTCGACGACGTCGTCGCCGAGGGCGCCGCGCGCAATCGTGCCCTCCTCGAGCGCCGTGATCGCCTCGCGCAGGGAGTGCGGGAAGCGCTCCGCGTCCGACTCGTACGCGTTCCCCTCGAGCGGAGGGGGCAGCTCGAGCTCGCGTTCGATCCCGTGCAGACCCGGCCGCGAGCAGTGCAGCGAACGCGAGGTAGGGGTTGGCGTCGCCGCCCGGGATCCGCGTCTCCGTGCGCAGCGCCGGCCCGTGTCCGACGATCCGGAAGCCGCAGGTGCGGTTGTCGTGTCCCCAGGCCAGCGTCGTTGGTGCCCAGCTACCCGCCGCGTAGCGCTTGTACGAGTTGATCGTCGGGGCGACGAAGACGGCCAGCTCGCGCAGGCCGGCGATCTGGCCGGCGAGGTAGTGCTTGAACACGTCCGACTCGCCGGCGAAAGCGTTCTCCTCGCCGCGCCAGAGGCTCGAGTGGATGTGGCACGAGTTGCCGATCCAGGTGTGGTCCGGCTTCGCCATGAACGTGATCGAGCAGCCGTTCAGGTGTGCGATCTCCTTGGCGCCGTTCTTGTAGATCGCGTGGTTGTCGGCCATCGTCACGGCGTCGTCGTAGCGGAAGTTGATCTCGTGCTGACCGGGCCAGGCCTCGCCCTTGGACGTCTCGACCCGAATGCCGGCGGCGTGCATGCCGTTGCGAATCTGCCGGATCAGGGGCTCGTCGTACGTGCTCGCGAGCACGTGGTAATCCATGATGTACGGCACCGACGGCGTCAGGTCGCGAAAGTGCTTCGCGTGCGCCTCGGCGTAGCTCTCCTTGAGCAAGTAGAACTCGAGCTCCGAGGCGAACTTGGGCGTGAAGCCGAGCGCCTCGGCGCGTTCGACCTGCTTCCTCAGGACCTGGCGCGGCGAGGGCCCGACCGGGGTGCCGTCGTGCCAGCCGACGTCGCAGAGGACGAGGGCGGTCGCCTCGAGCCACGGGATCCGGCGCAGCGTGCCGAGGTCCGGGACGAGGCGGAAGTCGCCGTACCCCTGCTCCCAGCTCGCGATCCCGTAGCCGGGGACGGGATCCATCTCCATCTCGAGCGCCAGCAGGTAGTTGCAGCCCTCGACCCCGTGCTCGAGCGCGTCCTCGAGGAAGAACTCCGCGTGCAGGCGCTTGCCCAGCAAGCGCCCCTGCATGTCGGTGAAGGCGACGACGACGGTGTCGATCGCGCCGCTCTCGACCTCGGTCCGCAGCTCTTCGACTGCCAGCACTCGAAGGACTCTACTCAGCGTCACGTGTCTAGGATCGGCGCTTCGTGGACGCCGAGAGGATCGCCGCACGCGTCTGGCCGGGACGCCGGCTCGAGGTCGAGCCCCTCGGCGGCGGGATCACGAACCGCAACTTCCGCGTCGAGTGCGACGGCCGCTCGTACGTCCTGCGCATCGGCGGGAAGGACACGCATCTCCTGGGAATCGACCGGCGGGCGGAGTACCAGGCGGCGAGCGTCGCCGCCGAGCTCGGGGTCGGGCCCGAGGTCGTGGCCTTCGTCGAGCCTGAGGGCTACCTGGTGACCCGGTTCCTCGAGGGTGAGCCCGTGCCGCCCGAGGAGATCCGCCGACCGGAGGTCCTTCGCGAGGCGGTCGGCTTGCTCCGCCGCGTCCACGACGGGCCGGCGATCCCGGCCCGCTTCGACTCGTTCCGGGTGGTCGAGGCCTACCGGGCCAGTGCGGTCGCTCACGGCGTCCGGGTTCCGACGGCGTACGAGGAAGCCAAAGCCGTCGCCGACCGGATCGAGGGCGCCCTCGGGCCTCGACCGAAGCGGCCGTGCCACAACGACCTGCTGAACGCGAACTTCATCCGCAGCCCGATTGGAATGCGCATCGTCGACTGGGAGTACGCCGGTATGGGCGATCACTTCTTCGACCTCGCGAACTTCTCCGTGAACCACGAGCTCGGCGAGTCCGAGGAGCGGCTGCTGCTCGAGTCGTACTTCGGCGAGGTACGCGCCGTCGACGCCGTGCACCTCCGCCTGATGCGCTTCATGTCGGACTTTCGAGAGGCGATGTGGGGCGTGCTCCAGCAGGGCATCTCGGAGCTCGAGTTCGACTTCGCCGACTACGCCGCCCGCCATTTCGAGCGGCTTCGAAGCACGGCCGAGAGCAAGGCGTTCCGCGAGGCCCTCGCCGGAACCGGCTGACCGGAGCCCACCCACCACCCCCCACCCACCCGGGGGAAATCAGACGGTATGGCGCCGCGGCGCACGGAGGTGTGGCGGATTCGTGCCGGGGGTGTGCCGATTCGTCCTCGGTGGTCGGTGTCCGCTACGCCGCGGCCAACGCCGTGAGGATCTCGTCGTGCAGGAGGCCGTTGCTCGAGAGGCCGCTGCCGCCGTCGGGACGAGCGACGCCGGCGAAGTCGGTGAAGCGGCCGCCCGCCTCCTCGACGATCAGCTGGACCGCCGCGAGGTCCCAGAGGTTGACGCTCGCCTCGACCGCGAAATCGAGGCGGCCGTCCGCGACCAGCATGTGCTGCCAGAAATCACCGTAGGCGCGTTCCATCCAGGCGCGTTTGCGACAGGTCTCGGAGCGCAGCGCCGTGACCGTGGCGCTCGAAGCTGCCACTGCCCGCGTGCGAGAACGACGCCTCATCGAGCCGGGCCACCGACGAGACCCGGATCGCGAGTCCGTTCGCGAAGGCCCCTTCACCGCGCGCCGCCCACCAGCGCGCCGGCAGAGCAGGAGCCGACGCCACCGCCGCCACGAGGACACCGTCGCGCTCGAGGGCGATCAGCGTCGCCCAGAGCGGGATCCCGCGCACGTAGTGCTTCGTCCCGTCGATCGGGTCGAGGATCCAACGCGCCGACGCGCCGTCGCCGTCCGCCCCGAACTCCTCACCGACGACCGCCTCGCCGGGCGCGTTCGCGCGCGATCGCCGCGCGCAGCGCCTCCTCCGCGCCGCGATCCGCCACCGAGACCGGCGTCAGGTCGGACTTGGTCTCGACCTCCAGCTCGGGCGAGCGGAAATGCCGCATCGTGATCTCGTCCGCGAGGTCGGCCAGGGACAGCGCGAAGGCGAGGTCGGCATCCACCCCACGATCGTATGAGAGGTTTCCGTCGTGCGTGACCGCGCTCGCGTGGTCGTGATCGGCGGCGGTGTCGGCGGCTGCGCGATCCTCTACTGGCTGACGAAGCTCGGCTGGGGCGACGTCGTGCTCGTCGAGCGCGCCGACCTCACCAGCGGCTCCACCTTCCACTCCGCCGGCCTGGTCGGCCAGCTGCGCGGCTCGCTCAGCCTGACGAAGATGATGATGAGCTCGGTCGAGCTGTACCGGAGCGCTCGGCGACGAGGTCGGCCTCGAGACGGGCTGGCACGAGGTCGGCTCGCTCCGCCTCGCGTCCTCGCAGGAACGGATGGAGGAGCTCGCGCGCCAGGCGGGCTGGGCCAAGACCTTCGGCCTCCCGCTGGAGCTGATCTCGGCCGACGAGGCGCAAAGCCTGTTCCCGCCGATGTCGACCGAAGGCGTTCTCGGAGCGGCCTACCTCCCCACCGACGGCTACATCGACCCGAGCCAGCTGACCTTCGCGCTGGCCGAGGGCGCCCGCCGCGGCGGCGCGGAGATCGTGACTAACGCCCGCGTCACCGGCATCGCGCTCGAGGACAACCGGGTCCGCGCGGTCGAGACCGACAACGGCCGCATCGAGACCGACGTCGTCGTCGACGCAGGCGGGATGTTCGCCGCCGAGATCGGGGCCCTTGCGGGCGTCGTGGTCCCGGTCATCCCGATGGCGCACGAGTACCTGGTCACACGGCCGGCCGGCCTTCCCGCTCGATCTTCCGACCATGCGCGACCCCTCGCTGCTCGTCTACTTCCGGGGCGAGTCGGGCGGCCTGATCATGGGCGGCTACGAGCGCGACCCCGCCCCCTGGGGGCTCGACGGCATCCCGCCGGACTTCAACGGTCAGCTTCTCGAGGAGGACTGGGAACGCTTCGAGGAGCTGATGCAGAACGCTCTCGTCCGCGTCCCGATGCTCGCGGAAGCCGAGGTCGTGCGGCTCGTCAACGGCCCCGAGGCGTTCACGCCCGACGGCGAGTTCATCCTCGGCCCGACCGACGTGCGCGGCTTCTGGGTCGCGGCCGGCTTCTGCGCCCACGGGCTGGCGGGCGCCGGCGGGATGGGCAAGCTCGTGGCCGAGTGGATCGCCGAGGGGCTGCCCAGCCTCGACGTCTGGGAGATGGACTCGCGTCGCTTCGGCCCCCACTACGCGAGCCGGCAGTACACGCTCGCTCGCACGATCGAGGTCTACTCGACCTACTACGACGTCAAGTACCCCGGGCACGAGCGTCAGGCCGGACGGCCGCTGCGCCTCTCCCCCGCCTACCCGCGCCTGCAGGAGCTCGGTGCCGTCGTTCGGCGAGAAGTCGGGCTGGGAGCGGGCGAACTGGTTCGAGCCGAACGCAGCGAAGGGCGACGAATCGCTGCGGCCTCGCGGGCTGGGCGGGCCGTCATTGGTCGCCGGCGATCGGCGCCGAGCACCGCGCCGTGCGGGAGACGGCCGCGATCTTCGACGAGACGTCCTTTGCCAAGATCGAGGTGGCCGGCACCGGCGCCGCGGACTTCCTCGAGCGGCTCTGCGACAACAAGGTTGCCCGCGACGTCGGCGCGATCACGTACACCTCGATGCTGAACCAGCGCGGCGGGATCGAGTGCGACTTCACCGTCACACGGCTCGCCGCGGACCGGTTCCGCATCGTCACCGGGACCGCTTTCGGACGGCACGACCTCGCCTGGATCGCCTCCCACGCACCCGACGACGGCTCCGTGACCGTCGACGACGTCACCTCGCGTTTCGCGTGCCTCGGCATCTGGGGCCCGAACGCGCGCGAGATCCTGCAGCCTCTGACGACCGCAGACCTGTCGAACGAGGCCTTCCCGTACATGCGTGCGCAGCCGCTGGCGGTCGGCCCGGTCCCCTGCCTCGGGCTCCGCGTGACCTACGTCGGCGAGCTGGGCTGGGAGCTCTACTGTCCGACCGAGTTCGGCCTCGCCCTGTGGGACTCGATCTGGGACGCCGGACGCGACCACGGCCTCCTCGCCGGCGGCTACCGCGCGATCGACTCCTGCCGGCTCGAGAAGGGGTACAGGGTCTGGGGAGCGGACATCACCCCCGAGGACACGCCCTACGAGGCCGGTCTCGGCTTTGCGGTCAAGCTCGACAAGGGCGACTTCGTCGGGCGCGAGGCGCTGCTCGCCGAGCAGAAGCCGGAGCGAAAGCTCGCCTGTCTCGTGCTGGACGACCCGCGTGCCGTCGCGCTCGGCTCGGAGCCGGTCCGCGTCGATGGCCGGCTCGTGGGGCGGGTCACCAGCGGCGGCTACGGCTATACGGTCGAACGGTCGATCGCCTACGCCTACCTCCCCGCGGGCGACGCCGAGGTCGGAACACCCGTGGAGGTGGAGATCTTCGGGGAGTGGGTCGGAGGCGAGGTCGCACGAGAGCCTTTGTACGACCCGGCCGGATCGCGACTGCGGATCTAGCCGCCGCGGCCGATTGACAGGAATCGCACGAGCATGGGTGAATGCCCCCTCGTGCAGACGTCAACCTGAGGAACGGAGGCTGCTTTGAGCACGGAACCTGCGGCTGCGACAAGCGGGCACTCGGAGGACGAAAGCCTGCTCCACCGGCTGGGCTACGCCCAGGTGCTGTTCCGGGGAATGGGCGGGTTCGAGAACTTCGCCATCTCCTTCACGATCATCTCGGTCCTCGCCGGCTGCCTGACCTCGTACTACATCGCGTTCGGTCAGGGTGGCCCGGTCGCCGTCACGTGGGGCTGGCTGCTCGTCGGTGCGATGAGCACGATCGTCGCGCTCGCCATGGCGGAGATCGCGTCCGCGTACCCGACGGCCGGCGGCCTCTACTACTGGGCGTCGAAGCTCGGGCAGCCCGGCCTGGGGCTGGTTCACCGGCTGGTTCAACCTGATCGGCCAGATCGCGGTGACCGCGGCGATCGGCTACGGCCTGGCCACGTTCGGCACGGCGCTGCTGAACTTCTGGTTCGACTACCCGAACAGGAAGGAGTACATCTACCTCCTCTACGCGATCTTCCTCGCGGCAGCCGCGGCGATCAACCTGCTGAACGTCAGCGTCACGTCGCTCCTGAACAGGATCTCCGCGTACTGGCACATCGCCGGCGTGCTCGTGATCGTCGGGATCCTGCTGATCGTTCCCGACAACCACCAGTCGCTCGGCTACGCGTTCGGCGAGACGGTCAACGCGACCGGCTTCGGGTCGGGAGGCGAGAACTTCGGCAGCTTCCTGTTCATCTACGTGTTTCTGACCGGGCTGCTGATGGCGCAGTACACGATCACCGGTTTCGACGCGTCGGCGCACCTGGCCGAGGAGACGCGAAACGCCTCGCGAACCGCCGCGGTCGGGATGTACATGTCGGTCGTGGTCTCGGTCATCTTCGGGTTCATCCTGCTCTTGGCCGTCACGCTGGCGATTCCCAGTACGGCCGGCGCGATCGAGAACATCGGCTTCCTCGTCCCGTGGAGCTGGGCGGAGTCGATGGGCCAGGGCTGGGCGGAGTTCCTGCTCTTCATCTGCGTCGTCGCCCAGTTCTTCTGCGTGACAGCCTCGATCACGTCGGCCTCGCGGATGCTGTTCGCGTTCTCGCGTGACGGCGCCGTGCCCGGGCACCGCCTCTGGCGGCAGGTCGGCCGGAACCGCGTTCCACAGATGGCCGTCCTCGCGATCGTCGTCCTCTCGGCCCTGATCATGCTGCCGGCGATCCGGAACTACCTCGTCGGCTACCTCGTCGGCACCGGGCATCGCGGTGATCGGTCTCTACATCGCGTTCATCCTCCCCGTGATCCTCCGTTTCCGGCTCGGGGATCGCTTCCAGCCCGGCGCCTGGAGCCTGGGAAAGCACTACAAGTGGATCGATCTGATCGCGATCGTCTGGGTCGCCTTCATCACGCTGATCTTCCTGCTGCCGCCGTACAAGTCGAGCGTGCCGTGGGAGGACGAGTTCAGCTGGGAAGCGCTGAACTACGCCCCGATCCTCGTGGGTGGCGCGCTGCTCCTCTTCGGCGGCTGGTACGTGCTGTCGGCCCACAAGTGGTTCAAGGGGCCGGTGACCCAGGGCACCGAGGAAGAGCTGGAGCGGATCGAGCGGGAGTACGCGTCCGGCGCGACCCCAGCGGCCTAGCCGCTCGTCATCCGACTGCGACTGAGCGGGGCTTCGGCCCCGCTCTTTCCTTCTAGCCGAAGCCGAGGATGAACTTGGCGTCTTCGGACATCCGCTCCGGCGACCAGGGCGGGCTCCAGGTGAGCTCGGCCTCGACTTCCTCGACGCCCGGGACGGTGCCGGCGACCTGCTCGATCTGCTCGTGGATCATCGGGCCGACCGGACAGCCCATCGAGGTGAGCGAGTAGGTGACGTGCACCTTCGGGCCCTCGACCTCGACGTCGTACATGAGCCCGAGCTCGACGATGTCCATTCCCAGCTCGGGATCCTCGACCTGACGCAGCGCGTCGACGACTTCTTCCTTGGTTGGCATGCGACCGATGCTAGCGGGACGGGCTAGAAACCCGTGAGCCGCACCTCTTCGCGCCGCTCGCGAGCGAAGAAGTGGATGCCGTCCACGAAGCGCACCCAGTTGCAGTAGGTGCACATGACGAGCGAGTGCGTGCGCGCGCTGTCCGCGAGATAGCGGACGCCGCGCAGGAGGTCGCCGTTCGAGACGCCGGTCGCCGCGACGACCACGTCGCGCGGAGCGAGGTCCTCCAGCCGGAAGACGCGATCGAGGTCCTCGATCCCCTGCTCGCGGGCCTGGTCGATCTCGCTCCGCGTGGTCGGCCACAGCTGCGCCTGGAGCTCGCCGCCGAGGCAGCGCAGCGCGGCCGCGGCGAGCACCGCCTGGCGCGTCCCGCCGATGCCGATCGCGAGGTGGTCGTTGGTGCCGCGAATCGCCGCCGAGATGCTCGCGGTGACGTCGCCGTCCTGGATCAGCTTGATCCGGGCGCCGGCGGCGCGGATCTCCTCGACGAGGTCGTGATGGCGGGGACGGTCGAGCACGATCGTCGTGATGTCCGCGACCTTGCGCCCGAAGGCGTCGGCGATCGCCTCGATGTTGTGCGCGATCGGCTGGGTCAGGTCGATGCGCCCGCGCGCGACCGGCCCGACGGCCATCTTGCGCATGTACATGTCCGGCAGAGTCTGGAACGACCCCGGCTCGCCGACCGCGACCATCGACATCGCGCCGCTGCCGCCGCGGGCGACGACGCCCGCGCCCTCGAGCGGGTCGAGCGCGAGGTCCACGCTACGACCGCCGGCGCCGACGCGCTCCCCGGCGGTGAGAACGCCGCCTTCCTCGGTGGCGCCGAGCACGATGGAGCCCTCGAGCGGAAGCTCTCCGAGCGCGTTCTGCATCGCCGAGGTGGCCGCCTCCTGCGCGGCCGCCTGGTCGGCGCGGCCGAGCCAGCGTGCGCCCGCCAGCGCGGCTGCCTCGGTGACCCGGGCGAAGCCCTCGCAGAGGCAGAGGTTGCCGACGCCCGCGTGCGGCTCGGCCTGCTGCTCTTCCAGCTGCGTCATGCGGGGCCAGTGTCGCACAGCGATGAGTCGCGTGGGCCCTATCCGACCCCGCTGCTACCCTTTGAGCCCGTGCTGGAAACACCGCCTTTCCAGGCATTTTGTGGCGACGAGCCGCCTCGCTTCGTCAACGAGGTCGAGGTCGAGTGCGCCAAGATCCTCGACTTCTACGGCGTGCCGTGGCAGTACGAGCCGCGCACCTTCGTGCTCGAACAGGACGCCGACGGCCGCGTCATCGAGGCCTTCAGACCAGACTTCTACCTTCCCCAGCAGGACCTCTACCTCGAGGTTACGGCGATGAAGCAGTCGCTCGTCACCCGCAAGAACCGGAAGCTGCGCAAGCTGCAGGAGCGCTACCCGGAGATCAAGGCAAAGCTCTTCTACAAGCGCGACATCGAGCGCCTGGCCCAGCGATACAAGCTCACGCTCGCCTCATAGACAAGGACCCCCGGGTCGGCGAGGTCTACCTCTCGTCGGCGGAGATCGCCGCACGCGTTCGCGAGCTCGGCGCGGAGATCGCCCGCGACTACGAGGGCAAGAACCCGGTGCTCGTCGCCTCGCTCAAGTCCAGCGCGATCTTCCTGTCCGACCTCTCGCGTGCGATTCCCGTCTCGCACGAGCTCGACTTCCTCGAGCTGGCCGGCTACACGGGCGCGGAGAACGGCGAGAACGCCCGACTGCTGAAGGACCTCGAGACCACGATCGAGGGCCGGCACGTGCTCGTGGTGCAGGACGTGATCGACACCGGCCTGACGCTCAACTACCTCGTCCGCATCCTGCTCCTGCGCATGCCCGAGTCGCTCGCCGCGGTCACGCTTGCTCGATCGCCCGTACCGGCGGCTCGTGGACGACCTTCCGCTCCGCTACGGCGGCTTCACGGTGCCCGACGAGTTCTTCGTCGGCTACGGCTTCGACCTGGAGGAGCGCTGGCGCGGCCTCCCGGACCTGCGCCTGCTCAAGACCGCCTAGAGGTAGCCGAGGGGGTCGACGGCGCCGCCGTTGACCCGGACCTCGAAGTGGAGGTGCGGGCCGAAGCAGTGGCCCGTGCAGCCCACGTAGCCGACGGTCTGGCCCTGCCCGACCGGACCGCCTCCGGTCGCGAAGCTGGTCAGGTGCGCGTACGCGGTCGCGAGGCCCCCGCCGTGGTCGACGATGATCAGGTTGCCGTAGCCACCCATCCAGCCCGCGTAGATGACGACGCCGGCTGCGGACGCGACGACCGGCGTCCCGTAGCCCGCGGCGATGTCGATGCCCTCGTGCATCCGCCCCCAGCGCCAGCCGAAACCGCTGACGACCGGGCCGCCGACCGGCCAGATCAGGCCGCTGGCCGACGGCGTCGCGTCCGAGGAGACCGACAGCGAGGTCGACGCCGGCACGGCCTGCGCCGCATTGATCCGGGCCGCCAGCTGCGCGCTCACTGCCAGGAGCGCGGCCGCCTCGCCCGCGTGCACCTTCTCCTGCTCGCGCGTCTCGACCAGGCTCTCGTGCTTCGAGGCGCGCGCGCTCGCCAGGCCCTGCTGGGTCGAGACGAGCTGGTTGCGCACCTCGCGCACCTGATTCGTCCTGGCCTCGACCACGCGGGTCGCCGCCTGCACCTTCTTCCGTGTCCTCGCGGCGCGCTCCCTGAGCAGCTTCATGCGATCGCGGCCGCGCCTGACCTCGTCGGCGATCCGATGGTCCTGCGAGCCGATCTTCCGCATGTAGTCGAGCTGGTCGAGGATGTCGGTGAAGCTCGATGAGGCGAGGATCACGTCGAGCGTGTCGGACTCCTCGGACTGGTAGATCTCGATCAGGCGCAGGTTGAGCCGCTGCTGGGCGGCTGAGTGCTGGCGCCTGAGGAACTCGAGTCGCTGGCTCAGGAGCTCCCAGAGCTCGGTGATCCGGGCGAGTCGCTCGCGGTGCAGCGCCAGATCGCTCTCGAGCGCCGCGAGCTGGGCGGAGACGTCGCCGACCCGCGACTCGAGAGCCTGGATCTTCGAGGTGACCGCGCGAATCTGCATCGACAGCTCGGCCTCGCGCGCCTGGGCGGCCTCGATCTTCTCGTTGAGGTCGGCGATCTTGCCGTCGACCGACTGCTTGCGCTGTTCGAAGTTCTGGGCGGCCGCAGGCGCGCCGAAGCAGAGGGCGGCGGCGAGCAACAGGAGGACGAGACGACGAGCCAACGGGGAAGAGTTTCGTGGACCGGTCGGTCGTCCCTTCCGGTCATAGGCTTCGGACCGGCCGGGAGTCTAGCGAAATCTGCCGGAGACTAACGCGGCGTCGGCTCCGGAATGTCCGGCTGGGCAGGACGATCGCCCTCGTCAGGGGGCGGCAGCGGCTCCGGCACGACGGCCGGCTCGGCCGGCTGGTGCGGGACAGGGCTCGGCTCCGGGACGACCGCGGGCTGCGGCGTCTCGGGTGTCTGCGGCTGGATCTCGCTCATGGGGCCTCCCGATTTGGCGGAGCGAGGAGCATAGGCATCGAGCGCGCGCAGCGTCTCGGCGGCCCGGCGGCGGAGCGGGCCGACGAGCTCTCGGTAGTCCTCGTCGTTGACCTTGCCGGTGCGATGGTCGAGCTCGAGCTCCTTGAGCGCGGCGAGCGCCTGGTCGCGCGCCTCGGCGTGGGCGAGGCGCTCGCGCTCGGCCGGCGAGAGCGCCGCGAGCCGGTCGTCCTCCGGAGCGGGCTCGCGGATGAAGGGCAGCGCGACGACCACGACGGCGGCGACCGCGACGAGGGCGCCCAGGACGAGCGCGATCGTCGTCACGCCGGAGCGGGTGCGCTCGCGTAGCGCTCGGCGAGCCGGCGCTGCTCCCGCGCGTCGGGCCAGAGCGCGACGAGCGAGCCGAGCAGGAAGACGCGCACCCGCGAGCCAGATCAGGTTCACGAGCGGCGACACGTGCACCTCGAACAGCACCGTCCCGTCGGGCTGGATCTCGTCGGCGATCACGAACAGGTCCTCCCCGGTCCGCCAGTCGCTGCGGATGCCGACCTCGTTGGAGACCTGCCCCTCCGCGCGGTAGGAGTTCTTGCCCGCCTCGAGCGTGCCGAGCGAGCGGCCGTCTCGCTCGACGCTGACCACGGCGCGCCTCTCGACCGCATTCGAGCCCTCCCGAGTGTCGAGCCGCTCGTAGGCGAGCGTGTACGAGCCGGCGGTCATCGTCTGACCTGGCTTGAGCTCGGCCTCGCGGATCGTGTCGTACGCGCTCGATCCCGCGACGCCGATCGCAAGCATCACGATCGACGCGTGGACGACGTAGCCGCCGTAGCGCCGGCGGTTCCGGGAGATCAGCGAACCGAAGGCGCCCGGCCAGGTCTCGCCGGAGAGCGCGCGCCGCGCCCGCGTCCCGCGCGCGAACTCGAAGGCGATCGAGGCGAGCACGAAGGCCGAGAACGAGTAGGCGACGAGGCCGGGGATCGACGAGCCCGCGCCGAACGGCAGGAGCACGAGACCGACGAGGAGCGCCACCCCCGCCGGCCAGGCGAAGCTCCGGCCGAGCGACCGCAGCGAAGCCCGCCGCCAGGCTACGAGCGGGCCGATCCCCATCAGCAGGAGCAGCGGGAGCCCGAAGGCCTTGAGAAAGAAGTTGTAGTAGGGCGGACCGACGGTGAGCGCCTCGCCGCGGACGGCCTCGGAGAGGATCGGGTAGATCACGCCCCAGAGGATGGTCAGGCAGAAGGCGACGAGCAGGAGGTTGTTGTAGAGGAACGACGCCTCCCGCGAGATCGGTGACTCGAGCTTCGTCTTGGCGCGCAGGAGCGGCAGCCGTGCGAGCACGAGCACCGTCGAGCCGACGACGACGAGGCAGATGAAGCCGAGGAACCAGGCGCCGAGCGGCCCCTCCGTGAACGAGTGGATCGAGTTCAGGATCCCGGAGCGGGTCAGGAAGGTCCCGAAGAGCGAGAGGCAGAAGGCTCCGATCACCAGGAGCATGTTCCAGACCTTCAGCATCCCCCGCTTCTCCTGGATCATCACGGAGTGCAGGAAGGCGGTCGCAGCGAGCCACGGCATCAGCGCCGCGTTCTCGACCGGATCCCAGGCGAAGTAGCCGCCCCAGCCGACCTCGACGTAGGCCCAGTGCGCCCCGAGCAGCTGCCCGATCCCGAGGAACGTCCACGCCGCCAGCGTCCAGCGGCGGGTCAGGACGATCCAGAGCTCGTCGGTGCGCCGCGACAGCAGCGCGGCCATCGCGAATGCGAACGGGACGGCGAGCCCGACGTAGCCGAGGTAGAGCGCGGGCGGGTGCGAGACCATGTACGGGTTCTGCAGGCTCGGGTTGAGCCCGACCCCGTCGGGGGGCGCGGCCTGAGTCGCGAACGGGCTCGCGACGACGACGAGCAGGACGGAGAAGAACCCGATCACGAGGCCGAGGACGGGAACCGCCCACGCGACAAGCGTCCCCGCCACCCTCCGGGCGAGCAGGACGGCCGCGCTGGCGTAGCCGGTCAGGATCACGAGCCAGAGCAGCAGCGACCCCTCCTGGCCGCCCCAGAACGACGAGATCTTGTAGGGCGTGGGCAGCTCGAGGCTGGTGTGGTCGGCGACGTAGACGAAGGAGAAGTCGCTGCGGACGAGCGCGGCGAGCAGCACCGCGCTTGCCACCAGCGCTGCGCCGAGGCAGGCGACGAGAGCGTTGCGGGCCGAGAGGGCCAACCGCCGCCGCCCGGTCGCGGCCGCGTAGGTGCCCACGACGACGGCATACGCGGACAGGCCGAGGCAGACGACGAGCGCGATGCGCCCGAGCTCAGGCATCGGGACCTACGTCTCTTTCTTGGGTGTGTACTTCGAGGGGCACTTGGTGATCATCGTGCCCGGCTTGCCGACGAAGACGCCGTTTCTGAGCTCGCCCTTCACCGAGATGTCCCGTCCCGCCCGGAACATGTCCGGAACCGTCCCTCGGTAGACGACGGGCACCGTGGCCGTGCCCTTGACGTCCCGCAGCTGGAAGCGGAGCCCGCCTTCGCGGGCCTTCCCGCGCACCGGTCCGAGCACTCGGCCCGCGAGCGAGACCTCACCGGATCGGCCCTTCAGCTCTGAGGGGGCCAGCGACGGGGTGCCGCCGCCCGCGATCGAGACGTAGACGAGGAAGACGGCGAGAAGCGCCGCCACGGAGAGCGCGATCACGAGCCGAGCCGGGTTCCCCCTCCGGGCCACGGCATCAGTCTAGCCCTGGTCCGTGAAGCGCCAGACCGCCTTCGTGTAGGCCACGCTCAGGCCCGCGCGCTCGAGGTTCCGCTGGCTCGGCGAGCCGAACGCGGCCTGGGAGCAGACCAGGTCGCATCCCGCAGCCTCTGCCTCCGCGATCCGGACGGCGATCAGCGCGGTCTGCACGCCTCGGCACCTGAACTCGGGGAGGGTGGAGGCGTTGGCCAGGTAACCGAGATCGTTCGTCGACGGTCAGCAGCCCCGCTCCGGCCGGCGTGCCGTCCACGCGAGCCAGATACAGGCGCCATCCCTCCCTCTCTGCCCACCTCCGCACGGACGAACGGTCCCGCACGCGCGCGCCTTCGGGAACGCCGTGGCCGCGCAGCAGCACGTCCGAGAACAGCCCGGCGTCGTCGGCGCGCTCGACCTGGACGTCACCTGGCTCGCCCGCGGCTGCCGGCCCGCTCAGCACCGCGTGGAAACCGATCTGCGCGGCGCCCGCCTGCGCCAGCGAGGCGGCCAGGCCTTCGAACCGGGCGGACGGCGCGAGCTCGAGCCAGCCGCGCACGCCTCGCTCGCGGTAGAAAGCGGCGATCTCCCCCACCAGCTCGACGTCCTCGGGCCAGAGCCCGTAGACCCGGTTGACGAAGTCGAGCTCTGGCCGCGACGGATCGACGGCCGCGACGCACGTTGCCGAAGCGCTGCAGCTCGGCTCCCGTGCCGGCGAGCCACTCCAGCATGAAGCGGTCGCCGACCGCCTCGAGGCGACGGGCGAGTGACTCGTCCGAGAACCGCATGGCGACAGCGTACGGTGCCGTCCGATCCCCTCTCTACCCTCGTGCGCATGCCCAAGCGCCCTTCCCGGATCGACCTGCTCGAGCTGGACATCGACCTCCGCCTGGCCGACCTCTGGCGCGAGGCCGACGACGTCGACGAGTGGAACCTCGAGGTGGTGGCCGCGTTCATCCGCGCGGCCTACGGCAAGGGCTACTGCGACGCGCTCACCGAGGAGCAGCCGGGCAGCCTCTGCGAGGAGCACGGGTACCGCATCCCGCCGCGCCGCGCGGAGCGCAACGAAGCAGCCTGAGGCGCTAGCTTGCGGGAGTGAAGCTCCGCTACGGCCCTGCACGCGTGCCCTCGCGCGAGAGCCCGGAGGCGGCCGTCGAGTTGCTGCTCGAGCGCGGCTACACGGCCTGCGAGATCGACTTCGAGGGCAAGTTCTGGATGGACTACCCGTGGGCGGAGCGCTTCGGCGAGGTCGCCCGCGAGGCCGACATCGCGCTCTCCGTTCATGCGCCGATCGCCGGCTTCATGGGCCACGTCGAGCGGGACAAGAAACAGCGGATGGCCGTGGGCATGCTCGACCACTCGGCCGGAGTGGCCGTGGCCTGCGGGGCCGAGGTGGTCGTCTTCCACCCCGGCTTCCTGCTCGGCCGTGAGCGCGCGGACGCGATCGACTCCGTCGTCGAGCAGCTGGCCGAGCTCCGGGAACGACTCGAGGGCAAGGGCCGCGGCGTGCCCTTCGGCGTCGAGGTGATGGGGAGGGTTCGCGAGCTCGGCACCGCCGAGGACGTGATCGAGATCTCCCGCCGCCTGGGCTGGGTACGTCCCGTGCTCGACTTCGCCCACATGCACGCGACGAGCGACGGCGGCTTCACCGAGGTGGAGCCGTTCGCGGAGGTGCTGGCGGCGGCGGACGAGGTGCTCGAGGACGGCGCGCCCTTCCACATCCATTTCTCGGACATCCAGTTCGCCAACCGCAACGAGACGAAGCACCTGCCCTACGGCGAGGGCACCCTGCGCGCGGAACCGCTCGGCGAGGCTCTCACACGTTTTCAGCGCCCGGCGACGGTGATCACCGAGTCGCCCGACGAGGAGTCGAATCAGGCGATTCGGGCGGCTCTCTCGGCCGGAGCGGCCACGTCGAGCTCGGCCAACCGCGCCTCGTAGGGCTCGGCCTCGTCACCGCGGCCGCGCTCGCGCAGGAAGGCGGCCAGGAGCCGCAGGCCCTCCGGCTCGGACGAGCGGAAGGCCGACTTGCGCATCCCGTCCACGGCGGAGCGTAGGAGCCCTTCCGCCTCCTCGTCGCGGCCCTGTGCCGCGCGGACGGCACCGAGTGCCAGCGCCGTCGTCAGCTGCGAGACGGCGTCCTCCTGGCCGACCGTCTCGCGGGCCTCGAGCGCGACCCGCTCGGCCTCCTCGAGCTTGCCGCGCTCGACGAGCACCTGCGCCAGCATCCGCTGGTTCTCGCAGAGGTGGCCGCGCTCGCCGAGCGGCTTCAGGATCCGGATCGCCTCGCGGTACGACGCCTCGGCAGCCTCGAGATCGCCGCGTGAGTGCGCGATTCGGCCCAGGCTCTTCAGCATCGAGGCGACGCCCACGCGGTTGTCCATCTCGCGGTAGAGCTCGAGCGCCTCGCGCGCTGCCGCCTCGGCCTCGTCGAACTCGTCCCGGATCTTGTGGTACATGCCGAGCGCCTGGAGCGCCTGAGCCCGCGCGAAGACGCTGCCGCTCTCGCCCGCGAGCTCGAGCGCCCGGTAGACGAGCGGGCGCGCCTCGTCGAGGTCGAGCCGGTGCAGGTGGCTCATCGCCAGGGCCTCCACGGCCGTGGTCTCGAGATCCTTGCGCTCGGATTCCTGGGCGACCGCGAGCGCCTTGCCCTGGAAGCGCTCCGAGTCCTCGAAGTCGCCGATCCAGCCGCCGATCAGGGACCGGGCCATGAAGGCCTCGAAGCGCGTGTCGGGATGGGTCACGTCGCCGAGGACTTCGAGCGCCTCGTCGAGGAGCCGGCGGGCGCGAGAGACGTCGGCGTCGCGGTAGAGAGCGACCTCGGCCAGGGCCGTGAGAGCGCGGCCCTCGATCTTGCGCTCACCGGCCTCCTTCGCGGCGGTGCGAACGGCGGTCATCTCAGGTGGCACTGCCAGCCAGTCGCCCATGCGGGCGGCTGCGCGCGCGGCGAACCAGCGGCGCTCGAGCGTCGGCTCGAGCTCTACGGCCCGCAGCAGGAGGTGGCGCGCGGCGCGGTAGGCCTCGCGCGAGAGGGCTCGCCGGCCCGCCTGCTCGAGCACCTCGGCCGCACGGGTCGCCAGGTCGGCCGGCGGCGCTCCGTCCAGCTCCGCGAGCAGCGCGCTCGCCTGATCGAGGTGGAAGGCACGAATCTCGAGCAGCTCGTCACCGGCCCGCTCGCTCAGCCAGTCGGCGAAGCGCAGGTGGTGCTCGGCGCGGGACGCCTTGGCCAAGCCGCCGTAGGCGACCTCCCGGATCAGCACGTGCTTGAAGCGGTACGCGTTCTCGCCCGTGATCGTCGAGCGTGCCTCGCGCGCCACGAAGTCGCGGGCGAGGAGGTCGTCGAGCTGGCAGTCGAGGTCCTCGATCTCCGGCGCGAGATGCGCGATCGCTCCGCCCCAGAAGGTGCGGCCGATCACGGACGCACGCTGGAGGACGGTGCGCGCCTGCGGGCCGAGCCGGTCGATGCGCGCGGCGATCAGGGCCTGGACGGTGTCGGGGATCTGCTCGGCGGAGCCACCGCCGTTCTCCGCCAGCATGCGGACCGTCTCCTCGAGGAAGAGCGGGTTGCCCTCGGTCTTCTCGAGCAGGATCCGGCGCACGCCCGCGTCGAGCGGCCCCTGCGCAGCCTCGAGCAGGGCGTCCACGAGCTCCTCGCTCTCGGCCGAGCCGAGCCGCTCCAGCTCGATCGAGGTCGCCCGCACGCGACCGCCGCCCCACTCGGGGCGCAGGTCGAGCAGCTCGGGGCGGGACAGGCAGAGGATCAGCAGCGGCGCCTCGCGCACCCAGGACGCAAGGTGCTCGATCAGGTCGAGCAGCGGCTCCTCGGCCCAGTGGATGTCCTCGAACACGAGCACGAGCGGCTGCACGCCGGCCATCAGCTCCGCCCATTCACGGGCGGCCCACGCGATCTCCTGCTGGCTCCGCTCGCCGTGGACGGCCTCGAGCACGCCGCTGGCGAGCCCGAGCAGGTCGGCTACGGCCTCGGCCGGGCAGCACGCGCGCAGCTTCTCGATCGCGACGTCGATCGGGTCGTCGTCCGCGATGTCGGCGCTCGCCTTCACCATCTCCGCGAGCGGCCAGTACGTGATGCTCTCGCCGTAGGGCAGCGCCCGTCCGGACAGGACGATCGCGCCCTCGAGCCCGGCGAGGAGCTCCTGGGTGAGCCGCGTCTTGCCCACGCCCGGCTCGCCGTAGACCGTGAACAGGTGCGCGCGGCGGTCGCGAACGGCGCGCGCGAAGGTGTTCTCGAGCAGCTCCCGTTCGGCCTCGCGGCCGACGAACGGCGCAGCGACGGCGCTTCGGCCCCGGCGGCCGTTGACGCTGACCGCCGCCCAGGTCCAGATCGGACGCTCCAGCCCACGGAGGTTGATCGGACCGAGATCCTCGGACTCGACCCGCCCGAGGGTCAAGCGGTGTGTGCCGGGACCGAGGAGGATCTGCCCGGCCTGAGCCTGCTGCTGGAGCCGCGCGGCCACGTTGACGGCCTCGCCCGTCGCGAACGTGGAGTCGCTCTGGTCGGCCACGACCTCGCCCGACTCGATCCCGACGCGTGCCTCCAGCCCGAGCTCGCGGACGGAGTCGAGGAGCGCCAGCGAGGCGCGAACCGCGCGCTCGGCGTCGTCCTCGTGCGCCTGTGGGATGCCGAAGGCGGCCATGACGGCATCGCCCGCGAACTTCTCGACCTTGCCGCCGTGGGTCTCGATGCAGTGCGAGACCTGCTCGAAGAAGCGGGTCACCCGCCGGCGCACCACCTCGGGATCGGCGCGCGCGATCAGCCCGGTCGAGTCGACCAGGTCCACGAAGATCACGGTGGCCAGCTTGCGCTCCATCCCTCAAGTGTAGAAACGCTGCGGACGGCGCGGATAGTCCGCTCAGGGCAGCGGCAGGTACTCGTTCGCAGACGACACCGAGAGGGCGTACTGCCCGCCGCCGATCGCGTACAGACGGCGCCCGACCGGGACCAGTCCGAAGCTGTGTCGTGCGGTGCGGAGCGAGGGGAGCGGGGTCCACCTCGATGACCCGGGCTCGAGCCGCTGCACCGTCGCGAACGGCCTCCGCGGGTTGGTGCCGCCTGCCGCGACGATCGCCCCGCCCGCCGCCGTGACGACGACGCCGCCGCGGGGCTGCGCGATCGGGGGCAGGCGCTTCCACGCCCGCTCGCCCGGCGCCCAGGACTCGACCAGCGAAAGCTCGCGGCCCGGCTCGCCCTTCTCGCCGCCGACCGCGTAGATGCGCCCGCCGAGGGCGGCGACGCCGAGGTGGTCGCGCGGCGTCGGCCCGGGAGCAGCCGACCAGCGTCCGTTTTGCAGGTCGAGGACGAGCATCTGCCGCGCGAGCCTCTCGCCGGCGAAGCCGCCGACGACGTAGAGCTTCGAGCCGACGATCGCTGCGCCGCTCGCCGCCCGCGGCGCAGGGAGCGCGGGCAGCCGCCGCCAGCGTCCACGCTCGAGGACGTGTGCAGCCCGGACCTGGGCGGTGCCCTTGCCGAAGCCTCCGACGACGTAGACGCGATGACCCGCGCCGGCCGCGGCCGCGTGGTCGATCGCGAGCGGGTAGTCGGGAAGCCGGCGCCAGCGGTTCCTCGCGGGCAGGTAGAGGTCGGCCCGGGCCGTGTTGCCGACGCCGCCGGCCACGTAGCCGCCGACGACGACGATTCCGGTGCCGTAGGCCGCGGCGGCCACCTCCGAGCGCGCGAGCGGCAGCGGGGCCGCGCGCTGCCAGCCCGCGGAGCCGACGGCGAGCGACGCCAGAACGCCGATTGCGAGCGCTCGAATCATCCGGCTTGCGTCGCCGCCTCTTCCCCGCGCCGCAGGCGCACGAGGAGCAACCCGAGGGCGAGGACGGCGGCCGCGCCCGTGATCGCCACCAGTGCGACGACCGCAGACGACGTCCCTCCCTCCTTCGGCGGGACGTAGTCGAGCCGGCCGCTGACCATGAGCGCGCGGTCGCCCAGGCGCGCGGGCACCTGCCAATCGAAGATCGCGTGGGTCGCGCGGGGTGCCTCGCGCACCTGCGTTGGCGGCCCGAGGCCCATCCACTGGATCCGGTGGTCGTGCCACTGCCAGGCGGGTCTGCTGCTCACGCGGCGCCAGACGGGCTTCGCTCCGGGATCGGCCTTCAGCGGAACGGCAATCCGGGCGAAGCGGTCGCGGTTCAGGTACGACGCCGGCGAGCGCTCGTTGCGGTACACGCCGTCGGGCCCGATGCGAAGGTACGGCTCGCGGTCGTACCCGAGCACGAGCAACTCCGTGCCGCTCTCGTTCTCGATCCGGAGGCGATCGTCGCCGTCCACGACCGTGACAGCGAGGCCGGCCACCTCGGGCCGCACCGACTGCACCGTCGACTGGAACCCGCGCGCGTACCCCTTGGCCCGTGGGTGAGCCGCGGCCGCGGGCGCGAGCGTGACCGCGGCGAGCAGGGCAACTGCGAGGATGCGCACAGGGACATGGTGCGCGCTCGTGCCGCTGGGCGCTAGTAGCGCTGCATGCTGCCGACCAGCAGGTGAGGCAGGTTCCGCGGCGCGCGCACGAGACCACCGCTGCGAGCGTCGACCGCACGCGTCCCGCTGCCGGCATCGACGAACACCCGCTCGTCGAGGTGCTCCAGGACGCTGACCGACCGCGATCCGAACAGATGGAAGCGCTGGTTGCCCTCGAGGTCGAACGCCTTGAGACCGATTCCCGGCCGCTCGGGGAAGCCGTTCGCCGAGGCCAGAAGCGTGCCAGCGACGACGTCGGCCGAGCTCGCTGCACGATCGAGCGTTCGCACCGACCACGTCCGCGTGTCGACCAGCGACAGCCCGGCCACCGTGGTCACGACGCCGCCGGGGCCGGGACGGCCGTCGTCCCCGGTGACGGCCAGCAAGCCGTTCCCGAGCCAACGGGCGGTGCGCGTGCTACCCAGCACGGGCCCCTTGGCGTGCGCGGACGGCTCGAGCCAATCCCTCAGGCGGCCGAACAGCGAGACCGGACGCGCCGGGCGGTGGTAGGAGACTGCCAACGAGCGGAGATCGACTTCGGCCACGGGCGCGCCGCCCCCGACGACATAGGCCCGTCCGCCGACGGGATCGACGGCCAGGCCCGGGTGACGGTGCTCGCCCGGAGGCTCGTCGGCCTGCAAGGGGTGGCGCCAGCCCGCGCTGATCTGGGCGAGCTCCGCGGTTCGGTACGCGCCGTCGGCGCCCAGGAGCGCGAGGCGTGCCGGGCCGATGCCGTCGTCCGGCGCGAGCAGGAGCACCAGCGCGTCCCTCGTCCTGCCGAAGCTGATCAGCTGTCCCTCGGTCGCGCGGGCGGAGACGAGGCGGCGTGCAACCGGGTCGAGGACGAAGATGCCGGTCTCCTCCACTCCCACGAGCCGGTTCGGAGTGAGCCAGGCGAGCGCGCGGATCTGTCCGTTGCGCGTCCCGACCTGCCCCAGTTCGACGCATCTTGGCGACGTCGAAGATCCGCAGCCCGAGCGTTTCCTCGACCCCGAACGCGAGCCGCCGGCCGTCCGGGGACAGCGCCCAGGCGCCCGGGCTCCTGCCGACGGGAACGCGTCGCCTGGACGCCAGCTCGAGCGTGCGCCGGTCGAGCCGCACGAGCTCGAAGCCGCGTCGCTGAACCTCCCGCAGAGCCAGCACCGTGCCGGGCCGCCTCGCCTCCTGCGACCGGCGCGCGCCGGTGTCCGTCGGGCTCGCGATCCCGAGCGCGAGCACGGCGGCGAAGGCGGTCAGCAGGCCGGCTCTCACAGCACTGTTACGCGTCTGGGGCGCCCGAGGTTCCCATAGCATCCCGGCGATGCTCGATCCGAAGGTCTTCAAAGCCTACGACGTGCGCGGGATCTATCCAACCGAGCTCGACGAGGAAGGGGCCTACGCGATCGGCCGCGCGTACGTCGAGCACTTCGAGCCCCGCCGGATCGCGGTCGGGCGCGACATGCGCCTGTCCTCCCCGACGATGGCCGAAGCGGCCATCCGCGGCGCCGTGGACGGCGGCGCAGAGGTTCTCGACCTCGGGATGGTCGGCACCGAGATGGTCTATTTCGCCGTCGGCGAACTCGGCCTGGACGGCGGCATCGAGGTGACCGCCTCGCACAATCCCAAGGAGTACACGGGCATGAAGATCGTCCGCCGCGGGGCGCTGCCGGTGGGCGGGGACTCCGGCCTGATGGAGGTGCGTGACCGCGCGGCGGCGGGCCTCGGCGAGCCCGCCAAGCAGGGCGCCGTCACCGAGTTCGACATCTGGCCGGCCTACGTCGACCGCGTCCTGTCCTTCGTGGACGTCTCGACGATTCGCCCGCTCCGCGTGGTGATCGACGCGGCGAACGGGATGGCCGGCGTGATGCTCCCGCCCGTCCTCGAGCGGCTGCCGATCGAGGCCGTTCCCTACTTCTTCGAGCCGGACGGCAGCTTCCCCAACCACGAGCCGAACCCGCTGCTGCCCGAGAACCGCGAGTTCATCGTCGCGAAGACCCGCGACGAGGGCGCTGACTTCGGGGTCGCGTTCGACGGCGACGCCGACCGCTGCTTCTTCGTCGACGACACGGGCGAGTTCGTTCCCGGCGACTTCGTGACCACGCTCCTCGCCGAGTCGGTGCTGCGGAAGGAGCCGGGCTCGAAGGTGATCTACGACGTCCGTGCAAGCTGGGCCGTGCCGGAGACGATCGAGCGCGCGGGCGGGATTCCGCTGATCAACCGGGTCGGCCATGCCTTCATCAAGCACCGGATGCGGCAGGAGGACGCGCTCTTCGGCGGCGAGGTCTCCGGCCACTACTACTTCCGCGACTTCTCGCAGGCCGACTCGGGCGTCGTCCCGTTCCTGCTCATGCTCGAGCTCGTGTCGCAGCGCGGAGAGAAGTTCTCGGAGCTCCTGCGGCCGCTGCGCGAGCGCTACTTCATCACCGGCGAGCTGAACACGCCCGTCCCGGACGTGGCGGTCAAGCTCCAGGAGCTGAAGGAGCGGTTCGGCGGCGAGGGCACGGTCTCGCATCTGGACGGGATCTCGGTCGACGCGGAGGAGTGGCACATGAACGTGCGCCCGTCGAACACCGAGCCGCTGCTACGGCTGAACCTCGAGGCGCGCTCGCAAGAGCTGATGGAGCGGAAGCGCGACGAGGTGCTCGACGTGATCCGCTCGTAGCGGTGCAGGCGATCTCTGTGGACGGCTCGGCACGGCCTCGACCCGAAGGCGCCAATCCCGTGGCGCACGATCGGCGGTAGCGTCGGCTGCGGGAAGAGGGTGGCGCAGATCCCCACCCAGGGTGGGGGCTCGACCTGGCTTTGCGGGACATCGCAGAGGAGGCCGTGGCCCGGCGAGACCGGCGCGGGAGTCGCGTAGCATCGCCGCCTGATGCTCGAGCTCGGGCACACGACCGGTCGGAAGCCGCCCTTCAAGTACGCGGCCTACACGCGCGTCGGCTTCTCGGACACCGACGCGCAGGGCATCGTCTACTACGGCCGCTACCTGCCCTACTTCGACCTCGCGCGCGTCGAGTACCACCGGCACCTCGGGCTGATGCAGGTCGACGGCGGGCACGAGTTCGTGATGCGCGCGTCGTCGGTCGACTACCTCGCGCCGGCGCGCTTCGACGACCTGATCGAGGTCTTCATCCGGCCCGCCCGAATCGGCAGGACGAGCATCACCTTCGCGAACTCCGCCTACCGCGTCGACGACGACGTCTTGATGGTCACGGCCGAGCAGACGCTCGTCCTCGTCGACCTCGCAGAGCGAAAGGCGTGCCCGATCCCGGAGTCGTACGTGGAGCGGGTGCGCGAGCTCGAAGGGAACGACCTCGAGGCGGCCGGGCGAACATGAGCGCGGACGCCCACCGCGAAGCGCTCGAGGCGGTCGAGCGCATCCTCGCGCGCGGCGGGGACGCCGACGACGTCCTGCGCGGGGTCGTGGCGGCGATCCACGAGCAGGTACCCCACTTCGGCCGGGTCGGGATCGCGTTCATGGAGGAGGGACGGTTGGTACTCGGCCCGCACGCAGGGGAGGGCGAGGGCGAAGAGCTCCGCGCGCTCGTCACGTTCGAGGGAGCGCCGGTGGCCGAGCTGATCGTGGGCGGCACCGGGTCCGGCCAGGATCAGCTGTTCCTGGACCGCGTCGCAACGCTCGTCTCCCCGTACTGCCTCGTGGGCTGGGACACACAGGGCGTGCCCTGGGCCGACGTCTCGTGAGGATCACTCGAACGAGGGATCATCCCTCGAACGAGCGGGGTACCTCGAACGAGGGATAGGCGGTGTCCGGCCGGCGCGTTTCCCCTTATCCGAGCGGCCTCCCGGCTCGGCTCTGGATCCCTCGAACGAGGGAAATTTTGCGAAATCCCGCTGTTTGCGGGCATTTTTCGCGGCCCGAAGGGTGGACAGCATCCACTTCGTCTCCTACAACGAATGTAGGGGGAGGGGCAGCAAGGCTGCGGCGCCCACCCGGAACGAGGACCTGGGTGGGTTGCCGCGCCTAAGGCGGGGAGCCGGCTACGAGGGGGTGACGCGGTACGAGTCGAACACCGCCTCGACGCTCCGGAGCGAGCTGAGCAGCCCGCGAAGCGACTTGACGTCGCCCAGCTCGGCCACGTACCAGTTCTTGGCCAGCTGATCCTCGACCGTGCCGCCGTACGACACGATATTGGCGCCGTGCTCGGAGAACGTGCGCGCCACATCCTCCAGCAGCCGCGGTCGGTCCCACGCGTGGACGGCGATGTGCACGCGGAAGCTCTGTGAGGCGCCGCCGTCCCACTCGACGGGCGTGAACCGCTCCGGGTTGCGCATCAGCGCACGGACGTTCGGGCAGTCTCCGCGGTGCACCGTGATGCCCTTCCCCATCGAGATGTAGCCGACGACCTCGTCGCTCGGCACCGGCGTACAGCACTTGGCGAGCCGGATCAGAACGTCCTCCACGCCCGGGACGTTGATCCCGACCTTGCCGCTCGGCACGGCATGCCGCGCCTTCGGGGACTTGAGCGGGAGCGCCTCCTCCTCGACGACCTCGGACGTCTTCATCCGCTGGAGGACCTTGTTGACGATCTGGCCGGTCGTGAGCTTCCCCGAGCCGACGGCGACGTAGAAGTCCTCGGCCTTCTTGAAGCCGGTCTCGCGGATCACCTGGGCGAGCACCGCGGAGCCCGCAAGCTTGCGGTAGGGCAGGTTCTGCGCCTTCAGCGCCTGCTCGAGCGAGTCGCGGCCCTTCTGCTCGGCGTCCTCGCGCGTCTCGCGCGAGAAGAACTGGCGGATCTTGTTCCGCGCCCGCGACGAGGCAGCGAGCTTCATCCAGTCGCGCGACGGCCCGCGGCCCTTCTTGGAGGTGAGGATCTCGACGAAATCGCCGCTGTGCAGCCGGTAGTGCAGCGGGACCATCCGTCCGTTCACCTTCGCACCGACGGTGCGGTGGCCCACGTCGGTGTGAACCGCGTAGGCGAAGTCGATCGGCGTCGAGCCCGATGGGAGCGTCTTGACCTCGCCCTTCGGCGTGAAGACGTACACCTCGTCGTCGAACAGGTCGGTCCGGAAGGTCTTGATGAACTCCCGGGGGTCGGCCTCGTCCTGCTGCCAGTCCATCACCGACCGGACCCACTCGAGCCACTCCGGGTCGGGCCCCTTCGTCTTGCCCTTCTTCGGCGCGCCCGACTTGTACGAGTACCAGTGGGCGGCGATCCCGAGCTCGGCCGTCTCGTGCATCTCGCGCGTGCGCACCTGGATCTCGAGCGGCCGCCCCTGCGGCCCGATCACTGTCGTGTGCAGCGCCCGGTAGCGGTTGAACTTGGGCATGGCCACGTAGTCCTTGAAGCGGCCGGGCATCGGCTTCCAGAGCGAGTGGATGAGGCCGAGGGCGCCGTAGCAGTCGCGTGTCCCCTCGTCGCCTGACCGCTCGACGATCACGCGCATGGCCGTGAGGTCGTAGATCTCGTTGAACTCTCGGCCCTTCTTGGCCATCTTGTCGTAGATCGAGTAGAAGTGCTTCGCGCGACCTGAGATCTCCGCAGGGATCCCGACCTTCTCCAGTTCGTGCCGCAGGATGTCGCCGGCCTGCGAGACGTGATCCTCACGGTCGGCGCGCCGCTCCGAGACCATCGCCTTGATCTCGTCGTACTTCCGGGGATGGAGCGTCTGGAAAGCGAGGTCCTCGAGCTCCCACTTGAGCGTGTGGATGCCGAGGCGGTGCGCCAGCGGCGCGTACACCTCGAGCGCCTCGCGGGCCTTCTGTACCTGCTTCTGCCGGCCGAGGTACTCGATCGTGCGCAGGTTGTGCAGCCGGTCGGCGAGCTTGATCAGGATGACGCGCACGTCCTGCGCCATCGCAACGACCATCTTGCGGTAGTTCTCGGCCTGGGCGTGCTCGCGGCTCTGGAAGTGGACGCGGGTCAGCTTGGTGACCCCGTCGACGAGCTGGGCGACCTCGTCACCGAACTCGGCGCGCAGCTCCTCCAGGTCGACCTCGGTGTCCTCGACGACGTCGTGCAGCAACGCGGCGGCGATCGTCTGCTCGTCGAGGCGCAGCTCGGCACAGACCTTCGCCACCCCGAACGGGTGGTGGATGAAGTCCTCTCCCGAGCGCCGCTGCTGGCCCTCGTGCGCACGCTCGGCGAAGCGGAACGCGTGCGTGATCAGCTGCCGATCGAACTCGGGCAGGTAGCCCTCGATCTCGGCGATCAGCTGCTCGACGAGGTCCTGGTGCTTTTCCGATGCCTCGATGACCGCCATACAGAAAGTGTACTCCCGCCTTTTCGCGTCACGGCTCCCCGGACCTGACGGGAAGGAACGCGTCCGGAGGGAGCGAAAACGATGCTTCCATGCGGCTTCGCCGGCGCAAGACCGTCAAACTCGCCCGCCTCCTCGTCGAGCTGGATCGGGCGTCCTCGGACGGCCGTCTCCGGCGCGGGAACGCGGGCTCGGCGCGGAGCTCGGTGCTCCGCCTCAGCGCCTAGAGCTCAGGCCGCCCTCGGCATCACCTCCTCGAGCCGATCCTCGAGCAGCGCCCGGAACGTCGCCGACTCCAGCAGGCTTCGCCAGGAGGGGCTGTCGCCGTCCAGCCCGAGCTCGGCGAACACCACGGATGCCGCCGCGCTCCGTCGCTCCGGCTCGCGGAACTCGCCGGCAAAGCGCCCGCGCAGGTCGGGGTAGCGGTCGTTCGCCTCGAAGATGCGGCGGATGACGAGCTGCGGTGCGACCGTGCCGTTCCAGCGGTTCTCCTCCAGCCGGAACGCCAGGTCGAACGCGGCGACGCGGCGAAGGCTGTCGAGCTGCGCGCCCATCCCGAACGCGATCGCGCTCCCCGCGTCCCGATTCCGTTCGGGGTCCCTCACCCGGAACCGCAGATGGCGGCCCTCGCCCACAGCGGTCGGCTCGGAGATCTCGCAACCCGCCAGTAGCAAGGTCACGCCCGGGTTGCCGAAACCGAAGGGCGCCAGCCGGGCCAGCTCGCCGGCCAGATCGAGCGTGAGCTCACGGGGCGAGACGACGGCGTCGACGACCGTCACCGGCTCGAGGTCGCGATCGTCAAGGTTCGCGTCCGCGTAGGCGGCGAACGCCTCGATGAACGGCTCGAGCTGCTCGGCGGCCAGACTGAGGCCGGCGGCCGCGCGATGGCCGCCCCAGCGCTCCAGGAGCTGCGAACAGGCCGCGAGGCTTGAGTGCAGGTCGAACGTTGGGACCGACCGGCCGGAGCCCTTCCAGCCTCCCTCGGTCCCGGCGAGCAGCACCACCGGACGGTTGAACCGCTCGGCGAGCCGCGACGCAACGATCCCGATCACGCCTTCGTGCCAGCCCTCGTCCGCGACGACGTAGCCGCGCCGGCGACGGCGGGCCTCGGGCCACGCCTCGACCTGAGCCACGGCCTCACGCAGGATCCGCTGCTCGAGCGCCTGACGATCCCGGTTGAGCACCTCGAGCCGCTCGGCCAACCGCTTGGCTTCCTCGCGTTCCTCGGTGAGCAGGAGCTCGAGCGCTTCGACCGGGCGGCACAGGCGTCCCGCGGCGTTGATCCGAGGCCCGAGGCGAAAGCCGACCGCGCCCTCGTCGATGTCGGCCGGATCGACCCGGGCGACCTGCATCAGCGCACGCAATCCCGGCTTCTGCGTCCGCGCCAGCGTTCGCAGCCCTGCGATCGCGAGCGCACGGTTCTCGTCCACGAGCGGAACGACGTCCGCGATCGTCGCCAGCGCGACCAGGTCGAGGTGGCGGTCGAGCACCTCGCTGTCGGAGCCGAGCAGCGCCTGGCCGAGCTTGTAGACGACGCCGGTGCCGCAGAGCTCGGGGAATGGATACGCGGACGGCCGCGTCGCGACGATCGGGCAGTCGGGCAGCAGCTCGCCGGGCCGGTGGTGGTCTGTGACGACGACCTCGAGTCCGGCGGCGCGGGCCTCGGCGATCTCCTCGACGGCCGTGATCCCGCAGTCGACCGTGAGCACGAGCCCGCACCCCTCCTCGGCGAGCCGCGCCAACGTCTCGCGCGCGACGCCGTAGCCTTCCTCGAAGCGGCTCGGCAGATGCGATTCGACGTCCGCGCCGAGCTCGCGCAGGATCAGAACGGCGAGCGCCGTGGCGCAGAGGCCGTCGACGTCGTAGTCGCCGTGGACGCAGATCCGCTTGCCGGCCGCGACGGCCGCCCGAATCGCCTCGCAGGCGGCGGTCATGTCGCCGAGCAGGAACGGATCGTGCCCCCCGCCGCCGGCCAGGAACGCCCGCGCGGCGTCCGGCTCGGCCAGGCCGCGGCGAACGAGGACGCGCGCCGTCGTCTCGCTGAGCTCCAGCTCGCGCGCGAGATCACGCGCCTTCGGCGCGTCGCAGTCCGAGATCGACCATTTGCCCTCGACCATTGGGACGAGCCACGGTACGGAGGCGATCGGACGGCGCTGGGGGCGGCCCCCCGGCGACTATCCTGAGGGGAGGTGGCCGAGCCGAACTACTCCTCTGGCGCGGACTACGTCGTCGAGTTCCTCGGCTACCGCTTCGGCTTCAACACCGCCGATTTCGAGCAGCGAGTCAGCGCCTCGGCGGTCAAGCTCGGTCTCGTCCCCTCGAACGACCTCGACGAGGACGAGACGGCCGATCTGCTCGAGCTGACGGCGGACGGCCGCATCACGGACGCGCGCAGCGACCTCGGCCGCTACCTCGTCCGCCACTGGGAGCGGCTCTCGCTCGTCGAGGGCGAATCGCTCGTCTACTGGTTGCGGAAGCTGGTCTTCCGCGGCGCCTGGCTCGACCATCGCGTGAAGGAGGGGCTGCTGGAGGTCGAGTGGGACGACGACGTCTCCGAGTTCGGGTATCGCGACCCCCGCGGTGACCGCTCTCTGCTCGAGCTGGCGCCCGTGCCCTCCTGGCACGAGCTGCAGTTCAGGCGCTAGAAGAGCGCGGGCGAGCCATCGGCACCGGAGCGCCCAGGTGCTTGCGGCCGAGCTTCGTCACGATCCGGCCGCGCGGCGTCCGCTGCAGGAAGCCGAGCTGGAGCAGGTACGGCTCGTAGACATCCTCGACGGTGTCCGCTTCCTCGCCGAGCGCCACCGCCAGCGTGGACAGTCCGACGGGGCCGCCGTCGAAGCGCTCGACGATCGCGCGGAGCAGCTCCCGGTCGGTGCGCTCCAGACCTCGACCGTCGACTTCGAGCAGCTCGAGGGCCTCGGCGGCGATCTCGTCGGTGACGACGCCCTCATGGCGCACCTCGGCCACGTCTCGGACGCGCCGCAGGATCCGGTTCGCGATCCGCGGCGTCCCGCGCGACCGGCGCGCGATCTCGTCGGCCGCGTCGGAGGTGATCTCGACACCCAGGATGCGGGCGGAGCGGCGCACGATCAACCCCAGCTCCGACGGCTCGTAGTAGTCGAGCCGGAACGTCATCCCGAAGCGGTCGCGGAGCGGCGTGGTGAGCAGGCCTGTGCGCGTGGTGGCGCCGACCATCGTGAACTGCGGCAGCTCGAGGGTCAGCGTGCGGGCGGCAGGCCCCTGCCCGAGCACGATGTCGAGCCGGAAGTCCTCCAGCGCCGGATAGAGGATCTCCTCGACCGCGCGCGAGAGGCGGTGGATCTCGTCCACGAACAGGACGTCGCGCTCCTCCATCGCGGTCAGGATCGCGGCTATGTCGCCCTTGCGCTCGAGCGCCGGCCCGGCGACCGAGCGGATTCCGACCCCGAGCTCCTCGCGGACGATGTAGGCCAGGCTCGTCTTGCCGAGACCCGGGGGGCCGACGAGCAGCACGTGGTCGAGGGCCTCGCCTCGCGACTTCGCCGCCTGGAGGGCGATGGACAGCTGCTCCTTGACGCGCTCCTGCCCGACGAAGTCGTCCAGGCACCGCGGACGCAGCGAACGCTCGAGCTCGTCCTCCTCCACGTTCCGGACCGCCGGTGCCAGGAACTGTGGCTCGCTCATGCCGCCTGTCTTAGCGCTCGGCGGACACGCTCCTCCGGCTGCAGCTCGGGATCGACGCCGGCGAGCGCCTGCTCGGCCTCGACGACCGAGAAGCCGAGCTCGACCAGGGCGTCTCGGGCGACCAGCTCGGGAGCGGTTCCGGGCCGGGCCTCGATCTCCGTGACCGTCACGGCGCCGAGCTTCTCTCGCAGCTCGAGCACGACCCGCTGGGCCGTCTTCTTGCCGATCCCCGGAATGGCGACGAAACGGTCGGTGTCCTCGAGCGCGATCGCCCGCACCAGGTCTGCTGGTGTGGAGCCGGACACGATCGCGAGCGCGACCTTGGGGCCGACCCCCGACACCGAGAGCAGGTGCTCGAACAGCTCGCGCTCGGCCGGCTCGGCGAAGCCGTAGAGCTGCAGCGCGTCCTCGCGCACATGCGTGTAGACCTCGACCGTGACCTCGTCCGCGCCCTGCGCACGCCGCAGCGCGCTCTGGGTCGTGGTCACCAGGTAGCCGACACCGCTCACGTCGAGCACGAGCGCGTCGCCGCGCAGGCCCGCCGGCCGACCGGTCAGGCGCGCAATCATCCGACCGCGCGGAGCAAAGGCGGCGCCAGCGCGTGGCAGATCCCGACCGCCAACGCGTCCGCCGCGTGGTGGGGCTCGGGGATCTCCTTCAACCCCAGGATCGCCTGCACCATCCGCTGCACCTGCGCCTTCTCGGCGCGCCCGTAGCCGCAGACCGCCTGCTTCACGTGCGACGGCGCGTACTCAACGGCTTCGACGCCGGCGAGCTCGCAGGCGACGAGGATTGCGCCCCGCGCCTGGCCGACCGACAGCGCGGTGCGGGCGTCGGCGCCGACGAAGGACTCCTCGAGCGCGACGGCATCGGGCCGGTAGTCCTCGATGAGCTGCCTCACCCCGTCGTAGATCGTCCCGAGGCGGACCTGGGGCCGCTGAGCCGCCCCGGTCTTCCACCAGCCGAAGTCGAGCGCCGTGAGGCGGTTTCCTCTTCCTTGGACTATGGCGTACCCGCATGCAGCCGTCCCCGGATCGATTCCGATGACCTTCACGCTGCGAGGTTAGGCGCGCGGTCGGACGTTCCTGCCCTGCTCGAGCGCCTCCTGGAGCCGGTCGGCAACCGCGGCGCCGTCGACCCCCATGGCGTCGAGCAGCTTGCGAGCAGAATTCGTGCCTCGAACGAGCGCGAAGAGCAGATGCTCGGGCCCCAGATGCTTGCTGCCACGGGAGACGGCCTCGCGCAAGGACTGCTCGAAGACGGCCCGCACGCGCGCGGAGACCTTCACGTCCACCGCCGAACGCGGAGGCTTCCCGGGTCGCAGCGCGAGCCTCGAGGCCCGGGAGCGGAGCTGTTCGGGCTTCACTTCGAGTGACCGGAGCGCCTCTCCAGCCGGGCCGGGGTCTCCGGCCAACGAGATCAGCAGGTGGACCGGGTCGAGCAAGCCGTGCCCGAGGTGCGCGGCCTCCGCCTGCGCACGTCCGACGACGGCTCGTGCCTCCGCCTGAACGGTCAGCCGGGTTCCGCTGGACTGCAGGCGCTCTGCGTGCCGCTTGTGCACGGCCTGCTTGCTCCGGCCGAGGGACGCCGCGATCCGGGCCCAAGACCAACCCTGGCGCACCGCGTTCTCGACGTGCATCGCCTCCAGCTCGTCGAGACGTCGCCGCAGCTCGGCGACGGCGGCCAAGGCGGCGGCGGTGTCGCTGGTCCGTGCCGCTTCCCGGGCCAGGTCGACCACGCTTCGGAGCATGTGTCCCTCGTACCGTCAAACCGCGTTGACGAAACGAACAAGGAGCACATGCGTCGCAAACCGTATGAACACGGCGAAAGCGCGGGCGCCTAGAAGCTCGGAGGCAACGTCTACACGGTTCGCGGGTTTGCACGACCAACGTGCGGGAATTCGGTCGGCATGAAGCTGCGCGAGATCATCTCGAAGCGGATCCACCGAGAGGCCGACGGAGTCACGGTCGCGGGCGACGTCAACGCCGTCGTCGCGGCCAACGTGAACGAGAAGTCACCCTCGACGAACGCAGTCTCCAGCCGCACGCGCACTCGCATCGTCCAGCGAGGCGGAAAGACGGAAGTCGCCGAGACGAAGGTCGACGGCGGAGAAGGAGGAAGCGCATGACGGATCGCGCGAACGAAGACCTCAGCCCGAACGAGCTCCAGGCGCTGGAGGGTGAGCAGCTGCCCGACCGCGAGGTCATGTCGGTCGTCTCGCCCGTGCCGGACGGCGACCTGGTCTGGATCCAGCCGGACCCGGGCCCGGGCACCGAGCCCGAGCCGAGTGATCAGCACCCGCTCCCGGGACCGTTCCCGGACAAGGGTGAGTCCCCGCCCATCGACTGGTAGTCGGAGAGGAGTCGACATGAGCGACCAGCCACAGACGCCTGCCGAGCTCTCGAAGGAAGAGCTCGAGGCGCTCGAAGGCGAGCAGTTGCCGGAGCGCGAGGCGATGTCCCTGATCAACGCGAATGTTGCGGCACCGGTGAACGCCGCCGTCGCGGCGAACATCCTGTCGGACGGTTCGGTGGCCTACGCCAACGCCGAGCAGGACGCGGAGATCGACCAGAGCAACCGACCGGAGCCGCTCCGCGGCCCTGAGGGGGCGTAACCATGACCGAGCCGAACAAGGAAGGCCTGACGGCCGAAGAGCTGGCCGCCCAGTCGGGCGAGCCGCTGCCGGACCGCGAGCTGATGTCGGTCCTGCCCCAGCCGGACGGCGGCTTCGTCTTCATCGAGCCGACCGAGTCCACCGACCCACCGCCGCCCGAGGAGACCGAGGACGGCGGGACGGTCAACTGGTAACGCGAGCAACAGCAATCAACCGGAAGGAGAACCACAGATGAGCGAGCAGCAGGAAGGACAGTTCCGCTCGATCACCCGCGAGGAGCTCGACGACCTCGCCGGCGAGGCTCTGCCGGAGCGGGCCGCGATGTCGCTGGTGAACGCGAACGTCGCCATCCCGATCAACGCGGCCGTCGCCGCCAACGTCCTGTCGGACAACGCCGTCGCCTACGCCGACGCGGCGCAGACCACCCCGATCGACCAGAGCAACTAAGGAGGCACGAATGAGCGAGAGCGAGACTTCGAGCAAGTCCGAGTTCCGCGCCCTTTCGCGCGAGGAGCTCGACACGCTGGCCGGCGAGGCGCTGCCCGAGCGGGCGGCGATGTCGCTGATCAACGCCAACGTCGCCGCGCCGATCAACGCGGCCGTCGCCCTGAACGTCGCCAGCGACAACTCCGTCGCCTACGCGAACGCGACGCAGGACGTCGACATCGACCAGAGCAACTAAGGGAAGAGGAGAAAACGAATGGCTGACAAGGAGATGGAGTACAAGTCGTTGACCCGCGAGGAGCTCGAGGAGATCGCGGGCGGCGAGCTGCCGGAGCGCGCCGCGATGTCGCTGATCAATGCGAACCTCGCCGCCCCGGTGAACGCGGCCGTCGCCGCGAACGTCCTGTCTGACAACTCGGTCGCGTACGCGAACGCCGAGCAGACCGCGGACATCGACCAGAGCAACTAGTACCCGAGCGGGTCGAATCAACGCAGTGCCGACGGGGCGGCAGAAGCCGCCCCGTCGCGTGCTGACGACAAGACAGGAGCGGCACCATCACCGACGTTTCCGACCAGCAGCGCGAAGACCAGGCGCGACAGCAGCCCCCGGCGGCCGGCAACGGCGCTCCTGAGAGCGCGCCGCGGCTCGCCGAGGGGATCGAGCTCCTCGGCCTCTACGAGGATTCGGGCTACAAGGAAGCGCCCTACATCGCGCGCCGCTCCGACGGGCAGATGATCCAGCTGCCCGCGCTCCTGTACGCGCTCGCGGAGCAGCTCGACGGCCAACGCGACTACGAGCAGCTTGCGGAGACGCTCGGCGAGAAGCTCGAGCGTAAGGTCAGCGCCGACGACGCGCGCTTCCTCGTCGACGAGAAGCTGCGTCCGCTCGGCGTCGCGGCCTCGGCCGACGGCAGCTCTCCGAAGCTGCAGAAGGCCGATCCGCTACTGGGCCTGAAGCTGCGCACCGCGGTGATCCCGAAGAGCGTCTCGCGCGTGCTCACGACGATCTTCTACCCCTTCTTCTTCCCGCCCGTCATCCTCGCCGTGCTGGCCGGAGTCGTCGCCGTGGACGTCTGGTTCTTCTTCATCCACGGCGTCGGGCAGAGCACGCGCGAGCTGCTCTACAACCCGCTGCTGCTGCTGATGGTGCTCGGCCTCGTCGTCCTGGCGACGGCCCTGCACGAGATCGGCCACGCCACCGCCACGCGCTACGGGGGCGCCGAGCCCGGCGTGATGGGTCTCGGCATCTACATCGTGTGGCCCGCGTTCTACACCGACGTCACCGACGCGTACCGCCTGAGCCGCGCAGGACGCCTGCGGGTCGACCTCGGCGGCGTGTACTTCAACGGCCTCTTCATCCTCGGGGTCGTCGGGGCGTATGCACTCACAGGGTTCGAGCCGCTGCTGGTGCTGATCGTGATCCAGCACTTCCAGGTGCTTCAGCAGTTCCTGCCGTTCCTGCGCCTGGACGGCTACTACATCCTGAGCGACCTCACCGGCGTTCCGGACATGTTCCAGCGGCTCAAGCCCACGCTGCGCAGCATGCTGCCCTGGAAGAAGACCGACCAGGAAGCCGATCAGCTGAAGCCGTGGGTGCGCTGGACGATCACCGCCTGGGTGGTCGCGCTGATCCCGGTGCTGCTCCTGACGTTCGGGCTGCTGATCTTCAACGCGCCGCGGATGATCGCGACCGCCTGGGACTCGTTCCTGATCCAGACCGAGCGAGTGGGGAACGCGATCGACGACGGCAACGCACTCACGGGGATCGTGGGCTCGATGCAGGCGACGTTCCTGATGCTGCCGCTGGCCGGGATGGCCGTGACCTTCGGGCGGATCGGCAAGCGCATCGGAACGGGCGCCTGGGGCTGGTCGGCCGACTCGCCACTGCGTCGCGGCACCGTCCTCGCCACCGGTTCCGCGATCGCGGCGCTGATGGTGTGGGTCTGGCTGCCGAACGGCGACTACAGGCCGATCCAGCCGGCCGAGCGCGGCACGCTGCAGGGCGGCGTGGAGCAGTTCTCGGAGGTGTCGACCGGCCGTCCCGCGCTGACCGAGGAGCGGGAGGCCGAGCTCGGAGGCGCGCCCACGAAGCGGAGCGGCGAACCGCAGGTGCCGGCGCCCGCGGAGGAGGAGCCCGCAAGGAAAGAGCCCGGCGCCACGACGCCGACACCGGCGCCCACGCAGACACAGACGGAGCCGACGGCGACGACCACGACTCCGACCGAGACGACTCCGCCCGCCGCGCCCCCTGCCGCGCCTCCACCGGCCACTCCCGCACCGACGACCTCGGAGCCCACGCCGACCGAGACGACCACGACGCCGACGGAGACCGCACCACCGCCTCCGCCGCCCACCACGACCGCAATCACTCCCTGACGAGGTGACGACGATGAAGCGCTACCTGATCCTGCTCCTGGTCCTCCTGGCCACGCTGGTCGCGGCGCCGCAGGCGCTCGCAGACAACCACGATGGCGATCCGGACGTCAATACCGCGGTCGTCATCAACGAGCGTGACGACTCGAGCGTCTTCGACTTCGCGTTCGCGATCAGGCGCGTCGCCGGCGACGTGGTCGACCAGGAGAACGTCGCGCTCGCCTACTCGAGCTGCGAGCGCTGTCGTTCCGTCGCGATCGCGATCCAGATCGTGCTCGCCTCCGGCTCCCCGTCGACCGTGACGCCGCAGAACGTCGCGGTCGCGGTCAACGAGAACTGCACGGCCTGCGAGACCTTCGCCACGGCGTACCAGTTCGTGATCACCGGCGGCACCGAGCTCGAGTTCACCAAGGAAGGGAAGAAGGAGCTGAAGCGGATCGTGCGCGAGATCCGGCGCCTGAACGATCCCGACCTCTCGCTCGAGGAGATCCGGACGCGATTGACGGCGCTCATCGACCGGCTGCGCGTCGTGCTGAAGACGCAGCTCGTGCCGAAGCGCGACCGGCGGCGGCGACGACGACGACGACGATCCGGGACGAGGGCGACGACGACCGCGGGAGCGAGCCGCCACAGGTCACGACGACCGGGCGAGACCGAGACCGAGCCCGCGGCGACGACGTCGACGGAGTCGACCCCGACCGAGACGACGGAAACGGTGCCGGTCGAAACCGGAACCACCACGACCGAGACGACGACGACCGAGACCGTTCCCACGCAAACTACGCCGTAGATGCGCCCGCTCGTCGCCCTGCTCGCAGCCGCCACGCTCGCGCTTTCGGGTTGCGGCGGCTCGGACGGCCCCGAGGACGTCGTCGCCGAGACCGCCGACAAGCTCGGCGAGATCTCGAGCGGCGAGCTCGACCTGAAGCTGCTCGTCGAGCCTCGCGGCGTCGAGGACGGCGGCGACGCCGGCTTCGAGCTCTCCGGCCCGTTCGCGCTGCCCGAGGGCGACGATCTCCCGCTCGCGCGGGTTCGCTACACGCAGATCGCAGGCGACCAGCGTGGCGAGGTGACGGTGATCTCGACGAAGGAAGGCGCGTTCGTCGAGGTGGACGGGCAGGCCTACGAGCTTCCGGCCGAGCAGTCGGATCACCTGCGAGGTGCGGGCAAGGCGCTCGGATCCGGCGAGGAGGCCGAGAACGGGCTCCAGGGGCTCGACCTGCAGGACTGGGTCGAGGACGGAGAGCTGACCGAAGGGGACGAGGTGGACAGGGTCGTCGGAGAGGTCGATGTCGCGGCGGCCGTCGAGGATCTGCTCGCGCTCGCGCGGAGGCTGGGGGCCGAGGTGCCCGAGTCGCTGTCCGACGAGGATCTCGAGCGGATCGAGCAGTCCGTGCGCTCCTCGCGCTTCGAGCTCGAGACTGGCGCCGACGACCGGCTGCTGCGGCGCGTGCACGTGGACGCGGACTTCGGGCTCGACGTCCCGGAGCGGCTGCGCGAGATCCTCGGCCAGGTGGTCGGCGCCAAGGTCGTGTTCGAGCTCGGCGTCGCAAAGCCGAACGAGCCCGTTCAGGTCGAGGCGCCTGCGGACGCGCTTCCCTACTCGGCTCTCGGCTAGCGCGAAACCGCTTCCCGCCCGGGCGAGTAGTCCCGGCGAATGCGCGTCCTCGTCAGCGTGACGCTCGCCGCCGTCACCATCGGCGTCCTGGGCGCGCGCGCGGACGCCGACGCCGAGGCCACGAAGCTCTTGGGCAGCGTCGACTCGTCGGCGACCATCAGCCTCGAGCACGAGGACGGTACGCCGGTCACGACGCTTTCGCCGGGCACGTACGACATCGAGGTCACGGACAGCACGCCGGACCACAACTTCCACCTGACGGGGCCGGGCGGCGTGGACCAGTCGACGTCCGTCCCCGGCCAGGGAACCGTCACCTGGTCGCTGACGCTCGGCGAGGGCAGCTTCCACTATGTCTGCGATGTCCACGCCTCGATGGCCGGGCACTTCACGGTCGTCGGCGCCTCGCCCCCTCCCCCGCCCCCGCCGCCTCCTGGACCGCCCCCACCGCCGGGCCCTCCACCTCCACCCGGACCGCCTCCGGCGCCGCCTTCCCCACCACCGCCTCCCCCACCGCCGATCCAGCATCCGCCGCCGCTCACTCCGCAGGCTCGACTCACCAAGCTCAGCGTCCAGCTCCGACCTGGCCGCGTCGTTTCCGCTTCCGTGCACGCGACCGCGCCCACGAAGGCGTCGCTCGAGTTGCGGCTGCGTGCTCGTCGCGTGCAGGCGAAGCCCGTGTCCCTCGTCACCGGCCGAAACGTCCTGCGCATGCAGGTTCGCCGCGCAGTTCGCGCGGGCCTGTACCTCGTCGTCGTCCGGACGACATCCGGCCGCGCGCTCTCGCACCGCCTGCGCCTCCGCTAGCTTGTACCGCCGTGCGGTGGCTAGCGGCCCTTGTGGTGCTCGTCGCGACCGGGGTTGCCGCTGTTTCCCCGGCGGCGCTGCCTGCGGCTGCGAACGGAATCGAGCGCGTGCCCGTGCGCGTGGCCACCCCGGCCTCCTTCCCGTCGGGGCTGACCCTCGCGCTCACCTCCCCGTCCCGGTACGCGTCTGCCTCGCGCGCGGCGGAGTCCGGCCGCTGGTTGGGCCCCCGCTACGACTCGGTGACCGTCCCCGGCCTCGCGGGCAGCTCGGCGATCGACTGGTCGATCGCGCTCGACACGAAGGGCCAGACCGCCGAGGCGGCCGCCCTGGGCGCCACCACGCTCGGCTTCCTCGAGGACCAGCGCGGGCAGATCGCCGTCCCGCATCTGGTCGGAAAGACCCAGGTCGGGACGATGCAGGGCTTCTACGTCCTGAAGGTGGCGGCGAACACGACCGACAATGCGCGCGCGGAGGCGGCAATGGCCTTCCCGCTCGGACAGGGCGTCATGGCGATCGCGCGCTTCACGCTGCTCGAGCCGCCGAACGACGACTTCCGCGTCGACGGCGGGATCCTGCCCACGAGCTGGAACCGCGGCCAGGCGTTCATCGCCCTCGCAGGCGTGCGGGTCGAGGGCAACTTCGCGCCGGCGCTCGTCTCGATTCGCGCCGCCCGCGGAACGAGGCTTCTGCGCGGCCGCGTCGTCGACGCCTTCAGGCACCGGATCCTCGGCGCCCAGATCTTCCTCGAGCGACGCGCCGGCTCCAGCTGGCGGCGGGTGGGGCTCACCCGCACCGACAAGCAGGGCAACTACGTCGTGCGGGCCGCGAGCCGCGGCCGCTATCGGGTGACGGCGACGGTCGGCGCGACGTCGGTGTCGAGCTCGAGCCTCGGTCTCTAGGAGGCGACCGCCTCGAGCATGCGCTCGGGGATGTCGAAGTTCGCGTAGACGTCCTGGACGTCGTCGTTCTCCTCGAGCGCGTCCACGAGCCGCAGCACCTTGCGGGCCACCGTCTCCTCCTCGACCTCGACGGTCGTCTTCGGCACCATCGTCAGCTCGGCGCGACTCGACGGGTAGGCCGGCCGCCTCGATCGCCTCGCGCACCGCGGTGAGGTTCTCCGGCGCGACCGTCACCTGGTAGCTCGAGCCGTCCAGCGTGACGTCGTCGGCGCCGCCCTCGGCGGCGGCGAGCGTGAGCTCGTCCTCGTCGGCCGAGCCGCGGCACCAGGATGACGCCCTGGCGCTCGAACAGCCAGGCCACGGCGCCCGATGCGCCCAGGTTGCCGTCGTGCTTGGCGAAGAGGTGCCGCACGTCGGCTGCGGTGCGGTTGCGGTTGTCCGTCAGCGCCTCGACGAGCAGGGCGATCCCGTTCGGCCCGTAGCCCTCGTAGACCACCGTCTCGAACGTAGCCGCATCGGCGTCGGCCCCGGAGCCGCGCGCGATCGCGCGCTCGATGTTGTCCTTCGGCATCGAGTAGCTCGCGCGCCTTCTCGACCGCGTTCTGCAGCGCGAGGTTGGCGTCGGGATCCGGTCCGCCCTCCTTCGCGGCGACGATGATCGCGCGCGAGAGCTTGGAGAAGAGCTTGCCGCGCTTGCGCGTCGGCCGCGCCCTTCTTGTGCTTGATCGACGACCACTTACTGTGACCCGACATACCTCTCCTCCTCGACGAGTTGCAGGAAGCGCTCGTGGACGCGCGTGTCGTCCGTCAGCTCCGGATGGAACGAGGCGACGAGGAAGCGACCGTCGCGGAGCAACACCGGCTCGCCGTCGTGCTCGGCGAGCACCTCGACCCCGGGTCCCGCGTCGACGACGCGCGGCGCGCGGATGAACACGCCGCGCAGCGCCTCCGTCTCGCCGGCGAGCTCGAGGTCGGCCTCGAAGCTCGCGACCTGACGCCCGTAGGCGTTGCGGCTGACGGCGACGTCGACGAGGCCGAGGTGGTCGCGGTCGAGCAGGATCATGCCCGCGCACGTCCCGAACACCGGGCCGCCGAAGCGCCGGATCGCGTCCTCGATCCCGTAGAGCCGCATCAGTCGCGTGATCGCCGTCGACTCGCCGCCGGGGATGATCAGTCCGTCCAGCCCGTCGAGCTCCTCGGCCTTGCGCACCTCGACCGGCTCGGCGCCCAGGCGCGCGCAGCACGGCCGCATGCTCGCGAAAGTTCCCCTGCACGGCGAGGACGCCGATGCGCAGCGCGGAATCCATGGCGGCAATTGTACGGTCGAGTGCGATAGACGTTTCTCGATTTAGGTTGTAGCCTGGGCCGGTCTGGGTTTTCCAAGGGGAGGTTCACACTTTGCGTCGCATCATCCTGGCCTTCGGTTTCGTTGCGCTGCTCGCCACCGTCGGGGTGGCGGTGGCCGTCGCGGCGAAGCCCGGCAACGGCCAACCGACAGGCAGCGGGACGGCATTCCTGCCGAACCCGGTCGCCGATCTGCAGAACCAGTCGCTCACCGACCAGAAGGACGCCGACTACCCGGCGCTCGCCGCCGGCCTATCACCGAGTCACGCTCCGTACCTCGACGGCAGCGGCCGCCTGGTCGGCAAGTGGGCGAACGTCGTGAGCGAGACCGGCACGCCGGCCTACTCGCCGACGAACGAGTTCCACTACCGCCGCAACGACGACCGCTTCGAACAGGTCATGGCCTACTACTGGGTCACCGAGGCGCAGCGGTACATCCAGAGCCTCGGCTTCGGCTCGACGGCTGCGGCCGGTGAACATGGAGTCGCAGGACCTCCGGATCAACCAGTGGGGCGCGGACAACTCCTTCTCGTGGGACAAGAAGGACATGATGAAGTTCGGCAAGGGCGGCGTCGACGACGCCGAGGACGGCGAGGTCATCCTCCACGAGTACGGCCACGCCGTCCAGGACTCGCAGCAGGTGCCCTTCGGCTACGGCGGGTCGGTCGAGGCCGGCGCGATCGGCGAGGGCTTCGCCGACTATCTGGCCGTCACCGTCTCGAACGTGATCGCGCCCACGCCTGACGCTCCGTGTGTCGCGGACTGGGACTCGGTCTCCTACGACCCGACCGCGCCTCATTGCCTCGGCGCACGGACACCAACCTGCACTACCCCGAGGACCTCGTGGGCCAGGTGCACGCGGACGGCAGGATCTGGTCGCGGGCGCTCTGGGACATCCGCCAGGCGCTCGGCCACATCAGGGCCGACACGATCGTTCTCGAGGGCCACTTCGGCCAGCGAGACCCGACGATGCCGCAGCTCGCGCAGAGCACCGTCGCCGCTGCGCAGCGGCTGTACGGCACGACCGTCGCGAGTCAGGTTCGCGCGGCCTTCCAGGCTCGCGGAATCCTCTAGAGAGCTCGACCGGAGGGGGCGCCTTCGGGCGCCTCCTCCTACCAGCCTCGGGTCTCGAGCAGCTGCTCGGGCGCGATCGACGCCGAGGAGATCCCGACCATCGCCTCGCCGAGCCCGGCGGACACGCGCGCGAGCACTTCGGCGTCGTTGTAGTGCGTCGTCGCCTCGACGATCGCCTTCGCGCGCGTCGACGGGTCGCCGGACTTGAAGATTCCCGAGCCGACGAAGACCCCGTCCATGCCGAACTGCATGCACATCGCCGCGTCCGCGGGTGTGGCGATACCACCCGCCGTGAAGGTGACGACGGGGAGCCTGCCGTTCTCGGCCACCCACTTGACGAGCTCGTAGGGCGCCTGGAGGGTCTTCGCCTCGGCGAAGAGCTCCTCCTCGCGCAGCCCCTGCAGCCGCCGGATCCCTCCGGTCACCTCGCGCATGTGCCTGACGGCGTTGGAGACGTCGCCGGTGCCGGCCTCGCCCTTGGTGCGGATCATCGCGGCGCCCTCGGCGATCCGCCGCAGCGCCTCGCCCAGGTTGCGGCAGCCGCAGACGAACGGGATCGTGAAGCTCCACTTGTCGATGTGGTGCACCTCGTCGGCCGGAGTCAGCACCTCGCTCTCGTCGATGTAGTCGACCTCGAGCGCCTGCAGGATCTGCGCCTCCACGAAGTGCCCGATCCGGGCCTTGGCCATCACCGGGATCGTGACGTTCTCCTGAATCTCGACGATCTTGTCGGGGTCGGCCATCCGCGCGACGCCGCCCTCGGCGCGGATGTCCGCGGGGACGCGCTCGAGCGCCATCACGGCGACCGCGCCGGCGTCCTCGGCGATCCGTGCCTGCTCGGCGTTGGTGACGTCCATGATCACCCCGCCCTTCAGCATCTCGGCGAGGCCGCCCTTCACGCGCATCGTTCCGATCTCGGCCATGCCGCGATTCTAGATGCCGCGTAAAGAACGAGTACGGGCGGGCTCGCCGGGTGGCCCCGGGAGCCCGCCTCCCTCCCCCCAGCTAGCGGGAGGCGATCGCCGTAGCGACCTTGAGGAGCAGGCTGCCCTCGCCGAAGCTGCGCAGCCTGCGCCGAAGCTCAACCGCAGTCATTTGTTGCCGCCTTTCCTTACCGCATTAAGGACAGAGCCTCATGGTGGGGCCACCTGCTCGAATGCGCCATCCCCCGTTTCGGGATTCGTGCCGATACCACCGGGTATGCGCATGGCGATGAGCCGGATAAGCGTCCTCCTCGTCGACGACGACGAGGACTTCGCAGCTTCGCTGGCGGCCACGCTCGCCGGCGACCGCCGCGTTGAAGTGATCGCCTCGGCACGGGACGGCGCCGAGGCCGTCGCCCGCTGCGCGGAGATCCGCCCCGACGTGGTGGCGATGGACATCCACATGCCCGCGATGGACGGCGTCGAGGCGACACGTCGCATCTGTGCCGAGCAGTACGGGACGGCGGTGATCCTGATCAGCGGCTCGATGTTCAGCGACGCCCGCGACCTCGCCGTCGAGGCGGGCGCGGTCGGGTACCTGACCAAGGCCCAGTGCGCCCGCGAGCTCCTGCCCGCGATCCTCGAGGCGGCTCAGGGGCCGAGCGGACTCGCCGCGTAGTTCCACAGCTCAGCGCGCTGATGGGCCCGCCTGGATTCGAACACGCCTGCTAATCGGGCTTTCCCTCGTCCGTGGGTCGACCGAGCTGCGCGTAGCGGGCGGTCGTCGGGCGAGAGGACGCTCGCGCACCGCAGTCTTGCGTAGCCTCCACGCGCGTGGAAGCAAGAGTTCGCACCGGCGGATGTCTCTGCGGGGCGGTCCGGTACAGCGTTCGCGGTGACCCCGTGCATGTCCGGCGTTGCCACTGCGCGAACTGCAGAAAGGAGTCTGGCAGTGCGTTCACTGTGTATGCGCACTGGCCCGTCGAGGCGTTTGAGATGAGCGGCGAGATCTGGAGCTATGACGGTCGCGGCTTCTGCCCCCGCTGTGGGTCTCGGCTGCTGGACACGAGCGACCCTGGCGACGCGCTCATCGAGATTCGGATCGGCAGTCTGGACGAGGCGCCCTTCGAGCTGAAGCCCGAGAGCGAGATCTGGGTGAAGCGGCGCGAGAGCTGGATACCGCCGGTCGAAGGCGCAGCGCAGCACGACGAGGGCGCAGTACAGCACGACGAGGGCGCAGTGCAGCACGACGAGAACTAGCAGCCGACTTGCTCGGCGCCGCAGTGCCGTGGCGGTCAATCTCAGGGGACATTCCCGAACAATGGCCCAGGCAACGGATGCGTCCTTGTGGAGGCCCGCCGTGCAGCCACAGGGTCGAGCGCACACCCGTGCCCCTGTGGTCTCGTTCTGCGGTGTTTCTTCCTGCGGCTTGTCCGTGTTTCGCTACGCGGGGTCGATCTCGCGGCTCACGATCCACGCGTGCTTGCCGAGCTGCCGTCCCCTCGTGAAGCCGTACTGCTCGAAGAGCTCGGCAGTCGCGCTGAACAGAAACCGGCCTTGAGCCTCCCGTCCGGCAGTAACCTCGGAGATCGCCTCGACGAGACCGCCGCCGGCGGCGGCGATCTGGGTTAGGGCGCCTTCCAGGCCAGCCCGCGCGACTCCGCGGCCGCGATGGCGCTTGTCTACGAAGATGCAGGCGATCCGCCAGCGCGCACGAGGTGGCGGGTTCTTCGCGTACTCACGGTTGTGCCTGAGCCCAAGTTCCTCCGGACTGCCGTACTGGCACCAGCCCTGCGCGAGGTTGTCCCCGTCGAAGACCAATGCGGCACGCGCGCGGCCCGCCCTGACCAGCTCCTCCTTCAGCGTGCGGGGATCGCTGACGCCGCGTTGGTACTCGGAGTGATGGGCGATGCACCAGCATCCTCCGTAGACCCCGTTGTTGCGCTCGACCAGCTCCGCAAAGGCGTCCCACGTGGACGCATCAAGCGGACGGGTCTTGTAGGAAGCCCTCTCGGCCGGCCTTGCCCCTCCGGATGTCTGTGCCGAGCGCTTGACCATCGACGGCCTTAGCCAAGCTTAGTCGTGTCGCTAGAACGCAGGCGGAACCTCGAGGGCTCAGGGGACATTCCTGAACACTGGCGCACGCCACGGCGTCGTCACGGAGCGAGTGTCGGCGTCCGACGACGCGCTACGTCAGCAGCGTGATCTTTTCCGTGCGGCCGGATTCGTAATGCATGAACCCGTTTATCTCGCCCTTGAGTTCGGAGCCGGCGTGTTCGACCAGCGCTCGGTAGCGCAGCGGGAAAAGTTCCGCGGGCGCCTTGCCGAGCGCGCCGTAACTTGCGCGCAAGTGGGCTCGGCTTGGCGGCACGATTCCGAACCAAAACGGAACGTGAGCCTTGTCCGTGACGATCGTTGGATTCGCGTGAGCCCCGTGCCGATCTTCGTGCGGAGAGACGAAACCGTCGAAGCGGGTGCCATCTGCCGCAGCGAACTCGGCGTGGACGATGAACAGGCCATCCGCCGGATCGACGAACTTGACTTCTGGACGCGGCCTGATCGTCTCCTCGTCTCCGCCCTCACCCTCCTCGTCGATCGCGAACTCCCAGGTCGGGTACTCATCGAGGTCAGACGGGGCGAGATCGCCGACCTGCTTCCTGATCCGAGGCAAGATCGGCGGGGCATCGATCGGCTCTGCTCCGCTCTCTAGGAGGCGCACGATCTCGTCGAAGGCCGCGCCGCTCATGGACCCGGCGTCACGCAGCTTGCGGAACACGGCGATCTTCTCCTCGACGAGCGCATGGCCACACGCCGGGCACGACTGCACGTACACCTCGACACCGGCACCACAGAAAGGACACCGCTCCAGCTGCTCCGTTAGCTTCTTGGCCTTGCGCCTCCAATGGCCGGCTGTCATGTCCGGGTGCTTACCCGGAACGCTCCGGCCGGAAGCGGTCGGGGGACATTCCCGAACGCCCAGGTGAGCATCTACGGTGTCGCCGCGGCGAGGTGGTCGATTCTTGGCGGGACGGCGCTCGTTAGGCTGGGTCGCCTGCTTCTCCCACACCCGAAACAGGAGGGTCGAATGAGCGGTTACGCGGTGGCGCAGATCGACGAGATCGACGAGATCAATGACGGCCGCGTTCCCTCGCGTCCGATCCGGTTCCACTTCGGCATCACGTCCTTCGGCGTCAATGCATTTACGGCTCATCAGGTGGGCGATCGGCTCATCAACGAGCACGACGAGTCACAGGAACATGACCTGCAGGAGGAGCTCTACCTCGTCCAGCGCGGGCGCGCGACGTTCGAGCTCGACGGCGAGCGGGTGGACGCACCCGCGGGCACACTCGTCTTCGCTCGCCCCGCCGTCAAGCGGACAGCGTTCGCTGAGGAGCCGGGGACGACGATCGTCGCGGTCGGCGGAACTCCGGGGAAGGCGTTCGAGGCCCAGGGCGGCGAGATCTGGATGCCGCTCCACCATCTCTACGAGTCAGGCGAATACGCCGAGGCTGCCGATCGGGGACGCGAGTTGATCGAAGCTCATCCTGAGTACGCAGGGCCGCTCTACAACCTCGCGTGCTGCGAGAGCCTCGCCGGCCGCACAGACGACGCGATCAGGCATCTCCGGCTCGCGATCGACCGCAAAGAGCCGTTCCGTTCGCTTGCCGCCGAGGACAGCGACTTCGACCCGATCCGCGACGAAGCCGCTTTCAAGGAACTGGTTCAGGGCAACGCAGCCGAGCCAGCTACGGGGTAACAGACTCGCACCGTCGCTTTCAGGGGACATTCGCGGACGCTGGCCCAGGTCACGATTCGCTTGCACGGCGCCGCTTGAGCCGGGGTTCTACGATCGGTCGCGTGGAGGACTTCGTCCCACGCGCCTTCGACGTCCCTCGGCAGCTCGAGACGCCGCAGTTCGTGCTCGAGCCGCTCGACCCCGAGCACAACGACCAGGACTACGACGCGTGGACCTCGTCGGTGGAGCACATCCACGCGACGCCCGGGTGGGAGGACAGCAGCTGGCCGCGGAAGATGACGCCGGACGAGAACCGGGCAGACCTGCAGCGCCATGCCGACGACTTCCGCAACCGGACGGGGTTCACGTACACGGTGCTCGATCCGGCGAGCCGCGACGTGATCGGGTGCGTCTACATCTACCCGCTGCCCGACAGCGACTACGACGCCCGCGCGCTCTCCTGGGTACGGGCGAGTCACGCGCAACTTGACATCCCGCTCTGGCGCGCCGCGAGTGAGTGGCTCGCATCCGACTGGCCGTTCGGCAGAGTCCAGTACGCGCCGCGCGCCTAGGCGCCCCAAGCAGCCGTGCAGCTCGATTCGGGTCGGGCATTCCTGCGGGCACGGGCGATCTTTGCGATCCGCGATGATGGCCGCGTGGCGCTTCGACGGATGGACAACGTCGGCATCGTGGTGGAGTCGCTTGATGCCGCGATCTCTTTTTTCGCCGAGCTGGGCCTCGAACTCGAGGGGCGAGCCATGATCGAAGGAGACTGGTCAGGGCGCGTCACTGGACTGCGCGACCAGCGCGTCGAGATCGCCATGATGCGTATGCCGGACGGCCACGGCAAGATCGAACTCTCGCGCTTTCTCACGCCGTCTCCGGTCGCCGATCACCGGAACGCGCCGGTAAACGCCCTCGGCTACCTCCGCGTCATGTTCGCGGTGGACGACCTCGACGATACGCTGGCCCGGCTCCGCGAGCACGGCGCGCAGCTCGTCGACGAAGTGGTCCAGTACGAAGACGCGTATCGGCTCTGCTACGTCCGAGGCCCCGAGGGCATCCTCATCGGGCTGGCCGAGCAAGTCGGCTGACGCGCAACGCGCTCGGGCGTCATTCGCCCAGACGGGTCACCCCCGGCGCGGTCGTCAAGCTTCCAGTACAAGACAGTTCGCTCAGCGGCCACAGGCACATCTTGCCGATCCGCGACGCGACTTCAAGCACTCCCGTCGGGAGGCATTCCCGAACACTGGCCCAGGCGAGTGTCGTCTAGTTGCCTACGGTCGGGTCGGGCATGAACTCCCGGACCTCTTGAGCGCAGCGGCAGGCGACGGCGGTCTTGCCAGCCCACTCCAGCGCGTCCTCGCGTGAGCGTACGTCGACGACACAGAGTCCGCCGATGGCCTCCGGGTACGGGCCGTCGGTGAGGCAGGAGCGAGTAGTCCGTCAGGCGTCATTCGCGAACACCGGCCAACCGAGCACTACGGGGTGAACAGTCTCCAGTGCCCCTCGGAGACGACTTCTGCGGTGCCGTCGACCACTCTGATGGCGGTCTCGTCGTCGACCGCGTACGCCGGTCCCGGGATACCGGCCGCCCATCTCTCTGCGTCGGCCATGGTGTTCTCCGGCAGGAGCTCGTGATCCAGGTGCGGGAAGATCGAGAAGTCGACGATGCCCAGCGTGCTGTCGCTCCCGGAGGGCGGCTTCCACCCGACGAAGTCCTCCCCGATACGGGGGGTCGTCACCATGCTTCCAGCGCTCAGCCCCACCCAGACCGTCTCGCGCAGCGACGGCAGGAGGTCTGCCAGTCCGGACTGCCGCATCCAGTGGCACAGATACAAGGCATCGCCACCGTCCACCAGCAGCACGTCGGCCCCCTTGACCAAGGGGACCCACTGCTCCTCATCGATGCTGGGCAGTGCGGTGAGCTCCAGCACTCCCAGGGACTTCCAACCCAGTCCGCACATGGGGCACCTGGGCTCTTGTCCGCTGATGAACCGCCATGCCGCGCCAGGACCGGCCATGGGGTGCCCATACGCCGCGGTGGGAATGCAGAGGGCGTCGGACTCGGCAATCGGCTTGCCCAGTAGGTCCACCAGCGCGTCGTGGATGCTCGTGTTCTTGATGCCGGCGGACGTGAGCAGAAACCTCATGCTGCCTCCTGGGTTGCCGTAGATGCTGATCCGGGATAGACCGCTCGGCGACGCGGAACTCATCGGTGTCCGCCTTTAGGATCGCCCAGATGAACGTCTCGCTGAGGCCGCTCGAGGACCGGGATCTCGACACGATCTATCAGCAAGTGACGGATCCGGAGGCGATCCGAATGGCCGCCTTCACAGCCGAGGATCAGACCGATCGGCGCGCGTTTCTCAACCGGATGTCGCGCCTGCGGGCCAACGATCCTGCGCCTCGACTGAATCGGTGCGGCGTCGTATGGGCCCGCCTGGACTCGAACCAGGGACCAACCGATTATGAGTCGGCTGCTCTAACCAGCTGAGCTACGGGCCCGCTCGTGGCGAGCGTAGCGATCCTCCCTGCACACCGCCTCCATACCCGGGCGATAGCATGCGGCGAGCCGTGAAGGTCTTCCAGCACGAACGACGCCTGCGGACCTCCGGCGGGCTTGCGGTCCGGGACATCACCGACGAGGTGAACGAGGCCGTGGCCGAGAGCGGCATCAAGGACGGCATCGCCTGCGTCTACTCGCCGCACACCACCTGCTGCGTCCGCGTGAACGAGTTCGAGCAGGGCTTCATGGACGACTTCGCCAAGCTGATCAAGCGGCTGGTCCCGCAGGAGACCTACTACGCGCACGACGACTGGGACCGCCGCACCGAGAACATCTGCGAGGAGGACATGGAGTTCGGCAACGGACACTCGCACTGCATGTCGATGCTGCTCGGCTCGGCGGGCGAGTCGATCCCCGTGCGCGACGGCGAGCTCCTGCTCGGCACCTGGCAGCGCGTGCTCTTCATCGAGCTCGACCGCGAGCGCGACCGGCGCTGGCTCGTCCAGGTCGTCGGCTCGTAGCTTCGAGTCCGGCGCCGGCTACGCCGACAGCCAGGAGGACAGAAGCGTGGACCTGGCCGAAAGAAACGCTGCCGGCGCGAGCCGAGCCGGGCTAGAGCTCGAAGGCGATGCGCCATTCGCTGCGCAGGATCGCCGCGTACACCTCGCCTGGCCCGGCCCTGCCGCCCGTGGCATCGTGGACTGCCTGCGCGCGTGCTTTCCGGGCGGGCAGACCGGGCCGCCGTTCCACCTCGTCCACCAGCTCCCACTGGCCCTCGCGTACCTGACGGAGGACGACGAACGAGGGCTTGCTCTTGCTGGGCTCGGCCACGACGGGCTCCTCCTCAGGTCTCGGTGTGCGCGGCCCGCAGCGCCGGCTCGCGCTCCCGGCGCTTGTGCAGCAGCTCGCCCGACGGATCGAACTCGAAGATCCAGAAGTCGGCCTCCAGCACGTGCACTGCCACGTTGAAGACCGGGATCGGGCCGATGAAACCCTCGAACGTGCCTCCGTGGCCGTGGCCGTGGAGAACCAGCGACGGCCGCCGCGCGGCGATCGGCCCGGCGAGGCGGTCGCTGCCGAGGAAGCTCCAGATCGTCTGCCGCTCGCCCTCGAGCGTCGTCGTCGTCGGCGCGTAGTGCAGGAGCGCGATCCGGACCGGACAGCCGGCGATCTCCTGCAGAGCCACGTCGAGAGCACGCACCTCCGCCCCGGTCTCCGCGTACACGGCCCGCATCAGCGGCTCGCCGAAGTCCGGCAGCTCCGAGTCCGGGAAGCCACCGACAAAGCCTTTCGCGCCCGCCAGGCCGATCTCGACGCCGCGCACCGTGCAGGTGGCGCTTCGCCTGTCGATCACGCGGACGCCCCCGCTCTCCAGCACGCGCAGGACGTCGTCGACGCGGTTCGCGTGCCAGTCGTGGTTGCCGAGCACCGTGAAGACGGGCACGTCCAGGGCGCGGCACGCGTCCGCGAGAACGGCCGCCTGCTCAGGCTCGCCGTGCGTCGTCAGGTCTCCGGCCAGCAGGATCAGGTCGGACCGCTCCGCAATCCGGGCGAACGCCTCGGCGATCTGGTCGCGGTTGCCCTCGTGGCAGTGGATGTCGCCTGCGGCGGCGATCTTGATGGTCTGATCGGGCACGCGACTGGGTAGCGTAAACAGCGTGAGCGGGAACGAGCCCGAGACGCCGTTCGACGAGATCGTCGACACGCTCAAGAAGGCCGTGGCGGCGCTTCGGGACGGCAACGTGCCCTACCTGCTCGGGGGCGGCCTCGCGATCTGGGCGCGCGGAGGGCCCGAGCGCGAGCACGACCTCGACTTCATGGTCAAGGAGGAGGACGCTGATCGCGCGCTCCAGACGCTCGTCGACGCCGGAATGAAGCCCGAGAAGCCGCCCGAGGCATGGCTCTACAAGGCCTATGACGACAACGGCGCCATGGTGGACATCATCTTCAGGCCGTCGGAGAACCCGGTCACCGACGAGATGCTCGCGCGCGGCGAGGAGCTCGAGGTGATGGCGATCGAGGTCAATGTCATGGCCGCAGAAGACGTGTTCGTCTCGAAGCTGCTCGCGCTCCGCGAGCACGAGCTCGACTATCGCAGCGTGATCGAGATGGCCCGCGCCGTGCGCGAGCAGATCGACTGGAGCGAGGTACGCGAGCGCACGCAGGGCTCGCCCTTCGCGCGAGCGTTCTTCACGCTCGCGGAGGGACTCGAGCTGATCGAGCCCCTCCGCGAGACCAGCGCCTGACTAGGTGTTGAAGAGCGCCAGCAGCGAGTTGAAGACGGACACGTTCGGCGGCTGCTGGGCCGGAGCCCGCGTGATCTTCAGCGGCTGGCACGTCTGGAAGTCGTTCAGCGGCGTTTGCGGCCCGAAGCCGGTGGCGTGCTTCGCGTCGAGCAACGTCCACGTGCCCTGGAGCGCGTCGGCCGTGACAGCGGTGGAACAGGCGCTGTAGACGAGTGCGGTGGCCGCGACGGCGCGCGCCGACGTGACCTGCGCCTTCAGTGTCTTGACCTCCTTCTGGAGCGTCTTGATCTGACGCGCCAGCGACTTCAAGGTTGGGCCGGCGGCGGGAGCGGGCGCCGCCACCGCCAGAGTCACCAGCGAGACGAGCGCGATGACGAGTACCCGCTTCATCGATATACCTCCTGCGTCGTGATGTCGTCCTCGATGGAAGAGGAGTCTAGACAGGCCCGTCCAGTGGTCTTCGTGGACGCCGAGAACGTTCGCCGCTCGGCCTGGCCGAACGTCTCGGGTAAGGAGCTCGTGCGCCTGGTCGACGAGTGGGCGGCACGCGAGGGAGTCGACGCGCGGGTCGTCTTCGAGGGCGACGAGACGGCCGACGACCGAATCGCGCGCGAGGCCGCGAACGAGGAGCGCTACTGGCTCGTCACCTCCGACCGCGGCTTGCGCGAGCGGGCCGGAGGGCGCGCCGAACGTGTGGTCGGCGGCGGGTCCTTCCTGCGACGACTACGCGACCTGCAGTAGACGCTGGCGTTCGGCATAGAACGCCTCGAAGCGCCCCTGCGGCGAGGTCAGGTACTCGCGCAGCTCGCCGTCGAGCCGCTCGATCTCGCCGTTGACCAGGAAGAGCTGGTGCCAGCGGCGCCGCTCCTCATCGCACTCGTGACCCTCGCCGTCCAGGGAGATAGCCGCTCCGCAGTCGGGACACGGGAGCGACGACGGAGCGGGAAAGCCGAACATGGTGCTTATGAAACGCACCTGGCTCGAAGTTGGATACGGATTCAGCGGAACGGGTATGGACCGATCGTGAGCGACGAAGACGTCGACCGGAGCGCCCTCGAAGCCGAGGCAGAAGTGCTGCCGGAGCGTGAGCTGATGTCGCTGATCTCGCCCGACACGAGCGTCGGTGCGCTGCCCATGCCCGGCCTGGACGACGTCGAGGCCGCCCCTACCGCCGCCCCCGCCTCCGACGCGCCCGGCACGGTGCCGGTGGACGCCGAGGGCTCGGCCGGCGAGGCCGAAAGCGGCACGGACGACGATCGCAGCGAGCACATCTCGCAAAGCGACTCGGCCAGCTCAACCACGTAGCCGGCCGATGCGCTAGGCGGGCGAGTGCGCCTCGACCTCGGTGTCGAGCGCGATCTTCATGCCCTCGTAGGCGAGCTGGGGTGCGTGCCCGTCCGGCCCCCACAGCGCCCGGGCTCGCAGCTCCAGCGCTCGAAGCTGCTCGTCGGAGTGCATCGGGTCGTGGTGGAACAGCACGAGCCGCTCGACACCGGACGCACGGGCGAACGAGACGGCGTGGTCGACGCTCGAGTGGCCCCACCCCACGTGGTCGGGGTACTCGTGCTCGAAGTACTGCGCATCGTGCATCAACACGGTTGCACCCTCGGCGAGCGAGAAGCCCGACAGCCACTCGGGCTCGACACCTGAGGGACCGGCGCCGAGATACGGCTCGTGGTCGGGGATGTAGGCGAGCGTCCGGCCGTGCTCCTCGATCCGCAGGCCGACGGTCGGCCCGCGGTGCGAGACGGGCTCGGCGCGCACGCGGGCCGAGCCGAGCGCGAAATCCTCCTCCGGAAGGTCGTGGAAGGTCACGTTCGAGGGCACTTCCGAGATCTGCACCGGAAAGAGCGGCGGCGAGAGGTACTTCGCGATCCGCTCGCGGAGCGTGTCGACCGGCGACGCCGGCCCCCAGACGTGGATCTCGAGGCCCGGCTCCCAGAGCGGGACGAAGAACCCGAGGCCCTCGAGGTGGTCGAGGTGCAGGTGGGTCAGGATGATGTGGATCGGCCGGCGTGGCAGCCGCGCGAGCGCGCGGCCGAGGAGTCGGATCCCGGTGCCCGCGTCCAGGACGACCGGTGTGCGGTCCGCGAGCTCGAGCTGGATGCAGGAGGTGTTCCCGCCGAACGCGACGGTCTCCGGCCCGGGCGCCGCCAGCGAGCCGCGGCACCCCCACACCGTCGCCCTCATGCGCTCCGGAGCTCCCAGAAGACGGCGACGACCCCGAAGAAGTCCTCCTCGCGCCCGAGCAGCGGGAACGCGGTCACCTCGATCTCGTGCCGGACGTCGTCCTGGGTGGTGAACGCGAGCGTGTCGTGTGCGGGACAGCGCTCGCGATGCGCGATCCCGACGGGCATCTCGTCGAGCTTCACGGGCGTTCCGTCGAGGCGCTCGACGTCGAAGAGCCGCGTCCACTCGTGGGGCGCGAGCTCGCCCACCTCGGCGTACCTCTGCCCGAGGATCCGCTCGGCGGGCTCGTTGAAGTAGACGAGCCGCCCACGCTCGTCCATGACGGTGACAGGCGTTGCGATGTTCGCCGCGAACTCGCGCGCCAGGATCAGCGGGAGGCTCTTGTGCGCGGTCTGCGCCATCGGATAAGCGTAGGGTAGGCGCCGACCTCAACGCCGGGGGGAGCGCCGTTGGAACGCGTATCGGACATCCTGGACGAAAAGGGAGGCGACGCGCTCTCGATCGAGGGCGACGCCACCGTCCTCGACGCCATCAAGCGGATGGTCGAGGCGAACGTCGGCTCGCTGCTCGTCATGGAGCGCGGGAAGCTGACGGGGATCGTGACCGAGCGCGACTACCTGCGCCGCGTGACGCTCGAGGGGCGCACGGAAGAGGGCACGGCGGTCAAGGACATCATGTCCGAGCCGCTCGTCTACGTCATGCCGGAAACGACGCTCGACGATTGCATGGCCGTGATGACCGAGCGCCGGATCAGGCATCTGCCGGTCCTGGCCGAGGATCGCGAGGTCCTCGGCGTCATCTCGATCGGCGACCTGGTCAAGTTCCGCTCGAAGAAGCAGAGCGTCCAGATCAGGCTCCTGACGGACTACATCAGCTCGGCCTGAAGCGTTCGCCGTGACCCGGCTCCATCTCGGCCTGATCCTGCCGAACTACGGCGCCTCGCTCGACGTCGAGACGCTCGTCGCAGCCGCGATCGCGGCCGAGGACGCCGGCTTCGACTCGGGGTGGGTGACGGATCACGTGCTCGTCCCGCCCGAGCACGCGCCGGTCTACGGGACCATCGCCGAGGCACTCGTCTCGCTCGGCTTCCTCGCCGCACGGACACGGCGGCTCGAGCTCGGCGTCTCCGCGCTCGTCGTGCCGCAGCGGAACCCGCTGGTGGCGCTGAAGCAGCTGACGACGCTCGACTGCCTCTCGGGCGGGCGCATCGTGACTGCGGTCGCAGCCGGCTGGATGGAGGGCGAGTTCGAGCTGCTCGGCGCCGACTTCGAGCGACGCGGGCGCCTGCTGAACGAATGGCTCGAGCTGGCGGGCTCCGTGTTCGCGCAGATGCCGGGCCGCGTGGGCTTCGACGGTGAGTTCTTCTCGGTCGACGGCTGGATGGCGCCGGGACTCGTCCGGCCGGGCGGGCCGGAGCTCTGGGTGGCCGGTGTCTCGCGGGCGACGGTGCGCCGGGCCGCGCGGACCGGCGTCTGGCACCCGGTCGCGCTGTCACCCGACGAGCTCCGCCCGATGGCGGCCGAGCTGCGCGGGCTGCGGCCCGACAGCCGGGTGATCCTCCGCATCGGCGTGACCTTCCTGGGCGAGCCCGACCACGGGCGGGACGAGCGCGGCCGCCACGCGATCGCCGGCCCGCCGCCGTGGGTGGCCGAGCGGCTCGTCGAGTACGTCGAAGCGGGCTGCGACGGCTTCGTGGTGAACCTGGACTACGACAGCCCGGGCCTGGTCGAGCGGGTGCAGATGTTCGCCGAGGAGGTCGCGCCGCGGGTGCGAGGAGCACACAGGCGCCTCGGGTAGTACGCCTACGCGAGCGCGGTCGGGCTCGTCGCCACTGCCGGGCTGCTCACCAGGGCCTGTTCGATAGTCGCGACGATCGTCGGGAGGTCCGCCGCACCTTTCTCGAGGTAGGCCACTGCTCCGAGCGCCAGGACCTGCGCACCGACGATGGCGCCGGCGAAGCCGGAGAGGACGATCACCCGGGCGGCGGGCGCCACGCGCCGGAGCTCGGGTAAAGCCTCGAGCCCGTTGCGGTTCGGCATCGCGAGGTCGAGCAGGATCACGTCCGGCTGGCGCCGGGTGGCTTCGGCGATTGCTTCGTTGCCGTCGGCAGCCTCGCCGACGACGCGCACGCCGGCGATTCCCTTCACGATCTCGACGAGCAGCGTGCGCATCTCGCGGTTGTCGTCGCAGATGAGTATTCCCGCCGTCGTGTCCCCGGCGGCGGCCGGCCCGTCGCTCATGGAGTAGTTGGCGCCGAGTCGCGGATCAGGTCTCGAAGAGGCACTCCTTGTCTTCCCAGCTCGTCGAGCGATCGACTGATGATCGCGCGGGTGTTCTCGAGTGCCTCGAGCAGTGCGTCCCGTGATTCGTCATGCCGATCGAGCTCGAGAGCGAGGTGCGCGACCGAGAGTGACTGCACGACCCCGTCGTGCAGCTCGAGCGCCTGTCGCTGCTGTGCCTGCGCGCGCTCGGTCTCGCGCTGCGTCTCGGCGTTGCGACGTTCGAATGCTCCCTGCAGGTGCTGGTACTCGCCGAAGCGGCGCAGGGTGATGTCGATGGCGCTCTGCAACTCCTCCGGCCTGGTGTCGACGATGTAGGCGTACACGCCACGTGACGCCGCGTGGTTGACCCAATCGCCGTCGTAGGTGTCCAGTAGCGCGATCACCGGGCAGAAGGCCTCGGCCACGATCTCCGAGATCTGCTCCAGTGCGTGCTCGGCGCTCTCACCGAGGCCGACCAGCGCCACGTCGGGTCGCTCGCGTGCGGTCACCGCCGCCACGTCCGAGACCTCGATTTCGCGCGCGATGACCTCGTGTCCGAGGCCGGTCACCACCCTGGCGAGTATCTCCAGCCGCTCGGGGCGTTGATTGGCGATCAAGACGCGGAGGTCGTGGATCCCGTCCATGCGTGCCTTCCTAGCGGATTCGGGCAACGAGAACGGGTACCGAGGTGGTGTTGCAGCCTGAGACAGCGTCTCGCCGACCGGTGATTGTAACAGAATTCACAAATTTCTCGGCCGGCGGGAAAAGTCCTGCACTCGGCGCTCACTAAAGTAAAGGGATGCGGCCGCGGAGGGCCGCCTCTCACATCACCGAGAGTACGACGGCGTGACGGAAGAGATCGGCACCCGACCAACGTATCGACAGTCACGAGCCGGTGGTGTACTTGGGTTGAGGCGTGCTTGTCCGCCACTCCCGCTCGAGCCGCTGCAGCATCGCCGGGTACACGATCAGGTGCCGGAACGGCCTGATCGCAGCCATGTATGCGTTCCCTAGCAGTCCGTTCGGCTTCACGTAGACGGCCATCTGGCCGCGGTAGCCGCCTTTCTGGTCCGGAACCCAACCGATGTGCATGACGCCGTGCATCGTCCTGTTGGCGATCTCCGCCGCCCACTCGTCGTCGAGCAGGTACAGCGAGGTGAAGGGGAGCGCGCCGAAGTCCGGGCCGGTGGGCACCTCGCGCAGATCCACCGGCAACCGGTCACGGAGCGTCGGCACTCTGGAGCCGAGGCCCGCGTCCGATCCGTCCCAACCGAGCCACTCGCCGACCTTCCACCGGATCGCCCAGAGCACGCGGACGGCGCGGGAGGAGCGTCCTGACGGATCGCCCAAGGCGATCCCCTGCACCAGGCGAGGGAACTCGTCCGGGCCGCCCGGCGTCGGCAGCGCCCACACATCCTCGAGCCGGAAATCGTGGGTGAGCTCGTGGATCCGCCAGGGCCGAGAGGTGTGCGCGTCGTTGGGAAGCCTCATTCGCGGAGCTCCAGCCACCCCGATGACCTAGGACGGGCCCGCTTCCACCTCTTCGACGACGTTCGGTCCGTGTTTGTCCTCGAACCGGTCGAGGACGCCCGACTCCAGGAGTCTCCGCCGCGCTTCCTGCGCATCCTCAGCCGACTCGAACTCCAGGAGGATGAACACGTGATTCGGGTCGTCGACGCTGCGGAACACGCGCTGGCGTACCGCCTTCTCGCGCGCCTGCGGTCGATCCTGGTCGAACATCGGCCTCCAGGCGTCGTAGTCGCCCGTCTGGATCCGGGTGATGATGAACGCAGACATCGGTCCGCTCCTCTCTCGTTGCCGGCGAGGACTCTAGGCTGACGGCGTGGCGCCGGTGCTGGAAGTCCGCCGTGACGATCTTCGGACGGCTCGGGTGCTGGACTCCGAGCCGACAGTCCTCGAGGTCGGCGAGACGCGGTTCGAGGTCGAGCGGTTCGGACTGACCGCGAACAACGTCACGTACGGGCTGCTCGGCGACGCGCTGGGCTACTGGACGTTCTTTCCTGCTGCGGAGGACGGTTGGGGGCGGGTCCCGGCCTGGGGCTTCGCGACCGCGGTGGAGAGCCGCTGCGCCGATGTGCCGGAAGGCACGCGAATCTTCGGCTACGTGCCGATGGGCGGCGAGCTCGTGCTGCGACCACAGCAGGCCGGCGAGCGTGGGCTGCGGGACGGCTCGCCCCACCGTGCCGAGCTGCCGGCGGTTTACAACGGCTACAGGCGCGCGGAGGCGGACAATCGGGATGACCAGACCATGGTGCTCCAGCCGTTGTTCATGACCTCGGTGCTGCTTGCGCGCAGCCTCGAGGGCACTGCACGCGTGATCTTCTCCAGCGCGTCGAGCAAGACCGCGCTCGGGACCGCGTACCTGCTCGCGCGGGGCGGAACCGAGGTCGCCGGGATCACCGCTTCCACACCGTTCGCGGACGGCCTCGGCATCTATCGGGACGTGGTGGACTACGACGCGATCGAGGAGCTCGAGCGGCGGCGCGCGACGTTCGTCGACCTCGCCGGAGACGCCGACGTCCGCGCGACCGTGCACCGCCACCTCGGCGACGCCCTCGACGCAAGTGTCGTCGTAGGCTCGACTCACGTCGCCGCTGCTCTGCCTGCAGCCGCCGACCCGTTGCCCGGCCCGAGGCCGACGTTCTTCTTCGCCCCCGACCACATCCGCGGCGGCATCGACGACGATGGGCTCGCCGCGTTCGCCGACCTGCTCCGTTGGAGCGCAGACTGGCTGGAGATCGAGCGCCGCGACGGCGCCGACGCCGTCCTCAGCGCGTGGACGGACGCCGTCGGCGGTCGACTGCCGCCCACGATCGCCCTGTCGCTGGCGCTGCCCTGATCGTGTTGCGGGAGGGCACGCCAGAGGACTTCGCATCAGCGACGGAGCTGCTGAACCGGGTCTGGCCGCTGCGCGTCGGATCTGAGCGGGGGCTCCGGCACGCGGCAGCCGTCGAGCCGCCGGACGCGCACCGCCGCTACTGGGCTGCGGAAGACGACGGTGAGCTCGTCGGCTGGGCGACGGCGGCGGTCGACTACGAGAGCTCCGAGCGGCCCGGGTTCCTGCAGGCCTGTGTCGTGCCGGAGTCCCGCAGAGCCGGCCTCGGTACTGCGCTCCTCGAGCGCTGTGAAGCCCACCTGCGCGATCTTGGCGTCGCGACGGCGAAGTCGTTCACCACGCCCGAGGAGGCGTCGCGGAGCTTCGCCACCGCACATGGTTTCCGGCACACGCACACGATCCGGATCTCCGGCGTCGACCCGCGCACGATCGAGCCGGCCGGCACCCCGACGGGCGTCGAGCTGCGCCGGCTCGCCGAGCTCGACCCACGAAAGGTGTTCGAGCTCGACTCGGAGGCGATGCTGGACATCCCCGGCGACGGTGCGGCCGACAACGTCTCGTTCGAGCAGTGGCTCGAGGACTACTGGCGGCATCCGGACACGGACCTCGAGGCGAGCGTTGCGGCCGTAGTCGACGACAGACCGGTGGCGTTCTCGCACCTTCGCGTCGCCCCGGGCGGCCGCGCGGTCACCGACATGACGGGGACGCTGCGGGACTACCGCGGCCGCGGCCTCGCCCTGCTCGCCAAGCGCGCAACTCTGGTGAACGCGGCGAGGCGCGGGGTCGAGCTCGTCGCAACGGAAAACGACGAGACGAACGGGCCGATGCTCAGGGTCAACGAGAAGCTCGGCTACCGGCCGGCCGGCAGCACGCTCAGGTGGTCGCGGCCCTGAGCGGGAACCCGCTTCCCCGGAAGTCATCGGTGCCCGGTCAACTGGCCGGTTGCGCGGTCAGGTACCGGGAGTTGGGCCAGCGTTCGGGAATGTCGCCCGAGCTTGCGGCAGTTAGCGTTAACGGCCGTGCGGGAGGGCTCCGGACAGCTTGTCCTTCGCGAGATCGAAGATCCTGATCTCGACGTGCTGTTCGAGCACTCGACGGATCGCGACGCGATACGGATGGCCGCGTTCACTTCGCCGAAGGCCGATGATCGAACGAACTTCGAGCAACGGTGGGCGCGACTGAGGAGCGACAGCTCAACGACGAACAAGGTCGTCGAGATCGACGGTCGAGTTGTGGGTCACATTGCGAGCTTCGACTTGGAGGGTCACCGCGAGGTCACCTATTGGATCGGCCGTGAAGATTGGGGCCGCGGCATTGCCACGCGTGCCCTACAAGAGTTCTTGCAGCTGGAGGCAACCCGTCCGATCTACGCTCGCGCTGCGAGCGACAACGCCGCGTCGATTCGTGTGTTGACGAAGTGCGGTTTCCTCATCGTGGGCGAGGGGCGCGGGTTCGCTCATGGGCGCGGCGAGGAAACCGACGAGGTCGTGCTCCGGCTCGATGCATGACCCCAGCTGTTCTCGTCGAGAGTGGAGCGGAGGGTTCGAAGCCTGCGAAGTTCCCCATCGCCGAGCCGTCGGCAGTCGCCCCTGCTTCCTAGAGCAGCGCGAGCTCGAGGCGAGGCGGGCTGAACCGACTCATCAGCGAGGCGTCGCCATTGGCGACACCTCGCTGATGAAGGACGATCCTCATCGCTAGTCGTCCTCTGCTTGCAGCGCGTGCTTGTCCACCCAGCGGGCGACGTCGCGGCCCAGCTTCGCGCCGACCTCGTCTGCGGTGCGGAAGTGGATCCCCTGGTAGACACGGGCGTCGATCGTGTCGTTCCAGACGTCACGGAAGTGCCGGTATTCGCGCGTCGTTCCGTTCGGGTGGAGCACGGTGAACGTCGTGCGGCCCTGTCCGAACCAGAGCTCCGCGATCTGCATCTGCGCCGCAGTCGAGCAGTTGTAGCCCGACGCCACGTCGGGATACGGTGGTGTCGCGATAGCGGACGTCCAGCCCGAGTCTCCGTCCGTCTTCGGATTACCGTCGTCCTCGCCGAGCCGGATCGCGGTCTGCGGACGCCAGTTGCTCCAGTGCGCCTTGCTCTCCCAGCAGGTGATGAACGTGTCCCCGGTCGCGAGCCCCAGCTTCGCGAAGAGGCGTGCCTGCTGGGCGACGTCGAGACCCTCGGCCAGCGCGTGTGCCCGGAAGGAGCGGTTGAACATCTCGACCGGGTTCGCCTGGAAGAAGTTGACGAGCGCCTGCTGTTCGGGCGTGCGCGTGCTTCCCGAGGCCCCGAGCGCCTTCACCTCGTTGTACTCCTTCGCATACAGCCCACTGCTGAGCGCGGGCGGGCCCTTGCTGAGGAACTGCTGGTTGCTCTCGACGACGAACGGCGTCACCTTCGCCACCCAGGCGAAGCCGTCGCTCGGCCCCGAGGGCGGCGTCGTGCAGGCCGTCAGGCCGACCGGTCGCCACTCGCCCGGGTCGTTTCCGCACGTGAACCGGAACGGGCCATACCGTCCGTCCGTCGAGCGTGCGGCGAGCATGGCGGCGGCGGCAGCTTGGCCGGCCGTGACGCCCTGGCCCGGGTTCCCGTCGGTCGCGGCTGCAAGCGTGGCTGCGTGCAGTCCCTGAAGGCGCGTGACGATCGTGTCACGGACACCCGCTGGGAGCGCCCCTGCGGTCACCGCCTGGCTGAGGATCCCGACCAGCGTGTCGCGTGCTGCTGTCGCGACCGCCGCGGACTCCGAGGCGCCCGGCGGTGCTGTCGGCACGTCGTCCAGGTACGGCTCGTAGCCGCCGACGATCGAGTTGACGGCGTCGTAGACCGCGCCCTGCACCATCGCGAGATGGACGCCCTGCACGTAGGCGGTCATTCCCGCCCCGACGACGAACCCTGGCGGCGCCGGCGTCGGTGGCGTCTGCGCATTCGCCAGCGCATCGAGCGCGTGCTTGTTCCAGTCGAGAACGGCGGTCTCGGGTGAATCCGCTGAAGCAGGCTGTGCGGCCCCGCCAAGAACGGCTGTTACCGACACAGCCGCGAGGACGAAACAGGCAATGAGCCAGTTGCGCCTGCTCCGATAGGGCTTCTTCGTCATGAGCATCCTCTTCCCCTCCTAGTCGCGCCTGCCGCCGATGGACCTTTTCTGAGCCGTTCTCCGACTTCACCCGACGAGGGAGGCGCTAGCCGACTCCCTCGAACGGCCCCTCACACTTGAAACAGCAGCATTCTCTGCCTGGGATAGGCGAAAATCAACGCAGGACTCCTTGCCGCAAGGAGCGATGACTACCCCGATTCCTAGGGAAGGCATGACTGAACGCGGCAGGCTGCCGCTTGATCATGGGGAAATCAGCGCAGGACCCCTTGCTTGCAGCCGCTTGCCGCGCAGGGCGGTTCAGTCGCGGCTACTTGCTGGGCTTAGGCCGTTTGGACGCGCCACCCGCATCGAGGCCATTGGCGGCACCGAACCGAGCCTGCGCCGCCTGGCGGGTGACACCCAAAGCCTCTGCGATTTGAACCCATGTGCAGTTGGCCTTCCTCGCCTCCTGGACCATCTCGGCCAAAATCTTCTTCGCCTCGACTTCGATGGTCGACAGAGCGCGGATCGCAACCAGGGGCTCGCTCGTGACCCTCAACAGGTATGAGGCCTCGGCAGCAGCCTGGCTGAAATGCAGCGAGTAGACCGGGTCTCGATTGCGGGAGCCTTCGGCCATAGGGGCAGGCTACTGGACCACGACCGTCACACAGATCAGCACCGGAAGAGCGACACGTGTGGCGCTCCCCGCATATGCCACGGGTCGGGCGGGTGCTCGAACGCGCCACCAGGGCCCGGTGACTGCGACGCGCGTCGCGCAGCAGCGGCCCATTTATCACCTTCGTATGCTCGCGGCTCCCCTGCCTGGGGGTTGGGTGAAACAGCACAAAGGAGCACCATGAAGTTGCCCCCGGCAGCTGGCAGGGGACTGACGGTTCCGCCGGCGCCGGGGGCTTGAGTAGGTACGGCGGCGCTCGCCGCAAGGATCACGTGGAGACGGGGTCAGATCTTGCATTGCCACATCGCCGCTGTGCCGGGCTTTGCCCGGCATGGCCAGTGCGGCTTATCGGCAGCAGCGATTCGACCCGAATCGTCATGGCCATCGCGCAGCGAGGGCCGGATTCGGGTCGCGAGTGGAGGCGGCGGGAATCGAACCCGCGTCCGCGGACGCACCGGACAGAGCCTCTACAAGCTTAGGCTGCGCTTGAATTTCGCCCGGCGGCTGGTTCGCAGCCGACCTACCGACGGGCTAGCCATCCTTTAGGTGTCGCGCCTCGGGCGATTGGCTCTCCCTCGGCGCCGAGCCCGTTTGTTGACGCCGCTACCCGAACCACGGGCCGAGTTCGGAGCGACGCGTCACCTAACTAGGTTAGGCGGCGAGTGCGAGTTCAGAATCCGCACTTGCATTGGTTCCCGGTTGTTTTACGAGGCCGACCGGGGACCTCGGCTTGCAGCTCAGCCGGAGAACCGACCACGTCGAAACCAGGTCGCCCCCGTATGTCAGCTCTCAGTGTAGCCCGGTTTCCGGTGATCCAGCCCGCTGGGCGAGAGCGAACCATCCCCCGGGCGTCGACGTAGGGGCTCTCTCCCCACCGCCGGCCCCCTCTCGTCCATGCCGGCGGCCGCGCCGACGCCCTTCTACCGTGCCGACGGGAGGTCCCCGGGGCCTCCAGGGGACCTCCCGAGGCGCGGCTCGGGGTGATCCGATGCGATCGCTCCCAGCGAACCGGAGGTGAAGGAATACGATGCGCTCGTGGAGGCTGACGCCGCCGCCGTCGCCCGCGTTGCCGACGGCGACGCCGACGCTCTGCGCCAGCTCTACGACCGTTACGGCCGAATCGTCTACGGGATGACCTACCGGCTCACGAAGGACGCCCAGCTTGCCGAGGAGGCCACGCAGGACACCTTCGTGACCATCTGGCGCCGGGCCGGACAGCTACGACCCCGAGCGGGCGAAGCTGACGACCTGGCTGTTCGTGATCGCGCGCCACAGGGCGATCGAGCTGATGCGCGCCCGCGCACGGAGGCCGGAGCCGCACGAGGACGTCGAGCCTTCGGGCGAAGAGCCGGATCCCGCCGAGCACGTGGCGCTGGGCGAGGAGGCGGAACGAATCGCGCAGGGCGATGGCCGAGCTGCCCGACAACCAGCTCGAGGTGATCCGGCTGGCCTACTTCGACGGCCTCAGCCACGGCGAGATCGCCGAGCGGCTCGACCAGCCCCTCGGCACCGTGAAGAGCCGCATCAGGCTGGGCCTGAACCGCCTGCGCGGGCTGTTGGATCTGCCCGAGCTCGAGGTGGAGCGCCGATGAGAGACGAGACCCTGGGCATGCCCGAGCACGCGAGACCGTGGAGCGGTTGGAGCGCGGAGTTGCGCGGGTGACGCCGCCGGACGACCTGTTCGACCGCATCGTCGCCGAGACCCAGCCCGCACGAGCTGAGGTGATTCCACTGCGGCGACGGTTCACGGCCTGGGCGTCGCCGGCCGCCGCCGCGGCGGTCGCCACGGCTGCAGCCGTCGCGATCACGGTCGCCGTCACACGCGACGAGGGGCTGGGCGACCCGGTCAGGAGGGCCAGCCTCGCGGGCTCGAACGTCAGCGGCACCGCCGCCCTCTACCGGCCCGACCGAGCGCGACGGCCTCGTCGTCCTGGACCTCGAGCGCGTGCCCGAGCCTCCGCGCGCGCACTACTACGAGATCTGGGTCGGCCGCCGCGGGAGCACGCGGATGGTGCCGATCGGCAGCTTCACTCCCGAGGACGGCAGCGTGCACCTGGAGCTACGGCTGCCGACTCCCGGCGAGTACATCTCGATCGACATCTCGATCGAGCAGGAGAACGGGCCGCCGGAGCGCTCCAGCCGGAGCCTCGCGGCGGCCCGGTTCCTCTAGCTAGCCAGGCCCGCGGTCGGGCCCGCTGCGGTCGTCGTCGCCCTTGCCCTTGTGCTCGACGTCGACCCGCACGAGGTTGTACGTAGCCGTCGGCCGGTCCGCCGCGGAACCCCGAAGCGTGCGTTGACCGCATACAGCGTGTCGTGCCCGACGTCGTCGATCGTGGTCGGCACGTCGAAGAGCGGGTCCTTGATGACACGCTTGATCGCGCCCTCCGTGAGCCGCCTGTCGACACGGATCGACTGCGATCTGGTTCATCGTGTTCTGCACGACGAACAGCGCTTGCCCTGAAGCAGGATGCCGTCGCCCGTCATGACGTTGCCGCCCGTCAGCTCGAGCTCACGGGTCTGGCCGCGTCCGCGGGTTGATCCGGAACAGCTTGCCCTCGTTGCTCTGCACGGCGAGCAGCCACTTGCCGTGCTTGGACAGCGTCGATCCCGTTCAGGTTGAAGCCGGCGCTGTAGGAGAGGTCGCCCGTGAGCGGAAGCGTCTCGGACGACTGCGCCGAGCTCGCCCCCGCGTCCGATCGGGATCCGGTACAGCTGCTGGTTGTTCGAGTCCGTGAAGTACGCGCCGCGGCGAGTCACGACGACGTCGTTGATGAAGCGCGGCGAGGCCGTTGTGAGCGTGTACTCCTTGAGCAGGCTGCCGTCGTCCGGGCGTCGTAGACGAACGCCTTGCCGGTCAGACCGCCGGCGACGAACAGGCGCTTGCGCTGGTCGATGTCGACGCCGATGGCTGCGCGGCCGGGAACCCCGGGCACCAGGATGTCGCGCCGGCCCGTCCGGACGTCACCGCTGTAGATCGCGCCGCTCGGAATCGAGCCGACGTAGAACGTCTTGCCCTGGATCGCGACTCCCTCCGGCTGGAAGCCGGTCGGCAGCGCGATCGTCTTCGGAAAGTCCTTGCCTCTGTGCGCACTCGACGGCAGCGCGGCCAGCGCGGCCACCGCGACGAGCGCAGCGAAGATCAAAGTTGGACGGCGCAATCGAAACCCCCTCTGTCGTGGTCTTCAACCACTACGCGTACCCAGTGCGTTCGGATCGAATCAGCGTCGCGACTTGAGCGCGCGCTCGATCTCGCGGTCGGCGTCGCGGCGCGCGACGTCGCGCCGCTTGTCGCGGACGTCCTTGCCCTTCGCGACGGCGAGCTCGACCTTGGCCCGACCGTTCTTGAAGTACAGGCGCGTGGGGACGAGGGTGAGCCCCTTCTCCTTCACCTTGCCGAGCAGCGAATCGATCTCCTTCGCCTTCAGCAGCAGCTTGCGGTCGCGATCGGGGTCGTGGTTCGAGTCGCCGGCCTGGTCGTAGGCGGCGATGTGAGCCCCGATCAGCCACGCCTCCCCGTCCCGGATGTCGCCGTAGGCGCGCTTGAGGTCGGCCCGGCCCTCGCGAAGCGACTTCACCTCCGACCCGGTGAGCACGAGACCGGCCTCGAGCCGCTCGAGCAGGTGGTACTCGTGCCGGGCGCGCCGGTTGTCCGCGATCAGCTTCTGGCGCTCCGCCATCCCGACTAGGGTACGGCAGGTAGAGCTTGCGCCAGCCAGGGACGGAGCTCCACGAGGAAGCCCGGCTCGATCGTGTGCGGCAGCGGGTACTCGCGGTAGATCGGGTCGGCGCCCGCCTCCTCCAGCAGCGCTTTCGCGCGCCGGCCCCACTCCACGCCGATGACCGGGTCGTGGGTCCCGTGGCCGATCGCGATCGGCGGCAGCGGCGGTGTCAGATCGAGCTCGAAGCCCGGAACGCTCGGCACGAACCCGCTCAGGGCCAGCAGCGCCGCCGGTCGCGGCCGGCCCTGGCCGAGGCCGAGCGAGTAGGTCATGACGGCGCCCTGCGAGAAGCCGCCGAGAACGGTCTTCTCCGGTGGGATCCCGGTTTCAGCGGCGAGGTCGTCCAGCCAGCGCGTAGCGAGCTCGTAGGTCGGCAGGAAGGTGGCCGGGTCGGGCGTCCCCAGGCCGCCCAGCGCGTACCAGTGGGCGCCCCCGGGCGGCAGCGAGAGCGGCCCGCGCGGGGTCACGCCGAGCAGGCGCTGCTCCGGGTCGAGCAGGTCGAGCACGGGAAAGAGGTCGTGCTCGTCTGCGCCGCGACCGTGGAACAGCACCAGCATCCCCTCCGGCTCGCCTGCGGCCGGACGGGTCCGGTACGTGAGGCTCACCTTGTCGGTCCGGGCCTCGCGCGGGTTCGGCAGCGGCGTCAGCGCCGGCTCGAGCCGGTCGCGCAGATGCTCGAACGCCGGCGGAAGCGAGAGCCGCTCGCCGAGCTTGTCGGCCGGCTCGTCGGTGGCGAAGCCGGGCCCGATGGTGGCGAGCTCGAACAGCACGCCGCTCGGCTCGCGGAAGTAGACCGAGCGGAAGTAGAAGCGGTCGATGACCGGGGTCGGCTGCGCGCCGGCCTCCGCCACGCGCTCTCGCCACGCCTCGTGCTCGTCCATCGTCGTCGCCCAGGCGACGTGGTGGACGGTTCCGGCGCCGCCGAAGCCGCGCTCGGGCGGGCGACTCGGTCGTAGGTGTAGTGGCCGCCCCGCTGCTCGCCGCGGACCTCCCAGCCCGTCACCGTGCGGCTCGAAGCCGAGCGTCTGCTCGAGGAACCCCCGGCTCTCCTCGGGCTCGACCGCGTAGGCACGGACGCCGTCGAAGCCCTGGATCGCGTGCTCGCGCGGGACGTCCGGGTGCTCGGCGACGAGCGCCTCGTCCGGGGTGTCGACCACGGCGAGCTCGAGCGCGAGCCCTTCGGGATCGGCGAAGCGGAGCCGGCCGTCCTCTCGCGGTCGTCTCGACGCCCTCTGCAGCGAGGCGCTCCTCCCAGAACGTCGAGGGCGTCCTCGGAGCCGACGCGGAAGACGACGGTGTGCACCATGCCCGCCCCTGCACGGCCGCGCCGCGCGCCGGGGTACTCGAAGAAGGTGATGTCGGCGCCCGCGCTGCCCTTGTCGTCCGCGTAGAAGAGGTGGTAGACGGTCGGATCGTCCTGGTTGACGGTCTTCTTGACCAGGCGCAGCCCGAGCGTGCCCGCGTAGAACTCGACGTTCTGCGGGGCGTCGCCCGTGATCGCCGTGACGTGATGGACCCCTTCGAGCTTCATCGTCGCTTACCAACCTTTCCCCGCTGACGGTTATTCCCACCTGACGACGGTGAGCTCGACCTTACCCTCCGAGCGGCGGATGTCGGCCACGCGCACCTGGATCGGATCGCCGAGCCGGAAGCGTCCGGCCGCCGCGGCGGCCGACGAGCGCGGTGGCGAGCGGGTCGAGCTCGTAGTAGTCGTCCGCGAGCCGGCGCGCCGGCAGGAAGCCCTCGAAGACCTCGCCGAAGCGCGCGAAGAGGCCGCCGCCGATCAGGCCGATGATCTCGCCCTCGAAGACGTGCTCCCAGCCCAGCTCGAACAGGCGCGACTCGAGCAGCCAGGCCAGGCAGAGCTCGTCGGCGAGGTACTCGATCTGGGCGGCCTCGCGCTCGCGCACGGAGCAGTGCTCGGCGAGCTCGCCGAGCTCGCTCGGGACGACGTCGTCGCCGGCCCCGAGCTCGTCGAGCAGCGCACGATGCACGACGAGATCCGGATAGCGGCGGATCGGCGAGGTGAAGTGGCAGTAGGCACGGCTCGCCAGGCCCGAGTGGCCGAGATTGCGCGGGTCGTAGCGGGCCTGCTTGAGCGAGCGGAGCACGAGCGTCCGGAACGCCTCCTCCCCGCGCTTCGCGCGTGCGGTGTACTCGGCGACGCGCTCGCTGGCCGCCGCAGCGACCCGCGCCGCCTCGCGCGGGGTCATCGTCTCGACCTCGGCAGCGGGCGGCGTCGGGACCTCGAGCTCGGCCAGACGGGACAGCAGCAGCTCGACCGACTGCGGCTCGGGCGGCTCGTGGACGCGGTACAGCGCCGGACGCTTGCGCGAGGAGAGCAGGTCGGCGACGCACTCGTTCGCGAGGATCATCAGCTCCTCGACCAGCATGTGCGCATGCGGCTCGGCCTCGCGGCGGGCGTCGGCGACGCCGCCCTGCCCGTCGAACTCGAACGCGAGCTCGAGGCTCTGGACGCGCAGGGCGCCGCGCGCGAAGCGGCGGTCGCGCAGAGCCTGCGCGAGCCGCTCGGCCAGCGAGAGCGCCTCGCCGAGCGTCCGGCTCGACTCGCTCGTGGCCGGCCAGGATCGCCTCGACCCGGCCGTACGTGAAGCGCTCGCGGCTGCGGATGACCGAGCGGTAGAAGACCGGCTCGCCCGGCTCCAGGTCGGCGCCGAACGGGACCTCGACGGTCACGCAGAGCCGGTCCTGGTGCGGACGGAGCGAGCACAGGTCGTCGGCGAGCTCGTGCGGGAGCATCGGCGCGACGAGTCCCGGGCACGTACGTCGAGAGCGCCCGCTCCGAGGCGCCGCGGTCGAGCGGCGAGCCGGCCGGGACGAAGTACGACACGTCCGCGATGTGCACCCAGGCGCGCAGCCCCTCGCCGTCGGCCTGGACGCAGATGGCGTCGTCGAAGTCCTTCGCCGTCTCCGGGTCGATCGTGAACGAGAGCTGCTCGCGCAGGTCGACCCGCCCCTCCAAGGACGGCTCCGGAGGGTCGTGCGGCTCGAAGCTCGACGAGCGCGCCCCGCTCGACGAGCAGGCCCTCGAGCACGGCCTCGATCGAGTCGGCACGCCCGAGCACGCGCTCGAGCCGAGCCCGTCCGCCGCGGCCGCCGCCGACCACGGCGAGATCGCCGGGCTCGGCGTCCTCCAGGCCCTTCCGGTCGAGCAGGATCGGCGTCCCCGGCTCGAAGTACGGCTCGCCGACGAGGAACTTCCCCCGCCGCGCGAGCTCGACGACCGTGCGCGTCAGACCTTGAGGAAGCGGCGGATCGTCAGCCCGGATCCGGCCGCGCCGAGCAGCAGGCCGATCCCGATCACGATCAACGCATTCAGGCCGAAGGCGATCGCCTGCACGTCGTCGCCGTCGTCGATGTGACCGAGGATCTGCGGCAGCGCGATCTCCTTGCCGAGCAGGAGCAGCAGCACCGCGACAGACCGAGCCGACGAGCCCGCAGATCAGCCCTTCGAGCATGAACGGGCCGCGCACGAACCAGTTGGTGGCGCCGACCAGCTTCATCACCTCGATCTCGCGCCGGCGCGAGAAGATCGACAAGCGGATCGTGTTCGCGATCAGCAGCGTCGACGCGGCGAGCAGGATTACGACGGCGAACAGGAAGAGCCCCTCGATCACGCGCGCCACCTTGAGGATGCGGTTCGCGGTCTTCTCGCCGTAGGTGACCTTCTCCACCCCGGCCGGTCTGGGCTCCAGCGAGCTCGCGATCGCCTTCGTGTACTCGCCCTTCACCGGGTGCACCTCGTACGCGTCGGGCAGCGGGTTGAAGGCGAGGTCCTCGACCAGCTCCGGGTTCTGCGTCTTCATCCGGGCCAGCGCCTCTTCCTTCGAGACGAAGTCGGCCTCCTTCACCTGCGGATTCGACTCGAGCTTGATGCGGACGGCGTTGATCTGCTTGTCCGGCGCGGTCGCGGTCGCAGGTCGACTCGGTGCAGAAGAAGACCTTCACCGACGAGCTGGTCCTTGGTGTGGTCGCTCCACGAGCGCGCCCAGGTGCCGAAGGCGATCAGCAGCCCGACGAGGAACATGCCGATCAGCACGGTCACGGTCGCCGCGATCGTCGTGGAGAGGTTCGCCGTGATCGAGCGAACCGCCTCGGAGCCGATCATCCGCAGCCTCATTCGGAGGTGTACCCTCCGCGCCGCTCGTCTCGCGCGAGGACGCCTTCCTCGAGCGCGATCACGCGCTTGCGCATCTTGTCGACCATCTCGCGGTCGTGGGTGACCATCAGGATCGTCGTGCCGGAGCGGTTGATCCGGTAGAGCAGCTGCATGATCCCCACCGAGGTGTCCGGGTCGAGGTTGCCGGTCGGCTCGTCGCAGACGAGGAGCGGCGGGTGGTTCACGAACGCGCGCGCGATCGAGACGCGCTGCTGCTCGCCGCCGGAGAGCTCGTCGGGGTACGAGTTCATCTTGTGCGTGAGCCCGACCATGCCCGAGGACCTCGGGCACCTTGTTGCGGATCGACGTGCGGCTCTCGCCCTGCACCTTCAGCGCGTAGGCCACGTTCTCGGCGGTGGTGCGGTTCGGCAGCAGCTTGAAGTCCTGGAACACGCAGCCGACGTTGCGGCGCAGCAGGGGCACCTTGCGACGCCCGAGCCGCCCCAGGTCGCGGCCGCCCACGAAGATCCGGCCCTGCGTGGGCTCGAGCTCCTTGAGCAGCAGACGGATCACGGTCGACTTCCCCGAGCCGGAGGCGCCCACGACGAACACGAACTCGCCCTTGTCGATCACGAACGAGACGTCGCGCAGCGCGTGGACGTTCGGCTCGTAGATCTTCGTCACGCCCTCGAACACGATCATCGAGCGCGCGCTGGCGACTGCGCGATCTCCGTCGTGCTCGGCAACGGCAACGGCTGAATCGGGTGTCTGGATGGTCTCTGTCACCGTGATCGTGTTGGGCCTCGCACCGCGGCGGCCCAGTCGCTCGGAAAGGCCCGCCAGTCTAGCTAAAGCTCCTGCTAGACAACGTTTCCGGCCGCCTTCGCCAGCAGGTACGCCTGGATGAACTCGTCCAGATCACCGTCGAGGACGGCCTGGGTGTTTCCGGTCTCGTGGTCGGTGCGGTGGTCCTTGACGAGCTGGTAGGGGTGCAGCACGTAGCTGCGTATCGCATTACCCCCGAACCCCGTGTCCGGAACCTCGCCGCGCTCCTTCGCCAGCTCGGCCTCGCGCCGCTCCTCCTCGAGCTCCGCGAGCCGCGAGCGCAGGATCCTCAGCGCGGTCTGCTTGTTCGAGGCCTGCGAACGCTCGTTCTGGCACTGGACGACGATCCCCGACGGCAGGTGCGTGATCCGGACGGCCGAGTCGGTCTTGTTCACGTGCTGGCCGCCGGCGCCGCTCGCGCGGTAGGTGTCGATCCGAAGATCGCCCTCGTCGATCTCGATCGGGGCGTCGTCGGGCAGGAGCGGCGCGACGATCACCTGGGCGAACGACGTGTGGCGCCGGTGTGCCGAGTCGAACGGGCTCAGGCGCACGAGGCGATGCTTGCCGCGCTCGGCCTTGAGCACGCCGTAGCCGTTCTCGCCGCGGATCGTGAACGTGGCCGACTTGAGCCCCGCCTCCTCCCCCGGGCTCGCCTCGACGATGTCGTTGCCGAAGCCCCTCCGCTCCGCCCAGCGCTGGTACATCCGCAGCAGCATCTCGGCGAAGTCCTGGGCGTCGGTGCCTCCCGTGGCGGCCTGGATCGTGACGACCGCGTCGCCGGAGTCGTAGTCGCCGCTGAAGAGGGCGTCCTCGCGCAGGCGGTCGAGCTCGCGGCGGATCGGCTGGATGTGGCTGCGGATCTCGTCCTCCATCGCGCCGTCGAGGGCGAGGAGCTCCTTCGCCTCCTCGTACTCGCGCGTGAGGTGCTGGTAGCGCTCGAGCCGCCTCGCGATGCGCGCATGCTCGGCCGAGACCCTGGCCGCGTGCTGTTGCTCGTCCCAGAATCCCGGCGCGGAAAGCTCCGCCTCGAGCTCGGTCAGGCGTGCTTGCAGGGTGTCCGGGTCAAAGGTAATCACGGACCCAGGCGAGCTGGGCCCCGATCTCCTCGAGCTGGTCGTTCAGCGACGTCGCGGTTTCCGACACGACCTCGATGGTAGCCCGACCACCGGCTTTCGCGAGAACCGGTGGCTCAGGCGCCGTGGCACTTCTTGAACTTCTTGCCCGAGCCGCACCAGCACGGGTCGTTGCGACCGAGCTTCTCGTGCTCCGAGGTGACGCGCTGCGGCGTGGCGAGAGCCGCTCCCGCCCCGAGCGCACCGGCGGCGGTCGCGAGCGCGCCCGCCTCCGCTCCTGCGGCGGCGATTGCCTCGGCTCCCGCGATCGACTCGTGCTGGTACGAAAAGTCGCCGTCGGTCGCCTCGGCCTCCTGCAGCGCCTGGATGGTCGACGGCGTCCTGCGGCGCGACCTGGGCGTGGAACATGTTCGTGACGACCTCCTCGTGGATCCCGAGGCTGAGCTCCTCGAACATCTCGTGGCCCTCAGCGCGGTACTCGACGAGCGGATCCTTCTGGGCCATCGCCCGCAGGTGCACGCCCTCGCGCAGGTAGTCCATGTTCTCGAGGTGCTCGCGCCAGCGCGCGTCGACGACCTGGAGGACCACGTAGCGCTCGAGCCACCGCATCAGGCCGGGCTCCATCGACTCGAGCTCGGTCTCCTTCTCGCTGTACTCGTCGATCGCGTCCTCGAGGAACTCCGCGATGATCGCCTCGCGGTCGAGATCCCGCAGCTCCTCGACGGTCACGCCGGTCCCGTAGATCGCGTCCATCGCCGTCACGAGCTCCGCGAGGTCCCACTCCTCGCTGAACTCGCCCATCGTGTGCTCGTTGACGACGCGCTCGACGACCTCCTCGATCCAGGCCTTGATGTCCTCCGAGAGATCCTCGCCGCCCAGCACGCGCCGGCGCTGCTCGTAGATCACCTTGCGCTGGAGGTTCATCACGTCGTCGTACTTGAGGACGTTCTTACGCGCGACGAAGTTCTGCTCCTCGACCTTCTTCTGCGCGCTCTCGATCTGATTCGAGAGGATCTTCGCCTCCATGGGCTGGTCCTCCGGGATCTTGAAGCGGTCGATGATGTTGTAGATGCGGTCGCCGGCGAACAGCCGCACGAGATCGTCCTGCGCGGAGAGGTAGAAGCGCGACTCGCCGGGATCGCCCTGCCTGCCCGAGCGACCTCGGAGCTGATTGTCGATCCGGCGCGCCTCGTGGCGCTCGGTGCCGAGCACGTAGAGGCCGCCGGCCTCGCGCACGCCGTCGGCGAGCTTGATGTCGACGCCGCGGCCGGCCATGTTGGTCGCGATCGTGACCGCGCCGAGCTGGCCGGCGTCCTTGATGATCTCGGCCTCCCGCTCGTGAGCCTTCGCGTTCAGGACGTTGTGCTTGATCCCGCGCCGGGTCAGGAGCTGGGCGAGGAACTCGGAGGTCTCGACCGCGATCGTGCCGACGAGGACCGGCTGCCCTTTCTCGTGGCGCTCGACGATGTCCTCGATCACGGCGTTGTACTTGGCTTCCTTCGTCTTGTAGATGTAGTCGTTGAAGTCGGCTCGGGCGACGTCGACGTTGGTCGGGATCTCGACCACGTGCAGGCCGTAGATCTCCACGAACTCCTTCTCCTCGGTCTTCGCGGTGCCCGTCATGCCGCCGAGCTTCTCGTAGAGGCGGAAGTAGTTCTGGAGCGTGATCGTCGCGAGCGTGACGTTCTCCTCCTGGATCGGCACGCCCTCCTTCGCCTCGATCGCCTGGTGCAGACCCTCGCTCCAGCGGCGCCCTTCCATGATGCGACCGGTGTACTCGTCGACGATCTTCACCTCACCGTCCGCGATCACGTAGTCGACGTCGCGCTTGTAGAGCGCTTCCGCCTTGAGCGCCTGGATCAGATGGTTGACGAGCTGGACGTTCGACGGGTCGTAGAGGTTCTCGACCCGGAGTGCGCGCTCGACCGCTCTCGATCGCGCTCTCGCCCGGCGAGACGGTCTTGTGCTTCTCGTCGTAGAGGTAGTCGACGTTCGTGCCGGCCATCTCGTCTTCGCCCTTGGTCTTGAGCTTGCTCTGCTCGCCCTCGAGCGTCTTGGCGACCCGTGCGAAGTCGTAGTAGAGCTGCGCCGCGGTCTCCGGCTCGCCCGAGATGATCAGCGGAGTGCGCGCCTCGTCGATCAGGATCGAGTCGACCTCGTCCACGATCGCGTAGTTGTGCTCGCGCTGGACGAGCCCCTCGCCCGCGACGGCCATGTTGTCGCGCAGGTAGTCGAAGCCGAACTCCGAGTTGGTGCCGTACGTGACGTCGGCCTCGTAGGCCTCTCGCCGCTGGTTGAACGGCATCATGTTCTGGATGTAGCCGACCCGCATCCCGAGCGCGTCCCAGACCGGCTTCGTCCACTCCGGGTCGCGCTTCGCGAGGTAGTCGTTGACGGTGACGAGGTGGACGTTGTTGCCCGTCAGCGCGTTGAGGTACAGCGGCTGGACGGCGACGAAGGTCTTGCCCTCACCCGTCTTCATCTCGGCGATGTCGCCCTCGTGCAGGACGATGCCGCCCATCACCTGGACGTCGAACGTGCGGACGCCCATGGAGCGCTTGAAGGCCTCGCGGACCGTGGCGAAGGCTTCGAAGATCAGCTCGTCGACCGGCTCGCCGTTCTCGATCCGCTGCTTGAACTCGGCCGTCTTCCCGAGCAGCTCGGCGTCGGAGAGCGCCTCGAACTCGGGCTCGAGCGAGGCAACGTACTCCGCCTGGTTCTTCAGGCGCTTGAGACGGCGTCCCTCGCCGAAGCGAAGGGCCTTTTCGAGGTTTCCGAGCTGCGGCATTCCGTACAGGGTATCGGTTCGGTTCCGGCTTCCCGGTAGGGCGTTTCGAGGCCTAGAGGGGTAGGACGCGCACGTCCCAGAGGTCGCCGTCGACCCGGCTGGCGCGCACGACGAAGTCATCGCCGCGCTCCTCGCCGAGCCGCTCCAGCTCGAGGCTGCTGCCGAAGGCGGGCGCACCGTCGACGAGCAGCGTCCGAGCGCCGCCGCTGACCGTGAGCTCCAGCTCCTCACCCTCGAGCTCACGGCTCAGCGCCACGAGCTCGATCGCCTCGGCAGCCACGGTCCAGCCGCCCTCGTCCGTGCGGACCGCCTGAGCGCGGTAGGGCGGCTTCAGCTCCCCCTCGACGGCTTCCGCAAGCTTGGCAAGGTCGTCTTCCTCGTCGCCGTCGACGACGAGCGTCCCGTCCGCGAGCGTGACGAAGCTCACCTCGTCGGCTTCGAGCACGACCCCCGCGACGCGGACGAGCGCGTCCCATTCGCGCGGGCGGGGGATCCCGTGGATCCCGGCGTTGCCCCAGCGCGGCGTCGTGTCGTGCGGAGGAACCTCGCCCAGGTTCAGACCGCCCTCGCGCGCGAGGCGCTCGTGGAGCGGCTCCTCGTCTCGCCGCCAGAAGGGCACCTTCAGGAAGCTCCTACTGGGGCTCGATCAGGCCGTACGCGCCGTCGCGACGCTTGTAGACGACGTTGACCTCACCCGACTCCGCGTTGCGGAAGACGAAGAAGTCGTGCCCCACGAGCTCGAGCTGCAGCACGGCCTCCTCCGGCGTCATCGGCTTGACCGGGAACTGCTTCGTCTTGACGATCGTGCCGTCCCCCTCGACCGGGATCCCCGGCGGCGTCTCTGCGGGCAGGCCGTCCCGGCGCGAGCCCTTCCGCTGTCGCTTCTCCCGGTAGCGCGTGACCTGCCGCTCGAGCTTGTCCACGAGCTTGTCGATCGCAGCCTTCATGTCGTTCGAGGACTCCTTCGCGCGCAGGATCGGCCCCTTCGTCCAGATGGTCGCCTCGGCGATCTGGTTCTCCGCGATCGACGGGTTGCGCTCGACCGTCAGCTCGAGCTCGACTCGCGTGGGATCCTGGAGCTGCCGCTCGAGCTTGCCGAGCTTCTCCTGGGCGTAGCTGCGGATCGAGTCGCTGACTTCGGTGTTCCGCCCCTTGACCTGCAGCTTCACGGCGTCAATCTAACGAACCGCGCGCGCGAAGGTAACGACGTCGACATGGCGTGCCCCTGCCTTTCGCAAGGCCGAAGCAGCCGCCGCCGCGGTCGCGCCGCTCGTATACACGTCGTCCACCAGTACCACACGGGACGGCGCGCGCTCGCAGGCCCGGAAGCCGCCGCGGACGTTCCGGCGCCGCTCGGCGAGCCCGAGCCCTCGCTGCGGCGGCGCGGCCCGTGTCCGCTCGAGCAGCGCGACGACCTGGAGCTGCCAGCGGGGCTCGAGCGCCCGCGCCAGCGACTCGGCCGGATGATGACCGCGTTTCAGCGCTCGGTCGGCGTCCGGGGGGACGAAGGTGATGGTGTAGGCACGCGGGCGTGGGACGACCTCGGCCAGGAGCGCGCCCGCATCCTGGGCGAGCCCGCGCAGCCCGCCCTCTTTCCAGGCGGACAGGAGCGCCTTCGCGCCGGTGTCGTAGGCGACCGCCGACCGGGCGGAGGCGAACGCGAGCCGCCGGCCCTGACACTCGCTACAGCGCGCGACCGGCCAGGCCGTGGGCGACCCGCAGCGCTCGCACCGCGGCCCCGCAAGCCGTCGTAGCCCGCCCAGGCAGGACTCGCAGACCGCGCGAGAACCAGCGCCGCACACGACGCAGCGAAGCGGAAGCAGAAGATCGAGCAAGAGGCCCACACGCCCCCGACGCTAGCCGCGAAGGGCGCACGTGTCTGTGCCGACTCTGTGTCAGGAATGTGACAAGCGGTACTCGTCCTGCTCCGGCAGCCCGATGCGGCGACGCATGCGGCTGTCCGCCTCGAGCAGCTGTGCGCGGTCGCCGATGTCGAGCCACTCGCCCTCGAAGAGATAACCGTGCACGGGAGCGCGCGGGTACAGCCAGACGACGAAGCGACCCGGTTGGTCGGGGGCGTTGCCCTCGTCCAGGTAGTCGCGAACGAGCGCCGCGTGCTCGGCGGTGAAGAGATAGGCGGCGATCGACGCGAGCGTGCTGGCCGGCGCCTCGGGCTTCTCGACGAGCGAGACGACGCGATCGTCCTCGTCGAGCTCGACCACGCCGTACTGGCGTGCCAGCGCGAGCGAGCCGACGTCGTGCACGCCGATCGCGCTGCCGCCACGGGAGCGCCAGAAGCCGACGTAGTCCTCGAGCGAGAAGTCGAACAGGTTGTCTCCCGCCACGACGAGCAGGTCCTCCCCGTCGAGGCCCGCGTGCTCGATCACGAAGCGGAGATCGCCGATCGCCCCCAGCCGATCCGTGTTCGAGCTCGTCCCGTCGTCGTGGACGCGGACGCGCAGCCGTCCCGACCGCGCCTGCGCCCACGCCTCGAAGTCGGGCGCGAAGCGGGAGTTCGTGACCACGTGCAGGGCCTCGACCTCCCCCACCTCGTCGATCTTCTCGGCGAGGTAGTCGAGCATCGGCCTGCCCGCCAGCGGCAGGAGCGGCTTCGCGACCGTGTCGGTCAGTGGTCGCAGCCGGGTGGCGTACCCGGCTGCGAGCACGACTGCGTGCAAGGGGCTAGGTCCCCTCGTTCCAGGAAGCCAGGTAGTGCGCCTGCTCCTCGGTCAGCACGTCGATCTCGATGTCCATCGTGGCGAGCTTGAGCTTGGCGATCTCGCGATCGATCTCGTCCGGCACCGGGTAGACCTTCGGCTCGAGCGAGGTGGCGTTCGCGATCGCGTACTCGGCTGCGAGCGCCTGGTTCGCGAACGACATGTCCATCACCAGCGCCGGATGCCCTTCGGCGGCGGCGAGGTTGACGAGGCGGCCGTCGGCGATCAGGTACAGCCGTCGCCCGTCGCTCATCGTGAACTCCTCGACGAACTGCCGCGCCTCGCGCGTCTCGCTCGCAAGCGACCGCAGCGCGGGCTTGTCGATCTCGACGTCGAAGTGGCCGGTGTTGGCGAGGATCGATCCGTCCTTCATGCGGGCGAAGTGGTCGGCGGTGAGCACCGACTTGTCGCCCGTCGCCGTGCAGAAGATGTCGCCGATCTCGGCGGCCCGCTCCATCGGCAGCACCTCGAAGCCGTCCATCTGCGCCTCGAGAGCACGCAGCGGGTCGACCTCGGTGACGATCACGTGCGAGCCCATTCCCTTTGCCCTCGACGCGACGCCGCGGCCGACCCACCCGTAGCCGGCGACGACGAACTTCTTGCCGGCGAGCAGGACGTTGGTCGCGCGGATGATCCCGTCGATCGTGGACTGGCCCGTGCCGTAGCGGTTGTCGAACAGGTGCTTGGTCTTGGCCTCGTTGACGGCGATGATCGGGAAGCCGAGCGCTCCGTCCTGCTCGAGCGCCTTCAGCCGGATGACTCCGGTCGTCGTCTCCTCGGTCCCGGCGATGATGTCGCCGAGCTGCTCACGCCTGGCCGAGTGGAGCACGCCGATCACGTCGGCGCCGTCGTCCATCGTCAGGTGCGGCTTGTGGTCGACCGCCGCCTCGATGTGCGCGTAGTAGGTGTCGTTGTCCTCGCCCTTGATCGCGAAGACGGAGATGTCGAACTCCTCGACGAGCGCGGCCGCCACGTCGTCCTGCGTCGACAGCGGGTTCGAGGCGCAGAGGACGACGTCGGCGCCCCCGGCCTTCAGCGTCCGCATCAGGTTCGCGGTCTCCGTCGTGACGTGGAGGCACGCGGAGACGCGGTAGCCGGACAGCGGTTGCTCGTGCTCGAAGCGGTCGCGAATCGCGGCGAGGACCGGCATCTGGCGGTCGGCCCAGGCGATCCGGCGAACGCCCTCGGGCGCGAGGGACAGGTCCTTGACGTCGTGGCGCTTGGTGGTAGCCATCAGCTCTCTTCCTGTTGAAGTCGGTGAGTGTCGGAGGTCAGGCCACGAGGAGCCGCTCGTGCTTGCGCTGCTCCCAGTCGACCCAGTGGACGGTGTGCACGCCGCTCGCGGAGAGCCATTGCTCCACCTCGGCGCGCAGCGACGGCTCCCGGCGCATGCGGGCGGCGAAGCCGACGTCGGTTAGCTCGAGGCCGAAGCGCTTGCGCAGCTCGCGCAGCGCCCGCAGCTGGTCGAGCTCGGGGGCCCCGTACAGCCTGTACCCGGAGGCGGCGCGGCGCGGCACGACGAGCGCGGCACGCTCGAGGTAGCGCAGCATCCGCGGCGACCAGCCCGTCTGGGCAGCCGCCTGTCCGACCGTGAGTCCGTCCATCGCGGCCGAACCTTACCACACGTGTGGCAAGGTTGTTACGGGGCCGTGGTTCCCTCCCTGCCGTAGGCGTCCTCCAGGCGCACGACGTCGTCGATCTGGGGGGTCGACACCTCGAGGATGGTCGTGTCTTCGAGCGCCGTGACCCGATGGACCGTCCCGGGGGGAAAGCGCAGCGCGGCCCCGGCGGAGAGGACCTCCGTTTTCAGCACCGCCTCCCCGAGCGCTCCCACCTGGAGCTCGGCGCGTCCCGACTGGACGTACCAGGACTCGTCCTTCTCCCGGTGGAACTGCAGCGACAGCGATTGGCCCGCCTTCACGAACAGCACCTTGCCGCAGTAGGCCTCCGAGAGCGCCCAGATCAGCTCGTAGCCCCAGGGCTTCTCGACGCGCTTGCTCTCGAACGCGAACCTATCGAGGCCCTCGAGGTTGGGAGAGGAGAGCGAGCCGCCCATGTAGGGCGATCCTAAGCCGACAGCCACTCGGGGTGCTGCTCAACGAACTCCTCGGCCAGCCGCAGCTCCTTCGGCGTATTGACCGTGAGCCACGTGCCGAGGTGGCGGTAGCCGTGGAGGCGACGGCGGGCGGCGAGGAGCGGGAAGGTCGTCGTCTCGTGGTCGCCGCGCTCCGGGAGCTGCTCGAGCGCCTCGGCATCCAGGACGTAGAGCCCCACGTTGACCCAGTACGGGAGCCTCGGCGCCTCGCGAAAGCCGGTGACGACATCGTCGTCGTCGAGGTCGACCACACCGAATTGCGACCGGAGCGGGACGAGCGTGATCGTCGCGCCGGGCTCGCGCTCGCGATGACGGGCGAGCAGCGCCTTGAGGTCGACGTCGAGCAACTCGTCTCCGTTCATCGCGAAGACCGGCCCCTCCTCACGGCGAGCCTGCGCGGCGAACCGCAGACCGCCGCCGCGTCCGAGCGGCTCGGGCTCCTCGACCGCCACCACCTCGGGGCCGATCGCTCCGAGCTCGCGCTCGAACTGCTCCCCGGTCCCGGCCGCGCAGGCAACGATCACCCGATCGACGCCGGCCCGGGCGAGGAGCGCGACCGCGTAGGCAGCGAGCGGCCGGTCGCCGACGGGCACGAGTGGCTTCGGCAGCCCGCGTGCAGCGTCGCCCAGGCGCTCGGCTTTGCCGCCGGCGAGCAGGATCGCCTCCACTAGATGCTCTGGGCGGGCTCTTCTTCGCTCTCGGGCAGTCCTGCGAACGGTGAGCTCGGCCGCCCGACGCCCTCGTACACGAACCCTGCTGCCCGCACCTCGTCGGGGTCGAGCAGGTTGCGGCCGTCCACGATCAGCGTGCCGCGCATTGCGTCGAGGGTCTCGCCCGTGGCCAGGCCGCGAAGCTCGGGCCACTCGGTCACGATCACGGCGGCATCGGCGTCCTGCACCGCCTCCAGGGGCGTCTCGCGCACGTCGACGCCCCGCAGCAGCTCGTTCGGCTTCGCGACGGGATCCCAGGCCGTGACCTCGGCGCCCTCGGCCTGCAGCCGCGACGCGAGCACGATGCTCGGCGCCTCGCGCATGTCGTCGGTGTGGGGCTTGAATGCGAGCCCCAGCAGCGCGACCCGCTTCCCGCGGAGCCGGCCCAGGTGCTTCTGGAGCTTGGCGATGACGCGGCGTTTCTGGAGCTCGTTGACCTCGATCACCGCCGCCAGGAGCTGGAAGTGATAGCCCGAGTTCGAGGCGAGCTGCTTGAGCGCGAGCGAGTCCTTGGGGAAGCACGAGCCGCCGTAGCCGATTCCGGCCCGCAGGAAGTGCGGCCCCAGGCGGTGGTCGAGCCCGACTCCCTCGGCCACCTTCGTCACATCCGCGCCCGTCAGCTCGCAGACGTTCGCGATCTCGTTGATGAAGCTGATCCGCGTCATCAGGAACGCGTTGGCGGCGAGCTTGATCATCTCGGCCGAGTTGACGTCGCAGCGCACCACGGTCGACTCGACGCCGCTGTAGAGCTCCTCGACCGCGTCGCCGTCCGCCTCGTCGTAGGAGCCGATCACGATCCGGTCCGGATTCATGAAGTCGGCGACCGCGCGGCCCTCGGCCAGGAACTCCGGGTTCGAGACGTAGCCGACGTTGTCCAGCCCGCGTGCGTCGAGCCCGACGCGCACCTTCTCGCCGGTTCCGACCGGCACCGTCGACTTCATCACGAGCACGGTCCGTTCGTCGAGAGGCGGCAGCTCGTCCACCACGGTCCAGACGCGTGACAGGTCGGCGTCGCCCGAGTACGTGGGCGGCGTGTCAACACAGACGAACAGGAACTCGGCACCGTCCGCGACCTCACCTGCGTCCAGCGTGAACGCGAGCCGCTCGCTGTTTCGCTCCAGCAGCTCAGGCACGTCCTGCTCGTGGAAGGGCACCTGGCCTGCGCGCAGGGCCTCGACCTTCTCGGACATGACGTCGCGAATCACCACGTCGTGACCGAGCTCGGCCAGGCAGGCGCCGGTCACGAGACCGACCCACCCGGCGCCGAAGATTCCAACCTTGCTCACACCATCAGGGTAGCTCAGCGTGAACCTAGGGGCCGTAGGCCCTTCGCGATCGCGATCATCGTCTCGTTCGAAAGCTTGTCGAGCAGCGTGTTGACCACCCAGTACGTCGCGCCGTTCTCGCGCAGGACGACCATGTGGAGCTTCGAGCCCGAGTAGTAGAGGTCGTACTTCCGCCCGGCGATCGTCGTGGTCTGATTCGCCTCGGCGAGAGCCGGCGCGTCCTCCCAGGACGTCTGCTGGATGCCCCAGTACTGGTGGACGCCGTCGGCGAAGAAGCGGTACGTGAGACGCACGGTCTTGTGGCCGTCGGTCTCGTACGCGCGAACCGGCATCGTGGTGTCCGGCGTCGACGAGCGGTCGAGGATCGTCGGGACGAGCAGCGGGAAATCGACCTTGTTCCGCACCTGGCGAATCAGCGGCAGGCTGGTCGCCGGATCGCGGATCACCGTCGGCGCCTCGCGCTTCTTCGGCGTCCGGTCGACGGGAGACGGCGCCAGCGTCCCGTGGAACGTCTGGCCGACGACGACCGCGAGCATCGCCTCGCCCGTGAGGCGTGAGATCTTCCCGGCCGGCATCTTCTGGACGTCCGCGCTCCCGACGAGCGCGGCCACCTTCTGCGCCGCCACCTGCGCGCCTGCGCGCTTCGGACGGTAGTAGACGCGGCTGCGGAAGTAGTCGAAGCTCGGCGCGTTCGGCTTGACGTTGTTCGGAGGCAGAAGCGCCTGGTAGCCGCGCTGGGCGAGCAGGTACGAAGCGTTGGCGGCCGAGCCGCCCATGCCGTTCCCGTTGAGCGCGACGAGCGTCACGCGGCTCGGCGGCGGCCCCGACGCCTTCTTCTTCAGCTTCCGTCCGAGCGCGACGGCCGTGGCCTTCTGGGCCGCGTCGACGTCGGGCGCGAGAAACTCCTGGACGGCGTCCTGGATCTCCGACTCCGGCGCCGTCAGCTCGAGAGCACCGGCGGCCCCCTGGTAGTCGCTCACCTGGTCGATCCGACTCTGGAAGAAGTGGCCGCGCGGGAGCTGGTAGCCGAAGACGGCGTACTGCAGGATCGTGTCGAAGGTGATCTTCGACGTGCCGCCGCCGACGATGTCGACGTTGTCGGTGATCGCGTCGATGATCTGCGGCACCTTCGTCGGCAGGAAGCTGTGCGTGACCTGCTGCTTGAAGCGCGCGCACGAACATCTGCTGGCGCGCGTTTCGGTACAGGTCGCTGTCGAGGTGGCGGTAGCGGGCGAAATCGAGCGTCTTCTGCCCGTTCAGCTTCTGGTAGCCGGGCTGCAGGTCGATCACTGCGTAGTTCTCGCCGCCGTCGGTGTTGTCGTTGAAGTAGCGGTGGTCGACGTCCATCCAGACCCCGCCGACCTTGGAGACGAGCTGCTTGAAGCCGCGGAAGTTGACCATGATCAGGTAGTTGATCTCGACCCCGGTGAGCTGCTTCACCGTCTCGAGCGACCCCTTGGGCCCGCAGCTCGCGTAGGCCTGGTTGATCCGGTCGCCGAAGGTCGGCTTGCCCGGGCAATGGATCTCGACGTGCAGGTCGCGCGGGAACGAGAGCATCGAGATCGAGTCCGTCGTGGGGTCGGCGCGCACGAGCATGAGCGTGTCCGAGCGGGACGGATTCCCGAGCTTGATGTCCTCGAGCCGGCGGTCGTAGCCGACCACGAGCGCGGTCGCGGGCTGGTTCGGCGGCGGCACCTTGTCGAGCTGCTTCTGCGCGATCTTCACCTCCGGAGAGGCGGTGTTGAGCTTCTCCACGCTCGTGTCCAGGTAGAGGTAGTAACCGCCTGTCAGCCCCAGCGCGACCATGAGCGCGGCGGCCGCGAGCGAGAAGAAGATCTTGCCGACGAACCGCAGCGCGCTCCGCTTGGGCTGGCGATAGCGGGTCATCTGGGTGACGACGCCCGGCGGGAGAACGGCATGGCCGTTCCCGTTCAGCTCGGCTCCACGGCCGATTCCTTTCTTCAGCGTCGTCCGCATTCAGGCCCAGAAAACGCGAGGAACGCCCCGCGGGCGCTCGCCGAGCAAGCAGGATAGCCGACCCACCGGAGAGCTATACATCGGCGCTCGTCTGCTCCGCGAGCCATTGCGCCACGGCCAGCAGACTGCTCGTCTCCTCGTAGACCCCCCGCTGCTCGTCGGCTCCGCTGCCACGGTCGAGGAGGCGTTCGACCTCGCCCAGCTCCTCCCTGCACCCCAGGCGGGCCGCGGCCGGCTCGGCCAGCTCCACAAGCGCGAGCACTGCCTCGCGGGCGGGGCGCTCCTCGTCCCGCTCCAGGTCGATGAGCTTGCCGTTGAGTCCGTCACGGGCGGCACGCCATTTGTTCTCGGCAACGAGCGACACGGGCTGGACTCGCGGTCGCACGCCTCGCTCGAACTCCTCCGCCAGCGTCGTCACCAGGCTCTGGACGAGCGCGACGATCCCGGCGACGCTCTCGAGCCGCGTCTGGGCGTCCGGGATCCGCACCTCGAGCGTCCCGAGCTTGGGGTGAGGCCTCGCGTCCCACCAGATGTAGGTGTAGTCGGGGAACGACCCGCTCTTGATCGCGCGCTCGACCAGCCGCTCGAACTCCTCGAACGAGCCGAAGGAGGGCGGCAGCCCGCTGCGCGGGAACGTCTCGAAGATCTTCGTCCGGGTCGACGCCAGGCCCGTGTCCCGCGCCAGCCAGAACGGGGAGTTGGCCGACAGCGCGAGCAACTCGGGCAGCCAGGTGCGCAGGCCGTTCAGGACCGCGACAGCCTCGTCGGCGGAGCGGAGCCCCACGTGCACGTGCAGCCCGAAGATCACCTCGCGCTCCGCGACCCAGCGCATCTCCTCCATCAGCGCCCGGTAGCGCGGCTGGTCGGTGACGTCCTGATGCTCCCAGCGGGAGAACGGGTGGGTGCCGGCCGCTGCGATCACCGCGCCGTGCTCCGCTGCGGCGTCGCGCAACGTGGCCCGCAGGCCGCGCGCGTCCTCGATCGCTTCCTCTACGGAGCCGGCGACGTGCGTCGCCACCTCGATCACGGACTGCAGCAGCTCCGCCTTGATCCGCCGTTCGTGGGAGGCCGCCTCGGCGACCTCGTCGAAGCGCGAGACGAGCTCGTAGCTTTCCTCGTGCAGGAGCTGAAACTCCTCCTCGACGCCCAGGCTGAACGGCGTGCTCTTGCCGAAGTTGTTCTCGATCGGACTAAGCCGTCACGAGGTCGGCGGTCTCGGGCTCGTAGCCGAGGTTCGGTCGGAGCCACCGCTCGGCCTCGCCGAGCTCCATGCCCTTGCGCTGCGCGTAGTCGGCGACCTGGTCGCGCCCAACCCGGCCCACGGAGAAGTAGCGCGCCTGCGGGTGGTGCAGGTAGATCCCGCTCACCGCGGCGGCCGGCGTCATGGCGAAGTTCTCGGTCAGCTCGAGACCGACCCGGTCGGCGTCGAGCAGCTCGAAAAGCTTCCGCTTCTCGGTGTGGTCGGGGCACGCGGGATAGCCGAAGGCCGGCCTGATCCCGCGGAAGCTCTCGGCGAGCAGCTCGTCCTTCGGCTGCTCGGGGCCGGTCTCGTACCACTCCCGGCGCGCCCGATGGTGGAGCCACTCGGCGAACGCTTCCGCGAGCCGGTCGGCGAGGGCCTTGACCATGATCGCTTTGTAGTCGTCCAGCTCGGCCTCATAGCGGGCGGCGAGCTCGTCGGCGCCGTGGATCGCGACCGCGAAGGCGCCGAGGTGGTCGCCGGCGGGGGCGACGTAGTCGGCCAGCGAGCGGTTCGGGCGCGAGTCGCCGTAGGCCGACTGCTGGCGCAGCATGCAGAAGCGCGTCTCGGCGAGCGCGATGTCGTCGCCCTCGCGGGCCGCCGGCCAGAAGCCGTAGACGCCGCGGGCCTGGAGGAGATTCCCTCTGACGATCTCGTCCAGGAGCTCCGTCGCGTCGTCGAAGAGCGACCGCGCCTCGGGGCGCTCGAGGATCGCCGGGAACTTGCCCTTCAGCTCCCAGGCGTGGAAGAGGAACTGCCAGTCGATGAACTCGCGCAGCTTCTCGAGATCGGGCTCCTCGATCCGGGTGCCCGTGAACGGCGGCTCCGGGAGCTCGTCGAACGGGACGCGCTCGGCGTTCGCGCGCGCCTCGTCGAGCGGCAGAGCGGCTTGCGGGTCTTTTCCGCGTGCTGCGCGCGCATCCGGTCCTGGAGCTCGCGGTTGTCCGCGTCGAGCTGCAGCTTGCGGCCGTCGTCGAGCAGGTCGGAGACGACGCCGACGACCCGGGACGCGTCGAGGACGTGCAGGACGGCCTGTGAGTAGGCAGGCGCGATCTTCACCGCCGTGTGCTGCTTCGACGTGGTCGCGCCGCCGATCAGGAGCGGCAGGTCGAGGCCTCGGCGCTCCATCTCGGTGGCGACGCTCACCATCTCGTCGAGCGACGGCGTGATCAGCCCGGAGAGCCCGACCACGTCCACGCCTTCGGCGGCGGCCGTGTCCAGGATCGTGTCGGCGGACACCATCACGCCCAGGTCGATCACCTCGTAGCTGTTGCAGCCGAGCACGACACCGACGATGTTCTTGCCGATGTCGTGCACGTCTCCCTTGACGGTCGCGAGCACGACCTTGCCCTGGGCCCGCCCGCCCCCGTTCTGCGAGCGCTCGGCCTCCATGTAGGGCTCCAGATAGGCGACGGCGCGCTTCATCGCGCGGGCGCTCTTCACCACCTGCGGCAGGAACATCTTCCCGGAGCCGAACAGGTCGCCCACCACCTTCATGCCCTGCATCAGCGGGCCCTCGATCACGTCGAGCGGCCGCGGCAGCTTCAGCCGAGCCTCCTCGGTGTCCTCCTCGATGAAGTCGACGACCCCGTGCACCAGCGCGTACTCGAGCCGCTTCTCGACCGGGGCCTCGCGCCAGGAGAGGTCTCGCTCGCGCTTCGTGCCCTCGCCGTGCACCGACCGCGCGAACTCGACCAGGCGCTCGGTCGCGTCGGGACGGCGGTTGAAGATCACGTCCTCCACCAGCTCGAGCAGGGAGGGCGGGATGTCCTCGTAGACGACCAGTTGCCCCGCGTTGACGATCCCCATGTCCAGTCCGGCCTTGATCGCGTGGAACAGGAACGCCGAGTGCATGGCCTCTCGGACGACGTCGTTTCCGCGCAGCGCGAACGAGAGGTTCGAGATGCCGCCGCTCGTGCGGACACCGGGGCAGCGCTCCTTGATCAGCGGCAGGCTCTCGATGAACGCCCGGGCGAAGTCGTTGTGCTCCTCGATCCCGGTCGCGACGGCCAGGACGTTGGGGTCGAAGACGATGTCCTCGGCGGCAAAGCCGGCCTTCTGCGTGAGCAGGTCGTAGGCGCGCCCGCAGATCTCGACCTTGCGCTCGACCGTGTCGGCCTGGCCGGCCTCGTCGAAGGCCATCACGACGACGCCGGCCCCGTAGCGGCGCACCAGGCGCGCCTGCTCCAGGAACGGCTCCTCGCCCTCCTTGAGGCTGATCGAGTTGACGACGCCCTTGCCCTGGACGCACTTGAGGCCGGCCTCGAGGACCGACGGCCGCGAGCTGTCGACCATGATCGGGATCCGCGCCACCTCGGGCTCGGTCGCGATCACGTTCAGGAACCTCGTCATCGCCTGGTCGGACTCGAGCAGGTCGGCGTCCATGTTCACGTCGAGCAGGTTGGCCCCGCCGCGCACCTGCTCGAGCGCGACCTCGACGGCGCCGGTGTAGTCGTCGGCCTCGATCAGCTTGCGGAAGCGGGCCGAGCCGGTGACGTTCGTCCGCTCGCCGATCATCACGAAGCCGGTGTCCGGGCCGATCTCGAATGGCTCGAGGCCGCTGAAGCGCGGACGCGGCTCTCGCTTCGGGACCTGTCTGGGGGTCAGACCCCTGGTCACGTCCACGATCGCCTTGACGTGTTCGGGCGTCGTCCCGCAGCAGCCGCCGACGAGGTTGACGAAGCCGTCGCGCGCGATCTCGCCCAGGAAGCGGCTCGTGTCCTCCGGCCGCTCGTCGTGCGTGCCGAACTCGTTGGGCAGGCCGGCGTTCGGGTGGGCGGCCGTGTAGGTCGGCGCGATCCGCGCCAGATCCTGGACGAACGGCCGCATCTGGGCCGCGCCGAGCGAGCAGTTCACGCCCACGATCAGCGGGCTTGGCGTGCTCGACGGACAGCCAGAAGGCCTCGACCGTCTGACCCGAGAGGTTGCGGCCGGAGAGGTCGATCGCCGTGAACGAGAGCCAGAGCGGGAGGTCGGGCGCCGCCTCCTGGGCGGCGATGATCGCAGCCTTGGCGTTGAGGGTGTCGAAGATCGGTCTCGATCAGGAGCAGGTCGACGCCGCCCTCGGCGAGCGCCTCGATCTGCTCGGCGTAGGAGTCGCGAACCCGGTCGAAGGTCGCCGACCGGAAGCCCGGGTCGTCCACCTTGGGCGAGAGCGACAGCGAGACGTTGAGCGGGCCGACCGAGCCTGCGACGAAGCCGCCCACCTCGTCCGCGGCCTCGCGCGCAAGGCGCGCGCCTGCGAGGTTCATCTCGTAGACGGCGTCCTCGAGGGAGTAGTCGGCCTGCCCGATCGACGTCGCCGTGAAGGTGTTGGTCGTCGCGATGTCCGCGCCGGCCGCGAAGTAGGCGCGGTGGATCTCGGAGACGACCTCGGGCTTGGTCAGGTTGAGCAGGTCGGGGTCGCCCTTGACGTCGTGCGAGTGCTCGCGGAAGCGCTCGCCGCGCCACTCCTCCTCTGTGATCCCGCGCCCCTGGAGCAGCACCCCCCAGGAGCCGTCGAGCACGGCGATGCGCTCGTCGAGGATGTCCTTTAGTCTGTCGATGCTGGTCGTCGCCATCTCTCGCTCCCGCCTAGCGAGTCGCGGGAGCCGAAGTGACGGCTCGCGAGGCTCTTTAGGCGTTTGTTGACCCGGTCGCCAAGCTGCCGTTCAAAGCTTTCCGGGGCTCTCAGGGTACCAGTACGCTCTTGCGTTGACCTCAAAGCGACCATCGCCATGCCCGGCTGGTCGCATAAGCACGAACGTCCGGTTTCCCGGACGAACGTCGACCTAGAGCAGAGGTGGCGCTAGCGGCAATTGCGGCAGACGCCCTCGCTGATGCCGAACTCGTCGCGCGGGACGATCGTCTCGGCACAGCCGCGGCACTGGCGACCCGACTCGCGGCCGATGAACGCATTGAAGAGGCGGTAGACCATGGGGAACCTTTCGTAGGAGGCTTCGTGACCCAACGTATCGGTGACCCCCGGGGGTAGCGCAAGCGATCCTGAACGACCCCTTACTTCACTTAACCGCGCGTCAACATCGCCCTAGCCCGAGAAGGCGCGCTGCTCGGCGTGCTCGATCGCCTGGCGCTCGCTCGCATCGTCGCCCAGCTCGACGAACAGCGCGAGCAGCTCGCGCTCCGCGTTCCCACGCACGAAGCGAGCGCCGCGACGCGCACGGGCTGAGCTACAGGCGCCCGGCGACCGAGAGCTGGTTCTCGGCGTGCTTGATCCGCTGCTCGAGCTGCCAGCGGTCGGCTTCGGACTCGCCGCGCTCCACGCGCTCCAGCTCCGCCTGCGCCTCCTCGAGCTGCTTGCGGGCCCGCTCGTCGTCGATCTCCTTCGCGTCGACGGCGTCGTCCACCAGCGCGAGCGCCCGATCCTGCTCGACCGTGAAGAAGCCCGAGCCGGTGGCGAACTCGCGGATCTCCTCCTTCTCGCGGTCGAGGTAGACGCGCGTCGAGCCGGCCTTCAGCAGGGCGACGAGCGGCGCGTGCCGGGCGAGGACGCCGATCTCGCCGGCCTCGCCCGGGACGATCAGCATCTCGGCCTCGCCCTCGAAGACCGCCCCCTCGGGCGTGACGAGCGAGAGCGCGAACGTGTGCTTCTCGTCGCGGCCACGGCCTACGCTGGAGCGCCGGCGGTCTCCCGCTCGGCGTCGGCCTCCGCCTCGGCCTCTTCGTCCGCCTTGGACGGCGCCTCGTCGCCCGACTGCTCGCGCCCCTTGGCCACCGCCTCCTCGATCGTGCCCGACCATGTAGAAGGCCTGCTCGGGGAGGTCGTCGTGCTTGCCCTCGATGATCTCGCGGAAGCCGACGATCGTGTCCTCGAGCTTGACGTACTTGCCGGGCGTGCCGGTGAACTGCTCCGCGACGAAGTTCGGCTGCGAGAGGAAGCGCTGGATCTTGCGGGCGCGCGACACCGTGAGCTTGTCCTCGTCGGAGAGCTCGTCCATGCCGAGGATCGCGATGATGTCCTGCAGGTCCTTGTAGCGCTGGAGGATCTCCTGCACGCGGGTCGCGACGTCGTAGTGCTCGTCCGAGACGATCCCGGGCTGGAGCGCGCGGGAGACGGAGTCGAGCGGGTCGACGGCCGGGTAGATGCCCATCTCGACGATCGCGCGCGAGAGCACCGTGGTGGCATCGAGGTGCGCGAAGGTGTTCGCCGGAGCAGGGTCGGTGAGGTCGTCCGCGGGCACGTAGATCGCCTGCACGGACGTGACCGAGCCGGTGCGGGTGGAGGTGATCCGCTCCTGGAGCTGACCCATCTCGGTGGCGAGCGTGGGCTGGTAGCCGACCGCGCTCGGCATGCGGCCGAGCAGAGCGGACACCTCGGAGCCCGCCTGCACGAAGCGGAAGATGTTGTCGATGAAGAGCAGCGTGTCCTGGCCCTGGTCGCGGAAGTACTCCGCCATCGTCAGCCCGGAGAGCCCGACGCGCAGGCGCGCGCCCGGCGGCTCGTTCATCTGGCCGTAGACGAGCGCGACCTTGTCGAGCACGCCCGACTCCTCCATCTCCAGCCAGAGGTCGTTGCCCTCGCGGGTCCGCTCGCCGACGCCGGCGAAGACCGAGACGCCGCCGTGCTCGCGGGCGACGTTGTGGATCAGCTCCTGGATGAGCACGGTCTTGCCCACGCCCGCCCCGCCGAAGAGACCGACCTTGCCGCCCTTGACGTACGGGGCGATCAGGTCGATCACCTTGATCCCCGTCTCGAAGATCTCGACCGACGGCGAGAGGTCGCGGAAGCTCGGCGGCGCACGGTGGATCGGCCAGCGCTCGCCACCGTCCTTCGGCGCATCCTTCTTGTCGATCGGCTCGCCGAGGACGTTCCAGAGGCGCCCGAGAGTCTGGTCCCCGACCGGGACCGAGATCGGCTGGCCCGTGTCCGCGACGTCGAGGCCGCGCGCGAGCCCGTCGGTGGAGTCCATCGCGACGGCGCGAATCCGGTCGTCGCCCAGGTGCTGCTGCACTTCGGCGACGAGTGTCCCGGCATCGCGGCCGTGGCCGCCGGGAATGGTGATCTGCACGGCGTTGTTGATCTCCGGCAGGGAGCCGGGGAAGACGGCGTCGATCACGACGCCCTTGATCTCGACGACCTTGCCGACGTTGTCGCTGGGCTTTTCCTGGCCGTTCTCAGTGCGCTTTCTGGGCATGTGACTCCTGAAGAGAGGTTTCCTGGGCGCGGCCCCCACGGAGCCTGCGGAAAGCGCTTCGGAGTTTACCGAAGCGGCCTTCGGGGCCCTCGAGGAGGCGAAGGTGCTTCTGGGCCGGCGTCACCGCCACACGGGCGGCGTGGTCCAGGCCTCAGACGTACGAGCTGACAGGCGAGGCGAGCATGCCCAGACGATAGCTTCCGCTTTCCCGTGCTTCGGTTGGGATTCGAGCTCGCCCGACGCGGCTACCGCCGCTACGCGGCCTACCCCGGCGCCACCTGGGCGGGCGTGTTCACGAACACGTTCTTCGGGCTGCCTGATCGCCTACACCTTGCTGGCGGTCTTCGAGCAGCGCGACGCCGTCGGCGAGCTACGACGCCCGCGACGCCGTCACCTACACCTGGCTCGCGCAGGGGATGCTGATGACGATCTACCTCTGGGGCTGGTTCGAGGTCGCTCTGCGCGTCCGGAGCGGCGACGTCGCCACCGACCTGCAGCGGCCGCTCGACTTCCAGTGCTACTGGCTCGCGCAGGACCTCGGCCGCGCCGCCTACCACGCCCTCTTTCGTGGAGTTCCGCCGTTCCTCTTCGGCGCCCTCGTCTTCGACGTACTGATTCCGGGCGACCCGCTCGTCTGGCTCGCGTTCCCGGCCAGCGTGACGCTAGCCGTCGTGACGAGCTTCGCCTTTCGCTTCCTCTTCAACCTCGTAGCGTTCTGGCTGCTCGACTACCGGGGCGCGGGCGTGCTGGCGATGGTCGCCTCGACCTTCTTCTCGGGACAGATCGTGCCGATCGCCTTCTTTCCCGACTGGCTTGCGCACGGTCGCGTGGGCGCTTCCGTTCGCCGCGATGGTGCAGGCGCCGATCGAGATCTGGCTCGGCCACGCCGAGAGCCTCGAGCTCGTCGGCCTCTTGGCGTTGCAGGCCTTCTGGGCGGCGCGTTGCTGCTGCTCGGGCAGAGCTCGTCCTCGGCGCCGGGATGCGAAAGCTGGTGATCCAGGGTGGTTGAGGCCTTCGGCATCTACCGGAGGATCGTCGCGTCGCGCGTCCGAGCGCAGCTCCAGTACCGACTCTCGTTCGCGCTCACCGTGACCGGGAACCTGCTCCTGACCTCGCTCGACTTTGCGGCCATCCTCGTCCTCTTCGGGCAGGTCGACGCGCTCGGGGGCTGGACGGTCGGCGAGGTCGCGCTCCTGTACGGCCTCTCGTGCGTGGCGTTCGCGCTCACCGACATCGCCGTCGGTCAGCTCGACCAGCTGCCGAGGATGATCCGCGAGGGGGAGTTCGACCAGATCCTCGTCCGGCCGCTCGGCTCGCTGCTGCAGGTCGTGTCGGCGGACATCGCGCTGCGTCACCTCGGCCGGCTGCTGCAGGGCCTGGCCGTCCTCATGGTCGCGCTGTACCAGGTGGATGTCGACTGGAGCGCCGGACGCGTGGCCATGCTGGTGCTCGCAGTCGTCGCCGGCTCGGCGATCTTCGCCGGCATCTGGGTCGCCTTCTCGTCGATCGCGTTCTGGCTGATCGACTCGCAGGAGGTGTCCAACGCCTTCACCTACGGGGGCAACTTCACTGCCCAGTATCCGGTCAGCATCTTCGGACGCTGGCTCCGGCGGCTGGTGGTCTTCGTGATCCCGCTCGCCTTCGTCGCGTACTACCCCTCGCTCTACATCCTCGACAAGGAGGACGAGCTGGGCCTGCCGCAGGAGCTGCAGTTCGCGTCGCCGGCGGTCGCCCTGCTGACCGGCGCGGCCGCCTGGCTGATCTGGCGGACCGCGGTGCGCCGCTACCGGAGCGTGGGCTCTTGATCGAGCTCGACGGCGTCGAGAAGACGTTCGTGCTCCGCGTCAAGCGCGGACGCGTCCGTCGCGAGCGCCGTGAGGTGCAGGCGGTCGACGGGATCAGCTTCCGAATCGAACCGGGCGAGATCGTCGGGTACGTGGGGCCGAACGGCGCAGGGAAGTCGACGACCGTGAAGATGCTCACGGGCATCCTCGTTCCGAGCGCAGGGCGGATCTCGGTGGCCGGGCTCGACCCGTCGCGGCAGCGGATCCAGCTCGCGCGCCGGATCGGGGTCGTCTTCGGTCAGCGCGTGCAGCTCTGGTGGGACCTGCCGCTACGCGACTCGTTCGAGCTCCTACGCCACATCTACCGCGTCCCCCACGACCGCTGGCGCTCGAACCTCGACCGCTTCCGCGAAGTGCTCGAGCTGGATCCCTTCCTCGAGACGCCGGTGCGTCAGCTCTCGCTCGGACAGCGGATGCGGGGCGAGCTGACCGCCGCGATGCTCCACGACCCGGAGATCCTCTTCCTCGACGAGCCGACGATCGGGCTCGACGTGGTCGCGAAGGCGCGCGTGCGCGAGTTCCTCGCAGAGATCAACCGCGAGCGTGGGCGTCACCGTCCTGCTCACCACGCACGACCTGGCGGACATCGAGCGCCTCTGCTCGCGCCTGCTGATCATCGACCGCGGCCGCGTGATCTACGACGGCACGATCGAACGCCTGATCGAGCTCTACGGCGAGGAGCGGACGCTCGTCGTCGACCTCGAGGAGCCCGCACCGCCGCTTGAGCTCGAGGGCGCCCGGGTGGTCCGGGTCGAGGGGCCGCGCCAGTGGCTGCGCTTCCGCCGGGACGAGATCACCGCAGCGCGGTTGACGGCGGCGGTTGCCGCGAAGGCGCCGCTCGTCGACCTCACGGTCGAGGAGCCGGACATCGAGGACGTCGTGCGGCGGATCTACGCCGAGGGCGTCGGCCAGAAGCCGCGCTAGAAGCCGCTAGACCTGGAGGTTCCCGAGGCCACCGGGGCGGCGCTCGGGATGCGGCATCGTCAGGACGGCGCGCCGCAGGTCGCGGAAGTCGCGATTCTCGCTGGCCATCGAGCCGAGCTTGGCAGTGCCGCGGGTGGGCGTGCTGGCGTTCGAGTTCAGCAGGCTGAAGATGGTGCCGATGCCGACCACGCTCACCACGGCGGCTGCCGCAGCGCTCACCTGGATCCCGCGCAGCGCCACGAAGCGGCGGCGGGGCAGCGTGATCGCGATCGTCGGCCGCTCGAGCGGAGCCTGGCGCAGGCGATCGGTGACGCACACGAGATCGTCGGCGAAAGCCCGGCAGCTTGGACAGCGGTCGATGTGCGAGTCGAGCAGCGCACGCTCGAAGTCGGACAGCTCGCCGTCCAGGCGGAGCGACGCGTACTCGCGCGCGCGGTCGCATCGTCTGGCGGTCGTCCTCATCGTGCGCATGTGGATTCTGACGGGCTCTCGCAGCAATAGTTAGCTAGTTGCCACCATTTAGACAAGGCTGTACCTCGTGTCGGCAAGGACGCCCAGGAAGATAAGAGCGAATCCAAGTACAACGTAGATGGCGGACGTGTTGATCGAATCCTCCCGTTCAGACGGGGTCGCCCAGCGGACGACGCGCGATCCGAACAGCGGCACCCCCACGTCACGCTTCAGCCGCACGGGGCCGCGGTTGCCGACGAAGAAGCCCGCAATCGTGAGGAACGAGCCGACCAGGTAGAACCCGACCGACACGGCGCGCGAGACGGATTCGCCGAGCAGCAACGCGAACGCGAGCGCGCCGAAGGCCGTGATCCCGGACGCCAAGACGAAGAGCCCCGTCAGGCGGCGCAGAGCGGTACCCCACATGTCAGGAGCTCCTAGGGCGCTTGGGTCGTGGCCGGCGAGGAGACGGGCGCACCGGACCGGCGCATCTCCTCCTCGGTCATGGGCCAGTGCTCGAGCGGGTAGTGGCAGGCTGCCAGTTGGCCGTCCCCGAACGGATGCAGCGGCGGATGCTCGACGTCGCAGTGCCCCTCGCGGAAGCGCGGGCAGCGCGGGTGGAAGTTGCAGGCCGACGGCGGGTTGATCGGGTTCGGAACGTCACCCTCGAGCACGATGTGCTTCCGCGCCCGACCCAGGTCCGGGTTCGGAATCGGGACGGCGGACAGGAGCGCGCCCGTGTACGGATGCTTCGGCGTCTCGTAGAGCTGGCTCTTGTTCGCGATCTCGGCGACCTTGCCGAGGTACATCACCATCACGCGGTCGGAGATGTGGCGGACGACGTTGAGGTCGTGCGCGATGAAGACGTACGTGAGCCCGAAGTCGCGCTGCAGGTCGCTGAGCAGGTTGAGGATCTGGGCCTGGACGGAGACGTCGAGCGCCGAGACCGGCTCGTCGCACACGATCAGCTTCGGGTTGACCGCGAGCGCGCGGGCGACGCCGATCCGCTGGCGCTGGCCGCCGGAGAACTCGTGCGGGAAGCGGTTGTAGTGCTCGGGGTTCAGGCCGACGACCTCGAGCAGCTCCTGCACCCGGCGCTTGATCTCGGCAGGCGTCCCGAGCTTGTGCACCTCGAGCGCCTCGGCGACGATGAACCCGACCCGCTTACGCGCGTTCAGCGAGGCGTAGGGATCCTGGAAGATCATCATCATCTCCCGGCGGATCGGACGCATGTCCGACCGCGAGAGCTTCGTGATGTCGCGGCCGTCGAAGCTGATTCGGCCTTCGGTCGCGTCGAGCAGGCGCATGATGCAGCGCGCCATCGTGGACTTGCCGCAACCGGACTCGCCCACGACTCCGAGCGTCTCGCCCTTCTTCACGGTGAAGCTGACTCCGTCGACCGCCTTCACGGCGGCGACCTGCCGCTGGAAGACGATCCCGCGCGTGATCGGGAAGTGTTTCTTCAGCCCGTCGACGACGAGCAGCTCGTCGCCGCTGACCCCCCCGTTGGTCGCTGCTGCCTCGGCCATCAGTGCTTCTCCCGGTCGCATCTCCGGATTCCTGGCGTGCGAGGAGCAAGCCAGGCAAGGACGCAGGGAGTGTTCGTATTGTCAAATACGGGCACGACCGAGGACACCGCATGGCGCAGTCTCATCGCGCGCCAGGGGCCGGAAGATGTGATCGGGAGAAGCACCTAGCTTGCCTCAGCCATCGTGCCGGCGAGAAGCTTGGCGGCTTCGCGGTCCTTCGTCTCCTCGTCGAGATGGCAGGCCTGGAGGTGCTCCGGCTCCCCGCTGACCGGGAGCAGCGCAGGCTCCTCCTGCTTGCAGATGTTCATCACGTAGGGACAGCGCGGGTTGAAGCGGCAGCCGCGCGGCGGGTTGAGGAGCGACGGCGGCTGGCCCTGGATCTGGACGAGCCGGTCGGTGTCGGCGTCGAGGCGCGGGAGCGAGCCCAGCAGGCCCCATGTGTACGGGTGATGGGGTCGCTTGAACAGCTGCTGCACCGAGCCGTGCTCGGCCACGCGAGCCGCGTACATGACGACGACGTCGTCGGCGATCTCCGCGATGACGCCGAGGTCGTGAGTGATCATGATGATCGCGCTGCCGAACTCGCGCTGGAGCCGGTCCATCAGCTCGAGGATCTGCGCCTGGGTCGTCACGTCGAGCGCGGTGGTCGGCTCGTCCGCGATCAGCAGGTCGGGATCGTTGACGAGCGCCATCGCGATCATCACGCGCTGGCGCATGCCGCCCGAGAACTGGTGCGGGTAGTCGTCGAAGCGGCGGTCGGCGCGCGGGATGCCGACGGCCTTGAGCAGCTCGAGCGCGCGGGCTTTCGCCTGCTTCTTGGTGACGTCGCGGTGAAGCGTGATCGCCTCGATGAGCTGCCGGCCGATCGTGTGCACCGGGTTCAGCGACGTCATCGGGTCCTGGAAGATCATCGCGATGTCGTTGCCGCGGATGTCCCGCAGGCGCTTCGACGGCATCGTGATCAGATCCTCGTCCTTGAAGAGCGCCTCACCGCTCGTGATCGTGTTCCGCTTGGCGTTCAGGCCCATGATCGTCAGGCACGTCACGCTCTTGCCCGAGCCCGACTCGCCGACGATCCCGAGGGTCTTGCCCTTCTCGACCTGGAAGCTGACGCCGTCCACGGCCTTGACGATCCCGTCGTCGGTGCGGAAATGGGTCTTGAGGTTACGGACCTCCAGGAGTGCCATGGGCGACCTAGGAGAGCCTAATGCGTGGGTCGATCACCGCGTAGAGCAGGTCGACGGCGAGGTTGAAGACGATGATCGCAACGGTCGCGAACACGACGATCCCCTGCACGGTGGGCAGGTCGAAGCCCTCGAGGGCGGTGACCGCGGTTTTTCCGATCCCGGGTAAGCCGAAGACCGACTCGGTGAAGATCGCGCCGCCCATGGCCAGGCCGATATCCATTCCCAGCATGGTGACGACGGGAAGCATGGCGTTGCGGAGGACATGCGAGCGCATGACGATCGCCTCGGACGCGCCCTTGGCGCGGGCGGTGCGCACGTAGTCCTCGTTCATCGCCTCGATCACGTTGGCGCGGATCATGCGCACGTAGAGCGCAGCGAACAGGATCGCGAACGTGATCCAGGGCAGGATCATCGCGTGTGCCCATTGCACCGGGCCGCCGCAGGCGGTCGACGGGTTGACCAGGTCGCAGTAGCCGCCGAGCGGCGTCAACCCGAGCCGGTAGCCGACGAAGTACGAAAGCAGCAGGCCGAGCCAGACCGGGTGCGCGGAGATCCCGACCAGCACGAACACCATCGCTGCTCTGTCTAAGAGCGATCGCGGCCTGAGTGCGGAGAGGATTCCGATCGGCACGGCGATCAGCATCCAGAGGATGGCCCCGCCGATGACCAGCGAGATGGTCACGGGCGCGGCCGCCTTGACGATCTTGTTGACCTGCTGGCGCGTCGCGAACGAGCGGCCGAGCGAAGGCTCCTTGAGCTCGGGCTTCAAGCCGTCGAAGGTGACGGGCGAGAGCGCGTGGAGGAAGCGCAGGTACTGCAGCCAGATCGGGTCGTCGAGGTGCAGGAACTTCCGGGCGCGCTCGACGGCGTCGGGCGGCGCCTGCGGCCCGGCCACCAGGCGGGCGGGCTCGGCCGGCACGAGGAAGAAGATGGTGTACGAGACCATCGTGACGGCGATGAAGAGCACCACGGCCCAGAGCAATCGCCTGACGAGATACCTGAACACTCAGTCTCCTTGAGTCGGCCGCCGAAGCGGGCGTCAGCTTACACAGTGAAGACGTTGAGAGAGGCGTAGAAGTTGAGGATCCGTGGGGCGCCCCGAAGGGCGCCCCACACAGGATCCGACGTTCTGGACGTCGCTACTTCTTGCAGACAGCAGCCAGGTCGAGCTCGTAGACCGGCTGGTAGAAGAAGCAACCCACGCTCTTCGAGAAGAGGAAGCGGGTGTTGTCGGTGATGAAGGACGCGAGCGGAGCCGCGTTCTTCGCCAGGTCGACATCCAGGTTTCCGAACGCGCGGTAGCGGGCCTGCCCGACGAGGGCAGCCGCAGCCGCGATCTTGCGGTTGTAGGCAGGGCTGTTGAAGTACGAGAAGTTCACGTTGTTGGCCGGGCGGATCGTCGTCCCGTCGAGCAGGAAGATGAAGTCGTACGGGTCGAAGTAATCCATGTGCCAGCCCTCGAGACTCATGTCGAAGGGCTCGCCACGTGTACCGGTCTTCGTGAACTGCACAGCACGCGGGAACGGCTTGATCTCGCTGTCGATCCCGATCGCCTTCAGGTTGTCCTGCACGATCTGTGCAATCGGGACGCACGGACCGGTGTTGCAGGTGTAGAAGACGTTCTGCCCACCGCGGAGGTTGCCCTGGGCGAGCGACCGGGCCCGGGCCACGTTCGGCCGGGACGGGTAGATCGCCGCGTTCTGGAACCCACGCATGGTCGGCGGCATGTACTGGTCGTTGATAACGCCCGCGTACGCACCGCGCTGGTTGATCATCGCGATCCGGTCGATCGCCGTGTTCACGGCCTTCTTCAGACCGACGTTGCCGGCGGCGCTGCCGCCGAACAGAGGCCGGTCATGGTTCATGGCCAGGTAGCGGAACGCGGCCGACGGGTTGACGAAGTACTGACCCGGAGAACCCTTCCGGACGCCGTACTTCTGACCCAGCTCCGCGTGAGCCGCCGGCGGCACTCCGCCGTGGTCGGTCTTGTCCGCCTCGATGTTCAGGCGGATCGTGGCCAGCGGAAGGCCGATGTCGTAGTCGAAGCGGTTGATGTTGTGCGGCCGCGGGCCCTTGTAGAAGCGGTTCCGCAGCAGCGTGATCGAGCGCTTCGGCTCCCAGGCAGCGATGTAGTACGGGCCCGAGCCGACGGTCGGAGCCGAGACCCCGTCAGGGTTGATCGGCATGTTCGTCGGAACCGGGGCGAAGAACGGCATCGCAAGCCGCGAAAGCAGGTCAGGAGCCCTCTTCGAGAGCCTGATCTGCAGCCGGTACGGCGAGAGAACCTTCACACCCGTCGCCTTCGTCGCGCGACCGTCGATGACGGCCTTCGCTCCGAGGATGTCCTCGATGAACGGCTGAGACGGCGACGCCATCTTCGGGTTCAGGTTGCGGTTGATCGCAGCCGCGTAGTTGGCCGCGGTGACGTTCTTCCCGTTGCTGAATTTGTAGGTCTTCTTCAGCGTGAACGTGTAGGTCTTGCCGTCCTTGGAGATCCGCGGCATGCCCTGCGAGACTTCCGGAATCAGGCGCGAGCCGCGAGGAGCAGCCGCATCCGGATAGTTCATCAGCATGGCGTGCGCCGCGTAGTGGATCTGCCAGGAGATGGTGTAGTACGACAGAGCCGTGTCGACGTAGTCGATGTCCGTATCGAGGCTGTACCGGAAGGTACCGCCCTTCTGAGCCGGACCGCTCGTCGCCTCAGGTCCACTCGAACCGGACGAGCCGGCTGTGGCCGTCGCGGCGAGCAGGCTCGCTCCGATCACCAGCATGGCGACGGAGAGCATGAGCCGTTTGTGCATGAGACTCCTTTCCGTGACTAGAGCCGATCAACCGTGCACCGACCCAGGACGCAACATGGCGTCCCAGGGCATTAGACGCCAACGTTGAGCTTTGGTTAGCGCGGCGTGTAGTTGGCTTGTGCTAGTGCGTGCTGCGCGGGTCGAACGCGTCGCGCAACCCGTCGCCGAGCAGGTTGAAGGCGAGCGTCGTGAGCAGCACCGCGAGCCCCGGCCACACCATCAGCCACGGCTGCTGGGTATAGAAGTCGGGCGCGGTCGAGAGCAGGTTGCCCCAGCTGGCCGTGGGCAGCTTGATCCCGAGACCGAGGAACGAGAGGCCGGCCTCGAAGAGCACGAACTGGGCGACGATCAGGGTCGAGTAGACGATGATCGGCGCCACGAGGTGCGGCAGCAGGTGCGAGCGGATGATCCGCCAGTCGCTCGAGCCCACCATGCGCGCGGCCTCCACGAACTCCTTCTCGCGCAGCGACAGCACCTGGGCCCGGACGATGCGAGCCGGATAGAACCAGCCGAAGATGCCGCCGATCAGGACCAGGGTGATAACGCCCGGTTGGAAGAGCCCGAAGAACGTGATGTCGTTCAGACGGTCTCCGGCCGTCGCCGCCAGCGCGATCACGAACAGGAGCAGTGGGAACGCCATCACGATCTCCGTGACGCGCGAGATGATCGCGTCGATGCCGCCGCGGAAGTAGCCGGCGATCGCGCCGAGCAGCACGCCGATGAACATCGAGAAGACCGTCGCGCCGATCGCCACCTCGAGTGAGACCCGGGCGCCGTACAGCAGCCGCAGGAACTCGTCACGGCCCAGCGTGTCGGCGGCGCCGAGGAGGAAGAAGATGTCCTCGTCGCGCGAGAAGCTGTGCACAGTCGTGAGCGGGCCTACCGGAACGAGAGTGGTCGGGTCGACGCCTTCGCTCGGGAAGATGTCGTTCGGGCCGTGGCCGAGCCACTTCTCGGCCAGCGGCGCGCCGGCGAAGGCTGCGATGAGGAGCAGGATGATGAAGACGCCGCTTCCGATCGCCACCTTGTCGCGTCGGAACCGGCGCCAGACCTGCTCCCAGTAACCGCGCGCCTTGACGTCGCCGCCGCCCTCGCCGAACTCTCCGCCGGACTCGAGCGCGACCTCGGCGGCGAGGCCTGCACCTGCTGAGAGAACCTCTCGACGGTCAGCCATAAGCGGGGGGAGCATAACGGCCACGTGGCCGAGCTCACGGGGTAAGACGCCCCCCGATCGAAGTTGTTAGGACGGTGTTAGGACTCGTTTCATTCTGAAGCGAGTTCTTTAGGTCGAGAGCGCGTCGGCCCCGGCCACCACTTCGAGGATCTCCTGGGTGATCTCGGCCTGGCGGGCGCGGTTCATGGCGAGCGTGAGGCTGTCGATCAGCTCGCCGGCGTTCTTGGACGCGTTGCGCATGGCGGTCATGCGCGCTCCCTGCTCGGACGCGGCCGACTCGAGCAGAGCTCGGTAGATCTCGGTCTCGACGTACACGGGCAGGAGACGCTCGAGGATCTGCTCGGGCTCTGGCTCGTAGATGAAGTCGCCGACGAGAGCGGCCCGCCGCTCGTCCTGCTCGTCCCGCTCGAACGCGTGCTCGGGGATCGGCAGGACCTCGCTCTCGACCACCCGCTGCACGAGGGCCGACTCGAAGTGGTTGTAGACGATGCGGACGCTGTCGACCTCGCCGTTCGCGTACATCTCGGCCAGCAGGTGAGCCATCGCCTGAGCGTCCGAGTACGCGGGCTGGTCGCTGAAGCCCGTCCAGGCCTGGTGGACGTCGTAGCGGCGGAAGCGCAGCGTGGAGGCGCCCTTCTTGCCGGACACGCCGAAGCGCACCTGGACGCCGTCGGCCGAGAGCCTTCGCTCGAGCGCGAACGCCTCCCGGAGCACCTGGGCGTTGAACGCGCCCGCCAGGCCACGGTCGCCGGTGAGCGGGACGACGAGCGCCGTGCTCACCTCGCGCCGCTGGAGCAGCGGAAAGCCGCGTAGCGAGGAGCTCGCCCGCGAGGTGCCGGCCATCAGCTCGAGCATCCGGTCGGCGTACGGTCGCATCGCCTCGATCCGCGCCTGGGCGCGGCGCAGCTTGGCGGCTGCGACGAGCTCCATCGCGCGCGTGATCTTGCGGGTGTTGCGGACCGACCGGATCCGCCGCTTGATGTCCTGGACGGAGGCCACGGGGCGTTACGCGGCCTTGTCTTCGGTCTTGGAGAAGCGGCCCTTGACCTTCTCGATCTCCGCCGCGATCTTCTCCGCGAGCTCGTCGCTGATGTCGGCGCCGCCCGCCAGGGCCTCGTAGATCGTGCCCTCGGTGCGGAGGTGCTCACGGAGCTCCTCCTGGAAGCGCGGCACGTCCTCGACCGGGATGTCGTCGAGGAAGCCGTTGATCCCGGCGTAGATCGCGACGACCTGCTCCGCGACGGGCCAGGGCTGGTACTGCGGCTGGTTCAGCGTCGCGACCATCCGCTCCCCGCGCGCGAGCGTGCGCTGGGTCTGCGGGTCGAGCTCGGAGCCGAACTGCGAGAACGCCTCCAGCTCGCGGTACTGCGCCAGCTCCAGGCGCAGGCGGCCGGCGACCTTCTTCATCGCCTTCGTCTGGGCGTTGCCGCCGACCCGGGAGACCGACACGCCGACGTTGATCGCCGGCCGGACGCCCGAGAAGAAGAGCTCCGACTCGAGGAAGATCTGGCCGTCGGTGATCGAGATCACGTTCGTCGGGATGTAGGCGGAGATGTCGCCTGCCTGCGTCTCGATCACGGGCAGCGCCGTCAGCGAGCCGGCGCCGAGCTCGTCGGAGAGCTTGCAGGCCCGCTCGAGCAGCCGCGAGTGCAGGTAGAAGACGTCGCCCGGGAAGGCCTCGCGGCCCGGCGGGCGGCGCAGCAGGAGCGACAGCTGGCGGTAGGCGTCCGCGTGCTTGGACAGGTCGTCGTAGGCGCAGAGGGCGTGCTTGCCCTCGAACATGAAGTGCTCGCCCATCGCGGCGCCGGCGAACGGCGCCATCCACTTGATCGGCGCGGCCTCGGAAGCGGACGCCGAGACGATGATCGTGTAGTCCATCGCGCCCGCCTCGCGCAGGCGCTCGTAGACCTGCGCGACGGTGGAGGCCTTCTGGCCGATCGCGACGTAGATGCAGATCACGTCCTGGCCGCGCTGGTTCAAGATGGTGTCGACGAGCACGGCGGTCTTGCCCGTCGAGCGGTCGCCGATGATCAGCTCGCGCTGGCCGCGGCCGATCGGGATCATCGAGTCGATCGCCTTCAGACCCGTCTGCAGCGGCTCCTTCACGGGCTGGCGGTCGACGACGCCGGGCGCCTTGAACTCGAGCGGGCGCGTCTCCTTGCGGGGGATCGGCTCGCCGCCGTCGATCGGGTTGCCGAGCGGGTCGACGATCCGGCCGATCAGGTCCTCGCCGACCGGGACGCTCGCGACCGTGCCGGTCCGCCTGACGGGCTCGCCCTCCTTGACGTGCTCCCAGTCGCCGAACAGCGCCGCGCCGACGTTGTCCTCCTCGAGGTTGAACGCAAGGCCCGTGACGCCGTGCTCCAGCTCGAGCATCTCGAGCGCGACCGCATTCTCGAGCCCGTGGATGCGGGCGATCCCGTCGCCGACCTGGAGGACGTTGCCGATCTCGGCCAGGTCGGTCTCGACGCCGAACTTCTCGATTCGCTCCTTGAGGATCGAGGTGATCTCTTCCGGGCGTAGCTTCACGAAGCGCTCCTTGTCGTAGTCAGTTCCTGCCGAAGTCGGTCGAGGCGCCCGCGGATGCTCGCGTCGAGGCGGCGCGAGCCGACCTCGAGGACGAGCCCTCCCACGAGGGCCGGGTCGACGGAGCGCGAGGCGCGAACCTTGCGCCCTGACGCCTTGCCGATGCGGTCGACGAGCTGGTCGAAGTCCTGCTTGGAGAGCTCGACGGCGGTGGTGAGCTCGACGTCGAGGATCCCCTGCTCCCGGGCCACGAGCGCCTCGAACTCGCGCGCGATCTCTGCCACCTCGCCGCTCCTGCCCTTCTCGGCGAGGAGCAGGAGGAAGTTGCGGACGAGCTCGTCGGCGTCGCCGAGCACCTGCTCGAGCAGCGCGACCTTCGCGCGCGAGTCGAGCTCGGGGCTCTCGAGCACGGACCGGAGCTCGGGCACCTGCTCGACCGTGGCGACGAAGTCGGTCAGCTCCTCCTGAGCGCCGCTCGAGCCGGTTTGCCTCCTTCGCGGCCTCGAAGAGCGAGCGCGCGTACGTGCGGTGCGCCACCACGCTACGCGTCCTAGTTTCTCGTGCCCTCGAGCACGGAGAAGTCGAGGTCGCCGATCGCCTCGTCGATCAGGCGGCGGTGATCCTTCTGGTCGAGCACCTTCCCGGTGACGCGCGCGGTCGCGATCACGGTCAGCTCGGCCACCTCGGCCCGAAGCTGCTCGAGCGCGCGGCGCGTCTCGGCCTCGACCTGCTTGCGCGTGTCCTCGAGCCGCCGCTGGCGCTCGCCCTCGAGCTCCTCGCGAAGCCGCTCGCGCTGCGACTCGCCGATCCGGCGAGCCTCGCTGAGGATCTCCTCCGCCTGGCCCTTGGCCTCGTTCATCAGCGCGCGATGCTCCTCGAGCAGGCGACGCGCCTCGTCGCGCGCCCGGTCGGCCTCGTCGAGCGACGAGCGGATGCGCTGGCGCCGCTCGTCGATGATCTTCTGGATCGGGCCGAACGCGTACTTCCTCAGCACGAAGAACGTGATCCCGAAGCAGACCAGGGTCCAGATCATCAGACCCGTGGTGACCTCGATCAGCGGATTGACTGCGAGCATCGCGTCCAGCCTCCTTCGCGCCTAGACGAGGACGAAGGCGAGCAGGCCGCCGATCAGGCCGTAGAAGACCACGGCCTCGGTGAGGGCGAACCCGAGCCACATGATCCCCTGCAGCTCGCCGCGCAGCTCGGGCTGGCGGGCGACGGACTGGATCATGGAGCCGAAGATGTTCCCGATGCCGACACCGGCTCCGAGCGAGCCGAGGCCGATGCCGAGCGCGAGCGCGACGGCCTTACCGGCGTCGACGCCGTCGGTGGCGGCAGCAAGGACGGGGTCGATCATTCAGGTTCCTCCTTAGTGTTCCGGCTCGATGGCCGAGCCGATGTAGATGGCTGACAGGGCGGCGAAGATGTAGGCCTGGATGCCGACGACGATCACGACCTCGAAGAGGTAGAACGCCGTCGCGGCGGGCACGACGAGGGGTGCCAGCAGAACCGTCTCGAGCACGAACATCAGCCCGATGAAGGTCAGGATCAGCATATGGCCGGCGAGCATGTTGGCGTAGAGACGAACGGACAGTGAGATCAGGCGCATGAACTGTCCGAGGATCTCGAGCGGCACGATCAGCGGGTACATCGCCTTGGGCACGTCCGGGATCCAGCTCTTGAAGTACCCCACCGGGCCGTTGGCGCGAATGCCCTCGACGTGCGTGAAGATCCAGGTCATCAGCGCCAGGGCGAGCGTCACCGAGAGCGAGGAGGTAGCGGCGTAGATCCCGAGGGTCGGCAGCTCCACGCCGAAGAGCTCGAACTTCTCGTCCGAGAGCGGCAGCGGGATGAACCCGAGGATGTTGACGACGAAGATGAAGAGCAGGAGCGTGGCGACGTAGGGGAACCAGCGCGCGATCGCCTTCGTCGGCAAGCCCTGCTCCGCGACCTGGGTCTGCGCGATGTCGTAGATCATCTCCCCGGCGCTCTGGCGCCGGTCCGGAGTGACGCTCGTGCGCCAGCGCATCAGGAGGATTCCGATCGCCATCGTCACCAATGACCCGAGGATCAGGTAGGACACCGCCTTTGTGATCGAGAGGTCGATCGGGCCGACGTGGATCGGAATCCAGGCGTGCTGCTCGAACTCGTGGCTCGGGTCGAACTCCTCCTCCTCGGCGGCCAGCGCGACCTGCGGAGCCAGCAGCGCGAGCGTGGTCACGAGTGCCAGAGCGCGCCTCACGAGACCGGGTCGCTTCCGAAGTAGGTGAGCAGCGACAGCGCCAGCTCGAGCGTGTACGCCAGTGCGTAGACCAGGGCGGCGGAGACGGCGAGTGCGGGGTCGCTGGCGGCGACGGCGATCACCACGACGCCGACTGCGACTGCGCGAAACATCATCGAGATCCCCACCACGCCGGAGGCGGCGAGATTACCCGCGCCCGGTTGCAGCCGCGTCAGCAACAGCGACAGCGCCTGTGCGGCCAGCCAGAGCACAGCGCCGAGAGCCCAGCCGGCCAGCGGCCAGTCCGCCGCGAGAAAGACCGGCAGCGCGAAGACGAGGACGAGCGCACCGGCTGCCACCGGGAGGAAGCGCGAGGGGATCGGCCGCGGGGTGCTGAACACGCGGGCGCTCACGTGAAGTAGCCGCGGTAGCGGCGGTAGACGACGAAGACGCCGACGGGGATGCCGAGCACGGCGCCGACGAGCGCGCCGAGCCCTGGCGAGCCGGCCGCCCAGCCGAGGAGGGCGCCGACGCCCACGCCTGCGGCTGTCGTTCCCGCCAGCAAGGCGCCCGCTCCGGCGGGCTGAAACTGGCTCGAGGAGGGCTCCATCCGCCGCGAGCATACCAAAGCTTGTAACAGCCGAATGCCGCTTGCGGAGCGGCTTTTGCCCCGAGATTGTGGGTGGTGCGTAGAGTTCGGGAGCGATGAAGCTGCCGAAGCCCACCGAGCGGCTGGAATACCGTCCGCTCGAGCCGGACGACGCCGAGGCGCTACATGTCGTCTGGGGTGATCCGGAGGTGATGCGGTACCTCCCGTCAGACCCGTCCGCGCTCGGTCGAGGAGACCGCCGAGCGCGTGGGCCGCCACGCCGAGCGCGTCCTCGAGACGGGCTACGGGCTCTGTGCCGTGGTGGAACGCGACGGCGGGCGAGTCGTCGGGGTTTGCGGGCTCTTTCCGGTCGAGTGGGTCGGCCCCGACGTCGAGGTCGCCTACCACTTCGCGCGCGAGGTGTGGAACCGCGGCTACGCGAGCGAAGCGGCCGGCGCCTGGGTGGCTACGGCGTTCTCCGAGCTCGGCCTCGAGCGGGTCGTGGCGCTGGCGTTTCCCGCGAACCGACGCTCTACCCGCGTGATGGAGAAGATCGGCATGCACCTAGAGCTCGAGGTCGACAAGTACGGCGAGACCCTCGTGCAGTACGTCATCGACCGCCCCTTCACGGCGTAGGAGCCATGCGCATCTGGGTCGACTTCACGAACACCGCCCACGTGCCGGTCCTGCGTCCGCTCGTCGAGCTGCTCGAGGCCGACGGCCACGAGGTCGAGCTGACCGCCCGGCCGCTCTCGCACACGGTCGAGCTCCTCGACGACTGGGGACATCCCTACCGCGTGGTCGGGCGGCACGGTGGCGCGCGGCGAGCGCGAAAGGCTCTGGCCGCTGCCGACCGGGTACGCGGGCTGCTCCGCTTCGCGCGCGGCCGAAAGTTCGACTTCGCCCTGGCGCACGCGTCCGTCGACCTCCCGCCCGCGGCCCGGCTGCTGCGGATCCCGAACGCGACCATGTTCGACTACGAGTGGGCGACCGCCCAGCACAACGTCGTCTGCCGGCTCGCCGACCGCGTGCTCGTCCCCGACGCGATCCCGGCCGAGCGGCTGGAGCGCTACGGAGCGCGCCCGCCCAAGCTCGTGCAGTTCCCGGGTCTGAAGGAGGAGTACTACCTCTCGCAGCTGGGAGCCCGACCCCGACACGCTGAAGCCGCTCGGCCTCGACCGGCGCCGCGTGATCTGCGTCGTCCGGACGGCGCCCTCGTACGCGCTGTACCTCGGCGGCTCGGAGAACGCGCTGCTCGACGAGGTCCTGCGTCGCCTGGCGGACGAAGACGTGCAGACGGTCGTCCTCGCCCGCACCGACGAGCAGCGCCGGGCGGTGCGCGCCCTGAGCGGCCGCTTCGTCGTCCCCGACCGGGCCGTGGACGGCAGCAGCCTCGTGGCCTTCGCGGACGTGCTCGTGTCGGCGGGCGGCACGATGAACCGCGAAGCGGCCGTGCTCGGGACGCCGGTCTGGTCGGTCTTCGAGGGTCGACTCGGCGGCGTCGACGAGCGGCTCGTCTCGGAGGGCCGGCTGCGCCTGCTGGTCGACCCGGCCGAGATCGAGCTGCGCAAGAAGCCGGCGGGAGCGGCGGAGTCACGGGTCCGCCGCGACCCTCGCCGGCTGCTCGAGCTCGCTAGGCCTCTAGGGCCGCGGTCTCGCTTGCGCGTTCGATCCGCACGTCGCCGCTGACGCCGTTCACCTGGATCTCGACGAGCGGCGCGTCGGCGTCCCCGCCGCCGGTGTCGTCCAGCGGGATGTCGGAGCTCGCCTCGCCGCTGACCGTTCGGACGTCGACCGACACTCGCCGCCCCGGCCGGACGGCGATCCGGACGTCACCCGAGGCAGAGTGCACGCTGATCGGCCCGCCGCCGGCATCCGCGAGCGCCACGTCGCCCGAGGCGCTCCGCACGTCGACCCCGCCTTCCGTGCGCCTCAGCTGCAGGTCGCCGGACGCGCTGTGAACCTTGCTGTCGCCGCCGCACGAAGCCGACCTGGACGTCGCCGCTCGCGGAGTGCGCGTCGAGGCCGTCGACCCGCTCGAGCTGGACGTCTCCGGAGGCGACGTGGGTCGACGTGTCGCCGAGCCGGCCGCGCGCACGGAGGTCGCCCGAGGCGGTGTGCAGGCGGGCGCTCGTCCCTTCGGGGCACCTGATCTCCGCGCGGATCTCGGGGTGGCTCCCGAAGCGCAGGCGCTTCTCCTTCACCTCGACCACGAGCTCGTTCCCGTGCAGCTCGACATGGGCGCGCTCGATCGCCTCGCGGGTGTCTTCGTCGTCGACGATCGGCGTCAGCCGGACGAACGCCTCCGTGCCCGGGACGGCCTCGATCTCGATCTCGCCCGCGGGAATCGCAACGTTCAACCGCGGGTCGCGCTGAATCTCGAAGGTGTGCTCGCGCATCTCTCTACTCCTGACGTCGTTAGGTGTGGCCGTAGCCGACGAGGCGCCGGCCCGACCGCTTGGGTTCGCCGGTCGACCGCGCCGCCGAGGGCGCGGACGAGCCAGGTGTTCACCGAGACGCCCTCGCGGGCGGCCGCTGCCTCGATCTCCGACTTGAGGCGCTCCGGGAGCCGGAGCGTCAGCCGGGCCGCGCTCGGCTCGTCGACGGGCGCAGCGGCACCCTCCTCTTCGACGAAGACGATGTTCGGATCGTTCCCCGCCAGCCGCAGCTCGAGGTGGCCGGAGGCGAGTTGTCCGTTCGCCTCGAGCAGCGCCTCCCCCAGCGCCTCCAGAAAGCGCAGCGGCGCCGAACGCGCGGCGGCGTCGGCGAGGCGGGCGCCGACCTCGGCAGCCCGCTCGTCCCCGAGCGCGGCCGCAGCGGCCAGGTCCTTACGCAGCGCGTCGACATGCGGTGACATCTTCATGTCACCACTATGACATCACTTTGATGTCATGTCAATGTCGACCGGCGCTCAGCACCTCCTCGACGGCCTCCTCGCGCTCGCCCTCGGGCTCCGAGGCGAAGCGAGTGAAGCCGAGAACGCGCAGGTGGCGGGCCTTGAGGATCTCGAGCGTGTAGACCATCCAGACCGAGCCGGCCAGGATCACGAGCGCGGCGCCTGCGCCGATCAGCGCGTTGCCGAGGTCCCAGGTCCCGCCCGGGCGCGGCGGGACGAAGCGGAGCAGGATCGCGAATGCCGACAGGGCCGCAGCCCAGATGTGCAGGTAGGCCGCGGTGCGGCGCTGCGAGAAGCCGATCCGCAGGAAGCGGTGGTAGAAGTGATTGTGGTCGGCTCCCCACGGAGCACGCCGGTACTTGAGCCGCTTCAGCACGACGAACGAGGTGTCGAGGATCGGCACGGCGATCACGAGCATCGGTGCGACGAGCGCGATCGTGGCAGCCGTTTTCAGCACGCCCTCCACGGCCACGAGCGCAAGGAGGAAGCCGAGCGCGAGGGCGCCCGAGTCGCCCATGAACACCTTGGCGGGGTGGTAGTTGTAGCGCAGGAAACCGAGGGTCGAGCCGCAGACGATCGCGGCCAGGACGGCCGCGTCCGTACGGCCGAAGGACACCGCCAGCAGAGCGAAGGAGCCGGCCGCGATCGCCACGATCCCCGCCGCGAGCGCGTCCATCCCGTCGATCAGGTTGACGAGGTTGGCGAGCAGCGCGACCCAGAAGATCGTGAGCGCGTAGCCGGCGACGCCGATGTCGTGGTCGCCGACGAGCGGCAGCGTGATCCGCTCGAACGTGACGTCGTAGCCCACGACCGGGATCAGCGCGATCAGCGCGACCCCGACCAGCTTCACCCACGGCCGGACGCCCGCGCACGTCGTCCACCAGCCCGAGCGCGGCGACCCCGAGCGTGCCGAGCAGGATCCCGAGGTAGGGGCCCTCGAGGTCGAGGAAGAACGCGGCGGGCACCAGGATCGCCGCGACGATCGCGACACCGCCGGTGCGCGGGATGAAGCCGGTGTGGACGCGCGGGCGATCCTGGTCGCGCGCTTCCGTGCGCGGCGCCAGCCGTGCGGCCAGGGGCGTCAGCCCGAGCACGATCACGAGCGCCGCGAGGAAGGCCCAGACCGCGTCGCCCTCGAACAGCAGGGCGTGCAGCGAGTCCCGGAAGGACATGCGGGCGGTTATAGCAGCGGGGGCCGCTGCTAGCATCGCCGACGCCTTGGCGCAAGCCATCTCACCACGGACCGAGTTCGACGATCGCATCGCCACGCGCGAAGCGCGTGTGGGCATCGTCGGCCTCGGCTACGCCGGCCTGCCGCTCGCGATGTCGTTCGCAGAGGCCGGCTTCGACGTCACCGGCATCGACCTGAACGAGGAGCGCGTGCGCTCGGTGCAGGCGAAGTCGCTCCTACCTCGTCGACGTCCCCGAGGAGCGGTACGACGGGCTCGAGGGCGCCCTCACGGCCACGGCCGACTACTCGGCCGCCGCGCGAGCTGGACGCGATCACGATCTGCGTCCCGACGCCGCTCTCGAAGACGCGCACGCCCGACGTGCAGTACATCGTCTCGGCCGCGGAGTCCGTGGCCGCGAACCTCCGGCCCGGGCAGCTGATCGTGCTCCAGTCGACGACGTACCCGGGGACGACCGAGGAGATCGTGCAGCCGATCCTCGAGCGCACCGGGCGCCAAGGTCGGCCGCGACTTCTTCCTCGGCTACGCACCGGAGCGGGTCGACCCGGGGAACGCGGTCTTCACGATCCAGAACACGCCGAAGCTGGTCGCGGGCGTGACCGAGGAGTGCCTGCGCCGCACCGAGCTCCTCTACCGCCAGATCGTCGACGTCGTCATCCCGGTCTCGCGGCCGATGGTGGCCGAGACGGCAAAGCTCCACGAGAACACGTTCCGCGCCGTCAACATCGCGCTGGCGAACGAGCTCGCGCTGATGTGCGACCGGCTCGGGATCTCGCCGTGGGAGGTGATCGAGGCCGCGTCGAGCAAGCCGTTCGGCTTCCTCCCCCACTTCCCCGGCCCCGGCCTCGGCGGCGACTGCATCCCGGTCGTCCCGCACTTCCTGGCCTGGCGGCTGCGCGAGTACGGCTATGCGGCCCAGCTGATCGAGGCCGCGCACGAGGTCAACGCGCGGATGCCGATCCACGTCGTTCAGAAGGTCAGCGACGCGCTGAACCAGCAGGGGCTGCCGATCAAGGGCGCGCGGATCCTGCTGCTCGGGCTCGCCTACAAGGGCAACGTCCACGACACGCGCGAGTCGCCGAGCCTCGAGGTGATGAACCAGCTGCTCGCGCGCGGCGGCGAGGTGCGCTACTGCGACCCGTGGGTGCCGTTCATCGAGCTCGAGGGCACGCGCCACGAGACCGTCGAATGGTCGGCCGACGAAGTGCGGGCGGCCGACTGCGTCGTCGTGCTCACGCCGCACCGCGTGTACGACGAGCAGCCGCTCTGGGACGAGGCGCGGCTCGTCGTCGACACGCGCAACGTCGTCCCGCCCGGGCCCACCGTCTTTTCGATCTAGGTGCGCGTCCTGGTCCTCGGGGCCGGGTACGTCGGCGCCGAGGTCGCCAGGCAGGCGCTGGCGCGCGGCGACGAGGTGGTGCTCGCGGACAACTGGTACGCCACCGACCGCGAGCAGCTCGCCGGGCTCGCGCCGACCCACGGGTGGAGACGGTCGACATCCGCGAGCGCGCCGCCGTGGCGCCGCTCCTCGCCGAGGGGTTCGACCGCGTCGTCTTCCTGGCCGCGCAGGCCAGCCGGCCGCTCTCGTTCGCCGACCCCGACTACACCGAGGAGACCAACCTCACGGGAGCCCGCGTGGTCGCGGAGCTGATCCCGCCAGGCACATCTCGTCGCGTACGGCAGCTCGCTGCACGTCTACGGCGCACGGCTCTCCGGCGAGGTCGGAGCCGACCACCCGTACGGCCCTCAGGACGACCTCACCCATCTGTCGCAGATCTACGGCGAGCTGGTGCTCGACCTACACGCGCGCAGGACCGGGTTCGAGCTGTCGAGGCTGCGGCTCGGGATCGTCTACGGGCCGAGCCCGGTCGAGCACGAGCGCCCGGAGTCGCAGACGGTGGTGAACAAGTTCCGGAAACTCGCCGCCTCCGGCCAGGAGCTCACCGTCGACGATCCCGGTGCCACGATCGGGGTCGTCCACGTCGAGGACGCCGCCCGCATCCTGCTCGAGGCGGCGCCGGGGGCGGCGAACGTCGCAGCCGAGACGATCACGGTCGGCGACGTGGCCGCGCTGGCTCGGGGCGAGGAGTCCACCGGGACGCCGACCCGCTCGTACGCGACGCCGTACGAGTACCGGCATTCGGTGCGCGACTACTTGGAGCCATGAAGCTGCTCGTCACCGGCGCGACCGGCTTCCTCGGCTGGCGCTCGACCGTCCTGCTCCGCGAGCGCGGACACGACGTCGTTCCGGTGGCCCGGCCCGGCGGCGCGCGGCGGGCGCACGCGGGCGACCTCGACGCCGTCGAGCTCGACGCGGGCAGTGAGGAGATCCGCGACCTCGTGACCGGCTGCGACGCCGTCCTGCACTTCGCCGGGATTCCCGATCCCGCGCGCGCGCGCGAGGACCCGGTCCGGGCGATCCGCGAGAACGCCGGCACGACGGCCAACCTGCTCGAGGCGTGCAGCGCACACGGCGCCGGCCTGATCTATCCCTCGACGATCCGCGCCGCGGTCGAGCCGCCGCCCGACGTCTACGCGCTCTCGAAGCGGCTCGGCGAGATCGTCTGCCGCCTACACCCCGCGCCCGCAACCGTCGTCAGGCTGACGTCGGTCTTCGGGCCCGGCCAGGTCGCGTGGGAGGGCGCAACCGGGGCGATCGCGCGCTTCGCCGCGAACGCTCTGGACGGACGGCCGATCGTGATCGAAGGCGATCCCGAGCGGACCCGCGACTTCGTCTTCGTGGACGACCTCGTCCCCACGCTCGAGACGATCGCGCGCGACGGCCTCTGGGGACAGACGATCACGCTCGCCAGCGGCCGGCCCGCCTCGCTCCGCCGGGCGGCCGAGCTGGTCGTCGCAGCGGTTCCCCAGCCGGTGCCGATCGAGACTCCGGGAGGGACGCTCGCGCCCGGCGAGAACGAGAGCTACGTGGGTGACCTGCACGGGCATCCGCCCTCGTTACCCTTCGACGTCCGTCCACTCGAGGAGGCTGTACCGCTCTATGTCGACTGGCTTGCTGCTCAAGGCCGCGCCCGAAGCTGATCAGCTTGCCGACCGCCTCGAAGGCGGTCCCTGGCAGGGGATCGAGCTCGGACTGAACACCGCCCACGTCGCCTCCGAGAGCGCGCTCGCCCGGGCGATCGAGGTGGCCTTGCGCGCCCTGGACGGACTGGACATGGCGGTCACGGCCGAGGCGCCGCTCGCCTGGCCGAGCGGCTCGTTCGTGTCCGTCGACCGGCTCGACGACGAGGCGCGGACGGGGATCGCGCGCAGCGTCGAGTTCGCCGCCGCGGTCGGCTCACCGGTGCTCACGCTGCACCTCTTCGTCCCGCAGGCCCCCGAGGAGTTCACCCGGGCGGCGGACGAGCAGGCGGTCGAGCGGTTCCTGCGCTTCTACGCCGAGACCTGCCTGGCACGCGGCGTGACGCCGTTGATCGAGAACGTGCCTCCGGTCCTGCGGATGCGGACCGGCGGGGTCTTCCTCTCGCCGATCGGCGGGCACTGGCGCGACCTCCTGCACTGGCGCGAGCGCATCCCCGAGCTGCGGTTCACGCTCGACACCTCGCACGCCGCGCTCTTCCGCTCGTTCGCGGCCGCCTATCCGACCCTGTTCGGGCTCGCCTCGGACGACGAGCTCGACCTGGCCCGCTACGTCGAGGAGCTCGGCCCGCACGCCGAGGTCGCGCACGTCTCCGACGCGCACGGCCTCCTCGGCGAGGGTCTCCCGTACGGCCGCGGCGAGCTCGACCTCGACCCGGTCGTCCGGCGGCTGGCCGAGCTGGTGCCGTACGTCGTCGCCGAGATCGCCGAGCCCGATCACCGCCGGTCGGAGGACATGAAGGCCGGCTACCGCGCGATCGAGCGGGCTCTCGTCAAACCAGGACGCGTAGCGTCTCTCCGCCGCGCCGTGCCGCGCGTCCCGGCCGACGACTTCGACTGGCAGTCCGTGCTCGGCCGGCGCGACCCGGTGCCGGCGCTGCTCGAGCTCCAGGAGCGCTTCGGCGGCCGCCGTGTGCTGCTGACCGGCGGCGGCGGCTCGATCGGCCGCGAGCTCACCTCTTTCCTGCTCGGCTTCCGGCCCGAGCACGTGACGATCGTCGACGGCCACGAGGGCTCCCTGATCGCCGACCGGCGCGGACGACCGGCCACGACGCTGGAGCACGTCTCGCACGTCCTCTGCGATATCCGAGACGGAGACCGGCTCGCGCGCGAGCTGGCCGCCGCGCGCCCCGACGTCGTCTTCCACCTCGCCGCCTACAAGCACGTCGACTGGGCCGAGGTCTACCCCGACGAGTTCGTCGACAACAACCTGCACGGAAGCTGGAGCCTGCTGCGCGCGGCCGAGGCAGCCGGCGTCGAGACCGTCGTCGTCGCCTCGACCGACAAGGCCGCGCTCGCCGCGAGCTTCTACGGGCGGACGAAGCGCTTCATGGAGCAGCTGACCGCATATGCCGGCCGCGCGGGCGGAGAGCGCATCGCCGTGCGGTTCGTCAACGTCCTCAGCTCGGCGGGCAGCGCGTCCGAGCTGTTCCTCGCGCAGGCTCGCGCGAACGTCCCGCTGACCGTCACCGACACCGGGATGACGCGCTACTGGATCACCAAGGCACACGCGGCGACGCTTGCGGCGCACGGCGCGCTCCTGGCGGGCGAGGGCATCCGCCTCGCGACCGCTTCCGAGCCGAAGGTGCTCACCGTCGGCGAGCTGGCGGCGCGCATCTGGAGCGAGGCCGGCCGCGAGGGCTCGCCGGAGATCGACCTGCTCGGGATCCGGCGCGGCGAGACGCTGAGCGAGGTGCTGATCGCCCCGGGCGAGGAGCTCGGCGCGGAGCGCCACCAGGGCATCGCCGCGATCGAGGGCGAAGCGTCGGTCGCAGGCGCAGCCTGGGTCGCGGAACGCCTGTCCGCGGAGGCGACGCGCGAGCAGGCGCGGAGCGTGTGGCTCGAGGCGATGCGCCGCCCCGGGCTGGTCGCAGCAGCGCGAACCAGCTAGCGCGTGCCGTAGAGCCGGTCGCCCGCGTCCCCGAGGCCGGGGACGATGTAGCCCTTCTCGTTCAGGCCGCGGTCGATCGACGCGGTGACGATGCGGACGTCCGGATGCTCCGCGTGCACGCGCTCGATGCCTTCGGGCGCGGACACGAGCGTGACGAGGGTCACCGATCGGGCGCCTGCGTCCTTGACCTTCCCGATCGCGGCGGCGCTGGAGTTCCCGGTCGCGAGCATCGGGTCGAGCACGATCGCGTCGCGCTCGGCCAGGTCGGTCGGCAGCTTCACGTAGTACTCGACCGGCTCGAGCGTCTCCTCGTCGCGGTACAGCCCGATGAAGCCGACGCGCGCGCCCGAGACGAGCGAGAGCACGCCGTCGAGCATGCCCATCCCCGCGCGGAGAACCGGGCAGACCGCCACCTTCTTGCCCGAGATCCGCTGCACGGTCGTGCGTTCGAGCGGCGTCTCGATCTCGATGTCCTCGGTGGGGAAGTCCTTCGTCGCCTCGTAGGTCAGAAGGAGGGTGACCTCGTTCGCGATCTTGCGGAAGTGGACTGTGGGCGTGTCCTTCTCCCGCAGGTACGAGAGCTTGTGCTGCACCAACGGGTGCGTGACCTCGATGACCTGGGCCGTCGCGACGGCCATGTCTACGCCTCGTAGGTGGTGTAGCCCCGGAAGCCCGGGTAGAGCGGGCGGCGGCGGCAGAGCTCCTCGGCGCGGCCACGCAAGGCACCCACATCCGCGGACTCGCCGAGGGCCCCCACGATGATCCGCCCCACCTCGCGGAAGTCGTCCTCGTCGAAGCCGCGCATCGTCGCGGCGGGCGTTCCGATTCGGACACCCGAGGCGACCGTCGGCGGACGCTCGTCGAACGGAACCGTGTTGCGGTTCACGGTCAGCGCCACCTCGGCGAGACGCTCCTCGGCGTCCTTGCCGGTCCATTCTGTGCTGCGCAGGTCGAGCTGAAGGAGGTGGGTGTCGGTGCCGCCGGTGAGCACGTCGATCCCGCCTTCCTGCACCGTCTCGGCGAGCGTGTCGGCGTTGGCGCGCACCTGGCGCTGGTAGTCGCGGAACGCCTCGGTGGAGGCGATCCGGAAGCACGCGGCCTTGGCCGCGATCGTGTGCATCAGCGGGCCGCCCTGCATGCCCGGGAAGACCGCGCGGTCGACGGCCTGCGCGTGCTCCTCCCTGCAGAGGATGAAGCCCGCACGCGGGCCGGCGAGGGTCTTGTGCGTCGTCGAGGTGACGAAGTCGCAGTGCGGGACCGGATTCGGGTGCAGGCCTGCAGCGACCAGGCCGGCGAAGTGCGCCATATCGCAGAGCAGCATGGCTCCCACCTCGTCCGCGATCTGGCGGAAGCGGTCGGCCTCGACGGTGCGCGGGTAGGCGGAGCCGCCGCAGACGATCAGCCTCGGCTTGTGCTCCTTCGCGAGCCGCAGGACTTCGTCGTAGTCGACCACGTTCGTCTCGCGCGAGACGCCGTAGTGGGCGATCGAGTAAAGCCGGCCCGAGAAGTTGACCTTGAGGCCGTGCGTGAGGTGGCCGCCGTGCGCGAGCTCGAGCGAGAGGATCGTGTCGCCCGGCTTGAGCACAGCCATGTAGGCCGCCATGTTGGTTTGCGCGCCTGCGTGCGGCTGCACGTTCGCGTGCTCGGCGCCGAAGAGCTCCTTGGCGCGGTCGATCGCGATCGTCTCGATCTCGTCGACGATCTCGCAGCCGCCGTAGTAGCGCTTGCCCGGGTAGCCCTCGGCGTACTTGTTCGTCGGCACCGAGCCGACCGCCTCGAACACGCTCGGCCAGGTGAAGTTCTCGGAGGCGATCAGCTCGATCTGGGCCCGCTGCCGCTCGAGCTCCTGTCCGAGCAAGCGAGCGATCTCGGGATCGAGGTCGGCGAGACCGGCGCTGCGAAGCTGCTCGAGGGTCTCCTGAGCGACCGCCATCACCGGAATCGTACTCCGCCGTGTCGGCCGACGCGTTCCAGCGCCTCGACGGCTGGAACCACGCCCTCGCGCAGCACGACGGGCTCGGCGCCCGTGAGATCGAGCACGGTCGACGGAGTCCCGGGCAGCGACCCGCCGTCGACGAGCGCGGCACATGCCCCCCGGATCTCCTGCGGCACGTCCTGCAGGCGGCGCGCCTCGCCTCGGCCGTGGAGATTGGCGCTCGTCGCCGCCACCACGCTCACGCGCGCGAGCACCTCCGCCCCGGGGCCGGAGAGCTCCGGCACGCGGACGCCGATCGTGTCGGGCCGCGCGCCCGTCAGCCAGCCGAAGCGCCCGGCGGGGTTGGGAAGCACGAGCGTGTACGGGCCGGGCAGGAGGGCTCGAACGGCCTCTCCGGAGCGGTCGCGCAACTCGGGGACGCACTCGAAGAGGACGTCGACGCTCGCGGCGACGAGCGCGATCGGCTGCGCTGTGTCGCGGCCCTTCAACTCCGCGAGCGCCAGCGCCGCCTCCGGCCGGTAGGGCGTCGTCGCAAGGCCGTAGACCGTGTCCATCGGGAGGACGACGGGCTTGCCGGCGTTGATCGCCTCCACCGCGGCCTCGATCACGGCTTCCGGCCCTCCACGACGCGCTCGCGTCCCGCCAGATCGGGCGTGATGCCGACGTGGTCGTAGCCGAGCTCCGCCAGCGAGCCCGCCAGGTCGGCCGCGGCCCCATCCCCGGCCTCGAGCACGAGCCAGCCGCCCGGCGCAAGCAGAGCCCGGCTCTCACGTGCGATCGCCTCTCCGACCCCGGAGCCGACGAGCGCCGTTCGCGGCTCGTACAGCCGGACCTCCGGCTGCAGCGCCTCCCACTCGTCCGCGCCCACGTACGGCGGGTTGGACACGATCAGGTCGAATGGGCCCTCGAGGCCCGAAAGCAGGTCGCCTTGCACGAGCCTGACCCGGCCGTTCACAGCGAGGCGAACGCGGTTCTGCTCGGCGAGCTCGAGCGCGCCTTCGGAGCTGTCGACGGCAAGCACCCTCGCGCCGGGATGCTCGTCGGCGATCGCAAGCGCGATTGCCCCGGAGCCGACGCCGACGTCGAGGACTCGCGGCTCCTCGACCGAAGCGAGCAGCGCCAGGCAGCGTTCGACCACGACCTCGGTCTCGGGCCGGGGCACCAGAGCGCGACGGTCGACCGCGAGCGTGAGGCGGCGAAAGCCCCACTCGCCGAGCACGTAGGCAAGCGGCTCGCGGCCGGCCCGCCGCTCGACGAACGCGAGGAACGCCAGCTCCTGATCCTGGGCGAGCTCACGAGTGCGCTCGAGCTGCAGCTCCGTGCGCGATAGCTCGAGGACGTGCGCGAGCAGCCACTCCGCGTCGACGGACGGGCTCTCGACGCCGGCTTGCTCCAGCGCCGCGGTCGCCCGGGCCAGCGCCGCGCCGACGGTCACGCGCTCGCGGTCTCGAGGGCGCGCTGCCGCTCCTCGGAGGCAAGCGCCTCGGTCAGCTCGTCGAGGGCGCCCTCGAGCACCTGGTCGAGCTTGTGCAGCGTGACCTTGATCCGGTGATCCGTGACGCGGTTCTCCGGATAGTTGTAGGTGCGGATCTTCTCCGCACGCTCCCCGGAGCCGATCTGGGAGCGTCTCGTCGCGTCGGCTTCCGCCCGCTGCCTGGCGCGCTCCTGCTCGTAGAGCCGCGCGCGCAGGACACGCAGCGCCTTGGCGCGATTCTGGAGCTGCGACTTCTCGTCCTGCATCGAGACGACCAGGCCTGTCGGCACGTGGGTGATCCGGACGGCCGAGTCGGTCGTGTTGACGCTCTGGCCACCCGGTCCGGTCGAGCGGTACACGTCGATCTTGAGCTCGTTCGGGTCGATCTCGACCTCGACTTCCTCGGCTTCGGGCATCACGGCGACGGTCGCGGTCGAGGTGTGGATGCGGCCCTGCGACTCGGTCGTCGGCACACGTTGGACGCGGTGCGTGCCGCCCTCCCACTTGAACACCGAGTACGCGCCGTCGCCCTTGACCGCGAAGGTCACTTCCTTGAAGCCGCCCTCCTCGTTCGAGCTCGCCGAGAGCTGCTCGAACTTGAAGCCCCGTCGCTCGGCATAGCGCGTCAGCATCCGATGGACGTCGCCGGCCCAGAGTGCGGCCTCGTCGCCGCCCACGCCCTGGCGCACCTCCACGATCACGTCCTTGCGGTCGGCCGGATCGGTTTCGACGAGCGCGAGCTTGAGCTCCTCCTCCAGGCGCTCGAGCCGCTGCTCGAGCTCGGGGAGAAGCTCGCGCAGATCGGAGTCCGCGCGGGCGGCCTCGGCGTCGTCGTGCGCCTCGCGCCACTCCTTGGCGAGCTTGTACGGCCCTTCGAGCTCCTTCAGCCGCCGGCCGACGTCGGCGGCCTCGCGGTGGTCGTTGAAGACGGCAGGGTCGGACAGCCGCTCCTGCGTCTCGCGGTAGGAGCGGTCGAGCTCGTCGACCAGGTCATCGATCGCGGCCATTGCGGCCGCGAATGGTACTCCCGCTCAGGAAGCCAGCTTGGCGTCGATGCTCAACTCGACGTTGCCCTTGAGCGCGCCCGAGACGGGGCACCCGTCCTTGGCGCCCTCGGCCGCCTCGCGGAATGCCTGCTCGTCGATACCGGGCACGGTCCCGGTGACCGTCAGGGCCGACTTCGTGATCCCGGTGCCGGGCACGAAGGTCACGGTGGCCGACGTCTCGAGCCGCTCGGGTGGGTTGCCGGCCTTCGCGAGCGCGCCGGAGAGCGCCATCGAGAAGCAGGACGCGTGCGCGGCGGCGATCAGCTCCTCGGGGCTCGTCTTGCCGTCGGGGCTCTCCGCCCTCGACGCCCAGGTCACCGCCAGCTCGGGGAGCGCGCCGCTCCCGGTGCTGGTGATCGTGCCCGAGCCCTCCATCAGGCTCCCTTCCCAGACGACGTCCGCGCGGCGATCCGTGGCCATTTCCCCTCCTCGTCGGTTGAGCGGTGAGGTTAGCGGGGGCCGCGCAGCACGCCGAGCGGTACGTCCGTGCGGTTGCCCGTCGAGTCGCGGGCGATCAGCGTCGTGTGCCAGGTGCCCGGCTTGGGCGAGAGCTTCATCGACCCACGCAGCGGCTTGGGGCCGAGGCGCACGAGGCGGGCCTTGTGGTTGTCGCCCACCAGGCGCAGGCGCAGGTCGAGCCACGGCGTCTCGGCATCGCGGCCGCGCCAGACGAGGCGCTTGCCGACGAGCCGGGCGGTCATGACGGGCGGCAGGGTGTCCACCTTGACCGTCGTCGCCGGCAGATCGACCTCGCTGCGGTTCCCGGCGAGGTCGACCGCGCGCACCTTCACCGGATACGAGCCGGCGGGAACCCGGCCGGGGTAGACCTCGACCGACCTGCGACCGCGGCCGAGCAGCAGGGTGCGGCGGGCCGAGCCGACCTCGACCGTCACCCGCGAGATCTTGGAGAGCGTGAAGGCGACGGTCGCGTTGTCGCGGAAGCCGTCCACCGGTCGCGGATAGGCGGCCGGGCCAGGCGCCCCCGGCGTCAGGGCGGGCGGGACTTCCTCGTACGCGGCGAACCGGTTGCCGTAGTCCGTCCAGAACGGGTCGGCGTTGCGGGCGCCGATCCGTTTCAGCAGCGCGACGACATAGCGCTGGTAGTCGAGCGTCGACTCGTTGGCGCCGAGTGCGTACAGCGTCCAGGCGCCGGTGTCGAACTTGGGCAAGAGCGCGGCCGCGCTCGCACGGAGCTGGCCGGCGAGCTCGAAGGCTTCGGTGTCCTCGAGCAGGAGCGCGTAGTCCTCCAGCGAGACGACCGACTGCAGGTGCGCGTTCAGCACGGCGAGGTCGCTGAAGCTGTAGAGACGGATGAAGAGACCCTCGGGAAGCGAGCGGACGAGCTTCCCGGGGATGGCCCGGTAAGCCTTCCGCGCCGCTGCAGCAAAGGCAGGGTCGGCGAGCTTGTCCTGTCCGCGCGCCAACGACTGCGCCGCGACGGCCTGGGCCATCCCGGACGTCCACGGCGCTCGGCCGGAGCCGAACTGGAACCCGTACTCCCACGAGAGCGAATCGCCACGCGGTACGCCGCGCGCGATCAGTGCGAGCCCGAGCAGGCTGGCCTCGTCGAGGCGGTTGGCGCCGAGGTACGAGTTCAGCTTGGCGAAGTTCGCGAGCGGATGGAACTGCAGGCCGTGATTCGGGAACGCGCGGTAGACGACGCCCTCCTCGTCCTGTGCGTCCCGTCCCGACGGCAGCGGGCCCCTCGCCACGAAATGGTCGGTGTTGAAGTCGAGCATCCCGAACAGCGCGAGTGCCCGCGGGCGGTTGTAGGCGCGCCATTGCGCGGCGACGTCGCGGATCACGCCTTCGAGCTCGGTCGCCCGCTGGCCGGAGAGCTTGCCCCAGACCGAATAGGCCCGCGTCAACGTCGCCCGGTACGTGACGGCGCCCTCGGGATCCAGGTGCCCGCGCGAGACGGCCTGGTCGATCCCCTTGCGCGCGTTCGCGACCTCGACGCCGAGCTTCGGCGCGGACGACGCGCTCGGCGCCAAGACCGCCAGCGCGACCGCGAGACAAACGAGCTTGAGAGTGAGTGGCTTCACGTTCATGAGTGAGACGAACGTGCCGTAGAAAGGTAGCTGCTGCTTACTAAGCCATAACTTCTACGCGGCGCGCTTCTGGAGTGCTTCGCCCCTCGAGGCGCAGCACCTCTCGCAGCGCGCGGATCGAGACCTCGATCTGGTCGAGCGTCGGCTCGCGGGTCGTCAGCCGCTGTAGCCACAGCCCCGGCGCCAGCAGCGTCATCAGGATGCGGTTGCCGGTGTGCTTGCCCGCAAAGCGGATCAGCTCGTACGCCAGCCCGGCGATCAGCGGCAGCAGCAGGATCCTGCTCGCGATCAGCCAGTACCAGACCGGCCGGCCGAGGAAGGCGAACACGAAGATCGCGATCACCATCACCCAGAGCATGAAGGCGGTGCCGCAGCGCGGGTGGATGAGGCTGAACCTCTGCACCTTCTCCGGCACGAGCTCCTCGCCCGCCTCGTAGGCGTTGATCGCCTTGTGCTCGGCAGCGTGGTACTGGAAGACGCGCCGCAGGTCGGGAAGCAGCGAGATCACCAAGATGTAGAGCACGAAGATCGTGACGCGGATGAAGCCCTCGACGATCACGAACCAGCCGGTGTTGTCGATCGGGAGCCAGCTCGTGAGCAGGACCGGAGTGACCTTGAACAGCATCAGCGCGAAGCCGATCGCCAGAGCGAAGGCGAAGATCATGCTCCCACGCGAGAGCTCGTTCGAGACCTCGTCGTCGCCTTCCTCCTGCGCGGCGTAGTTCGCTGAGATCGCGAGCGCTCGGAATCCGATCGCGAGCGACTCCCCGAGCGCGATGACCCCGCGGATCACCGGCAGCCGGAAGACGCGGTGGCGGGCCATCACCGACTGGATCTGGTGGTCGACCTGGGCGATCTCCCCGTCGGGCTTGCGCACGGCCAGCGCCCAGTTGGACGGCCCGCGCATCATGACCCCCTCGAGGACTGCCTGTCCTCCGATCGGAGCTGCCATAGCTGTGGGTGCTAGCCCTTGCGGGCGCCGCCGGCCCGCTCGAGGCGGCGCTGGAAGCGCTCGACCCGGCCGCCCGAGTCCATCAGCTTCTGCTTGCCCGTGTAGAACGGGTGGCAGTTCGAGCAGATCTCGACGTGCAGCTCGGGCTTGGTCGACCGCGTCTCGAACGTGTTCCCGCAGGAACACGTCACGTTGGCGAGGACGTAGTCGGGATGGATGTCGGCCTTCATCGCCCGGTCAGGATAGCAACGAGGGTTTCGGGCGCCACGTTGCCGCCGGAGACCACCGCCACGATCCACTCGCCCTGCTCGTGACCCACTTTTCCGGAGAGTAGAGCGGCGGTCGCGGCCGCTCCGGCCGGCTCGCAGGCGAGCTTTGCGCGGCCGTAGAGGAAGCGGGTCGCCTCGGCGATCTCGTCCTCGGACACCAGCACGACCTCGTCGACTAGCTCGCGGACGATCGGCAGTGTGTTCGTGCCTGCGAACGGCGCGTTGAGGCCGTCCGCGATCGACACCGGATCGAGGCGCACCGGCTCGCCCGCTCCGAGAGCCGCGTGCATGGCGTCCGAGCCCTCCGGCTCGACGCCGATCACGCGGGCCGCCGGACGCAGCCCCTTGACTGCGGTCGCCACGCCGGCGATCAGGCCGCCTCCGCCGATCGGCACGACGACGACTGCCGCGTCGGGCACGTCCTCGGCGATCTCCAGCCCCACGGTGCCCTGGCCGGCGATGGTGGTCGGCGAGTCGAAGGGGTGGACGAGCGTGCGCCCGGTGTCGGTCATCAGCTCCGCGAGCCGGTCGAAGGCGTCGCCGGGGCCGGCCGCGGCGAGGTCGATCTCGGCGCCGTACGCCCGCGTCGCCTCGATCTTGGCCGCGCTCGCGCCAGCCCACATCACGAGCAGGGCCGAGACCCCTTCGAGCGCGGCGCCGTACGCGAGCGCCGCGGCGTGGTTGCCGGCCGAGATCCCGATCACCCCGCGTGCCTTCTCGTCCGGTGAGAGCGCGGCCAGGCTCGTCAGCACTCCTCGCGGCTTGAACGAGCCCGTGCGCTGGAAGAGCTCGGCCTTGAGCGAGACCCGCGCCCCGGTGGACTCGGACAGCAGACGCGAGCTGAAGGTCGGCGTCCGGTGGAGCCGGCCGGCGATCGCCTCGCGGGCGGCGAGGACGTCGTCGAGCGTAACCGCCCGAAGGTCGTCGTTATTCATTCGGCGCATTCTCGTCACGCTTTCGTGCGCCTGCCCTCAGTACGATCGCATCGGGGAGGAGGCCGGGCGAACCGCACTACAGGGCGCGCCGCCCATGGCCGAAACGGACGGGTCTACGTGAGGGTGTACTCGGGGCCGGAGCCGCCCTCGGGCGGGGTCAGCCGGCCACCCTTGGCCGTGATCGCCCCGCACTGGACGCAGTTCGAGGGCGTGACCTGCACGCGGACGGTGCCGTTGCCGTCGCTCTCCCCCACCTCGTACACCTGCGCGGGGCACATGTGCTCCCACAGCTCGCCCAGCTCGCGCGGAACCTGCTCGCGCACTCGGATGTGGCTCGGCTGGTCGTCTCTCGTCCGGTTGCCCGAGGCGAAGACCGACGAGAGCTTGTCGAAGGTGAGCTTGCCGTCCGGCGCGGGGTAGCTCTCGCCGCGCTTGGTGCGCATCAAGCTCTGGTCGACGTCGCGCTCGAGGCGCGAGTCCTTCGGCGGGAAGCGCCCCTTCGAGGCGGTCATGGCACCGGCCATCGCTCCGCCCATCCAGAAGCCGCGGCCGAAGGCGGGACGCATGTTGCGCACCTCCCAGAGGTCCTGCCACACGAAGCTCTCGCGCAGCGAGTCGTCGTAGACGGACAGCGACCGCGCCGGGGTGGCGCCCGGCTGGAGCGCCGCATACGCCGCTTCGGCGGCGAGCCGCCCGGACTCGACCGCGTAGTGGATGCCCTTCAGCGCCGGCACGTTGACGAGACCGGCCCCGTCGCCGCAGAGCAGCAGGCCGCTCGCGTGCAGGCGCTTCGGCACCGCGAGCAGGCCCCCCTCGGGGATCGTCTTCGCGCCCCACTGCACGCGCTCCCCGCCCTCCAGGATCTTGCGCACGAGCTTGTGTGTCTTCAGCTCCTGCAGCACGTCGTGGACCGACAGGTCGACGTCGCGGTGGTCCAGCCCGACCACCATGCCGAGCGTGACCATGTCCTCGCCCATCGGGTAGATGAAGGAACCGCCGAACTCGCGGAAGCGCTTGCCGCCGCGGAGCGGCCAGCCCATCGTGTGGATCACGCGGTCGAGTGGCTTCGCGACCTTCCAGACCTCCTTCACGCCGAGCGCCCACACCTGCGGGCTGTCGCCCTGGAGCCCGAAGCGCTCGATCGCCACGCCCGTCAGGTGTCCCTGCGTCCCCTCCGCGAGGACGGTGACCCGCCCGGTGATGTCCGAGCCGGCCTCGAAGTTGGCGAGCGGCTCGCCTCCCCGGCCGCGGCCCTTGTCGCCGGTACGGACGCCGCGGACGCGACCGTCGGTGACGAGTAGTCGCTCCGCCGCGGTTTCCGGGAGGATCATCGCGCCGCCGGCCTCCGCCTCGTCGGCCAGCCAGCGACCGAGCTGCGAGACCGAGGCGACGTAGTTGTGGTGGTTCTTCATCGTCGGGGGCGCGGGAATCCGCATCGCGCTGCCCGAGGTCAGGAAGTAGACGGCCTCGCCGTCGACGGCGCCGAGGAACGGCATGTCCGCGACCGTGCGCCGGTCCCGGAACAGCCGCCGCAGCGAGCGCGGGTTGACGACCGCGCCGGAGAGCAGGTGCGAGCCGGGCTGCTTGCCCTTCTCGAGCACCGCCACCGGCACCTCGCCGAGGCGCTCGCGTGTGACGGGGTCCTCCTCGAGCAGCTGACCCAGGCGGATCGCGCACGCCAGCCCGGCAGGCCCGGCCCCGACGATCAGGACGCCGACTTCGATCCGCTCCTCGAGCGGATCGCTCGGCTCCGCGAGGTATTCGCGGTAGTCGAACGGAGGCGGGTGGTCCGACGGCCTAGCTGCCACGGCGCGCGCGCACGAGCTCGGTCAGCTTGGGGACGATCTCGTTCAGGTCGCCGACGACGCCGAGGTCGGCGAAGTCGAAGATCGGCGCGTTCGGATCCTTGTTGATCGCGACGATCGTGCTCGAGCTCTGCATCCCGACCTTGTGCTGGATCGCGCCGGAGATCCCGCAGGCGACGTAGAGCTTCGGCGCCACGGTCTTGCCGGTCTGCCCCACCTGGGCGGCGTACGGGTACCAGCCGGCGTCCACGACCGCACGCGTCGCGGCGACGGCCCCGCCGAGCGCCTGCGCGAGCCCCTCCACGAGCGAGAACTTCTCCGGCCCGCCGAGCCCGCGGCCGCCCGCGACGATGACGTCGGCGTCCTCGATCGAGGGCCCGCTCGACTCCTCGTGCGCCTGCTCGACCATGACCGCGGCGGTGGAGAAGTCCTCCAGCTGGACGTCGAAGTCCTTCACCTCGGCCTCCCCGCCGGTCTCCTTGGGCTCGAACGTGCCGGAGCGGAAGAGCGCGAGCCGCGGCTCGGACGTCCAGCCCACGTCGGCCACGACCGTGTCGCCGAGGGCCGGCCGCTTGCCCACGAGCCGCCCGTCCTCGCGCGCGAGGTCCACGAGGTCCCAGTTGAGGCCGGCGTCCAACCTGGCCGCCAGGCCTGCGGCGACGTCGGCCGAGAGCACCGAGGCGGCGAAGATCACCGTGTCGAAGCCGTGGTCGCGGACGAGCTGCGCCAGCGCGTCCACCCGCGGTTGCGGGAGCGGGGCCTCGAACGCGGGGTCGTCTGCGACGAAGACGGCGGTGGCCCCGTACTTGCCCGCCTGCGCGGCCACGTCCTTGACGCCCGAGCCGACGACGGCGGCGGCCACGTCCCCACCCTCCAGCTCGGCTGCCTTGGCGAGAACGCCCAGCGAGCCCTTCTGCAGCTCGCCCTCGTGGTGCTCCAGAAAGACGAGCGTCGCCATCAGATGAGCTTCCGCTCGGCCAGGTACTCGAGAATCTTCTCGGCCGCGGCGCCGTCGTCTTCGATCTTGAGCGAGTCCCCGCGCGGCGGCGGCTCGCCGACGGCATAGACCTCGGTGCGCTTGCCCGACTCGCCCACGTCGTCGCCGTCGACCCCGAGGTCGGAGAGCGAGACGGTGTCCTGCGGCTTCGACTTGGCGCCCATGATCCCCTTCAGCGAGGGATAGCGCGGCTCGTTGATCGCGTCGGAGACGGCGACCACGGCCGGAAGCGGCGCCTCGATCACGTCGTAGCCGAACTCGGTCTGGCGCTTGCCGCGGACCTTGCCCTCGGACAGCGTGAGCTCCGCGACCTGCGAGATCACCGGCCGCCGCAGCTTCTCGGCGACCGCCGCCCAGAGCACGGCGCCGTCGGAGTCGCTCGCCTGCTGGCCGAACAGCACGAGATCCGCGCCTTCGCGCTCGAGCGCGGCCGCGAGCGCTCTCGTCGTCCCGACGAGATCCGAGCCCGCGGCGGCGTCGTCGGTCACGAGCAGGACCCGGTCAGCCCCCATCGCAAGCGCCTTGCGGAGCGATTCGGCCGCCTTGGCCGGGCCGAGCGAGACCAGCACCACCTCGCCGCCGGCACCGCCCTCCTTGATCCGCAGCGCCTCCTCGACGGCATTGACGTCGAAGGGGTTGATCGCACCCTCGACAGAGCGGTCCAGCCGCTTGGTCTGAGGGTCGAGCCGCTTCGGCGCGGCCGCGTCCGGAACCTGTTTCACGCACACGGCGATCTTCATTTCGAGGGGGGACTCTAACGTCGCCGCGGCGAATGACCGATAGCTGAACGGTCTGCTAGGGTGCCGCCCTTCGAGCGCGAACCGGAGCCCCACCTCATTAGCCACCGGACGACAGCCCGAGGTTTCCTCCTCACACTTCTTCTCGGCCTAACCGCCGGGTCTGCAGCCGCATTCCCGCCTGAGCTGCCGCCGGCTCCGACGCCGCAGCAGCAGGCCGTCCCGAAGTCGGTCTTCCCAGTGGTCGGCCCCGCTCGCTACATCGACGACTTCGGCGCGCCCCGCCATCAGGGAGCACACGAAGGGATCGACATCATGTCCGTGCGCTGGGCGCCGGCCCTCGCCGTGGAGAGCGGCAAGGTGGAGTTCAAGTCCGGCGGCTGGGGCTGCATGCTCTACCTGTACGGGGACAGCGGCGCCAAGTACATGTACGTCCACCTGAACAACGACCTGACGATGAAGAACGACAACCGCGGTAAGTGTGTGCCCGGTGTCGCCTTCGCAAAGGGCCTGAAGAGCGGCCAGAGCGTCCAGGCCGGACAGCACATCGCCTACGTCGGCGACTCCGGCGACGCGGACGGAATCCAGCCGCACCTGCATTTCGAGCGCCATCCCGGCGGCAGAGGGCCGGAGAACCCGTACCGCTGGCTGAACAGGCTGCCTCGGCTGCTCTATCTCGCCCCGGCGGCCTCACAGGTCAGCGTGGCGCTGCGCGGAACGGTGGTCTCCACAGTGCTCCCCGACAAGCTCCGCATCCGCGTGCAGACGGCCCGGGCCTATCCGAACGGCATTCGCGTCGACCACAGTGGCCGCGGCGCGACCGTCTCGGTCCCGGAGACGGCCGTCTTCGAGACGCGGTCCGGCTACGTGGCCGTGCCGAACCTGCAGCTGCTGAAGCGCGGCGATCCGGTGGTCGTCTGGACGCAATCGGCGCTTGCCACGCTCAACTCACAGCTCGGGCGCTCGCTTGTCGCGGAGCGCGTGCAGATCCTGCCGCCGCCGCCCGCGAAGAAGCCTTAGCGGCCCCGGAACACCGGGTCGCGCTTCTCGGCGAAGGCGGTCAGGCCCTCCTTCGCGTCCTCGCTCGCGAACAGCTCGCCGAAGCGGTCGCCCTCGCGCTCGAGGTTGTCCCCGTGGTCGCCGCCGAGTGCGCGGTTGACCGCCTCCTTGGCCGCCGCGAGGGCGATCGGGCTCTTCGCGGCCAGCAGGCGGGCGGTCTCGAGCGTCTTCTCCATCAGCTCGCCGGGCTCGAAGACGGCGTTCACGAGCCCGCGGTCCTGCGCCTCGTCGGCGCCGACCGTGCGTCCCGTGAGGATCAGCTCCTTCGCGAAGCCGAGCGTCGTCGCGCGTGCGAGCCGCTGCGTCCCGCCCCAGCCCGGGATCAGCCCCAGGTAGATCTCGGGCTGGCCCAGCTTGGCGGTGCTCGAGGCAATACGGAGGTCGCACGCCAGAGCCAGCTCGCAGCCGCCGCCGAGCGCAAAGCCGTTGATCGCTGCGATCGTCGGCTTCGGCATCGTCTCGAGCAGCCGTGCGGCCTCGTGACCGAGCGCGCCCCAGGACTTCGCCCCCTCGACGTCGAGGCCGCTCATGTACTTGATGTCCGCGCCGGCGACGAACGCCTTCTCGCCCGCGCCCGTGAGCACGACAACCCGTGCTTCGGCCTCCTCGGCCAGGTCGCGCAGCCGGTCGCGAAGCTCGGTGAGCGTCTCCAGGTCGAGGGCGTTGAGCGCGTCTGGACGATTGACGGTGACGAGGGCGATGCCGTCCTCGAGAACGAGGTCGACGGCTATGTCGCGGCCCCGACCCGTGCGCGCAGGAAGTCGACGATCTCGGCGGTCGGTGCGCCCGGGGTGAAGATCTCCGCCACGCCCTGCTCCCTGAGCTCGTCCGCGTCCTCGCGCGGAATCGTCCCGCCGACGACGACTAGCACGTCTTCGGCGCCGTTCTCCTTCAGGCCGTCGAGGATCCGCGGGACCAGGGTCATGTGCGCGCCGGAGAGGATCGAGATCCCGACCGCGTCGGCGTCCTCCTGGATCGCGGTCTCGACGATCTGGTCCGGGGTCTGGTGCAGCCCGGTGTAGATGACCTCCATGCCGGCGTCGCGCAGCGCGCGGGCGATGATCTTGGCGCCCCGGTCGTGGCCGTCCAGGCCGGGCTTCGCGATCACGACACGAATCTTTCCCTCCACTTCCGGCAGTATAGGAATGTGAAATTGACCGTCGTGGGCTCGTCCCCAGCGTGGCCGAACCCCGGCGGCGCCCAATCCGGGTATCTGGTCGAGGGACCGGGCAGGCTCCTCCTCGACTGCGGTCCGGGCGTCCTGGCCCGCTTGCGCGAGCAGCACGCCGAGAACGGCTGGCCGCGCGTGGACGCGATCGTGGTCAGCCACTTCCATCTCGACCACTGGGGCGACCTGGTTCCTTGGGTGTGGGGACTGATGGTCGGCCCCGCCCGCGACGAGGACCCGCCCGAGCTGTGGGTTCCGCCCGGCGGACGCGAGGAGCTCCGCGCGCTGGGGACCCGACTCGGGATGCCGGACATGTTCGAGAAGACGTTCCGCGTGAGCGAGTACTCCGAGGGCGAGCCGTTCCGCGCAGCCGGGCTGGAGGTACGCGCGACCCGGCTCCCCCACTACACCCTCGAGACGTACGGCTTCCGCGTGACGAACGGCTCCCGTTCGCTCGCCTACTCGGGGGACACGGGCCCGAGCGAACGGCTCGCCGAGCTGGCCCGCGGCTGCGACCTCTTCCTCTGCGAGGCGACGCTCGACCGGCCGGAGCTGGACGGCGAGCCGCGCGGACATCTCTCCGCGGACGAGGCCGTCGCCGCCTTCGAGGCGTCGGGCGCGGACCGCCTGCTGTTGACGCATCGGCCTGACGAGCTGCCGCTCGAGGCCGGCCTCGAGCTCGCCTACGACGGCCTCGAGATCGACCTCAGCTAGCTCGGGCCCGTAGGCCGTCGGGCGGCGGAGCGGAGCCGCTGCACGGCGAAGTAGCCCAGCGGCCCGAGCACGATCAGCGCCAGCACGCCCACCGGGACGAGCCACCAACGCCGGTCGATCTGTCCCTCCGTGGCGCGGCGCAGGGCCTCCAGCTCCTCGGGCGTCGGTGCCGCCGGCTGCGTCGCGGTTTGCGCCGGCGGCGGAGGCGGCTGCGAGACGCTCCCGCGCGGATACCAGGCTCCGACCAGCCAACGCCGGCTTGCGCCGCGGCCCACGGGCTCGAGTGACACGCCGAACACCTCGGCCGGCTCGCGCTGTCCCTTGCGCGCCACGAGCGTCACGTTGAGCGCCACCTCGCTCTCGTCGGCGTACTCGAGATCCCAGGCGGTTCGCGCCGGGTCGGCGGGGTAGGGAAACACGGGCAGCTCACCACGCAGCCACTCCGCTCGGGTCGAGCCGACGCGCAAGCCGGGCGCCGCCAGCTCCCACGAGCGAGCCGGGTCGCGGCGGAGAACGGCCACACGGACGAACTCGTCCACGATCGCGTCCACCTCGCGGCGTATGCGCGGCGTCATGCGGATTGGCTTCGGCGGCTGGTAGACCTGCGGCGCCCCCGGCTCCAGAGCCTCTTCCGCGTTGGGCGTCGGGCTCGGGAGCAGCGCCACGAGCACCGCGATCAGGCCGGCAACCACGAGCAAGCCGCCGAGCCACGCAGCCCGGCGGCGGCGCCTGTAGGAGGAGAAGTACCTGCGGAGCGCGCCGATCAGGGCGTTGTGCCTGCCCGGCGCTGGGCGTGCTCGCGATATGCGCGCTCGGCGCGGCGCGAGCGGCGCCAGCTCCGGTAGCCGAACACCGCCAGCACGAGCGGGACGATCGCGAACACCGTCAGCGGTGCGAACAGCCAGGCCGACCCGAGGCGGCTCTGGGTGTTTCCGACGATGTTCGGATCGAGCGACTGGAGACCGCTCCCGCCTCCTCCGCCACCGGGCCTCGAGGCCGGTGCCGCCAGCGCCGGATTGGCCACTCCGCTCGGGATCCAGGAGTCGACCACCCAGTGCCTGCGCGCAGAACTGCCTACGGGCTTGAGCTCCATCAGGAAGAGGTTCGGCCGCAAGCCCGAGCCCGCCTTCGGGAAGAGCAGGACCTGCAGTCCGACCGCGTCGGCGTAGGTGTAGTCGAGCTTCCACCTGGCTTCGGCCACCGGATAGGGCACCACCGGGATCTCGCCGCCGCGCCATTCGGCGCGCGTGTAGCCCTGTTTCAGTGCCGGGCTCGCGAGGAGCCACGAGCGGTCGACGTTCTGCCGCGCCACCGCGGTCTTGACGAAGTTCGCCGCGGTCGCGAGCGCCTCCGCCCGGGAGGTCTGCGTCAGCTTGACCGCCTTCGGCTCGTGGTAGACCTGGGGCTTGCCGGGCACGACCACGGACGGCACCTGCTCGGCGGTGTTGGGCCAGAGGATGCCCACGGTGACCAGCCCGGCCACGAGCCCGGCGACGCCCGTGCCGAGCGCAGCACGCCGGCGACGGCGCGGGGACGAGAGGATCTGCTTCACCCGCCCAACCCTAGAGGGGCCTCCGGGCGGCCTCGGCTACTGGTTGAGGTCGGCCGGCACGGCCGGCGGAGCGTACGGAACCCACGAATCGACCACCCAGCGGTTGCCCGTCTTCGTCAGCTCCATGTTGAAGACCTGTGGCTTCTCCGGGCTGCCCTTCTTCGGCAGGAGCGCGATCGAGAGGCCGACGGAGTTCGGGTGCGACCAGTCGACCTTGATCGGCGCCTGGTCCATCGACTCGCCCGGGTACGGCACGACCGAGATGTCGCCCTTGAGCCAGTCCTTGTAGGTCTGGCCCGCCTTGATCCCGGGGCCTGCGACCGTCCACGCCTTGGCGAGGTTCTGGCGTGCGACCGCGGTCTGCAGGAAGGTCACCGCGACCTTGCGCGCCTCCTGCGGCACGGGAACCGACTTCGGCTGTTTGGAGAGGTCCTGAACCGGCTCGTTCTCGAAAGTCTCCTTGGGCGCGCCCGTGTCCGTCCGCGACTGGATGAACGCGGCTACGCCGATCGCCAGCACCAGGCCGGCGATCCAGGGGAGCGCAAGGTTGAACTTGCGCGAGCTAAAGGTTGAGCGCAGCTTGCCCACTCGAAACAGATTAGACGAGCGATGTTGCGTTTGGGTTAGGGCGGAGTTCTAGAAAACCGGCGTTTCCCGCCAGATGCCCCACACCTCGCGCAGGCCGTCGCACATCTCGCCCATGGTCACGTAGGCGCGCGACGCGTCCACGATCAGGGGCATCAGGTTGACGCCGTCCTTCGCGGCCGCCTGCTTCAGTTCCGTCAGCGCCGACTCGGCCGCGGCCGAGTCGCGGCGCGCCCGCAGCGCCTGCACCCGGTCGATCTGCTGCTGCTCGAGTGCAGGGTCGATCTTGAGCAGCTCGACCGAGGTGTCCTCCTCGAGCGTGTAGCGGTTGACGCCGACGACGATCCGCTGCTTGGCCTCGACCTCGGACTGGTACTGGAACGAGGCCTCGGCGATCTCGCGCTGGAAGAAGTTCTCCTTGATCGCCGGGATGACGCCGCCGAGCTTGCGGATGCGGTCGAAGTAGTCGTAGGCCTCCGCTTCGAGCCGGTTCGTCAGCTCCTCGAGGTGGTAGGAGCCACCGAGCGGGTCGATCGAGTTCACGACCCCGGTCTCGTGGGCGATCACCTGCTGGGTGCGCAGCGCGATGCGAACCGCGTCCTCGGTCGGCAGCGCGAGCGCCTCGTCGAACGAGTTGGTGTGCAGGCTCTGGGTGCCGCCGAGCACGGCCGCGAGCGCCTCGATAGCCGTCCGCACGATGTTCACCTCCGGCTGCTGGGCCGTCAGCGACACACCCGCCGTCTGGGTGTGGAAGCGCATCAGCAGCGAGCGCGGGTCCTTTGCCCCGTAGCGGTCGCGCATCTCCTTCGCCCAGATCCGGCGAGCGGCGCGGTACTTGGCGATCTCCTCGAAGAAATCGAGGTGCGCGTTGAAGAAGAACGAGAGCCGGGGCGCGAAGTCGTCCACGTCGAGGCCCCGCTCCAGCGCCCACTCGACGTACGTGAAGCCGTCCATCAGGGTGAACGCGAGCTCCTGGGCGGCCGTCGAGCCGGCCTCGCGGATGTGGTAGCCGGAGATCGAGATCGGGTGCCACTTCGGCATCTCGCGGGCACAGAACTCGACCATGTCCGTGACGAGCCGCATCGACGGCTCGGGCGGGAAGATCCATTCCTTCTGGGCGATGTACTCCTTGAGGATGTCCGTCTGGATCGTCCCGCGGAGCTCGGCGCGCGGGACGTCCTGCTCCTCGCCCACGCAGAGGTAGAACGCGAGCAGCATCGCCGCGGGCGAGTTGATCGTCATCGAGGTGGATACCTGGTCGAGTGGGATCCCCGCGAACAGCGTCTCGACGTCGTCGAGCGAGTCGACGGCAACGCCCTCGCGACCGACCTCGCCCAGCGACCGTGCGTGGTCCGAGTCGAGGCCCATCAGCGTGGGCATGTCGAACGCGGTGGAGAGCCCCGTCTGGCCGTGGTCGAGCAGGTAGCGGAAGCGCTCGTTCGTCTCGGCTGCCGTGCCGAAGCCCGCGAACTGGCGCATCGTCCAGAGGCGGCCCCGGTACATGGAGGGGTAGACGCCCCTGGTGTAGGGGTGGACGCCGGGGTAGCCGAGGTCGCGCTCGTAGTCGACGTCGACGGTGTCGGGCGTCGCGAGCGGCTCGTTCTCGAGGCCCGAGATCGTCGAGAAGAGCTCGCCCTGCCGCTCGGGAGCGGCCTCGTAGAGCTCGCGCTTCCACTCCTCGGTCGGAGTGTCCGCGGTGCGGCGGTCCTCGGTCGTCGCCATGGCGGAAGTGTAGGAGGGATTGGCGGAACGTTGCTCGTTGTCGGGGTGCGCTGCTCGTTCCGAGGCAAGGACGCAGGGAGTGCTCGTATGCGTAGCTATACGGGCACGACTGAGGACGCCGCATCGGGGCGAGCAGCGCGGCCCGACGGCACAGCGTCGTTTCGCCAAGCCCTCCTACTACGTGAGGGCCTGGGCTGCGGCGGCTGCCCCGGCGATCAGGAGCACGACGCCGATCGCCTTGATCAGCTGCTCCTCCGAGAGCCGGCCGGTCATGCGCGCGCCGAGCAGCGCGCCCGGGATCGAGGCCGCGGAGCCGATCAGGACGATCGTGGCGTCGGGCGCGGCGCTCGGCAGGTGCCCGATCAGCCCGGCGATCCCGACGCAGACGCCGACAACGAGGTTCGTGCCGACGAGCCGGGCGGCGGGCGCTCCCGTGAAGCGCAACAGCGCAGGGACTCGAAGCGTCCCGAGGATCAGGCCGACGAAACCGCCGAGCAGCCCGATCACGGCGCCGGAGAGAACGACGGCGAAGGTGTTTCGCGTGCCCTCGCCTTCCGATTCGGCGCGGCGAACCGGTGGGCGCCGAAGCAGGTCGATGCCGCTGTAGAGGAGGACGGCGGCGATTCCGAGCAGCACCGCGTCGTCGGGAACGACTCCGGCGAGGAAGCCGCCGACGAGCGCACCGACGATCGAGGGCGGCGCCATCCACGCGAAGAGGCGCCAGTCGACCCGGCCGGCTCGGATGTGCGCGATCGAGGCGGTCGCCGCGGTCACGCCCGAGATGGCGATGTTCGCACCGCCCGCGCTCCCCGGCGAGGCGGCCACGAGCAGGACCGCCGGCAGGCGGATGTTCCCGAGCACCAGGCCGAGCAGACCGCCGGCGAACGCGACGGCGAAGCACCAGACCGCGAAGGCGACGGCTTCGGGGAAGCTCAAGCGGTCAGGTCAGCGCGAGTCGCCGGGCTTCCAGAGCGGCTCGGTCTTTCCCACGGCGGCATTGGCCGCTCGGGCCAGGATGAATAGCAGGTCGCTGAGCCGGTTCAGGTAGACGAGGACGTCGCGGTTGAGGTCGAGCTCCTGCGCGGCGTCGAGCACCTCCCGCTCGGCTCGGCGGCACACCGCCCGGGCCACGTGGAGGCGCGCAGCGGCCTCGGTGCCGCCGGGCAGCACGAAGCTCTTCAGCTCGGGCAGCGGAGCGTTGAAGCGGTCGCAGTCACGCTCGAGCGCCTCGATCTGCGCCGAGGAGACGCGCAGCCGTCCGTCCCCGACCCCGAACGGCACCGAGATGTCTGCGCCGACGTCGAACAGCTCGTTCTGCACCCGCTCGAGCACGGGCCGCAGCTCGGATGGAAGCTCGCCCGCGAGCGCCACGCCGAGCAGCGAGTTGAGCTCGTCCACGGTGCCGAAGGCCGCGATCCTGCAGTCGAGCTTCGAGACGCGTGAGCCGTCGCCGAGCGAGGTCTCGCCGCGATCGCCGCCACCCGTGTAGATCCGTGTCAGGCGGACGGGCTCGTCCTGCGCGCGCGGGCTCAACTCTCGGCCATCGCCTTCTGCGTCAGCCCGAGCACCGAGCGGGCGATCACGAGCCGCTGGATCTCGCTCGTGCCCTCGTAGATCTCCGTGATCTTCGCGTCGCGGTAGTAGCGCTCGACCGGGAACTCTTTCGTGTACCCGTAGCCGCCGAGGACCTGGATCGCCTCTGCAGTCTGGCGGCGGGCCATCTCGGAGGCGAAGAGCTTCGCCTTCGCCCCGGCTTCTGTGTGGGGCTCACCGTTCTGCTTCAGCCACGCGGCGCGATACACGAGCAGCCGGGCGGCGTCGATCTCGGTCGCCATGTCCGCGAGCTTCCACTGGATCGCCTGGAACTCCGCGATCGGCCGGCCGAAGGCGTGGCGCTCCTTCGCGTACTCGCGGGCCACGTCGTACGCCGCCTGCGCGATCCCGACCGCCTGAGCTGCGATCCCGATGCGTCCGCCGTCGAGCGTGGCCATCGCGACGCGGAAGCCCTTGCCCTCCTCGTGCAGCAGCCGGTCCCGTCCCACGGCGGCGTCCTCGACGACGAGGTCGTTCGTCACCGAGGAATTGAGGCCGAGCTTCTCCTCCTCGCGCGTGATCCGGACGTGCTCGGCGTCGAGGACGAACGCGGAGACACCGCCGGCACCCGGAGTCTCCTGGTCGGTGCGCGCAAAGAGCAGGAACGTCCCGGAGTGGGCGCCGTTCGAGATCCATTGCTTCGCGCCGGAGATGCGCCAGCCCTCGCCCTCTGGGACGGCCGCCGTGCGCAGCGCGCCCGCGTCGGACCCGGCCTCGGCTTCGGTCAGCGCGAAAGCGCCCAGGTGCTCACCGCGTGCAAGCGGGGGTACGAACCGGCTCTTCTGCTCGTCCGTGCCGAACATCAGGAGCGGCAGCGTCACCGCGCTCGTGTGCACGGCGACGGTCACGCCGACCCCCGCGTCGGCGCGCGACAGCTCCTCGAGCACGAGGATGTACGAGAGGAAGTCGGCGCCCGCGCCGCCGTACTCCTCGGGCACGCAGACGCCCATCAGCCCCAGCGCGGCCAGCTTCGTGAACAGCTCGCGCGGGAAGTGGTGGTCGCGGTCCCACGAGGCGGCGTGCGGCTCGATCTCGGCCTGCGCGAACTCCCGGGTCAGCGCCTGGATCTCGCGCTGGTCGGCGCTGAGCGAGAAGTCCATGCTCAAAGTCTACGGGGGCTTGCGCCGTCGGCACTCTGTGCCGACAGTGATCGAGATGAACCTTCGTGTGACCCTGGTCGCGATCGTCGCCGCGCTCGCGTTCGCCCCCGGCGCGCTCGCCGGCCCCTGCGGCCTGCCGGACGCCGAGACGCTCTGGGTCGACTACGCGGAGGGAAGCGTCTCTTTCCGCAACGACCTGTTCCGCCGGCCCGGCCTCGTGCTGGCCTCGAGTGGAACGACCGTCCCGCAGACGCTCCGCGAGGGCGGCGCGCAGACGGTCTACTGGCAGATGAAGCTGGGGCGCCTGGTCGGCACGCCCTCGGCTCCCGCCGACCCGGGCTCTGTCGCCGCCGCCGCGGACGGGCTCGTCGCACGGGCTGCGGCGTCGTCCGGATGCGCGACGCCGCTGATCGCCCTCGAGGAGCTCTCGGGAGCTCACCTTCCGACTCCGTGGTCGCCGACGAACTCGGCGTACCGGACGAACGTGCTCGAGCTCTCGCGCCAGTTGACGGCGCGCGGCGCCCGGCCCTTCTTGTTCGTCCACGGCACCCTCGAGCTGCGCGGCGCGGCCGGCGCCTGGTGGCAGCAGCTCGCCGGCTCGGCGGACATCGTCTACGAGTCGTACTTCCACGCCCCTCGACTCCACGCTCTCGGGCCGGTGCTCGGCAGCCGCGCCCTCCGAGTCGCGATGCGTCGCCCTGTCAGCCGGCTCGCCGCGCTGGGGATCCCACCCGAGCGCCTCGGCCTGATCCTCGGTTTCCACTCGAAGCCCGGAACGAGCGGACGAGAGGGACTTCAGCCGCTGGATTCGTGGCTGCAGTTCGTCAAGTTGAACGCTCTCGCGGCCCGGCACGTGGCGGGCGAGCTCGGGCTCGGCTCGATCTGGTCTTGGGGCTGGGGGACCTTCGATCCGGCCGGCGCCGATCCGGACAAGCCCGCCGCAGCCTGCGTGTACCTGTGGTCACGCGACGCGAATCTCTGTGACGCGCCGTCGCGGTCACGGTTCGACACGTCGCTGGTCGACGGGCAACTGCTGCTCCCGGAGGGCATCCAGTGCGCGTTCCCCGCCGGGATGGTCGCCGAGGCGTCGGTCGGGCGGCTGGCGCCGTTCGCGGGCAGTGCCCGCGCTGCGCTCACGGCCCTCGTGACTCGCCGAGCGCTGCGACGGGCGGTGCGCCTGCGTCCGGGCGAGCTCTCCCGCGCCGAGCGCTGGCTGGTCGCTGCCAGGTATCGCGGCTCGTACGGGCGCTATCGCTCGGCGCTCGCCCACAGGGGCCTCACCCGCGCCGACGCACTGGCGATCCTCGGCGACAACATCCGCGTTCGACGGCTCGGCCGCGCAGCCGCCACCGCGAGGCTCGCGAGGGCGGTCGACTCGGCGCTCTGCCTGCGCGACGAGGTCCCCGGCCGTCAGCTCGTCGACCTGGGCCGCAGGCTCTAGTACTCGTAGAAGCCGCGGCCGCTCTTGCGGCCGAGCCGGCCCGCCTGCACGTACTGGCGCAGGAGCGGGCACGGCGCGTACTTCGGATCGCCGAGGCCCTCGTGCAGCACCTCCATGATCGCCACGCACGTGTCGAGGCCGATCAGGTCGGCCAGGGCAAGCGGCCCCATCGGGTGGGCGAAGCCGAGCTTCGCGATCGTGTCGATCGCCTCCGCCTCGGCCACGCCCTCGAGGAGCGCGTAGGCCGCCTCGTTGATGAACGGCATCAGGATCCGGTTGGAGACGAAGCCCGGGAAGTCGCGCGCCTCGGCGGGCGTCTTGCCCAGGTCCTCGGCCAGCCCGACGATCGCGCGGGTCGTCTCGTCGGAGGTCTGCAGCCCGCGGATCACCTCGACGAGCTTCAGCACCGGCACCGGGTTGAAGAAGTGCATGCCCACCACCCGATCGGGCCGGCCCGTGACCGCGCCGAGCGAGGTGATCGGGATCGACGACGTGTTCGAGGCGAGGATCGCATCGGGCGGGAGCGTCTCGTCGGCGCGCCTGAAGATCTCCTCCTTCACGGCCGCGTCCTCGACGACCGCCTCGATCAACAGGTCGGCCTCGGCGAGGTCGTCGACCGCCTGGATGCGGCGCAACACCTCGTTCGGATCGGCCCCGCCCTTCTCGGCCAGCTTGCCGAGGCTCTTGCGCATCCCCTCCAGGCCGCGCTCGACCGCACCCGGAGCGGCGTCGTGGAGCGAGACGCGCCGGCCCGAGGTCGCGACGACCTGCGCGATGCCGCTGCCCATCTGCCCCGCGCCGACCACCAGAACGTGCTCGAAGCTCCACGCGGGCGGAGGCTAACGGAGCAGCCGATCCCCCTGGAGCTCGTCCTTGCGCTTCATGCGGTCGAAGCCGATCGGCACGGCCAGGGTGCCGGCCAGCGCGAGCACGAGGAGCAGGAGCGACGTCACGCCGAGCCGGCCCGCTTCACGCGCCTCGGCCAGACGCTCCTTCTTCGCCGGCGCCTTGAGCGGCCGGCGGCAGTCCTCGATCCGGTTCGCGGGCGAGCGACCCTCCCCCGCCGAACAGGAGTATGCGGCGCGCGGGCGGTGGTGCGGCGAGGGCCGAGAGGGCGATGACGAACACGGCTAGCGCGAGGCACGCCTTCCCAGGCGCCCACCGGCGCAGCGGCGGCAGGCGCGAGGGGTAGACCGTTGGCATCAGTGCTGAGTAGAACGTCGAGCGAGCCGCAAAGTTGCCCGCCGTGCCAAAGATCCCCCGGCCGGGTTACGGGCCCTCCCCCGGACGGGGTACGAGTTCCTAGACCTCGAGCAGGATGGCGTCGCCCTGGCCGCCGCCGGAGCAGATCGCGGCCAGCCCGAGCCCGCCGCCGTTGCGGCGCAGCTCGTAGATCATCGTGCCGAGGATGCGCGCGCCAGAGGCTCCGATCGGGTGGCCGAGGGCGACGGCGCCGCCGTTCACGTTCACCTTGTCCGGGTCGGCGCCGAGCATCTCCGTTGAGTTGAGCACGACCGACGAGAACGCCTCGTTCAGCTCGACCCGCTCGACGTCGCCGATCGTCTTGCCCGCCTTCTCGAGCGCCTTCGCGCCGGCCTTTGCGGGCGTGCGCGCGAGGTACGCGAAGTCGTCCGCCACGTACGCCTGCGAGAGGATCGTCGCCAGCGGCTCCAGCCCCCGCCGCTTCGCGAACTCCTCGCTCGTCACGACGAGCGCGCCCGCGCCGTCGTTCACCCCCGGGGCGTTGCCCGCGGTCGTCGTCCCCTCTGGGTCGAACACCGGCTTCAGCTTCGCCAGCCTCTCGATCGACGTGTCCCGCCGCGGTCCCTCGTCGGCGTCCAACTCGCCGACCGCGACGATCTCCTCGCGGAAACGGCCCTCGTCCTGCGCGGCCGTCGCGCGCTCGTGCGATCGCAGCGCCCACTTGTCCTGGTCCTCGCGCGAGATCCCCAGCTCCCGGGAGACGAACGACGCCTGCTCGACCATGTGCTTCTTGTCGAAGGTGGACGTGAGCCCGTCGTGGGTCATCAGGTCGATCAGCGTGCCGTCGCCCAGGCGGTAGCCGAAGCGCGCCTGCTTGAGGATGTACGGCGCGTTCGACATCGACTCCATCCCGCCGGCCACGACGACGTCGTGCTCGCCGGCGCGAATCATCAGGTCGGCGATCTGGACGGCTCGGATCGATGACGCGCAGACCTTGTTGATCGCGTCGGCCGGAACCTCGATCGGCAGCCCGGCCCCGATCGCGGCCTGACGCGCCGGCGCCTGCCCCGCGCCGCCCTGGAGCACCTGGCCCATGACGACGTACTCGATCTCGTCGTTCTCGAGCCCCACCCGGTCGATCGCGTTGCGGATCGCGAGCGAGCCGAGCTCGGTCGCCTCGTAGCCGGCGAGGCCGCCGCCGAGCTTGCCGAACGGCGTCCTGACAGCACTGACGATCACGGATCGAGACACGAAGATGAGGGTAACAATGGCCCGATGGTTGCCCGCGGGCTCACCGCCAGGCTCCAGGCCTTCGGGCTACCGCTTCTCGGCGCGCTGCTGATCCTGGCGGCGAGCCTGTGGGCGTTCGGGGCGATCGCCGAGGAGTTGCTCGAGGGCGACACGGGCTACGACCAGCGGCTGGCCGACTGGCTCCACGGCCACGCAACCGAGTCCCGGACGGACGTCTTCCAGGTGGTCACGTGGATCGGCAACTTCACGACGCTGCTGGCGGTCACGCTGCTCGCCGTCGGCATCTTTTGGCGACGTGGAGAAAGGACGGACGCCGTCTTCGTCGCGCTCGCGTTCGTCGGCGCGCAGGTGCTGTCGACCGGGATGAAGCTCGGCTTCCAGCGGGAGCGCCCGTTCTTCCCCGATCCGCTCTCGACGGAGAGCACCTACTCCTTCCCCAGTGGCCACTCGCTCGTCTCGCTCGCGGTCTTCGGCTCGATCGCGCTCGTCCTGGCGCGTCGACTCCGTTCCCGCGACGTACGGGTGTTGTTCCTCGGCGGGGCCGGCCTGCTGGTGGCGGCAATCGGCTTCAGCCGCCTGTACCTGGGGGTGCACTTCCTCACCGACGTTCTCGCCGGCTTCGCCGCCGGCACGGCCTGGCTCGCGCTCCTGTACCTCGCGCTCGAGGCACGGAGTCGCTACACCTCGCGGTACCGGGCCTCGACGAACGAGTAGAGCCCGAAGGCGAACAGGCCCGTGGCGACGATGCCGAGCAGCAGCGGCCCGTAAGGGGTGTGGACGATCTCGCTCAGGGCTCCGTCGAGCCCCACTGCCTCCTTCGGGTCGTACTGGTAGGCGGCCCGGATGAGGAAGATCCCGATCAGCCCGAAGACGACGCCGCGGGCGGCGAAGCCCGCCACGCCGAGCACCGTGTACGCCTTGTCCTCGGTGTCGCTCAGCTTGCGCAGCTTCAGCTTCTCGCGGAACTTGCGGGTCACGCCCCGATAGAGGTTGAACAGCCCGGCCGCGATGAACGCGAGCCCGATCGCGCCGACGATCAGCTGCCCGGCCGGCAGGTCGAGCACGTACGCGGTCGCCCGGTCCTCCTCGCCCTTGCCCCCACCTTCGTCGGCGCCGAAGACGATCATCATCGCCGAGACGAACAACGCGCCGTAGAAGAGGCCGCGCGCGGCATAGCCGATCCGCTTGAAGACGCTCTCGTCCTCGCCGCCTTCCAGGTTGCCGCCGAGCACGGCGCGGGCGAGCTGCCAGAGCGCGTAGCCCAGCAGGCCGACGGCGATCGCGCTGAGGAGCACACGCCCGAACTGCTCGTCGGCGACGGCCTTGAGCGCGGACTCGCGATCGGGAGCCGAGCCGCGGCCGAGCGCTGCGACCTTGAGCGCGAGCACCCCGACGAGGGCGTACATCACGCCCCGCGAGACGAGGCCCCAGCGCGCGAAACCGCGCGCCCAGGAGCTGCGGGCGGCCTGCTGGCCGGTGTCCTTGGCTCCCTGGCTAACGCTCGCCAGGATCGGCCTCTCTGAGGTTCTGACCGTGCTCGTCGAGGGTGTCGTCGTCCCCGTCGATCGTCGCGGCGGGGCCTCCGCCGCCGATCAGGCCGACGTCCGTCTCCTCTTCCTCGGTGCGCTCGTCCTCGTTGCGTTCGTCTGTCACTGACGGCTCCTTCCGTGTGGGTCTTGCGATCCTGCCCACACATGGAGGCGCTCAATCTCGTCGAGGACACCGTCGACGTCGACGGCCTGGAGCTTTCGATCCTCCGCCCCGCCGAGGCGGAGGCGCTGCTCGAGCGAGGAGGCCTTCGAGCACGAGGAGTTCCTGCCCTACTGGGCCGAGCTCTGGCCCGGCGGCGTCGCGCTCGCCCGTGTCGTCCGAACCGCGCGCCGTCGAGGGGCTCCGCGTGCTCGAGCTCGGCTGCGGGCTGGGGCTGCCGAGCATCGTCGCCGCGCTCGCGCGGCGCCCGCGTGCTCGCCACGGACTGGGCGGCCGAGGCGCTCGAGGTGACCGTGGCCAACGCCGAGCGGAACGGACGCCGACGCTCGAGACGGCGCTCGTTTCCTGGGACGGCGCCGCAGACCCTGATCGATCGGGGGCCGTGGGATCTCGTGCTGGGAGCGGACCTCCTCTACGAGCGCAGGAACGTCGACCAGCTGCTCGGTCTCCTACCTCGACTCGGCGGCGAGATCCTGCTCGCAGAGCCCGGCCGCCCGCCGGCGGCGCGCTTCTTCGAGGAGGTCGCGCTCGACGTGGAGCCCCTCGACGAACCGGATCTACCGGCTCACAGCCCCGGTCCCGTGAGCCTGCGGGGACCGGCGGGCGTCCGCACCCAGACCTGCCAGGCGTAGTAGCCGTAGAAGGCACGGACGTCGCGCTTCATCTGGTTCGCGTAGCGCAGGACGGCGTCGACGTAGAGGGTCGAGTGGTTGTAGGCGTAGAGCGCCCCCCGGTAGTCGCGCGGAGCGCCGGACGCGCGCAGGTAGTTCGCCGCTCCCAGGATCGCATCGTGGGGGTCGTTGACGTTCCCGCCGAGGCCGTATGCGCGCCACGTGCCGGGAATGAACTGCATCGGGCCCTGCGCTCCCGCGGTGCTGTCGGAGCGAAGCTTGCCGAAGGCGGACTCGACGAAGTTGACCGCAGCCAGGACGTGCCAGCCGACGCCGTAGCGCCGCTCGGCTTCCCGGTACCAGCGCAGGAGCGACCGAGCCGGAGCAGGCGGCCCGGTACGGAACGAGCGCAACGGCTTGCGCGTCGGCGGGGTCAGACGGACGAGCGCGGCGCGAGCCGCGAGGGTCTCGGTCGCCTCGTGCCGAATCCGCCCCCGTAACCGGGCGACCACGGCGCGTGCGAGCGCGGGCTTGCCCGTCAGGTGGATGAAGATTCGCTGCTGGTAGAGGGCCTCGAGCTCGACTTCCGCGGGGACTGGCCCGTCGCCGCGCCACCCATCCACCCCGGCGTGCAGCGCCTCGGTGTGCTCGGTGAGGGCGCGCGCCAGCGGGGCCGCCTCGCGCGGCAAGGGCGCGTTCGGCGGGGGCGCCGCCAGGAGAGCGAATGCAGCCAGAACGGCCGGGACCACCCGTGCAGGCTACGCGACTTCGTGTCGAACAACCCGAACGCGGTCATCGCCGGCATCCGGCTCGAGGTCGGCCAGAACAGCGGCGCCGGCTGGCCCGGTTTCCCAGGGCTACGTCGACGACGTGCGCCTCGGCCTGGACGGCATCGCCGTCCGCTACGACCTGGGCGGCTGAGCAACTCGGGCGGGGGCGGCCTCGGCTGCCCCCGCCCACCCCGCCTGCAGCGGTGGGCCGATGCGCCCACCCACACGACTTCGCCCGGCGGAGCGAAGCGCGCGGGCGTAGGCCTCGGAGACGGTGTCGCCGCCCGCCATCACCTCGCCGGTCGAGTGCATCTCCGGTCCGCGCGTCGCGGCCGATGGGAAGCGCTCGCTCGGGAAGACCGACTCCTTCGCGTAGGCGCGGGTCGGGTGTGCTCGGTCCGGCAGGCCGCAGCGCCTCCAGCGGCTCACCGAGGAGGAGCCTGCAGGCGTGATCCACGAGCGGCACGGCGATCGCCTTCGAGACGAACGGAACCGTCCGCGAGGCGCGCGCGTTCGCCTCGAGCACGTAGAGCTCGCCCTCGTGCAGCGCGAGCTGGAGGTTGAGCAGTCCGCGCGCCTGAAGGCCGCCGGCGAGCGCGGACGCGAGCGCGCGGATCTCGGCGTCCAGCTCGGGCGTCACCGACGGGGCCGGCAGCACGCAGGCCGAGTCGCCCGAGTGCACGCCCGCAGGCTCGACGTGCTCGAGGACCGCCGCGACCCAGGCGTCCTCTCCGTCGCAGAGCGCGTCGACGTCGAGCTCGAGCGCACCGTCGAGGAACTCGTCGACGAGCGCCGGCTCGTACAGCGCGAGCTCCTCGGGGCCGCGCAGGCGATGCGCATGCGCCGGCCGCCGAGGACGTGGTGCGGGCGGACGAGCACCGGGTAGCCGAGCTCGGCCGCGACCGCCCGTGCCTCCGCGGTCGTCGCGGCCACCCCCCACGCCGGCGCGCGCAGGCCCAGCTCGGCGAGCAGCGAGCCGAAGCGGCCCCGGTCCTCCGCCTGTTCGATCGCGTGAAGCGGATCGCCGAGCAGCGGCACGCCCGCGGCGGCCAGCTCGGGCGCGAGCCGGAGCGGCGTCTGGCCACCGAGCGAGACGACGACGCCGAGCGGGTGCTCCAGCTCGCAGACGTCGAGCACCCGTTCGAGCGTCAGCGGCTCGAGGTAGAGCCGGTCGGAGGTGTCGTAGTCGGTGGAGACGGTCTCGGGGTTCGAGTTCACCATCACGACCTCGTGTCCGAGGCGGCGGAACGCGATCGCGGCCCGCGAGCAGCAGTAGTCGAACTCGATCCCCTGGCCGATCCGGTTGGGGCCGGAGCCGAGAACGACGACCGCGCCGCCCGACGCTCCGTTCTGGCCGGCCTCGTAGGAGAGGTAGAAGTACGGCGTCCGGGCCTCGAACTCGCCGGCGCACGAGTCCACAGCCAGCCGGGAGGGCTGCCCCCGGCGGCGCCGCACGTCGGCCGCGTCGATCCCGAGCACCCGCGCGATCGCTGTATCCGGCAGCCCGAAGCGCTTCGCGGCGGCGACGTCACCGTCGGCCGCCAGCTCCCGCTCCGCGGCGGCGATCGCACGCAACTCGTCTCGCGAAGTACGCGTGCACCCCCGGTAGGTCGAGCCTGACGCGGGCGGCCTCGAGCAGCAGGTCCCAGCGCTCCGGAACGGGCTCGCCCCGGCGCGAGAGGTCGAGAACCGGCGCATCCGTCTCGCGCCCCTCGAGCGCCTTCAGGAACGCCTCCGGGAACGTGCGACCCAGCCCGAGCGCCTCGCCGACTGCGCGCATCTCGCTGCCGAGCCGCGGCTCGGTTTCCGGGAACTTGGCGAAGTCGAAGCGCGGCGCCTTCACGGCCACGTAGTCGAGCGCCGGCTCGAACGCGGCGGTCGTCTCGCCGGTGATGTCGTTCGGCAGCTCGTCGAGCGTGTAGCCCACGGCCAGCAGAGCCGCCAGCTTCGCGATCGGGAACCCCGTCGCCTTGGACGCCAGCGCCGACGAGCGCGAGACGCGGGGGTTCATCTCGATCAGGACGAGCTCGCGGGTGGCCGGCTCGTAGGCGAACTGCACGTTGGCGCCGCCCGTCGCGACTCCGACCGTGCGCACGCACGCGAACGCCGCCTCGCGGAGCCGCTGGTACTCGGGATCGGAGAGCGTCTGCTGCGGCGCGACCGTCCACGAGTCGCCGGTGTGCACGCCCGATCGGGTCGAGGTTCTCGATCGAGCAGACGACGACGCAGTTCCCGGACGAGTCGCTCATCACCTCGAGCTCGTGCTCCTGCCAGCCCTCGAGCGAGCGCTCCACGATCACCTGGCCGATCGGGCTCGCCGCGAGCCCGCGGGCAATCTGCAGCTCGAGCTCCTCGCGGGTGTCCGTGCGAGACCGCCGCCGGTGCCCCCGAGGGTGAAGGCGGGACGGACGATCGCCGGCAGCGGGAGGCCCCGGAGGTCGTCCGCCGGCCACGACCACACGGCTGTCTGCGACCGGCAGCCCTGCGGCTTCCATCGCGGCGCGGAAGGCGAGGCGGTCCTCGGCGCGGTGGATGGCCGCAACGTCCGCGCCGACCAGCTCGACCCCGTACCGGTCGAGCACGCCGGCCTCGTGCAGCTCGACCGCGAGGTTCAGCGCGGTCTGGCCGCCGAGCGTCGGCAGCAGCGCCTCGGGGCGCTCGCGCTCGATCACCTCCGCCACGGTCTCGGCGTCGAGCGGCTCGATGTAGGTCGCGTCGGCCCACTCGGGGTCGGTCATGATCGTGGCCGGGTTCGAGTTGACGAGCACGACGCGGTAGCCCTCGCGGCCCAGCACGCGGCAGGCCTGCGCCCCCGCATAATCGAACTCGCACGCCTGGCCGATGCGAATCGGCCCGGAGCCGAGGATCAGGATCGAGCGAAGGTCGGTGCGCTTCGGCACGTCGCTGCGATGCGGTCGAAGAAGGGCAGGGCGTCGAGCGGGCCGGGCGCCGCCTCGGGGTGGAACTGGACGCTCGCGAAGTCCTCGCCGGCGAGGCCCTCCACGGTCCCGTCGTTGAGCGAGACGTGCGTGACCTCGGCGCCGTCGCCGGGCTCGACGGCGAAGCCGTGGTTCTGGGCGGTGACCAGCACGCGCCCGCTCGCGAGGTCGCGGACTGGGTGGTTTGCGCCCGCGGTGGCCGAAGGGCAGCTTGAACGTGCTGCAGGCCGAGAGCGAGCCCGAGCAGCTGGTGGCCGAGGCAGATGCCGAACAGCGGCACGCGCCCGAGCAGCCCGCGGACGGTCTCGACCTGGTCGGTCAGGACGGCGGGATCGCCCGGGCCGTTGGCGATCGAGCACGGCCCGCGGGTCGGTCTCGAGGATCGAGTCCGCGTCCCAGGAGCCGGGCACGACGAGCGCCTCGAGCCCGCACGCGGCGAGCGCTCGGGGATCGAGCGCTTGCAGCCGAGATCGAGGACGGTGACGCGCGGCCCCGAGCCGAGCGCGTACGGCTCGGCGGTGCCGACCGCGCGGTCGAGCGGCCGGCCGTCGATCGGCGGCTCGGCGAGCGCGCGCGCGTGCAGCTCCTCGACGCTCGCGTCCCCGAGGGCGCAGCGGAGCACGCCGCCGTCCCGGATCCGCAACACGAGCGCGCGCGTGTCGACATCCTCGAGCGCGACGACGCCCTGCTCGCGCAAGCCAGGCCGCGAACGCCGGCCTCGCGGTGCGGACGACCACGCCCTCGCACTGGATCCGCTCGGACTCGACGCGACCTGCGTCGACGCCGTAGTTGCCGATGAGCGGGTAGCTGAAGCAGAGCACCTGCGCGACGTAGCTCGGATCGGTGACCGCTTCCTCGTAGCCGGCCATGGCCGTCGTGAAGCAGGCCTCGCCCGAAGCGACGCCCGGCGCGCCGACGGCGCGGCCGGTGAACACCGTGCCGTCCTCCAGGACGAGGTGGCCTCGTCGTTGCATCATTTGCATGGTTGTGCATAATACGCAAATGCGCACGACGATCACTCGGCAGCGGCGGCTACGCCGGCCAGGAGACGTTGGACCGGGTGCTCGCCCACCCCGAGCTCGAGCTGGTCGCGCTCGGGTCCGACTCCCTCGCAGGACTCCCGGCGTCCGCGCTCGACCTGCGCCTGAACGGCCACCTTCCGGCGTTCGTCTCCAACGACGAGGCGGTCGCCAGCGGCGCCGAACTGCTGCTGTCGTGCCTCGGGGCGGAGCAGGCAGCCTTGCTGGAGCCGCCGCCCGATACGGTCGTCGTCGATCTCTCCGGCGGACACCGGCTCGATCCGGCGCTCTACCCCGCCTGGTACGGCTTCGAGCACCCGCGGCCGGAGACGCTCGAGGACTGGCGCTACGCGCTGCCGGAGCTGTGGCCTCCCACCGGGCCTCTGATCGCCAACCCCGGCTGCTACGCGACAGCGGCGCTGCTCGCGCTTGCGCCGCTCGTCGACGCGATCGAGCCGGAGGGCGTGGTCGTCGACGCCAAGTCGGGCGTCTCCGGAGCGGGACGGGCGCTGAAAGAGGCCTCGCACGCAGGCTTCGTGCTCGAGAACCTGACGCCGTACCGGGTCGGCTCGCACCAACACGCGCCGGAGATCGCCCAGGCGCTCGGCTTCCCGGTCTGCTTCGTGCCGCACCTGCTGCCTGTCCGGCGAGGCCTGCTGACGACCTGCTACGCCCAGGCGGTCGAGACCGACCTGCGTGAGCGGCTGGAGGACGTCTACGCCGGGCGCACCGACCGTCCGCGTCCTGCCCGACGGCGTCGTGCCCGAGCTCGCTCGCGTCCACGGCACCGACATGGCCGAGCTGGGCCTCTTCGAGGACCGGGCCACCGGCCGGGCAATCGTCGTCTGCGCCCTCGACAACCTCGGCAAGGGGGCCGCCGGACAGGCGATCCAGAACGCGAACCTCGCACTCGGGCTCGAGGAGACCGCCGGACTGCGCCTCGGAGGCGTGCTGGTATGAGCGTGACAGCGGCTCTGGGGTTCGTCGCCAGCGGCGTCCACTGCGGGATCCGCAAGGAGAAGCCCGACCTTGCGCTCGTTCGCTCGCTCCCCCCGGCGACCGGGGCCGCCATGTTCACGGTCAACCGCGTCCAGGCGGCGCCGGTCGTCGTCTCGAAGGAGCACCTCGCGCTTGCCGAGCCGCAGGCGATCGCGCTCAACTCGGGGGTCGCGAACGCGGCCACCGGCCAGCGAGGGGAGCTCGACGCCCGGGCGACGGCGGGCGAGGCCGCGCGGCTGCTCGACCTGTACTCCGAGCAGGTGCTCGTCCTGTCGACGGGCGTGATCGGCGCTCAGCTCCCGCTCGCGCGCGTGCTGCCGGGCCTGGGGGCTGCCGCCTCCGCTCTCTCGCCCGAGGGGGGCGCCGATGCGGCCGCGGCGATCATGACTACCGATACGCGGCCCAAGCAGGCGCTCGCCGGCGGGCCGGGCTTCGCCGTCGGCGGGATGGCCAAGGGCTCCGGGATGATCCATCCCAACCTGGCCACGATGCTCGCGGTCGTCACGACCGACTACCCGCTCGAGCCGGGCGAGGCGCTCGACTTCCTCCACCCCGCCGTCGCGGAGAGCTTCAACGCGATCTCGGTCGACGGCGAGTGCTCGACCAACGACACGGTCGTCCTGCTCGCGAACGGCGCCTCGGGCGCCGAGCGCGACGACGAGGCGTTCGCCGCCGCACTGGGCGCGGTCTGCAGCGACCTCGCGGCGCAGATCGTCGCCGACGGCGAGGGCGTCACGTTCGTCGCCGAGGTCGAGGTGACCGGCGCGGCGAGCGAGGCCGAGGCGAAGGCGATCGCCGGCCGGATCGCGACGTCTCCGCTCGTGAAGACGGCGCTGCACGGGCGCGACGCGAACTGGGGCCGCATCCTCGCCGCCGCCGGCTCGGCCGCCTACAACGGCGGCTACGCGAGGCTCGAGCCCGCGCGGACGACGCTCGCGCTGAACGGCGTCCCGGTCTTCGCAGGCGGGGCACCCGGACAGGCCGAGGGAGCGCTCGAGGGCGGGCGCTGCCTGATCGAGCTCGACCTCGGGCTCGGGACCGGCCGGGCGAGCTACCTGACGAGCGACCTCTCGCACGAGTACGTGTCCATCAACGCGGACTACCGCTCGTGAGCACCGTCGTCGTCAAGTGCGGCGGCGCGGTCGCCGCCGAGGCGGCCGAGGCGATCCTGGCGCTCGCTTCCCCGGGCACCGACGTCTGCGTCGTCCACGGCGCCGGGCCGCAGATCTCGGCCGAGATGCGCCGCTTCAACGTGCCGATCCACTTCGTCGGCGGACGCCGCGTGACGAGCCCCGCCACGCTGATGCTCGTTCGCCGCGCCCTCGCAGCGGTCAACCACTCTCTCTGCACCGCGCTCGGCCGCGACGCGGTCGGCCTCCTGGGCGACGAGATCGGGCTCGAGGCGACGCCCGTGCCCGCGCTCGGCCTCGTCGGCGATCCCGTCCCGAGCCGGCCGGCGACGGTGACGAGCGCGCTCGGCGAGGGCAAGATCCCGGTCATCGCGCCCCTGGCCGCCGGCCCGCTCAACGTCAACGCGGACGAGGCGGCCGCCGCGCTCGCCATCGGCCTCGGCGCCGAGCGCCTGCTGTTCGTCACCGACGTCCCGGGCCTGCTCCTCGGCGGCGCCGTCGTGCAGTCGATCGAGGCGGTCGACGCCGATCGCCTGCTCGCCGACGGCGACCTCGAGGGCGGCATCGTCCCGAAGCTCCGGGCCGCCGTGACCGCGGCCAGGCTGGGTGTGAGAGCCGAGATCGGCGAGACGGCGGTGGTCGGGTGAGCACCGCCGCGACGCACGCGCGCGTCCTCCCGACCTACGCGCGCCAGGACGTGACCTTCGTCGCGGGCGAGGGCGCGTGGCTCGTCGACGCCGACGGCCGCCGCTACCTCGATTTCCTCGCGGGGATCGCGGTGGTCGGGCTCGGTCACCTCCACCCCGCCCCTCTCGCCGCCGCACAGGCGCAGCTCGCGCGTGTGTGGCACACCTCGAACCTCTACTGGACGGAGCCGATGGCCGAGCTGGCCGAGCGTCTCTCCGCCCGCTTCGGCGGCGCTCAGGCGTTCTTCTGCAACTCCGGTGCGGAGGCGATCGAGGCTGCGCTCAAGTACGCGCGCAAGGCGACCGGAAGGCCGGGCGTCGTCGCGCTCGAGGGCTCGTTCCACGGCCGCACCTTCGGTGCGCTCGCCGCCACCGGCCAGACCGCCGAAACGGGCGCCCTTCGAGCCGCTCGTGCCCGGTGTCCGCTTCGCCGAGCCGAACGACGCGGCCTCGCTCGCCGCCGCAGCCGACGAGCACACGGGCTGCATCCTGCTCGAGCCCGTTCAGGGCGAAGGCGGGATCCGGCCGCTCACGCCGTCCTTCGTCGCGTCGGCGCGCGCGCTCGCGGACGAGCTCGGCGCGCTGCTCGTCCTCGACGAGGTCCAGACCGGCATGGGCCGCACCGGCACGTTCTTCTGCTTCGAGCAGCTCGGCGTGCGCCCGGACGCGGTCACGCTGGCGAAGGGGCTTGCGAACGGCCTCCCGATCGGCTGCCTGCTGGTCGCAGACGACGCCGCCGGCGCGTTCGAGCCCGGCGACCACGGCGCCACCTTCGGCGGCAACCCCGTCGCGTGCGCAGCCGCCGTCGCCACCTGTGCCGAGCTCGACGCCGAGCTGCTCACCGCCGTTCGGCTGACCGGGTCGCTGCTCTCCGCGGGGCTGGGCAGGCTCCCGGGGGTCGTCGAGGTACGGGGCCTTGGCCTTCTCCTCGGCGCCGAAGCTCGACCGGCCGGCGGCGGAGGTCGTCGACGACTGTCGCGAGCGCGGGCTGCTCGTCGGTTCGGCGGGCGAGACCGTGCTCCGGCTGACACCGCCGCTGACGATCGGCGCCGCCGAGGTCGACCAGGCACTCGACGTGCTCTCGGAGGTGCTCTCGTAGTGGACAGGTTCGAGCGCCAGGGCGCGATCATGCGGCTCGTCCGCGAGCGACAGCTCTCGACGCAGGCCGAGCTCGCGGAAGCGCTGCGCGAAGCCGGCATCGACGTCGTCCAGACCACCGTCTCGCGGGACATCGCGCAGCTCGGCCTCGTCAAGGTGCGGAACGCCGAGGGCCGGCTCGTCTACGCGCTGCCGGGCGCCGCCGACCTCGACCGGCTGAGCGAGCTCTCCGCCGCGCTTCGCCGCTGGGCGCTCGCCGTCACGCCCTCGGCGGGCCTCGTCGTCGTCCAGACCCCGCCGGGCTTCGCGAGCCCCCTGGCCGAGGCGATCGACGCGCGCCCAGCTCGGAGACGTCGCCGGGACGATCGCCGGCGAGAACACGATCTTCGTCGCCGCCCGGGAGGGCGTCAGCGGCGCCGAGCTTGCCGCGCAGCTGTCACACCACCTGGAAGGAGCAACATGAGCGGAACTGCCGTGCTCGCCTACTCGGGCGGGCTCGACACGAGCTGCGCGATCGCGTGGCTCAAGGAGGACTACGGCTTCGACGAGGTCGTGGCGGTGCTCGTGGACGTCGGCCAGGAGGCCGACCACGGGCAGGCGCTCGAGCGCGGCCGCCTGGCCGGCGCCGACGACGTCGTCGTCCTCGACCGCACGGACGCGTTCGCCGGCGACCAGGTCGCGAAGGCGCTGCTCGCGAACGCGCTCTACGAGGGCCGCTACCCGCTCGTCTCCGCGCTGTCGCGGCCCGGTGATCGCCGAGGCCGTCGCCGACATCGCGCTCGAGCTCGGCGCCGAGGCGGTCGTGCACGGCTGCACCGGCAAGGGCAACGACCAGCTGCGCTTCGAGCTCGCGTTCAAGGCGAAGTACCCGAGCGTGCGCGTGATCGCGCCGCTCCGCGACCGCATCTGGACGAGAGACGAGGAGATCGAGTACGCGCTCGCGCGCGGGATCCCGGTCGAGGCGAGCGCCGAGAAGCCGTACTCGATCGACGACAACCTCTTCGGGCGGGCGATCGAGGCCGGCGTCCTCGAGGATCCGTGGCAGGCGCCGCCGGAGGACGCGTTCGTGCTCACCGCTTCGCCGCTCGACTGCTCCTGCGCCGACGGAGATCGTGCTCGCGTTCGAGGACGGTCTGCCCGTCGCGCTCGACGGCGAGGAGCTGCTCGCTGGCCGAGCTCGTCGCGGCGCTGAACGAGCAGTCGCGGGTCGTACGGGATCGGCCGGATCGACATGATCGAGAACCGCGCCGTCGGGATCAAGAGCCGCGAGCTCTACGAGGCGCCCGCCGCGCTCACCCTGATCGAGGCGCACCGGTCGCTCGAGGAGCTCGTGCTGACGAAGGGCGAGCTGCACGCCAAGACGCGAGCTCGAGCCGCGCTGGGCGAAGCTGGTCTACGACGGTCTCTGGTTCCACCCGGTCCGCAAGGCGTACGACGCGTTCTTCGCGACGACGCAGGAGCGCGTGACCGGCGAGGTCCGGGTGTCGCTGCAAGCGGGGTCGGCGGTCGTCACGGGACGGCGCTCCGAGCACGCGCTCTACTCGCACGAGCTCGCGTCCTACGGCACCGGCGAGACGTTCCCGCACGAGGCGGCGGAGGGCTTCATCCGCATCGCCGCCCTCGAGACGGAGCTTCTCGGCGCACTCGAGCGGGCCACGCTGACGACGTGACGCTCTGGGCCGGACGCGTCGGCGGCGAGCTCGCGCCGGAGGTGGCCGACTTCCTGGCCGCCGACGACGCCGAGCTCCTCCCCTACGACTGCGAGGCGACCACGGTCCACGCGAGGCGCTGAACGCGGCCGGCCTGCTCCACGACGACGAGCTCGCAGAGGTCGAGCGCACGCTCGCCGGGGTCGAGTACGAGGCCGGCGACGAGGACGTCCACACGCTGATCGAGCGGAGCCTGGGCGAGGTGGGGCGGAAGATCCAGGCCGGGCGCTCGCGGAACGACCAGGTGGCGGCCGCGCTGCGCCTCTACGTGGTCGACGCCTGCGCGGAGGCAATCGAGGGGATCGAGGCCCTCGCGGCCACGCTCCTCGACCGCGCCGAGGAGGAGGCCGAGACCCCGTTGCCGGGCTACACCCACCTCCAGCGCGCGCAGCCGGTCACGCTCGGGCACCACCTGCTCGCCTGGGTGGAGATGCTCGACCGCGACCGAGGGCGCTTCCGCTTCGCAGCCGAGGCGGCGCGTCCCTCGCCGCTCGGAGCCGCGGCGCTCGCAGGTTCGACTCTCGGCCTCCCCGCACCGCCCGGTCCGGCGCTTCGAAACTCACTCGACGCCGTGGCCGACCGCGACTTCGCGCTCGACTACCTCTACGCATGCGCGGTCCTGTTCGGACACCTCTCGCGGATCGGCGAGGAGGTGACGCTGTGGGTCTCGAGCGAGTTCGGATTCGCGCGCCTCCCGGAGAGCGCCGCGACCGGCTCGTCGCTGATGCCGCAGAAGCTGAACCCGGACGTCGCCGAGCTCGTGCGCGGCAAGGCAGGTACTGCGCTCGGGCGCCTGGCGGGCCTGCTCGCGGTCGTCAAGGGCCTCCCGCTGGCGTACAACCGCGACCTGCAGGAGGACAAGGTGCCGGTGTTCGCCGCCCGCAAGGACTCTCTCGGCGCGCTCGGCGCCCTACGCACCCTCCTCGCCGGGCTCGACTTCGACCGCGAGCGCCTGGCCGCGGCCTGCGCCGATCCGCTTCTACGTGCGACCGACGCTGCCGAGGCGCTCGTGCGCACGGGCGTACCGTTCCGCGACGCCCACGAGCAGATCGCGAAGGCAGTGCGGGACGGTACGTTCGTCCCCACGGCGAACGAGCCGTCCCGCCCCACTCCCGGTCCGGGCGGGATCGATGAGGCGCTCGCGTCGGCGCGAGCGCGCTTCTAGGCTGGCATTCGCTCGGCGGTGACGTCAGGGCCCCGCCCGACGCGGACGGTCACCTCGACCTCGAGCCACCCCACGTAGCCGCAGCTGGGGCAGCCCGGGTTTCGGGCGGTGGTGTTGCCCTTCACCGGCTTCGGATAGGTCGTTCCGCATTCGAGGCACGTCACGCGCTGCGTCCCGTGCCGGCTGACCGCGTGGAGCCTCTTGACGCTGTCGATCTCCTTGCCTGACACCACTTCTCCTCTCCCGACGTTCCGGACCCCAGTACTGAGACGGAGAAGTCGCGGATGTCTTACGGGAGCGGGTCGTCGCCGACGATCGGGCAGGAACCGAGCGTGGCGCCGACGGCGAGATAGCCCGGCACGGCGCTGCTCGGAACGATCATCGTGTTCCCGCCGAGGCAGATCGTGACCTTGTCCTCCACCGGCGGTGGCGGGGGGTGGAGGTGGAGGAGGAGGCGGAGGAGGAGGCGGAGGAGGCGGCGGAGGAGGCGGCGGCGCCGGTGAAGTCGGAGCGGGCGGCGGAGGGGGAGGAGGCGACGAGGGCGCGGCGGTGGCGGTGGCGACTCGGGCGCAGGCGCAGGCGGCGGCGCTGGAGATGGCGGAGGAGGCGGAGGCGTCGGCGGCGGATCCGCTTCGGGCGGTGGCGCGAGCACCGAGCGGGTCGCAGGAGGCGTGGCCGCGGCCGCCTCGCCCGGCGCCTGCGCAGAACGGGTCAGGCCGACGCGCACCTCCGTCGCGGTCGCGGCCGGCCGCGTGCGAGCCGTCGCCTGCTTCCGCAACAGAGCGTTCTGCCGCACCGCTCGAGTGGTCTTCGGCGCCGGCGGGCTGGATTGTGCAGCCTGGGGGCTCGACGGCTGAGGCGTCGCCGCCCTCGTGCCCTCGTCGCCGCCGCCGGCGACGACCCACACGCCGAGCGCTGCGATCGTGGCCAGCGTCGCGAACCCGCCCGCGGCGACCCCGAGCGGGACCGGCGCCTGGCTCAGCGCGCCGCCCAGCGCTCCGGTCTTGCCGGACGCCGCGACCGCCCCGGCGCCCGCGAGCCCGCCGCCGAGGATCACCCAGGCCGCCTCGGTGAGCCCTTCAGGCGGCGGGACGAGCGCGAGCCCGGCGAGGATCTGCGCCGGCGAGGCGTACAGGCCCTTGCTCTCCTGGCAGCGCGCACAGTCCTCGACGTGGCTCTGGAGGATGCGCCGGCTCTCGCGCGCCAACCCCTGCGTCCGGTGTTTGGAAGCCAGCAAGTCCAGCTCGTCGCACTGTCCGCGGCCGTGGCGTAGGAGCAACGAGGTCGCGACCGCGTTCTCGAGCGCGGCCCTCAGCCGCGTCAGCCTCGTGTAGACGGCGCCCCGTGCGGACGCCGAAGCTGTCGGCGAGCTCATCCGCGCTCAGCCCGCGGCGAACGTGCAGGTCGAGGAGCGCGTACTCCTCAGCCCGGAGGCCGGCGGCCGAGGTCCAGACGAGCTCCGCGAGCTCCTTCGTCTCGACCGTCTCGGACGGATCGAACGCCGCGGGATCGGGGAGCTCCGCGAGCCCCAGGCCGAGACCGTCGTCCGGGGACACGCGCCGTCGGCGCCGGAGCTCGTCGATCGAGACGTTGCGGGCGATCCCGTACAGCCAGGCCTTGACGTTGGACGGGCGCGGTCCTTCCCGGAGCGCGGGCCATGCGCGCGTGAACGTCGTCTGCACGACGTCGGCGGCTGCGTCCTGGTCGCGCAGGATCCTGACCGCGAAGTCGTAGATCGCGCCGTAGTGGCGCTCGTACAACTCGGCGAAGGCGTCCTTGTCCCCGTCGGCTGACCGCGCGCCGAGAGACTCGTCGAGCTCGTGATCTGGGCGATCTGGCGCGTTCATTTGCAGCCCTTTCGGCGAAGGGCTCCTCGATAGTAAGCCGCTTCGCGGCGAAGCTCAATGGGCGAAGAGCGTGAGCTCGGGCTCGCGCTCGCCGCGCAGGAGCTCGAGATCGACCTCGACGCACGCGATTCCCCGCGTCTCGGCCAGCGTGCACGCCTGCGGCTTGATGCTCTGCGCGACGAGGATGCCGCGGCACTCCGCCCTCGCGGCGTCCATGCGAATGCAGTCCAGGTAGCGGCAGAGCTGCTCCACCGCATCGATCGTCGCGACCCGCTTGACCTCGACCGCGACCCAGCCGCCGTCGCCGTCGCGGCACATCAGGTCGACCGGGCCGACGTCGGTCGGCCACTCGCGCCGGACGAGGCTGAGCCCCTCCTCGACGACCTCGGGCCGCGCCGCCAGCTCGGCCTGCAGGTGATGCTCGACGCCGTCCTTCTCGAGCGCGGCCGCCTCGCCCATCTCGTGGTCGGCCTCGCTCAGGATCTCGGCGATCCTGATCTCCAGCCGATCCTCGCTCTTGCCCGCGCGCTTGCGGACGACGATCGTGCCGTCGGCCTCCTCGATCACCGTCGGCGGCGTCATCCAGTTGAGGGGCTTGTAGCCGCCGCTGTCGGCGTGCACCAGCACGGAGCCGTCGGACTTCAGCATCAGCAGGCGCGTCGACTCGGGCAGGACGGCGTTCAGCCGGCCTGAGTAGACGACCTCGCAGCGGGCGACGATCAGACGCACGGCTCGAGAGGCTAGTGGCCGGATCAGACGTGGCCGGATCGGTCTTCAACCGAAACAGGGCACGAGGACGGGTCGTCGGCGCGGCCCGTCCTCGAGCCCGTCTCTCACTTGCAGGGGCTCGGCTTCGCCCGCTTGCAGTCGCCCCAGGTCTCGATGTCCTGGACGAAGTCGTTGAACGTGATCGTGTTGCGATGCACCGACGACCGCCAGTTGGGCACGTTGATCGTCTGCAGCCTGGCTCACGTCGCCCCGCGGCGCGTTCACGAAGGAGACGGTGCCGTCCGTGGGCTCGGCCGCCGGCATGAAGACGTCCACGCCCGTCTGGAACGCCTGCGTCGGGAAGAACGGGAGGAGAGCGAGCGTCGAGTCGCCCGGTGACGCTGCCGCGTCATGGAGGTGGATTCCGATCACACCGTTGCTCGTTACATTGGAGAGCGCGTCGACCGCCGGCTCGTCGCCCCGGCTCCGGCTCGAGGTGCTTACGTCGAGCACGTCGTCTTGCCCGGTCGAATGTGTCGTCCACCACTCCTTCTGCCGGACGACTGTCGCCGCGACGTGGTTGTCGCTCAGGTTCGTGTTCGCAACGATCTGCGAGCCGGGCGGCGCGAGGTTCATGCGCACGAGCGTGCTGCTGCGGCTCCACGGTTGGAAGTAGAAGTGATGGCCGAGGAAGCCCTCGCGGATCGCGAAGAGCTCGTAGTGCTGCTGGCCGTTGACGCGCACGGGCCCCCAGCTGCCGTCGTCCGCCACCGCGAGTGTTGCGTGCGGCTCCGCGCCCATCCGTGCCCCAGTCCTGGCGTCGATCTTCCAGACCTCGAGCGTCGCGCCGGCGGCACCCCGGTTCAGCGGGAACTCGACCGCCCGCCCGGAGATCTCGACCTGACCGGGCGGCTCCGGCAGGACGAGCGTCGTGTTCGCCGGCTCGCCCGTGAAGAACGCGTACTGCGCGGCGAACGACTCCGCCGAAGTCGCGACCTGCACGTGTGTCTGGGGACTGAGGCGGACGTTGTTGCCCCCGACGTTGCCGGTCGTATTCGTCCCCTGCCAGATCCCCATGCAGTCGAGGGTCTCGCTGGCGATCCCGCAGGAGGCGTTGCTGGAGCCGTCGATGCCGACGTACCTCGCAATCTTGGCCGCACGGGCAGCGTTGCCGAGGTACGTGTTCGACACGAACGTCCCGAGCGAGTGGCCCACCAGGTTCACCTGGTCGACGCCGAACTCGGTGCGGAGAGCGTCGACGAAAGCGTCCAGGCGCTCGTTTACCTGCGCAAAGGTGTTGGTCGCGAATGACGAGTCGTACTCGAATGCCCGCACGTAGGCCGCCGGGTAGCCGTTGCTGTCGAACCGCCGCGACTGCGTTTCGTACTGCGCGCCCGAGCCCGCCGATCCGTGCACGAACACGATCGGCAACAGCTCCTGCTCCTGGGCTTCGGCAGGCGACGACGCACCGATCAGCGCCGCGAGGGCGATCGCGCCGACAGCGACCGCGAGCAAGCGCGGTGGCCTCTCCATGGGCCGTTTCATCTGCCACCTCCTGTGCGTGTGCGTTCCCCCGGGCTCGACGCGAAGCTACGCCCGCGTCCAGGCGGAGTCAACGCGCAGGGACGAACGTGAGACGCCAATCTCAGCCGGCGAGGAGCAGCGCGCGCGCCGCACGCTCCGCCGGCTCCACGTCCGGCGCGCGCCCGATCAGCAGATCGGAGTAGAGCATCGACTCGTAGATCCTGATGTAGAGGTACGCGAGGCTGTCGAGGTCCGCAGCCGGCGGGAGGGTTCCGGCGCGCATCGCCTCGGCGAAGATCTCGCGCTGCGCGCGCACGTACCGCTCATGGACGCGCCCCTCGGGTGTGAAGAGAACGCGGACGGCGGTCTGGGCCTCGTTATGCAGAAACACACGGAACGGCGTCGCCTCGACGATCGCCTCGTAGAAGCGCCGCGAGATCTCGAGGATCCCGACCACGTCGCGGCTGCGAACGGCGCGGCGCGCCTCCGTCAGGACGGGTTCGCCAAGCGACCACAGCACGTCGCCGAGCAGGCGGTCGCGCCCCTCGACCACGCGATACAAGGTAGAACGGCTGACCGACAGCTCCGCGGCCAGGGCGTCCATGTCGATCGTCGCCCGGCTCAGGAAGTGCCGGCGTGCGCCGCGCACCACCTCGGCGTAGCCGATGACGCGGCGGTCACGTCGTCGCGTCGCGCTCGGAGTCGGCTCGGCCATCACGCGAGACTCGAGTCTCTCACGCAGGGACGTGTCCGGCCTAACGGGTCATGGTAAAGCAGGCGTCGTGCGATGAAGGCGCGACGTCGATGCGGTTCCGGAGCCCGCCACCCCCGTTGACGACGCAGAGCGTGCCCTGCGAGAGCGACGGCGTGAGGATCACGCCCCAGCCCTGCTGCACGTTGTACGAGCCCCGCGGGATGCTGGTCGTGCGCAGGAGACGGCCGTCGAGGCGGTGGACGTGAAGGGTGGCATCGTCGCCGCTCGTCACGTAGGCGCGACCTGCCAGGAAGGCCAGGTGCTGAGGCGGTGCGTCGGCCGCGATCGCGAACAGGAGCCGCCTCGTGCCTACGTCGTACACGGCGATCCGGCCGCGGTCGCCGGAGCTGACCCACACGCGGGCGCCGCGCGGCGTGAAGCCGACGTCGTGAGCGAGGAACGGTGCGCGTAACGTCCCGGTCAGCCGTGGTCGCAACGCGTTGGTGACGTCGAGCACGGCGATCCGCTCCGCCTTGTTTCCAAGCGCCGTCCACAGCGAGCGGCCGAACGCGCTCACGTGGCGGGCGGCCCCGCCGACCTCGGTCCTGTGCGCGACGCGGGCAAGCGAAGAGGTCGATGGCGACGACCTCGCCGCGCGCCGAGTCGGTGACGAAGGCGACCCGGCCGCCGGCACCGGTCGCCGCGTAGCGCGGCGCGCCGAACCCGCGGAGCACGCGCCGGACCTTCAGGGTCTCGGCGTCGATGAGCGTCACCGCGCTCCCTTCGGTATGCGCAACCACCACCGTCCCACCGACGGTTTCGATACTCCGCGGGCCCTCGGCCGTCGGCAGCCGCCGGATCAGCCGGCCGTCGGTGAGACGAACGACCGCGACGTGGGCCTCGGTGTCGGCAGTGACGAGCGCGATCGGGATCCCGCCGAAGCGCCGGGCGAACGCATCCGGCGCCGCGGCGAGCAGCAGGCCGGTCGCGGCTGTGGAGCCGAGGAACTCGAGCCTGTTCACGCGAGGACTACGGCCCCCCGGCCCCTGCAGGTCCGGGGCGGGGCCGCATGGAGCGGCCCCGCCCCGAGTCGATCAGTCGTCGAAGTGCCGCCCGACCTCGCGGGCGGTCCGCCGACCGAGCTGCTCGCCGTCCTCCATCGCCTTGCGGAAATGGAGCCCGCCGTAGATCCGCGCGAGCTTGACCTCGGCCCGAACGTCCTTCAGCCGGGAGAAGTGACGCGTGGTTCCCGTCACGACGCTGTCGACGGCGAGCGAGACGCGGTCGGTGCCGAAGTAGTCGGCGACGCCGTGCGTCACGCCCGCTGTCACGCACGCGTGACCGGACGGGTACTCCGGATGGTTGCCCGCGAACAGATGCGTCCAGGCGGGGTCTGCCTCGGTGGCGGGGTTGCCGTCGGTCCCGGCACGCTGGATCGCGTGCACCGGCCGCCAGAAGTAGTAGTGGTACTTCGCCTCCCAGCATCCGATCGCGCTGTCGCCGCCGGAGACGTGCGCGAGCGCCATCAGCTCCGCCGTCTCCTCGAGATCGAGCCTGCGCGCGAGCGCGAGGTTGCGGACGGCACGGCTCCACTGGCTCATCGCGTGGTCGGTCCAGAACGTCGCGGTGGCGGTGTGCTCGGGCAATCGCGTGCTGCCGGTAGCCCGCCCGAGTGCCTTCACCTCGATGAAGTCCGCCGTGTACGAGGCACTCACGAGCGAGTCCGGCCCCTCCGGCCGGAAGCGCGCCGGGTCGTCGAACGTGAGCGGGCGTACCTGCTGCAGCTTGACGTCGACGGGCTGGACGGGCAGCGGCACGAGCGGCTCGAACACACCCGCCCCCACCGGCGGCTGCTCGTAGAGCACGACGTTGTCGAAGCCGTCGTCCAGGCGCAGTCCGACATAGGCGCCGGCGACGGCGCGGCCGAGGCGAATGCCGTTCGTCTTCGCCGTGCCATCCGTCAGCCCGGCCAGGTACGACGTGTACGCGGCCTCCACCGCGGCCGCCTGTCCGGGCACACGGTTCACGAGCAACCCGCGGGCGGCTGCGGCCACGGCGGCATTGGCCGAGGTCGGCCCGAAGCGCCGGATCGACACCGCGAAGGCCTCGTCGCCGTCGCCCTTGGCGGAGACGACCGCGTCGTAGATCGCTGCCTGGACCAGCCCGAGCAGAACCTCCGAGCTGGCGGGCGGCCGACCGACCGAGATCGCATTCGTCGCGATCAGGTTCCAATCCGTGACCGCGTTCGGCTGCGCCGGTCCCGAATGTGTTGCGTGCTGCCGGTCGGCCCGCGCCGCCGGCACGAAGAGCACGGCGACGGCGGCAACCGTCGTCAAGAGCCTGAGCATCGTTCTTCCCTTCCCTTCGATGTCGTTTGCCGCTCGATCGTCCATCGCGGTGCAGGTGGAATCCATGCGTCAATCGTCGTATCTTTGAAAGGCCGTGCCTGCCCTCGCCAGAGGTGATGTCGAGCGGTTGCTCCGCTTCGTGGCCGACGCTGAAGACCTCTGCGGCGACGAGCGCTTCACTCCTGAGCTGCTGATCGAGCTCGGCCGGCTCGTCGAGGCCGACTGGGTCGGGTACAACGAGCTCGATTGCGTGCGGCGCCGGATGCTCTTCTTCATCGAGCGTCCCGGCGACGAGGAGGAGGGCGGCGCGCTGGACGAGACGGCCTGGAAGATCCTCGAGCGCCACCCGGTCTGCCAGAGCCACGAGCGAGGGGACTTCCGGACCCTGAAGCTGTCGGACTTCCTCACACGGCGCGAGCTCCACCGCACCGAGCTGTACACGGACTGGTTCCGACCAGTCGGCGTCGAGTACGAGCTCGAGCTCGCGATGCCGTCGCCGCAATGGCACACGCGGACCTTCGTCCTGGATCGGCGGGGCGGCCGCGACTTCAGTGAGCGCGATCGCCTCGTCCTCGACCTGCTCAAACCGCACCTCGAACGCCTCTGGCGAAAGGCCGAAGCAAGGCGGCGGGCCTCGGAGAGCTCCGACCCTGTCCAGCTCACGGCGCGTGAGCGCGAGGTGCTCTCGTGGGTCGCTCGCGGCAAGACGAACCCGCAGATCGCCGAGCTGCTGTGGCTGTCTCCGGCGACGGTGCGGAAGCACCTGGAGAACGTCTACTCCAAGCTCGGCGTCAGCACCCGTACCGCGGCGGTCACCCACTTCTTCGGGATCGACGCGGGCGGCGCCGCCATCGCGTCGCACTGAGGCCCGCTCGGAGGAGAGTCACCCGCCGCCGCGAAACTCGCTGAGCCGCCGTCGTCTCACCGGGGGGTGCTCAGGTGGACATCGAAGACACGTCCTCGTTCGACAGCCAGCCGGCTGACGTCCGCACGCGCCGGGCCGCCGTCCTGGCCGGCGTCGGGCTCGTCTGGGCGGCATTCATGGCCTCGATCGGCCTGCTCCTCGTTGCGCTTCTCGTCCTCGTCGCGGCCGCGGCAGGCGCGGCCTGGATCCTCGGCATTCGACTGCCTCGCGTCGACCTGCGTGGCGTGACCGACCAGGCGCGCACGTCGGCGGCGACCGCAACCGGCCGCATGCGGAGCGCAAGCAGTCGCGCCGCCCTGCGCACTCGAGACGTGAGCGTCGCCGTTGCGCGCGCTTCGGGAACGCTCTCGCGGCGGACAGTGGCCGCCTCGCGAGTCGGCGGCGCGTCGGCGTTCGGGCGCTCCGCTGCGGGCATCCGGGCAACGGTCGGGCGCGCGTCCGTTACGGCATCGCTCGCGAGAGACTCCGTCCATCGCCCCCAGATCAGCCGTCCCCGCCTGAATCGCCGCCCTGATCCTCGGATCGAAGAGGCGCTCACCTCGAACTCCGAGGGCATCGCTCTCGCAAGAGCCGGCAAGCACGCGGAGGCGATCGACGCGTTCGACGCCGCTTTGACGCTGCTCGCGGACACCGGGGACCGCCACCACGAAGGCCAGGTGCTCGTGAACCTCGGCGCCGTGCACCGCCGCGTCGGTGGCGCGGAGGCGGCTCGCTACTGCTGGACGCGCGCACTCGAGCGCCTCGAGCCCGGCACGCGCGAGTCCGAGCGGACGGCCGAGCTGCTCGGCGCCCGCTGAGCGTGACGCAGGTCGGCCTGCTGTTCCCCGGCGAGATGGGCGCGCTGGTCGGGGCTGCCGCCGACGCCGACGTGCTCTGGGCCGGCCAGGGCCGGAGCGAGGAGACCGCGGCGCGCGCCGAGGAAGCCGGCTTTCGCGATGCGCGCACGCTCGAGGCGCTCGCCGCCGAGAGCGAGATCGTCCTCAGCGTGTGCCCGCCCGGAATCGCAGAGGAGGTGGCCCGAGCGGTCGCCACCGCCGGCTTCGGCGGCCTCTACGTGGAGGCGAACGCGATCGCACCGGCCCGCGCGGAGCGGATCGCGAGCGAGACCGGCCTGCGCGTGGTCGACGGCGGCATCGTCGCCAAGACCACGATCAACCTCTACCTCTCGGGCGACGAGGACGACGTCGAGACCGTCGCCGCGCTCTTCGACGGGTCTGACGTGATGCCGATCCCGCTTCCCGGCGGAGTCGGAGCTGCCTCCGCGCTCAAGCTGGCCTTCGGCGGCTGGAACAAGATCGGGGTGCTCCTTGCCGCCCAGGCGTACGCGATCGCGCGCGCCTATGGCGTCGCCGAGGCGCTTGCCGGCGAAGGTGTGGGCGCCGAGGCGATCCCGCGAGCCGGCCCCAAGGCGTGGCGCTGGGTCTCGGAGATGGAGGAGATCGCCGCCACCTGCGCCGCGCTCGAGCTCCCGGACGGCCTCGGGAAGGCAGCGGCCGACGTCTGCCGGCTCTGGGAGAAGCATCGCGGCGGACGGCCCGAGCTGAGCGAGCTGCTCGACGATCTACGCGTGACGAGCTAGGCCGCGGCGGCGTACTCGTCGTACAGTGCAAGGACGACCATGAGGCTCCTAGCCGTTCTCGCCAGCGCGTTCGCCGTGGCGGCGCTCGCCGCCGGAGCCGGCACGACCGCCGAATCTGCGGACGCGCGCAAGAGTCAGCGCCTCACACGGTTCGGGTCGTGCGGAGAGCTTCTGAGCTACGCCAAGCGCCAGACGCTTCCGCTCGTCGGAGCCTGGGGCTTCGGCGGGCCGCCGCCTCCGCCTGGGCGGGGGATGCCGGTGCCGGTGAAGCGCGCCAAGGGAGCGTCCAAGCCCGAGTTCTCCGGTACGAACGTCCAGGAGGCGGACGTCGACGAGCCGGACCTGGTCAAGACCGACGGTGAGCATCTCTTCGCGGTCGGCGAAGGCAAGCTCCAGGCGATCGCGGTCGGCGCGAGCCCGCGCTACCTCGACTCGCTGCCGCTCCGGCTCGGCGCCGATCACGAGCTGCTCCTGCACGGCGACCGCCTGATCGTCCTCTCGCGAGGACAGCAGGAGTTCCTGCCGCTGCGCAAGCTCGGCGTGTCGAGCTACCCGACGAAGACGATCCTGACCGAGGTCGCGGTGGGCGATCCGAGCGCCATGCGCGTCCTCTCCAGGATCGAGCTGGACGGCGGCTACCTCAGCGCGCGCCTGATCGGCTCGAGCTTGCGCATCGTCTTGACCTCCCAGCTGCCGCGCGCTCTGTCCTTCAGGGGACCCGGCGAGTCGGAGACGCCCGAGCAGGCGGCGAGCCGCAACCGCGCGACCGTGACGCGGTCGCGCCTGCGCAACTGGATGCCGGCACGAATCAGGACGGACCTGCGCAGGAAGAGCCGCTCCAGGCAGAACCTGGTCAATTGCCGCAACGTGCGCAAGCCGGCCTCGTTCTCGGGCCTCGGCATGCTCACGGTGATCACCGCCGACCTCGAGCCTGGTCTCGAGGTCGTCGACTCCGACGCCGTGCTCGCCGACGGGCAGACCGTCTACTCCTCGACGACCGGCCTCTACGTCGCGACTCAGCGCTGGGCCGACGAGCCCGGCGAGCGCGGGATCACGACGCCGCTGCACAAGTTCGACGTCTCGAAGCCCGGGCGCACGGAGTACCGGGGCACGGGCTCGGTGCCCGGGTTCCTGGTCAACCAGTGGGCGCTCGACGAGCACGAAGGCCGCCTGCGCGTCGCCAGCACGAACGTTCCCGCCTGGTGGGACGCGCCCGAGGGGCGGGAGAGCGAGAGCTTCGTGACGGTGCTAGAGGAGAACGGCGGCAAGCTCGTGCCGGTGGGCCGGGTCGGCGGACTCGGCAAGGGCGAGCGGATCTACGCGGTCCGCTTCATGGACGACGTCGGCTACGTGGTCACCTTCCGCCAGGTCGATCCTCTCTACACGATCGACTTCTCCGCGCCCCGCCATCCGCGCGTGCGCGGTGAGCTCAAGATCCAGGGGTACTCCTCGTACCTGCACCCGATCGGCGACGACCTGCTGCTCGGGATCGGCCAGGACGCAACGGCCAACGGCCGCGTGCTCGGCACGCAGCTCTCGGTCTTCGACGTCTCGAACCTGAGCCGTCCGGCCCGGCTCCACCGGCGGACGATCGAGGGCAGCCAGTCGGAGGCGGAGTACGACCATCACGCCTTCCTCTACTGGCCGAGGACGGGCCTGACCGTTGTGCCGATCCAGGTCTACGACACCGGGCCCACCGAGGGTGGCGCCTTCGCGATGGGTTTCCGGACCGGCCGCAGCGGGATCGCCGAGGTCGGCAAGGTCAGGCACGGCCGGCCGGAGGATCCCGACCCGATCCGGCGCTCGGTCGTCGTCGGCGACGGCCTCTACACGGTCTCGGCGCGCGGCATCAAGGCAAGCGATCTCGGCACCCTGGGGCACAGGGCCTGGATCGCCTTTCGCTGAATCCGTTCGTCTTAGCTCCACATGAGACGTCTCGCATTGGCTGCCGTGGTGGTCTTGGCCGCGGGGTGCGGCGGCGGCGACGAGCCCGACGCCATCGAGACGCCGCCTGCGCCGCCGTCGGCGGCCGCGAGCGAGGGCCGGCTGAGCGCGCGCCCGGCTCGATCTGTCGACGATGCCGCCGAGGCCGGTCTCAGGTCGCTCGGCGCGGCGCGCCTCTACGTCCCACCCGGAAACGGAGCGAAGACGCTCGTCGTCACCCTCCACGGCGCGGGCGGCGGGCCCGACGAGGCGATCGAGCTCCTTCGTCCCCATGCGGACCGGGCCGGGCTGATCCTGCTGGCGCCGAAGTCACGCGGTCCGACCTGGGACATCGCGCAGGGCGGCTTCGGCCCGGACGTAGCCGCCATCGACGCGCTGCTCACGGACGTGTTCTCCGACTACCCGGTGGACGACGTGGCCGTGGCAGGGTTCTCGGACGGGGCCTCCTACGCGCTCTCGCTCGGGCTCACGAACGGTGACCTCTTCCGCTCGGTGATCGGCTTCTCTCCCGGCTTCATCGCGTTCGGCGTGCAGAACGGCATGCCCCGGCTGTTCGTCTCGCACGGCACCCACGACTCGATCCTCCCCATCGGCCGCACCAGCCGGCGCGGGGTCCCGCGCCTGCGGGCCGCGGGCTACCGCGTGTCCTACCGCGAGTTCGAGGGTGACCACGAGGTGCCGCCGCGAATCGTGCGCGACGCGGTCGCCTGGCTCGAGGGCTAGGTCCGGCCCTCGGGGTAGCGAGGCAGACCGTCGTCAGGGATCGGCTCCCAGACGGCTGCGTACGCGACGAACTGCCGGTGCTCGGGGCGAACTCCGGGGTCTTCGTCGAAGGCGCCGAGCCGGACGCCGACCGGCTCCTGCCCATCGGGCGGGCGACTGAAGAGCGCCGACCCGCAGGCCGAGCAGAACGCCTTGTGGAAGCCGTCGGGCGGTGCGAACCACGTCACCAGCTCCTCGCCGGCGACGATCTGCACCGTCCCCGGCTTCGCCCGTACGTTCGCGGAGGCGGCCGTCCCGCTGCGGCGCTGGCAGCGCTTGCAGTGGCAGTACGAGGCCGACAGCGGCGCCTCGGCCAGCTCGAAGCGAACCCCTCCGCACAGGCAGCCGCCGGTGAGCGCGCTCATGAGAAGGGCAGCTCCACGGCACTGACGTCGAGCCCGAGCGACTTCGCGAGCTTGATGCCCTGGTTCAGGTCCTCGCGCAGGTTCTCGAGGTCGCGCGAGCGCATGGCGTCACCGATGAACGCGCGCTCCTTCGGCCGCCACATGGCGTGCTCGACGAAGATCGGCATCATCCGGTTCGCCACCTCGATCAGGCGCTGTCTGCGTCTTCTTCCCCGCGTTTTCCAGCAGCACCTTTTCGTAGGCCATGCCGGCTCCGTGGTGGATCCCGTCGTCGATCGTCAGGCGGTTGCAGAGGTCCTCGAGCACCGTCCCGGGGGACGAGCGTGCGATCAAACGGAAGCGCGGGATGATCAGCCGCTCGAAGAAGACCTGCATCAGGAACACCTTCTCCTCGAGCGTGTCGAGGTCGAGGAACATCCGCGCCAGCCGGTCGAGATGCGGATCGTGCTCGGCGGTGCCTCCGGCCTCGGCCGCGAGCCGGAGCCACGCCTCGGTGTGGCGCGCCTCGTCCTGCACCATCGTCGTGTAGTAGAGCTTCGCCTCGGGCTCGGGCGCGATCGAGAGCAGCTGCGCTGCCATCTCGACGGCGAACTGGTCGGCCTGGAGCTGCTGGGTGATCACCGAGCGCCAGAGATCCCGCCGCCGCTCCTTGCGCTCCGGGGAAAGCGTGGCGCGACCCTCCGGGATCGGCGGAGCCTCTCCCCACGGCAGGTCGCGCGTCTGCCACTCCTTCTTCTTGGCCAGCCGGTAGTAGCGCAGGACGCCCTCGTAGCGTTCCTCGCGCAGTGCGGTGTCCGGGGCGACCTGCATCGGCAAGAGGTTAACCGCCCTGCTGTCGCTGCAGCCAAAATGGGTTCATGAGCACCACGCTGGCTCCCGCCGAGGTGGAGGTCGAACAGCCGCACGGCGACGACGAGGTCGAGCGCGACCGGCCCTGGATCGTGATCGTGTGGAACGACCCGATCAACCTCATGTCCTACGTCACGCTCGTCTTCCAGAAGCTCTTCGGCTACGGCCTCGCGGAGGCGACGAAGCTGATGCTCCAGGTGCACGAGGACGGCAAGGCGGTGGTCTCGAGCGGCACCCGCGAGAAGATGGAGCTGGACGTCTCCCGCCTCCACGCCCACGGGCTCTGGGCCACGATGCAGCAGGACTAGGGATGCTGCTTCCTCGTCCGAGAATCCGGCGTGGCCGCGGCGGCGAGCTCCGGCTTCGGCTCCCGGACGACGAGCGCGAGCTCCTGCACCTGCTCTGCGAGGAGCTCGGCGAGCGCGTGGACGACGACCCGGGCCACCCCGACCTTCGACGCCTCTTCCCGCCCGCCCACGCCGACGACGCGGAAGCCGACGCCGAATACCGGCGCCTGGTCGGTCGCCAGCTCGCCTCGGCTCGCGGGAGCGCGCTGCAGACCGTGCGGGCCACGATCGACGGCGAGACGCTGTCCGCCGAGGAGGCGGAGGCCTGGCTCACGGTCCTGAACGACCTTCGCCTGGTGCTCGGAACGAGGCTCGACGTGACCGAGGAGATGGACTTCGACCTCGACCCGAACGATCCGGGCGCCGCCGAGCTCGCCGTCTACGCGTACCTCTCGTGGCTCCAGGAGCAGCTGGTCGAGGCACTCGCGCTGGGGCTGCCCTAGCCGCTGGGCAGCACAAGCGTCACCTCTGCACCTCCGCCCGGACGGTTGCCCGCTGACGCCGTTCCGTCGTGAGCACGGGCGATTGCCTCGACGATTGCGAGGCCCAGGCCGGCTGATCCGCGAACCCGCCTTCCCCCGTCGCGGCTGAAGCGCTCGAAGGCGCGGGGCAGGAGCTCCGGTGCGAAGCCCTCGCCCTCGTCGCTCACGCGCAGGGCAACCGAGCCCTCCCCTTCTCGACCCTCGAGCCGAACCGTGCCGGCGCCGTAACGCAGCGCGTTGTCGACCAGGTTGCCGAGCGCCTGCTCGAGGCGCATGCGATCGGCGGCGGCGGTGAGGCCGGTGGGCGCGTCCACCTCGAGCGCGCTGCCGGCCGCCTCGGCGCTCGCGGCGAAGCGACCGGCGACGGCCTCGAGCAGCTCGCGGATCGCCAGCGACTCGGGCTCGACCGAGAGCCGGCCCTCGTCCGACCGGGCAAGCACGAGCAGATCCTCGGCGAGCGCGGCCAACCGGTCGGTCTCCTCGGCCGCGGAGGTGATCGCGTCCCGCAACTCCTCGGCCGAGCGCGGTCGCCGCAGCGCGAGCTCGAGCTCGGCCTTGAGGGAAGCGAGCGGCGTCCGCAGCTCGTGGCTCGCCTCCGCGACGAAGCGACGCTCCCGCTCGAGCCCCGCCTCGATGCGCGCCAGCATCGCGTTCAGCGTCCGGGCGAGCCGCGCGACCTCGTCGTCGGCGGCGGGCACCGGCAGCCGCCGCCCGCCCACGGTCGCCGAGATCTCCTCCGCTCGACGGCGCATCGACTCGACCGGCCGCAGCGTCGCCCCAGCGAGGGCGTAGCCGGCGAGCGAGGCCAGCAGCAGCGCCACCGGGCCGCCGATCGCGAGCCGCGTCACGAGAGCCGCAGAGCGCCTCGTCGCGGTCCTCCAGCGAAGCGGCGGCCACGACGGTCCCGTGTCGCCCAGGCGAGCATAGAGCCGCACCGGCCCGTCCTCGACTGCCCTGCACGGCGTCGACGCTCCAGGAAGATCCCGTCCGGCTCCCGACGAGCTCGCGCGACGTCCGACAGGCTGACCGGTGCCGGGCACGACCCGTCGAGAACACGAACGAAGCCCTCCTCCTCGTCGCCCACGCGAGCCCCCGGCGCGCAGGGCCTCCGCCGCGGCCGCCCGCGTGCGCAGGCTCTGGTCGAGCTGTTCGTCCAGAGTCGCGCTGAAGCTGCACGTACAGAAAGGCGCCGAGGACGGCGAGCAGCACCGCCATCACCGACTGCGAAGGCCAGCGTCAGCCGGACCCGGAGCGGCAGCCTGCTCATGCGTCTCAGCCCGAAGCCGGTAGCCGGCCCCGCGCACGGTCTCGAGCGACTCGCGGCCGAACGGCCGGTCGATCTTCTCGCGCAGGTAGCGGACGTACACGTCGATCACGTTCGAGCGGTGCTCGTACTCGTAGTCCCAGGCGTGCTCGAGCAGCTCGAAGCGCGAGAGCACGCGGCCGGGGCGGCGCATGAACGTCTCGAGCAGCGCGAACTCCTTGGGCGACAGCTCGATCTCGACCTCGCCGCGACGGACGACGTGCGTGGCGGGGTCGAGCTCGAGATCGCCGACGGCGATCACGGTCGGCCGCGCCGGCGTCCCTCGCCGAGCGAGCGCGCGCAGGCGGGCAAGCAGCTCGGCGAACGCAAACGGCTTCGTCAGGTAGTCGTCGGCGCCCGCGTCGAGCCCGCCGATCCGGTCCTCGAGCGCGTCGCGGGCGGTCAGCATCAGCACCGGCGACCAGACGCCGTCCGCCCGGAGGCGGCGGCACACCTCGAAGCCGTCGAGACCGGGGAGCATCAGGTCGAGGACGATCGCGTCGTACTCCGTGCTGCGGGCCATCCAGAGCGCGTCCTCCCCCGAGGCGGCGATGTCCGCCGCGTGCGCCTCCTCGGTGAGCCCGCGGCGCAGCAGGGCAGCCAGCTTGACCTCGTCCTCGACGATCAGGATGCGCATGGCGCATTGTCGCCGCACGAAGATGAGAGTCGAATGAGAGCCCCAGGCTCTCATGGCCAGCTCACGAGCGCCGCTTACCGTCCACCTCGATCGTTCACACTGAGGAGGACCTTCCGTGATTTCACGACCTGATCAAGATCGCAGCCGCAGTCACCGTCGTCGTCGCACTCGCGCTCGGCGGAGCAACCTGGGCCATCGCCGGCGGCGGGGACGACGACGGGCCGGGCGCGACCGGGCCGGGCGCCGACAAGGCCAAAGCGGCCGCTCTCGCGCATCTCGGTGGCGGCACGGCCAACGCCGTCGAGCGGGAGGACGAGGAGTCCGCCTGGGAGGTCGAGGTGACGAAGTCGGGCGGCGGGACCGTCGACGTCCAGCTCGACGAGAGCTTCAAGGTCGTCGGCGTCGAGGGCGACTCCGAGAACGAGCACGAGTCCGGCGGCGACGACCGCTAGACCGACCCGGACGACGAAATCGGGGAATATCTCGCACTCCCGGGCCGTTTGAATCCTTGCCTGGGAGTGCCACGGCGGCGAGGCGTCGTCGGAACGGCCTCCCGTTCACCGACGAAAGGGAGTGACGAACACGTTGATTGCAACACGAGACCTGACGGTCTTCATCGAGGACGCCGAGGAGCGCGGTGCCGGTCGCCGAGGAGGCGCTGGAGGCGCTCGCCTTCGAGCACGACCTCGACGAGGAGGAGCTCGCCGCCGTGCGAGCCGACCTCGAGGCGCGCGAGATCGAGATCACGACGCGAGCGCGATCCGAGGCACGCGCGTTGGCAGCGTCCGAGGCGGACGCCGCTCGCTGACGACGGACTCGCTGACCATGTTCATGAACGAGATCGGCCGCTACCCGCTGCTGACCGCGGCGGAGGAAGTCGAGCTCGGCGAAGCGGATCGAGCGCGGCGACGCCGAGGCGAAGGAGCGCATGATCAACTCGAACCTGCGCCTCGTCGTCTCGATCGCCAAGCGCTACCAGCGTCAGGGCGTCTCGCTGGGCGACCTGATCCAGGACGGGATCATCGGGCTCGAACCGCGCCGTCGAGAAGTTCGACTGGCGCAAGGGCTTCAAGTTCTCGACCTACGCGACCTGGTGGATCCGCCAGGCCTGCCAGCGCGCCGTCGCGAACCAGTCCCGGACGATCCGCGTGCCGACGCACGTCCACGAGCGGCGCGTGAAGCTGGGGCGGGCGCGCGAAGCGCCTCGAGCTGCGAGCTCGGGCGCGAGCCGACGAGCGAGGAGCTCGCGGAGGCGACCGGGCTCGAGCTGCAGCACGTCGAGGAGGCGCTCGACGTGGCCGAGGTGTCGGTGTCGCTCAACCAGTCGATCGGCAGCGAGGGCGACGGCGAGCTCGGCGACCTGTTCGCCGACCCGTCGCGACCGACCCGGTCGAGGAGGCCGACGACGCGCTGCGCCGGCAGGCGGTGCGGCCGGCGCTGCGGACGCTCCCCGAGCGCGAGCGGCGCGTCCTCGAGCTCCGCTTCGGCTTCGACGGTCGAGCAGCAGGCGCTCGAGACGATCGGGCGCGAGCTCGGGATCACCCGCGAGCGCGTGCGCCAGCTCGAGCGGGATGCCCTGGCGAACGCTCGCCTCCGAGCTCGGCGACGCAGCCGACGACGAGCTGGCCCAGGCCGCGTAAGCGCCGTCGGGGTCGGCTCGTCGGTTTCCGCCTCCTCCGGCAACGGCAACCACTCATCCATGACGCCACGAAGGAGGACGGACCATGGTCGAGCCCGGACTTGATCTCCACGGGACGACGCGCTGGGCGGAGTTGCGGAGCTGGCGGCCGCAACGCTTCCCGAGCTGGTCCGGTTCGTTCAGACGCGCCGAAGACGCCCCCTGCGCAGCCGGCGCGCCAGGCCGGGGTCTGACCCGGTCGCGCCGTTTTGGACGCGAGTGGAACGAAACAGCGCAATCGCGCCGCTCACAACCCTGCCGCTAACCGTCTGGGCGGACTCGCCCCCGGCCATGCCGGGGACCCGACGCCCCGCGCGGACGCGCTAGCGCGCCTAGGTCTTGCTCTCCGCCTCGCGCCGCTCGAGCGCGAGCGCGGCGAGCTGCGAGCCGCCGATCGCGTCGGCCGGGCAGGACCGCAACGCGGCACGCCTGGACGGCGCGGAGGGTCGCCTTGCGCCGGCCGTCGCCGAGCACCGCGAGCTCGCCCAGCAGCGCCCCTGCACCCACGCGCGCGACGGTCGCGCCGTCGATCTCGACGTCCAGATCGCCGTCGAGGAGCATGAACATGTCGGCCCCGCGGTCACCCTGCTCGACGAGCGTCTCGCCGGCCTCGAGCCGTCTGCGAGGCAGCTTGGCGTTGGCGCTCAGGGCGACGCGCGTGAGCTCCTCCTCGAGCTGCGCCTCCAGCGCCGCGGCGGTCGTCCGCGCGTCGTCCCACGGCGTCGAGTCGCCGAACGACTCCCGGTACCAGCCGTCGAAGTCGCTCGAATCCCTGCTCGTCAACGAGCCGGCGGTCGGAGTCGTACACCGAGTGACGGGGAAACGGGCTCGAGGCCACGAGCCGGCCCTCGGTGGCGCCGTCGGCGCGAAGGACGAGCTCGACCGTCGTCCATGCGAGCGCCGAGCCGAAATGGAAGTACTGCTCGCCCTGAACCGGCCGCGGCGCGGGCACGCCGATTCGGCCCCCGACCGTCTGCGTGAAGCGCACCCAGCCGTCGCCCCACCTCGGGCTCGGGCCGGATGACGGGGAACTCGACTGCGGGAAACGTGACCTGCTCGGGGCCGAGCTCCAGGCCGGCCCCGCCGACCAGGCCACGACCGTCGCGGCCGAACGCGACGATCTCGTCGCCGTCGGCCTCGATCCACGCCCGCAGCTCGTTCGCCTCGCGAAAGGCGTCGGCTTCACGGAGCTGGTCGAGGTCGCCGAGCCGCTCGCCGGGCGGCTCGTCGTAGTGCGCGACCGCGAACCCGAGCGGCATGTTCGGCAGCGCGTCGAGCGCGGCGAACGGAAGCCACGTGACGGCGGTGACCGACGACTCGACTCGCATCGCGCCGAGCGTATCGGGCTACACGGCGACCGGGACCGGCCGTGCGGAGCCGACGAGCGTCTCGACGATCTCGGCGAGGCGCTCGCGAGCCCCCTCGTCGACGAGCCGACCGGCCTCGTCGAAACGAGTGTGGGCGGTCGGCAGCGGCAGCTCGCCTTCGAGGACGCGCGCGCCGGCGCTGGCGAGCACCTTGCGGAGCTCGGCCTGCGCCCAGACGGCGCCGAACATGCCGGTGCTCGCCCCGATCACCGCCGCGGGCTTGTTGCGGAGGGGCGCCGTCGCGACCGGCCGCGACGCCCAGTCGATCGCGTTCTTCAGCTGGCCCGGGATCGATGAGTTGTACTCCGGGGTGGCGAACAGGACGGCGTCGGCGCCGGCAATCGCGTCGTGGAGATTCACTACGCCTGCCGGCGCCTCGCCGACCTCGTCGTCCTCGTCGAACGGCGGCACCGCCTTCAGCCCGTCCCACAGCTCGAACTCGACGTCGTCGGGCACGAGCTCTCCCGGCTGCGCGCAGCAGCTTCGTGTTGTAGGAGTCGTCGCGAAGACTGCCGGAGATGGCGAGGATCTTCATGTGTGCTAGACCGACCTCACGAACTGCAGGTCGGTGACGATCCGAACATCGTTCGGGAGAGACGGCTCGCCGCTCGGCAGCTGGTTGTTCCAGCTGACGCCGAACGCCGTGCGGTCGACCGTCGCGGTCAGCGCGATGCCGATGCGGTCGTTGCCGTAGGCGTCGACCATCGGCGAGCTGACCGTGCCGGTGACCTCGACGGGCTGCGTGACGCCCTTGATCGTGATCTCGCCGCGCGCCGTGACCTCGGGCCTGCTCAGGTCGAGGCCGTCCGCCGCGAAGCGAAGCTCGGGCATGCCGCTCGGCGTCGAAGAAGTCGGGCGACTGCAGATGGACCTCAGGTTCTCGTCCTTCACATCGATGCTCGAGACCTTCGCGCTGCCCTCGAGGCGCGCGCGGTCGTCCTCGACCGTCAGCTCGGGCGCCAACCTCGTGGAACTCGCCCTTGAACGTGCCGGCCATGTAGGCGATCTCGAAGCCCACCGAGGAGTGCACTGCGTCGAGCTGCCAGGTGCCCGTGAGCGTCGGAGTTACTGTGGTGCTCATGTGTTTACGTCCTTCCTTGCGTGGTGTACTATTGATCTACGCAAGTAGATTAGCAGAGAAGATTGAGGTGTCAAGTATTGTCTGATCAAGCAGTTCTTCGCCGCCCAGCGCCGCCGACGCAGGACCGGCCGTTCACGCGTTCGCGCTGCTTCTCCGCGCCCAGGCGGTGACGACGCGGCTCCTGAGTGCCGTCGCTGCAGTCGAGCCACGGGCTGACGATCAATGCCTACGAGGCGCTGCTCGTCCTGTCGTCCGCGCCCGATCAGCGCCTGAAGCGCGTCGACCTGGCACGGCGCCTGCTGCTCACGCCGTCCGGCATCACGCGACTCCTCGAGGGCCTCGAGCGCTCGGGTCTCGTGGAGCGCGCGACTTGTCCGTCCGATCTCCGCGTGACCTACGCCCAGCTGACCGGCGCAGGCCGCGAGACGCTCGCCGCCGCCTCCTGCGGTCACGTCGCCGCAATCCGCAGCCTCTTCGAGGAGCATCTCTCGGAGGACGAGATCGAGGGACTCACCGAGACGCTCGGAAAGCTTCCCGGCGTCGCCCACGGCGACGATGCCTGCGCCTCCGTCTAGCCACTCGAATCACCACTAAAGGGGACGCGACCCGCTCGTTTCCCGCCAAGAGTGCGCCCAAGTTGGTCTGACGGCACTGCGGGCGCGCTGCGGCGCGCGAGAGGAGATAGATGGCGAAGAAGTTCGCGAGCCGCCTCGCGTTGGTTAGCGCCACGCTTGCCTGCCTGGCCGCAGTCGCGGCCGGCGGCAGCTGGGGTGCGCGCGGATCGAGCTACGACCCGGTGGCCGACGCCAACTCGATGCTCTCCACGACGCTGTACACGGGCGCGCAGGAGTGGTGGAAGGCCGGCTACACCGGCAAGGGCGTCGACATCGCGGTCATCGACTCGGGCGTCTCGCCGGTGGCGAGCCTCGACGGACGGCACAAGCTCGTCCACGGCCCCGACCTCTCGCTCGAGTCCCAGGCGCCGAATCTGACCCGGCTCGACACGTACGGCCACGGCACCTTCATGGCCGGCCTGATCGCCGGTCACGGAGACGGATACCGCGGGATGGCTCCCGGCGCGCGGATCATCAGCCTCAAGGTCGCCTCCGCCGACGGCGGCACCGACGTCTCGCAGGTGATCGCGGCCATCGACTGGGTCGTCCAGCACGCCCACGACCCGGGTCTGAACATCCGCGTCCTCAACCTGTCGTACGGCACGAACTCCCGGCAGAGCTACCTCAAGGATCCGCTCGCCTACGCGGCCGAGCAGGCCTGGAAGAAGGGCATCGTGGTGGTGGCGGCGGCCGGCAATCTCGCCTATCAGCGCAGAAACGGCCTGGAGGGACTCGCGGACCCGGCCTACGACCCCTACGTCATCGCGGTCGGCGCGTCCGACTCGATGGGCACGCCGGCGACGAAGGACGATCAGGTCGGCGACTACTCCGCCACGGCCTGCCCAGGGTGCCGTTGGCCTGACTTCGTCGCTCCCGGCTCCCATCTGCAGGGCCTCCGCGTCCCGAATTCGTTCCTCGACGCGCACCACCCCGAAGCCCGCCTCGGCGACCGCTACTTCCGCGGCACCGGCACCTCGCAGGCGGCGGCGGTCGCGTCCGGCGCTATCGCGCTCGTGCTCCAGAAGTACCCGAGCCTCTCCCCCGACCTAGTCAAGCGCTACTTCGAGCACCACGCCGCCAAGCTCCGCGGCTTCGGCAGCCACGCACAGGGCGCCGGATTGATCCACCTGGCGTCGATGCTGGCGAAGGCCCCGCAGACCTCGCATCCCGGGCAAAAGCACGCCAGCGCCACCGGCCTGGGCTCGCTGGAGCTCGCACGCGGCCAGGATCACCTGACCCGCGACGGCGTGATGCTGACCGGTGAGCGGGACATCTTCGGCAAGCCCTGGAACGCGGCCGCGATGGCAGCCGCCCAGGCTGCCGGTAGCTCGTGGTCGGGTGGGATGTGGAACGGCAGCTCCTGGTCGGGCAGCTCGTGGAGTGGCAGCTCGTGGAGCGGCAGCTCGTGGTCCGGAAGCTCCTGGTCGGGCAGCTCCTGGAGTGGCAGCTCGTGGTCCGGAAGCTCCTGGTCGGGCAGCTCCTGGAGTGGCAGCTCGTGGAGCGGCAGCTCCTGGTCGGGCAGCTCGTGGTCCGGCAGCTCCTGGTCGTCCGCCTCGTGGAACTGAAGCGCATGCGCCTCGACGGGCCGATCCGCGTCGGCGCGCTCGGCGTTTTCGTCGCCGGCCTCGCGGCCGCGATCTACGGGCTCGCCCTCGTGGGCCTGGACGCTCCGGGAGAGCTTCAGGTTCCCTGGTGGACGCTCGTCCTCGTCTTCCTCGTAGCCGAGGCCAGCGTCGTCCATCTGCACTTTCGCAGCGAGGCGCACAGCCTCTCGCTCAGCGAGGTCGGACTCGTCTTCGGCCTCTTCTTCGCCTCGCCGCTCGGACTGATCGCGGCGCAGCTCGCCGGCGGGTCGCTTGCACTCCTCGCCTTCCGGCGGCAGCGGCCGCTCAAGGTGGCCTTCAACCTGGCGCAGTTCGCGCTCAGCGCGTGCGTCGCGCTGCTGATCTTCAGGACGCTGACCGACCTGGCCGGAGCGACGGGGCCGCTCGCGTGGCTCGCTGCGCTCGCGGCGGCCGGAGCTGCGAGCCTGACGGGGGTCGCCCTCGTGGGCGTGGCGATCGCGCTGGCCGAAGGCGCCAAGACCTTGCGGGAGCTGCCGAAGATGCTCTCGATCGCCCTCGGTGGAGCCCTGGCCATGGCGAGCCTGGCCGTCGCAGCGGCCGAGCTGCTGCAGCGGAATGCCTGGTCGGTTGCGCTTCTTCTCGTTCCCGCCCTCGGCTGCGCGCTCGCACTACGAGCCTACGCAGGCCAACGGCGTCGGCACGCGCACGTGGAGTTCCTCTACCAGTCGATGCGCGCGATGCAGAGCGCACCCGAGCTTCGCGCGGCCGTGCGCGAGCTGCTCGCGGCCGCGCGCACGATGCTCGCGGCCGAGTTCGCCGAGATCGTCTTCCTCCCCTCCGGTGCAGGCGAGCCTGCCCTGCGAAGCACGATCAGCCCGACGCGCGAACGGCTGCTGGAGGTCACGGAGCTGAGCGAGCACGAGGCGGTTGCGGTCGAGCTCGCCTCAGACGAGTCGGACGCGATCCTGCTCCCGCGCGGGCGGGCGCGGCACGACCTTGACGCCTATCTGAAGGAGCGCAACCTGCCCGACGCCATGCTCACCGTGCTCCGGTCCGAGGATCGGGTCGTGGGCGCGCTCCTAGTCGGACAGCGCGCCGGGGACGTCTCCACGTTCAACGCCGACGACCGCAAGCTCTTCGAGACCTTCGCCAGCCACGCGGGCGTGCTGCTCGAGAACGATCGCGTCAAGGAGCAGCTCCGCTACCAGGCGTTCCACGACGCCCTCACGGGTCTGCCCAACCGGTTGCTCTTCGCCGAGCAGGTGCGCGCGGCACTCGGTGGCGACCGTGCCGGAGAGGAGCCTTCCGTGCTGTTCCTCGACCTCGACGACTTCAAGACCATCAACGACAGCCTCGGGCACGGCGCCGGCGACGAGCTGCTGGTTGCCGTCGCCGAGCGGCTCCGCGCCCACGTCCGGCCCGTCGACGTCGTGGCCCGCCTCGGTGGGGACGAATTCGCCGTGCTGCTCGAGCGCACCGGGATCGAGGCTGCCGAGCGCGCCGCCGAGCGCCTCGTCCGCGCCCTCCGAGCACCGTTCGTCCTGTCCGGTCACGAGATGTCCATCCACGCCAGCATCGGAATCGCCGGCCACTACGGAGCGAGCACGGCCGACGAGCTGCTGCGAAACGCCGACGTGGCGATGTACAGCGCCAAGGACAACGGCAAGCGCGGGTACGCGATCTACGAGCCCGAGATGCACGCCCGCGTGCGCCGCCGGCAGGAGCTGATCGCGTCGGTCGAGCGCGCCGTCGAGCGCTCCGAGATCACGGTCCACTACCAGCCGATCGTCTCGCTCGTGGACGGCGAGACCATCGCGCTCGAGGCGCTCGCGCGCTGGCAGCATCCGGAACGCGGCCTCGTCCCTCCGGGCGCCTTCATCCCGATCGCCGAGGAGACCGGGTTGATGGTGCCGATCGGCCGCACGGTCCTGCGGAAGGCCTGTCGGGACCTGGCTCTGTGGCAGAAGTCGTCACCGGATCGCGACGGAGCTCTCCGTCACCGTCAACCTCTCGCCGAGCGAGCTCCAGAATCCGAAGGTGGCGGACCAGGTCGCAGCGATCCTCGCCGAGACGGGGATCTCGCCGCAGTCGCTGACACTCGAGATCACCGAGAGCGGCGCGATGCGCGATCAGGAGGCGACCATCGAGACCCTGCACGTCCTCCGGCGGCTCGGTGTACGGCTCGCGCTCGACGACTTCGGCACGGGCTACTCCTCGCTGAGCCACCTGCGTGAGTTCCCGATCGACATCCTCAAGATCGCCAAGCCGTTCGTCGACGACCTCGGAGCGGAAACCTCGGACTCGTCCTTCCTCGAGGCGATCCTGGGCCTCGCCCGAGCGCTCGACCTGACCGTCGTCGTGGAGGGGATCGAGACCGCCGAGCAGGCCGCGACGCTGCACCGGCTCGGCTGCGGGCTGGGTCAGGGCTACCACTTCGCCAGGCCGCTCGACAGCGCAGGGGCGCGATCGCACCTCACGGCTCGCCGGCTGACCGCAGCCTGAGTGGCTAGCTGATCGAAAGGATCTTGGCTCGCCAGGAGCGCTTCGGTGCCTGGACGTCGACCTCGTCGCCCTCCTTGCGGCCGAGCAGCGCCTTGCCGAGCGGCGAGTCGGGCGAAACGCCCCCCACGCTCGAGATCTGGATCTCGAGCTTCTCACCCTGCTCGTCCTTGACGACGACGGTGGAGCCGACCACGACCGTGCCGCTCCCGACGGCAGCGCCCTCGTCGATCAGCACCGAGCGGTCGAGGCGGTCCCGCAGCATCGTGATGCGACGCTCGAGCAGGCCCTGCTCGTTCTTCGCCGCGTGGTACTCGAAGTTCTCGGAGAGGTCGCCGAAGCCGCGCGCGGTCGAGATCGCCTGGACGACCTCCTGCCGCCGCGGGCCCTCCAGCTCGGCCAGCTCGGCCTCCAGCTGCGCCTTCTGAGCCTGCGTCAACTGGTCGGATCTCTCGCTGGCCACCGAGGGAGGCTAGCGAGCGGTAGGTTCCGCCGCGTGATTGCCCACTGGGACGAGGTCGAGTGGTCTCGCCGCGAGAAAGGCGAGATGGCCGCCGACTGGCAGCGCCTCGGAGATGCGGCGGGCAGCGAGCGCGTGGGCGTGAACCGGATCCGGGTCGACCCGGGCCGCCTGTCGACGCCGCCGCACTCGCACGGCGCCTCGGAGGAGATCGTCTACGTGCTGGGCGGTTCCGGCCTGTCGTGGCAGGACGAGCAGGTCTACGAGGTCGGGCCCGGCGACTGCCTCGTGCACCTGGCCGACCACGAGGAGCACACCCTCCGCGGCGGGCCCGACGGCCTCGAGGTGCTGGTCTACGGCACCCGCCATCCGACCGAGCTCGGCTGGCTGCCGCGCTCACGCGCGATCCGCCTCGGCTGGCCCTGGGTCGAGGGGCGCACCGACGATCCGTGGGACGTCGAGGCGCAGGCGGAGCCGCTTGCGTTCGGCGAGCCTGCGCCGCGTCCGGGGAACATCGTCAACGTCGACGACCTCCCGAGCAGCGAGGGCAAGGTCTGGAAGGCCGTCGCCGACCGGGCCGGGTCGATCCGAACCGGCCTGAGCTGGCTCCGGATCCCACCGGGCCGTCTGGGTGCGCCGCCTCACTGCCACTCCGCCGAGGAGGAGGCGTTCGTGATCCTCGAGGGCGAGGGCACGCTCGAGCTCTGGCCGTCACCGCGGGCCAAGCAGCGTGGCGCCGAGCGTCAGGACGTTGCCGTGCGGCCCGGACACGTCGTCGCCCGGCCGCCGGCCACGCTGATGAGCCACGCCTTCCGCGCGGGCGCCGACGGGCTGACGCTGCTGCTCTACGGCACGCGGGAGCCGAACGACATCGCCTACTACCCGCGCTCGAACAAGCTCAACTGGCGCGGGGTCGGCGTCATCGGCCGCATCGAGCACCTCGAGTACGGCGACGGCGAGCCGGACGACTGCTAGGGCCGTTCAGAAGAACAGCAGGATTACGGTGATCGTCGGGATGAGGAGAATGAGGTAGAACGCCTCCAGCACAAGCGCCGCTGCCACGATCTGAGCAGGTGAGGCGCGGCGCAAGAGGCCGTAGGCAACCGTCCCTCCGACGAGCAGGATCTGGACGACGATCCACGCCCATCCGTTCGACGCGTCATTGAGCCTCCATGACGCGACCGCGCCCGCGAGAGCGACCAGCCCCATGACGAGAAGCACTCTGGAGGTTACGAGCGTGATGGCCGACCGTAACCCAGGTCGGACAGGAAGAGATGCCGTTCGTGCCACTACGATCCCGCCATGGCGACCGCTACGCCCGATCCGCAGCTGATCTTGAGCGAGCTGGAGGCGGCCGACCGCCTGCTCGTCCAGCAGGTGTTCAAGCCGATCGCGAACGAGTACCGCATCAGCGTCCCCTCGCCGGGCGCGAGCGAAGAGGGTCGGCCGCTGCTGTTCGTGAAGCAGAAGCGGATGAAGATCAAAGAGGACATCCGCTTCCGCCTCTCACCGGACGCCGACGATCACCTCTTCATGATCAAGTCGAAGTCGGTGTTCGAGTTCCGGGGCCGGCACGAGGTGCGGGACGCCGACGACAACCTGATCGGCCTGCTCGAGAAGGTCTTCGGAAAGTCGCTCATCCGCAGCCACTGGCGCGTTAGGGACGCGGCTGGGAACGAACTGCTCGAGGCGCACGAGGCGAGCTGGCTGATCGCGATCGTCCGCCGCGTCGCCGAGCTTGGTCCGGACTGGTTCTCCCTGCTGTCCTGGCTCCCGTTCAACTTCGTGCTCAAGCGCGAAGGCGAGGAGGTGGGGCACTACCGCCGCGTGCTCGGCAAGTTCCGCGACCGCTACGTGCTCGAGATCGGCCCGGGTCTCGCCGGCGTCGACCGCAGGCTCCTCGTCGCGTTCACCGTCGGGCTCGACGCGCTCCAGGATCGCTAGCCGCGGGGGCCCGGCCGCCAGACCGGGCCCCCGCAGGCGACTCCTACTGCGAGCTTCCTCCGGTCGAGGCGACCTCGCGCGCGCTCTCCTTCAGCGACTCGGTCATCTCGCCGGTGTGCTCGGTCGCGCCTTCCTTTGCGCTCTCCTTGGCCGCGCCGACCGCGTCCTGGGCGACCTGCTTGCCGCGGTCGACCGCCTCCTGGCCGGCCTCCTTGACCGTGTCCTTGAGCTGATCGGCCGTCTCGCCGATCTTCTCGTCCTCGACGCGGGTCGACGGGACCAGCAGCCCGACGAGGAAGCCAACGGCCGCGCTGCCGATCGCAAGACCCATCGGATTCTGCTTCGACACCCCGACCTTTCGGGCGCCTTCGACCACCTGGCCCTTGTCCGGGACCACCCCGGTCACGGACGAGACGAGCGAGTCGGCCTTCCCGACGACCGCGTCCTTCCCGGACGAGATCCCGCCCATGAGCGCGTCCTTCTTGCCGGACACCGACTCCTTCACGCGCGACTTCACGTCGGCCTTGTGGCCGAGCGCGCTCACCGTGTCGCCGAGCTCCGAGCGCGTCGCGTCGATCTCGTCGCGCGTGGAGTCGGTTGAACGGTCGCGTTCGAACTGAGCGCGAGTCTCCTCTATCTCGTGTCTGATCCGATTTGGGTCTTGGCCCATTGGACGTCCTCCTTGAGTGTCTCGACGGCTTGTTCGGGAACGAGCGGCCCCGCCTTCTCGACGCGGCTTTTTCCGGTGGAGTAGAGAACGGCTCCGATGACGCCCCAGGCGATCGCGACGATCAGCGCCGCCAGCCAGTTCGGCATCACTCCGTCCAGTGCGAGAACGATGAATGCGGTCAGCGTCCCCGCCGCGAGCAATGCGGCCGCTCCGGCGGCTCCGATCATCCCGAAGCCCGGCGCGGCCGTACGACCCTTCTCGGCCATCTCGGCCTTTGCGAGCTGAAGCTCTTGCCGTGCGAGCGTGACGACTGCTTCGCCGATTCGACTCGCCTCGGAGCGCGCGTACTCCAGCTCCTGCTTGACGAGCGTGCTCGTCTCGGCGGCGAGCTGCTTGACGAGCTCCCCGGTCGAGTGATCCTGGAGCTCCGACTCGCGGCCTTGCTCGGTGGTGTTAGAGCTCGCCACGTCCTCCGCTCCTTCCTCCTGCCTCGGGGGTCGACAGGCTGTCGCCGGATCCGCTGAAGGAGGCCATTGCCGGATCGTTGCCATAGCCGGATGTCAGCTCGCGGCCGGCCCCGTTGCCCGAGTGCGCCTCCTGGTAGCGGCTCGCGCTCGAGGCCTTCACGAAGCGCGAGGCCAGGAACCCGAGCACCGCCCCGCCCGCCGCGGCGAGCCAGGGCTGGCGGCGCGCGAAGCCCTCGATGTCGCGCAGGAACTTGTCGGCGTCCGCCTGGCTGAGGTAGCGCCCCAGCCGCTCTGCGCGCTCGGCGACCTGGTCGGCGTACCTCGCCGGGCCGTGGTTGCCCTCGTTGCGGAGCTGCTCGCCAACCTTGCGGATCGCGTCGGCCGTGGTCGAAACCTGCTCGCCGGCCTGCGTCGAGCGGGTGTCGAGCTCGTGACGGACACGCTCGCCGGCGTGTCCGCGAACCTGCTCGGCCTTCTCGCCGACCTGCTGAGCCGTCTCGACGACCTTTTCCTTCGCCTGTTCCGCGGTCGATTGCGCGGAGCCGGGCCCGCCGCCCTCGGCGGTCTGCTGCATATTGGTCATGAACCCCTCCTCGATTGGTGTCCAAATCGTTCTGGCCACCCGCGAGGCCGGTAAACGAGGATGAGCGAATCAACACGCAATGATCACGTCGCGCACGCGCTGGCGACGATCGGCGTCTACGGCTGGACGCTCGAGGCCTTCCTCGACGCGCTGCGTTCTGCCGGCGTCGAGCTCGTTCTCGACGTGCGCCAGCGCCGCGGTCTGCGGGGGAGCGAGTATGCGTGGGCCAACGCGGGTCGGCTGCAAACGGCCTTACGCAGGGCCGGAATCGCGTACCAGCACCGCAAGGAGCTGGCGCCGACGACCGCGCTCCGGCAGCTTCAGTACCGCGAGGACGCGAACGCCGGCGTCGGCAAGCGCTCCCGCATCGAGCTGGCGCCGGAGTACGTGCAGCGCTACACCCAGGAGATCCTCGACCGCGTCGAGCTCGAGCCGATCGTGGCGGACCTGCCCGCCGTCTCTGCCCTCTTCTGTGTCGAGCGCGACCCCGAAGCCTGCCACCGTTCGCTCATCGCCGAGCGTCTGGAGGCGCAGCACGGCTTCTCGGTGAGTCACCTGCGGCCGGGCTGAGGCCGGTAGTCGAGGCGGCGCCGCCGATCGCGGCGCCGCCCCGGAGTTCTGCGCCTACCTGGCCTGAGCGACCTGGAGCACGACGACGCGGCCGAGCAGTGACTCGCTGTCGAATGTGTCCGGATCGGACAGGGCACGCTCGCCGCTCACCTGGAAGGTGTAGGCGCCCGGGTGGGCGGCCGCCGCCTTCAGGTCGAGGAGCAGGCTGGCCGTCCCGGCGCCCGAGGCCGACTCGGTCGTCTTGCCGAGCACCTGCCCGGTGCCGTCGATCACGGTGACCACGTAGTTCATCGCGTTCGAGCCGACGACGGCGAGCGAGGGGTGCGAGAGCGTCACCTTCAGGTGCGTCGTGTACGACGGGACCTGCGCCGAGAACGAGCGCGAGTCCGAGCCCGCGACGGCTGCACGCGGTGCGTCCCAGGTCCAGAAGTCCGACTGCCTCACGGAGAGCGGCGTCGAGGCGACCACGCGCCTGTCGGCGGCGCTCTGCGCGGAGCTGATCCGCGACGAGTAGCCGCTCCCGCGGGCGAGGTTGACCGCGGCCGCCAGGTCGACGTGTCCGTAGCCGACCTGCCAGAAGCCGAGCTCGGCGCCTGCCGTGTCGGTGACGGGCGCTGCTGTCGACTGGAGCGCGTTTCGCACCTGGTTGACGCTGAGCGACGGGTTCGCCTGCAGCAGCACGGCCGCGGCTCCGGCCGCGTGCGGCGAGGCCATGCTCGTACCCGATGCCGTCGCGTTCCCGTAGGGCGGGCAGGGACCGATCGCGGTGCCCGCCGTGTCGCACGTGGACGAGATCGCGACGCCCGGCGTCGTGATGTCCGGGTGGTAGATCCCGATCCGGTCGCCGGTGAAGACCGTATGGCCGCCGGCGCCGATCGTCGAGGCCTTCGAGTTGTCGTACTGGAGCCCGTTCGACGAGAAGTCGCCGCGCTGGTGATTGACGTCCTCGGCGGCGACCGAGGTCACCCACGGCGCCTGCGAGAACGGGTTGAGCGACATCTCCGCGTTCGTCCGGCCGCTGTTCCCGGCCGCGAAGAACACGTTGACGCCCAGGTTCGACACGGCCCTGGTGGCCACGTTGACGGGCGCCCGCTCGTCGAACTGCTGGAACGAGTTGCCCCAGGAGTTGTTGATCACACTGACGCCCCAGAGCAGCGGGCTGGTCGAGCAGGTGGTCGTACGCGGTCACGACGGCGGTCGTGAACAGCACCTCGCCGATCGAGTAGCAGACGAGGTTCGCGTCGGGGGCGACGCCGATGCGCTCGGGCGCGGTGTGCCCGTCGGCGGCGATGATCCCGGCCACGTGGGTGCCGTGGCCCGAGCCGAGGTCGGTGTTCTGGTACGGGCCCTTCTCGATCGGGACGACGACCGTGTTGCTCGAGTCCGGCGGGAGGTTCACGTACTCGGCGCTGTAGAGCTTGACGTTGTGCGTCACGTGGTCGGCCAGGTCGGGATGACTCGCGTCGCAGCCGGAGTCGATGACCGCGACCGTGACACCCTTGCCGGTGAGCCCGTTGGCCCGCGTGGTCGCGGCGCCCATCGCGTCGGCGGACGCCTGGTCGAACAGCTCGACCTTGTCGTCCGGATAGACGTCGTTGGCCGCGCCGCCGGCCACCGCAGAGCTCATGGCCTGAACGGTTCCGCGCACGAGCGCGAGCGGCAGATGCTTCATCGGCTGCACGGTCAGGCCGTACGCCCGGAGCGCGGCGACGTCGAGCGCGGTCGGCGCGGCGTCGAACGTGGCGATGCCGCGAACGGCGGCGAGCGGCGAAGAGGTGGCCGTGAGCCGGTCGAGGCCGACGGTCGGCTCGCCGGTCGGCAGGCTCCCGCTCGCCGACCCACCGGGCACGAGCACGGCGAGCAGCGGCGACGAGGCCGAGCAGCAGACGCAATTTCATGGAGTTCCTCCCTGGCGCTTTGAGGGCGAAAACCCTTCAGTTACCGGGAGTTCCGTGTTGCAAACCCGATTGACGAGTCAATCGCGGATCGCTTCGGTCGGCAGCCGATCCCGCACGCTGCAGCGTCTGCAGTAGCACCGCCGCGATCACGACGGCGCCGCCGACGAGCGTTGCGAGGCCGGGCGTCTCCGCGTATCCGATCCACACCCACAGCGGCCCGAGCACGACCTCGAGCAGAGTGATCAGGGCGACCTCGGCGGCCGGGATCAGCCGAGCCCCGACGGTCAGGAAGGCGAGGCCGAGGCCCATCTGGCCTACGCCGAGCAGGACGAGCAGCGCCAGGTCGCTCCCGCCGACGCTCGCGGGATCGGCCAACGGGGCGAAGACGAGGAACACGAGCAGCTGGGAGAGGCAGATCGCCGGCGCCATCGAGACCTCGCGCTTGTGGCGAGTGATCACGATCGTCCCTGCGAAGGCGAGCGTCATCACGAACGACGCGCCCACGCCGACGACTCCCCCACTCCCGGCGCCACCGACCATCAGAGCGACGCCGAGCAGCGCCACGCCCATCGCCAGAGCTGTGCGCGGCGACACCTTCTCGCCGAGTGCAACCCAGGCGAGCAGTGCGGCGAGAACCGGCGCCACCGCCTGCATGAAGAGGACGTTCGCGACCGAGGCGTGGTTCAGCGCGACGATGAACGACCCGGACGCCACAGCCATGCAGAGCGCGACCGCGAAGCTCGCCCGCCCCATCGAGCGGAACACCGCCACCGTGCGACCGCGGTTGAAGACCGCCACGAACGCAGCGAGTGCCGCGAATGCGAACAGCGCCCGCCCGGCGAGCTGCGTGGTCGTGTCGATCTCCAGGCCGCGCTGGAGCACGCCGGCCGTCGACCACGCAAGCGCGGCCAGGGCGATGAAGATCTGACCCCGGCGGCGGAGGCTCGTGTCCTCGGGGCCGCTCACCGCGGGAGTGAATCACGCGAACCGGGGAGCGCCCGCCAAGGCGCTCCCCGAACGCTCGCGTCCTACGTGTTCTGGTTGACCCAGCTGATGCAGTCGCCCTGGTTCTTGAAGGCGGGGTCGTTGAAGGTCTGCCACCCGCCGTTCTTGCAGTCGTCCTTCGAGCTCGGCCGCCGGCCGACTTCGAAGTTGTAGATCGTGTCGTTGAACTGAACCCCGTCCGTCGCCACCGTGTAGCCGGGGTTGAACGTGCCGATGTTGACGCCGATCCCGACCACGACTGCGTTCGGGCACAACGCCTTGACCGCGGCGAGGGTGTAGAGCGGCGGACCGCCCGCTCCGGCGACCAGCCCGCACTCCGGAACGGTGCGCGACGACCAGAAGACGCCGTTGTCCACGTCCCAGTACTGCCAGGTGGCCGGCGCGACGACGCCGTTCCAGTACGGCTCGTAGACCAGCGTCGTGAACCCACCCGGCAGATCGCCGTTGGCGTCGATCTGCAGCTGGTACGACGCGGCCGCGATGGGCGGCTGCAGCGTCGGCGCCTGGTACGTCCAGTACGACAGGTCGGTGACGTCGGCCAGTGGCGTTCCGGCCATCGTGTGGTTGTAGAGCCCGGCCTTGTCTGCCGTGCTCAGGGTCGTCGTCAGCTTCAGCGCCCCGTCCCCGAGCCCGGGCGGTGCGCCGTACTCCTCGGTCCACGTGACGGTTCCGCCGCCGCGCGTGTCGTCTTGGGTCCAGCCGGCACTGTTCTGCGTCACGACCACCGTCGTGGCCGCCGAAGCGACCGCGGCGAACGCCAGCATGGCGATGATCGCGAGCGCGGCAACAGGCCGCCGCATGGTGAACCTCTTCATGTAACTCCCCCCAGTTGTCCGATGCGACCTGGCCGGTCGCGGGGTCGGATCCTAGCCGCCGATCGTCTCGCCCGATCGTCTGGCCGCGCGCCGCGTCACGATACGCCGGTGGATGCGCTGCGGATCACCGGGTTCACGCGAGTCGTCCTGTCGCTCGACCTCGCCTTCTCGCTGCTGGCCGGCAGCGTCCTCTACCTGCTGTCGACCCGGACGGACGAGTTCTTCGCCTGGACGATCAAGGCGCCGCTGACGGCCACGTTCCTCGGCGCGGGTTACCTCGGGGCGGCGACGATGCTCCTCTTCACCTATCGGACGGACGACTGGCGACGGGTCCGGATCGTGCCGGTGATCGGCTTCACCCTGACCGTCGTGACCACGATCGTCACGCTGTGGCACCTCGAGGTGTTCCATTTCGGCGAGGGTCCGGCCCTCGCGCAGGTCGCAGCCTGGGCATGGCTCGTCGTCTACGTGGCGATCCCGGTCCTGCTGGCGATTGCCTTCGTGCGCCAGGAGAGGGCTTTGGGCCCGGACACGCGCGACATACCGCTCGTGCCGCTGATGCGCGGTGCCTTGCTCGTTCAGGCGGTCGGCGCCACGACGCTCGGCCTCGGCCTGATCCTGTGGCCGAGCGCGTTCGACGTCGTGTGGCCGTGGCCGCTGACGCCGCTGACTGCGGGCGCGGTCGGAGCGTGGCTCCTGACGATCGCCTCCTTCTCGTTGTGGGCGTTGCGCGAGGGCGACTGGACGCGCTTCCGCACAGGTGTTCCCGGCTTCGCCGTCTTCCTCGCGCTCGTGGCAGTCGGGGCGCTGCGGTACTCCGAAGACCTCGACTGGGATGCCTGGCAGCCCTGGGCTTTCTTCGGAGCCCTGGCGCTCGCCGCATCGGTGTTCTCCGTGGCGAGCTGGCGGCAGGAGAGACTCCTTTCGCCCGAGCGAGCCTGACGCACCGGCAGCTCCTAGGATCGAGGCATGCCGATCGACCACGTGAAGGTCCCCTGCACCCACCTCGCCGCGAGCCGGGCCTTCTACGCGGCCGCGCTCGCCCCGTTCGGCTACCGGCTCGTCTACGACGGAGAGGAGTCCCTCGGCTTCGGCCTGGGTGACGGCGGTGAGGACGACGAGCCGTTCGCGCTCCAGCTGGGGGAGACGCCGCGCGTACCGACCCATGTCGCGTTCACCGCAGACAGCCCGGCGCAGGTGGACGCGTTTCACGCGGCGGCGCTGGATGCCGGTGGCGCGGACAACGGGCCGCCGGGCGAGCGCCCATACGGTGCCTACTACTACGCAGCGTTCGTCCTCGACCCGGACGGCCATAACATCGAGGCCGTCTACCACCGCCGCCCGGGATAGGCCGCCGAAGCAAACGGCTGAGGCGGCGTCTAACGGTCGCCGTGCCAGGAGTCCCAGAGGGCGGCGTAGGAGCCCTCGTGGGCCACGAGCTCGTCGTGCGTCCCCAGTTCCTGCAGGAGCCCGTCCTCGACGACGGCGACGCGATCGGCGTCGTGCGCGGTGTGCAGGCGATGGGCGATCGCCACCACGGTTCGGCCCTCCAGGACTGACGCCAGCGAGCGTTCCAGGTGGCGCGCGGCGCGAGGGTCGAGCAGCGAGGTCGCCTCGTCCAGGACGAGCGTGTGCGGGTCGGCGAGCACGAGCCGCCCGAGCGCCACCTGCTGCGCCTGGGCGGGCGTGAGCGGGTAGCCGCCGGCGCCGACGACGGTCTCGAGGCCGTCGGGCAGCAGCTCTACCCACTCGAGCGCGTCGACCGCGGCCAGCGCTTCGGTCAGCTGCTCGTCGGAGGCACCCGCCCGCGCGAGCCGCAGGTTCTCGGCGATCGTTCCGACGAAGACGTGCTGTTCCTGGGTCACGAGCGCCACCTCCTTGCGCAGCGTGTCGAGCGGAAGGTCGACCAGGCGGACGCCGCCGACGTCGACGCGGCCCTCGCGGGGCGGATGGATCCCGGCGAGCAGCCGGCCGAGCGTCGACTTCCCCGCTCCGGACGGCCCCACGACGGCGACGCGCTCGCCGGGCTCGAGGTCGAGGTCGATTCCGTGCAGGACGTCGCGGTCGGCCACGTAGGCGTAGCGGACGTCGTGCGCGCGCAGGTCGTCGCCGTCGGGAACGTCGTCCGTAGCCGTGCGGTCCGGCGGCACGCGCGCGATCCCGACGAGGCGGGCGAACGAGGTCGCGCCGACCTGGATCTCGTCGAGCCAGGAGATCAACCGGTCGACCGGATCGGCGAGCTGGACGACGTAGAGCGAGATCGCCGTCACCTCACCGATCGTCGCGTTGCCGTTCGAGACGAGCCAGCCGCCCCACGCGAGGGCGGCCGCGACCGGGAGCACGTACGAGAACTCGGCGGTCGGGAACCAGATCGTACGGAGCCGCAGCGTGCGCCGCTCGGCGCGGTAGGCCTCCTCGAGATCCGCGTCGATCCGTCCGACCCGCTCCTCACGCAGCCCCAGCGCGTCGATCGTGCGGCCGCCCTCGACCGTCTCCCCCACCGTGCCCGCGAGCGTGGCGTAGGTCGCCCGCTCCCACAGGTAGGCGGCCGGCGCGCGCCGCAGGTACCAGCGGGTGCCGACGACGAGCGCGGGCACTCCCGCGATGCAGGGGAGAGCCGCGACCGGGTTGACCCAGAACGCGGCCGCGACGGTGAGCACCGTCGTCACGGCAGCGATCAGCGTCTCCGGGACGGCGAAGCGGATCGTGCGCGCGAGCGAGTCGACGTCCGCGGTCGTGCGCGACACGAGATCGCCCGTGCCCGCGCGCTCGACGGTCGAGAGCGGAAGAGCGAGCACGCGCCGCATGAAGTCCTCCCGCAGCTCGGCGAACATCCTCTCGGCGAGAATGAACGACGCGCGCCGCGCCAGGAACGTGAGCGCCGTCTGCACGAGCAGGAAGACCGCGAGCAGCGCGACGAGCTTGTCGACGTAGGCGCGAGTCGTGCCGTCCTGAACCGACTCGACGAGCTTCCCGAGCAGGGGCGGCCCGGCAAGGCCCGCGGCTGCCGCGGCCGCATGGAGCCCGACCATGCCGGCCAGGCCGCGCTTGTGCCGGCCCGCGAGCAGCCGCGCCTGGGCCCGCAGCTGCTCGCCCTCGGCGATCGGCAGCAACTCGCTCACAGGTCCACCCCGCGCGTGACGGTCTCGCGGTAGTCGGGCCGCGTCTTCAACAGCTCTCGATGGCGGCCCACGGCGACGACGCGACCTTCCTCGACGAGCACGACCCGATCCGCGCGGTCGAGAACGAGCGGGCTGGTCGTGACGATCACCGTCGTCTTGCCGTCGCGCGCCTGCTTCAGCCGCTCCGCGATCCGTGCCTCGGTGTGCGCGTCGACGGCGCTCGTCGGCTCGACGAGGACGAGCACCTCGGCCCCCGACAGGAGCGCGCGCGTGAGCACGAGCCGTTGTCTCTGGCCGCCCGAGAACGAGCGGCCGCGCTCGTCGACCGGCGCGTCGAGCCCGGCCGGAAGCTGCTCGAGCACGTCCCGCGCGTCGGCGACGCTCACGGCCGCGAGGATCGTCTCGTCGTCCGACCGTCCCCACGGGTCGAGCTCCGCTCGCAAGGTCCCCGAGAAGAGCACCGGGATCGGCCTCGCTGACGACGATCCGCCTCCGCACAGCGGCGAGCGGCAGGTCGGCGAGCCCGACGTCGCCGAGCACCACTCCGCCGTCGTCGCCGAAGCGGCCGAGCCGGTCGGCGATCTCGGCCGCCTCGTCGGGCAGGGCGGAAACGATGCAGGTCAGCAGGCCCGGCTCGATCTCCAGCCCGGATCGTCCGTCCGTGAGGGAGACGCCTGCCGGCGGCACTGCCGCAGGGTCGTCGGGGTCGGCGACGTGCGGCTCGACCTCGAGGACGTCCAGCATTCGCCGGGCACCGACGAGCGCGCGCGTGACCTTGTCCACGGCCTCGGCCGCCGTGCGCAGCGGGATGACGAGGAAGGCGGCGTAGCCGTAGAACGCGACCAGCTCGCCGACGTCGATCTTTCCCGAGACGGCGAAGCGGGCCCCCAGCCACGTGACCAGCACGACGAACAGCCCCGGGATGAAGACCTGCGCAGCATCGAGTGTCGACTGCGGCAGCGCGACGCGGACGCCAGCGTGCCTCACCTCCTGTGAGCGGTCGCGATAGCGGTCGAAGAAGGCGCGCTCCCCGCCGATCCCGCGCAGCACGCGCAGACCCGAGGCGGTGTCGGCGCCGAGCGCGGTGAGCTTCCCGACCTCGTGACGCTGCTCGCGCTGGCGCTCCTGCAGCGGCTTGATCACGAACGCGAGCAGGAGCACGAGCACCGGCACGCCGAGCAGGACGACCAGGCCGAGGACCGCGGAGGACGAAAGCAGGATGATCGCAACGACGAAGTACGCGACGACGGCACCCGAGAGCCGCGCCGTGATGTCGAACGCGCCGCCGGCGCGCATCGCGTCGTTCGAGACGGTCGCGACGACCTCGCCGGTCGAGAGCTTCCCGCGCACCGCCGGCCCCGAGCGGGCCGAGTGGTGCGACACGACCTGCGCGAGCCGGAACGAGGCCTGGAGCCAGTTGAAGACCGCGAAACGGTGCCGCATGATCCCGGCCGCCGCCTGCAGCGCTCCGAGCCCGAGCAGCACGAGCGCCCAGACCGCGAGTGCGGTGTTGTCGTGCTCGACGATCCCGTCCTCGATCGCCCGCCCGATCGTGAAGGGCATGAGCGCCTGGGCGAGCATCCAGACGATCCCGAAGAACACACCCGCGAGCAGCGTGCCGACCTGGTGCCGCCCGACCCAGAGCAGCAGCCTCGTCGGGGAGCGGGTATCAGGTGCGCCGGGGTCGCCGACCGGCAGGCGGACGCCGCCGTGGCGGATCCAGCGGCGAGCGGGAGCGAGGGTTGTAGACGAGGCCGGTTCCATGCATGCGGGCGGGACGGCGTCCCATGCGCTGATCCTAGCCAGGCCCTCCGGGACGGTCTCGCCCGGCCGGCGCCGTTGCAAACGGCTTACAGGTCGGTAGTCTCCGTCCTGCGTTTCCTTGGATCGCAAAGGCCTGCCAGACGTGCACCGTCTCCGCGTACTCGTCGCGAACGAGCGCCAAGACCGCTTGGCGGAGGTCGTATCGCTCATAGAGAACCTGGGGCACGAGGTGATGGCTCCCCAGATCGAGGTCAGCGAGGTCGGCCCCGTGACGGCTCGAGAACAACCGGATGTCGCGCTGGTCGGTCTCGGAGAGAGCTCGGAGCACGCGCTCGAGCTGATCGAGCAGATCGTCCACGAAGCGGCCTGCCCGGTCGTGGCGCTCCTACACGAGCCTGACCCCGCTTTCGTGATCGAAGCGGCGAGGCGCGGGATCTTCGCCTATGTCACCGACGTCGACCCGCACGCGTGGCAGAACTCGATCGAGATCGTGCTGCGGCGCTTCGCCGAGTACCGCGACCTCGAAGGAGCCTTCAAGCGGCGCACGGTCACGGAGCGCGCAAAGGGAATCCTGATGGAACGCCACTCGATCAGCGAGGAACGGGCTTTCAAGCTGATCCGCGACCACGCTCGCGACACGCAGGCCGTGCTCGTCGACACGGCCCAGTCGATCGTGGACGGGACGCTCCGGCCCGAAGAATCCTGACGCGCTGGCGGGCTACGCCGTCCCCGGCACTTGCTCGCCCGCTGCGGCCGAGCACTCCGGGCAGATCGAGTGCGACAGCGTGTAGAGCGAGTCGATCGCGGTGATCGCCGCTTTCGGCGCCTGAGTCCATTCGCCCTTGAGCTCGACCCGCCGGCACCAGGCACACATCGTGATCAACTCTCCGGCCTCGTACGTCGCCAGAATGCGTCTCGTTACCTCGTCGGCGATCACCGACCGCCTCCTCCACGACCACTACATGCCCGGGCGAGTCGACTCCATCGTACTCTTGCCGAGGGACAGCGCCAAGCGGGAGAGGCGGGCCAGTCCCGGTCCTGCCGTCAGTCCCCGGACCGGCCACGCCAGCACCCGTTTCGTGCTGCGTCTGTTCCAGGAGGAGAGACCGCAGATGTGGCCAGCGGGTCTCTGCGCGAGGTCTAGGCGCCCCACGATCATACCCGAAATCGTGCCAAGAGTTACAAATTGCGGAATCGCGGTACGATGTAGCTGCGCGCCCGTCTCGTCAGCCGTTCCTCTCGGGCCTAGGGCCCTCTTGCCCTCAGCGTAAGTGTCCCAACGGCGTGAGGGTGGAGCCGTGGCAGACATCGCTGAAGGAACTGAGCTGGCGAGAATGGCCGCCGAGCTGGACAAGCTCGCCCTCTATGCCGACGCGCAGGAGCAGAAGGCCAGCCAGCTGCAGTCCGCGCTCGAGTCGCGAGTCGTGATCGAGCAAGCGGTGGGCATGCTTGCCGAGCGGTTCGAACTGAGCATCGCGGAGGCGTTCGACCTGCTCAGGCGCGCCGCGCGCAGCAGCAGGCGCGAGCTCCGGGCGCTCGCCCAGGAGCTGACGCAAAGCCGTGTGACGCCCGACGAGATCACGGCCGCACGCTCGACGACCTAGGCCTTTGTCCACAGCGCGGTTGCGTAGGCTGAGCGCGATGTCGTTCGAGGTCGCCGCCGAGGCCTACGACCGGTTCATGGGTCGCTACTCGACGCAGCTCGCACCCGGGCTGGCCGAGTTCAGCGGCGTATCCGCCGGCCAACGTGTGCTCGACGTCGGCTGCGGGCCTGGCGCGCTCACGAGCGAACTGGTTCGGCGGGTCGATGGGGCCAAAGTCACGGCCGTCGACCCATCCGAGGCTTTCGTCGCCGCAGCGAAAGCGCGCCACCCGACCGTCGACGTGCAACTCGCGTCGGCTGAACGACTGCCCTTCGAGGACGGGGTGTTCGATGCGGCGCTCGCACAGCTGGTCGTCCATTTCATGCACGACCCTGTGGCGGGGCTGCGCGAGATGGCGCGCGTCACCCGTCCCGGCGGCGTCGTCGCAGTGAGCGTCTGGGACCACGCCGGCGACCGCACCCCGCTGGCCGTGTTCTGGCAGGCCGCCCGCGAGCTCGATCCCGGAGTGCAGGACGAATCGGGACTAGCCGGAGCCCGCGAGGGCCACCTGGGCGAGCTGCTCGCCGAGGCGGGATTGAGCTCGGTGCGGGAGACAACCCTCGAGGCATCCCGCGAGTTCTCGACCTTCGACGAGTGGTGGGAGCCGTTCACCCTCGGCGTCGGCCCTGCGGGCGCCCATGCCAAGGCGCTCGACGACCCGGCGCGCAAGCGGGTGCGCGATCGCTGCCGAGAGCTCTTGACGCCTCCGCCTTTCACGGTGAGCGCGACGGCATGGACGGCCCGCGGCTTGGCATGACACTCCGCTCGATGGCGTCGCCCGCGAACACGGTTTACTGCCAGGGCATGAACCGTCTCTACCAGCGTCAGGGTGCAGGCCGCCCGCCGCGAGTCCGGTGGGCGCTCGAAGAGGCGGGCGCTGCCTACGAGTACGTCGTCATGACCACGGAGGAGGGCAAGGGCGCCGAGCACGCCGGTCGGCACCCGCTCGGTCGAGTGCCTGTGCTCGAGACCGCCGACGGCCTCCTCTTCGAGTCGGCCGCGCTGTGCCTGCACGTCGCCGACTCGCATCCGGACACCGCGCTGATTCCCGCGCCGGGCACCTTCGAGCGCGCCCAGGTGTACCAGTGGTCGTTCTTCGCGATGACCGAGCTCGAGCCGGTGCTGATCAGGGCGTACCTCGCGCACCGCGGCGACGACGCCGACCGCACCACGAGGGCCGACGCCCGGCTCGTCAAGGTCGCGCGTGCACTGGCGGAGGGACTGGACGGCCGGGACTACCTCCTGGGCGAGCGGTTCTCGATCGCCGACGTGATCGTCGGCGGCGTGCTCGAGAGCGCGAGACGCTGGGAGCTGCTCCCCGAGGTCCCCGCCGTCCGCGCGTATCTGGAGCGGCTGGACGCGCGCCCGGCGAAGCAGCTCGCCTACGCGGAGTAGCCGGCTTCGCGCTAGGCGGCCTCCGTGGCGGGCTCGCCCTCGGGATGCGGCGCCGGTGCGGCCGCCTTGAGCAACACCGCGGCGACCGCGGCCGACGCGACGATGAAGAGGGCTCCCAGCAGGAAGGCCGCGTGGTAACCGCTGTTCAAAGCCGTGAGCGAGTCGCTTCCCGAGTCGAGCAGGCTGCTCGTACGCGAGTCGGCCGTGCTGGCCAGGACCGCGAGGCCCAGCGCCCCGCCCATCATGAACGCGGTGTTCACGACGCCTGACGCGAGCCCGGACTGCTCAGGCGCGACGCCGCTCATCGCGGCGAGCAGGATCGGATTGAACGCGATTCCCGCTCCGAGGCCAACGGCGAGCGTGGCCGGCAGCACGTCGACCAGGAAGCTGCCGTCCACCGGCACACGTGCGAAGAGCAGGAGGGAGAACGCCATCAGGCCCAGGCCGGCGATGAGCGGCGGCTTGATCCCGAAGCGCATCACGAGCGTGTGCGAGTAGAGAGAGGACGCGCCCCAGAGGATCGTTCCGGGGAGGTAGGCAAGGCCGACCTCGAGCGGGCTCCAGCCGAGGATCCGCTGCATGTAGAGCGCCGAGAAGAAGAAGTAGGCGAACATCCCGGCCGCCATCAGCATGCCGACGGTGTTCGCGGTCGAGACGCTGCGGTTGCGGAACAGGCCGAGCGGCACCAGCGGCGCGGAGACGCGCGCCTCGAGGATGAGGAAGATGGCGAACAGGGCCACGGAGGCGCCCAGCAGGGCGAGGGTCTCCGTAGACGTCCAGCCCGTGTCGTTCCCGTTGACGATCGCGTAGACGGCGAGCATCAACGAAGCCGTCACGGTGACCGCGCCGGCGATGTCGAGACGGCCGCCCGCGGTGCCGGGCACCCCGGGGAGCAGGCGGAGCGAGAGCACGAAGACGGCGGCGCCGACCGGAATGTTGACGAGGAAGATCCAGTGCCAGTTGAGCACGTCGGTCAGCACGCCGCCGAGCAGCACGCCCGCGACGCCGCCGCCGGAGAGGACGAAGCCGAAGATGCCCATCGCCTTGGCGCGCTCGCCGGTCTCCGTGAACAGGGTCATCACGAGCGATAGGGCTACAGCCGAGACCAGCGCGCCGCCGAGGCCCTGAAGCGCCCGCATCGTGACGAGCAGCTCCTGCGAGTTCGCCAGGCCGCAACCCAGCGAGGCCGCCGTGAAGGCCGCGATGCCGGTGAGGAACAGCCGGCGCTGGCCGTAGAGGTCGCCGAGGCGGCCGCCGAGTAGAAGGAAGCCGCCGAACGTGAGCAGGTAGGCGTTCACCACCCAGGCGAGCGACGTCTCCGAGAACCCGAGATCGTCCCGGATCGTCGGCAGGGCGACGTTCACGATCGTCCCGTCGAGAACGATCATCAGGTCCCCCAGGCACAAGACGTAGAGCGCCAGCCAGCGTGCGCGGCCTTCCATCGTCACGGTCGTAGCCTCCTCGTTCCTCGGGTGCTTGGCGTCATCGAGTGTTAGACGAAGGGTCGGACGAAAACTCATCGCTCCCGGCTCGAGAGACTGCAACCAACACCGTCGGCGCGCGGCCGCGGTTGTGCAGCGCACGGAGGGGCAGCCCGACCAGACACAGGACGTCGCCGCGCCGGAAGCGGGCGCGGCCGCCGCTCCGGCACTCGAGCTCGAGCCTTCCCGACTCGACCACGACGATCGAGTCCTTCCACTCGGCCTCGTCGAACGCACGCTCGGCCCCGGGGGCGACGACCACCCGCCGGACCTCGAACGCGGGCGGGACTCGCCCTCCGAGGAAGAAGCCCTGGCCGCGGTGGCGGCCGCCGGCCATCAGATCGTCGCCGGGAGACCGAAGGCCGGGAACACCCGGGGCGGGAACACCACGACCTCGGCCACGAGCCCGTCCTCGAGCCGCAGGACGTCGAGCGCGAGCGGCCTGTACTCGCTGTCGTCCGGTCGCCGGAGGTAGACGGCGACCGCCGGCTGGCCGTTCGCCCGAACGGGAAGGCACCGAAAACGGCCGAACGACGCGGAGCCGAAGCCGCCTTCCACCCAGGCGGCGACGATCGCCTCGGCCCCGACGTACCAGTCCGGCAGCGGAGGCATCGAGCAGAACGCGTCGTCGCGGAGGAGCTCGACCATCGCGGCGGGGTCGCCGCGGTCGGTCGCGTCCATGTAGCGCTGGAGCAGTGCGCGCTCGTCGTCGCTCGGATCGGCGCCGGGCGTCCAGTCGAGGCGCCGCCTCGGAAGATGCTGCTTCAGCGTCCCGCGCGCCCGCTGCAGCGCGCTGTTCGCGGCCGCGACGCTCACGTCGAGGAGCGCCGCGCTCTCGGCAGCCGACCAGCCGAGCACGTCCCGCGCGATCAACACCGCCCGCTGCTTCGGCGGCAAGAGCTGGATCGCGGCGATGAACGCGAGCTCGATCGTCTCCTTGGCGACGACCTCGGCCTCCGGCTCCGCGTCGTTCGCCGCAACTCCCTCCAGCAGCTGATCCGGGTACGGCTGCAGCCACGGAATCTCGGCCAGGGCCTGAGCGCCCGGCTGCGGGTGCAGGGGCGGCCGGCGCCCCAGGGCGTCGAGGCAGGCGTTCGTCGCGATTCGGTACAGCCAGGTCCGAAAGCTCGAACGGCCCTGGAAGCTCCCCCGCTTCCGCCACGCCCTCAGGAACGTCTCCTGGACGAGATCCTCCGAGTCCTCGAACGAGCCGAGCATCCGGTAGCAGTGCGCCTGCAGCGCGGGCCGGTAGGTCTCGACGAGCTCGGCGAAGGCGGACTCGTCGCCCGCCCGCGCCGCGGCGACCACCGACGCGGCCTCGGCTACGGGTTGCGTTGCTGAAGCGCCGGTCATCGAGAGCTAAGACGGTCTCGGGTGGAGAAACTCATCGCCGCGGCGCTCGGCACCGATGAATTCCCGCCCCGCGATCGGTCCTCTCCCCACATGATCTCGCCTCGGCCGAAAACGATCGCGTTCGCGATCGAGGGCCCAATCGCGCGCGCGGACCTCCCCGGGCTCTGCGAGCGTGTTTGCACGTTGCTCGCAGGCAGCGGCGCCGGCGTGGCCCGCTGCGACGTGCGCGGGGTCGAGGTCGACGCGGTGACGATCGACGCCCTTGCGCGCCTTCAGCTGGCGGCGCGCCGACACCGGTGCAGCATCCGGCTCTGCAACGCGTCGAGCGAGCTCCTCGCGCTGGTCGACCTCATGGGGCTCACAGACGTCCTGCCCTGCGAGGCCCCGCAGTAGCGCCTCCACCCGCGGCGGCCTACGACTCGAGGCGGGCGGGCAGGCCGAAGAGCGGGAAGACCCGCTCGGTGTCGAGGAAGAAGGTGAGCTCGACGATTCGGCCCTCCGCGACCTCGAGCACCTGCAGCGCCCACGGCTCGTAGCCGGAGCCGGTGTCGCTCGGCTTGTACTGCCCGAAGGCCGGTGAGCCGTTCGCCGACACGGTGGCGATCACGCGCGACCCGCGGCAGCCGGCGCCGGGGCCGAACCACCAGCTGAAGATGTCCTCGCGTCCGGTCAGCCACAGGTCGAACGGCGGCATCGACTGCGTCGCGTCCTCGTGGATCAGCGACGTGAGCGCCTCCATGTCGTAGCGCTCGAACGCCTCGACGTAGCGGGCGAGAAGCTCCGCGTCCGCCTCGTCCACCGACGCTGCCGTGTCCGTGGCGCTCACGTTGCTCGCCTCGAGCGTCGCCCGCGCGCGCTGCAGCGCGCTGTTGACGGACGCCACGCTGGTCTCGAGCAGCTCGGCGACCTCGCTCGCCTTCCAGCGCAGGACCTCGCACAGGATCAGCACCGCACGCTGCCGGGGCGGGAGGTGCTGCAGGGCGGCGATGAATGCGAGCCGAATCGTCTCGCGCGCGACGGCCACCTCGGCCGGGTCCGTCTCGGGCACGACGCGTCCGTCGGGCGCCGGCTCGATCCAGGTCACCTCCGGGAGCGTGTTCAGGTTCCCCGCGACCGGCTCGCGCGCAGGCCCGAGGTCCATCGGACGGGCTCGGCGCTCGCGGCCGCTCAGCATGTCGAGGCAGACGTTCGTCGCGATCCGATACAGCCACGAGCGCAGCGCCGAGCGACCCTCGAACCGGCCGAAGCCTCGCCACGCACGCAGGAACGTCTCCTGCACCGCGTCCTCCGCCTCGAACGGGGAGGCCAGCATCCGGTAGCAGTAGCCGGTCAGCTCGGAGCGGTACTGCTCGAGCTGGAGCTCGGCGACGGCCGATGCCGGGGCGTTCGTCACCGCGTCATCGTACGCGCTCCGCCCCGGGCGGCCCGTACTCGAACACCTCGTCGTCGCGCGGCACCTCGCCGTCCGGGCCACTGCGAAGCGATGAGTTCGGGCTGGCGCGAAGGTCTTCAATGCAAACGACCTCGGGAGGCACCTCGATGGCCCACGTCCACTTCGATATCACCACGTCTCTCGACGGCTTCGTCGCAGGCCCCGATCCATCGCTCGACGACCCGCTCGGAAAGGGCGGCCTGCAGCTCCACGACTGGGCGATCGGGGCCGCAGCCTGGCGTGAGCGCCACGGGCTCGAGGGCGGCGAGACGGGCCCGGACTCCGACGTCATCGCCGAGGGGCTCGTCAGGCAGGGCGCGATCGTGATGGGCCGGAAGATGTTCAGCGGCGGCGCCGGGCCGTGGGAGGACGACCCGAACCGCGACGGCTGGTGGGGCGACGACCCTCCCTTCCGCCAGCCGGTGTTCGTGCTCACGCACCACGCGCGCGAGCCGGTGGGACTGGAGAACGGGACGAGCTTCACCTTCGTGACCGGCGGGATCGAGGCTGCGCTCGACCAGGCTCGCGAGGCGGCCGGCGACAGGGACGTGCTCGTCGCCGGCGGCGCCGACGCGATCCGCCAGGCGATCGAGGCCGGCGCGGTTCGCGACTTCCAGCTCCACGTGGCGCCGATCCTCCTCGGCGGCGGCGTGCGGCTGTTCGACGGCCTCGCCTCGCCGCCGAAGGTGGAGCTGACGCGCGTGATCGACTCTCCGCAGGCGACGCACCTGAGCTACCGGGTCGTGACGTGACCCCGGTCCCGCCGGCGCGACACCTCCTCCGGGCGAAGGACCTCGTCGACGCGCGCTACCGCGAGCCGCTCGACGTGGAAGCCCTGGCGCGCGCGGCGCGCTTCTCCCCCGCGCACTTCAGCCGCCAGTTCCGGCGGACGTTCGGCGACACACCGCACCAGTACCTGCAGATGCGACGGTTGGAGCGCGCGGCTGCGCTCCTGCGCAGCACCGATCGCTCGGTCGCGGACATCTGCTTCACGGTCGGGCTGCACAGCCTCGGCTCCTTCACCACCGCGTTCGGCCGCATGTTCGGGCTGTCGCCGGCCGCCTACCGCGCGGCGCATCCGCCCGCGCTCAACCGCGCGCGCGTGCCGACCTGTGTGCTGCTCGCGTGGGCTCGGCCGCAGACAGCGGCTTTGGAGAAGACGGCGGCGGCGGACGCGACTAGCGTCGCTCCCGTTCAGGCAATCAACACAGGAGGATGACCATGCTCAAGAGCCTCACCAACGTCAACGTCTGGGTGCACGACCAGGACGAGGCGCTGGCCTTCTACACCGAGAAGCTCGGGATGGAGCTCCGCGACGACGTGACCGTCCCCGAGATGGGCAACTTCCGGTGGCTCACCGTCGGAGTGCCCGGCCAGGACGTGGCGCTCACCCTCATGACCGTGCCCGGCCCGCCGGTGTTCGACGAGGAGACGAGTGCGAAGCTCAGGGAGCTCGTGGCCAAGGGCGCCGCCGGCGGCCTGTTCTTCGCCACCGACGACGTCCAGTCGACGTACGAGGAGCTCAAGGCCCGCGGCGTGGAGTTCCAGCAAGAGCCGACAAAACAGCCGTACGGCATCGATGCCGGCTTCCGCGACCCGAGCGGGAACCAGATGCGGATGGCCCAGCTCTCATGACCCAGGTGACCTGGTAGGCCTGTTTCCGGCGGGCTACGCGAGGCGCCCGGCGAGCGCGTCGAGCGTGAGGTGCTCGCCGGGCGCGGGAGCGGCGAGCCCCCGCGGCCGCATCAGGCAGCTTCGCTAGCGGTGGAGCGCTGCGGGCTGCCTGCGGCGACGCTCAGTAGTTGCTGTTGTTCGCGATGGCATCGCCGCGGCCGAGCTTGCGAGCGGAAGTGTTCGCTACGTCCATGTACGGCCACATCACCACCGTGTAGTCCTTCTTCGAGGCGTTCGAGACGTGGTCGAACTGGGTGACGTGGCCGATTTCGTGCGTGGCCACGGCCTGGATGTCGTACGCGCCGGCCGCACCCTTGGTCGACCACTTGAACGCGCTGTTGAACCGGATGTCCGCCTCGACGGGGCTTCCCTTCTGGTCGTAGTCGATCGCGGTGCACGCGAGCGCACCGCTGCAGTCCTGGTCGTTTTTCAGGCTGCCCCAGTCGATCGTGCTGTAGCCGTCGAGCTTGGCTGAACGAGACGTCTTGCCCTGGTAGCTCGCGGGCGGGTTCGCCTGGTCCTTGATGCCGCACCAGTTGGTGTTGTTCGTCCAGGCGCTCTGCGCGTTCCGGACAGCCTTGACGACGGTGTCGCGGTTGATTCCCTTCACCGTCGCGCCGATCCACCACTTCTTCGTCGTCCGCCAGTAGGTGCTCCCGATCGACGCCTGCGAGGAGCTGGCGCACCTCACGTCCGAGCCGGTCTCCGCCGCCTTGGCGGCGTGCGCGGCTCCGGATGACCTCCGCAGCACCCCGTTCGGCCGGTAGAACTGCACCGAGAGGACCCGTTGCGACGAGTCCTGGTAAAGGCTGGCGAACCGGCTGCCGTCTCTGCGAAGCAGCGTGCAGAGCGCCAAGCGCCCGGCCAGCCGGCGACGTTCAGCTCGACCGCCGGACGGGAGTCTGAACGCAAGCTGGCCCCGAACCGGCGGCGGCAGGCGCAAGCCGCACGGCCTGGTTTGCGCGGCCGCGCTCGGGGTCCGCGTCGCGACGGAGGAGGAGCCTGCCGCGACGCCGGCACATGCTGCCGCTGCTACCACAATCGCGACCGCGAAGAGGTGGTGCCTTATGAACGTCATGTAGCGGAGTTGCCTCCGTGTGGACGGCAGTGTCCAACTATAAGCGAAACCCGGCCGTGGCGCCGACGCGAAACCGCTACGGCTGTGGGCGAGGACGGTGCGCGTGTGCCCGCCCGGGAGGACGCGCCCGGCTCGGAGTGCAGGCGCCACCTCATAATCCCGGGCATGCCTGAGACCGATCGCTTGCGAGGGCTCGTCGACGCCGGCATCGCGCTGAGCTCGGAGCTCTCGCTGGACGATCTCCTGCAGAAGCTGGCCGAGACGGCCGCCGCCCTGACGGGCGCCCGTTACGCCGCGCTCGGCGTGATCGACCGCTCGGGAACGGGGCTCGAGCGCTTCGTTCACACCGGCATGGACGCCGAGACGGTCGCCAGGATCGGCGAGCTCCCGCGTGGCCACGGCATCCTCGGCGCGCTGATCTCCGATGCCCGGTCACTCCGGCTGGAGACGATGGCCGACGATCGGCGTTCGGTCGGCTTCCCGGAGCACCACCCCTCGATGCGTGGCTTTCTCGGCGTGCCGATTCGCTCGCGCGGCCGGGCGTTCGGGAACCTCTACCTGGCCGAGAAGGAATCCGGTTCCTTCACGGCCGCGGACGAGGAGATCGTGGAGGCCCTCGCAAGCCAGGCCGGAGTCGCCGATCGAGAATGCGCGCCTGTACGAGGCCGCAACGTCGTGGTCCGAGCAGCTGGAGGCTCTGAACGAGGTCGGCAACGCGCTGGCAGGCGAGCCCGATCTGGGGCGCCTGCTGGAGCTGATCGCCCGACGCCTCCGAGTGCTGACCCGGGCGCGGTTGGTGACGATCGCCCTCCCGGCGAACGACGGAACGCTGCGAGTCGAGGCGGCCGACGGCGATCGGGCCGCCGAGGTCCTCGGTGTTCAACTCGAGCGGGCGCACTCGAAGAGCGGGCACGTCCTCGAGCGGCGAACCGCGGAACGTGTCGACGTGCTCGCGGAGGATCCCGAAGTCGACCAGGAGGCGGCGAAACGGTTCCAGGCGCGCAGCAGCCTGTACGCCCCGCTCATCGCCAGGGGCCGGCCGATCGGCGTGATCGTCGCCCATGACAAGCAGGGTGGCGACACCCGCTTCACCGACGACGATCTCCGCCTGGCCGAGATGTTCGCCCCGCGTGCGGCCATCGCCGTCGACCTCTCCGCTCGCGTCGCGGGCGACGCAGTGCGCCGGGTCGTCGAGGCGCAGGAGCTGGAGCGGCGGCGCCTCGCACGCGAGCTGCACGACCAGACCGGCCAGGAGCTGACGTCGATCCTGCTCGGCCTGAAGGCCGTCGAGGACGCCGGGGGCGACGACGCGCGTGCGGAGGCGCTCGCGGCGGTGCGCGAGCAGGTCGTCGAGACGCTCCACGACGTACGCCGTCTGGCCATGGAGCTGCGTCCCAAGGCGCTCGACGACTTCGGCCTCGTGGCCGCGCTGGAGCATCTGCGCGACACGTTCTCCGAGCAGACGGGGATCCGCGTCGAGCTCGAGTCGCAGCTCGGCGGCCGCTTGCCGAGCGACGTCGAGACGGCGCTCTACCGGATCGTCCAGGAGGCGCTGACGAACATCGTCAAGCACGCACAGGCGAGCTCGGTCAGCATCGTCCTCACTCGGAGCAAGCCGCGCCGTGACGGCGGTGATCGAGGACGACGGGCGCGGGTTCCTCCCGGCCGACGGCAGCGACGGCCACGGCCTCGCTCGGCGTGAGCGAGCGGCTGGCGCTTCTGGGCGGCAAGCTGAAGATCGAGTCGAGCCCGGGCGCCGGCGCGACGATCGTCGCCGAGGTGCCGCTGCAATGAGCGAGAACGAGCCGATCCGCGTTCTGATCGTCGACGACCACGCCGTCGTCCGCAGCGGGCTGCGCAAGGTGCTCGAGTCGGAGCCCGACCTCGAAGTCGTCGGCGAGGCCGGGGATGCCAAGGACGCCGTCTTCCAGACGCGGGCGACCAAGCCCGACGTGATCCTGATGGACGTCGTCATGCCGGGGAAGACCGGCATCGAGGCGATTCCCGAGGTCCTCCACGACGCGCCCGAGGCGAAGGTCCTGATCCTCTCGATGCAGGACGACCCCCACTACGTTCGCGAGGCCTTCGACGCCGGCGCCACGGGCTACGTCCTGAAGGAGGCCGTCGACACCGACGTCGTCGCTGCGATCCGCGCCGTCGCCGGCGGCGGCCGCTACGTGCAGCCGGCGCTCGGCGCGCGGATGCTCGCCGCCGATGCCGAGGAGCGCAAGCGCGCCGACGAAGACCCGCTCTCCGACCGGGAGCGCGACGTCCTGCGCCTCCTCGCCCTCGGTCACACGAACCAGGAGATCGCGAGCCAGCTCTACATCTCGGTGCGGACGGCCGAGACGCACCGGGCGCACATCATGCAGAAGCTCAGGATCACGACCCGCGCCGAGCTCGTCCGCTACGCGCTCGAGCAGGGTCTGCTCGAGCGCGAAGGGGACTAGTCGCTCTCAGTGGGACATCGTCCCCTTGACGTTCCCGACCTTGAGCAGGCCGACCTGGCCGAGGTCGACGTGGGCGAACGCGTGTGAGACGAACGGGTACAGGCCCGCCTTGTCGAGCTTGACGTCGAAGACCGCGCCGCCGCCGGCCGGCACGAGAACCGTCTGCACGCCGTTCTGGGGCGGGTTGGTCATGTCGCCGTTCACCCAGGCGCGGTCGAGCATCCCGCCGACGACGTGGAAGTTGGTGTCGAGCGTCGGGCCGGCGGCGACGACGTAGAAGCGGGTCGTCTCACCCGGCTTGGCGGTCAGCGGATGATTGACGTACTGGTTGGCGTAGCCGTTGAAGGTCGTCCAGTCGGGCATCATCGCGCGAGCCTTGGCCATGTCGAGCGCAGCCGGCTCCTTGATCCCGTCGCCGTTCATGTACCACTCGCTGGCGACGAGCACGTACTCGTTGTCGACCGGCGGCAGCGCTTTCTTCGGTGAGACGACGATCGCGCCGTACATGCCGTTCGCGATGTGGGCGAGCACGGGCTTCGTGCCGCAGTGGTACATGAAGACGCCCGGGTCGCCGGCCTTGAAGCGGAACGTGAACGAGTCGCCCGGCATCACGTCCTTGAAGGCGATGTTGGGGGCGATCCGGGCGGCGTGGAAGTCGATCGAATGCGGGATCGCGCCGCCGTTCGTCAGCGTCATCTCGACCGTCTGGCCCTCGCGCACGTGCACGACCGGTCCTGGAACGCCATGGCCGTCGAAGGCCCAGGTCTTGTACTTGACACCGGGGGCGATCTCGACGGTCATGTCCTTGAGCGTCATCTGCACCTTCACGAGGTCGCCGGCCGGGACCGGCGGCAGCGCTGCGTCGTAGGGCTGATGCGCGGCGGCGAGCTCGGTCGCGTTCTCCGGCACGACGCCGGCGAAGCTGTTCAGCGGCAGAGCGGTGTTGTGGTCGGTCGCGTGATCGTGACCGGCCGCAGGGGTCGCAGTGGCTTCAGACGACGCCGTGGCACGCGAGTCGCGGGCGTCGGCCCACATCAGCAGCGCGAAGAAGCCGACGATCGCGACGGCCAAGCCGAGCAGCAGCGCCGCGACCATCCAGAACGCTCCCGAATTGGTCTCGGAAGGGCGAGGGCGGTGGGCGGTTGCGGTGTATGAAGCCATGCTTGATCTCCTTCAGAAGAAACGTCGAGGGCGGCCGGAGCCGCCCTCGACATGGGGGCACGAGCGAGCTGAGGGTTCAGCTGATCGCGGGCGCGGGCTGCGGAGCCCTCGTCTGCTCGCGCTTGACCTCCGGCACGAACTCGCGTCGACGGCTGAGCGCACCGCCGAGAGCGAGGATGATGAAGCCGAGGCCGGCAAGCAACAGGGCGATGCCGACCACGATGCCGAAGAGCGCCATCTGCTCGGCCATGTAGCTCACGTTCAGCGCGGTCGAGAGCGCCGTAGCGGTGACCCAGGTGTTACGGGCCGAGTTCGAGACGGGCTGCCCCTTCTCGTCCTTCAACGCGGCAGCCTCGTCGCTCGTGCCGGCGGCGCTCTCCGAGTCGGCGGCAGAGACGAAGCGCCCCATCTGCGCGTAGGTGAGGCCGTCTGAGCCCTCGAGTGCATGCTCGTGGATGACCTGGGCGAAGGCGCGGGCCTGGGTGCCGTTCGTGACCTGCTCGTCGCTCCACTGGGACGCGTACTTGGCAATTGCCGGGTCGTCGGCGGCGCCGAAGACGATCTGCTCCTGCTTGAGGCTGTCGCGCACCGTCGCGCGGCCGTCGACGCCCATGTAGATCGCTGCGGCGCCGAAGATCACGAGCACGATGCCCGCGACGATGCCACCTAGTTCGAAGAGCTTCCTCATTTCGTGCCTCCCTTTGGGTTTGGTTCGTCCAACGTAGGGCTGGAGCGCGGTGTCCCTATCCGGGCTGAGGCACAGACCGGTTGCGGGTTAGCCGCAGGCCTGCTGCGGCCGAAAGAGCGGCGAGCCGCTCGCCGAGCTCCTGGACGATCGGGGCACCGGTGCCGGCGCCGGCGACCAGGTACGGGCCGTCGGGCCGCTCGACGACGAGCGCCGGGCGGCCGTCCAGCCGATCGGCGCCACCGCTGCCGATGCGCACTCCTAGAAGCTCCTCGTAGCCGAACTGCCGATTCACAACAGCTCGCTCTGCCCCACGCCGGCGCCCCTCGAGGTGGAACGCGCGTGGGCCGAGCGCGAGGCGCCCGATGAACGTCTGCCCATCCGGTTCGCGCCACTTGACCGCGTAGCTCGTCACAGTTCTCGCAGCGTAGGAGCGTGCCCGCGGCCCTTCATCGTGGCCGCCACGCAAAGTCACTGCGGAAAAGCCGCAGACCTGCTCCGCGGAGGCGCGGATGCCGGACGCCGGGTGCGAGGCGAGACTCGGTCACCAGCGAAAAGGAGAATCGTCATGAAAGCTCTCGTCTACCACGGCCCGGGCCAGAAGGCCTGGGAGGAAAAGCCCGAGCCCGTCATCCAGGAGCCGACGGACGTCATCGTCCGGGTCGACTCCTCGACGATCTGCGGCACCGACCTGCACATCCTCAAAGGTGACGTGCCCGCCGTGAAGCCGGGAACGATCCTCGGCCACGAGGCCGTCGGCACCATCGTCGAGAAGGGCAGCAGCGTCGCCACGCTCGAAGTCGGCGATCGCGTGCTCGTCTCCTGCATCACCTCGTGCGGCCGCTGCCGCTTCTGCAAGGAGCGCCGGTACGGGCTCTGCACAGGCGGAGGCGGCTGGATCTTCGGCCATCTCATCGACGGGCTGCAGGCCGAGTACGCACGCGTGCCGTTCGCGGACACGTCGGTCTACAAGGTGCCTGAGGGATTGTCGGACGAGCAGGTGCTGTTCGTCGCCGACATCCTCCCCACCGCCTACGAGGTCGGCGTGCTCGCCGGACGCATCGAGCCCGGCGACACGGTCGCGATCGTCGGAGCCGGACCGATCGGACTGGCCGCAGTCATGACCGCCAAGCTGTACACGCCCGCGCAGATCATCGCGATCGACCTCGACGACGCGCGGCTCGAGTGCGCTCGCGCCTTTGGCGCCGACGTGACGATCAACAACGGCCGCGACGACGCCCTGTCAGCGGTGCTGGAGCTGACCGACGACCTGGGCGTCGACGTCGCGATCGAGGCCGTCGGCGTACCGCCCACGTTCGAGCTCTGCACCGAGCTGATCCGCCCGGGTGGCCGCGTTGCCAACGTCGGCGTACACGGTCATCCCGTCACGCTCCACCTCGAGACGCTCTGGATCCGGGACGTGACGATCACCGCGGGTCTCGTGGACACGTTCACGACGCCGCAGCTCCTGAAGCTGATCTCGCAGGGACGGCTCGACCCGACGCCGTTCGCGACGCATCACTTCCCGCTCGCGGACACGATGGAGGCCTACGACACGTTCGGTGACGCCGCGCGCACGCACGCGCTCAAGGTCGTCCTCGAGGCCGCTCCCGTCGGTCGCGAGCTGCCCGAGCGTGAGCAGGTTATGGTCGGCGTCTAGGCGCCGCCGGAAAAGACGGCTCCCCAAAAGCGAAACGGCCCCCTGGCTGCGGCTCCCGGGGACCGTTTCTAGTTTGGCATTGGCGCGGATGCAACATCCGAGCGCCAGCCTGATCTCTCGCATCGACAGGACGCCCGTGTTGGTCCTCACGCATTCGAGGGATCGCAGGCCGGGGGACCCGCGCCCGCCGGAGCGTACACGACGCGAATGCGCCGCTCGGGCTCGTCTGCGTTCTCATCGTCGCCGGCGTCGCCGCCTGCGGCAGCGGTGGCGACAAGGAGGTCGAAACGGCGGTCAGCACCGTGGAGCTGGGCCAGAAGGCGTCGCTGGTCGCGCTATCGCCGCGGCGACGCGAGCACTGTCGTCGCTCCGCGCTGCTTCGACCCGCGAGCCCCCGGCTCGGACCCCGCGTCGCGCCGCGTATCTCTCCACCTGTCCCGCCAGCCGTCCAGCGCAGGCGTCTCGGCCTTCCACAGCTTCGACCTCGAGCGCGGCCGTGAAGCCCCGAGGCGCCCGAGCGCAACTCGGCCGCCGCTCGACGGCTGACCTCACGATCGTCGCGGGCGCGGTCTACGAGGCGACCCGTTCGAGCACCCGCTCGCCGGTGACGCACAGCGATTGCGCCCGGATTGCTGAAGACGAAGCGAGTCGAGGCACTGTTCTTCGGCCGCCCCCGCTGGGCCGGCCGCGTCGGCTCGCTCTTCCTCGCGCCAGCTGCTGGCAGGGCGGAGCGTCAGCTCGCGACCGGACCAGCGCAACGTGCCGCCCCGACGCAGGCCGCGCGGCTCGAATTCGCCCACCTCCCTGCCTGACTCTTCGGTGGCCTGGATGACCCGCTGCCCGAACCCGCGGCGCCCGATCTGCCATCGTCCACCGTCCGCCTCCGCCGTCGCGCTCCGCGAGAACAAGCCCGTCAGGCGCAGGGTGCCGATGCCCTCCAGCTCGTAGAGCCGGCGGTCGCCCGCGGTGCGCGTGAGCTCCAGCTCGCCCATGACTTGAGCAGCGCTACGGCGTGGAGCCGTCCGCGTACGGTGCGTAGCGGCGGTGGAGGATGAGTGCGTTCCCGTCCGGGTCGTGGAACCCGGCGATGTGGCAGACGCCCGAGTCGATCACGTCGGCCACTTCGAGCCCGGCCTCCTGGAGCTTTGAGCGCGCTTCCTCCACGTTGGGGACGCGAAGCGCGATCGGCACCTTGTTCGGCTGGAAGTCCTCGAGGAACTGCGGCCCCATCGCCTCCGGCGAGATCAGCGCGATCGTGACGTTCTCGGTGTCGTACTCGACCCAGCGGTCGCCCGAGCCCGGGCTGCGCGTGAGCCCGAGCGTGTTGCCGTAGAAGTCGTCCGCGCGCTTGAGGTCGCGGACGGGGACGGCGACGAAGTCGACGTGCTCGACGTCGATCACTAGCTTGCGACCGTCTGGCCCGTCGCCTGCGCGATGTAGCCCCGCACGTCGGCCGCGGGCTCGCTGTACGCAGTCTCCGAGGGCGGACTCCACTCGCTGCATGTAGTCCGTCGCCCAGCCCGGAAGCCCGCGCATCGGTGACGGCGAGGAACTCGAGCGTGCACGCCAGGCGGATGTCGGCGATGGTCGGCGCGTCGCCGCCGATGAAGCCGCCGTCGCCCAGGAAGAACTTCGGGTAGACCTCGAGGTGGCGTGCGAGGTCGTCCTCGGCGGCCTTGCGAGCGGCTTCCTTGTCGTCGTCCGAGGCGTCGGACCTGGAGACCTCGCCCGGATACCCGGGGAACCCGAGACGCGGATACGTCGCGCGCGCGACGAGCGGGTAGAGCATGCTCATCGTGTAGGAGTTGGCGCTGTCGACCATGGCCCGCCGCGCGAGATCGGTCGGGTAGAGGTCGCTCAGTCCCTCGCGGTTCGCGAGGTACATCATCACGGCGCAGCTCTCCGAGAGGCCGCCCTTGGGCAGCTCTTCGGTCTCGACCGACGGCGTCAAGCCGGTCGGGAACTTGGCGAGGTAGTCCTCCGACTGCGTCTTGCCCCACACGTTCTCTTCCTCGAACGGGAGCCCGGCGGCCCGCACGAACACGCGGACGGACATGTTGTTCACGCTGGGCGGCAGCATGTTCAGCTTCAAGGTCACGACCGAACCTCCCTCGGTGGCTTCGCGCTCACGCGGGATCCTCTCCGACGAGGCGCGCTCCGGCAACCATTGCCTCGAGCTTGCGGAATGCCCGCTCGCGCGGGAGGTACTTCATCCCGCAGTCCGGTGCGACGACGAGCCTCTCCGCCGGCACCACGGCGAGAGCCTTCCGGATGCGAGCCGCGACGACCTCCGGCGTCTCGACCTCGCTCGAGCCCAGGTCGAGGACTCCCAGGACGATCGTCTTGTCGGGGAGGTCGCGCAGCACCTCCGGGTCGAGACCGGGCTGCGCCGCCTCGAGCGACAGGTGGGTCGCCGAGCAGTCGTTCAGCTCGCGGAGGAACGGATAGCCGCTCGGCCGGTCGTGGACGATGTGGGCGTAGCCGAAGCAGGTGTGGAGGACCGTGTCGCCCTCGATCCCGTCCAGGGCCCGGTTGATCGCCTCGACGGCGTACTCGCGCGCCGGCTCCGGGCGCGCCTGGAGGTAGGGCTCGTCGATCTGGACGACGTCGGCCCCCGCCGCCTTGAGATCGCGAAGCTCCTCGTTGACGGCTTCCGCGTACGCAAGAGCGAGGCTCCGCTCGTCCGGATAGTGGTCGTTCTGAGCCTGGTGGGTCATCGTGAACGGCCCCGGGACGGTGATCTTGATTCGCCGTTCCGTGAGCGAGCGGAGGAACTCGACGTCCCGGACCTCGACCGGCCGCGTTCGCCGAATCGGGCCGACGACTCTCGGGACCGGGTTCTCGTGACCCGTGCGATCGAGGGCGACGCCCGGGTCGTCGAGGTCGACGCCGTCGAGCGCGGTCGCGAAGCGGTTCGAGTAACTCTCCCTCCTCATCTCGCCGTCGGTGATGACGTCGACGCCCGCCCCCTCCATGTCCTGCACCGCGAGCCGGGTCGCGTCGTCCTGGGCCTCCTCGAGCAGCGGCTCCGGCACCCGCCAGAGCTCACGCGCGCGCACGCGAGGGGGCAGCCGGTCGCCGAGCCGGTCCCGGTCGATCAGCCATTCCGGCTGGGGATAGCTGCCGACGACCGTGGTCAGCAGCATCAGCGCTCGACCAGCTTCGACTTGTACTCGCTCCGCTGCAGGCTCCCCCACGGCACGAGCTCCACCCTTGTCTGCACGACCAGCACTTCGCGGAGTCTCTCCCGGATCGCTTCGGCGTCGGCTGAGCCGTCCGGCGCGAGCTCGACGCAGACGGGCAGCGGCGGCTCCTGCTTCACGCCCGGCGCCTGAGGCTTCACGAGGATGTGGCCGCTCACCTGGGGCGAGAACGCGCTCACCACTTCGCGGATGGCCGAGGGGAAGACGTTGACGCCGCGGACGATCAGCATGTCGTCGGTCCGCCCGATGCACCGGATGCGCGGCCCTGTGCGGCCGCACGTGCACGGGCTCGTTCGGACCTCGACGTGATCGCGCGTGCGGAAGCGGAGGAGCGGGGCAGCGCGATGCTGCAAATGCGTGAGGACGAGCTCGCCGGTGGCGCCGTCGTCCAGCTCCAGGACCGCACCCGTCTCGGGGTCGATCAGCTCCGCGTGGACGAAGCCTCGCGCGCCGAGGTGCATCCCGTCCTGCTCCTCGCACTCGCCCCAGAGCGACACGCCGATGTCGCCGATCCCCATCGCCTCGGTGACCTTCGCACCCCAGCCCTCCTCGAGCTTCGCGCGGAAGGCCGGCTCCCCGCCGCCGGGCTCTCCCGCCACGAGGAGGCGCTCGACGCTCGATTCCCTGAGGTCGTGGTTCTCGGCCAGGTAGGCGGCGTACGACGGGGTCAGCACCACGGCCTCGGGGCTGAGGAGCTCCACGGCCCTGATCAAGCGCTCGGTGTTGCCGGTGCCGACCGGGATGTGCGTCAGGCCGATGCGGTCGAAAGCGGCGAGGGCCGCGCCCGCGACGAAAGGCCCCGCGTTGTAGGTCGAGATGATGCGCTGGCCGGCGGCGATTCCCGAGGCCGCGTAGCTCCGCGCCGACCCCGTCACCCAGTTGTCGAGGTCAGTCGCCGTGAGCGGGATGTAGCTCGGCGCGCCGGTCGTACCGCTCGTCGAGTAGATCCGGACGATCTCGGCCGGCTCTGCGCAGAGGTGCGTGCCGATCGGGTTGTCCGCCGTACGCGTCGCCCTGAGCTCGTCCTTCTCGGTCAGCGGGAGCTGCGCGATGTCCGCCAGGCCGCCCGTGAACCCTGCGATCCTCTCCTGGTAGAAGGCCGAGCGCTCGCCGAGGTAGCCGAGCTGGGCGCGAAAGCTCGCGCCGTCGAGGGCGAGCTGCTCCTCCCAGGGCCGCGTCTCGACTTCAGCGCTCGTACTCGACCGCCTCTTCGGCGGCCGCCGCCAGGGCGAGCCCGATCGGACGCTCCCGCTCCTCGGCGAGGTGCGCGAGCAGGCCGGCCGTCCGCGCGAGGATCGGAACGGCCTTCGCAGCGGCGGCCGGGAAACCGAGGTCGAGCATCACAGCGGCGATCGGCATCGAGACGTTCATGGTCAGCGGCTTGCCCCAGACCTCGTGGACGGCGTCGCGGATCGCGCGCGCAAGCGCTACGTGCGGCCCGCTCACGCCGCGCTCGTCCGCGAGCTCGAGGATCCGCTCCGCCCGCGGGTCCAGCGGCTTGTGAACCGGATGACCGAAACCGGGGACCTTGGCGCCGGCCGCGTGCAGCTCCCGGGCGAGCTCCAGCGGCTCCCGGCCCGAGGCACGCGCCTCCTCGAGCAATCGCGCGCATTCCTCCGAGGTGCCGAGGACGACCGGCCCGGCTCCGAGGATCCCGGCGGCGACGGCCCCCTGGAGCGATCCGGGGTCGGCCGCGAGGGTCATCCGAGCCGCGACGTTGGTCGGCATCATCCCGTGCTCCGCGATCGACACGAGGAGTACGTCGAGGAAGTAGCGCTGCTCGTCGGTCGGCTCCTGTCCGGTCAGCAAGAGGTGGAAGTACTCGGTGAAGCTGAGTCGGCCCATGAGCTCGCCGAGGTCGCGCCCCCGCACCTCGACCCGGTCGGGGTAGGCCTGACTGATGCGGCTCACGGGATCGCCGGCCCTCACACCGGCGAAACTACTAGCTGGGAAGCCCCTAGCTGACCTCCAGCGTGATCGGATCGGCGGCGTGCTCGCCGGCAACCACACCGTCGGGCGGGCTCGCCACGGGCTCGTCGGCCTGATAGACGATCGTGACCGTGTACCGGCCGGGGCGCTGCGGGCGGGCGTAATGGAAGAGATCGAACTGGGCGGTGATCGACTCCCCCGGCGCGAGCTCGCCGTAGTCGCTCGCGTGCCGGCAAGTCGCGTTCGTAGTCGATGGTCGAGACCGCGGCCGGAGCGCCGGTCCCGTCGCGAATGTCGGCCCACACCTCACGAGACGTCGAGTCTCTGTAGCCGGGGGCGAGGCGGCGGTTGACGAGCACCGGAGAGTCCGAGACGTTCGTGACCGTCACGGTGACTGGGGCTGGGCCCGAGCGCGCGACCGGCCCCTCCATCGCCGCCTCGACGCGCAGAGGGCTCACGGCGGCCGGACCACGGCGTTGTAGTTGGCGAGCAGCGCCGCGTTCGCTGCCTGGTCGGCGGCGGACGCGCCGGCGAAGCGCGACCGCACCTTCGTTCGGACGTCGACGAATCTGCTCCAGTTCTGCCTGCGGAGCGCGGCGGGCATCGCATTGAACTGCGCAAGCGCCCTGGTGGCGTCGCTGAGGAAACCGGCGAAGTTTTCTTCCTCCATGCCGACGCTCAGGATCTCGATCCGCTCGCCGAGGAACTCGCGTTGGTTCCGGTCTTGCATGCCGATTCTGCGTTGGCGCGTGTGCTCGAGCTCGTGGGCGATCGTGTGCACGAGGCCCTCGTAGCCCTGAGTGAACGCGCTCGGGCCGACGCGAATCGTCGTGGGACCCGGGATCTGGGCGCTGCCGGTCTCGGCGTTGCTCGTCGTGACGGTGGCGTCGAACGCGATGTCGAGCAGACCGTCCTCGTTGAAGCGGTGGAAGTCGATGATCAGGCGGATCGCCGCGTCGCGCTCGCCCGCGAGGTCGAGCCTCCGGACCAGCTCGCGCAGCGTCTGCCGACCGACCTTGCCGTCCGGGGTTAGACCTGCTGCCGCCTGAATCACGGTGATCCGCTGCGCGTCGTCGTCGGTGAACGCCCCGGTGAGCGCCGAGCCGCACTGCGCCTGGATGATCTCGGCAGAGCGCCGGTCGCGAAACTTCGAGCGGTTGAAGCTCGTTGCGGCCCTCACCTGGGTCCTCGTCAAGGCCGCCGGAGCTGCGGCTGGTGCTGCGCGCGCCGGATTGGCGGCGGTCACGTTCGTGCGGATCGCGTTGCCGAGTCGAGTCGAGTTGGCGAACGCGGACGCCGAGATCGTGATGACACGGAGGTTCCCGCCCTGGCGCGTCATGTTCGAGTCGACGATGGCCGCGAGCGCCGGGTCGTGCCGCACGGTGAGCGTCCCGCTCACGATGTCGAGGTTCTCCCAGTCGGCGACAAGGAAGATCGCCTCGTCGTGCATCGCATTGGTCACGGCGGAGGCCACGAGAGCGTCCAGCGTCGCGCGGTCGACGATGCCGGTTTGGCCGAGCCCGCTCGTCCCCTGGAACGTGGCGACCGCCTGCGCGGTGATCGGCCCGAAGCTGCCGTCGACCCCTGTGTTGACGATCTCTTGGAGGACGCGGGCGCCGGTCCGAGTGAGCAGCGCCCTCCCGGCCGCGACCGCCGCCCGCTCCTGAGCGGCCGTCAGAGGGCCGGGTGCCCGGGCGAGCACCCGCCGGCCCACGATCCCCGCCACCGCGGCGTTACCGGCGGCGCGCTGGAGCGACAGGACCGTTGTCGGGCCGAGCGGCTCCGGGCCTGCCGACCTGGCGGCACGCTGACGATCCGGCGGCTCTGTCTTCGCGGTGCCGGCCTCATCGCGGTGGATCCGTGACGGCGGAGGAGCCACGCTTACAGCGTCCCACCTCAGAAGCACGACGGCAAGGTCGAACGAGTCGCCGACGCCGACGTCAGTCGAGCGTGAGCGGGCCGGCAGCAAGCTCGGCGAGCGTGTCGTCGAGCGCGTCGAGCGCCGTGGTCAGCTGGCCGTCCGAAAGTGCCAGGCTGAGGTTGATCATCCCCCGTGCGGCCACGTAGATCCCGCGTCGGTACAGGCCGAGGAAGAGGATTTCCTGCAGCGCCGCGTCCCGTCGCGCCGCTTCGGCGGCGTCGGTCGGTGCCGTCGCGAGCGCGTGGATCGTCATCGTCGAGCCGTACCCGCACACGCTCACCGGCAGCGGGTGGCGATCGAGAACCTCTGCGACGTCGGCCCGGAACGCGTCACCACGGGCTGTGTGGGCTTCGGCGACATCCGCCGTGAAGACCTCGCCGAGGACGATGCAGCCCGCGGCCATCGTGGCCACGTTGTTGTTGAAGGTGCCGGCGTGGTTGATGAAATCGGGCCGAGAGGTATCGAAGCGGTCGAGCAGGTCAGCCCGGCCGCCGAACGCGCCGAAGGAGAAGCCGCCGCCGATGTACTTCCCGTACGTGGTGAGGTCGGCGGTCACGCCGAGCAGCGCTGCGAGGCCGGAGCGCCCGTGACGCGAGGTCATCACCTCGTCGGCAATGCACACGGCGCCGGCGCCGCGCCCAGCGTCGAACAAGCCGGTGAGGAAGCCGGGATCGGCCGTGATGCAGCCGCCTGAGCCGAGCATCGGCTCCACGATCACGGCGGCGAGATCGTGGCCGTGCGTCTCGATCAGCGAGACGGCGGCGGCGAGATCGTTGTACGGACCGACGACGAAGTCGTAGGGCGCGTTCGCCGAGGCGGCACCGCCGGCGAAGGACAACACGCCGCCGTGATAGCCGCCGTCGAACACGAGCAGCTTCGACCTACGCGTCGCGTGTCTCGCGGTGGTGATCGCCATCAGGTTCGCCTCGGTGCCGGAGTTCGTGAAGCGCACACGGTCGAGAGCGAACCGGTCGCACATCAGACGGGCGAGCTCCGCCTCGTAGGGATGGAGCGCGCCTGCGCTCGCCAGCTTCGACATGGCCGCGTAGGCCGCGTCCAGCACGCGGCGCTCGCTGTGCCCGAGCAGGCCGGCCGTGTAGTCGCCGAGGAGGTCGACGTACTCATGCCCGTCCGCGTCCGTGAGCACGGCTCTCTCGCCGCGGACGAAGGTGAGCGCAAAGGGCTCGTGGGCGAGGACGGTGCGCGTCTGCCCGCCGGGCAGCACCCGCGAAGCCTCCTCGTGGAGCCGCCGGCTCTCAGGATTTCGCTCGGCGAACTCGCGGCGCGCCTGCGCGACGAGCTCGGCCGCAGCGGTGAGAACCGTGCTCATGCGGCGATCCTTTCACGATCGTCTGCCATGGACCTGAGGCCGCGGGCCGTGTGGCGATGACCCGGTGAAGGCGCCGCGGTTTATCGGCCGGGAGAGCGGAAAGCCAAAGCCTTCCGCCACCGAGAGAAGGGGTCCACGATGATCACTCGTATCGACCGCGTAGCGACCGAGCTGCCGCCACCCTCAGAGCCCGACCCGGCCGGCGCCGCCGCCGTTCAGGAGCTGATGGGCGGCCGCTTCGGCGAAATGTCGACGTTCATGAACTACACCTTCCAGTCGTTCAACTTCCGAGCACGGCAGCACGCGAGGCCTTTCTACGACCTGGTGGCGAACATCGCCGCCGAGGAGTTCGGCCACGTAGAGCTCGTGGCCGCGACGATCAACACGATGCTGACCGGTGCGACGCCGACCGATAACGGGCGGGCGCCCAGCAATTCGCTCGCCGCGGTCAAGGGCGTCGGCAACCCGCACCATTTCCTCGCCGGAGGTCAGGGCTCGCTGCCTCAGGACTCGAACGGCCGCCCGTGGACCGGCGACTACGTCTTCTCGTCGGGCGACCTCGTCGAGGATTTGACCCACAACTTCTTCCTCGAGACCGGAGCGCGCAACAACAAGCTGAAGGTCTACGAAATGGTCGAGCATCCGGCCGCCCGAGCGTTGACCGGCTACCTGCTCGTCCGCGGCGGCGTCCACCAGGTCGCCTACGCGCGTGCGGTCGAGAACCTCACGGGAGCCGACCTGACGAAGCTTTTCCCGACCCCGCGCATCCCCACCGAGAAGATCCCGGAGTGCCAACCGCACATCGAGAAGAACGAGCACCTCCGGCTCTATCGCTTCTCCCCCAGCGACTACCTGGAGCTCGCGGCGGTCTTCAACGGGCCGCATCCGGAAACCGGGCAGGAGCTGTCAGTCGTGGACGAGGCGCCGGAGGGCGTGCCACCGAACGACCTACCCGCGCAGCCGAGCGTGTTCGCTCCCGACTACGCGCCGGAGGAGATCGCGGAGATCGCCAAGAAGCTGCGCAAGTCGGCCGGGCTCGGCGACGAGCCCACCGGCGTCGTCGCGAGCGAAGTCGCGCTCTCGAAGGCGTAAGCGCCGAAGGGCGGGCGGGGCTTTCTCTCCCCGCCCGCCCTTCGTTTCGACACCTCGGGATTGCCCTTCGCCGGACGGAATCGGAGACGTCCCGTCGTGGACGTTCCCGAGGTGCGCTATGCCCGGAGCGGCGCCGTCAAAAGGTCGCCTGGCACGCACGCCTGATGCGCGCGACCGCTACGCCGTCTTGACAAGCCTCTTGGTCAAGTGTATTAGTCACTTGTCTCAACCGCCGCGCCGAGGAGGTCAGCTATGTCCCAGCCCTCGCTCTACCGCTCCCCGCACGACGCAATGCAGGCTCCGACCGAGGAGTTCCTCTATCTCGCCTGCTTGCACGAGGGCACCGGCGTCGATGCGCCGGACTTCCTGGCGGTCGTCGACACGGACAGCGGTCGGATCGTCCACGAGCTCCCGATGCCGAACACGGGGGACGAGCTCCACCACTTCGGTTGGAACCGCTGCTCGTCGGCCTGCCACGGGCCCGACCGCTCGCACCTGATCGTGCCGGGTTTCCGGTCCTCACGGTTCCACATCGTCAACGTGTCCGACGATCCGCGACGACCGACGATCGAGCACGTGATCGAGCCGGAGGAGATCGTCGCCAAGACCGGGTACACGCGCCCACACACCGTCCACTGCATGCCCGGGGACAACATCGTCGTCGCGATGCTCGGCGACGCCGACGGCAACGGCTCCGGGGGCTTCGCGGTCATCGACGCACGGACGTTCGAGGTCAAAGGCCGCTGGGAGAACGGCGGCGAGCTACCGCCGCTCAACTACGACTTCTGGTACCAGCCGCGCAAGAACGTGCTCGTCTCGAGCGAGTTCGGCGAGCCGAACGCCTACGAGAAGGGTTTCGACCTCGCGGACGTCGAGGCGGGCCGCTACGGGCGGCGGATCCACTTCTGGGACCTCGAGCAGCGAACGCTCCAGCAGACCGTCGACCTCGGCGAGAAGGGCCTCGTGCCGCTCGAGGTGCGCTGGCTGCACGACCCCGACGCCGAGCAGGGGTTCGTCGGAGCCGCCCTCTCGAGCGTGATGTTCAACTTCCACCGCGACAACGGCTCCTGGGCGGCAGACCCGGTCATCGAGGTGGAGGGAGTCGAACTCGAGGGCTGGCCGTTCCCAGTGCCGGGACTGATCACCGACCTCGTCCTCTCGATGGACGACCGCTTCCTCTACTTCGCGAACTGGCTCCACGGCGACGTCCGCCAGTACGACGTCTCCAACCCCGCGCAGCCGAAGCTGACGGGCCAACTCTGGCTCGGCGGCGTGATCGGCAAGCCGACCGACGGAACTCGTGAGCTGAGCGGCGGGCCGAACATGCTCCAGCTCTCCTACGACGGGCGCCGCCTGTACGTGTCCAACTCGCTCTACTCCACCTGGGACAACCAGTTCTACCCCGAGCTGCGCTCCTGGCTGTTGCGGATCGACTGCGACCCGAACGGCGGCATGGAGATCGACCGCGAGTTCTTCGTCGACTTCCACGACCGGCCCGGCGGACCCGCGCGCGCACACGAGGTACGTCTCCAGGGCGGCGATTGCACGACGGAGATCTTCCAGTGACCCTCGCTCACATCATGGGGATCCCCGCCGAGGAGACCGTCTTGCAGCTCGCGCCGGCCGGAGCAGCGACGGTGACCGTGGTCGCGATCATCGGCCGGCAGAAGCTCGGCATGCTGCTGAATCTGTTACGCCGCCGCTGATGGAGGCCCGTCAACGCGCTGTGGCACGTGACGTGACGAAGACGACCGCCCGCTCGGCAGCGGAGGCGGCCCTGCTCGACGCCGCGGAACGGCTGCTCGTCGACGTCGGCCACGCGGCCATCACGACGCGCAGGCTCGCCGAGGAGGCAGGCGTCAACCACGGGCTCGTCCACTACTACTTCGGCTCGAACGAGTCGCTCCTCGTCCGCGCGCTCGAGCGGTTCACCGAGCGGCTGATCGCGCGCCAGCGAGAGCTGTACGCGGCCGACATGCCCTTCGTGGACAAGTGGCGGACGGCGATGCGCTACCTCGTGAGCGAGGACGCCACCTACGAGAAGGTCTGGCTCGAGCTGCAGGCGCTCGCCTGGAACAACGCCGACCTGCGCGAGCGCCTCGCGCGCGTGAACGCCGAGTGGCGAGCCGTGCTCACCGAGGCGTTCCGCGAGCCGCACCGCGAGCTGGGAATCGAGCTGCCGCTCGACGCGCTCGTCTCGCTCGTGATGACGTTCAACCTCGGCATCATGGTCGAGCGCCTCGGCGGCATCGAGACCGGGCCACGCCGAGCTCCTGGAATGGATCGACCGGTGGCTGTCGAGCTGACCGCGCCCGCGCGCGAGCAGACCCGGGCGCGCTACCCGGACGAGTCCGGCTACGTCGAGCGCGACGGCGTGCGCGTCTTCTACGAGGTGCTACGGCGACGGGCGAGCCGACGGTCCTCCTGCTACCGACGTGGTCGACTCATCCACTCGCGGCACTGGAAGCTGCAGATCCCGTACCTCGCGCGCCATTGCCGCGTCGTGACGTTCGACGGCCGCGGGCAACGGCCGGTCCGACCGGCCTCCGGAGCGCGGAGGCGTACGCGATCCGCGAGTTCGCAGCCGACGCACTCGCGGTGCTGGATGCGACCGCGACCGAGCGCGCAGTCGTGGTCGGCGTCTCCTGTGCCGCGCTCTGGGGCGTCGTTGCTCGCTGCCGACCACCCCGAGCGCGTCGCCGGCGCCGTCGTTCATCGGCCCGGCGGTCGGGCTGGCGCCGCCGCTACCCGAGCGCGCGGTGTACTCCGTTCGACCGAGCGCGCTCGGCACCGACGAGGGCTGGGCGAAGTACAACAGCCACCACTGGCTCGCGCGACTACCGCGACTTCCTCGAGTTCTTCTTCGGGAAGTGCTTCACCGAGCCGCACTCGACCAAGCAGATCGAGGACGGCGTCGCGCTGGGCGCTCGAGACGACGCCGAGACGCTCGCCGACCACGAGGCCGGGATCGCCCTGCCGCACGGGTGTCGAGTTCACCGATCTTTGCGCGCGCGTCCGCTGCCCGGTGCTCGTCATGCACGGCGACGAGGACGCGATCCGGTCGCACGCGCAGGGCGTTGCGCTCGCCGAAGCGACGCGCGGCGAGTTCGTCACGCTCGAGGGCTCCGGCCACCTGCCGCAGGCTCGCGACCCGGTGAAGGTGAATCTGCTCCTGCGCGACTTCGTCGCGCCGCCGACGCCCGCACGTCGGTGGGTGCGCGGCAAATCGCGGCGCAAGCGCGCGCTCTACGTCTCGTCGCCGATCGGCCTCGGGCACGCGCAGCGCGACGCGGCCATCGCGGACGAGTTGCGCAAGCTCCACCCCGACCTCGAGATCGACTGGCTCGCGCAGCACCCGGTCACCGCGGTGCTCGAGCGGCGCGGCGAGCGCATCCACCCCGCGAGCGCGCACCTGGCGAACGAGTCGACGCACATCGAGTGCGAGTCGGCCGAGCACGACCTGCACGCGTTCCAGGCGATCCGCCGGATGGACGAGATCCTGCTCGCCAACTTCATGGTCTTCGACGATCTCGTCCGGGACGAGCAGTACGACCTCTGGATCGGCGACGAGGCCTGGGAGCTCGACTACTACCTGCACGAGAACCCGGAGCTGAAGCGCGCGGCCTATGTGTGGCTGACGGACTTCGTCGGCTGGCTGCCGATGGCCGACGGCGGCGATCACGAGGCGTTCCTGACCACGGACTACAACGCCGAGATGATCGAGCACATCGCCCGCTTCCCGCGCCTGCGCGACCGCGCCGTCTTCGTGGGCAACCCCGACGACATCGTGCCCGAGGCGTTCGGCCCCGAGCTGCCCGTGATCCGCGACTGGACCGAACGGCACTACGACTTCGCCGGCTACGTCACGGGCTTCGACCCGAATGAGCTCGGCGATCGCGCCGCACTCGGCTACCGCGACGACGAGCGCGTCTGCATCGTGACCGTGGGCGGCTCCGGTGTCGGAGCCCACCTGCTCCGTCGCGTGATCGACGCCTTCCCCGACGCGAAGGAGCGCGTGCCGGACCTGCGGATGATCGTCGTCGCCGGCCCGCGGATCGATCCGCAGAGCCTTCCGCAGCACTCCGGTCTCGAGATCCGCGCCTACGTCCACGACCTCTACCGCCACCTCGCCGTCTGCGACCTCGCGGTCGTCCAGGGCGGCCTGACGACCTCGATGGAGCTGACCGCGAATCGGCGTCCATTCCTGTTCTTCCCGCTCCGCCACCACTTCGAGCAGAACTTCCACGTGCGCCACCGGCTGGAGCGTTACGGAGCCGGCCGCTGCATGGACTTCGAGGCCGACGGCCCCGCCGAGATCGCGGCGGCGATCGCCGAGGAGATCGGCCGCGAGGTCGACTACCGGCCGGTCGAGACGGACGGCGCCGCGCGTGCGGCGGCGCTGATCGCCGAGCTTCTCTAGGCACCTGCCGCAGGTGCGGCGTACACTCCTCCGATGCTCGTACGCATCGCGATCTTCGCCGCGGTCGCTCTCTTCCTCGTCCTCTGGGTGCGCGGTGTGATGGACGTCTTCCGCCGGGGTGACCTGTCCGGCGGTGCGAAGGCAGCCTGGGCGATCCTCATGCTGATCCTCCCGTTCGTCGGGCTCCTCGTCTACATGCTCCTGCGTCCGTCGGACGCCCAGATCGCACAGCGCGCCCCGCGTTAGGGAGTCTTCGTCGGGTCGTGACCACCCTCAGCCCGCGAGGGTCTAGAGTCATGCGAACCCGCAACCAAGGAGGCCGGTATGCCGCTCGCACGAGTCGTGTCCTTCGATGGGGTCAGCAGTGATCGCATGGCCGAGATGCAGCGCGAGATGGAGGGCAATGAGCGGCCGGATGACGTGCCGGCCAAGGAGATCGTGGTCCTTCACGATCCGGAAGCCGAGAAGTCACTCGTGATCCTCTTCTTCGAGACCGATGACGACTACGCGCGCGGCGACGAAGCACTGAGCGCGATGCCGGCCGGCGACACTCCTGGCAAGCGCACGTCGGTGGCGAAGTACCAGGTCGCGTTCCGCATGACCGACTAGCGCAGCGGGCCGGCCGTCCGGACGTGGAAACCGCAACGCAGACGCTGCATCGGCTCACGTCCTACGAGCCCGGCCTGGAGTGGGACGAGCCGGTCGACGATCCTCGCGTGCTGCAGAACCTCGAGGTCAACGACCTGACCCGACTGCCGTGGTTCTACAAGCGGTACCCGGGATCGCTGCCGCGCGTGCCGCTCCCTCGCGAGCTGCCGACCACGACGGCCTCGACCGTCGCCGTTCTCGCCGGCACCGCGGACGTCGCGGACGCAGAGCTCGACCTGCCGCACCTCTCCCGCGTGCTGCATCTGTCCGCGGGGGTGGTGCGCACGACGGTGCGGCCCTACGGGACTTGGCTGTTTCGCGCCGCTGGTTCCGCCGGCGGCCGCTTCCCTCTCGAGTTGTACGTCGGCGTGCCCGAGGGCATGACGTTGCCCGCCGGCGTCCACTGCTACGACCCGTACGACCACGCTCTCGTGCAAATCGGCCCGCCGCCGCGCCACGGGGCGCCCGCCCTCGTCGTGACCGGCGTTCCGTGGCGCACCGGCTGGCGCTACCGCGAGCGGGGTTATCGACACGTGTACTGGGACGCGGGGACGATGCTCGCGCAGGCGCTGGCAGTGGCCCACTCGGCGGGGCTCGAAGCATCGCTGCACACCCGGTTTCCGGACGCGGCGGTCGCCGAGCTCGTCGGCGCGGACCGTGTCCACGAGTGGCCGGTGGCCGTCGTCGCCCTCGGCGACGGCGCTCCTGCGCTCGACGCGGCCGGCTCCGCCGTCACCGGGCGAGGTCGACGCGGGGCCTGTCGAGTTCCCGCTCGCCACGGCCGCGCAGCAGGCAGGGGAACGCGACACGCTCGAGCCACCATGGGAACGCGGCGCTCCGGTCGACGTGCCGATGCAGGAATCCGGCTCGGTCGAGGCCGTCGTGCTCCAGCGCAGCTCACAGCGCCGGATGGACCCCACCCGCGGCCTGCCCGAGAGCATGCTGCGCACCTCCCTGGGCGCGGCTCTGCGTGGCGTTGCTCTCCCGCATTACGTCGTGGTGAACGACATCGAGGGGCTCGAGCCGGGTGTGTACCGCTGGCCGGATCTCTCAGCGCCGGTCCGGCCCGGCGCCCTGCGCGACGAGCTCTACCGTGTGTGCCTGGAACAGGGACTGCCTCGCGACGCGGCGTTCGTCGTGATCGCCGCCACCGACGTCGGCGCGCTCGACGACCGGGAGTACCGCGAGGCGCAACTCGGCGCCGGCCTGGTCGAGGGCACGCTCCACCTCCTTGCCTACGCCCTCGGCGCGAGCGCCTCCGGAATGACGTTCCTCGACAGCGAGGTGCCGTCACTGCTGGGCGAGCCCGTCGACGCTCTGCTGTTCACCTGTGTCGGCGTCCCGGAGTACGCGCCGGCCGTCGGCGGCTTGCCCGGTGCGCCCACCGCCATACGCATGGTGACGCCTCGGGTCGCGGACTAGGTCTTCGAGCGCCGGTCGACGCCTTCCAGGAAGGCGAGAACCCGCTCCTTGAGCAGCGCTGCTGCTTCCTGGTCGAAGTCGCCGAGGCTGCTGTCGGCGAACAGGTGAGCAGCGCCCGGATAGAGAAACAGCTCGGCGTCCCCGGCCTGCTCGACGAGCTCCTGGGCGGCTTCCAGGTCCTCCGAAAACCACTCGTCGGCGTCCATCGCGTGGATCTGGACGGGGACGCCGTCCGGCCAGGGAGCCCCGAACTCCGAGGTCGGGAGGGCCGAGTACAGGAGCAACGCTCCACGGGCGCCGGGACCGCGTCTGGGCGAGCTTCTGGGCCGGCATGACGCCGAGAGAGAACCCGGCGTAGACGATCTCTGGGGACAGGCTCTCCGCAGCGGTCACGCCCCGTTGCATGATCTCTTCGAAGCCGACCTGCCGGGCGTAGCCGAGCCCCTCGTCGAGCTGCTCGAACACGTTTCCGTCGTACAGGTCAGGGGCGTGCACCAGGTGACCCGCAGCGCGAAGCTCGTCGGCGAAGGCGAGCACTCCCTCCGTCTGCCCGTGTGCGTGGTGAAACAGCAGTATCTCGGCCATGGATCGCCACTCTAGTCCCCCCTGGCGCTCGAACGTCAGCATGCCCGCCGGTAGCGGCGACCGCTGGCCGGACGACTACGAACGTGGCCGGCCGGGCTACCCCGCCAAGGTCGTCGAGATTCCGGAGCTGTCGTCGAAGTCGAGCGTGCTCGATCTCGGAGCCGGCACGGGCAAGCTCACGCGCCTCCTCGTCGGCACCTTCGACCAGGTAGTCGCCGTAGAGCCTGCCGATGCGATGCGCCGCCGCCTCGCGACGCTGTGTCCCGAAGCCCAGGTGCTCGCCGGAAGCGCGGAGGAGATTCCGCTCGCCCACGCTTCGGTCGACGCCCTCTTTGCCGCCGAGTCCTTCCACTGGTTCGACGGCGAGCGCGCGCTCACCGAGATCGTGCGCGTGCTGCGGCCGAGGGGCGCACTCGTCGCGATGTGGAACCTCCCCGCGGGACCGACGGAGCCATCGATCGCGACCGTGGAGCAGCTACTGGGCCACCGCGGCCCCACGAAGGAGGAGCTGGGCGTCGACCCGCTCGACCTCGGCACGACTCGCTACGCATCGGGCGAGTGGCGTCGCGCACTGGCAGAGTCGCCGTTCGAGGAGGTCCGGGAGGCGCGTGTCCCGAATCCCCAGACGCTCGACCGAGAAGGGTTGGTGGCGTTCTTCGCTTCCCTGGGCTGGATCGCCGACCTCCCCGACGCGGACCGGCTGCCTCTGCTCGACGAGGTCAGGTCGCTGCTCGCGGCCGGCGAGTACCGGCAGCTGTGGGAGACGCACCTCTACTGGACGCGACTCGCCAAGAACTCTGTGAGAAGCGGCCATCGCTAGCTCCGGCCCATGGTGCCGACGTAGACGCCTGCGCAGACCACTGCACCGCCGAGGACGGTCGTCAAGGTGATCCGCTCGTCTGCCAGCAACGCTCCCAACGCCACCGCGACGACCGGCATCAGGACGAACGTGTACGACGTCGCCGACGCCGTCCACCGCTGGACGACGAAGAGCACCAGCAGGAACAGGCCGACCGTGGCCGCCGCGAGATACGCGACCGCCAGCTGCGTCTCGCCCTCCCTCGGCAGGACGAGGCGGTCGCCGGCGGCCGCGGCCGACGCGACGAGCACCGCGGCGCCGACGCTCATGCCGACGAAGTTCATCGCCACCGGGTGCAACGGCCCGGCGAGCTTCGAGAGGACGACGGCCTCGGACGCGCACAGCGCCGCGACGGCGAGCAGTGCGAACGACGTCCAGCCGAAGTCGACCGAGCCGGGCTGGAAGAAGATCGCGATCGAGCCGACGAGCGCGACGACGGCTCCGACGACCGCGCGTGCACTCAGTCGCTCCATCCCGTGCCCGACGGCGAGGAAGAGCGTCAAGAGCGGGCCGGCGGCCAGCACCACGGCGCCGATTCCGGCCGGAACATCCTGCAACGCCCAGTACAGGCAGCCGTAGGCAGCACCGAACGACAGGACGCCATAGGTCGCCACGAGCGCCAGGGAGCGTCCCCGCGGGAGCGAGAGCCGCATCATGGCGAAGAGCAGCCCGAAGACGACGGCGGCGAGCGCAAAGCGAAGGCCCGCACCCCAGAGAGGTTCGAGCTCGCGGTTGCTGAACCGGATCCCGACGTAGTTCGACCCTCCGATCACCACCGCCCCGGCAAACGCGCCGAGCACGAGGCGATCCGGTGCGGCCTTCACAGGCTCATGGAGCGCTTCGGACTGTGCGGCCGAGCTCATGTGGCCAGAATCCCACAGCGTGGACCCCTGGTACGACTACCTGGCGATCCCGGTAGCTCCGCTCGTGCTGCTGGCGCAATGGGCGGCGGTGTACGTCCCCCAGCGAGCGGTGCGCTTGACTCTCTCCGGCGCTGCGACCGCCTCCATCGCCGCGATGCTCGTCTACATCGTGCTGCTCCCGATCTCGGAGGAGGAGGGAGCGAACATCGGCGCCGGCGTGATGTCCGTCTGGCTGCTCGTCTCGATCCTTCTCCTGCGCCTGGCTGTCGCACGTCGCGAGACCGCTCAGTGGAAGCCGGTCGGCCGACGGCTCGCACGTATCACCAACTCGTGGGCGAAAACGGCGATCGCGTTTTCGCTCTTGCTCATCTTCGTGTACCCGGCGTGGTTTCTCATCCCGGCGCCGCTGTTCGCGGTTGCGGTGTCCTGGTTGCGTGAGCCCGCATCGCGACTCCGTCTCGTGGCGACGGCGCTCACGGTGGTCTCAGTCGTCTTGGTCGCGGTCTACCACGTCGTCTCCGGCGAATGGGCACAGGCCGTGGGGAACTGTCGGGCGTAGCGACAAGCACGCCACGTCACGCCGCGATCTTCTCCAGCAAGGCGTCGATACGCTCGAAGCCTGCCTTCGCGCCCTCCTCGACGCCGTACTGCATGGTGGTGTCTCGCTGCTCGGTCGTCTCGAAGCGCATCGTCTGGGTCAGCTTCGTCCGCTCATCGAGATCCTCGAACTCGAGCGTCTGCAGGTGATTCTGGAACGTCTGCACGAGGCGCGCGGGTGGCTCGACCTCGCGGAACTCGCCCTCGACGACGCCGAAGGCGGTTCGGAACCGGTAGGTGCCGCCGGGACGGACGTCCATCTCCTCGACGACGGTGCCGTCGCCCCACCATTCGGGAATCAGCTCCGGATCCGTCCAGACGGAGTAGACGTGCGCGCGCGGTGCGTCGAAGATTCGCTCGACGCGGATCTCGAGCTCGTTCGGGGTGGTGACGGTGGTGCTCATCGTGCTCCTTTCGTGCGTTGGACAACCTGCGCGAAGCGGTCGAGCCGCTGCAGCCAGGCACTGATGCCCTCGAAGGCATAGGGCACGAGTGCGCATCTGCGGGAACGGCCCACCTTCTCCGTGGCGACGAGGTTCGCCTCCTCGAGCAGCCGGATGTGCTTCTTCATCCCGGTCAGCGACATGCCGAAGGGATCGGCGAGCTCGCTGATCGTCGCGCTGCCGGCGCCGAGCCGTACGAGCACGGCCCGCCGGGTCGGGTCGGCGAGGGCGGTGAACGCGCGGTCGACGGTCGTCGGATACTGAACCATCGAGTTCAGTGTTACAGATCTGTTCGAGAAGGACAAGTCTTGCCAAGCGAACATATGTTCGCTTTCATTCGTTGCGTGCAACTCGCTCTCGACGCGCTCGACCGCCTCGTGGACACACTCGAGGAGCGCGGGACGATGTCGGTCGTCGAGGCTGCGCGGTCGCTCTTCGCGACCACGTCGATCTCCGACGGGCTCGCCTGCTCCCTGCTGGATGAGGTCACCGCCGGCGACAGCCGCGTCGTCTGCTCGGGCGCGACCGTCTCGTTGGTCGACGGACGCCCCGACCCGTTGCTCGAGGAGGCCACGTTCGTGGTCTTCGACCTGGAGACGACCGGGCTCTCGGCCGCACGCAGCCGCATCTGCGAGGTCGGCGCCGTCCGCGTGCGGGCGCTGGAGCTCGTCGACTCCTTCGATTCGCTCGTGAATCCGGGTGTCGCGCTTCCGGAGACGGTCGCTCGTCTCACCGGTCTGCAGGGTGAGGAGCTGCGGCGCGCACCCTCCGTCACGAGCGTCGTGCGGCGGTTCCTCGCCTTCGCAGGCGACGACCTGCTCGTCGCGCACAACGCCAGGTTCGACCAGCGCTTCCTCGAGCGGCAGCTGCTCTCGATGAACGGCCGACGCTTGTCCGAGCCGCCGCTCTGCACGGCTGCGCTCGCCCGTCGCCTGCTCGAGGGCCGTCAGCGCCGCGTCGCCCTCGCCTCGCTCGCCCACTTCTTCGGCGTCGCGACCAGGCCGTGCCACCGCGCCCTGCCCGACGCCGAGGCGACGGCCGAGGTGCTGGTGCGCCTGATCGGGCTGGCGCAGGAGCTGGGAGCGAGGCGGCTCTCCGACCTGCGTGCGCTCGCCGCCCCGCGCAAGCGTCGGGTCTACGACAAGCGGTCGCTCGCGAAGGGCGCGCCCACCCGGCCGGGCGTCGTACCTCTTCCGCGACCGCCACGACCAGGTGCTCTACGTCGGCCGCGCCCGCGACCTGCGCGCCCGCCTTCGCTCGTACTTCCGCAGTGAGCGCCAGCGCCCGTCCGTCGAGGCAGCCCTGCTGGCGCTGGACCGCATCGAGTGGCGAGTCCTGGGCTCCGAATTCGAGGCCGCCCTCGAGGAGCTCAGGCTGATCCGAGAGCTCCAGCCGCCGGCCAACTCCCGCAGCCGCAGGAAGGAGCACGGCGTGTACCTGAAACGTCGTGGCGAGGACTTCGTCGTCACGAAGACCCCCACTCCGCTAGGCCCGATCGGGAGCCGCCGCACGGCGTCGCTCGCTGCACGGGCGCTCGCGATGAGCGCGAAAGAGGAGCTCGACGCGCTCCTCGAGGGCGGCCCGCTCCCGCGCCTGCGAGCGCGACTCGCGCGCCTGTCCGAGAGCCTCCGCTACGAGGAAGCAGCCCGCCTACGAGACCGCATCGAAGCGCTCGAGCACGTCGTCGAGCGCCTGCGCCGGCTCGAGCGGCTACGACGCGTGGAGCTCTGCCTGATCGCTCCGGCGCTCGACTCGGCCGAGCGGAAGGCCTTCCTCGTCTGCGGCGGCGAAGTCTGCGCGGTACCCGCTGGGGCCGGGATCGAGGCCGCGCTGGCCCGTTGCCGTTCGGCCCGCGACCGTGCCGCCGAAACGCTGACGCCCGAGCAGGCAGAAGACCTCCTGCTCGTCGACGGCTTCGTCCGCCGCCCTCCGCCCGAGCTGGCCGTGCTGCCACTCGACGCCGAGCCGATCACCGCGCAGCTCCTAGGCCGGCGCTCTCGCACGGCAGCGTGAGGCTTGGTGTGGTTTAGCGGCGTCGGGGCGGGTTAGGCACCTGGCATGACGAGACTGCGCCTGCTCACGCACCTCCGTTCGAGTTTGTGGTTCGTCCCGGTCCTGTGCGTGCTCGCGGGCATGGGGATCTCTCTGGTCACGATCGCACTCGATCGAGCGTTCGGTTACGAAGCGCTGCCGCGCAGCCTCGTGGGTGGGCCGGATGCGGCCACGGCGGTTCTCTCCACCGTCGCTGCGTCGATGGTGAGCCTGACTGCGCTCGTCCTGACGATCACGATGGTCGTCGTTCAGCTGGCGATGGGTCAGTTCTCGCCGCGGATCGTCCAACGGATCCTGCAGGACAAGCCGAGCCAGCTGGCGATCGGCCTTTTCGTCGCGACCTTCGTCCACGCGATCATCGCCCTCCGCGAGGTGACGAACAACGGCGACGGGACCGGGAAAGTCCCGGGCATCGCCGTGCTGGCTGCGTTCCTGCTCGTCGTCGCCAGCATCGCGGTCCTCGTCATCTACGTGCAGCACATCGGCCAGGCCCTGCGGGTGTCCGCGTTGATCGAGCTCGTGGGCGACGACACCCGTGCGCTTCTCGATCGGGTGTACCCGGACAAGGGCGAGCCACTGCCGGCCGAGCTACCGGACGGGCTTCGCATCGTGCGAGCCAGGCAGTCGGGCGTCGTGACGGCGGTCGGCGTGGAGCAACTCGTGGAAGAGGCCGCGCGAGCCGACTGCACGCTCGAGCTCGTTCCCGCCCTCGGCGAGTTCGTGCCCGCGGACGCGCCGCTGTTCCGCGTGCACGGTGATCCGCGAGGCCTGAACGAGGAGCAGCTACATGGCGCGCTCATCCTCAAGCTCGAGCGGACGCTCGACGAGGACGTCGCCTACGGGATCAGGATGCTCGTCGACATCGCCGAGAGATCGCTCGCGGACTCGCCGCTCCAGGATCCGACCACCACCGTGCAGGCGATCGACCGGATTCACGATCTCTTGCGTCAACTCGTTCGCAGACCGTTCCCGGACGGCCGGCACCGCGACGATGCCGGTGAAATCCGGCTGGCCGTGCCGTCGATGTCGTGGGAGGCCTACCTGCTCCTCGCGACCGAGGAGATCCGATTGGCCGGGGCGGCATCGCCGCCGGTCACCCGCAGGTTGAGAGCCGCGCTCCTCGATCTTCGGTCGATCGCTCCGCCGGATCGTGTCGGGCCCGTCGACCGTCAACTCGAGCTACTCACGGCGGCGACGCAATCCGCGTTCGATGACGAGCGCGACCTAGAAGTCGCGCTCGGCAGCGATGGGCAAGGGATCGGCCCCGACGCAGCGCGGAAATAGACCTCGACTCGCGCTATCCGATCCTCGACGTCAAGACCACGGGTACTCGTCGTGCTGAGGCAGGTGGTCGAGGATCTCGTGCCATGACGCCTTCGAGCCGACGAACATGTGCGCCGTCGGCTTGAGCGCCGGCTCGTCGATCAGTGAGCCATACGGCACACGGATCTTGCCTTCGTAGCCCGTCCAGTACAGCAGCGAGAAGCACTTCTCGCAGCGCCTCGCGTGATGACCGTGGGCATCCCCATCCAGTAGCAACGAGTCCGCACCCTTGGTCACCCTCAGCTTCTCGGGCTCGATCTCGCCCCAGGGCAGGAATGCCGAGCCTGTCGCCGCACGGCAGTTCGAGCAGTGGCAGTTGTACGCGACGACGAACTCGTCCGAGACCTCGAACGCAACGACGTTGCACGCGCAGCGCCCCCTCAGCACCACCGCACCCTAGAAGAATCAGGCCTCCGGGCCGATACCCTGCGGCCGTGGCCGTTTCTCCGGACGAGGCGCGGTCTCTTGCGCTGTCTCTGCCCGAAGCCGTCGAGCTGGATCATCACGGGCGTCCGTCGTTTCGCGCGGGCGGCAAGATCTTCGCCACGTTGTGGAACGAGGGCCGGATGAACGTGATGCTCGACGAGGGCGGAATACTCACGGCGGTCGAAACGGCGCCGGATACCTGCGAGAAGGTGTGGTGGGGCAAGCGCCTGGCGGCCGTCGGCGTGAACCTTCCTCGCGCAGATCGTGACCTCCTACGCGAGCTCCTGACCGACGCGTGGGAGCAGAAGGCACCGAAGCGGCTCGTCAGCGGCTGACGAAGGTCGCAGCTCGTCGACGATCGAAGGCCTGCGCGCTCAGCGAAGAGCCTGCTCGAACCGCGGGTCGTCGCGTACGGCGGCGAAGTCGTCGTCTCTGCGCGCGTCTTCGCGGAACCGCGGCAGCAGCTCGACGGACCGCCGGAGGTGGGCGAACGTGTCGTCGCCGGTGTCGCCCGCGAGCGTTGCGAAGCACGCGTAGTTGTAATTCAGGCCCGCGTGGTCCGGCATGTGCTCGAGGGCAACGCGGACCGCTTCGAGCGCGTCGGCGTAGCGCTGTTCGCCGTAGGCGGTCATGGACTCGCTGTGGAAGCGGCCACGCCTCACCCCAGTCGATCCCCTGGTACGCCTCGCCGGGTGTGGCGCCGACGGCGAGGACGGTTCCGTCCCCGGTCGCCTTCCGCCGCGACTCCGGCCCGACGAACACGAGTGTTCCCGGCGGCGCGTCGACCGCCTCGCCGTCGACCTCGAAGGTCGCCTTCCCGTCGAGCACGATGTACAGCTCCTCCTGGCCCGACTCGGCCTCGTCGTGCTCGTTGATCAGCGTGCCGTCCTCGCGGGGCGTGTAGGCGTTGATTCCGAATGCGTGGATCCCGAGGTGCTCGCGCACCGGAATATCTCTGCCGCGCCGCTCGATGTCGTCGAGGTGCGCGACTTGCCAGTTCGGCTTGTCGTTCATCCGATCACCTCCGTCTGGCGCGCGTCCGTGCGAATCGTCGATCGTAACCGCCGTCAGCCACGTCGATACGGCCGAACGACTACTCGATCGGGATCTCGAAGCGAGCGATGATGCCGGGGTCGCCGTCTCTCGCGAGTTGCTCGGGATCGGGATCGCGAGTCGCCACCCATGCATATCCGTGCTCCGGATAGGCGACGACATCCGGGAAGCCACCGGCACTGATCGCGAGGAGCTGAGCGGATTCCTCGCCGGGGTTGCTGAACGCATGTAGGCCGGCACGTCCCTCGGGGCAGGAGACGAAGTCGCCAGGAGCCAACTGCTCTTCGCCGTGTTGGTTCCGGAAGACGGGACGACCGCTCAGGACGAAGAAGATCTCTTCGGCTCCGAAGTGCATGTGCATCCGCATCTCGGGCGCGCCGGGCGCCAGGTCGTACAGCGTCGCTCCCATCCTGGCGCCGTCCGGCCGCCAGAAGATCCGATGCCGAGTCCCGGCTTCTTCGTTCTCTCCGTCCCATGCGTCGGAGAAGAGGTTCTGACGATTCATGCGTGGTACCTCCAAGTCGTCGTAGCGGTGAGCGCGCAGCCGCCCGAGACCCGCATTACGGGCCTCGGCACCACTAGCCTGCCGCTGTGCGGAGGGTCCTTGTGACAGGAATGTCAGGGACGGGCAAGTCCACGGCGTTGCTGGAGCTGGAGAAGCGTGGGTTCCAGGTAGTCGAAACCGACGAGCCACCCTGGAGTGAGTGGTGCGACGAGGACGGCGGCTATGTCTGGCGCGAGGATGTGATCGAAGAGCTTCTCGCACGCGCGAACGGGCCGACGCTCTACGTGTCCGGAACCGTCTCAAACCAGGGCCGGTTCTACCCGCGCTTCGACGCAGTTGTCCTCCTGAGCGCGCCCGCCGAGGTGCTCGTCCGCCGAATCGAGAGCCGGACGACGAACGACTACGGCAAGACGGTCGAAGAACGCCGGCTCATCCTCAGCCACCTTTCAGAGGTCGAACCCCTGCTCCGCGCCACCTGCACGCACGAGATCGACGCGACGCAGCCGATTCTGGATGTGGTCGCTCAGCTCGTCGACATCGGCCGAGGCCTGAACACCTGAAAGTCGTTTGGGCCGGCAGGCTGCCGGCTAGACGTGCGCCAAGACGCGGTCGAGCGGCCGCGGGACGCGCTCGAGGTCGAGTGCCTCCACCAAGAGCACGGCGTACTTCTGCTTGCGGTTCCACATGAAGCCGTGCAGCTGTTCCGCGAGCGGCCGAGCGCGGTGCGCGGGCTGCTTCTGGTAGGTCCGGAACGCGCGCAGCTCGCCATGCTCCGCGAGCACGCGCTCCATTTCATCCGGCCCCACCGCCCGCGTCAGCTCGTCCTCGAGGTCGCGCGTGCAGGCGTAGAACCCGACGCGCTCGAGCTCGTGGCGATCGTCGCACCCCAACGCGCGCAAGAAATGTCGCTCCTCCCCGACGTCGTAGAGCCCCGCAAGTCGGACGTCGCGGTACTGCCCGAGAAGGCGTGGAAGGTTCCCGTAGCCGCCCATCGGCACGATGGCGACGCCCTCGGCCTCGAGGTCGCGCCCACGACGACGTGCAAGCGTCTCGACGGCGCGGCGGTCGCTCGTGCCCTCAACGAGCACCACTCCGCGCAGCTGCATGGCTGCATCAGATCAGGTCGACGACGAGCGGCGGCGCTGCCCTCCTACGACGTGAGCGAGATGCCGAGGATGACTACCACGCCGGCCGCCGCGACGGCCCCGGCAACAATCCAGCCGGGTCCGCCGCCGAGGAGACGGCGCCATATCAAGACTGGGAACAAGACGGATGCGGCAAACCCCAGAGCCAGCTCGATCAGGTAGCCGGGCCGTGGCCCTTGGTCGCGCGGGCCACCGAAACCGTCGACCTCGAACAGCGCCGCGAGGAGGCACCCGAACGCGGCGAGGGTCCCGAGGGCGAATGCCACTCCGACAGCGATGCTCTTCAGCAGGCGCTGAACCGACACAGGCGCTGGGATAGGGCTCAGGGACAGCGTTGCTACGAATGCTCGCCAGGCGCCGTGCCGAGGTCGTCGTTGCGTCCGGCCTCGATCCGTGACCACTGGGCGGTCGGGCGGCCGTCCAGCCGGAACTGGCCACCTCTGGAATCCCAACGCTGCGGCCAGCCCTCGGGCGAGTCCTCCCAGAACTCCTGCCGGCCGTAGACGGTCAGATCCAGCAGTCCGTACGACGGTGCCATCAGCTTCGTTGCCGCGGCCGGTGGTCCAGTAGGTCTCGTAGACCTTGTCACCGTCTCGGAGATAGCAGACCAGGATGCCGAAGTGCCGGTCTGCGACCAACCGGTCCACGGCGTCCTGCGGCACCGAGTACCAGGGAATCGTCCAGCCCATGAAGTCGCGATAGCGCGAGCTCTCCTCGTACGGTCCCTCACAGAAGGTCGCGTAGCTCACGTCCCGCGAGTGCAGGTAGGACAGCTCGTTGATGTGGGTCGTGGAGAAGGTGCAGCCCTCGCACTGCTCCGCAGCGGGTCTGCCGGTGTGCCACATGTGGAAGTAGGCGATCAACTGGGACCGACCGTCGAAGATGTCGATCAACGGCACCGGCCCGTCGGCACCGATCAGCGGAGTCTGCGGATCGACCTCGACCATCGGCAGCCGGCGTCGCTCGGCGGCCAGTGCGTCGCCGGCCCGGGTGTGGGCCTTCTCCTTGACCCGAAGCTCGTCGATCTTCGCCTGCCAGGTTCGGCCGATCGGCGATCTGCGGGAGCCGGTGGCTGGTTGCAAGCGGGTCGGGCATCCGACAAGCCTACGCCCACTCGGCACCGAGACGGTTCCTCGACGCCTTCATTCCTTCGTTTTGGTGCTCGCTTCGAGCACGTCGCGGACGCGCACCTGCTCGGTCAGCAGGCGGCGAAAGCGCTCCGGCTCGCCCGCCACGTACTCGCGGCAGAGCTCCCGGCCCGCGGCGTACGTGAGGATGTAGCTCCGCGAGGTCGGCTGCGTGAGGAAGCGGATCAGGTGGGACGCGAGCTTCGGGCTCAACAGAGCCCAGCGCTCGAGATACGCCTGCGTCTCCGCTTCGCTCCCACCGCGCTCGTGCAGCATCATCGACGCATTGACCTCCGCCCACCGGCACGGCTCGAGGGCCTGGTCGACGGCAAGCGCCCGAGCGAGGTCGAACTCGATGCCGGCGTCGTGCACGACCGCGGCCAGCGCCGCTCCGCCCTCCCCTTCGAGCAGCATGGACGGCGCGAGTGAGGCGATTCCCTCCGCGACGAGCGACTGGGGCGTCGGAACCATCACGATCGTCTCCTCGAGCAGCCCTCGGCCGCGCACGAGCAGGTGCTCCTTGCAGCAGCGCTCGGCGTGGTGGCCGGGATACGTCTCGTGAATCGTGAGCACGAGCAACTCGTATGCCGACATCGGCAGGTCGCCGTTGACCGAGATCCGGCTGCGCAGGTCGCCGAGGTAGTAGCAGAACGCCAACCACGGCTCGTCGTGGACGATCTCGAGGTCGACTCCCTCGCCCTCGGGCAGCTCCACCAGCCCGCGCGTCTGCGCGCGCGCCTCCTCGATCACGGCCGCCACCGTCCGCTCGGCCTGCTCGGCCGGCACACGGATCGATTCCTGCCACCGCTCGTACCGCTCGGCCAGCGGCCCGCCGCCGGGAAGCAGCTCCTCGAGTCGCTCGTGGGCGGCCGTGAAGACGGCTTCGTCGGTGAACTCCGGTCGGACGCCGTAGCACCCCTCCACCTCGTCGGCGTACGCGATGGACTCGCCCGCCAGCACACGGGCATAGGTGTGCAGGCCGGCGACCTGGTCGCGCAGCCAACCGTCCTCGAGCTCGTGGAGGAGCGCCTCCGCAGCCGAAACGAGCGCCTTGGGCTCGACCGGCGGCTCCGCGTCGACCTCCGTCGCCACCTCCGGAGGTCCGAAGTAGGCGTCGACGAGCCCTTCGAGGTGGCGGCCGAGCTGGAGGCCCAGCCGAAGGTAACGCTCTGCGGCGGACTGGGTCATGGCTACGAGCCTACGGAGTTCTCCACCCGCCGTCGCGGCATCGATTCCCGGTCGCCTCGGGCGGATGCTGCCGTTCGTTCTCGCACTCCTGGCCGTGGCATCTACGCGGACTTGACAACTAGGGCGATATCGCCGTATATAGGGCGATATCGCCCTACGTGATCGGAGGATGAGATGCGGACATTGCTCGTGGTCTGTGGTGCGCTCGTGTTGGCGACTTGCACTGCGGTTGCGGCCGGCCCGGTTCGGGTCTCCCTGACCGGCCCTCGACCGGCGCCGAGTGTGGGCCAGCCGTGGACCGCGACGCTCGCTGTTCGCCCGAGGTCCTTCCGCGGCGAGGTGCGGGTCGTGGCCGTCGGCCCGGCCCGGGTCACCGCTCGGGCGACCAGAACGAGGGCCTCGTACCGCGCGCGGCTCGTCTTCCCGGCGGCCGGTCGGTGGAAGCTGACGGCGCGAGCAGGCGGGTCGACCTCGCAACTCGGCGTCGTCACGGTGCGCAGCCTGCCGCCGCTGCGATTTGCCTGGCCCACGTCCGTGGACCTACAGCCGGACGGGTCGCTGCTCGTGGTCGAGAACGGTCGCGCTCGGATCCTTGCGGTCGAAGCGGGGCGAGGAGGCACGCGCGTGGTCGGGTCCGGTTGGGAGAAGCCGTTCGAGGCGGCGCGGGCACCCTCGGGGAGCATCTACGTGTCCGACGGCCGCTCGCTCAAGCGCCTGGAAGGCAGCGGCAGTCCGGAGACTGTGGCGACTGCGGACGAGGACATCGGCCCGGTCGCGATCGCGGACAACGGCGACGTCTTCTACGTCACCCGGACCCGTCTCTTCTGCCTCCGCGCCGGAGGTGCGCCCCAGACCGTCGCCACCGATCTGACCGGACCGCACGGTGTCGCGGTCGCCGCCGACGGCAGCGTGCTCGTCAGTGACACGGGAACCGACCGTGTGCTTCGGATCGATCCCAAGAGCGGAGCCGCCACGAGGCTGATCTCGATCGCCGACCCACGCGGTATCGACGTCGCGCCCGACGGCACGATCTACGTGGTCGAGTCGGAGGCCAAGCGGGTCGGACATTTCGGCGCCGACGGCGCACGCCTCCGTCCCGTGGGTCCGGCGTTCGGCGACCCGTACGACCTCGTTGCCGGCCCCGGTGGGGTCGTCTTCGTCGTCGACACCGCTGCTGCGGGCGTGATCCGCCGCGTCCTGCCCGGCGGGAAGACGGTGACGATCCCGACCGGCTGAACCATAGGATCGCTCGCGTGCCGGACAAGGTGCTCCGCGGTGCGATCGTGCTCGAGCTGGCAATCGCCGCGCGCTTCGGGCACGAGGTGACCGGGGAGCGGCTTCGCGCAGTCGGCGTCGATCCCAACGAGTACGGCTTCCTCTCGGTCGTCGGCTCGCTGCAGCCGGTCACCCGAACCGCGCTCGCGAAGGCCACGGGCCTGCGGCGGACGACGCTTCGCGATGCCGTTCGTCCGCTGATCGAGCGCGGTCACGTGCTCGAGTCGCCGCATCCGACCGACCGGAGAGCGACACTGCTCTCGCTGACGCCCGCAGGTCAAGAGCTTTTCGAGCAAGGGGTGGTCGAGTTTCGGCGATTCCTGGCGTCGCTGGACGAGGAGCTAGGCGGAAAGCTGGACGAGCTCGAGCAAGCCGTCAGGACGGTGCGCCTGGCGCTCGAGCGGCTGACGGACGGCTGATCCTCGGGCCGCGACACTCACGCCAGTCGACACCGCGACTGAAGCGCCCCACTCCATGGAGCGGACAGCGTCGCCGCTTCCGATCGAACGGGAGCATCGCTCGGCAACTCACTCCTTAGTCGAGCCAACCGGGGGCGTCGAGCGTGTCGAGAGGAAACGCCCCGTCCGGGGCTTTCCAAGCGGGCCATTAGCCTGTGACGGGGTGATCGCCAGCCAACGTCTCCGCGTGCTTTTCGCCGCGGCCGCCTTGCTGCTGACCCTCGGCTCTGGATATGGCAGCGCTGAGGCGGAAGGAAGTGGCCGGGTCGGCGTGACGAACGAACCGCTCTACATCCGGGCCGACCGGCTGTTCGATGGCAGAGCGCTCATCTCGGGGCGCGTCGCCGTTGCGGTCAGGCGTGGCAAGGTCGTTGCCGCCGGCCGGCTGAGAATTCCGCGCTCGGCGCGAGTGATCCGTCTTCGACGGGCAACGATCTTGCCGGGGATCATCGATCTCCACGTCCATTCAACGCCGGCGGCGCTCCTGCGGGCCGGCGTCACCACTACGCGTAACGTCGGCGAGCCCGAAGCAGTCTTGCGGCCTCCCTTCACTCTGCGCAGGTACCCGCGGGTCGTGTCGGCAGGACCAATGATCACGGTCCCGGGCGGCTACCCGACTGGTCGAGCCCCCGGTACGGCCGCGCCCGTGACGTCAGCCAGAGAGGCAGCAGCGAAGGTGGATGCGCTCGTCGCCAAGGGTGCGGCGCTGATCAAGATCTCGCTGCTTGCAGCCGGGGAGGAAGGACGGCCGCTGCCCACGCTGAGCGTCGATCAGGTACAGGCGATCGTCGCCGCAGCTCACAAGCATCGTCGAATCGTCACCGCCCACGTCCTCGAGGGAAAGGGCCTCGCGATTGCCCTGGCCGGCGGAGTCGATGAGCTCGCCCACATGCCATGTGCAGGCGTCACCGGGGAGCAGATTGCGGCTCTGTCCGATCGCCGCATCTCTGTTGTCGGAACACTCCATATCGGCCAGCTCTTCACCGCGCAGTGCCCAGACGCGATGGCGAACGCGCGAGCCTTCGTCGCTGGAGGCGGACGGCTCCTGTACGGCACGGACATCCCGGGGGTTCCGGCGACTCTCGACCTCACCGAACTGCGGCTGATGCAACAAGCCGGACTCTCGGCCACGCGAGTCCTTCAAGCGGCCACAGCAGACGCCGGAAGAGAGCTGGGTATGGCGCCGCTCGGAACCCTGGTACGAGGGGCGCCCGCGGACCTGTGGGCCGTCCGAGGCGATCCCACCCGGTCGCTCCAGGCGCTCAGCAATCCCATCTTCGTCATGGCACGCGGCACCCGGATCCGCTGAGTCGACCTCAGCGTTCGCGGCGCCTGGTTCAGTAGAAGAAGAAAGGCCCCGTTTCGGGGCCTTTCCAGTAGCGGGGGCAGGATGTGAACCTGCGACCTCCGGGTTATGAGACGACTGTTGCCGGGTCAGGTGACGCAGGAACGCGCATTGTCGGTCTTCTGAGATCGCTTAAGAACGATCGCCCAGCCTCCTAGGGTATGCCCGTCACTGTGTTCACACTCGACGGCTCACTCGATGTGCCGATCGTCGGCGCCCCGATGTCCGGCGGCCCTACGACGGCGCCGCTCGTAGCCGCGGTCTCGGAGGCCGGCGGCCTCGGCTTCCTCGCTGCCGGGTACAAGGCCGCACAGGAAGTGCAGGACGAAATCGCTGCGGTGCGCTCGGCGACCGCACGCCCGTTCGGAGTCAATCTCTTCTACCCGACACGCGACGAGACCGACGAGGGCGCGATCGACGCCTACGCTCGTAGCCTGCGCGCCGAGGAGGATCGTTACGGCGTGTCTGTCGGCGTCCCTGCGTGGAGCGATGACGATTGGGAAGCGAAGCTGGATGTTGTTGCAGACGCGTGCCCGGATGTCGTCTCGTTCACGTTCGGCTGCCCCGAGCCAGAGACGCTCAAGCGGCTGCGAGGCCTCGACATCGCGGTGTGGGCGACGGTCACTTCTCCGGCCGAGGCGGGGGTCGCGCTTGCCGCCGGTGCCGACGCACTCGTTCTGCAGGGGGCCGAGGCCGGGGGCCACCAGGGCTCGTATCGGCAGCACGATGACGAGCCGCTCCCGATCCTGACGCTCCTGCAGTCGGTCGTGGCGATTACCGATCGACCGCTCGTCACGGCAGGTGGGATCGCGACGGCGGCCCATATCGCTGCTGTGCGTCGCGCTGGAGCGTCTGCGGCTCAGATCGGCTCCGCGCTGATGCTCGCCGCGGAAGCCGGAACGAGCGAGCCGCATCGACAGGCGCTGCGCCGCAAAGCACCGACACGCCTGACGCGTGCCTTCTCCGGGCGGCGCGCCCGCGGAATCGTCAACCGCTTCATGCTCGAGCACCACGACGGCGCGCCCGCAGCCTACCCCGAAATCCACTATCTGACAGCCCCACTCCGCGCGAAGGCACGCGCGCTCGGGGATGCCGACGGGCTCAACCTCTGGGCCGGGCAGGCCTACCACCTCGCCCCCGAAACAACGGCAGGCGAGATCGTCGAACGCTGGCAAGCGGACCTGGCGCGCCTCGAATACGAGCACTAACTCGCCGACCACACAACTCCGACCTCAGGGTTATGGGACGTCTGTTGCCCGGCGATCTTCGATCGGCTGCGCGACTGGCAGGCGACCAGCGTATGGGCTCAGCTGCATCGCGAACTGCTGAGGCGGCTCAACGCCACCGGACAGCTTGACTGGTCGGTCGGGGTGGTTGACAGCAGCCACATCCGTGCTCTACGAGGCGGATCGCTGACAGGCCGTCACCAGTTGACCGCGCCCGCACTGGCTCCAAACATCACTTGATCGTGGACCTTCACGGGCTGCCACTGGGCGTCGAGTTGACCGGCGGCAATCGCAACGACGTGACGCAACTGCTCCCGCTCGTCGATGGCATCGGCGCCATCGCGGGCAAACGCGGCCGACCTCGCCAGCGCCCTGATCAGGTGATCGCCGACCGCGGCTATGACCACGACAAGTACCGCCGCGAACTGTGGCGCCGTGGCGTGAAGCCGGTGATCGCGCGGCGCACCACCGAGCATGGCTCGGGACTCGGACGCGTGCGGTGGGTTGTGGAGCGTACGTTTGCCTGGTTGCACAACTTCCGCCGACTCCGCATCCGCTGGGAACGCGACGCCAGTGGACCGCGCCCCTGCAGACGCTTGCACTTCGTCCGACGCAGCGAGTCGCCGAGCTCGTCGCCTCCTTGAGGGGAGAGAAGTCTTGAGAACGGGGCGGCGGGGGGCTGGATTATCGCTCTCTAGATGAGCGGCGGCCAACCTACGGATGGGTAGTTTCCCGCAACGTCTAGGGGGTGTTTTACGGGGGGCGCGTCGCGGCTTCGGACGATTCTTGTCGAATGGCGACATCGGTTCGTCCCCTGCATGCTGCGAATGGTCTGGTTCCGCGGTCATCGGACTCGGCTCGGACAGAGCCGAGCCGTGCTCTGGTCGATAGGGCTGAGCGGCTGGCCCGCATCGGTACCTGGGAGTGGGATCTCGAGTCCGACGAGCTGGTGTGGTCGGAGAACATGTACCGGCTGCTCGGTGTCCGGCCGGGCGAGGTCACGCCGTCGCCGGAGTACGTCCTGTCGCGGATGCATCCGGCCGACCGGGACCGCGTTGCGCGGGAGCTCGACGCAGCGCGGCGGGACGGCCGGTTGCCGAACGTGACATATCGGGTTGTGTGGCCCGATGGCGGCGTCCGGTGGCTGCGCTCGTTCTCCGAGCTTGCCGAGACGAGGGATGGGCACCCTCTGAGCATGGTTGGCGCCGTGCAGGACGTCACCGAGCTTGTGGAGGCGCAGCGCGCGACGGCCGAATCCTTGACGCTCGTCGAGAGGCTGCAGGAGAGCGCGCCGATCGGCTTTGCCTTCGTCGACCGTGAGCTGCGCGTCGTACGCATGAACAGCGTTCTTGCCGAGGTGAACGGCGCGCCGGTCGAGGAGCAGATCGGCCGCCCCGTCGCCGAGCTGATTCCCCAGGTCTGGTCGCAGATGGAGGCCGTGTATCGGCGCGTGCTCGACACGGGCGAGCCGGTAATTAACTTGGAGGTTGATCGTGTGCGGGCGTTGACGCAGGATCGCCGGCACTGGCTGGCCAGCTATTACCCCGTGGAGGTCGACGACGAAGTCATCGGGGTCGGGGTGGTCGTGACGGACGTAACCGAGCGCACGGAGGCCGAACACTTCCGCGCGACGATGATGGACACGATGGTCGAGGGCCTCTACGCGGTGGACGACGAAGGTCGTGTCGCATTCATGAACTCCGCGGCAGAGCGGATCCTCGGCTGGACTGAAGACGAGCTGCGCGGCAAACCGATGCACGACATCGTCCATTTCCAGCATGCGGACGGATCGCCGCATCCTGAGGAGGACTGCCCGCTGCTGCGGGTCCGCCAGCTGGGCGAGCCCACGCGGAGAAGCCACGAGGCGTTCACGCGCAAGGACGGGACGATCTGTCCTGTTTCCTACTCGGCCGCGCCGCTGCGCAACGGCTGGAAGGCCAACGGAATCGTGGTCGTCTTCCGCGACACTAGCGATGACCAGGCTGAGCACGAGCGGATCCAACGCGAACTCGACACGCTTGCATGGGTCGGACGGATCAGAGACGCCATCGACGAGGAACGGCTGACGCTCTACTCACAACCGATCGTTCCTCTTTCCGGCGGGCAGCCTAGTCAGGAGCTGCTGCTGCGGATGATCGGCACCAACGGCGAGGTCATCGCGCCCGGCAGCTTCCTGCCGGTGGCAGAGAAGTACGGGATGATCGCCGAGATCGACCGCTGGGTGATCAGCCAAGCCGCCCGCCTCGCCGGGAGCGGTCAGAACGTCGAAGCCAACCTCTCCGCCGACTCGATCAGCGACCTCAGCCTGCTGACCTTCATCGAACACGAGTTGCGCGACGCCGGCGCGGATCCCGCGAACCTCGTCCTCGAGATCACAGAAACCGCCCTCATGAACGACATAGAAGCCGGAAAGGCCTTCATCACGGGGCTCACGGACATCGGCTGCCGCGTTGCCCTCGACGACTTCGGCACCGGGTTCGCCAGCTTTACGTACCTGAAGACCTTCGACCTCGCATATCTGAAGATCGACGTTGACTTCGTGCGGAACCTGCCCGCCGACGCGTCCAACCAGCATCTCGTCAGAGCGATCGCAGGGCTGGCCAAGGACTTCGGCTACGAGACGATCGCCGAGGGCGTCGAAGACGCTGAGACCCTGGCCATGCTCGCCGATTACGGCGTCGACTTCGCCCAGGGCTTCCACATCGGCCGCCCGTCGCCAACCACCAGCTCCTAAGGAAGTGTCGCCATCTCCGCGACGGCAAGAGTTGGGCAAAAGTCCTGCCTGTGCGACACCAGCGCCAACGAAAAAGGCCCCGTTTCCGGGGCCTTTCCAGTAGCGGGGGCAGGATTTGAACCTGCGACCTCCGGGTTATGAGCCCGGCGAGCTACCTGACTGCTCCACCCCGCGACGCAAGCCGGAATTGTAGCGCAGTGTCTACCCCACGGCCGTATCGCCCGTCGGAACCGGGAAGTCACCAGGTGCGGAGTGCGCCGGGTACTCACGCCGGGAGCGCACCTTCCCGGTGGCATCGAGCTTGGCGGGAAACCCCTGCACGTCGAAGCCGGACTTCAGGTCGCCGAGGACGTCTTCGAGCGCCCGCGCCGTCGCGTCCGTGCAGATGTCGCCCCCGAGGAAATAGACGCCTTCGTTTGCCGACTCGTTCAGCTTCTTCTGAATCTTGCGCGCGTCCTCGAGCGAGATCTCCAGCACCTGCCCGACGCCGGGCCGCCAGGAGTTCTTCGCCAGGTACTCGTCCTTCGTCTGCCCCGTCTGCCAGCCGTCCTCGTAGCTGTAGGCGAGCCCACCGACGACGACGGCGGTATGACCCTTCGTGCCCTTCCCGAAGAAGGTGGTGCCGATGACGTCCAGCGTCGCCCCGCCGTGGAGGAACGTGATCACCTCGACCTCGATCGTCCGCCCGGACGGCCCCTCCACCAGCTCCGATGCGACCTCCGAGACGAGCTTGAGCACCCGTTGCATCTCGACTCGCTCCCCGCGAGTCGTGTAGCCGTCCTCGAGCTCGCGCACCACGCGCAGCATCACGGCCTTGCCGCCCGGATCCACCGCGATTCGTTTGATCGCGTCGTCGTCGGCCGCCTCGCAGATCGCAACGGCGACGTCGTCTCGGTCGGTCCACGGCAGGGTGTCGAAGACGTCGAAGGCCAGGCCCGCGTTTCCAGGCAGGCCGTCCACGATCTCCTCGCCGAGAGCCTCCTCGTTCAGGTTCGGCCCCCAGGTGTGCTTCTCGATCAATTGCGCCGCCGGCGAAGCCTGGCGCTGGATCATCCGGGCGACGGCGGCATTGCCCGCGGTCGCCTGGAGGCCGAGCAGGTCATGGACAGGGGCAGGCTCGGTCGCAGCCCGGTTCCGACGGCGGCCGGCGTTCGTGCGTGCGTACGCGCGCGACACCCCACCCGATGTTCCCGCACGAACCGGCGGGACGCAAGTTCGGGCTACGCGGAGGTCGTGACCACGGCGGGGCAGCTGACGCCCGTCCCGCCCAGGCCGCAGTACCCACCGGGGTTCTTCTGCAGGTACTGCTGGTGGTACGGCTCGGCGTAGTAGAACTCGCCCGCCGGCGCCACCTCGGTCGTGATCTCGCCGTAGCCGGCCCGTTTGAGCTCGTCCTGGAACATCGCCCGCGAGCGCTCGATCGCGGCTCGCTGCTCGTCGTTCGCGTAGTACGCGGCCGAGCGGTACTGCGTGCCGGCGTCGTTGCCCTGGCGCATGCCCTGGGTCGGGTCGTGTCCCTCCCAGAAGAGCTTCAGCAGCTCGTCGTACGAGGTCTTGGCCGGGTCGTACACGACGAGCACCGCCTCGGTGTGACCGGTGCGGCCGCTGCACGCCTCCTCGTAGGTCGGGTTGGGCGTGTAGCCGCCGGCGTAGCCGACCGCGGTCGTGTAGACGCCGGGCGCCTGCCAGAAGATGCGCTCCGCGCCCCAGAAGCAACCGAGGCCGAAGACCGCGGTCTCGAAGCCCTCCGGGAACGGTGGCCTGAGAGGCGTGCCCAGCGCGGCATGGCGCTCGGGGACGACCATCTGCTCCTCGCGGCCGGCGAGCGCGTCACGCGGCTCGACCATGGACGATTTGTCGCGGAAAAGGAACATGTGGCTAGCGTAGCGACCACATGCGAGTTGCCGCCGTCGACCTGGGCACCCACGCCACGCGCCTGCTCGTGGCCGACGTCGAGGACGGGCGCGTGCACGAGATCGAGCGCGACCTGCGTCTTCACCAAGCTGGGAGAGGACGTCGACGCGCGCCGCAAGCTGCTCCCCCTCCCCATCGCGCGCGTGCGCAACTGCCTCTCGGACTACCGCCGCAGGATCGAGTCGCTCGGCGCGGAGCGCACGCTCGCGGTCGGGACGAGCGCCATCCGCGACTCGGAGAACGGCGAGGCCTTCCTCGGCGAAGTCGAGTGGAGCTACGGCTTCACGACCCGGCTGCTCTCGGGAGACGAAGAGGCCCACCTTGTCTTCCGCGGCGCCACGACGGGGCGCACGGTCGCCGACGACACGCTCGTCGTGGACATCGGCGGCGGCTCGACCGAGCTCGTGACCGGCGACGGCTTCCACGTCAGCCTCGACCTGGGCTGCGTGCGGTTGACGGAGCGCTTTCTCGGCTCGGATCCCCCCACCGGCGAGGAGCTCGACGCCTGCGCCGCACACATCCGCTCGCTCCTCCCCGCCCCGCTCACGCACGACCATGCGATCGGCGTGGCCGGCACCGTGACGACACTGGCCGCGCTCGACCTGGGGCTCGAGGAGTACGACTCCGAGCGCGTTCAGGGCCATCGGATCGCGGCCGCCGCGGCCGCCGGGCTGCTCGAGGGGCTCGCCGGGTTGCCGGTCGAAGAGCGGAAACGCGTTCCGGCGCTCGAGCCGGAGCGCGCGCCGGTGATCGTGGCCGGAGCGCTGATCCTGCGCGAGCTGCTCGACTGGGCCGGCCTGGACGAGATCGAGGCGAGCGAGCGCGACCTGCTCCACGGCGCGGCGCTCGAAGCCGCCTTGCTGCCCGAGCCGGTCGAGGGCGAGGCGCCGCCCGGCGCCTACACCTGCTGCTGACCGGCGTTTTCGGCTCCTGCAAGACGGGTAGCTGAGTCCTGTGCCGCAGGCCGACCATCCGATCGACATGACCGGCTTCGACGTCGAGGCGGGTGGCGAAGCGGTCGGTCGCATCCACGGCGCGACGAAGGACGTCGACGTCAGCTACATCGTCGTCGACGCAGCTCTGCAACGGGTGCTCCTCCCCGCGGGCCTCATCTCCGAGGTCGACGCCGGAAGCCGGAAGGTGACCCTCAGCTGCAGCGCGGCCGAGGTTCGCGGCGCACCGCGGTTCGACGAGCAACGCGAGCTCGCGGCCATGGCCAGGAACGAGCCGGGCGAGGATCCGGCCACCGACGAGGAGGCCGACCAGGCCGAGGCGACGAGGGACGAGCTCTACGCCGAGGCGGGCCGGCTCGACGTTCGGGGCCGCTCGACGATGACCAAGGACGAGCTGCTCGGGGAGATCGATCGCCTGGAGACCGAGAAGGCCACCCCTGTACAGGTGCAGGCTTTCCTCGACGGAGTTCGCTACCCGATCGACACGAGCGGCCTGCTCGAAGAGGCGGAGAAGAATCGCGCCACCGCGGACGTGCGGGCGACGCTGGAGCGGCTGCCCGACCGGAACTTCGAGGATCCGACCGACATCAGCAGGGCGATCGGCGAGCTGCCCTGATCGGAATCACTTCTTCAGGTGGCTGCCGCCGCTGAAGAAGGCGTGGGTTCCTGCGTCGATCGCCTTGAGGCCCGATGCATCGGTGTGGAAACGGGCGAAAGCCTCGGCCAGCACCTCGTCGGCGTTGTAGTTGGCCGGATTCCCTTTCGGCTCCGTCGAGATCTTGACGTCGCTCTTCTTCAGCCGGTCGTAGATCGGCTTCCAGCGCGCGGCCACCGCGGTGTAGAGGTCGTCGTGGTAATGGATGACGTGGCCGCACTCGTGGACGATCCCGTGCGTCCCGAGGGCGACGCCGTGCGCCGTTCGTCCCCCGCTCTTGCCGGCCTCGCGTCCGAACAGGAAGTCCGCGCACTGGACCTTCTTCGAGGAGCCGTCGCCCACCACCTCGGTGAGGGCGTCGTCGTCGGGACGGCCCGCGATCGACCCGACTCGGACGAAGTCGGTGCCGGAGACCCATTTCAGCTCGCCCGACGTGAGCAGGGCGAGGGCGGCCTGAAGGTCTGCGAGGTCCGGATCCGACCACGGCCCGCGGATCGTGACCGTGAACTTGGACGTGATGTCTTCCTTGACCCCGAGCGCGATCGCCTCGCCGCCGCCGAAGAGCCCACCTTCGGACCACTCGGCCTCGTCGCGCTGGAGCAGCCGGGCCACGGCTGCGTTCCCGGCGGCTCGCTGTAACCGCTCGACCTCGGCGACGACCGTGCCGGCGATCGGGGCCGCCGCCGGGGCGCTCCGCTCCGGTGCGGGAGCATCGTGCTCGGCGGCGCGCTCGCTCACACGCCGATTCTCACACCCGCAACGGCGTTCGGCTAGGAGGGGTGGCGGTCGGCGATGACCTGCGCCAGCGCGTGCGAGGCCTGGCGGATCATGCCGGGGTTGGTGTGCCAGTAGTACGGCAGGGCCGACACGGCCTGGTAGAGCGCCCAGCCGCGGCCACGCAGCCAGGACGCGTCGTCGACCTGGAGCTCGGCCCGGAACCGCATGCGACTGGAACCTGCGAAGACGTTCCAGGCAGGCTGCAGGTCACAAGCGGGATCGCCCACGTTGAGGCCGCCGAAGTCGATCACCGCCGACAGTCGGCCGTCGACGACGAGCAGGTTGCCCGGCAGCAGGTCTCCGTGTACCCAGACCTCGTCGCCGTCCCAGCCCGGCGCGTCGAGCGACTCCTCCCAGGAGCGGAGTGGTGGCATCGCCGTCGATTCGGTCGCCGAGCTCCGCGATCGACCGACGGACCTGCTCGTCCAGCTCCGCGAGTGGTGCCCCTCGACGACCGGGCGGACGCGGATGTGCATCGGTCACGTCGACTCGGCGCAGCGCGCGTCACGAACGCGGCGAGATCGACGGCCGCCTGATCGAGATCGCCGATCGTGCCGTTGGCGTTCTCGCCGGGCAGCCACTCGTAGACGGACCATTCGAAGGGATAGCCCTCGGCCGGATGCCCTCGCGCCAGCTGCACGGGAAGCGCGAGCGGTAGGTGCGGCGCGAGCTTCGGCAGCCACTCCGCCTCCTTCGCCGCCTGGTGGGTTGCCCAACCGATGCGCGGCAGCCGAGCGGCGAGGTGGTCACCGAGACGGTAGATGTCGTGATCGGTCCCGTACGACGACGACCTGATCGATCGGCAGGTCGGCCCAGTGCGGGAACTGCCCGGCGAGCAAGCGACGGACGAGAGCGACGTCGGTGTCGATCTCGTCGGCATGCATCTTCCGCGCGGCCATCGTCGGATCAGCCGCCTACCGCTACTAGGCCGCCTCGTCCGGAACCGGCTCGTCCTCGGCCAGACGCCGCTGCAGGACGCTCCGCGAGAGCACGCCCACGAGCCGGCCGCCCTCGACCACCGGGACGCGCTCGGCGTCCTTGTCCTCGAGGAAGCGGAACGCCTCCTCGATCGGCTGGTCCGACTCGACCGTCCACCAGGGCTCCTCGGCGATCTCCCCCAGGGTCGTCGTCCGGGGATCGCGCCCGGCGGCGATCACGGCCCGGACCAGCGTCTTGCGCGTGACCACGCCGAGCAGCTGCTGCTCGTCGCAGACGTAGACCGCGCGCACTTCCGTGCGCGAGAGCAGCTCGCCCGCCTCCTGCGCGCTCGCCGACGCCTCGAGCGTCTTCGGCTCGGTGACCATCGCCTCGCGGACCAACGTCACGGGTAGATCCCCCGCGACTCGAGCGCGCCGGCGACCTCTCGGATCGCGACCACGAGGGCCGCGTTGCGCAGCGTGATCCCCTGCTCGGCCGAGAGCTCCCAGACGCGGTCGAAGGCGTCGTGCAGCTTGTCCGCGAGCTTGGACCGGATCTCACGCCGATCCCAGAACAGCCGACCGAGGTCCTGCACCCACTCGAAGTAGGAGACGGTGACGCCGCCGGCGTTGGTGAGGATGTCGGGCAGGACGAGGATCCCGCGGTCGACCAGAATCGCGTCGGCCTCGAACGAGGTCGGGCCGTTCGCACCCTCGGCGACCATCTTCGTGTCGATCCGCGGCGCGTTCTCGGCGGTGATCTGGTCCTCCAGGGCGGCCAGGACGAGGATGTCGCAGGGCAGCTCGAGCAGCTCCTCGTTCGAGACGTGCTCGCCGTCCGGATAGCCCTCGAGCGTGCCGTGCTCGGCGATCCAGGCGTCGACGTCGCCGAGGTCGAGGCCCGCCTCGGTGTGGATGCCGCCCGAGATGTCGGAGACGGCCAGCACGCGCGCACCGTGACCGGCCAGATCGCGGGCGGCGACGCTGCCCACGTTGCCGTAGCCCTGCACGACGCAGCGCTGCTCGGCGAGGCTCCAGCCCAGCCGTTGGCACGCGCGCTCGATCACCATCACCACGCCGGCGCCCGTCGCCTCGTTGCGGAAGACCGAGCCTCCGATCGAGATCGGCTTGCCGGTGACGATCTCCGGGACCGCGTAGCCGACCTGCATCGAGTACGTGTCCATGATCCACGCCATCGTCTGGGCGTTGGTGGCCATGTCCGGAGCGGGAATGTCCTCGTCGGGGCCGATGATGTGCAGGAGCTCGGTCGTGAGCCGGCGCGTGAGCCGCTCGATCTCCTTCGGGGAGAGCTCGCGGGGATTGCAGCGAACACCGCCCTTGGCGCCGCCGTAGGGCAGGCGCAGCAGCGCGCACTTCCACGTCATCCACGCCGCGAGCGCGGCGCACTCGCCCAGCGAGACGTGGGCGTCGTAGCGGAGCCCGCCCTTGGTCGGCCCGAGCACGGTCGAGTGCTGGACGCGATAGGCGGGGAACATCTTCAGGTTGCCGGTGTCCATGCGTACCGGGACGCTCACCATCGTCGCCCGCTCCGGATAGCGGAGGCGCTCCGCGGCGGACGCGCTCACGTCCGCGTGCTCGAGCGCCTGCTCGAACTGCGACACGGCCGTCCGGAAGAGCGGCGAATCCCACTCGAGCGGCTCTGAGACGAGCGTCTCGTCGACCTTTGCCACCCTCGGAGTCTACTTCCGCTCCGGCGCAACCAGGAGGGTCAGATCCGGCTCCACGGCTTGGATCACGACCCGTTCGCCCGAGCTTGCAGCGGGATCGCTCCGAGCCTGCCAGAGCTCCCCGGCCACGCGCACGCGACCGGTCGGGTCGAGCGGCGTCGTGGCGAGCGCAACCGCGCCCACGAGCGCCTCCGCACCCACGACCGGACTGCGCCTTCGCGTCCACCAGATCCAGAACCAGACCTCGACCACCTCGACGATCGCGGCGGCGATGACGACCAGGAGGCCCCACGGCGAGGGGAGCAAGAGGATCGCCGCGATGATCGCGAGGACGAGGAGCATGTGGGGAGCTCCCTCCTAGTAGGAGGGCTCGGCGAAACGACGCTGTGCCGCCGGGCCGCGCTGCTCGCCCCGAGGCCGCGTCCTCGGTCGCGCCCGTATCGCGTCGCATACGAGCGCTCCCTGCGTCCTTGCCTCGGAACGACCATCGCACCCCGACAACGAGCGGCGTTCCACCAAGCCCTCCTAGGTGATGACGACCGGCGTACCGATGTCGACCTGCTCGAACAGCCACTCCGCCTCGGGCACGCGCATGCGGATGCAGCCGTGCGAAGCCGAGTAGCCGATCGACGCGGCGTCGGGCGTTCCGTGGATGCCCACGGCGGACGCGTCGAGGCCCATCCAGCGGGTGCCGAGTGGGTTCCCCGGGCCCGGCGGGATCGGCTTGGCGTCCTTGGCCCAGTCGGAGTCGGGCGGCCGCCACCAGGGATCGCGCTGCTTGTCCACGATCGACCAGGTCCCGGCCGGCGAGGGGTACTCCGACGCGCCGGTCGCGACGCCGAAGGTGCGCACCGTGCGCTCGCCGTCGTAGAGCGTGAGGACGTTCGCGCCGCGCTGGATCACGATCACCGGGCCGAACTCCGCCTTCTTCACCTTCGGCTCGAGCTCGCGGAGCGCCAGCGGCAGCGGCCGCCGGACGGTGGACTGGAGCCGGTTGACGATCGCTCGCGTCATCCAGGCGCGCCGCACCTCACGGCCGGTCTGCTCCGGCGAGATGGCCGGTCGCGCAGCGACGAGGCCGGTCAGCTCCGCGTCGACCGCCTCGCGGCGGTAGCGCTTGTCGAGCGACTTCACGTAGCGCCGAACCAGGCTCGGATCGATGCGGACGCCGATCGAGACGGTCTCGCTGGCGCGGGCCTCGAGCGCCTGGTTGATCGCGCCGTCGACGTCGGCGACCGCGCCGAGCGACGTGGGCGTCCGCGCCCAGCGCTCCTGCCCGAGCGCGAAGCGGAGCGGACGGCTGTACGCGGCGGTCACGCGCTTGTACGCGATGTACGGATTGAGGCCGCCGACCTTGACGCCTTCGACCTTGACCCACGGCGCGATCCGCTGCGGCGGCGGCGACGCCGCCTCCGCGACTGCGCCGGCGCCGACCAGCGCGACCAGGAAGACGAAGGCAATGCGCCTCATTGCCTGGATAGTAGGCCGTAATGCGGTCACCTGGCGGACCGCCTGGACAAGTCTTAACCAAACCCTTCCGTTCGGCACACCGTGGCGTGACCGTCCGCTGGGTGGTCGGCGGGCACAGTGAGCGGGTTCCGTGCAACCCAGCGAAAGGATCCGCCACATGCTCCGTGCACTGATTCTCGCCACCGTGTCGCTTGCGGCCGCCGCCGCGCTCGCGATCCCCGTCATGGCCGCTCCGAGCGCCCAGACGATCCGCGTCAACGAGGTCGAGTACCGCATCTCGCTGTCCGCGAAGCCGAAGGCCGGCCTCGCCAAGTTCGTCGTCCGCAACGCCGGCGACGACGGACACGACTTCTGGGTGAAGGGCGGCGGCAAGACCTGGAAGACCCGCGTCCTCGGCGGGGGCAGCAGCGCCTCGCTGACCGCCAGGCTGAAGAAGGGCGTCAAGTACACGTACTGGTGCGGCGTCAGCGACCACGCCTCCGAGGGCATGCGCGGCAGCTTCGTCGCCCGCTAGTCCAACCGGACGCTTGACGCAGGCGGTCCCAAGCCTCTCCCCGGGGCCGCCTGCGTCTTGTCCGGGCAAACTGTTTCCGCGTGGCCCCGAACAAGCGCACCGTGCTGCTCGTCGAGGACGAGGAGTCGATCACCGCGCCTCTCGCCGAGGCGCTTTCGCGTGAGGGCTTCGAGCCGGTGATCGCCGGCACCGCGGCCGAGGCGCTCGAGCTCGCGGCGTCCCGCTCTCCCGACCTCGTCCTGCTCGATCTGATGCTCCCGGACGGCTCCGGCCTCGACGTCTGCCGCGAGCTGCGCTCACGCTCGGCCGTCCCGATCATCATGGTCACCGCGCGCGGCGAGGAGATGGACCGCGTGGTCGGCCTCGAGGTGGGCGCCGACGACTACGTGGTCAAGCCGTTCAGCGCGCGCGAGGTGATCGCCCGGATCCGGGCCGTCCTGCGCAGGACCGCGGCCGCGCCCGCGGCCGCCGAGACCGAGGTCGTGGAGCTCGGCGACGTGCGCGTCGACCGGGCACGCCGCACCGCATCGCTGGCCGGCGAGCCGCTCGAGCTCTCGCGCAAGGAGTTCGACCTGCTGCGCCTGCTGGTCGACAGCGCGGGCACCGTGGTCACCCGCGAGCGCCTGATCGACGAGGTCTGGGACACGAACTGGTTCGGCTCGACCAAGACGCTCGACGTGCACGTCAGCGCGCTGCGCAAGAAGCTCAGCGACGACCCGGCCACGCCGCGCTACATCCACACCGTGCGCGGCGTGGGCTTCCGCTTCGCGGGGGCCGACGAGGTCTGACGCGATGAGCCTTCGCCTGCTGCTGCTGGCGGCCTTCGCCTACGTGCTGCTGCTCGCGATCCTGGCGCTGGAGGTGCCGCTGGCGCTCAACGTCTCGCGGCGGATCGACTCCGAGGTCAAGGCGCAGGCGGCGTCCGAGGCGCAGCTCGTGGCCGCCAGCGCGTCCGGGCCGAGCGGGCGAGGCGCTCGACCGGATCGTCGGCACGGCTGCCCGCCAGCTCGGCGGCCGCGTGATCGTGGTCGACGAGCAGGGGCGGCTCGTATCCGACTCCGCCGGCGAGGGCCTGCTCGGCAGGAGCTACGCCGACCGGCCCGAGCTCCGGCAGGCGCTCGGCACCGGCCGCACGGCCCAGGGCCGCCGGCAGAGCGAGACGCTCGGCCAGGAGGTGCTCTACACGGCCGCGCCGATCGTGGACGAGGGCCAGCTCGGCGCCGTCCGGATCACGCAGGGCGTGGAGGCGATCGACGAGCGCGTCCGGCGCGACGTGCTCGGCCTGGCCGCCGTCGGCCTCGCCGCGCTCGCCTTCGGACTGCTGTTCGCGTGGGTGCTCGCGAGCACGCTCTCGCGGCCGCTGAGGGGGCTGGCTGCGGCCGCTCGGCGGGTCGAGGCCGGCGATCTCGAAGCGCGCGCGGAGCCCGGTGGTGCGAGCGAGCAGCGTGAGGTGGCCGAGGCCTTCAACGACATGACCGACCGGCTCGAGCGCGTGCTCGCCGCCCAGCGGGAGTTCGTCGCCAACGCCTCGCATCAGCTGCGAACGCCGCTCACGGGTCTGCGCCTCCGGATCGAAGCGGCCGCGCTCAAGTCGGACGACCCGGCGCTCAGCGCCGAGCTGGACGCCGCCGAGCGCGAGGCCGAACGACTCGCCAGGCTCGTGACCTCGCTGCTGGCGCTCGCGCGCGACGGCGAGCGCGCGGGAGAGCCCCGGCCAGTGTCCCTGGCCGAGGCAGCCCGAGCCGCGGCGGAGCGCTGGCAGGCGCAGGCGACTGCCGGCGGCGCGAACCTGGTCGTGCTGGGCGACGAGGACGTGGTCGCTGCGGCGAGCGACGAAGACGTGGCGATCATCCTCGACAACCTGATCGAGAACGCGCTGCGCTACTCGCCGAGCGACTCCCCGGTGGCGATCCGCTGGCATCGCGACGGAGATCGCGCGGTGCTCGTCGTCGAGGACGACGGGCCGGGCCTGGCCGCCGGCGAGGAGGCGCACGTCTTCGAGCGATTCGCCCGCGGCAGCGCCGGGCGAGGAGCGTCCGGCAGCGGCCTGGGCCTGCCGATCGTCGCCACGCTGGCGCGACGGTGGGGCGGCGCGGCCTCGATCCGAAGCCGAACGAGCGGCGGCGCGCAGGCCCGGATCGAGCTCCCGGCCGCGTCGAGCGACGGTTTGCCGTTTCCTAACCGCGAGTTGGATCGGGCGTTACCGGGGCCGAGCTAGGCTCGTAGCGATGCGGAAAGGCTCCTGGCACATCCTCGCGATCGCGCTTCTCGGCCTGGTGCTGGCTCTGGCGCTCGGCGCCTTCGCACACACGATTGCGCGCGGGACGGTGGCGCTGCCGGTGACCACGCTCGAGCGCGCCGACGCGCCGCTGGCTCCCGCGCAGGCCGCGCGCGCCAAGCCGGCGGCGTCCAAGCCGACCAAGAAGGCACCGGCGAAGACTCGTACGACCACGCCACCGGCCTCCACGACGAGGACCGGCACGACCACGTCGTCCACGACGACCGACGACGACAGCTCGGGTCGCGGCAGGGGCCGCGGGCGCGGGTCGGATGACAACAGCGGCAGCGGGTCGAGCGGTTCCGGCAAGGGCTCGGACGAGCCCGAGGTCGAGGACGATTGAGCGGAGGCTCTGGAACTCGAACCCCAATCGGGACTACTCTGTCGGCACCCCCGCCGGACCCCCTCCCCACGGAGTGGCCGACGGGCCCGGGGGCGGGCGGTTCTGGCCGCAGGAACTGCCCGCCCCCCTAGAACGTCCTAGTTGCGATAGACGGAGGCATACGGGTCCTCCATCAGGCCGCTGCCCAGGAGCGCCACGACCTCGTCGATCCCGTCGGACACCCGCCGCTGCACGCCGTAGCCGAGCCTCGCCCGCACCTTCTCGAAGCTGACCCGGTAGTCGCGCGGATCCTCGTCCTTGTGGACGTACTCGACGCGCGCCTCGGGGAAGCGCTCCTGCAGGAGGCCGACGATGTCGAGCTTGCGGTAGTTCTCGTCGGTGTCCCCCACGTTGAAGACCTCGCCCGCGACCTGCTCCCGCGGAGCGCCGAGCACGGTGACGATCGCGCGAGCCGCGTCGCGGACGTGGACGTACGGGCGCCAGAACTGCTCGCCGTAGACGACCAGGTCCTGGTCGAGCACGACCTCGCGCGTGAACTCGTTGACGGTCAGGTCGAACCGCATCCGCGGCGAGGTCCCGAAGACGGTTGCGAGGCGGACGCAGGTCGGCGCGAGCCCTCCGTTCGCGGCGGCGAGCACCGCCAGCTCTGCTGCGACCTTGGTCTCGGCGTAGAGCGAGACGGGGGCCAGGTCGAACTCCTCGGTTGCGTAGTCGTCGCCGGCGAGCTTGCCGTAGTTCGAGCAGGTCGAGGCGAACACGAAGCGCTCGACGCCGGCAGACCGAGCGTCCTCGAGCAGCGCGGTCGTCCCGTCCTGGTTGACCTCGCGGGCGAGCTCGGGCTCGCGCGAGCAGGCCGGGTCGCCGACGATCGCGGCCAGGTGGACGACGTTCTCGACGTCCTCCAGCGCCGACGCGATCAGTGACCGGTCGCGAACGTCGCCGCGACGGAACTCGAAGCCGTCGTGGCCCCAGGCCAGCATCAGCGACGGCACGCTCCCGTGCAGGAGCGAGTCCACCACCCGCACCCGATGGCCGCGTGCCAGCAGCTCGTCGACGACGATCGAACCGACGTAGCCGGCGCCGCCGGTCACCAACGTCCACTTCTTCATATTGGGAAGTCCCCCCTAGTTGCCGCAGTCCGTCCTATCGTAGAGATATGGCGGCGCCGGGCAATAGGTCGGAGGTCCTACTCGTGGGCGCGGGGATCCTGGGTCTGGCCGTGGCGCGCGAGCTGCTGGGGCGCACTCCGGGGCTTTCGCTGACCGTCGTGGAGAAGGAGAACGCGATCGCCCAGCACCAGACGGGCCACAACAGCGGTGTCATCCATTCCGGCATCTACTACGCGCCGGGCTCGCTCAAGGCGAAGCTCTGCGTGGAGGGCGCGCGGCTGATGTACGAGTTCTGCGACGAGAAGGACATCCCGACCGAGCGCTGCGGCAAGGTGATCGTCGCCGCGGACGAGTCCGAGCTCCCGCGGCTCGAGGAGCTGAAGCGCCGCGGGCGAGGCGAACGGCGTGCGCGGCCTGGTCGAGGTCGGGCGTGAGCGACTGGCCGAGCTGGAGCCGAACGTCGTGGGGATCCGCGCGCTCCACTCACCGGAGACCGGGATCGTCGACTTCAAGCTGGTGGCGCGCGCGCTCGCGGCTGACGTCGAGGCCCGCGGCGGGTCGGATCCTCACCGGCCACGCCGTGACGGGTATCTCGAGCAACGGCGGCGGCCCCGTCGTGCAGGACGACCGGCGGCGAGTTCAGCGCCGGGCGGCTGGTCACCTGCGCGGGCCTGCAGTCCGACCGGCTCGCGGTGATGACCGGCGCGCCGCGCACGCCGCGAATCGTGCCGTTCCGCGGCACGTACTACGCGCTGTCCGACCGGGCGCGCTCGCTGGTGAACGGCCTGGTGTATCCGGTGCCGGACCCGACCTTCCCGTTCCTCGGCGTCCACTTCACGAAGCAGATCTCGGGCGAGATGTGGGCGGGGCCGAACGCCGTGCTCGCATTCGCGCGGGAGGGCTACACGCTTCGCGACCTCCGGCGCCGCGACCTCTGGGAGACGCTTTCCTACCGCGGATTTCGGCGCATGGCCCGCCGCTACTGGCGCACCGGGCTCACCGAGGCGTGGGGCGAGGTCAGCAAGCGAGCGTTCGTGGCGGCGATGCGCAAGCAGGTGCCCGCCGTGGGAATCGCCGACCTGGGCGCGCGGCACGCGGGCGTGCGGGCGCAGGCGGTCGCCGAGGACGGAACTCTGCTCGACGACTTCTGGCTCGACGAGGCTCCGAACGTCACCCACATCAGGAACGCGCCCTTCGCCCGCCGCGACCTCGAGCCTGGCGCTGGCGAAGCGAATCGCGGACGCGATCGACCAGTCCATGTAGCCGATGCCGGGGGAGGGACTCGAACCCTCACGCCCCTCAAGGGGACACCTGGTTTTAAGCCAGGCGCGTATCGCCAGTTTCGCCACCCCGGCAGCGTCTGAGGATAACGCCGCCGCCCGGCGGAGCTACATCCCGGGCTGGAGGTTCTCTGCCGGGATCCGCTCCCGGCCCTTGTAGCGGTACTCGTCCCGGAAATCCTCGAGCGCGCCCGTGTCGACGGTCGTCCCCGTCGCCTGCTTGCCCTCGCCGCGGTAGTCGTCGTCGTCCTCGCCCCTGGCCTCGTCGTAGAACCAGGCCGAGGCGATCACCTTGTCGCCGGCAGCTCGGGAGGGGCGCGACGAGCATCGCGTTCGGATCGTCGTTGTAGAAGTCGCGCAGCTTCTGGACCTCGGCCTCCGGGACGTTCGGCCCGTAGTGGAGGACGATGCCGCCGTGCTCGAGGTTGTGGGTGGACATCGTCAGCGGCACGGGGCTGTCGTAGAAGTTCCAGACCGCCCACTGCCCGTAGTGCGGGCCGCTCGTCGGCGGGTCGGAGTTCCACTGCACCTTCTGGTCGACCGACTTGACGTCGGTGTGGTTGCTGTTGTTCTTCATGCCCGGGTAGCTGTTGAACGTGTAGCCGGCGTCGCGCATCGTCTGCGCGATCCCGGAGCCGCTACCGTCACCGCTGCCTTCGTCGTCACCGCCCGTGCCGAAAGCGAGGAAGGCGACGACGATGCCGAGGGCGAGCACACCCGAGGCGGCGATCAGCACGAGGATCATCAGGCGCTTGCGATCCTCCTCGGGCGTCGAGGTCTTCGGAGTGGTCCGCACCTTGGGTGCCTGGACCGGACGCCTCGGGGGCGCGGGTGTGCGCGACTTCCTGGCCAAGCCGCAAACGATGGTAGCAGCGGCGTTCCGCTCGACCTTCACCCATACTGGTCCTCTTCCAAAGACGAGAGGAGACAGCTGCCATGGGGATCTTCGACAAGTTGTTGGGACGTGGCAAGCAGGCGGCCGGCGATCTTGCCGGCGACTCCTCGCTCCGTCGCGAAGGCGTGCACCAGGAACAGAAGGGCATGGCCGAGGAGCGGGCCGAGAGCGCCGAAGCGGTCGCTCAGACAGAGCGAGAGCGTGCGGCCGAGCACGAGGTCAAGAAGGAAGCCGAGAGCTAGTGACCCGGTTTCATCCGTGGCGGCGGCCGCTCGGTCGCCGCCACGATGCCGTCCGACCCACCCTCTAGCGTTTGTCGACCGTGGTCTCGATCGTGGTCGCCATCCTCATCCTCGCCCTGCTGGGTGCGGCCGCTGCGTGGCTCCCCGGCTTCCTGCGCCGCGAGCTCGGCGCTCTTCGCGACCACACCTCGAGCCACCTCGCCGCGCTGCGCGCCGAGACGGCCGCCCACGACCGCCAGCTCGCGTCGATCACCGAGACGCTCGATCGGCGCCTGAACTCGATCGACACGAAGGTCGACCGCCGCTCGGAGCACGCCTCCGAGACGTCCCGGAAGATCCACGAGCAGCTCGGCCGGATCGGCCAGACGAACGAGCAGATGCTCGAGCGCGCCAAGGACCTCTCGCGGCTGCAGGAGGCGCTGCGACCGCCCAAGGCCCGGGGCGGCTTCGGGGAGCACCTGCTCGCGAACCTGCTCGCGGACACGTTCCCGCGCGACAAGTACGAGCTGCAGTACGGCTTCAAGAGCGGCGAACGGGTCGACGCGGTGATCCGGCTCCACCGCTCGCTCGTCCCCGTGGACGCGAAGTTCCCGCTCGACAACTTCCAGCGCCTCGTCGAAGCCGACGCCGACGCGCAGCGCGAGCTCTTTGCCAAGCAGTTCTCGCGCGACGTCAAGCAGCACGTCGACGCAATCGCGCAGAAGTACATCCGCCCCGACGAGGGCACCTACGAGTTCGCGCTGATGTACGTCCCCGCCGAGGCCGTCTACTACGAGCTCGTGTGCGGCCGGCTCGGCGGCGAGTCGAACCCGCTCGCCTACGCGCTCGAGCGGCGGGTGATCCCCGTCTCGCCCTCCACGCTGCATGCGTACCTGCTCGTGCTCGTGCTCGGCTTCAAGGGCATGCAGATCGAGGAGCACGCCCGCGAGGTCATGACCTACGTGGCGCAGCTCGGCCGGGACTTCTCACGCTTCCGCGAGGACTTCGAGCTCGTCGGCACCCACCTCGGCCGAGCGCAGACGAAGTACGGCGACGCGGAGAAGCGACTCGAGAAGTTCGAGGGCAAGCTCGAACGGGCCGCCGAGTCCGCGCCCGAGGCAGCCGAGCTCCCGGCGGAAGCTGGAGCACAAGAGCTCCCGCGCGCTCTCGACGCCGCCTAGACCGCGGCCTAGAAGCGCAGGAGCGCGCCGATGCCCTCGAGCGGGTCCAGGTCCTGGCGCTCGCGGACGACGGACGCGGTGCCGCCGTGAGCCAGGGTGTGGTGCAGCGCGACGTCCACGCCCGTCGCTCCGCTCCTCGAGTCGGCGTCCCGTCGAGCGGGCACGGGCCGTCCTCGGCTGCGGCCCGCCCGCACTGCGGGCATTGCCAGACGGTTCGCTGGGCGCCCTCCGAGTACAGCAGCATCTCGACGCGGGAGTCCGAGGCCGCCTCGAGCGTGCCGGCCCAGCCGCCGACGGCGCGGCCGTCACGGCCGAGCTCCTCCCTGAAGCGCTCGAGCGCAGCTGTCTCTTCCTCGGCCCGAGCACGCTCGAGCACCGGGCCTACGGCCTCGAGGAGCTCGGGCGGGCCGGCGTGCGCCTCGACGGAGGCCCAGCCTGCGAGAGCGTGACGCGCCTCCTGCGAGAGCAGCTCCCCGAACTCCGCACGCACCTCTTCGGGACAGGCCACGACGAGCCGAGTGCCCTTCGCCGCCCGCACCCGCCGGTCGATCTCCTCGGCCACCTTGCGGAAGTGGTCGGCCGCGAGCTCGTCGATGTGGCGCTGGAAGCGCGCCTGCGACCAGCCGCCCTGGTCGTGTCGGCGCGGCTGCTCCTCGCTCAGGTCCCCGGCCTCCTCGAGCCGTCCGGCCCGGAGCCGGTAGAGGCTTCCCCGCTCGCGGTTCACGACCGCCACGAGCGCGCCGTCGCCGCGGCCGACGAGCGGCGCCAGCGGCGCGAGGTAGAACTCGCGCTCGAGCTTGATCCCGTCGGGCACTGCGTCCGGGAGCTGGAGTGAGATCCAGACGTCGTCGAGGCCGGCGCAGAAGAGGGCGAGCCCGTGCGCCCCGTCGCGCTCGAACTCCTGCTCGAAGTAGCGCTCGATCCGCTCGAAGTCCTTCTTGAGCGCCTCCTTCTCCTCGTGACTCTGCTCGCGGGCCGCTCCGTCCTTGTGGCCGTCAGCCAGCAGCGCGTTGACTCGCGCAGCCGCGTCGCGGGCGTCGGCGAGTCTCGTCGGATCGAGGTCGACATAGAGGCTGATCGCGCAACCTCGCTTGGCGCGGTACTCCGCCAGCCGCCGAACGTCGTCCCACGTGAGGGTTGCAGCCATTCGCGCCTCCTTGCCCGGGAGACACGATCTTAGAACGACTGCTCAGCCGGAGACGGGCTCGAAGGAGACGGTCCAGCTGACGTTCACGGTCGCGTTGCCGCTGTCGCCACCGGAGAACGTCGTCGTCTCGCTGGCGCCGGCGTCGAACTCGACTGCGCGGGCTTTCGCGTCGAACACGTCCTTCGCATCAGCCCGAGCGCTCGCGACCTCGACCCTGGTCGGCAGCTCCGCGACCTCCCGCGGCTCGCAGGCGCTGAGTGCGCGAGGCAGGCGGATCTGCAGCCGGAGCTTGGCAAGCTGGACAACACCCTTGCGCGGAGCGGACACGCCCAGAGTCCCGCCTCGGTTTGCGACTCTGCGGGGCGGGGAGCAGCGCGTGCTGTACATCACGGGGGTCTTGCAGGCGGGGTTGGTCGAGCGGTCGCTCCGCGTGCCCGTCTGGACGTACGTCCCGGAGATGTTCCGCAGAATCGCGCCCAGGGACGATGCTGCCGTCGGGGCGGGAACGGATCAGGACACGCGTCGGGACACGGCTGCGGAACGTGAACGTCTCTCGGCCCTTGTAGGAGCGCCGGACCTCACACTCGGTGTCCGGGTTGTTCTGGGTGTACGTCCACACCTTGGCGATCTGGCCGCGCACCCGAACCTCGAAGTAGCCCTGCTTCGTTTCCGCCGCGCTTCCGGCGCCAACGGCGAACAGCGCGCCGACACACGCACAGAGGATTAGGCTGCCCGATAGCCGCATCACGGGACTCGAGGAAGGTATCACCCCCGGCGGAAGTTTCGAACCATCCGAAACGTTGAATACCTTGCGGGGGCTTACGACTTTGGAGGAACGAGTGGCAGGTAACGACGTGCGCGAGCTGATCATCATCGGCGGCGGTCCCGCCGGCTACACGGCTGCGCTCTACGCGGCGCGCTCGAACCTCAACCCGCTCGCGATCGAGGGTTTTGCCTGGGGTGGCCAGCTGATGATCACGAGCGACGTCGAGAACTACCCCGGCTACCCCGACGGCGTGCTCGGCCCGGAGATGATGAGCGACTTCCGCCGCCAGGCCGAGCGCTTCGGCACCGAGTTCCTCACCGACGACGTCACGGCCGTCGACTTCTCCGACTACCCGCTGCGCGTCTGGGTCGAAGACGACGAGTACCGCGCGAAGACGGTGATCGTCGCGACGGGCGCGAACGCGCGCCAGCTGGGCCTCGAGTCGGAGCGCTCGCTCCAGGGACGCGGAGTCTCCTACTGCGCGGTCTGCGACGCCGCCTTCTTCCGGGAGCGTGAGGTCATTGTCGTCGGCGGCGGCGACTCCTCGATGGAGGAGGCGATCTTCCTGACCAAGTTCGCCACCAAGGTCACCGTCGTCCACCGTCGCGACGAATTCCGCGCCTCGCCGATCATGATCGACCGCGCCCGGGCCAACGAGAAGATCGAGATCCTGACCCCGTACGTCGTCGAGGAAGCTCTCGGCGCGGAGGGCAAGCTCACCGGTGTCCGGCTGGCGCACATGGAGACGGGCGAGACGCACGAGATCCCCGCCGACGGCCTGTTCGTCGCGATCGGCCACGACCCGAACACGAAGCTCTTCGACGGCCAGCTCGAGATGGACGAGGCTGGCTACCTGCTCACACAGCCGGGCTCGACGGCGACCAACGTCGAAGGCGTGTTCGCTGCCGGCGACGTGGTCGACCACACGTACCGCCAGGCGATCACGGCGGCCGGCACCGGGACGATGGCCGCGCTCGACGCGGAGCGCTGGCTGTCGGAGCGCGAAGGCAACCCCAAGGTGGCGCTGACGGCGCCGCGGCCCGAGGCCGCCGAGGTCTAAGACCCCGCTCGCTCTACCATTCGGCCATGCCCTTCTACATCTGTCCGAACTGCAAGGAGCGCTCGATCGACTCCGACGGCACCGAGGGTTTCACGCAGGACGCCGTCCAGTGCCGCCGCTGCGGGTTCGGTTTCCTGTTCGAGCTGATGGACGACTACTACCCGGCTCCGACCACGGGCATGGTCGTCTGCGACGCGTCCGGCCGGGTGCTCGCCGTCGGGCGCGGAGTCTTCGAGCTGTCCGGGTACCGCGACAAGGACCTGATGGGCCATGACGTCATGTCAGCGCTCGGCCTGACGGGGTTCGAGGACGGCAAGGATCCCTCCCAGCTCTCGCGCGAATGGGGCGTCCGCCGGCTCGGGGAGCGTCTGCGGCTGCGCACGCGCGGAGGCCAGCAGAAGCAGGTCACCGCCGACTTCTTCCCGGCGTACGACTCCGACGGCGGCCTGCTCGTCGCATTGACGCCTGCCCTCACCCCCGCGTCGTAGAGGCGTCACGAACGAGGCTGGGCAGCCTCGACACGGCTCGACGGGCACAGGTCGTTCAGGACGCAGCGCTCGCAGGCCGGGCGCCTCGCGTCGCAGACGCGGCGGCCGTGCCAGATCAGCAGATGCGGGAAGCGGCCCCAGTCCTCGCGCGGCACGAGCCGCATCAGGTCGCGCTCGATCTTGACCGGGTCCTCCTGGCGCGTGAGCCCGAGCCGCTGGGAGAGTCGCCGCACGTGGGTGTCGACGACGACGCCCTGCGGCCGGCCGAGCTCGGCTGCGACGACGTTCGCCGTCTTCCTCGCTGCCCCGGGCAGGCGGACGAGCTCTTCGATCGTCCGGGGCACCTCGCCGCCGAACTCGTCCAGGAGGACCCGCATCGTCCCGCGCAACGACCTCGCCTTCTGACGAAAGAAGCCGGTGGCGAAGATGTCCCGCTCCAGCTCCTCCTGCGGCACCGCTAGGTAGTCCTCGGGCCGCCGGTACTTGACGAACAGCCGCTCGGTCACCCGGTTGACGTTCACGTCGGTGGTCTGCGCCGAGAGGATCACGGACACGAGCAGCTCCAGCGGCGACGAGAACCGGAGCGCGATCGTCGCATCCGGATGCTCGGCGGCCAGCCGCTCGATGATCGGCCGGATGCGGGCACGCTTCGGCCCGACGCGGCGCCGAGCCTCGCGGACGAAGCTACGCGCCAACCTGGCTCTCGAAGTACGCCGAGACCTCGTCGGGACTCGGTGGATCGCGCAGCCAGCCGGCGCGATCCCGAGCGTCCCGAGTCCCCACCGCTTCGAGCGCCGCGATCGACGCGTCGACGTCGTACTCGGTGCAGCGGAGCTCGACCGCAGGGCCGAGCAGCGCCCAGAACGCGCCGGCCCGGCCCTCGTACGGCAGGCCGACGCTGCCGGCGTTGACGAGGCGCCGGCCGGCGGCGGCCCGGTCGAACTGGACGTGCGTATGCCCGCCGACGACCACGTCCGCGTCGACCCCGGCGAGCGCCTCCGCGACTCGCTCCTCGGGGCTGATCCGGGTGAGGATCTCCTCGTCGCTCCTGGGCGACCCGTGGCAGAAGAGGACGCGTCCGAGCCCGGCAACCTGGAACTCGACGGTCAGCGGCCAAGCGGCGACCGCAGCTGCGAACTCGGCCTGCTCGCGGTCGGCGTTCCCCCGCACGAAGGCGACCGCGCCTCCGCGGGCCCGTAGCCGGTCGAGGCACTCCGACGCGGACGGCTCCGAAAGGAGGTCGCCTCCGCAGACGATGCGCTCGACGCCTTCCTGCTCGACCTCGGCGAGTACTGCCTCCAGCGCCGGCAGGTTCCCGTGGATGTCGTACAGGGCGGCGATCCGCAAGCTAGGCGGACGCTAGCGCAGCAGGCGCAGCGGCCCGGGGCGCGCCGGGCAGGCGAGGTCCCGCGCACACCAGATCGAGCGCCGGACAGCCGGAACACACGGATTCGCTCGGCGTCGGCCGGAAGTCGCCGGCCTGGATCCGCTCGATCGCGGTCGACAGCTCGGCCTCGAGCGCAGGAACCTCGGCCAGCCCGAACACCCGGGAAACGGGGTCGTCGGGACGCTCGAGGAACTGGTAGACGACCTCGGCCTCCTCCACTCCGGTCCGCAGGCAGGCGAGCGCGTAGACGAGTCGCTGGAGGCGGTAGTCCTCCTCGACGACCGCAGCGGGCTCGAGCTCCTCGAGCACGTTCGTCTTGTAGTCCACGACGAGCCCATGCGATCCGTCCGAGTGGAACACGTCCAGGAAGCCGTGCAGCAGCACGCCGTCGTGCTGGAAGGTGAAGTGCCGCTCGGGGGCCACACCGGAGAGCCCCGCGACGCGCGCCGCCAGCTCGGAGTCGCAGTAGGCCGCCACGTGGACGCGGATCCGCTCGATGTTCTCCTCCGTGACCGTCGGCCACTCCGAGCGAATCCGCTCGTCGAGGTCGTCGGGGACGTGAGGCGCGGCGAGGTCGAGCCGCTCGAGCACGCCGTGGACGGCACTTCCGAGCTCGGTCGCGCCGAGCCCCTCGACACCCGGCACACCGCCGCTCGCGCCGCGCTCGCGCATCCCGGCGACGCGCTCGGCGTAGTAGCGGTACGAGCAGCGCTCGAACAGCGAGAGCGCCGTGAAGGACAGCCGGCGGGCGCGGTGCAGTGGCGGAGCCGGGACCGGCTCGAGCGCCGGCAGCGTCGGCGCGAGCGGCGGGAGGCCGGCCGGAAGCTCGCCGAAGAGCTCGAGCTGACCCTCCTCGGTCACTTCCACCAGCGGCTCGGGCTCCGGCGTGAAGCGGTCGACGCGGAGCAGAAAGCGGGCGTCGCCGCGCTCGAGCTCGACCGGCCCGTCCGTGCCGAGCTCCTCCGCAGCCTCGAGCCGGCCGAGCACCCAGCCCATCGGCGTCGAGCGCTCGCTGTCTCGGCCGGGGTCGATCGCACCCGACACGATCAGCCGGTCGACCGCTCGGGTCATCGCGACGTAGTAGAGGCGCAGGCGCTCGGCCTCGTCCTCCCGCCGCCGCTCCTCGCGCACCTCCTCCCAGGCGAATGCCCCCTTGCGCGCGCTCGTGTAGGGGTCGGCGACGCGGAAGCCGAAGCGGCCGTCCGAGAGAGCCAGGATCTCGTCCGACGCGGGCCCGGCCCGGTCGCGGCCCGCGTCCGCGACGACCACGACCTTGAACTCGAGCCCCTTGGCCGAGTGGATCGTGAGCAGGCGAACGGCGTCCGCACCCTCCTCCTCGGCCACGGCCTCCAGCTCCTTGGCGCCGACCGCCTCCTGGCGGCGCACGAAGCGGACGAAGCCCTCGATGTCCGCGCCGCGAAGCTCCTCGTAGGAGCGCGCGAGACGCGCGAGCTTGCGCATGTTCGCGTACCGCCGCTTGCCGTCCCAGCGCGCGAGCACGGCCAGGTCGTAGTCGTGCCCGGCCACGATCGCCTCGCACAGGCGCTCGAGCGAGAGCTGGGCCGAGGCGGTCACCAGCCGCTCGTACCGCTGCTTGAAAGCGCGCAGCAGACGCGAGTCCCGCTCGTCCAGCTCCGGCGGCAGCTCGCGCTCGAGCCCCGAGAACAGGGGCCGGCGGCTCGCCGAGCGACGCAGCAGGACGAGGCCGTCGTTCGAGATCCCGACGAACGGCGACGCGAGCACGGCCACGAGCGCCCGGTCGTCGTAACGGTTGTGGAGCAGCCCCAGGTACGAGAGCAGGTCGACGACCTGCTGCTGGCCGAAGTAGCCACGGCCAGTGGCCCGGTAGGTCGGCAGGCCGAGGCGCCTCAGCTCCTCCTCGTACCACTCGGCGTCGGTTCCGGCCGCGAACAGGAGCACGATCTCGCCCGCAGAGGCAGCGCCCGTGTCCACGAGCTCGCGCACCCTCGTGGCGATGTGCTTCGCCTCGGCGCGGCGCCAGTGGATGCCCGTGTCCGCGTAGGCGCTCTTGTCGGTCACCAGCAGCTCGACCGGGTGGCCGAACACGGGATCGGGGAACTCGCCCGAGGCGGCGAGCGGCTGGAAGCCGTCGCCGAACTCGCTCGCCGAAGAGCTGGTTGACGGCCGCCAGCACCTCGGGGCGCGAGCGGTAGTTGCGGCTGAGCGCCAGCCCGCCGCCGGCCGCCTCACGACGCTCGCGGAACACGGCGACGTCCGCGTGCCGGAAGCCGTAGATCGACTGGAACTCGTCGCCGACCGAGAAGACGTCCGCGTGCTCGGACAGCAGGTCGATCACGCTCGCATTGGAGGCGGTTCGTGTCCTGGAACTCGTCCACCATGATCGCGCGGAAGCGCAACGCCTCCTTGACGCGAATCTCGGCGTGGTCTCGCAGAAGGTCGCGCGCGCGGAGCTGCAGGTCCTCGAAGTCGAGCGCCGACTCGCGTGCCTTCGCCGCCGCGTACGCCTCGGCGAAACCGTCGAGCAGGACCTGGAGCAGGTCGCGATCGTGCGCCGCGAGCTCGTCGAGCGCCCCCTGCTCGACCGCCTGCCGGGCTTCCTCGTACGTGGCTGCGCGCTCGCCTCGCGCGCGGTGCGGCGAGAGGTCGAGCAGCCGCTCGGGCAGCGGAGTCCCACCCACCAGCTCGAGCAGGCGGCCCGCATTCGCCCGCGCGAGCTCGGTGGCCTCGGCGTCATCGGCCAGGCACTGAGCGGCGACGCGGAGCTCGGCTACGCGCTCCGCGAACGGCGGTCGCTCACCGAGCTCGAGCACCAGTGGGCGGCCGGCGGCGCGCAGCGTCTCGTACACGCCGATCAGCATCCGGCGCAGGCCGTCCGCGCGGTACGTCCCGAGCAGGCGCAGCCGCTCGGGGTCGGCCGCCCGCGCAGAAGCGGTCGAGCGCCTCGTCGAAGGCCTCGCCGCGAATGACGGCTGCCTGCGCCTCGTCGAGCTCGCGGAAGCGTGGATCGAGCCCCGCCTGGAACGGATAGGTCTTCAGGAGGCGGTTGCAGAAGCCGTGGATGGTCGAGATCCACGCTCCATCCAGTGCGCGCGCGAGCTCGAACCGGCCGCGCTCCCGCAGCGCCTCGCGGATCCGCGCCCGCAGCTCAGCGGCCGCACGCTTGGTGTAGGTGATGACGAGGACCGACTCGACGTCCAGGCCCTCGTCGCACACCGCCGCCGCGAAGCGCTCGACGAGGACGCTCGTCTTCCCGGTGCCGGCGCCTGCGGAGAGGAAGACGTCGCCGCGGGCCGCGATCGCCGCGGCCTGCTCGGGATTCGGGGCCCGGCCCGCGGCCGTCATGCCCGCTGCACCCGGCACATCGGCCAGAGGTCGCACCACGCGGGACACTCGCCGCCCTTGGGGTCGTGCTGGACGTCGCCGCGTCCGATGCGCTCCGCCAGCTCCAGCGCCTTGGCCTTCGCGCCCTCGACCTGAGCCCAGAAGGCGTCGTCGTCGAGGTAGTCGTTGCTGACGTAGCCGGGCAGCGCGTCCTCGCGCGCGTCGGCACGGAGCAGACCGCGCGCCTTGCGGTCGCCCGCGAGCGGACGGTAGACGCCGCCCAGAGGCTCGACGCCGACGAGGTCGCGCAAGCACCAGCATGTAGAGCGGGATCTGGAGCCGCAGCTCGCGCTCGATCTCGCGCGCCGAGTGGGCGTACTTACCGGCCTTGTAGTCCTGCACGATCCCGCGCGCGCTGAACGGATCCAGGTCGATTCGGTCGATCTTGCCGCTGAGCGAGAGGCCTTCGCCGAGGTCGAGCCCGCGCTGCAGCTCCTGCGGCGAGCGCTCCGACCCGAACGAGACCTCGAAGCGGCGCGGGACGAGCGGCACCTCGGAGCGGGCCTCGTCGCGGACGACCTGCTCGAGGTCGCGCCACAGCCCCTCCCCCAGCTCGCGCCGCTGCAGCTCGGTCGTGTCCATGCGCACGCCGCCCAGCGCCTCGTCGAGGCACGTCCGCATCAGCCGGATGGCGTCGTCGACGCGCTCCTCGGGCACCTGCTCGGCGCCGAGCTCCTTGGGCAGGCGCGCGTAGAAGCGATGGAGGGCCGTGTGGGCGACCTGGCCGCGCAGCTTGGCGTCGACCTCGGCGTCGATCGTCTTGGGGTCGATCACCCGGTCGAAGAGCCAGGCCGAAGAGCAGTCGGCGAAGCGCTCGAGCTCGGTGACGTTGAAGGTCGTCCGGGCGCCGAGCTGTGCCAGAACAGCCGGATGACGCAGACGCGTGTCGCGCGTGAACGCACGCCGTGCACGCTCGAGCCGCCGCTCCCAGCCGTTCGCGCGGGCGAGCGCGTCGGCCGTGTCGGCTCCCTCACCGTCGGAGGCGAGCAGCGCCAGCGCGCGCAACCGCTCGCGCTCGCTCGGAGCCTCCTCGAGCGGCCACGTCAGCTCCGAGAGCGCGCGCCTGCGCGTCCACCGGGCGACGTCGTCGGGCTCGAAGACGGCGGTGACCTCCTCCCAGAACGGGCTCGGCTCGCGCGGGCTGCCCTCGTCGCCCGCGGCCTCGCGCACGAGGTAGAGCCGCCGGGTCGCGCGCACGCAGGCGGTGTAGAAGAGGTAGCGGTCGCGGCTGACCTGGTCCGGCCGCTCCAACCTGGCGCCGAGCCTGTGGCGCTCGTCGTCGTCCAGGAACGGCGAGACCTGTCCGCGGCGGGGCAGGCTCCCTTCCTCGAGCCCGAGCATGAAGACGGCCTCGAAGCGGCGCGTGCGCGCGCGGAGCAGGTCGACGACGGCGACCCGGCCCGGCTCGTTCGGCGAGGCGCCGCGGACGCTCGTCTTCTCGAGCGCGGCGAGGACGTCCTCGCGAGGGAGCACCTCCTCGGTCAGGCGCTCCCAGCCCGCGAGCTCGTCGAGCAGGCGCACGCACGCCTCGTGGGCGCGCAGGTCGAGGCGGGCGGCCTCGCCGACGGGCGGCGACTCGAGCCCGTGCGCCGCACGCAGCATCGCCGTGGCGAGCTCGCGCACGGCCTCGAGAGCGGGCTCTTCCTGCCGCAGCCGGTGCACGGGCTCGAGCACCCCGGGCCGGAGCTCCTCGACCGTCTCCTCGACCCGCTCCCTGGCGGCGATCGCGCGGCCGCGCAGGCGGCCCTCCACGAAGTCGACGTTGTGGCGGGGGACGCCCGAGTAGGGCGAGCGCAGGTACGCGAAGAGCTCGCCTCTGCGGTCGCCGCCGAGCCAGGCGTAGCGGAGCAGCGAGAGCAGCGCGTGGCCGTACGACGTCGACGCGAGCGGCAGCGGCGCCTCGAACGCGTACGGGATGCCGAGAGTGCCGAAGGCGGTCTCGACCGGCGCCCGCCAGCGCTCGAGCGACGGACAGACGAGCCCGATCTGCTCGGGGGCCGTTCCGGCGCGCAGTAGCCCCAGCACCTCTTCGCCGACGAGCTCGAGCGCTCCGCGCACCCCGGCGCCCTCGAAGAACCTGATCGCGCCCTCGAGCTCCACGGTGGGGCTCGGCGGCGAGTCGTCGAACAGCGTGCGCTCGAGGTGCGCGAGCGCGGGGTGCGCCACTTCGGCGTGGAGCGGCGGGAGCTCCTCGATCCGGCCGTCTGCGAGCGCGGCCAGGTCCTCGACGGTGCGTCGCAGCGAGGCGAACGCCGGGCGCGCGGGCTCGTAGGGGAGCGAGACGGTCAGCTCGGCGCGGCCTGCGAGCGCTTCGAGCAGCGACCACTGCGCCGCCGTCAGATCCTCGAAGCCGTAGGCGAAGACCGGCTCGCCGTGCCAGGCGCCGAGGTCGTCGGTCAGGCGTGTCGCCGCCCGCGCGCGCACGAGCTCGCGATCGGTGAGCGCGAGCCTGTCGAGCTCCGCGCGGTAGGCCCCGTAGAGGCGGCCGAGGTCGCCCGTCGAGCACGGCCGGCTCGAGGAGTCCCGACTCGAGCTCGCGGATCGCCTCACGTAGCGAGTCCACGAAGCCGCGCGAGCCGGCCGAGGCCGAGAGGCCGTTCAGCGAGGTCGACCCGACGGCGCGCGCCAGCACCAGCGAAGCCTGCGCGTCGGTCGCGGCCGGCCGTGGGTCGTCGTCACCGGCGGCGATCCGCCGGAACAGGTCGTCGAAGGTGCCGACGGTGCCGCCGAGCAGCGCGCCGCAACGGGCGACCAGCTCGCGCTCGACGAGCTCGACGTCCGGCCGTGTCGGCACGATGAGCACCGGCTCGGCGGGAAGCGCCTCGACGTAGGCGTCCAGAAGTCGGCGCAGCTTGCCCGCATTCGCGGGCCCCGTGATGAGCCTCAACCCCAACCGACCCATCGTAGACCTCGGTCCCGACGAACCCGTGGACGAAACCTGGAAAGAGCGGGAAAAGAATCGGGGGCGGTCGTGCCGCCCCCGAAACTAGGCTGCGGCCGACTTCGGGCGGCGGCCTCGGCGAGCGGTGGCGCGACCCGGCGTGTTCCCTGCGCAGTCGTCGCAGAGATCGGCCTGCTTCGCGCCGCGTCGGGCGTCGGAATACGTCAGGCGCAGGGTCGCGCCCTTGCCCTCTCCCACTTCCTTGCCGCAGTTGTCGCAAACGAGCACTGTCTTGCGAGCCAAGTGAATTCCTCCTCTGATCGGCTGCTTGCGAGCCAAGCCTAATCCATAATCAACGAGAGAATCTAGGCCGCAGCGCGCGCCCGCCGAATTCGCCACGAGCGGAGCAGCGTGAGCAGCGCTCGCTCCTCCGGGTCGAGTCCGATATCCCGGGCGCCGACGACGCGCAAATGGCGCGGACGGAAATCGTCGATCGTTCGACCGTCGAGGTACTGCTCGACGACGGCCGGGCTGACGTATGAGGCGCGCGTGACCGCGGGCGTGTTGCCAAGCCGCTCCGCGACCTGGCGCATGACGGCCGCAACAGCGCGCTTCTGCTCGGCGACCGTCTCGACGGGCCCACGCTCGGCGAAGGCAACTGCGGCGAGAAGCGTGCCGCCCCACGTCCGAAAGTCCTTGGCCGTGAAGTCCTCGCCCATGTAGATCTGGATGTAGTCGTTCAGTCGCTTCGACGTCAGGTTGTAGAGGTCACCCTCCCACTCGTAGCGAAACAGGCGTCGGCCACCCTTGAGCGTCAGCAGCTCCTTGATGGCCGCGGCGAGCTCGGTGTCGACGATCTGTGTCCGAACCCAGATCTTGTGCTTGCCGCGGAAACGGAAGACGATTCGACTGCCCCGAACGGACACGTGACTTTTGTTCAGTGTGGTGATTCCGTACGTGCGCGATTCGCGCACGTAACGCTCGGACCCGACGCGGAACCAACCGAGATTGATCAGCCGAAGCGCGACGGCGCTGACTCGCTCACGGTCGAGTGGGTCGTGCTGCATGTGCTCGGACATCGCCTGATGCAGATCGGGAAGCCGCTCGGCGAAGCGGATCAGGTTGTCGTATTTCGCCTGCTCCTGCTGAGCCCGGAATTCAGGGTGGTAAAGGTACTGGCGCCGGCCGGCTGCATCGACGCCGGTCGCCTGGAGCTTCGCGTTCGCCCGCGGCGAGATCCAGACGTCCTGCCAGGCGGGCGGAATCACGAGCGACTCGATGCGCGCGACCTTCGCCGGATCGGTGATCCGGCTGCCGCGCGAGTCGAGGTAGCGGAACCTGCGCCGCCCCTCTCGCCTCCATCCTCCCTTGCGAGCCATGGTCTCGCATCCTCCCCCGGTACGGCCGGGAATAATCCCCCCATGGCCGCCGCGACCATCGCCGTGCTCGAGGGGGACGAGACCGGGCAGGAGCTGCTCGACGAGGGGCTGCGCACCCTCGCCTCCGACGTGATCGGCGTCGAGCTCGAGTTCGTCCGCTTCGACCTCTCGCTCGAGAACCGGCGCGCGACGAAAAACGCAGTGGTCTCCGAGGCGGCCGCCGCGATCCGGGAGCACGGGCTCGGCCTCAAGGCCGCGACCATCACGCCCGAGACACGGGGCGACATCGGCTCGCCGAACCGGATCCTGCGCGAGGAGATCGACGGCAAGGTGATCGTCCGCACCGGCCGCCGGATCCCGGGCGTCATGCCGCTGGCGGGAGTGCACGCGCCGATCTCGGTCGTGCGCATGGCGGTGGGCGACGCCTACGGGGCCAAGGAGTGGCGCGAGGGCGAGGGCGAGACCGAGGTGGCGCTGCGGACCGAGCGCATCGAGCGGGGCATCTGCCGGGCGGTGTCGGAGTACGCGTTCCGCCTGGCCGAGCGGAGCCACGCGACCGTCTTCGGCGGGCCGAAGTACACGGTCAGCCCCACCTACGAGGGGATGCTCAAGGAGGAGATGGACGCGGCCGCCGCGCGTCATCCGCAGATTCCGTACCGGCCGCAGCTGATCGACGCGACCTTCGCACTGGTGCTCAACTCCGGCGGCTCGCCGCTCGTCATCCCCGCGCTGAACCGCGACGGCGACATCCTCTCCGACCTCGTGCTGCCGCTCTTCGGCTCGATCGCCGGCGCCGAGTCGCTGCTGATCGCCTTCGACGACGACTACGTGCCTACCGCGGTCATGGCCGAGGCCGCCCACGGGACCGCCCCCGCCCTGCTCGGGAAGAACGTGGCCAACCCGCTGGCGATGATCCTCGCGGGCGCCGCCCTGCTCGCCCACGCGGACGAGGAGCTCCAGCTCGCGGCGCGGGCGTTGCGCGAGGCGGCGCTCGAGACAGTCGCCGAGGGCATCCGCACGGCCGACCTGGGCGGGCACGCCGGCACGAGCGAGTTCACGGACGAGGTGATCAAGCGCGTGCGGACCAAGCTCGAGGTCTGGAGCTCCCTCTGAAGCAGATTCCCGGTTGACGCCGTCCGCGTCTATCTATAGTAGTTCCCGATCCTTCGGATTAGGAATGCATATCTGGCGGCGGCCCTGGCGCTGGCCGTCCTCGTGGTCGTTCCCGCCTGCGGCGGCTCCGGCGAAGGCTCGGCCGGCGGCAGCGGCGACTCGAAGCTGACGCTCGTCGCCTACACGACTCCTCGCGAGGTGTACGAGGTCGCTGATCCCGGCGTTCCAGAAGACGCCGAGGGGGCAAGGCGTGACGCTTCGAGCAGTCGTACGGCGCGTCCGGCGAGCAGAGCCGTGCGGTCGAGGCGGGCCTTCCCGCGAGCGTCGTCGCCTTCTCGCTCGAGCCCGACGTCACCCGGCTCGTCGAGGCCGGCCTGGTCGAGGACGGCTGGTCGGACGGTCCCGAGAAGGGCATGGTCAGCGAGTCCGTCGTCGTCTTCGGCGTGCGCAAGGGCAACCCGAAGGGCATCACGCGACTGGGACGACCTCGTCAAGGAGGGCGTCGAGGTGATCACGCCCAACCCGTTCACCTCCGGTGGAGCCCGCTGGAACGTGATGGCCGCCTACGGCGCGAAGCGCCAGGCAGGGCGCGACGCACGACGAGGCCGTCGCCTTCGTCACCGACCTCTTCGAGCACGTGGCCGTCCAGGACAAGTCCGCGCGCGACTCGCTGCAGACGTTCGTCGGCGGCAAGGGCGACGTGCTGATCTCCTACGAGAACGAGGCGATCACGGCCCAGCAGAAGGGCGAGGAGCTCGACTACGTCATCCCCGACGCGACGATCCTGATCGAGAACCCGATCGCGGTGACCAAGGACGCGCCCGCCTCGGCCCAGGACTTCGTCGACTACCTCCGCAGCGACGAGGCGCAGCAGGTCTTCGCCGAGAAGGGCTACCGGTCGCTCAACGACGCACTCGTCGACGAGAGCACGTACCCGACGCCGAAGCAGCTGTTCGAGATCGGCGAGTTCGGCGGCTGGGAGCAGGTCATGAAGGACTGGTTCGACCGCGAGGGCGGGATCATGGCCGACATCCAGCGCGAGGTCGGAGCGCCGACCGAGTGAGCGTGGCGGCCTCAGCGCGTCCTCGCCCGTCTCCAGGCCTGGCACGCGGCGGCGGCCTGACCGTCGGCCTGGCCACCGGCTACCTGACCCTGATCGTCCTCCTGCCGCTGGCGGCGCTCACGTGGCGCTCGACCCAGGGCGGCTGGAGCGCGTTCTGGGACGCGATCACCGACCCGCAGGCGGTGGCGGCGCTCAAGATCACGCTGCTGCTGTCGCTCGCCGTCGTCGGCGTGAACGCGGTGGTCGGCACGGTGATCGCGTGGGTGCTCGTGCGCGACTCGTTCCCCGGCAAGACGCTCCTCAACATGGTCATCGACCTGCCGTTCGCGCTCCCCACGATCGTCGCCGGCCTGACCCTGCTCGCGCTGTACGGGCCGAAGGGGCCGATCGGCGTCAACGTCGCGTACACCAAGACCGCGGTGCTGCTCGCGCTGCTGTTCGTGACCCTGCCGTTCGTCGTCCGCACGGTGCAGCCCGTGCTGCTCGAGCTCGACGTCGAGATGGAGGAGGCCGCGGCGTCCCTCGGTGCCGGGCAGGCTGGCCGCCTTCAGGCGCATCGTCTTCCCCAACCTCTTCCCGGCGATCCTCTCCGGGGTCGCGCTCGCGTTCGCGCGCGCCGTCGGGGAGTTCGGAGCGGTCGTGCTGATCTCGGGGAACATCCCGTTCGACACCGAGATCGCCTCCGTCTACATCTTCGGCCAGATCGAGAGCGACAACGTGACCGGCGCGGCGGCCGTCTCGGTGCTGCTGCTGGCGATCTCGTTCGCGGCGCTGCTCGGGATCGGCGGCATCCGTCGCTGGGCGACGAGGCACGATGGCTAAGTACGGTCTCCGCTTCGTCGCGATCGGCTACGTGAGCGCGCTCCTGCTCGTGCCGCTCGGGATCGTCTTCAGGCGGGCCTTCGCCGACGGCTTCGGGCCGGCGTGGGACGCGGTCACGACGCCCGCGGCCCGGCACGCGTTCTTCCTGACGATCCTGATCGCGCTGATCGCCGTGCCCTGCAACACGATCTTCGGCGTCATCTGCGCCCTGGCGATCGTCCGGCACCGCTTTCGTGGCCACGGGCTCGTGAACAGCGCCGTCGACCTCCCGCTCGCGCTCTCGCCGGTCGTCGTCGGCCTCGCCCTGCTGCTCCTCTACGGACGCGAAGGCTGGTTCGGCTCGTTCCTGTTCGACCACGACATCCGGGTGATCTTCGCGCTGCCCTCGATGATCCTCGCGACGATCTTCGTCTCGCTGCCCTTCGTCGTGCGCGAGGTCGTGCCGGTGCTGCGCGAGATCGGCGACGAGCAGGAGCAGGCGGCCTCGACGCTCGGCGCGTCGTCGTGGCAGACGTTCTGGCGCGTCACGCTGCCCGCCATCCGCTGGGGCGTCGCCTACGGCGTGGTGCTGACGACTGCGCGCGCGCTCGGCGAGTTCGGCGCGGTCAGCGTCGTCTCCGGCCGGATCGCGGGCCGGACCGAGACGATGACGACCCACGTCGGCGAGCGCTTCGAGGCGTTCGACCTCGTCGGTGCGTACGCTGCCTCCGTCGTGCTGGCGCTGGTGGCGATGGCGACGCTGCTCCTGTTGACCACGTTCCAGCGAAAGGAGGAGACGACCTGATGGCGATCGAGGCGAGAGGCGTGACCAAGCGGTTCGGCGATTTCGTCGCGCTCGACGACGTCACCGTCGAGGTGCCCGGTGGCTCGCTGACGGCGCTCCTCGGCCCGAGCGGCAGCGGCAAGTCCACGCTGCTCCGCGTGCTCGCCGGGCTCGAGACGCCCGACGCGGGCGAAGTCCTGATCTCGGGCGAGGAGGCGACCGCGGTCGTCCCGCAGAAGCGCGGAGTCGGCTTCGTCTTCCAGCACTACGCGGCCTTCAAGCACATGACCGTCTGGAACAACGTCGCGTTCGGGCTCAAGATCCGGCGCCAGCCGAAGGCGGAGATCAAAGAGCGTGTGGAGCAGCTGCTCGAGCTCGTCCAGCTGAGCGGCTTCGCCCACCGCTACCCGGCCCAGCTCTCGGGCGGCCAGCGGCAGCGGATGGCGCTCGCCCGCGCGCTCGCGGTCGAGCCGAAGGTGCTCCTGCTCGACGAGCCGTTCGGCGCTCTCGACGCGCGCGTCCGCAAGGAGCTGCGCGCGTGGCTCAGGCGCCTGCACGACGAGGTGCACGTCACCACCGTGTTCGTCACGCACGACCAGGAGGAGGCGATGGAGGTCGCCGACCAGATCGTGGTGATGAACAACGGACGCGTCGAGCAGACCGCCGGCGCCCGCGAGCTCTACGACGAGCCGGCGAACGAGTTCGTGATGAGCTTCGTCGGGCCGGTCAACCGCCTCGACAACGACTGGATCCGCCCGCACGACCTCGAGCTCACGCGCGAGAGCAACGGCACGACGAGGCCGGCCCGGGTCGAGCGCGTCATCCACCTCGGGTTCGAGGCGCGGGTCGAGCTCGAGCTCGACGACGGCGAGGAGCTCTGGGCGCAGATGACGCAGGAGCAGTGCGAAGAGCTCGACCTCGCGCCCGGCACGCGCGTGCACGTTCGGCCGCGACGGGCCCGCACGTTCGCGTAGGTGTGACACCGTCGCGAGACGGTGACGATCGACCCACAGCGAGCCCTCTGCACCAAGAGCGTGACAACGCGTCCCCAGCCCCGACTCCCCTCCTTGTGGATTGGCCGCTGGCTGTCCGATCCCGGCGTGTCCGGGGTCAAACCCCGGCCATGGCCCAACGGCGCGGTTCGCCTCCACGCGATCCGGTGGGACGGCTCCGCTTGTGCCCTGTCCGGCCGGCCGGCGCCTCAGGCGACCGCGCGACGGGCGGGGAGGCGGACCTCGCCCTCCAGCCACGCGCCGACGAAGACCCTGGCGACGACGGGGTCGAACTGACCGCCGGCGCAGCGGTCGACCTCGGCCACGGCCGCTTCGGCCGGGAGCGCGCGCCGGTAGGGGCGATCCGAGGTCATGGCGTCGAAGGCGTCGACGACTGCGAGCACGCGGGCTCCGATCGGGATCTGGGCGCCGCCGCGGCCGGTCGGGTAGCCCTCGCCGTCCCAGCGCTCGTGGTGGAACAGGACGTACGGGAGCGCCGGTCGTGCGGGGGTGATCGGAGCGAGCAGCCGGGCGCCGGCCCGCGGATGCTCGCGGATGCGCGCGATCTCCGCGGGGGTGAGGGCCGTCGGCTTCATCAGCACCCGTTGCGGGATCGCAAGCTTGCCGAGGTCGTGGAGCCCCCCGCCGAGACGCAGCGACTCGAGCTCACGCCAGCCCAGCCGGCGCGCCACGATCTCGGCGAGCTCGGTGACGCGCGAGGCGTGCGCCGACGCGTCGGGATCCTGCGCGTCGAGCGCCCGGGTCAGGGTGTCCAGGAGCGGCACGGGGGACCGACTCGTTCGACCTTTGCGGGCTCATCCCTCTCAGTGCTTAGAGTTCCGCCCGGATGAGGGTCGGCGTCCCGAAGGAGAGCGCGCCCGGCGAGGCGCGCGTGGCCCTCGTCCCTGAATCCGTCGGCCGGCTGGCGGCCGCGGGCAGCGACGTGACGATCGAGGCGGGCGCGGGCGCTGCCGCGGGCTACGCCGACGGCGAGTATCGCGAGGCGGGCGCGACGGTGGCCGACGACGCCGTCGGGGGTGCCGAGCTGGTCGCCCGCGTGCGCAAGCCGAGCGCCGACGAGCTTGGACGCCTCGCCGAGGGGACCGTGCTCGTCGGCTTCCTCGAGCCCCTGAGCGACCGCGAGGGGATCGATCGCCTGGCCGGGCGCGGCGTCGTCGCCTTCGCGATGGAGTCGATTCCCCGGATCACGCGCGCACAGTCGATGGACGCGCTCTCGTCGCAGGCAACGGTCGCCGGCTACAAGGCCGGGCTGATCGCCGCCGAGCGGCTGCCGAAGTTCTTCCCGCTGCTGATGACGGCGGCGGGGACGGTGGCGCCGGCGAAGGTGCTCGTGCTCGGCGCGGGCGTCGCCGGACTGCAGGCGATCGCGACGGCGCGGCGTCTCGGCGCCGTGGTGTCGGGCTTCGACGTCCGGCCTGTCGTCAGGGAGCAGGTCGAGAGCCTCGGCGCGAGGTTCCTCGATCTCGGTGTCCGCGGCGAGGAGACCGAAGGCGGCTACGCCCGCGAGCTGTCCGAGGACGAGCAGCGCGCGCAGCAGGAGGCGCTCGAGGCGCGCTTGCCCGAGTTCGACGTGGTGATCACCACCGCACTCGTTCCGGGTCGGCCCGCGCCGCGGCTGATCCCGGCGTCGGCGGTGGCGGCCATGCGCGACGGGTCGGTGATCGTCGACCTCGCGGCGGAGGCGGGCGGGAACTGCGAGCTGACCGCGCCGGGCGAGGAGGTCGTCCGCGAAGGCGTCACGATCGTCGGCACGACGAACCTCGCGAGCTCGATGGCCCACCACGCGAGCCAGCTCTACGCGCGAAACGTCACCGCGCTGCTCCTCCATCTGGCACCCGAGGGCGAGCTCCGGCTCGACTTCGAGGACGAGATCACGGCCGGCGCCTGCGTGACGCGGCGCGAAGAGGTGCCGGCATAGAGAACGCGCAGTTCATCACCGAGCTGACGATCCTGGTGCTGGCGATCTTCCTCGGCTTCGAGGTGATCTCGAAGGTGCCGACGATGCTGCACACGCCCCTGATGTCGGGCACGAACGCGATCCACGGGATCGTCATCGTCGGCGCGATCGTCGTCGCCGGCCGGCCCGATGCCGACACGTTCACGCGGGTGGTCGGGTTCTTCGCGGTCGCCCTGGCGACGGCAAACGTGGTCGGCGGCTTCGTCGTGACCGACCGGATGCTGGAGATGTTCAAGGGGCGAGGCGAGCGTGGGCGAGAACGCCAGTAACCTCCTCTACCTCGTCACGATCGTGACGTTCATCCTGGCGCTGCGGTTCCTTTCCTCGCCGCGGCGGGCGCGGCTCGGCAACCAGCTGGGAGCGGCGGGAATGACGCTGGCGATCGTGGTCACGCTCGCCCGCGAGGGGCTCGAAGGCTACGGCCTGATGGCGATCGCGATGGCCATCGGCGCGGTCGTCGGAGTGGTCGGTGCGCGCCGCGTGAAGATGACCGCGATGCCGCAGATGGTGGCGCTCTTCAACGGCGTCGGCGGCGGAGCGGCGGCTCTGATCGCGCTCGCGGAGTTCCACAACCTCGCGCCCGAGCCCGGGCGGATCGGCGGCGACGAGACGGTTGCGATCCTGCTCTCGGCGCTGATCGGCTCGGTCTCGTTCTCGGGCAGCCTGGTCGCGTTCGCGAAGCTGCAGGACCTGATCAGCGGCATGCCGATCGTCTACCCCGGCCAGAAGGTCGGCAACGCGCTCCTGCTGGGGCTCGCGGTCGTGCTCGGCGCGGCGGTCCTGCTCGGCCCGCAGGAGCAATGGTTGCTCGTGCTGATCCTCGTGGGCGCGCTCGTCTTCGGCGTTCTCTTCGTCCTGCCCATCGGCGGCGCGGACATGCCCGTGGTGATCTCGCTGCTCAACGCCTTCACGGGGCTCGCCGCGGCGGCCACCGGCTTCGTGCTGCACTCGAACGTGCTGATCGTCAGCGGGATGCTCGTCGGCGCGTCGGGGACGCTGCTCACGCTGATGATGGGGCGGGCGATGAACCGCTCGATCACGAACGTGCTCTTCGGCGCCTTCGGCCAGGTTGTGACGAGCGGGTCGACCGATGCCTCCGACGGGCGCTCCGTGCGCTCCACCACCGCGGAGGACGTGGCGGTCATGCTCGCGTACGCGCAGCGAGTCGTGTTCGTGCCGGGGTACGGGCTCGCGGTCGCGCAGGCCCAGCACGACGTGCGCGCGCTGGCCGACCTGCTCGAGGAGCGCGGCGTCGACGTCAAGTACGGCATCCATCCCGTCGCGGGTCGAATGCCCGGGCACATGAACGTCCTGCTGGCCGAGGCGAACGTGCCCTACGACCAGCTGTACGAGATGGAGCGCATCAACCCGGAGCTGCCGCAGACCGACGTCGTGGTCATCCTCGGTGCGAACGACGTCGTCAATCCCGCCGCGGGCAGCGACCCGGGCAGCCCGATCTACGGCATGCCGATCATCGAGGTGGACAAGGCCGCAGCCGTGGTGGTCGTGAAGCGCTCGATGAGCCCGGGCTTCGCCGGGATCGACAACCCGCTCTTCTACGACGAGAAGACGGCGATGCTCTTCGCCGACGCCAAGCGCGCGCTCGAGGGCCTGATCGCCTCGCTCAAGGACGTCTAGGCGCTTGTCCGCCGTACCGTTCTTCGCGGCCCGCCACGTCGAGGCGGCCGTCTCGCCCGAGACCGCGGTCGAGGCGGTTCGCGCAGCCTTCGTCGCGTACGCCCGGGGCGAGTGGACGATGCCGCCGAAGGTCTACGTCCCGGCCTACCCCGCCGGTGACTTCCGGGCGATGCCGGCGCTCGGCGGCGGGCACGCACTGCTCAAGTGGGTCACGTCCTTCCCGGGCAACCCGGAGCAGGGGCTGCCGACAGTGAGCGGGGTCGTGCTCGTCTCCGACGCCTCGAACGGGATGCTGCGGGCCGCCCTGGACGCCGGCGCGGTCACCGCGCTGCGGACCGGCGCCGCCGCCGTCCTGGCGGCGGAGACGCTCGGGCGGGCGGATGCAAAGCGCGCTGCCGTGATCGGGGCGGGCGTCAACGGGCGGGCGACGGCCCGCACGTTCGTGGCTCGCGGACACGAGACGCTGCTCTGGGACGTCGACGCGGAGCGTGCCCGCGTTGCGGCCGACGACCTGGGTGCCACGGTCGCTGCGAGTCGCGAGGAAGCGCTGGCTGCCGACCTGGTGGCGACGGTGACGCCGGGCCACGAGCTCGTCTACAGTCCCGGCTCGCTCCGGCCCGGCCAGCACGTGAGCCTGATGGGCGCGGACGGCCCCGGGAAAGCCGAGATCGCAGTCGAGGAGCTGGCGCGCGTTCGCATCTTCTGCGACGACTGGGAGCAGGCGAGCCACAACGGCGAGCTCGTGCACGCCGTCGAGACGGGCGCCCTCGCGCGCGAGGCCGTGACCGAGCTCGGTGCGGTGCTCGACGGAGCCGCCGAGGGCCGCGGCAGCGCCGAGGAGATCACCGTCTTCGACTCGACCGGGCTCGCGATTCAGGATCTGGCGGTGGCGCTCGCCGTGCTGCGCCGCTACGACGCGCGATCCCGACGGCTTCGCCGACGTCGACACGATCGACGCCGGCTAGAGCACGCGGGCGGGATCGAGCAGGTCGAGCTCCGCGGCGCGCTCGCCGAGGATCGCACGCGCGACCAGGTCTCCGGCCGCGAGGCCGAGCACGTTGCCGTGACCCGAGTAGCCGAGCGCGGCCCAGACACCCTCGCGTCCGGGCGCTGGACCGACCAGCGGCAGGGTGTCCGCGGTCGTTCCCCAGATCCCGGCCCAGCGGTGCGTCACTCCGACCGGTTCGCCCGCCAGATCGGCCGCGAAGGCGTCCAGCTCGCGCTGGATCACCTCGGTGGTCGCCTCCTCCGCCGTCGTCTCGAGATCGAGCGCGGCGTCGCGCCGCCCTCCGACGACGAGCCGCCGGTCCGGTGTCTGGTGCCAGTAGTCGAAGCCATGGCGTGCATAGTGCGGACGGTCGTAGAGCAGGCGCTCGAGCGGCGCCGTCGCGACGACCTGGCCGCGCGTCGGAGTGACGGCAGCGTCGAGCTCGGGCAGGAGGCCCTGCCCGGAGCCGTCGGTCGCGACGACGACGTGGTCGGCGTCGAGCTCGTCGAGCGCTGCGACGCGGCTGTGCTCGCGCACGTCCGCGCCGGCTTCCGCCGCCAGCCGCCCGAGCCGGCGAACCCAGCGCGCAGGCTGGAGCGCCCCGTCGCCGGGATGGACGATCGCGCCGTGGTAGCGGTCCGCGAGCGGAGGGTCGGCCTGGTCGCGCCACTCGACTGCGAAGCCGTCCTCCCGCAGAGCCTCGTACTCCGCGCGCAGCGACGTCGCGCTCCGCCTCGTCCGCCGCGAGGCGGAGGCTGCCGACGCGCCGAAACGCGTCGCCCGCGAGGGAGGAGAGGCGGTCGAGGTAGCCCTCGGTCAGCCGCCACAGCCGGGCAGCGGCTTCAGCGCCGAAGCGCTCCCGGGCGACGTCGTAGGCCATCGCGCCTCCGCGCAGGGCGAAGCCGCCGTTTCGCCCGCTCGCGCCCGAGGCGATCTCCCGCGCCTCGTGCAGCCGTACCCGGACGCCGGCTCCCGCGAGCGTGAGGGCGCACGAGCAGCCAGTGACGCCGCCGCCGATGATGATGACGTCCGCACGCCCCTGCCAGGCGGGCCGCGGCAACGGCTCGACCGGATCCTCGAGCCAGAAGGACGCCACGCGGGCCCAATCCTAACCCGATGCACGGAACACGCCTCCCTCCTGGGCAGCCGCCCCTGCCAGCTCGAGCTCGGTCAGCGCGGCGGCCAGGGCCGCCGCGTCGAGGCCCGTCGACCGCTGCAGCTCGTCGGCTCCGGCCGCGAACTCGCGAAGCTGCTCCAGGACGCGCTCGGCGTTGGCCCCGAGGTCGAGCCGGGGAGGCGGCGCAGCCTCCAGGCCGAGCGCGTCGAGCACATCCTGTGGGGACGTGTAGGGCACCGCGCCCAGGCCGAGCAGCGCATTGGTGCCGACGGAGAGCGCCGAGGTGATCTCGCCCGGAACCGCGAACACCTCGCGGCCCTCCTCGAGCGCGAAGTCGGCGGTGATCAGCGCGCCGCTTCGCTCTCGCGCCTCCACCACGACCGTGGCGCGCGCCAGCCCGGCGACGATGCGGTTCCGCGCGGGGAAGCGCCACGGAGCCGGCTCGACCCCCGGCGCATACTCCGACACGACGAGCCCGCGCTCGCAGATCCTCGCCGCGAGCTCGCGGTGCGACGCCGGATAGTCGCGGTCGACGCCGCACCCCAGCACGGCGAGCGTGGTGCCGCCTGACTCGAGGGCCCCGCGATGCGCCTCGCCGTCGACGCCGCGCGCGAGGCCGCTGATCACGACCAAGCCCGCCGCCGCGAGCTCTCTGGCGCAGCTGCGTGCGACCTGTGAGCCGTACGGCGAGCACGAACGCGCCCCCACGATTGCGACAGCCGTCCGAGTAAGCAGTTCAGGCTCGCCGGCTCCCCTGAGGAAAAGGCCCGGCGGAGGATCGTGGATCGCGGCCAGAAGAGGTGGGAAGCCCGGCTCGGAGCGGCCGAGCCAACGCAGACCGCGGGCCTGGAGGGCGGCCACGAACCGAGCTGGGTCGAAAGCCCGGGCGAACGAGCGCCAACGGCGGTCCCGCGGCACGCCGACCACGTGCGTGCCCGTCTCGGCCGCGAAGGCGGCAAGAGCGAGGTCGCTCATGCTGCCGCGAGCTCTCGTGGAGCGCGGTAGGCGAGCGCCTCGGCCATGTGCTCGGGGCCGACCGCCTCTGCAGTCGCGAGGGCCGCAATCGTCCTCGCGACGCGCGCGACCCGAGCCCGGCCCCGGCCGGACAGCGGCAGCCGTTCGACGGCGCGGTCGAGAAGCTCGGATGCTTCGGAGGTGCGCTCGAGTCCGTCGCCGCTCCCCAACCTGGACCTGGCGGAGACGACCCGCTGCTGGACAGGAGCCGACGCCTCGCCAGGATCGCCCGCGAGCTCGGCCGCCCGCGCCCGCGGAACCGCGACGACCAGGTCGAAGCGATCGAGCAGTGCACGCGAGAGCTTGTCGCGGAACGACGCAAGCCGCTGCGGCGAGCAGGAGCATTCCGCGGTCGGGTCGCCGCGCGCGCCGCACGGGCACATGTTCATGGTCGCTACCAGCTGAAAGCGAGCCGGGAACACAGCGCGCCCCTCGGCGCGCGCGACGCTTACCGCCCCGTCCTCGAGCGGCTGCCGGAGCGCCTCGAGCGCGGGCCGGGCGAACTCGACCAGCTCGTCCATGAACAGCACGCCACGATGCGCGAGCGTTGCCTCACCCGGCCGCGGACCGGAGCCGCCGCCGACGATCGCGGCCATCGAGGCGCTGTGGTGCGGCGCACGGAATGGCCTCACCGTGACGAGCGGGTGCTCGACCGGCAGCAGCCCAGCCACCGAGTGGATCCGCGTGACCTCGAGCGTCTCCTCGTCGGTCAGCGGGGGCAGGATCCCCGGCAGCCGCCGCGCCAGCATCGTCTTGCCCGTTCCGGGCGGGCCGGCCAGCAAGAGGTTGTGGCCACCTGCTGCGGCGAGCTCGAGCGCGCGCCTGGCCCGCTCCTGCCCACGGACGTCGGCGAGATCGGGCTGAGGCGCCGGAGGACCGCCGTTCACTGTCATCACCTGAGGCGGCTCGAGCTCGCCGCGCAGGTACGCGACCGCGTCCGCGAGATGCCGCACCGGCACGGGGTCGATTCCCGCGAGCGCGGCCTCGGCCGCCGTCTCCGCCGCGCACAGGATGCGGTCGAGGCCGGCCCGCCTGGCACCCTCGGCCGCGACCAGCACACCGCCGACGGGACGGATCCGTCCGTCCAGAGCGAGCTCGCCGACCGAGGCGTGCTCCTCGAGCTTGGGGATCGGGACCTGATGCGATGCGGCCAGCACCGCCAGCGCGATCGGCAGGTCGAAGCCCGACCCCTCCTTGCGCAGAGCGGCCGGGGCCAGGTTGACCGTGATCCGCCGCCGCTTCCCGGGCCACTCGAGCTCGGCCGAGATGATCCCGCTCTTGACCCGCTCCTTCGCCTCCTGGCAGGCGCGGTCGGCCAGCCCGACGATGGCGAAGCCGGGCACCCCGCCCTGGAGGTGCGCCTCCACCTCGACCCGTCGCGCGTCGAGCCCGACGAGCGCATGCGTGATCGTGCGTGCGAGCACGCCGGTCGAAGCTAGCCGGGAAGCCGTCACGGCTCTCGCGCGAAAACGTGCCGAAAGCGTGACTTCCATTCTTGTGGCGAACGGTGCATACTCGTGACGAGGAGTCCGCGCCACGACGCTGCGGCGAGCGCACCTCCGAGGTGCGTCGCGTCGTGGCGGGGCTCCCTATCGCTTCTTGCGCGCCGGCCCGCCAGACTTCGACTCGTGCAGCCGTGGCGAAAACTCGACGAGGAGACCGTCTACTCGCGCTACCGCCGGGTCGTCAGCAAGCGCTTCGAGCAGCCCGGAGGCGAGCTCGTCGAGTACGAGATCAAGGACGAGGACGACATGGTCGCCGTGCTCGCCCTGACCCAGAATCGCGAGGTCGTGCTCGTCCGTCAGTTCCGTCCAGGCCCCGAGGCGGTGTTGCTCGAGCTCCCGGCGGGCGTCGTCGACCCGGGCGCCGAGCCGGCCGAGACCGCGGCTGCCGAGCTGCTCGAGGAGACCGGGTACGCGGGCCGTGATCGAGCCCGCCGGGACGATGCTCGAGGAGGGTTACTCGAACCGGAAGAAGTACGTCTTCGTCGCGCACGGGTGCCGGCGCGAGCGCGAGCCTCAGGATCCGCAGCCTCACCGAGGCCGTTGTCGTTACGCTCGCCGATCTACGCAGCCACCTACGCAGCGGTCGCATGGCCGACATCGACGCCGGCTATCTCGCTCTAGACCATCTGGGCCTACTCTGATACAGGTTCCTATATGACAACTGCAGAACTCGATCGCTACGCCGAGCTGCTGGTCGGCGTGGGGGTCAACCTCGCCGAGGGGCAGGAGCTCTTCGTCGACGCCTTCGTCGAGCACGCTCCTCTGGTGCGCGCGATCGCGCGGGCCGGCTACTCCGCGGGTGCCCGCCGCGTCGACGTGGTCTACGTGGACAAGTACGTCGACGCGGCGCATGGTCGAGCTCGCCCCCGAGGAGGAGCTCGAGAGAGGCGCCCCCTGGCTGATCCAGCGGGCGACCGCAGATCGACGAGCCGCAGAGGCGCACTGATCTCCCTGAGCGGTGACCCCGTGCCCCGCCTGCTCGACGACCTCGACCCAGCGCCGCGTCGCGATTCCGCGCGCCAAGGACCTGACGGCCGAGCGGATCCGGGTCGCGCTGGCCGACCGCGTGCGCTGGACGATCGCGGGCTACCCCACGGAGGGATGGGCAGAGACGGTGCTCGGTGACCCCGGATGTCGAGCGCCTCTGGAGCGCGGTCGCGACGGCGGTGCGCCTCGACGAGGACGACCCGAGCGCGGCCTGGCAGGACCACGTGGCTCAGCTCGATGTCCGCGCCCGCGCGTTGAACGAGCTCGCCCTCGACGCCGTGCGCTTTCACGGCGCCGGCACCGACCTCGTCGTCGGGCTCCTGCCGCAGTCGGACTGGCACTGCGGCGGGCATGCGATCGACGGGCGGCCGTTCGTGGCGAACATGCCGACCGAGGAGGTCTTCGTCACCCCCGACCGCAACCGGGCCGAGGGCGTCGTCCGCGCCACGAAGCCGCTCCCGTTGAACGGCGCGCTCGTCCAGGGCCTGGAGGTTCGCTTCCGCGACGGCGCGGTCGTCGGTGTCGAGGCCGACTCGGGCGCCGACGTCGTGCGAGAGCAGGTCGCCGTCGACGAGGGCGCCGCCCGGCTCGGCGAGCTGGCGCTCGTGGACGAGGGATCGCGGGTCGGGAAGACCGGCCTCACCTTCTTCAACACGCTCTTCGACGAGAACGCGGCCTGCCACATCGCGTACGGGCAGTCGGCCGGGGCGGTCACCGAGGAGGTGGCGGCGCTGGACGCCGAGGGTCAGCTGGCGCTCGGCGTCAACCGTTCCGCCGTCCACACGGACTTCATGATCGGCGGGCCGGAGGTCGACGTCGACGGCATCAAGAGCGACGGCACGATCGTGCCGCTGCTTCGCCAGAACATCTGGCAGCTGACCTAGCCGGCGGGGCGACGAGAACGTCCTCGAAGAACTCGCCCGCCCGGCGGCCCGTCCGGCGGTTGACGTGGCGGCGGTAGCGCTCGTCGAGTCGCAGGCCCGCCCGCTCGAGGATGGCCGGATAGAGGTCGCGCCGGTCGTTGATCACGATCACGACCGGCGCGCCCGGCCGGAGCGAAGCGGCTGCGTTTTGCAACGTTTCCGAGATGCCCTCCGAGTAGGCGGCCAGCGCGGCCACGCTCGTCCCGCGGCCGGCGCTGCCGAGCTCGAGCTCGCCGAGCTCGTCGAGCCCGAGCAGCTGGTAGGCGTAGCGATGCTGTCCGTGGTAGTCGATCAGGCCCGGGTACGGGGGCGAGGTGACGACGCCGTCGAACGGCCCGCCGAAGGCCAGCTCCCGCGAGTCGCCGTGGAGCACGCTCGCCTCGCGGCCACGCGCACGCACGCGCGAGAAGTCCTTGATCCGGCGAACGGTGTCGAGGCCGTAGCGGCGCAGGAAGTGCGCGGCGCGCTCGACCGGCCGGCACGTGCGCCGGTGCTTGTGGCACCAGTACTCCCCTCGCTGGGGCGCGCGCGGGAAGTCGAGGTCGAAGTGCGGAGTCAGCCGTGCGGAGCGGGCGGCCCGGGCGAGCACGACGCGCAGGACGTCGGCGTGCTCGTAGCCGTCCACGAGCGAGCGGAAGCGGAGCAGGTCTTCGACCGCCTGCGGCGCGAACCACTCGCCGACGTACGCGGTGGCCTCGCCGGCCTCCCCCTCCCCACCTTCCATCCGCGTGAGCGCATCGCGCACCTCGCGCTCGAGCACGAACAGGTTGTAGCTCTCGGTCTTGACGCGCATCAGCAGGCAGTTGAAGGCGGCGACGTCGGCACCGGTGGCGTCGAAGCCGCTCTCGAGCCCCTGGACGAGCGTCGTGCCCGAGCCTGCGAACGGGTCGAGCACGCGGCCTCCCGCGGGCAGGTGGCGGGCGAGCAGCGCCTCCACGAGCTGCGGGATGAACTTGCCCAGGTACGGGTGGAGCCGGTGGACGTGCTTCGTCCGCTCGCGCTCGGGCAGCTCGCGCTCCGACCAGGAGAGCTCGAGGTCGATGTCGCTGTAGAGCGCGTCCTGTGTCGGGGCCACGGCCACCCGATTTTCGACGCGCGCGCTAGAACGCCTCCGCCACTCGCTCGACGCCGTCCGGCCGCACCGCCAGCACCTCGAACGTGACCTCCAGGTCGGCGAGGTCGGAGTTCGCCGCCAGCCACGCCGTCGCTGCACGCCTCAGGCGACGCTGCTTCTCGGGCCCGACCATCTCGAGCGGGTCGCCGAGGTCGGCCGCGGTCTTCTCCTTCACCTCGACGAACGCGAGCCGGCGGCCGCGGCGCACGACGAGGTCGAGCTCGTGGCCGCCCGCCCAGGCGTTGACGGCCAGGATGCGGAAGCCCCTCAGGCGGTAGTGCCGAAGGGCGCGCCGCTCGGCGTTATGCCCCGACCCACGCCTCGGCACCGTCGTAACACCTGGCGGCGAAGGAGTGGCGGTGGATCTCGCACGGCCCGCGCTCGCGCACGATCGCCGAGTGGCCGGGCGTGATGTAGCCGACGTGGGAGGAGAACCCGTACTGCGGGTAGAGCGCGTCCATCCGGCGCATCGCCCGGTCGCGAACGACCTTGGCGACGATCGACGCCGCCGCGATCGCCGCGCTCTTGGTGTCGCCGTCGACCACCGCCTGGTGCTCCGGAGCAGAGGGCCCGAGCCGGAAGCCATCGGACAGGCAGGCCTCCGCCGGCGGAGCCAGCGCCGACAGCACCGCCCGCAGCCCGGCGAGATTCGACTTGTGCAGGCCGTTGCGGTCGATGTCCGCGGAGGAGATCACCTTCACGCAGACGCGCTCCGCGCAGCTCAGGACGGCCCTGAAGACGACTTCGCGCTCCTCGGGACCCGACCTGCTTGGAGTCGTTCAGCAGCGCGAGCGGCCGCACACGGTGGTCGCGCAGGCCCTCGTAGTCGAGCAGGACGCCGGCCACGACCAAAGGCCCCGCCAGAGACCCGCGCCCGGCCTCGTCGGCGCCGGCGACGAAGCGCGCGCCGAGCTTGCGGTCGAAGCGGAGCAGGCGGTGGATCGCGGGTCGAGCCATGGCGGCGACAATAGCGCCGCCGTCGGAGCTATCGGCGCTGCTTCTCCCGCACGCGCGCCTTCTTTCCCACTTTCTCCCGCAAGTAGTAGAGCTTGGCGCGGTTCACGTCGCCGATCGCCATCACCTCGATCTGCTCGATCTTCGGCGAGTGCACCGGGAACGTCCGCTCGACGCCCACCCCGAACGACTGCTTGCGGACCGTGAAGGTCTCGCGCACGCCCGAGCCCTGGCGCTTGATCACGATGCCCTCGAAGACCTGGATTCGCGAGCGCTGGCCCTCGATCACGCGGAAGTGCACGCGCACCGTGTCGCCTGCCTTGAACTGCGGCAGATCGGGCTGCAGCTGGCGCTGCTCGATGAGCTCGATGGGGCTCGGCATGAGAGGAAAGGCCCTTCGGGCCGGGGCGGAATGCTAGCGCAACGAGATTCGGTTGGGCGGCCAGTAGACGGCGAAGACCTTGCCGATCAGGTTCCCCTCGGGCAGCGAGCCCCACCGGCGCGAGTCGCACGACTGCGCGCGGTTGTCGCCCATCACGAAGTACGAGCCTTCCGGGATCTTCTGCGGCGGGTAGCTCTCGCGGTCGCGACGGCCGGGCTTGATGTACGACTCCTCGAGCCGGGCCCCGTTGATGAACACGAAGCCGTTCCGCATCGACCACGTCTCGCCGGGCAGGGCGATGATCCGCTTGACGAAGGTGCCTCCCGCGCCGCACTGAGGGCGGGCCTTGGCGGGCGTGTCGAACACGATCACGTCGCCGCGGGCCGGGTCCTTGAAGTGGTAGATGAAGCGGTTGGCGAGCACGCGGTCGGAGAAGCGAGCGACGCAGCCGGTGCCGGGCCGCGCGCAGTGGAGCGTCGGCTCCATCGACGACGACGGGATCCGGTACGGGTTCACGACCCAGGCCTTGATCGCGAGCACGATCGCGATCGCGCCGACGATCGTCACGACCCAGTCGATCGTGATCCGCCAGGCGCGCGGAAGCCGTCCCGTGAGGCGGTCGACCGGGTTTCTCACCCGACGCTCCGCAGCCTGCTCTGCTCCCTGCGCCATTCCTCGATCCTCCTGTGATCCCCAGAAAGGAGGACGTCCGGAACATTCCAACCGCGGAACTCGGCCGGCCTCGTGTACTGAGGGTACTCAAGGCCGCCCTCGAGCTCGGCGGAGAAGCTCTCGAAGAGGCCGGAATCCTCGCAGCCGAGAGCGCCCGGGAGACGCCGAACGATCGCGTCCAGGAGCACCATGGCGGGCAGCTCGCCGCCCGACAGGACGTAGGGGCCGATCGAGATCGCGTCCGAGGCGAGGTGGGTGACGATGCGCTCGTCGAAGCCCTTCGAAGCGCGCGGACAGCAGCGTCAGCGTGTCTTCGGTCGCGAGCTCCTCGACCACGTCCTGGGTCAGCTGCCGCCCCTGCGGGCTCAGCGCGACCACGCGGTGGTCCGGGGCGCCCCCGTAGACGGCGTCGAGGGCGGCCGCGACGACGTCGACGCGTAAAACCATGCCCGCGCCGCCGCCGTAGGGGTCGTCGTCGACCTGGCCGGCGCGAAGCGGCGTCGAGTCGCGGTAGTTCAGGAGCCGGAGGTCGAGCTCCGTCCCCAGCACCGAGGCCAGCGGGCGCTGCTCGGTCATCCAGGCGAAGGCGTGCGGCACGGGCGTGAAGACGTCGATCCTCACGCGACAAATCCCGGAGCCACGATGATGCGCCCGCCCTCGAGGTCGATCTCCAGCACGCACTCGGCGACCATCGGCAGGGCCGGCCCTTCGTCCAGCTCGAGCACGTCGTTGGCCGGATAGCTGGCGACGTCCTTCACGCGGCCTAGCGTTCGACCTCCCTGCTCGAGCACCTCCAGCCCGACGAGCTGGAAGACGTAGTAGCCGTCGCCGGGCTCGGGCAGCTCGGCCTTCGGCACCTGCAGGGCTGAGCCGCGCTCCACCTTGCGGTCGAGCCTGATCACTACGCGGCTGCCGCCCCCGCGCTTCGACTCCGTCACGCGAGCAGGCTTGCCGTCCACGTGCAGGACCGCGCCGACGGCGAAGCGCTCCGCCTCCTCGCTCGGCCGCTCGACGACGAACGCGCCCGCGAGGCCGTGCGGCCTACCGACCTTGCCGACCGTCACGAAGTCGCTAGCCGGCAATCTCGAGCAGCACGCGCTGGCGCTGGCGGGCGGCGCCCGCCCGCACGACCGCGCGCAGCGCCCGAGCGACCCGCCCCTGGCGCCCGATCACCTTGCCGATGTCCTCCTGCGCCACGTGGAGGGTGAGGACGATCGCGCCCTCGCGCTCCTCCTCCTCGACGCGGACGGCGTCGGGGTCGTCGACGAGCTGGCGCGCGAGGTACGCGACGAGCTCAACCAACGAGGTTCTTCACCTTCAACAGCCGGGAGACGGTCTCGCTCGGCGTCGCGCCCTTGGCGAGCCACTCCTTGACCTTGTCCTCGTCGAACTCGATCAGCGAGGGGTCGTGCTGCGGGTTGTAGCGCCCGACGATCTCGATGAACTTGCCGTCGCGCGGCGAGCGCGAGTCGGCCACCACGACGCGGTAGATCGGATTCTTCTTCGACCCGACCCGGGTCAGCCTCATACGAACTGCCATTTCACCTTCTTCCCTGTTGCTGTTGTGCGATCTGGGGCGGGAGCTTCGGCATCTTGCCCTTCCCCATCTGCTTCATCATCTTCTCCATCTGCTTCCGGGCGGAGAGCAGCTGGTTGACCTGCTGCACCGTCGTGCCGCTGCCGCGGGCGATCCGCTGGCGGCGCGAGCCGTTGATCAGGTGCGGCATCCGCCGCTCCTGGGCCGTCATCGAGAGCACGATCGCCTCGACGCGGGCGAGCTGGCGCTCGTCGACGTCCACGCCCTTGAGCTGGTTGCCGAGGCCCGGGATCAGCTTGAGCACGCCCTGAAGCGGCCCCATCCGCTTGAGCATCTTCTGGGCTGCGAGGAAGTCGTCGAACGTGAACTGGCCGGAGCGCATGCGCGCCTCCATCGCCTCCTGCTCGTCCTCCTCGATCGCGTCCTCCGCCTTCTCGATCAGGCTGAGGACGTCGCCCATCCCGAGGATGCGCGAGGCCATCCGGTCGGGATGGAAGTACTCGATCTGGTCGAGCTTCTCGCCGACCGATGCGAGCTTGATCGGCTTGCCGGTGACCGCCTTGACCGAGAGGGCCGCTCCGCCGCGGGCGTCGCCGTCGAGCTTGGTCATCACGACGCCGTCGAAGGCGACCCGCTCCTGGAACGCCTCGGCGACCGACACGGCCTCCTGGCCCGTCATCGCGTCGAGCACGAGCAGGACGTTGTGCGGCCTGGCGGCCTTGCGCACCGCGGCGAGCTCCTCCATCAGCGGCTCGTCGATCTGCAGCCGGCCGGCGGTGTCGACGATCACGACGTCGCGGCCCTGCGCCTTCGCCTGCTCGATCCCCTCCTCGGTGGCCCGGACGGGGTCTGACCCCGTAAAGACCGGCACCTGGATCTGGCCGCCGAGCTGCTGGAGCTGGGTGACGGCGGCCGGACGCTGGAGGTCGGCGGCGATGAGCGCGGGCGACGAGCCCTCCTTGCGCAGCAGGAGCGCCAGCTTCGCGGCGGCGGTCGTCTTGCCCGAGCCCTGCAGGCCCGCGAGCAGGATCACCGTGGGCGGCTTGCCGGCCATGGCCAGCTTCGAGCTGCCCGAGCCCATCAGCGAAGTCAGCTCCTCGTGGACGATCTTCACCACCTGCTGGCCGGGCGTCAGGCTCTTGAGCACGTCCTGGCCCGTCGCGCGCTCCTTGACGCGGCCGACGAACTCCTTCACGACCTTGAAGTTGACGTCGGCCTCGAGCAGCGCAAGGCGGATCTCGCGCATCGCTTTCGAGATCGTCTCCTCGTCCAGCCGCCCGCGCTTCCGCAGGTCGCCGAGCGAGGCCTGAAGCCTGTCGCCGAGCGTGTCGAACATGGCTCGACAGTGTACTTAGGCCCTTCCAGCGCCCTACACTCGGGGCATGCCCGGCTGCCCCAGCTGCGGTGAGCAGAACCCCGAGCGCGCGCGCTTCTGCCTGGCCTGCGGGACGCCGCTGTCCACCGAGGCGCCGCGCCGCGAGTCGAGGAAGACCGTCACGGTCCTCTTCTGCGACATGGCCGACTCGACCGTGCTCGGCGAGCGCGTCGATCCCGAGTCGATGCGACGGGTGAGCTCGCGCTACTTCGACGAGATGCGGGCGGTGCTCGAGCGTCACGGCGGAACCGTGGAGAAGTTCATCGGCGACGCTGTCATGGCCGTGTTCGGGACGCCGACCGTGCACGAGGACGACGCGCTCCGGGCGGTCCGGGCGGCGGCTGAGATGCGCGAGGCGCTGACCGCGCTGAACGGCGAGCTCAGCCGCGACTGGGGCATCGAGCTCTCGATTCGAATCGGGCTCAACACGGGCGAGGTCGTGGCCGGACACGCGAGCGACGGCCACACGCTCGTGACCGGGGACGCTGTCAACGTCGCCTCTCGGCTCGAAGGGGCGGCCCGCTCGGGCGAGATCCTCATCGGCGACCCGACCTACCGGCTCGTCCGGGACGCGGTCGTCGCCGAGCCGCTCGAGGGCCTCGAGCTCAAGGGCAAGGAGCGTCCCGTCGCGGCCTGGCGGTTGATCGCCGTGATCGCCGGAGCTCCTTCGCCCGCGCGCCGGACCGAGTCGCCGCTGGTCGGCCGGGAACGCGAGCTCGCCCTGCTCGTCCAGGCCCTCGATCGCGCCACCGTCGACAGGACGTGCCACCTCTTCACGCTCCTGGGGCCGGCGGGAGTCGGCAAGTCGCGGCTCGTCGCAGAGCTCGCCTCCACCAGCGAGCACCAGGCCACGGTCCTACCCGGTCGCTGCCTGCCCTACGGCGAGGGGATCACCTTCTGGCCGATCGTCGAGGTCGTCAAGCGCGCCGCCGGCATCACTCCGAGGCTGACGACGGCCGAGGTGGAGGAGAGGCTTCGCTCCGTCCTGCACGCGGACCGGCGCGGCGACGAGATCGCCGAGCGGCTGGGGGCGCTGCTCGGTGCCACCGAGACGCGTGTCTCGAGCGCGGACACCTTCTGGGCCGTCCGCAAGCTGCTGGAGGCGGTCGCGCGGGACCGGCCGCTGGTGGTCGTGCTGGACGACGTCCAGTGGGGCGAGGAGACCTTCCTCGACCTCGTCGAGCACGTGGCCGACTGGACCCGCGACGCGCCGATCCTGATCGTCTGCCTCGCGCGCCCGGAGCTGCTCGAGGAGCGCCCGGGCTGGGGCGGCGGGAAGCTCAACTCGACCTCACTCCTCCTGGAGCCCCTGGACGACGAGGCGTGCAGCCGACTGATCGACAACCTGCTCGAGTCCGATGCGGGCGCCGGGCTGAAGGAGCGGATCGCGCGCGCCGCGGAGGGCAACCCCCTGTTCGTCGAGGAGATGCTCTCGATGCTGATCGACGAGGGCACGCTCCGGCGGGAGAACGGCGGCTGGGTTCCCGTCGGCGACGTCGCCTCGATCGACGTGCCGCCGACGATTCAGGCGCTGCTGGCGGCACGCCTCGACCGGCTGAGCGGCGACGAGCGGACCGTTCTGGAGCACGCGGCCGTCGCCGGCAAGCTCTTCTCCCGCGGCGCGCTGCGCACCCTCGCCGGCGCCGGGGCGCCGGCCGCGCTCGACGACCAGCTCGAATCGCTCGTGCGCAAGCAGCTGATCCAGCCGCACCAGGCCGTCTTCGCCGGCGAGGACACGTTCAGGTTCCGCCACGCCCTGATCCGCGACGCGGCCTACCAGACGATGCCCAAGGACATGCGCGCCGAGCTGCACGATCGCTTCGGGACGTGGCTCGAGGAGCGTGCGGGCGGGTCGGGGCCGGAAATCGAGGAGATCATCGGCTATCACTTCGAGCAGGCGCACCGCTTCCGAGCCGAGCTCCACGGCGGCGACGATCGCGCGCGCGCACTCGCGCGGCGCGCGGCGACGCACCTGGCCTCGGCGGGGCGCAAGGCCTTCGGGCGCAACGACATGCCGGCCGCCGTGAGCCTGCTGACGAGGGCGACGATCTTGCTTCGAGACGACGACGAGCTCTGGATCGAGCTTGCGCCCGACCTGGGCAAGGCCCTGCGCGAGACCGGTGAGATCGCCAGGGCGGACGGCGTCCTCACACGCGCGATCGAGAATGCGGCGGCGGCCGGAAACCGCGGCGCGGAGTCGCTCGCGCAGATCGAGCGCGCAATGCTGCTCCGTCAGGGCGACCCGACGCGTGACGGCGCCGACGTCCGCCACACCGCCGAGACGGCGATCGCCGTCTTCGAGGAGCTCGGCGACCGGCTCGGCATTGCCAGGGCGCTGGAGCTCGTGGCGTTCGAGCATTGGCTCCAATGCCGGTACGAGGCGATGGAAGGCGTGCTGGAGGAAGCGCTGGAGCACGCCCGGGCCGCCGGCGACCGGCGCGAGGTCGCGAGCATCCTGAATGCGCTCGCACGGGCGGCGCTGCTCGGGCCGCGGCCGGTCGAGGAAGCCCTGCGCCGTTGCGAGGAGATGCGCGCGGAGGCCGGCGACGACCGCAACCTCGACGCCGTCCTCGACGCGATCGTCGCGGTGCTGGAGGCCCAGCTCGGCCACTTCGCAGCGGCTCGCGAGCTCTGCGTCCGCAGCCGGGAGAGCTTCGAGGACCTCGGGCTCGACCTTCAGCTCGTCAGCCTGCACGCCTACTCCGGGCTCGTCGAGCTGCTCGCCGGCGATCCGGCGGCCGCAGAGCACGAGCTGAGCCAGGGCTACCAGGGACTCGAGCGGATGGGTGAGAAAGGCCGGCTCTCGACGATGACGGCGTTCCTGGCTCGAGCGCACTACGAGCAGGGGAACCTGGACGAGGCCGAGCGCTATACCCGGATCACCGAGAGCTCGGCGTCGCCCGACGACGTTGTCTCACAGGCGGTCTGGCGCCAGACTCGAGCGCGCGTCCTGGCAGCGAGGGGCGAGCCCAAGCAGGCGCTGGAGCTCGCCCGCGACGCCGTGTCGCTGGCGGACGAGACCGACTACGTGATCCTGCGCGGCGACGCCCTGCTCGCGCTCGCCGAGGTACACGGAGCGGCCGGCAAGGGCAGCGAGGCGAACGACTCGTCGGCCGAGGCGCTGCGTCTGTATGAGGCCAAAGGAGACATCGTTTCGGCGGCGCGGGCGCGTGCCTTTTCCGCCGCGCAGCTTGACCGGGCGCGCGTCAAGCAGTAGGAACTCCCCGACACCCGTGCGGTCGAGGGAAGGAGACGAGGATGCCTGAGGTCGACATTGAGTTCCGGGCGACACCCAGCCACGCGCTCGAGTTCCTGACCAAGCTCGCCCGCGACAACGCATTCCGGGAGCAGGTGTCGCGGAACCACGTCGCCATGCTGGCGGCGTACAACATCCACATCAAGCCGGTCGGCTGGGACGACGAGAAGTCGCTGTCGCGCGGGCCGACCGCTCCCGCGGACCGGGTGGCCGCATTCGGCGATTGGAGCGCGCTCTGCAAGGATCGGGTGCAGGCGCTCGAGGAGGTCGGATACAAACACAAGGGCTTCCTTCCGCCCAAGCACGTGATCGAGGAGGCGCTGGTCAACATTCCTCACGCGAACGAGTTCGGCCCGCCGACAGAGGAGTTCACCGGCATCGATCCGTTCGGCTTCTTCCTCCTCCTGCCGCTGGTCTCCACCTGAGCGGGTAATCCGGGCGTGCCCCGGTTCCGTCGCACGCGCTACGCCTTCTTCGCCTGGCGCGACGGCACGTTCTTCGACGTCGAGGCCCTGCTCGACGGCGAGGTGAAGCTCGCCCCGGCTCGGCAGCTGCTCGGGATCTCCGCGCTCCGCGGCGAGCCGCTGGCCGTCAGCCCGGCCGACGTCGAGCTGCTCGGATCGATCCCGAGCGACCGTTGGGTCGACCGTGACGAGGTGGAGGGAGCAACGACCGAGCGGCTCGTGGAGCTCGCGTCCCAGGGACTGCTCGTCTCCGACGCGGACGAGCCGCCGTTCGGGGAGCTGAGAAGCAGGGACGAGCACCTCGCGTCGGGTCAGTGGAACGTCTATGCGGCGCTCTACCACGGGCTCACTCGCTGGCAAGGCGTCGAGGTGGGACGACACTTCGGGGACGAGGGCCTGGGCGGAATCGCCGAGTTCGTCGCCGAGCACGGCCCGCCGCCTCCTGCCTTCCACGCCGCCTCAGGGGGCGGGCCTGTGCGCCGGCTTTCCACTCCGGACGGCAACGGCGGGCTCTTCGACGTCCTCGAGGCCCGGCGGACGACGCGGGAGTTCGACCGCGGGGCGCCGCTGCGGGAGAACGAGCTGTCGACGATCCTCCACCAGGTCTTCGGCTGCCACGGGCACGCGCCCCTGCTGGGCGACATCGTCGCCTTGAAGCGGACGAGCCCGTCAGGCGGCAGCCTGCATCCCGTCGAGGCGTATCCGCTGCTGTTGCGCGTCGAGGGTGTCGAGCCCGGCCTCTACCACTACCGCGCGCAGGATCATTCGCTCCAGCTGCTCGAGCGGCTGGGGGTGGACGAGGCCGAGCGGCTTGCGGACGAGTTCACGTGCGGCCAGTCGTACTTCGCGTCGGCAGCGGCGCTGTTCCTGATGACCGCGCGCTTCCACCGCAGCTTCTGGAAGTACCGCAAGCACCAGAAGGCGTACTCGGTGGTGCTCATGGACGTCGGTCACCTGAGCCAGACCCTCTATCTGGTCTGCGAGGAGCTCGGGCTCGGGGCGTTCGTGACGGCAGCCGTCAACGGCGCAGACATCGAGAAGCGCCTCGGCCTCGACCCCTTCGTGGAAGGGGCACTCGCGATCACGGGCTGCGGCCGGCCCAGTCCGGCGGGCTCGCCGCTCGAGCCGTCGTTTATCGTCCGGCCCCCACCCACAAGCAAAGGAGAGCCCGAATGGCCAGCATCGCCAAGGTGATCACGATCATCGGATCGTCGCCCGAGAGCTTCGCCAAGGCCGCCGACGCTGCGGTTCAGGAGGCGTCGAAGACGCTCCGCGGCATCACGGGCGTCGACGTGATCTCGATGAGCGCCGAGGTCGAAGGCGACCGGATCAGCGAGTACCGCACGACCGTGAACATCGCGTTCGCCGTCGAGCGCTAGCCCGAGACGAGCGCGCGCGCGTAGTCGCGCGCGTCGAATGGGCGGAGGTCGTCGAGGCCTTCGCCCACGCCCACGAGCTTGACCGGCAGGCCCAGCTCGTGCGCGATCGCGAGCGCAACGCCACCGCGCGCGGAGCCGTCCAGCTTGGTGAGCGCCACTCCCGTCACGGAGACGGCGTCGCCGAACAGTCGCGCCTGCTGGAGGCCGTTCTGGCCGGTGGTCGCATCGACGACGAGGAGCGTCTCGTGCGGTGCGCCGGGGAGTCGCTGCTCGATCACGCGCCGCACCTTCGCCAGCTCCTCCATCAGGTTCGTCTGCGTGTGCAGGCGACCGGCCGTGTCCACGAGGACGACGTCCTTGCCGCGCGCCTGGGCCGCATCGATCGCGTCGTAGGCGACGGCTGCGGGGTCTCCGCCCTTCTGCGAGCCGACGATGTCGGCCTGTGCACGGCTCGGCCCAGATCTCGAGCTGCTCGTCCGCGGCGGCCCGGAACGTGTCGGCAGCCGCCAGCACGACCGAGTGCCCGTGCTCACGCAGCTTGTTCGCGAGCTTGCCGATCGTGGTCGTCTTGCCGGTGCCGTTCACCCCGACGACGAGGATGATGCTGGGCCCGTCGTGCACTGCGAGACCGGCGCCGCCATCGCGCTCGAGCAGCGCGGCGACCTCCTCGACGAGCGCCTCGCCGAGGTCCCCGAGCGCGCTACCGCGGGCCTCCAGCCGCTGGACGAGCTCGGCCGTCGCGGGGACGCCCACGTCGGCGGCGATCAGCGCCTCCTCCAGCCGCTCCCAGGCCTCGTCGTCGGCGGGGTCGAAGCGCGGCGAGCGCCAGCTGCTCGGTCAGCGCGCGGCGGCTCGTGCCGAGGGAGTCGCGCAGCCGCGAGAAGAAGCCCGTGCGCTCCTGCTCGGCCTCCTGCGGCGCCTTCGGTGTCACCCAACAGCTCTGCCCACGTTCGCGCCATGAGGCGCGGAAGGTTAGCCCGCGGCCGCAGGCGACTAGCCTGCGTCTCGCGCGGCGTCCGGCGCGAGACGATCTGCGAGACGCCGTCGTCGCCCATCGTGACGCCGTAGAGCGTGTCGGCCGCTTCCATCGTCCGCTTCTGGTGCGTGATGACCACGAACTGCGCCCGGTCGGAGAAGCGGCGCAGCAGGTCGACGAAGCGGCCGATGTTCGCGTCGTCGAGAGCCGCCTCGACCTCGTCCAGCAGGTAGAACGGCGACGGCCGCGCCAGGAAGACGGCGAAGAGGAACGCGATCGCCGTCAGTGCCTTCTCGCCGCCCGAGAGCAGCGAGAGCCGGGTCACCCTCTTGCCGGCGGGGCGGAGCTCGACCTCGATGCCGTGCTCACCGTCCTCCTCTGCCTCCGGCCTCGGTCAGACGCAGCCGGCCCTCGCCGCCCGGGAAGAGGATGCCCGCGACCTCGTGGAAGTTCGCGCGCGACCGCCTCGAAGGTGTCCGCGAAGCGGGTCTCGACGGTCTCCGCCAGCTCCGCGCGCAGCTTCTCCAGCTCGGCGAGGCTGCCTTCGAGGTCGCCGCGCTGGGTCGCCAGCTCGTCGAGGCGCTCCTTCTCCGCGTCGTACTCCTCCTTGGCGAGCGGGTTGACGCGGCCGAGCTCCTCGCGCCTTGCGCGCAGCCGCTCGGCCCGCTCCGCGAGCGCCTCGCGATCGTCGCCCTCGGCAGGCTCGGCCTGCGTGGCCTCCAACCGCCGCCGCGCCTCGCCTGCGGCCGCGTCGATCTGGGCCCGCTCGACGTCGAGGCCGGAGGTGCGCTCGGCCGCCTCCGCCAGGGCGCGCCTGAGCTCGGACTCCGACGCGCCGAGGTTCCGGAGCTTCGCCGCGAGCTCCTGGGTGCGGGCACCGCCCGCGTCGGCGCGCGCCATCAGGGCCGGCTCGAAGCGCCTGGGCGCGTCGGTCTCGAGCGCCTCCCCGAGCCGTCCGGCCAGGAGAGCGAGGGCGCGCAGGCGAGCGGGATCGCGGCGGGCGGCGATGCGGGCTCGCTCCTCGAGCTCGCGCAGCCTGATCGTGGGCGTCTCGACGTCGGCGTTCGGCCCCTCCCCCACCGCGGCCGTGACGGCTGCGCGCAGGACGGCGTCGAGCCGCTCGGCGCCGAGCGCGAGCCGTGAGAGCACCGCGGGATCCCCGAAGCGGCGGCGCAGGCGGGCCGGAACCGCTTCGAGCGCTTCCTCGGCAGCCCGGGCCTCGGCGGCGCGCGACTCCGCGGCTCGCTCAGCGTCGGCAGCCTCGCCGGTCAGCTCGCTGGGCCTCGGCGGCGAGCGTCTTGCGCCGCGTCTGGAGCTCGAGCAGGAGCGCCTCGGCCGTCTCGCCCGCGTACCAGACCTCGCCGCGCTCGGGATCGAACCCGTGGCCCTCGGGCGTCACGGCCGCGCGGGTCGACTGCAGAAGCTGCTCGCGCGGCACGACCTCGACCGAGCGCAGAAGGCGCTCGGCCCGATCGCTCAGCAGCACCACGAGGTTGCCGAGGCCTTCGGCACGCGCGGTCTCGACCAGAGCGAGCGCCGCCTCGGCGTCCTCGGCGACCAGGGCGGAGGCCCGGGGCCCGAGCGCGGCGGCGAGCGCCCGCTCCTCCCCGGCCTGCTGGATCCACGAGTGAGAGCGCCAGCCGCTCGCCGCGCTCGGCGAGCGCGCGCGCCGCTGGAGCGAGCCCCTCGCGCTCCGCGAGCGCGCGGTCGAGCGCCTCCAGACGGCTGCTCGCCACCTCGGTCCTCTCCGCAAGCGTGTCACGCGTCGAGGCGGCTTCGCGGGCTGCGGCCAGTGCGGCCGCCGCCTCGCGCTCCAGGCGCCCGGGATCGAGCGCGGCAGCCTCCTGGGCCGCCTCGAGCTCCGCCCGCAGATCGGCCAGCAGCGCCTGCGCGCGCTCGGCGCGAAGCTCCAGCCGCTCGGAGACCGAGCGCAGCCGGTGCTCCCGCTCACGCGCGGCGGTCGCGGACGCCACCGCGACCTGCGCCGCCTCCAGCTCCTCGGGCGCGGGACCGGCGACGACGTGCTCGATCGAGGCCTCGAAGCCGGCCGCGAGCGACTCCGCCGCCTCGCGCCTGAGCGCGAGCCGTTCGGTCGCGCTGCGGAGGCGATAGAGGGCGGCAGTCGCCGCCTCGCGCCTGCCGGCAGCGTCGGCGAGCTCCTCCTCCGCGCGTCCGCGATCGGCGAGCACGTCCTCCAGGCGCGATTCCGCGCGCTTGCGCTCGAGCTGAGCGGCGGTCCGGCGCTCCTCCACGCCGGCCATCCGCTCCTCGTGCCCGGCCAGGTCGAGCTGGGCGATCCGCGCGTCCAGAGCGGCGATCTCGCCGCCGAGCTTCTCGGCCCGCTCGGCCGCCGTCGCCTGCAGCGCCAGCGGCCTCAGGCGCTTGCGCACCTCCGCTTCGAGGTCCCGCGCACGGTCGACCTGCACCGCGACGCGCGCGAGCTTCAGCTCCGCACGGTGCTTGCGCCGCTTGAACCGCCCGAGGCCGGCCGCTTCCTCGAGCAGCGCCCGCCGCTCCTCGGGCTTGCTGGCGAGGATCTCCTCGACCCGGCCCTGGCCGATGATCGACGCCCCGGTCGCCAGCCCGACCTCGGAGAGCAGCTCGACGAGGTCGATGCGGCGGACCGTCGTCCCGTTGAGCAGGTACTGGCCCTCGCCGCCGCGATGGAGCCGGCGTGCGAGCGAGACCTCCGAGAAGGGCAGCTCCGCGAGCGCGCCGTCCTCGTTGTCGAAGACGAGCTCGACCTCGCAGAAGTCCGCCTTGCCCCGCCCCGCCGAGCCGGCGAAGAGGACGTCGTCGGGCTTCTCCGCCCGCAGCTCGGTCGGCGCGAGCGTGCCGGTCGCCCAGAGGAGCGCGTCGGAGACGTTCGACTTCCCGGAGCCGTTCGGCCCGACGACCACGGCGACGCCCGGCTCGAGGCTGACCTCGACCTGGTCCGGGAAGGACTTGAAGCCGCGCAGGCGGAGGGCGCGCAGGTGCACCCACCGCAGGCTAACGCCGCTTGCGGACGACCTTTTTGGTCGGTTTCTTCTTGCAGGCGCCGAGCCTGTCGCCGTGCTTGCGGTGCTTCGGCAGCTGCGACTTCGGCACCTTGATCGTCTTGCCCTTGTGGCAGACCGTCACCGGCTTCGGCTTCGGCTTCGGTTTCGCCGGAGGTGGAGGCGGAGGAGGTGGCGGGGGTGGCGGGGGTGGCGGGGGCGGAGGCGGCGGAGACGGCGGAGCCGGCGGCGGAGGAGGAGGCGGCGGCGGAGGCGGCGGAGGCGGGTTCTCGACGGTGATCGTCACGATGGCGGGCGCCGAGACCTTGTCGCCGTCGGAGGCGAGATAGGTGAAGGTGTCGGTCCCGCTGAAGCCGGCCGGCGGCGTGTAGCGGATCTTTCCGCTCACGACTGCAACCGCGCCGTGCGCGGGCTGCGAGGCCGCGCCGACGCTCAGGCTCGGGCCGTCGACGTCGCTGTCGTTGGCCAGGACGTCGATGTCCACCGCAGTCTGGTGTGCGGTCGTCGCCGCGTCGGCGGCTGCGACTGGCGCGTCGTTCACGGCGGTGACCGTGATCGTCACCGTGGCGACGTTCGAGTCCAGCCCACCGTCGCTCGCCTTGTAGGTGAACGAGCGCGAGCCGTGGAAGTTGAGCGGCGGCGAGTACGAGTAGCTGCCGCCGGCATTGAACGTCAGGCCCGCGACGCCTTCGACCAGCGAGTACGTGACCGCGTCGCCGTCGGGATCGACAGCGGCCGGCACCGCGGCGGTCAGCACCGTGTCCTCGGGCGTGGTCGCAGATTCGTCAGTCGCTCGCGGCGCGCGGTTCGGGAACGTGCTGGAGTTCAGGAGCACGTGGAGCGTCCCTCGGTAGTACGAGTCGCCGCCGAGGGTTGCGAGGTCGGGCCTCCCGTCCTCGTTGAAGTCCCCCGCGACGATGCCGATCGCGCTTGCCGGGCCCACGCCTGTCTGACCGATGTCGGTGAAGCTGCCGCTGCCGTCGCCCGCGAAGATCCGCACGACGTTGTTGAAGCCCTCCGTGACGGCGACGTCGAGCTTGCCGTCGAGGTTGATGTCGGCGATCGCGGCGGCGGTCGGTGCATCCCACTCACCGCCGAGCAACGGCAGGCTCGCCGCGAAGGCCCCGTCCGCGTCGACCGGCCCATAGAAGACCGTCGCGGGCAGGTTGTGGTTCCCCGCTGCGAGGACGACATCGTCGTAGCCGTCGTCGTCGAGATCGCCCGATGCGACCGCGCCGGTGCCGTGTGGGCTGTACGACTCCGGGAGCGAGACGAACTTCGGCGCCTCGAACTCGCCTGTGCCGTCGCCCCTGTTGATCAGCGTCCACAGCCGCTTCGGGGAGTCGGAGCTCGAAGCCGCGATGTCGAGGTGGCCGTCGCCGTTCAGGTCGCCGAGCGTTACGGACGACGGACGATGCCGCGTCTCGTACGAGTAGTAGGTGTCCGAGAGGCCGTTCGCTCCGTTCCCGAGGCGGATGCCGATCCGCTCTTCGCCGTTCCCGGGGTAGTTGCCCGAGTTCGCGATCACGGCGTCGAGCTTTCCGTCGCCGTTCACGTCGCCGAGCGCGACGTCCTTCGGCGCCGTTCCGGGCAGCGTCGAGTAGGTCGTATGCCCGCCGAAGCCGCCCGCGGCCTCCCCTCGTGATCGTGATCTGGTTGTTCGAGTGCGACGTCGAGACCGTCTCCGCGTAACCGTCGACGCCGAGGTCCCCCACGGCGACGGCCTGGGAGAGGGCGCCGATCTGAGGGCTCGGATTCGCATCGGCGAAGGCGGGAGTGAATGCACCCGCGCCGTTGCCCTTCCACAGTTCGGCGTAGCCGGGGCTGTAGATGAAGCCGCCGTCGGTCGAGGCGATTGCGAGGTCCACGTTCCCGTCCGAGTCGACATCGCCGGCGGCGATGCCGGTCGCGATCCGTCCGCGCTCGGGGGCGTACCCTGCTTCGGGCGACCTGGCAAGGGCGGCGGAGCGGAGCGGCGCCGGTGGGAGCACCGACCACGTACGCGACGCGGGAGTCGGGTCGAGGTTGCCCGTTGCGTCGACCGCCCGCACCTCGAGCGTGTGGTCTCCGGGAGCCAGGCCGACGTAGCGCTTCGGTGACCGGCAGGTCGCGAACGCGCCTGCGTCCAGCCTGCACTCGAAGCCGCCGAGGGTCTGGGTCGAAGCGAGCGTGAGGATCGCCGAGGTCGCCTTCGTGCTCGCGGACGGCCCGTCCGTGATCGTCGTGTCGGGCGGTGTGTCCACGATCCACGAGCGCGTGGCTGCGGCCGACGTGTTGCCGAACTCGTCCTTCGCGACGACCGAGAAGGTGTGCTCGCCCTCGCCCAGCGAGTCGTGCGTGAGGGGCGAGGTGCAGACCGCGTACTCCGCCGAGTCGAGCCGGCAGGCCAGTGTGGCACCCGCCTCCGCGACCGCGAGCTCGAACGTGGCCGAGGTCGCGTTCACGGTGCCGGTCGGACCGCTCGTGATCTGGGGAGTCGGCGGCGGCGTCGAATCCTGGGCGACGACTCCGGTCTGCGCCGAGGTAGCGGTTCCGCTCCCTGCGTCGCTCGTCGCGGTGACGACCACCCGCATCGTCTTGAGGACGTCGGCGCCTCCGAGCACGTACGTGGCGCCGGTCGCGCCTTCGACGTCGACGCAGGCGCCGTCGCACCGCTGCCACTGACGCTCGAAGGTTGCGCCCTCCGTGTTGGCCCACGTGCCGTCGTTCGCGGTCAGAGTCTGATTGCGCTCAGGCGTCCCCGTGATCGTGGGCGGCGCAGTGTTCGTCGGCAGAGGAAGCTGGACGACCTCGCAGCCGGCATCTGACCCGAAGAGGTCGATCAGATCCGACTCGGCGGTGTCGCTGCCGTCGCCGCAGGCGAGGGTGTCCGCCGTGTTGTCGCGGCTCCGCAGAAGGTCGTCTCCCGGCCCGGCGCCGAACGTGTCCGCACCGGCTCCGCCGATCAGCTCGTCCGCGCCGTCGTTCCCGGTCAGCGTGTCGTTCCCCAGCCCGCCGACGAGCTTGTTGCCGCCGCCGTCCCCGATCAACTCGTCGTCGCCGCTGCCGCCCAGGACGATCTCGGCGTCGGCGTAGTCGCCTTCGCCGGGCTCGCCGTCGTCCGGCAGCGACCCGAGCGACACCCGGACACCGGTCGTGCGGGCGCTGTAATCGACGGTGTCGATCCCGCCGACGTCGGGGGATCCACCCCAGGACGGATCCCAGTAGCCGCCGACGAGGACGTCCGCGCCGCCGCCGCCGACCAGGAGGTCGTTGCCCTCGTCTCCGACGACCTCGTTCGGGCCGTTGCCGCCGACGAGCGTGTCGTCACCGGCCTTCCCGTGCAGCTTGGCGGCGCTCGTGAAGTCGGTGAGCGTGTCACCCGCGACGGTGCCGATGACCGCCTCGAGATCGGAGTGCGCGTTGTCGATCGGCGGGTCGCCCGGCCGCGGGAGGAAGCCGCGATCGACGGCGCTGCCGTCGTTGGCGGTGTCGTCCAGCGTGACGATCACGCCCACGCGCTCGCAGCCCATGAAGGGGTTGCAGCGCCCGTTCGTGTCGTGGCCGGTGTAGTCGACCGTGTCGGTTCCGGGGCCGCCGCGAAGGTCATCCCCTTCCGTGCCGCCGAGCAGTGTGTCGTCGCCGGAGCCCCCGTCGAGCGTGTCCAGGCCGCCCCTGCCCTCCAGCTTGTTGCCGAGCGCGCTCCCGTTCAGGACGTCGTCTCCGGAGCCGCCGACGATCCGCTCGAGCCAGGCGCCGTCCGGGTCGACCCTGTCGCCCTCGCCGGGCTCGCCGTCGTCGGCCACGTGGTCGAACGTGACGGAGACACCGTCGACCCGGCTCGCGTACGTGAGCGTGTCGAAGCCGCCGGTATCGGCGAAGAAGTCGCCGCCCGGCCCGCCGTCGAACGTGTCGTCGCCGGGGCCGCCCTCGAGGATGTTGCCCGCGGCGTCGCCGGTCAGCGAGTCGTTGCCGTTGCCACCGCGGACGCGCTCGAACTCGAGCAGCGCGTCGCCCTCGCCGGGCGCGCCGCCCGAGCCTGTGCCGAGGTTCACGGTGAGGGGCTCGCCGCGACCTTCGTAGGTGACGAGGTCGCTGCCCGGGCCGCCGAAGAGGATGTCGTTGCCCAGGTAGCCGTTGACCACGTCGTCGCCGCCCTGGCCGTAGAGGTGGTTGTCGCCGAGGCCGCCGACGATCGTGTCGGAGGCCGACCCGCCGGAGATCTGCTCGACGTCTCCGCGGATGTCGTCGCCCTCGCCCGCGGCCCCGTCGTTCGCCGTGTCGTCGATCCTGAGGTCGAGCGGCGTGGTGCGGCCGGAGTAGTCCACGTAGTCGATTCCGCCGCCGCCGGCGAGGATGTCCCCGGCGCCGCCACCGTCGAGCAGCGTGTCGTTGCCGCCGGCGCCGTCGAGCTCGTTCGCACCTCCGTTGCCCGTGATCGTGTCGTGCGCCGGTCCACCGCGGGCGTTCTCGACGCTCGAGTGGATCAGATCGCCTTCGCCGCTCGCGCCGTCGTTCGCGACGCCGTCGAGCGTCAGCGTGACGTTGGCCGTGGCCGCCGCGTAGTCGACCGTGTCCGTGCCGCCGCCGCCGTTGAGGTTGTCGCCGGCGCCGCCGCCCTCGACGAGCACGTCGTGGCCGTCGTAGCCGAGCAGGTTGTCGGGCCCGCCGCCGCCGTCGAGCCGGTTGTTCCGGTCGCTGCCGGTGAAGGTGTCCAGGAACGGCGTTCCGATCCCGTTCTCGACGTCGTACGCGACGACGTCGTTCTCGCCGGGGATGCCGTCGCCGCCGCCGCCCGCGAAGTCGACGCTGACGCCCTGGGGACGATCCGAGTAGTCGGCCGTGTCGTCACCGGTACCGCCCACGAGAACGTCGTCGCCGGGGCCGCCGCGCAGGTTCTGGTTTCCGCCCTCGCCGGTCAGCTGGTCGTTGCCGGAACCCCCGTGCAGGTCGCCGGCTCCGCTCAGCGCGAGGACGTCGTTGCCACTGCCTCCGTCGAGGAAGACTCCGCTGCTGATGCCGGTGAGCCTGTCGTCGCCTCCCCCGCCGTAGATCGTGTCGCCCTCGCCCCCTCCGTCCAGCACGTCGTTGCCACCGAGGCCGTCGATCGTGTCACCGCTCAGCCAGCCGTCGATGAAGTCGTTGCCCGGGCCGCCGGTGAGGGTGTCGCGGTGCATGCTGCCCATGACGCCCTCGACGTCGCCGTGGATGACGTCGTTCTCGAATGGGCCGCCGTCGTCGGCGACCCCGTCCAGGTCGACCGTGACCGGCACGTCGCTGCCGAGGTAGGACGCTTTGTCCTTGTCCGGATGCAAGAAGGTGCCGCCTCCATGGAGCTGGTCGGTTCCGGGCCCGCCCTCGAGCGAGTCGTCACCCTGTCCGAGGCTGAAAAGCGACGGATCGCCCCAGAGCGTGTCGTCGCCGGGCCCGCCGTACAGCAGGTTGTCGCCGTCGCCGCCGTAGAGCACGTCGTTGTCGTACCCGCCGTACCCCCACCCGTGGGAACCGATGTTGAGCGTGTCGTCGCCGGGCCCACCGTCGAGGTGCGAGAACATGCCGCCGGAGAGCGTGTCGGCACCCTCGTCGCCGTAGATGGTCGAGTCGCGCAGGTCCTCCCAGTTGTTGAACGCGTCGTAGGGCTCGCTGATCCGATCGTTGCCGTCGCCCAGGTGGACCGTCGCGGCCTGGTCGTTGACGCCGACTCTGAAGTCGCAGGTCGCCTCGCGCGCGTTGACGCTCACGCAGCCGTTGCCGACCTGAAGATCGGCGCCGCTGTCCTTGATCCGCCAGCGCCGGTCCGGCACCTCGAACAGGAGCTCGACGTTGTTCGTCTCGCCCGGCGCTGCGTCGAAGAGCATTCCGCCCTGGCTCGTGGGAACGCTCTGGACCGTCGCCGCGGACGCGTTCCCGGCGACGACTGCGAAGACGGCAAGCATCGCAGCCAGCGTCTGTCCTAGACCCCTTCCCCCCAAGAGATGACCCCCACCTCGCCGCTAAGTAGGACTGAAAGTAATAAAAAGCTTAGAAAAAAACAAGACTCCGTCGAAAGTCGGGTCTAACTCTTCGCCAGCTCGGCGAGGGCTTGCTTCGCCGCCGCCTGCTCCGCGGCCTTTTTCGACGGGCCGGTCCCGACGCCCGACTGCTCGCCGTCGATCATCGCGGCGCAGGTGAACGTGCGCTCGTGCGGCGGCCCCTCCACCTCCAGCACCGAATAGGTGACTGCGCGACCCAGGCGCGCGAGCGCCTCCTGGAGCTCCGTCTTGTGGTCGACGTGCGTGTTCAGCGCGTACTCGATGCGCGGCCAGAAAGTGGCCACGATCGCGTCCTCGATCGGTTCGAAGCCGTGCTCCAGGAAGAGCGCGGCCAGCGCGGCCTCGAGCAGGGCGGCGAGGACGTTGCGGTTCCGCGAGAGACGTACGAGCTCGTCGTCGGGGACCGGTGCGCCGCGGGCGACGAGCTGCTCACCGAGGCCCAGGTCGCGCGCGACGACGGCGCAGCTCGCGCGCGAGACCACGTGCGAGCGCACCTTCGCGAGCCGGCCCTCGGAGAAGTCCGGGTAGTTGTCGTAGAGAGCGCGCGCGACGGCCAGCTCGAGGACGCTGTCGCCGAGGAACTCGAGCCGCTCGTACGAGGCCGCGCGGTCCGGCGCCCACGACGAGTGCGTGAAGACGTTCTCGGCCCGCTCGTCCGGGAGGTTTTCGATCAGTCGCGCCAGCGGGGCGAGGCCGGCCGCGACCTCGCCGCCGCTACTGGTGCGTCGAGACGTAGTCGACGGCCTGACCGACGGTGGTGATCTTCTGCGCGTCCTCGTCCGAGATCTTGATCCCGAACTGGTCTTCGAGCTCCATGATCAGCTCGACGAGGTCGAGCGAGTCAGCGTCGAGGTCCTCCTGGAACGACGCCTCCTCGGTCACCTCGTTCTCGTCGACCCCGAGCTGCTCGCTCAGAACGGACTTGACACGCTCGAAGACTTCTTCGCGGGACGCTGCCATGTGACCTCTCTTGCGGGTTAGGGGGCCGGAAAGCGCGCCGATGCTACCACGCGTTCCTGGAGGCTTTCGCGGAGGCGTCCCACCAGGTCGTGCTCGGCTCCGCGGGCGGCGAGGCGGATGGCGTTCGCCACCGCTCGGCGGTTGGAGTTCCCATGCGCGATCACGACGAGCCCGCGTAGCCCGAGCAGGTAGGCGCCGCCGTAGGTGTCCGGGTCGAGCCGGGCGCGCAGGCGCCGGGCCGCTGGCCGGATGAGCAGGCCCCCGAGCTTGCCGCTCGTCGTCGACATGATCTCCGTGCGAAGGGCGTCGAGCAGCGTCTTGATCGTGCCCTCGAGCAGCTTCAGGGAGACGTTGCCGGTGAATCCGTCGGTGACGATCACGTCGGCGGCCCCCCTGAGCAGGTCCCGGCTCTCGACGTTGCCCCGGAAGTCGATCTCCTCGGCGGCGGCGAGCAGCTCGTAGGCCTCGAGCGTCAGCTTGCTGCCCTTCTCGGGCTCCTCGCCGATCGAGAGCAGGCGAACCGTGGGCGCGGGGACGTCCAGCAGCTCCCGCGCGAAGATCGCGCCCATCTGGCCGAACTGGAGCAGGTGGTCGGGGCGTGCCTCTGCGTTCGCTCCCGCGTCGAGCAGCACCGACGGTCCCCGCTCGCTCGGGAGCACGACCGCGATTGCCGGCCTGCGCACCCCCGGAACCCGCCTGATGTGGACGAGCGACGCGGCCAGCATCGCGCCGGTGTTGCCCGCGCTGAGCGCCACGTCGGCTCGACCCTCGGCCACGGCCCGGCAGCACGCGACGAGCGAGCTGTCCGGCTTCTCGCGCACGGCGTCAGCCGGCTTCTCGTCCATCGCGATCGTCTGTGGTGCCTCGATCAGCTCGAGCCCCCCGGTGTCGAGGCCGGGCGGGCCGGTCAGGATCGGCCGGATCTCGTCGGACGCAGCAGCCAGCGCGCCCGCGACGATCTCGTCAGGGGCGTTGTCCCCGCCCATCGCGTCGATTGCGACGCGGACCAAGGCCTAGGGGGCGGGAGCGCGGAGCGGCTCGACTTCGCGGCCGCGATAGGTGCCGCAGGTCGGGCAGACGCGATGGGGCCGCTTCGGCTGGTGGCAGACCGGGCAGTCGTTGACGCGAGGCGCCTCGATCTTGTGATTCGCGCGGCGCTTGTCACGGCGCGACTTCGACGTTTTCCTCTTGGGGACTGCCATGGGCGACGGCGCACTTTAGCGGAACGTCTACAAGCGGTCGCGCAATTCGGCCAGCGCATCCCAGCGGGGATCGACCTGAGCTTCCTCGTGCGCGTGCGGCTCGACGTTCAGGTCGAGACCGCAGACCGGGCAGAGACCGGCGCAGTCGGGACGACAGAGGATCTTGTCCGGGAGCGCGAGCGCGAGCGCGTCACGCGCCCACGCCGAGAGGTCCAGCTGGTCGTCGGCCACGTAGGGCGTTCTCAGCTCGTCCGATTCGCCCGGGTTCGTCGCCTGGTACTCGCGGGCCGAGATCGGCAAATCGACGACCGCGTCCTCGAGGCAGCGGTAGCAAGGCCCGTGCAGACGGGCGCGGAAGGACAGCGCGAAGACCGTTCCGGTGCTCGCGCGGGTGATCGTCAGGTCTGCGGGGACGGTGCCCGGAACGGGCAGGTACCGCTGGCCGCCCAGCTCGAACGAGCCGAGCTCGACGTCCTTGTCGTCGCGGTACTCCTCGCCGGACCGCAGCCTGATCTGGCGCAGGCTGAGCGTGGTCACGGATTGAGACTAGCGACCGCGTGCGGGCAGCGCGAAGAGCGCCTTCCTGGGACGGGTCTCGCCGACCGGTCGCGCAGAGACGATCAGGGCCACGGCGACGACGATGGCGGCTCCGCCGACGATCGTGTTCAGCGTGATCGGCTCGCCCAGCCACAGCGTCCCGAGCAGGACCGCCACGACCGGGTTCACGTATGCGTACGTGCCCACGAGCTGGGTCGGCGCGACCTTGAGCAGCCAGATGTAGGCACTGAACCCGACCAGCGAGCCGAGCACGATCAGATAGACGAGCGCGACGAGGGAGCTGGTCGAGGCGGCGCCGAGGTCGAACTGGCCGAGCTCGCCCGTCCCGACGCCCACGAGCGCGAGCAGCGCGGCGCCGGCGAGCATCTCCATCGACGCGCCCTGCAGCGGCCTCGCCGGCAACGGCGCCTTGCGCGCGTACAGCGAGCCCGCCGCCCAGGCGAGCGAGCCGAGCAGGACGACGATCACGCCCGCGAGGCTGCCCTCACCGCTCGGCCGGGCCAGGAACGCGATCCCGCCGAAGCCCAGGATCAGCCCGGCCAGGGCGACCGGCGCCAGCCGCTGTCCGTAGACCACGCGGTCGAGCAGCGCCATCCAGAGCGGCACCGAGCCGACGATGAGCGCCACGACGCCCGTGTCGACGTGCTGGACCGCGTACGCCACTCCGCCGTTCCCCAGCAACAGCAGCGCCCCTCCGACGGCGAGCGCGGAGCGCCAGTGCACGAGGCGCGGGCGCTCCGCGCCACGGGAGGAGAGAAGGTAGAGGACAGCGCCGGCGATGAAGAAGCGCACCGCGAGCATCAGAAACGAGGGCAGCGTCTCGACCGCGAGGTCGATCGCGAGGTAGGTCGAGCCCCAGAGGACGTAGACGGCCGCGAGGGCCGCCCAGATCCGGGCAGTCCCCGGCGAGCCGGCCACCCGCGCCGCTACCGCGCCCGAGCGCCCGGGAACCACCCGCGGCGATCGCGGTCGTCGTGGTCGGAGCCTGTGACTCCGAGCGACAACAGCGGCACGGCCACGAGCAGTGCGAAGCTGATGATGATCGCGTTCATGGTCTCACCTTGCCTTCCGCCTTCTATTAGCGCAACTCCAGCTATAGTTACTAACGATTATGCGTGCTAATAGCTTCCTCGAGATCGAGCTGCGGCATCTGGCCGCATTGCAGGCCGTTTCCGACGAAGGTTCGTTCGGTAGAGCGGCGACGCGGCTCGGGTACACGCAGTCGGCGATCAGCCAACAGATCGCCGCGCTCGAGCGAATCGTCGGCACGCGCCTGGTCGTGAGGCCCGGTGGGCCGCGCCGGGTCTCCCTGACCGAGGCCGGGGTGATGCTCCTTCGGCACGCGGACGGAATCGTCGCGCGGCTCCATGCGGCCGAAGCCGACCTGGCCGCGCTCGCGCGTGGGACGGCCGGCCCGCTGCGCATCGGCACCTACCAGAGCGTCGGCAACAAGATCCTTCCCGTGCTCCTGCGCCGTTTCTCGAAGCGGTTGCCGGAGATCCAGATCGAGCTCCGCGAGACGCACGTCGACGACGAGCTCCTGGTCGCCGTCGAGCGCGGCGAGCTTGACCTCACGTTCACGATGCTGCCGCCGCTCGAGGGGCCGTTCGAGGTGCTCGAGCTGATGCGCGATCCCTATGTGCTGCTCGTCCCCGCCGACTCGCCGCTCGCCGCGAAGCGCCAGGTCTCGCTGCGCGAGATCGCCGAGCAGCCGCTCGTCTCGAACCGTGCCTGCCGCTCCGTCGAGCAGGTGAGCGAGCACCTGCGGTCACGTGGGATCGAGACGAACGTCATCTTCCGCTCCGACGACAACGGCACGGTGCAGGGCGTCGTCGCGGCCGGTCTCGGCGTCGCGCTCGTGCCCAGGCTCACGGTCGACGAGAGCGATCCCGCGGTGGCCGTCGTCGACCTCGGGGGCCGGGTCCCGGATCGGCTGATCGGGATCGCGTGGCATCGCGACCGCTTCCGCACGCAGGCAGCCGAGGCGTTCGTCGCCGAGGCGCAGACGCTGTGCGGCGAGCTCGCGGCCGAGAAGCCTGTAGCGGCCTAGGGAGCAGCAATCCGGTAGAGCCGGGTGCCGGCCGACCCGTCCGGGTCGCCCCGTCGGGCCTCGAAGGCGATCGTCGCGCCGTCGGGAGACCAACTCGGTGCGCCGTCGTACCAGCCCGGCGCCCGCGTGACCCGCGTCCGCGTGCCGCCGCTCGCACTCATCACCACGATCGCCGCGACCTGGTTGGCGTAGGCGTCGGAGGAGAAGATCAGACGTCGACCGTCCGGTGCCCAGGCGACATCCGTCTCCGAAACGTCCCGGGTCCTCGTGACGTTGCGCAAGCCCGTCCCGTTGGGTCGGATCGTCCAGAGGTCCCAGACCTCTCCCCTCGCCCGCTGGAACACGATGCGATCTCCCGTCGGCGACCAGTTCGGCTGCTTGTCGTTGGCGTTCCGGGTCAGACGCCGAAGCTGCTTTCCGTTCACGTTCGCGACGTAGATCGAGCCGGGCCCTTCCTTGTCGTGCGGCGAAACCTCGAAGACGATCCGGCGGCCGTCGGGTGCGAAGCTGGGCTCGATCGCAACGCGACCGGGGACCCGCACGAGCCTCCGCAGCGCGCCACCGTCAGGCGTTGCGGAGTACGGCCAGTCGGGCGCATTGTGCTCGAGCGAGAAGACGATCCGATCAGTGGCAGCGTTCCAGCAGCTGCCAGGCAGGTTGACCCCGGTCGCCCCAGGCGGTGTCAGCCGCGCGGTGACGGCGCCCGTCGCGAGCTCCGCCACGTGGACCGCGGCAAGGCCGGAGTTGTAGCGCTTGGGCCAAAGGGTGAGCGCGATCCGCTGCGAGTCCGGTGCGAAGCATGGGTTCTGCAGGCTGCCCTTCAGACCCGCCACGGGAATCGGCTCGGCGCCGTCGGCTCGAGCCTGGCCGACCGAGGCGTGTGGATCCGCAGCCGCGAATGCGACCGCCAGCGCCGATGCAGCGACCAGCGCTCCTCCTAGGACGACCTTCGGCCTCATGATTGCCGAGCTCGCCTAGTAGACGGGCTGTTCGTCCTCGGCGGGGACGGACGGGCCGACTCCGGCGACGACCGTCTCCTGCGAGCGCTCGTGCAGTCGCTCGCGGCCTCGCTTGACCGCTCCGAGGAACTTCTCGAGGTTGACCTCGAGCGTCGAGAGGATGCTGTCCGCCCAGTCCTCCATCTCGAGTCTCGTCTCCCGGGCGGAGCGGCGGGCCTCGTCGATGATCTCCTGGGCCTGGCGCTCGGCGAGCTTGACGATCTCGGTCTGCGACGCCTCGCGCACGGCCTGCTCACGCGCCTCGCCGAGGATCCGGTCGCACTCCCGTTTCGCCTCCGCGAGCATCTCCTGCCGCTCCTTGACGATCCAGCGAGCCTGCTTGATCTCCTCGGGGATCGTCGCGCGCATCTGATCGAGGATCTCGTAGATCTCCTCGCGGTCGATCCGAACCTGGTCCGTGAGGGGGACGGCCTTCGCGTTGTGCACGAGGTCGTCGAGCTTGTCGATGAGAACTAGGACGTCCATGCGCGTTGATGTTACTCGGAGGGGGAGACGGGGGCGCCCGGCCTACCTTTCGGGAACATCTGCAGGAAGCGCTTTGCGACGGGCCCGGGCACCAGCGCGCTCACGTCGCCCCCGTAAGCCGCGATCTCCTTCACGCCGCTCGAGGACACGAAGCTGACCGCCGGGCTGGCCATCACGTAGACGGTCTCGATGTCGGGCGCAAGCGTCCGGTTGAGCTGGTTCATCTGCGCCTCCCACTCGAAGTCGGAGATCACGCGGAGCCCCTTGACGATCACCTTCGCGTCCCATTTGCGGGCGAACTCGACCACGAGCTCCTTGAAGACGTCGACCTCGACGTTCTCGAACGCCGAGAGCGCCCCGTGCAGAAAGTCCACGCGCTCGTCCACGCCGAACATCGGCTGCTTGTGGTGCGGCTGGCCGACGACGCCCACGACCACGCGGTCGAAGATCCCGGCCGCGCGGCCGATCACGTCGACGTGCCCGTTCGTGACCGGGTCGTACGACCCTGGGCAGATAGCCGTGATCACGCGTGCTCGAACAGCGTGAGGCGCGCGGAGCCGTAGCGGCGGCTCGTACGCTTCGGGAGCGGCAGCTCTGGCTCCACTCGCGACGCGGTCTCGACCACCAGGAGACCGTCCTCGGCGAGGACGGAGGGCAGGTACGCGGAAAGGCTCGTTTGCAGGTCGGAGTACATGGCGTAGGGCGGATCGACGAGCACGAGATCGTAACGCCTGCCCGCTGACGTCTCCTGGGCGAGCGCGGTCAGCACGTCCTTGCGGACGATCTGCGCCCGCTCCAGCTTCAGCTTGACGAGGTTCCGTTGGATCGTCGTGCACGCTTCGCGGTCGGCCTCGATGAAGACGGCGCTCGCCGCCCCGCGCGACAGCGCCTCCAGCCCCATGGCGCCGGAGCCGGCGTACAGGTCGAGCACGGACGCGTCGTCGACGGGGCCGATCAGGTTGAACGCGGCCTCGCGCACGCGGTCGCCGGTCGGCCGTGTGTCGGCGTGCCTGGGCGCGAAGATGGTCGCGCCCTTCCTGGAGCCGGCGATGATCCGCACGCGGGCGCTACACGCGGCCGCGAAGGGCGAGCACGTTGGCGACGAAGCGCTGCGTCTCGGGGCCGAGCCCGTGGCGCTTCACCGCGGCCGGTCCTCGGTAGTACGCCCCCAGGGCGAGCCGAACGTCGCCGCGGAACTCGTGCAGGAGGTGGCGGAGGTAGGCGACCCCGATGCGGACGTTGCCGTCGGCCGTCCTCGGAACGGGCGCTCCGATGAGGAAGCGCTCCGCGAAGAACCAGGTGGCGGGGATGACCTGCATCACGCCGGTGGCTCCGACGCTGGAGCGAACGTGGTTCTGGAAGCCCGACTCCTGCCACGCGAGCGCGCGGACGAGCTCCGCGCTCACCCCGTAGCGAGCCGCCCAGCGGTTGAGCGAGGCCACGACCGGTGTGCTCGACGCGGAGGCGCGCGCGCTCTCGGGACGACCAGCCGAGTCCCGACGAGGAGGAAACGGCTCGGGTCGAGCCTGTTCGTCCGCGCCAGCGCCGACACCGTCGTCCCGGCTCGCGCGGCGATGGCGGTCAGCGTCTCGCCTGGGCGAACGACGTGGCGGTGTCCCCTGGCGTGGTGGACGACCGCGCTCGCCCTCGCGCCGCGGCCCGTCAGCAGGGCCGCGCGCGTTCGCTTGCCGACCACACCGTCCGCGGGAAGTCTCATCCGGCGTTGGAACCTGCGGACGCGCTGCCTCGGTCGCGGAGCCGAAGTTGCTGTTCAGGAAGCGGAGCGGAAACCCGCGCTTGGCCAGCAGGAACTGGAGCACCGAGACGTCGAAGCCGACCATGCCGCGCTTGAGCATGCGGGAGCCGAAGAGCGATCCGCCGAAGCGACCCATGGCCGCGCGCGTGCGCTTGCCGACGACGCCGTCGGGCTGCCATCCCCTTCGAGCGCTGGAACTCGCGAATCGCCTGCTTGGTCTGAGGCCCGGCGATCCCGTCGATCGGGCCCTTGTAGTGGCCGTGGCGGTAGAGGGCGACCTGCACGCCGGGAACCTGGAGCTTCGCGAGCGCGCGAGCCTCGCCGCACGCGGCGCCGGCGATCGCCAACACGATGAGTAGGGCCGAGATCCTCGCCACGGGTCCAACGAGTACGCGGTCCGCGTGCGCTTTCCTTCAGGCGGCTGAGCGGCTCACAGCGGCTGCCCGAACGCGATGTCGTGGCCGTCCGGGTCCTGGACGCCGAACTCGCGGAACCCGTGGGGTGCGTCGTAGATCGTGTAGTCGATCCCCGCGCCGCGCGCCTGCACCTCGGCGTAGACGGCGTCGGCATCGTCCACGCGGATATAGGCGTTCCAGATGTTGTGGACGATCTGCCAGTTCGGAACGATCCGCTCCGGCTCCGAGCAGAGCGCGAAGAGCAGCGTGGCCTCGTCGCGCCTCGCCGTCATGAAGTCGGGCGGGTCGCCGTAGAGCTCGCACTCGAAGCCGAGGCGCTCACGGTAGTACTCGGCCGACCGCTCGACGTCGGCGATCAGCAGGACCGGCGAGATCCCCGTCAGCTTCGCGATACGCGCGATGCTACTGGCGCGTCGGGACGAGCCAGGCCGTGTCCGACACGCTCAGATCGTCCCGGTAGCCGCCCGTCAGGAGCACGAGCCCGCCGGAGACGCGGGTCGACGTCGCGAATGCGAGCCCGTCGTCGATGCGGCCGGCGGGAACGAACCGCCGCAGCTTCGGAACGTACCGCTCGAGCTGGCGCGATCCGCCCGCGACGAGCACCGAGCCGTCGGCGAGCACGCTCGCGGCGTCGGGAAGCTTGAAGCGCCGCTGCGAGAGCGAGCCGACCAGGCGGGAGCGCCCGCGCCGGACGTCCACCACCTCGGCAGACGAGTAGCGGCCGCGGAAGTCGGCCATGCTCGACCCGCCCACGACGAGGACGGTTCCGTCCCGCAGCGCGACGGCCGCGTGCTTGTGTCGTGCGACGCGCAGCTTCGGAGCGGCCCGGAAGCGGCCCGTGCGCGGGTCGAACACCTCGCTGGCTGCGAGCACTCGATTGCCGTCGGAGCCCCCGACGACGAGGACGCGGCCGTCGCGCATCCCCACCGCGACGTGGCCACCCCGCGCGCTGCGCATCGACCCCGTTGCCGTGAACCTCCCGGCCGCAGGGTCGTACAGCTCGGCGCTGCGCGTCACGCGGCCTCCCACGGAGCCCCCGACGAGCAGCACGCGACCGTCGCGAAGGACCGTCGCCGTAGCGCCGCCTCGCGCGGATCGCAGCGGGCCGGTCGGAACGAAGCGCAAAGACTGGGGTTCGAAGAGCTCGGCCGAGGTCGTCAGGCCGGCGGTCGTCCAGCCGCCGGCGAGCAGGACCCGCCCGTCGCGGAGCCTCGCCGCGACGTGCCCGACGCGCGGGGCGCTCATCCTCGGGCCTGCTCGGAAGCGGCGGGTCGCGGGATCGAACAGCTCTGTGGTCGCCCCGCGGGCGTCGAGCTCGCACGAGTCGACGGAGCACCCGCCCGCGACGAGCACCTCGCCGCTCGGGAGCAGCGTCGCCGTGTGAGCGGCACGCGGGGCGTCCATCGCCACCGAGGGGATCCCACCCCCTACGAGCAGCGGCAGCAGAGCCACGAGGGCGAAAAGCCTCATCGCCTCTCTACACCCGCGCCGAGGCTCCGGTTCCGAACGCTACGCCGCGGGCTCGGCGCCGGCGAAGAAGCGCTCGACCTCGTCGTCGAGGGGGCCGGCTGCGGCGACCAGTCCGCCGGCCGCTTCCCGCGCACGCTCGATCAGGTCGCGATCGGCGCGCAGGCGCGTGAAGCGCAGGTCCGAGAGCCCGGCCTGGCGCGTGCCGAGCAGTTGGCCCTCGCCGCGGATGTCCAGGTCGACCTCGGCCAGCTCGAAGCCGTCGGTGGTCGCGACGAGCGCTTCCAGGCGGGCCCGCGCCGGAGTCGGTCAGCTCCTCGCCCGGACGGGAGACGAGCAGGCAGTACGACTGCTCCGCTCCCCGCCCCACCCGGCCGCGCAGCTGGTGGAGCTGGGCGAGGCCGAAGCGATCGGCCTCCTGGACGATCATGATCGTGGCGTTCGGGACGTCGACGCCGACCTCGATCACGGTCGTGGCGACGAGGACGTCGAGCTCGCGGGCCTTGAACTGCGCCATCAGCTCGCGCCGCTCCGCCGGCCGCAGCCGGCCGTGCAGGAGCCCGACGCGGTAGCCCTGGAGCTCGCCCTTGCGCAGGCGCTCGGCCTCCCGCTCGGCGGCGCGGGCGAGCGAGGTCTCCGATTCCTCGATCAGCGGACAGACGACGTATGCCTGCCGGCCGTCGTCGAGGTGCTTGCGCAGACGCTTGTAGGCCTCGCTCGACCGCTCCTCGGTGACCCAGGCGGTCACGATCGGCTTGCGGTTGGCGGGCGGCTTCGCGATCTCGCTGACGGAGAGGTCGCCGTAGACCGTCAGGGCGAGCGTGCGCGGAATCGGCGTCGCGGTCATGTGCAGGACGTGAGGCGACTGCCCTCCCGTGATCGCGCGGCGCTGCTCGACGCCGAAGCGATGCTGCTCGTCCACGACCGCCACGGCCAGGTCTGAGAGGTCGACGTCCTCCTGGATCAGCGCGTGGGTGCCGACCAGGATGCGGGCGTCGAGGGCCGCGCGGCGCTCGCGCGCGGGAACGGAGCTCGTGAGCAGGCCGACCGGGACGCCGACCTCGCGGCAGAGCGGCTCGATCGTGAGGAAGTGCTGCTCGGCGAGCGTCTCGGTCGGCGCCATCAGCGCCCCGCGGAACCCGGCCTCGGCCGCACGCAGGAGCGCATAGAGGGCGACGACCGTCTTGCCGGAGCCGACGTCTCCCTGCAGCAGCCGCTCCATCGGCGTCGCGCGCCCGAGATCGGCGTCGAGCTCGGCGATCGCCCGCTCCTGGTCCTCGGTGAGCGTGAACGGCAGCAGCGTGCGGTAGCGCGCGGCCAGCTCTCCCGGTTCCCCGAGCGCCGGCGCGGTCAGCGACTCACGCCCGGCCCGGCGACGCGCGAGCCCGAGCTGGAAGACGAGCAGCTCGTCGAAGGCGAGCCGCCGGCGCGCCTCCTCCGCCTGCGCGAGCGAGGTCGGCTGGTGCAACGCGCGCAGCGCGTCCGAGCGGGGCGGCAGCCGCTCGCCCACTCGCAGCGGGGCAGGCAGCGGATCCCACTGCTCCCCGGCGAGGTCGAGCGCGGCGGCCACGAGCTCGCGGATCCGCTTGGGCGTCAGGTCTTCGGTGGCCGGGTAGACCGCGGCGAAGTCCGCAGTCGCCGCGCCGCCGTTCAGGTCGTAGGACTTGACCGTGAAGCCGTAGCGCCCGAGCGAGCCGCGCAGGCGCACGCGCGTGCCGGGCTGGAGCTTCTCGGCGAGCCAGGCCTGGTTGAACCACGTCGCCTTGACCTCGCCGGTGCCGTCGGAGACGCGCGCCTCGACCAGGGCGAGCCGCCTCCTCGGCCTGCGCACGTTCACGCTCCGCACCTCGCCCGAGATCGCCACCTCCTCCTCGGCCAGCACGTCCGAGATCGGGCGCTCGGGGACGGGCTCCTCGTAGCGGTGCGGCCGGTGCTCCAGGAGATCGCGCAGGGTGCCGAGGCCGAGCCGCCCGAGCTTCTTCGACAGCGACGGCCCGACCCGGGGCAGCGTCTCGACCCCGCTGTTCCAGCAGATCGGGACGCGGCGCCGGCCGCGCGGACGCGGCCACCGTGACGGCGCCGCTTCCCCCGCGAAGCCACGGGCAGCTACGACGTCACGCCCTCGCTCCCGCCCGCCGAAAGGAACTCGACGTCGAGCTGCTCGATCCGGGCGCCGTCGACCTCGATCACGCCGAAGCGAAGGCCGTTCCAGACCACCTCGTCGCCCTCCTCGGGGGCCCGGCCCAGCGCGCCGAAGACGAACCCGGCGAGCGTGTGGTAGTCCTCCTGAGGCAGCTCGATCTCGAACTGCTCGTTGAAGTCGTCGATCGGGAAAGGTGCCGTCGACCCGCACGGTTCGGTCGTCGATCCGCGTCAGCGACTCGTCCGGAAGGTCGTACTCGTCCTCGATCTCGCCGACGATCTCCTCCAGCAGGTCCTCGAGCGTGACGATGCCCTGCATCGACCCGTACTCGTCGACGACGATCGCCATGTGCTGGTTGGTCCTGCGGAACTCGGCCAGCAGCGCTGCGAGGTCCTTCGTCTCGGGAACGAAGTAGGTCGTCCGCAGCAGCTCCTCGATCTGGACGTTCTCGATCCCTCGGTCGTAGAGGGCCTTGAAGAGGTCGCGAACGTGGAGGATGCCGACGATCTCGTCGACGGACCCGCGATAGGCCGGATACCGCGTGTACGGCGAGTCCACCATCGCCTCGAGGCATTCCTGCGCCGGCAGGTCGACCGAGATCATCACCACCTCCGGCCGCGGGACCATCACGTCGTGGACCTCCTTGTCGGCGAAGTCGAAGACCTTGTAGATCAGCTCCTCCTCGACCAGCTCGACCCCGCCGGACTGACGGCCCTCGGCGACGATCATGCGGATGTCCTCTTCGGTGTGAGCCGTCACGCCGCTCGGCGCGGGCTGGACTCCGAACAGGCGGGACGCATTGTTCGCCGAGACCTGGAGCAGCCAGACGATCGGCCTCGCGATCCGCGCCAGGAGCTCGATCGGCGGCGCCAGCCACACGGCGAGCCCTTCGGCCCGCTGCAGCGCGATCGCCTTGGGCACGAGCTCGCCGAGCACGACGCTCAGGTAGGTGAGGATCAGGAACGAGAGCGTGAAGGCGATGCTCGAGGCCACGAGCGGGTCGAAGTAGCCCTCGAGGAGCGGGGTGCCGACGGCGCCCATGGCGATCCCGAAGACGGTGATCCCGACCTGGACCGTGCTGATGAACACCACGGGCGTGTCCATCAGGCGCAGCGCGGCGCGCGCGCCACGGCTGCCGCCCTCGGCGCGCTCCTGCAACCGCGAGCGCCGAGCGCTGACGAGCGCGTACTCCCCGGCAACGAACACGGCGTTGCCGAGCACGAGCACGAAGATCAGGAGGATCCGGAGGAAGTCGCTCATGCCCCGCTCTCCGGGGCGCGGGGACTAGGCGGGTGGTCGTCGTCCAACGTCCAACTGAGTATAGGCAACGCCCCGGGCGGCTCCGGCGCCACACGAACATATGTTCTACATGTCGGCGGCGTGAACGACGTCGAGTATCGCGAGGAGCCGTGCCGGAGCGCGCTCAACCGCGTCCGCGGGATGCCCTTCGAGTGGTCGCTCAACCCGTACATGGGCTGCGCCCACCAGTGCACGTTCTGCTACGTCCGCGCATTCGAGAAGCGCGCCGACCGGCCTTCCGACGACCGCTACGGCCGCTCGATCCGCGTCAAGGTGAACGTCGCCGACGTGCTCAGGAAGGAGCTCGGCCGCCCGTCGTGGCAAGGCGAAGGCGTCGCGATCGGCGCCGCCACCGACCCGTACCAGCCGGTCGAGGGCCGCTACCGGCTGACGCGCAGCTGCCTGGAGGTGCTCGCGGCGGCCGGGAACCCGTTCTCGCTGATCACCCGCGGCCCGATGATCGTGCGCGACGTCGACGTGCTGGTCGAGGCGGCCCGGCACGCGGACGTCTCCGTGATGTTCTCCGTGCCGACGCTCGACCCGGAGGTCTGGCGCAAGACCGAGCCGGGCACTGCTCCGCCGCGGCAGCGGCTGCGCGCCCTGAGCCGGCTCGTGGAGGCCGGCATCCGGGCCGGCGTCGGGATGGCGCCCGATCCTGCCCGGCCTCTCGGACCGGCCCGAGCAGCTCGAGGAGGTGGTCAAGGCAGCTCGCGAAGCGGGCGCGACCAGCATCTGGGCGAACCTGCTCTACCTCCGGCCGGGCACGAGGGAGCACTTCCTCGAGTCGCCTCGCGCGCGACTGGCCCGAGGAGCTCGACCGCTACGAGCAGCTCTACGAACGGCGCGCCTACCTGAAGAGCGACCAGGCCAAGCCGGTGAAGGAGACCGTGAACGAGCTGCGGAAGCGCTACGGCATCGCCGACCGCCGTCCCGTGCGCATCGAAAGGGCCCCGCGCGAGGAGCAGCTCTCGCTGCGCTATCTGACCGGGGTCATACAATCCCCGCACGTTGGCCGAAGACGCCGCCGCCGAGCACGAGATCACCTGCCTGATCGTGGACGACCACGAGGTCGTTCGCGAGGGCCTGCGCCTGTCGCTCTCGCGGGCGCCGAACATCCGCGTGATCGGTGAGGCCGCCGACGGCAAGAGCGCCGTGGCCCTGGCCGAGCGGCGCCGGCCGGACATCGTGATCATGGACGTGCGCATGCCCGAGATGGACGGCCTCGAGGCGACCAAGCTGCTCGGCGAGCGCAACCCGGACATCCCGGTGCTGATCTTCACGGCCTACAGCGAGCGGAGCCTGCTCTCGCGCGGGCTCGACTCGGGGGCGAAGGGGTACATCCTCAAGGAGGCGCCGCACCAGACGCTCGTGCGCGCGATCGAGAAGGTGTCCTCCGGCGAGGTCTACGTCGATCCGGCCCTGATGCCGGCGTTCCTGCCGGGCAAGGGCGACGACATGCTCACCGGCCGCGAGCGCGAGATCCTGCAGCTGCTCGCCGACGGGATGTCGAACGCGGACGTCGCCGCGAAGCTCTTCATCAGCCAGGAGACCGTGAAGAGCCACGTGCGCCACATCCTGACCAAGCTCGAGGCGGACACGCGGACGCACGCGGTCGCGATTGCCCTTCGCGAAGCGATCATCGACTAGCGCAGCCGCGCTCGTCGTCGCACTGGCGGTGGCGGCCCTGGTCTGCGTGGCCGGGTTGGCGCTCGACTCCGAAGCCCTCGCGCTCGGAGGGCTGGCTGGCGCGATCGTCGCCGCCGGGGCGCTCGGCGTCTACCTCGTTCAGAGCGAACGGCGCCGCGGCGAGGAGGCCGTCGCCGAGGCGAAGGAGCGCGAGGCCGAGCGTGCGCGGATGTCCGACCTCGTCGTCACCGCCGAGCAGGAGGAGCGCCGCCGGCTCGCGCTCTTCCTCCACGACGGGCCGGTGCAGTCGCTGGCGGGGATCGCGCTGATGCTGGACGCGGTCGCGGCCGCGGTCGAGGCCGGCCGCCTCGAGGAGGCGCAGGGCGTGCTCCCGCAGGTCCTCCAGCGCCAGCGCGACACGATCCGCTCGCTGCGCGACCTCTCGTTCAACCTCGAGCCGCTCGTGCTGCGCGACCAGGGCTTCGCGCCCGCCGTCGAGGCGCTTGCGCAGCAGCTCGGGCTCGCCGAGCAGCTGCAGATCACGCTCGACGTCGCCGACGCGGAAGCAGCTCGCCCAGCGCGCCCAGGTCACCCTGTACCAGATCATCCGCGAGGCGCTCCACAACGCCCTTCGCCGCAAGCCGTCCAAGATCGAGGTGCGGGTGGCCAACGTCGACGGCAACGTCGAGACCGTGATCACGGACAACGGGGCGGGCGAGCGCCGCCGCGCCACATACGACTCCCTGGCCGAGCGGGCCCGGACGCTGAACGCCGAGCTGAGCGTGGACTCGAGCGAGGACGGCGGCACCTCCGTCCGCGTGCTGCTGCCCGAGTACTCGGCCCGTCGTTAGCATCGGGCGTCATGGCCGACAGTCACGTTCTGTTCATCTCGAAGCCGACCGGGTACGAGCTCCGCCAGGGCGACGGCGACCCGCCGCCCGTAGGCGCCACGCTCGAGATCGAGGAGGCGCGCTACTTCGTCTCGAAGATCGGCACGTCGCCGCTGCCGCAGGACCGCCGCCCCTGCGCGTACCTCCAGAGCCACAGCTAGCTGCGTCCTCCGCGGCCGTGAGGCCGAGGACGAGCGCTGACGCGAGCCCGCTCGCGTAGCCGCCGGTCGAGATCCCGCCCGCGTCGGCGCCGGCGGCGTAGAGACCCTCGACGCCGACCACCCGCGCCCGCTCGTCGACCTGCAGCCCGCCGATCGTGTGCGTGATCGCCGCCCGCACGCGGACGCCGACCTCCACCCCCTCCGTCTCGAACGGCAGGTCCCGCGCGGCCAGGACGGTTCCGCCCAGGGCCCGGGCACGTTCGACACGCTCCTCGACCTCGCGCAGGACGTTCCCGTCGAGCAGGTACCAGGCGGCGGCTCCCGGCTGCCGCGCGGTGGCCTGCACGACGGCCGTCTCCGACCAGTCGACCGGCTCTGCGAGGAACTCCTCGCCGCGGTCGTTGACGACGCGGGCTCTCGCTGCATAGAGCTGGGCGGCCGGCACGAAGTCCGGCTCGCCGAAGGGAGCGTCGGGCATGTTGCGGCCGTAGAACTCGTCCATGCCCGCGGACAGCACGCCACCGCGATCGAGCCCGGTGCGCAAGCCGTCGCCGGCGCTCCACGGGTTCGCGCGCAGCGGCAACGGCGCCGCCGGCGCGATGTGCTCCGCGACGAGCTCCTCGCTGCCCTGGAAGCCACCGGTCGCCAGCACGAGCGGGGCGTCGTCCTCGGGAGCCGTCTCACCGAGCCGGATCTCGCCGGCCGCCCGCACGAGCGCGTCGGTCAGCCCGCGCGGGTCGAAGCGGCGACCCGTGGTCAGCGGGTTCTCGGTCTCCGCCTGCGTCACCGGTGCGCCGAGGGACGCCAGCCAGTCGAGCGCGTCGTCGAGCCGCTCCCAGACGAGCCGTTGCAGCCGCTCGTCACCGCCCGGGCACTGGCGCCTGAACTCCTCGAACGACTCGTAGCGCCAGATCACGCAGCTCGACAGCAGCATCGACCCGCCCGGGCGCGTGCCCCTGCTCGTAGACGACGGCGGGCTCGCCCGAGCTCGCGGGCGCGCGCGGCCGCGACCAGCCCGGCCATGCCCCCGCCGGCGACTCGAAGGGTCAGACCAGCGAGAAGGTCGGCTTGTGCTCGACGTACTCGAGCTTGACCCGCTCGGGCAGCCAGACGAAGACGGCGAGCGTGTTCGCGGCGTCGACGAAGTCGGCCACCTCGATGCCCACCTGCTCCGCCTCGCTCCTGTGGTCCTCGGCCGAGTCGACCAGCACCGCGAGGTGGTTGAGCAGCGGGCGCTCGGGATCGCCCGGGTCGCCCTCGTGGAGCTCGACGTAGGCGCCCCCGACCTCGACCCGCGGATTGCCTTCGGCGCTCGGCGAGGCCGGACGGAAGCCGTAGCGCTCGTACTCGCGCGCGGTCGCCTCGGGATCGCGGGAGAAGAGCGCCACGTGGTCGAGGTCGTACTCGCTCTCGGTCTCGGCCTCGACGAGCCGGACTTCGAGCCCCTCGCCGGCCTCGACGGCCTGCATGTCGCCGCACGCGAGAGACCCGAAGGGCCACGTGCTTCAGAGCGCCGCGCTCGCGCGGGCCCTCGGCATCGAAGAGCGTCAGCTTGCCGCGGCGGGCGTCGTGGCCGATCAGCGTGAAGCGGTCGGTGCGATCGATCACGTGCATGTCGAACTGGCCGAGGAGAGCGTCGCTGACGGCGTCGCGGTCGGCGAGCCACAGGGCGATGTGATCCAGGGTCTTTGGGGTCATGCGGCCAGCATAGTCACGAGGACCGTCGGTGCTCGGCGGAGCGGGGCGGGCGGCTCACTTCCTCCGGTCGACGGCGCGCTGCAGCTGCTGCTTGTTCATCTTCGAGCGGCCCTCGATGCCCATGCTCTTGGCCTCGTTGTAGAGCTGCTCCTTCGTCCGGCCCTTGGGCCGGTTCGTGCCGGAGCGAAGGCCGCCGCGGCGGCTCGAAGAGATGTCCTTGCGAGACAGCCGTGAGGACTCCCGCGCCTCGCCGGTTCGTGCGCGCTCCTTGTTGACCGTGCGCGCCGCGATCTCCTTCGCCTTGTCCTCGGAGGTGCCGCGTTCCTCCACGCTCTCCTTGATGTGCTCGTACTGCCGCTCGCGCTTCGCGTTCCAGGCCTGCTGTGGCATCTCGACCTCCTCGTGAGTCGTGGTCGAGGTCCCGATGCCCGGACGAGCGGTTTTTATTCCAGCGGTGGATTCTGGACGTTGTGCTCGGTCGCGTACGCCTCGGTCAGCTGGTTGACGACGTCCATGCCGTCGCTGTAGGCGTAGTTGATCTTCACGAACGGCTCCCACTTCTCCGGCAGCGCGTCCTCGGGGAAGATCGCCTCGACCGGGCACTCCGGCTCGCACGCGCCGCAGTTGTGCGTGTAGACGCCGCCGGCGAGAGTGAACTCGTGCTTGCCGGGCACCACGGCGCAGAACGTGTCTGCCTCGTCTCGCTCCTCCTCCTCGACCCGCATGACTCGCCAGGAAACCTCTCGCGTTGCCAGATACAGCCAGCGGATCGGGCGGCTGCGAACCCCGAAGTTCGTCTCGACGCTTCCCTCCTCGCCTGAGCCGACGGCGATGTAGCCCGCGAGCACCGCGGCGCTCTCCAACCACGCGAGCGCCTCGTGATCGGTCGAGCGCAGACGCCAGATCCCGCTTTGACGGGGTCTCCGTCCGCCGCGATCCAGCCGTCTGCGAACCCTGCGATGTACTCCGCATCCGCGGTCTCGGGAAGCAGGCGCTTGAGGTTCGCCGGCGCGCGGACGACACCGGTGCCGGCATAGCCCGGGTGGACGTCGAGGCAGGGCGAGAAGTTCACCTGATCGAAGAAGTCCTTGAACCTGGCGACCCTGCTGCCGTAGAGCTGCACGTAGTGCAGGTGCTCGCCCGACCGGATCTCCTGCTTGTTCCAGCTTCCGTCACCGAAGACGAGCCCGTGCAGCACTCCGAGGCGATAGCTCTCGGAGTCACGCTTCGGCTCGGCCCGCATCGAGGGCAGGAACTGGCCAGCGGCCAGCGAGTCCGTTCGGTCTCCGTCAGCGAGAAGCCACGGATGCGTCGGCGTCGCCCAGACCCTGCGCCTGAACTTCGACCGGTTGCGCGTAGTCAGCCGAGTGCCTCCGTAGCGGTCGCGCTCCTCGAAGGCCGGAGCCAGCTCGACCTCGACGAGCGGCTTGCGCCGGAATCGCTTGACGACGGCAGGCTTGAAGCCGGCGTCCGTGAGCACACGACACGCCTGATTCTCCAGGTCGCCGAACGTGCGAAGGCCTCTGTCCGTCACGAGTTGCTCCGAGGGAGCGAAGCAGTCGATGCACTCCTCGGGGTCGATCACGAGGATGCGCCCGGCCTCGTGGATGCAGTCGACGGGGCACACGTCGATGCACGACTTGTCTTTGATGTCGATGCAGGGCTCGGCGATGATGTAGGTCACGGCGGGCGCTTACTCTACCGACGCCAGCAGCTCCTGAACGAGCTGCGCGAGTCCGCTCCACGAGCGCCGATCGAGCCACCACCTGGTCGAATCCGGCGGTGTGGGCGGCACGCAGGCCGGCCGTGTCCTTGTGGTTCGTGAAGCCGAGCAGCGGGATGTCCGGATACGCCTCGGCCACCTCGGTTGGGTCGACGCGGGAGACGTCGGCGATCACGAGCTCGGGCGGATCGACGCTGTCGGTCGTGACCACGCGGTGTCCCGGCAGCGAGCCCTCGAGCTTGGCCCGGAAGTAGAGGTCGACCCCACAGAGCAGGATCGTCGCCATCGTCGCGAGCGTATACGCCGCCGTCACTCGACGGAAGCGGTGTTTCCGTGGACAATGGCGCGGATGGCGTACTGCCCTGCCTGTGGCGTCGAGTCGCCTCCGGTCGCGCGCTTCTGCCCGGAGTGCGGCGCCGCGCTCACGCCCTCGGCCCAGGCCTTCCAGGCGGTCGGAGCGACCGACGAGCTCCGGCCCGTGACCGCGCTCTTCGCCGACGTCGTCGGCTCGACGTCGCTCGGCGAGCGGCTCTCGCCGGCGGAGGTGAAGGCGCTCGTGGGTGAGTGCGTCACCCGCATGAGCCGGGCGGTCGAGGAGTACGGCGGCCACGTCCAGGCGTACATGGGCGACGGGATCTGCGCGCTCTTCGGCGTGCCGCTCGCCCACGAGGACGACCCCGAGCGCGCCGCGCTCGCCGCGCTGCGGATCCTCGCCGTGGTCGAGGAGTACGGCGCCGACATCCGCGCCGCCTGGAAGATCGAGGACTTCGACGTCCGCGTCGGCATCAACAGCGGCCAGACGGCCGTCGGGCTGGTCGGCGCGGCCGACCCGAGCCAGGTCGCGCTCGGCGACGCGACCAACGTCGCGGCCCGGCTCCAGTCCACCACCGAGCCCGGCACGATCGCCGTGGGCGAGGCCACTGCTCGCAGGCTCGGCCAGCGCTTCCGGCTCGAGAGCGTGGGCTCGATCGGGGTCAAGGGGCGCGACGAGCAGGTCGAGGTCTGGCGGCTGCTCGGCTCGCGGGAGGGCGAGCGCGCGCCGGAGACGCCCTTCGTCGGCCGGTCCGCCGAGCTCTCCCTGATGCGCAGCGCCCTCGACGAGCTCGGAGCCGGCCGGGGGCAGAGCCTGCTCCTCGTCGGCGAGACGGGCATCGGCAAGACGCGGCTCCTCGGCGAGCTTCGGTCGCTCGCAGGCGAGGACGCGATCTGGCTGGAAGGGCACTGCCTGTCCTACGGCGGGCCTGCATCCTGGCCGTTCGTCGAGATCCTGCACGACTGGCTCGGCCTGGAGGAAGGCGAGCCCGCGATCGCGGTGCGCACGAAGGCGCGCGCGAAGCTCGGCGGCCTGGGCCTGGACGCGGAGCTGCCTGCGTTCGGGCGGCTGCTGGGAGTCGCGCTCACCGACGACGACGCGGCCGGGTCTGCTCCCGGCGAGGCATACGCGGCCTGGCTCGAGTCGCTCACGGCGCAGCAGCCGGTCGTCCTGGCCCTCGACGACGCGCACTGGGCCAATCCCGTCGACGCGCGCCCTCGCCGAGCACCTGCTCGATCTGACCGACCGTGCGCCGCTCCTGCTCGTCGTCACGATGCGGCCCGACCCGGACTCGGAGGGCTGGGCGCTACGACTGCGGATGCTCGCCGACTACGCGCACCGCGCGACCCAGCTCGCCGTCGGGCCGCTCGACGAGGACGAGGCGACGGCAGCTCCTCGACGCCCTCCTCCCCGCCGGTCTCGACGAGACCTCGCGGGACGAGATCGTGCGGCGCGCCGAGGGGAACCCCCTCTACCTGGAAGAGCTGCTGCAGGTGCTCGTCGAGGGCGGCAGCCTCGAGCAGCAGGCGCAGTGGACGGTCTCGATGCTCAGCGTGTCGCGACTCTCACCCGAGCTGCAGGCGCTGCTCGTCGCCCGGATCGACCTGCTGCCCGCCACCGCTCGGCGGCTGGTGCAGATCGCGGCGATCGTCGGGCGGTCGTTCCCGCGGGCGCTGCTCGCGACGGTGGCCGGCACGGCCGGACTGGACGACGCGCTGCGCGCTCTGCTGCGCGCCGAGATCCTGCGCGAGCAGCGCCGCTACCCCGAGCCCGAGTACGGCTTCCGGCACAACCTCTTCCAGGAGGCCGCCCTGTCGACCCTGACGCCGGTCCGCAAGCGCGAGCTCTACGGCCGGGTGGCCGCCGCGTTCGAGGGCCTCTACGCCCGCTCGCTCGACGAGCGGCTGGAGCAGGTCGCCCACTACCACGCCCAGGCGGGCGACAACGAGCGGGCGATCGCCTACCTGGAGCGGGCCGCCGCGGCGGCCGAGTCCCGCGGCGCGGCGGAGCAGGGCCAGGCGCTCCTCGAACGCGTGCAGCGCCTCGCAGCCCTCGCCCCGTAGGACTTCGCGCCCCGGCGCGGAACACGGACCTCCCGATGAAGCCGAACCCCGCACTCCTGGTCAACCGCGGCGAGCTCGACGCCGCCACGCTGAAGCGCCTGATCGCCGCCGCCCGTCGTTAGCATCGCCCCCGTGGGCGAGTTCGTGACCGTGGCACGTGTCGAGGACGTCCCGTCCGGCACGGTGCGCAAGGTCGAGATCGACGGCCAGGAGATCGCGCTCGCGCACGTCGACGGACGCTTCTGCGCGACCCAGAACGCCTGCCTGCACCTCGGCGGGCCCACTCGGCGAGGGAAGACTGGAGGGCACGGTCGTCACGTGCCCCTGGCACGGCTGGCAGTACGACATCTGCACGGGCCTGAACGAGTTCGACCACGCGATCCAGCTCGAGACGTTCGAGGTGCGCGTGGACGGGGACGAGATTCAGGTTCGCCGGCCCTAGCCGACGGCGAGCGCGGATACGCTCGGAGCGTGGAAGCTGACCTCGAGCGCGGCCTCGAACTGATGCGCGTCGGCGCCTACTTCGAGGCACACGAGGCGCTCGAGGACGCCTGGCGGGCCGCCGATCCGTCCGAGAAGGACTTCTTCCAGGGGCTCGTCCACGTGACCGTCGCCTGGTACCAGGCCGGCCGTGGGAACCGCGTCGGCTGCGAGCGCCAGCTCGCTAAGGCGGAGCGGCGATCGTGTCCTTCGCGCCCGGGCATCGCGAGGTCGATCTCGACGCCGTGCTCACACAGGTGAGATCCGCGGCCGGCGTGGTCGAGGAGGGTCTCGACCTCCCACGCTTGCTGGTCTAGCGGCGGGTCACGTCCCGATTCGACTCTTGCGGGACCGCCTCATCGGGGCCACGATCACGGCGTGGAGCCGCCGATCGAGCATCGGGACGTGACCACTATCATGGGTTGCTCGGCTCTATCCAGGATGACGTCCGAGCGATTCGACAGCTGCTGGAGGACGAGGATGGCGAAGAAGAAGCGTCCGAAGCTGACGCCTGAAGACCACGCTCGGCACGACGAGATACAGCGGATGGTTCGCGAGCGAATCGCCTACCACGAGGCGAAGGCACGCGAGGAGGACGCCCGCCGCGCGAGCGGCGCGGCTAGGAGGGTTTGGCGCAATAGCGTCTGTGCCGTCGGGGCCGCGCTGCTCGCCCCGACGACGAGCGGTATTCCGCCAAACCCTCCTAGTCGAGCGTTCCGAGCCCGACCTCGGAGAGAGCACGGTTCAGCGCCACCTTCAGCCACCAGTCGCGGTGGAAGAAGAGCATCAGCCCCAGCGCGACCAGGGTCAGGCCGCTCACCACGCGGATGACCGCGTAGTGATCGCGGATCCAGCGGAAGCCGGCCATGGCGCGCGCGAACGCGACGCCCACGAGCAGGAAAGCCGACCCCAGGCCGAGCGAGTAGGCCGCGAGCAGGATCGCACCGCGCACGACGGTCTCCGTGTCCGCGGCCAGCACGAGGATCGAGGCGAGCACGGCTCCGATGCAGGGGGCCGCCACGACCGCGAAGGCGGCTCCGAGCAGGGCACTCGACCCGCGCCGGCGCGCCCCGGCGACGAGCTCCGGCGCCACCAGCCGCTCCGACCACGGCAAGAGCCCGACGAGCGCGAGGCCGAGCACGACCAGGACGAAGCCGGCGAACTCGGCCCGCCGCTCGGCATCCACGAGGGAGCCGAGCGCTGCGGCTCCAGCGCCGAGCAGGACGAACACGACGGTGAAGCCGAGGACGAACGGGATGCTCGCGACCACGACGCGGCGCGCCACGCCACGCTCTCCCAAGCGACCCGCCTCGACACCGGCGACCGCGGACAGGTAGCCCGGGACGAGCGGCAGGACGCAGGGAAACGCGATCGAGACGAGCCCGGCCAGGTACGCGACGGGTATGCGCGTCAACACGGCGCTACTCGTAGCGCGCGAGCTCTTCCTCGAGCCGCTGCTCGAGGTCGGGGTCGAGCTTCGTGTGGCCGTTCGCGCTCGGGCCCTCGTACGGCGGCTCGGTCTCACGGCCACGGCTCCAGCGCACGACCAGCACCCCGATCGCGGCGGCGGCCACCCCCGCCACGAGCAACGGGAGCACCCACGCCAGCAGGTCGAACCCCTCCTTGGGCGGCGACGCGAGCACTCCACGCCCGAACTCGGCGACGAGCTTGTCCTCGATCTCGCTCTTGGTGTCGCCGGCCTCGATGCGGGCGCGCACGAACCGCCGGATCTGGTTGGCCGCGGGCGCGTTCGAGAGCTCGAGCGTCGTCCCGCAGGTCGGGCACATCAGCTCGCCCTCGAGCTCCCGCAGGGTCGGGTTCTCCTCGCTCGCAGCCGCGCTTGCCGGAAGAGCCAGCACCAGCAGCACGACGAGGGCCAGACGTCTCATGCCAGAACGCGCTCGATGTTCTCGGTCAGCTCGTCCTCGGTGACCTCGCCGTCCAGGCGCGCAACGAGCTTCCCCGTTCGGTCGACGAAGAACGTCTCGGGAAACGCGGCCACGGCGTACGGCCCGAGCACGTCGCCGGCGCCGTCCCGCACGAGCGGATACGTCCACCCCACCTGCCGGGCGAAACGGCGTGCGTCCGACGAGAGGTCCTGCGAGTTCACGCCGAGGACGACGAGGCCCTGGCTGCGGTACTTGCGCCAGGCGCTCTCGAGCAGGGGCGCCTCGGTCTTGCACGGAACGCACCAGGACGCCCAGAAGTTGACCACGACCGCCTTGCCCCGATAGGAGTCGAGCGAGATCTTCCCTTCCCCGGTGAGCCGCGGCAGGCTGAAGCCCGGCGCGGGCGGCGTCTTGCCGCTCCGCAGGCCCTCGACCTCGGACTCCGAGCCGCCGGCCACCTTCCAGACGAGCAGCGCGAGCAGGCCCGCGACCAGCCCGATCGCCACGACCTGGCCGGCGAGCTTCAGCCTGGCCGCCTGCATCCGTTCAGGCCGCGACGATGAAGACGGTGGTGCCGACGTCGACGTTGTTGAACAACCACTCCGCCGACGGGATGTGCATGCGGATGCATCCGTGCGAGGCCGAGTAGCCGATCGAGGCGCTGTCCGGCGTCCCGTGCATTCCGATTCCGGGCGCCGAGAGCCCCATCCAGCGCGTGCCCAGCGGGTTGCCCGGGCCCGGCGGGACGGGCTTCTCGCCTCGCGCCCATTCGGAGTCGGGCGGGTGCCACCACGGGTTCCGCGCCATGGTCACGATCGTGAAGCGACCGATCGGGGTCGGGTAGCTCGATTGACCCGTGGCGACGCCGAACGTCTTGCGCAGGCGCATGCCCTCGTAGAGGTACAGGCCCTTCGATTCGCGGCGGATCACGACGATCGGGCCGTAGCTCAGCCGCGTGACGGACGGCCGCAGCGCCACGGCCTTCGCGACGACAGGGCGCCGGCTGTGCGACGACAGCCGGTCGAGGATCGCGGTCGTCGCGGCGCGGCGGTCGAGCTCGCGGCCAGGGCGGTCCTTGGTCAGCCAGGGTCGGAGCTTCCGCAGCCGGAGCGTCGAGTCGACCGGCCGGCGGTCGAACCGCTTGGCCAGGGCGGCCGTCCAGGCCGCGACCCGGTCCCGGCGCAGCGTCACCGGGAGCCGGATGCTCGTCCCCGGCCGTGCGGCCAGCGCATAAGCGATCGCGCGGCGGATCTGCGGAACGGCGTAGCGGTTCGGGTCGAGCGCGAACGACCTGCGCCCGAACCGCACCGGGACCGGCGTCGCGAAGGCCTCGCCCACCGAGAGCTCGGCCTCGTCGGCCGTCAGGTACTCCACGAGCACCCCCGAGATCTTCACGCCCGGCGGGATCTGCGCCGGCGGGGGCGGCTCGGTCGTGGTCGGCGGGGCCGTGGTCGTGGCGCCGGTGGTCGTCTGGAGCAGCCCGAGCGGGCCGTTGGCCGCGAGCACGGTCGCGCTGAGCGCACCCGCGGCGGCGCACAGGAGCAGCAGAAAACCGGCGAGTACGGCTCGTCTCACGCCGAAAAGTGTAGCCGGGCCGTGCGCCGTCTTCCGCTCACGGCGCCGTCGGCAGCGACGTCTCGTCCAACCGCCCGCCCTCGGCGGCGAACTCGACGATCATCCGGTCGGTGATCCACTCCACCGGGGCGTGGTCGTCCGTCCAGGGTCGACCCGACGGCCGACCGGGTCGCAGGTCGCGCGCGACGAGCTGTGTGAGCGGAGCGAGATCGCCTCGCACCGCGCGCAGGCGGCGGCGCAGCTCGTCCAGCTCGAGCGGTCGCTCGAGACCGACCACGATCTGGTTGAAGCGGAGTGCCTGCCACGTCCACACGGCAGGCAGCTCGGACGCGAGCGTCGTCGCGATCCCCTCGGCGAGCCGCCTGTCGCCCGGCACCGTGGCCACGTTGAGGGCCACCATCCCGCCCGGCGCCAGTCGCTCCCGCACGAGCTCGAAGAACTCCCGCGTGGCGAGGTAGAAGGGCACGTACGGCGGCCGGTAGGCGTCGACCACGATCAGGTCGAAGCCGCCCTCGCTTCGGCGGAGGAACGGGCGCGCGTCCGCGGTGTGGACCGTCAGCCTCGGATTGTCGCCGAGGCCGAGATAGCGCCGGCCGGCGTCGGTGACGGCCGGGTCGAGCTCGACGCCGTCGATCTCGGCCTCGGCGTAGTACACGCCCATCGCCCGGGAGGTCGTGCCGCCCGCGTTGCCGAGGATCGCCACGCGCTTCAGTGGTCTGCCGAGGAGCGGCGGCAGCGCGAGAAAAGTGTCCCAGACGCCTCCGGTGAGCACCTCTCCGGGCCGCCAGATGGAGTGCACCGCGACGCCTTCGTCGAGGTAGAGGCGGCGCGTCCCGTCCCGCTCGGTCACCTGCACGAACTGGTAGAGCGACTCGTCCTCGTGGAGGACGCCCTCGCTGGCCTTGATCGTGCCCGGCGGCACGAGCAGGAGAGCCGTGAGGGCGACGGCCAGGGCGAACCAGCGCGGGCCGAGCAGCGTCGCGCCGGCCAGCGCGAGCAGCGCGGCGCTGGCGAGCAGCGTGCGCTGAGTCCCGATCAGCGGAATCGCCACGAGCGCGGAGAGGAACGTCCCGAGCAGGCTGCCGATCGTCGAGACGGCGTAGAGCCGCCCGGCGACGGCGCCCACCGACTCGACCCGGTCGAGGCCGAGCCGAATCGCGAACGGCGCCACCATTCCGAGCAGCACGACCGGCGGCGCGAACAGGATCAGCACGCCGAAGAACGACCCGATCGCCGCGCCGGTCGACACCTCGTCGAGGCCTTCGACCGTCAGGTCGAGGAACGGCCGGGCGACGAACGGCGTCAGCGCGACCAGGACGCCCGCGGCGACGACGATCGCTCCCAGGAGCCGCGGGCTCGGACGCCGGTCGGCGAGCCGTCCGCCGAGCCAGTAGCCGAGAGAGAGGGAGGCGAGCACGAGGCCGATCACGTTCGCCCACACGACCGTCGAGTTGCCGAAGTACGGGGCCAGCAGGCGCGAGGCCGCGATCTCGGTGGCCAGAGCGCCGACCCCGGCCACGAAGACGAGCGTGGTCAGGCGGCCGAGCGGCACGGCAGTCGGAGCGGTGCTCATCGACTACAGGCGCTTGACGACGACGATCGCGCAGTCGTCCTCGAGATCGCCTCCGGCGAACTCGCGGCAGGCGACGATGATGCGCTCGGCCACCTCGGCCGCGGGCAGCTCGCGGGCCTCGGCGAGGCAGCGGTCGAGGCGCTCGTGACCCCAGAGACCGCCGTCGGCGTCGCGAGCCTCGACGACACCGTCGGTGTAGAGGGCGACCAGCGACCCCGGCTCGAGGGTCGTACGCACCTCGTCGTAGCTCTGGTCGCCGTCGATGCCGAGGGCGAGCCCGCCGGCCTCGATCGGCTCGACGGTCCCGTCCGGCCGCACGAGCACGGGGCTGCGGATGGCCGGCGCTGCGCAGCCACGAGCTCACCGCTCTCCGGGGCGATCGTCAGGTAGGCCATGGTGACGAACTTCTCGGCGCCCAGCTCGCCGATCGCCACCTCGTTGGCGAAGGCCAGGAAGTCCCCGGGCTCGGGGTGCTCGCGCGTCAGCGAGCGGAAGACGAACTTCGCCATCGCCATGTCGGCGGTCGCGTCGATGCCGTGGCCGGTGACGTCGCCGAGCACGACCGCAAGCCGGCCGTCGGGCAGCGTGAGGAAGTCGTAGACGTCGCCGCCGACCTCGACGCGGGCCGACGAGGCGTAGACCGCGCCGAGGTCGAGACCGGGCAGCTGCGGCTGGGAGCGCGGCAGAAGCGAGCGCTGCATCGTGTCCGAGAACGACTTCTGCTGCTCGTACAGGCGGGCGCGGTCGATCGCGATCGCCGCCTGGCGGACGATCGAGTCGGCCAGCTCCAGGGCCCGCCCGGTGATCGGCCGGCCCGAGTCGAGCGAGAGCAGCGTCAGGGTGGCGAGCAGCTCGGTGGGGGTGCTCACGGGGACGACGACGCAGGTTGCTCCGCGCTCGAGGAACGGCACGAGCAGCTCGTACGACGCGCCGAGGTTGCCGGCGGACTCCGCGTCGAGCACGAGCGGCTTCCCCGCACGGAAGAGCCGCCGGCCCGGCAGCTTCGCGAGCCGCTGGGGACGCGCGAGGATCGAGCCGACGGCGCCCTCGAGCCGGGGATCGGACACGTGCACGCGGACGGCCACGAGCTCGTCGCGGCGCTCGTCCGGGATACGCAGGACGGCCGCATCGACTCCGAGCAGCCCGACGACGGCGCGCACGACCGCGTCGATCGTGGCGTCGAGCGTCAGCTCGTGCACGAACGAGCGCGAGATCTCGTACAGCGACCGCAGCTCGCGTGCGCTCTGGCTCTCGGCGGCGAGCGCCTCTTCTCGCTCGGCCGCGAGCCGTGTGGCCTGCTCGTGCAGGCGTGCGTTCTGCACGGCGACGCCGAGCTGGACGGCGAGCGCCGAGAGAAGCGCGGTCTCGTCCGGAGCGAGCGCCCGGCCGCGCGGCGGATACACGACCAGCAGGCCGATCAGCTCCTCGGTCACGAGCAGCGGGACAGCCGTCGCGGCCTCGATCCCGGCCGCAGCGCGCGCCTCGGCGACCTCGATCAAGCGCGGGTCCAGCGCCGCGTCCTCGATCGCCAGCGTTCCCCGTGCTCGAAACGGGCCCAGTGCCAGCTCCAGAAGCCGGTCGGCCACCTCCACGTGCGGCCCGGCGAGCCCGCGCGCCTCCGCAACCGTGAGCCGGCCTTCCTCGTCGCGCAGGTAGACCGCAAGTCGTTCCACGCCGAGCAGCGCCGCCACCCGGTCGACGGCGGTCTCGAGCGTGTGGCTGAGCGACAGGCGCGCGATCGCCTGGCCCAGGACGGCGAGCAGCGCTTGCGTGCGCTCGAGGTCGCCGGCGAGCCGGCCGGCCCGCTCGCTCAGGCGCAGGGCGTGGGCCGCTCGGACGCCGAAGCTGGCGAGCTGCTCGAGCACGGCCTCATTCGGGGGCACCTCCGGCGAGAAGCGCAGCTGCAGGGCCGCGAATGCCGGCCGGCCGAGGGCGATCGTGGCGACCTCGTCCTCCACGACGGCCCCGGAGCTCGCCGCGGCCAGCGCCCGGACTGCGGCCTGCCGCTCCGCGTCCCCTGCGGCTCGGCCGTGGCCGGCCAAAGCCGTCAGCGCCTCCGCGTCCCAGATGGTGGCCGCGACCGCGCCCGTCGCCTCGGCGGCGAGGCGGGCGATCTGGTCGGCTGTGCGCGCCTGCTCCAGGCCGGCCGCGAGCGCGTCGCCGGTCAGGTCGAGCGAGCTGCGCAGCACCGAGGCCCCGTTCGTCCCCGTGCTGGGAATCCCGAACGCCCGCACCGCGAGCGCGGCCTGCGAGGCAGCCAGGCGAGCCACTTGCTCCTCGCCGCTGCCGAGCGGCTTGCGTGAGCGGTAGAGCTCGAGGCTGCCGACAGGACGCACGCCGACGAGCATGGGAACGACGAGCCCGCTCTCCGATCCCAGCCGCTCCGCCGTCCGCTGCACCGCCGTTGCCAGGGCAGCGCCCACGCCGTCTCCCTCCTCTCCCTGCTCGCGCAACGGGTACCGCGATCCCTCGAGCTCGGCGGCGAGCGCCTGTGAGGCGGCCGTCACCGCACGGGCCCGGAGAAAGCCGTCCTGGTCGAGGACCCGCAAGACGACGAGCTCCGCGCCGACCGCGTGCACGCACGCCTGGGCGATCTCGTTCAGGGCCTCGTCCAACGTGCCGCTCTGCGCGAGCCGCTCCCCGGCGGAGGCGAAGGCGTCGAGAACTGCCTCGGGCACGTTGACGCCGCGGTCCAGCTCGCCCACCCCCATTCGCCCGTAATCGTACGCGTCTCGAAGTTCGCACTTTCCGCCCTCGCGGACACAACGGTCTAGGATGTTCCAATGGCCCAGCCAGCCAGGCGCCAGGCGGAGGATGTTCCGGACGTCGACCCCTCCGCCGTCGATCGCGCCTACCGCTACCACCGCGAGCGCCGACGCCACCGGGTGCGCCACACGCGCGAGCAGAAACGCGCGCGGCTGCGCTTCTGGGTCGTGCTCCTGCTCCTCACCGGGCTCGCGATTTACCTGATGCTGCTCGTGTGGAGCCAGATCGAGCAGCTGTTCGGCTTATAGTCCCGGGCCGTGGAGACTCCTGAGCCCTTCGCCCCGCCCCCCGGGGATCAGACGCGCTATGCGGACGACGAGCTCGACGCCGGCGGCCCGATCGGGCTCTGGGTGCTGGGCGAGCGACTCACCTGGATCTCCGGTCTCGTCCTGGCCCTCTCGGCGTTCACGGGCTGGTATGCGGGCTCAGGCGAAGGCCCCACCGTCGCCGTCATCGGCTGGCACACGGGGACGCTCGGCAAGCTCGTCTTCCTGATCGGCCTCGCTGTGATCGCTCTCGCGGTGCTGCGCGAAGCCGGGATCGCGCTGCCGGCGGCGGTGCCCGAGAGCCTGGTCGTGATCGTCCTGGGCTCGATCGCCACCGTGTTCGTGCTCGTCCGCCTGCTCTCGATCCCCGAACGGTTCTTCCCCTTCGAGCGCGGGATCGGGATCTGGATCAGCCTCGCCGCCGCGATCACCGTGATCGTCGCCGGGCTGCTGCGAGCTACGGACGAGCTCTAACCGGCCACGGCCGGGGTCTGACCCCGGACGAGGCCCGCCTGGACGGTACGCGTGTGACGAAAGCGTGCCGAGTCTCCGCCGGGACACGCACGACCCCGCTCGTCAGGCGGGCGCCTTGTCCCGCGCGGCCGTGTCCGGGGTCTGACCCCGGACACGCCCGAAGTAGCCGCCTGCGGCGAAGTCGGCGCGAAGTGGGCGCAGTTCGCGAGCGCTACGCGGGCAGGAGCGCTTTGGTGCGCTCGATCAGCGACTGCGGGCTGAAGGGCTTGCCGATGAACGCCTGGGCGCCCCGGGCGGCGACCGCATTTGCATCCTCTTCGACCTGGCCGCTGAAGACGATCACCGGAATCGCCCCGACACCGTGCCGCTCGTGGATCTGGCGCAGCATCTCCCAGCCGTCCATCCCGGGCATCATCACGTCGAGCAGGACGAGGTCGGGCGACTGCTCCTCGAGGGCGTCGAGGCCATCCTGCGCGCTCGCCGCCTCCCGGACCGTGTACCCCTCCATCTCGAGGTTGACCCGCACGAACTCACGGAGCTTGTCGTCGTCGTCGACGATCAGCACCAGCGGCCCTCCCTCGGTCGAGCGGGCTCCCGCGCCCGAGCGCTCGAGGAACGCGTCGAGGTCGCCGCGCCGGTAGCGGCGATGCCCGCCCGGCGTGTAGAAGGCGGGTAGCCGGCGCTGGTCGGACCACTTGCGGATCGTGCTCTGCGCGACCCCCAGGAACTTGGCGGCCTGCCCGAGAGTCAGCCAGTCGGGCTCCGCTCCGGGAGCACGACGGCGCGGCGTTGTTTGATCATCGTTGTAGGCCACGGGGACGGGAACTATACGAAATCTATTGTTTCTTTCTCACCGACTCTCGACTGTAAACGTCAAAGGACGCTCTTTGGTCACGGTCACTCCCGGATCCGGGTTGTCCTCGAGCGCGCGACCGACCGCGAGCCCGGTCGCGAAGAGCGCCAGAGCGAGCGCGAGCCGCAGAGCCCATCGGCCCAGCGTGCGTCCGCGGCGTCGGCGCCGGCGCTCGCGAGGAGGAGTCACGAAGGTCACGGCCGGTAGTCGGTCGCGCCCCGCGCGTACAGATGACAGGCCTCATCGGAGACGAGCGTCACGTCGCCGGCCCAGCCCGGGGCACCCGAGTCCTCCAGGGTGTCTCGGACCCAGTCCTCCACGCCGGGATACGCGTCGACGAGCTCGGCGAGCGTGAACGTCGTGCCCAGCCGCTTGCGCAGCTCGCTGGTGACCTTCTCCAGGTGCGAGAGCAGCCATGGACGGCGGCGCGCGTCGCGCAGCTCCTCCTGAAAGCGACGATGCCCGTCCTGCCACTCGTGACGAGCCGTCTCGACCGCATACGAGCCCACGGCTTCGAGACTACCCAGGTGGAAGCTGCATGCAACAAGCCGCGTCGGGCCACAGCTCGCCGAGCTCGGCGAGGATGCATTCGCCCAGCTCGTACCCGGGGCGCGCGAGCGCGTAGGCCGCGTGGGCATGCAGGCACTTCAGCCCCGTGCCGCGACCCGCTCCGCTGATCCCGAGCTCGAGTGACGCGCCGCCGTCCACGCCGACGTGGCCGCCGGCGAGGCCGCGCCTGATCTCGCGCTGCTCTGCGTTCGCCTGCTCGAGGTCGACGGCGAGCTCGGGGTCGCGCTCGACCGCCGCCGTCCAGCGGCCGACGCCGCCGGCGGCCTCCAGCCGCGCGATCGCAGCCACGAGGCGCGGGCAGGTGAGGTAGTACGTCGTCGGGAAGGGCTCTCCCTCCACGTCGTAGGGCGCCTGCTCGGTGACGGCCGGCCGGCCCCAGGGGCAGCGAACGACTACGCGCAGGAAGGCACGCGGTGGGCGGCCCAGCTGCTGCTCGACGAGCGCTCTGTCGTCATCGGTCACCGCGGTCGATCGTAGCTCCCCGTGCGCGCTTCCAGGCCTCCACGCCCTTGACGATGAAGAGCCGCTCGCCCTCCTTCACGAGGCCGAGCCGGCGGGCCTCGCGGGCCAGCGCCTCCGGGCTCTTCGAGGCCTCGAGGCGTTGCTCCAGCTCCTGCTTCCGAGCGCGTAGGACGGCGACCTGCTCACTGCGTACGGACAGCGCGTCCCGCCGCTCCAGATAGCTGGCGAGAGGCTGGTAGTAGAGGAATCCCGCGAAGACGACCACCCCGAGGGCGAGCAGGCGGAGAGCCCTCGCCGAGCGGGGCTTCCGTCTCTTCTCCTTCGCCTGACTAGGGCGCGTAGCGCGGGCCATCGGGCGCGTCCTTCGCGGCCGGGAGCCTCGCTCCTACACGTAGTCGACCTTGATCAGGTTGGTCGTGCCGGGCGTGTTGACGGCGGTGCCGGCCGTGATCACGATCAGGTCGCCCGGCTCGACGAGCCCGCTTTCACGGGCCGCGTCCAGCGAGCGGCTCCAGAGCTCCTCCACGTCGGCGCACTCCGGCACGTAGACCGGCGTCACGCCCCATTCGAGCGCCAGCTGCGACACGGCGGTCTGGCTCGGCGTCAGCGCGATGATGGGCTGGTGCGGCCGCAGGCGCGCCACGCGCGACGCCGTGCGGCCGGTCGAGGTGGGCACGATGATGGCGCGCGCGCCCAGCGTCTCGGCCAGGTCGCACGTCGCGTTCGACATCGCCTGGCCCACGGTCGGATCCACGCCACGCTCGGGAAATTGATGCCGGTAGCCGATGCTCGGCTCGACGACGCGGGCGATCTTGTCCATGTACATGACCGACTCGACCGGGTACTCGCCGACCGCCGTCTCGCCCGAGAGCATGAGCGCCGAGGTGCCGTCCAGGATCGCGTTGGCCACGTCGCTCGCCTCGGCGCGGGTGGGCTCGGCGGCATGGATCATCGACTCGAGCATCTGGGTCGCCGTGATCACCGGCTTTCCCCGCTCGAGCGCACGCTGGATGATCTGCTTCTGCAGGAGCGGCACGCTCGCCGGCCCGATCTCGACGCCGAGGTCGCCGCGCGCGACCATCACCGCGTCCGTCTCCTCGAGCACGGCGTCGAGAGCGTCGACGGCCTCGGCCTTCTCGATCTTGGCGATGATCCGCGCCGGCGAGCCCGCCTGCTCGATCAGCTCGCGCAGGTCGCGTACGTCGGCGGCGAGCGGACGAAGGAGAGGGCGACGTAGTCGACGCCGAGCTCGAGCGCGAGCTCCAGGTCGTCGACGTCCTTGCGCGTCAACGCCGGGATCGGCACCGGTACACCGGGGACGTTCACCCCCTTGTGGGAGGCCACGAGCCCGCCCTGGATCACCTCGCAGCGGGCACGGCCCTCGCTGACGCTCACGACGCGCAGGCGGATGCGCCCGTCCTCGATCAGGACCTCGTGGCCGGGGGCGAGCACCTCGCCGATCGCTGCCGGGCTGATCGGCAGCTCACCCTCGCCCGCCACCTCCTCGCCGACGATGACGATGTGACCTCCCTGCTCGAGCCGGATCGGCTCGGCCAGTTCGCCGACTCGCAGCTTGGGGCCCTGGAGGTCGGCGATCAGGGCGAGCCTCGTCCCGTTGCGGCTCCCTGCCTCGCGGACGCGCCTGGCGAGCTCGCGGTGCTCCTCGTGCTTGCCGTGCGAGAAGTTCAGCCGCGCCGCATCCATCCCCGCGGCGACGAGCGCCGCGACCTGCTCGTCCGACGCAGTCGCCGGACCGAGCGTGGCGACGATCTTGGTGCGGCGCGGATTCTCGACGGCCACGCTCGAAGCGTAGCTAGCGCCTAGGGCGTGATCGTCACCGGGATCTCGACCTCGTTCACGACCGAGTTGTCCTCTGCGGAGCGCTCGTAGACGACGAGCGTCCCGGCCTGCTCCCGGTCGGCCATGAAGTCGAACGACTCGTCGAACGTCCCGCGCGTCCCGTTGCCCGAGGTGGCCGTCACGAAGGTGTTCACGAGCGGCTTCCCCAGCGCGGGACGGAGCTCGACCATGAAGTTCGCCTCGAAGGTGTTGGCGGTGCCGCGGATGATCAGCGGACTGGCCACAGTCGCGCCCGGCGCGCGGCGACTCGACGAGGATCGCCGGCAGCGCCTCCTCGGTGTCGGCGCTCGTGAACTCCTCCTGCCCGAGCTGCACGCGCTCGACGGTCTCGAGCTGGGCAAGCGTGTGGACGACCTGCAGTGAGCCGAGCCGGTCGAGCGGGTTCGACAACGCCACGATCGCCTGGTCGTCTTTGACCTCGATCGAGACGACCGTCGTGTTCGGCGGGATGTCGCTCGTCAGTCCGGCCTCGCGCTCGGCCTCGGTCGGGCCCGCGAGGAGCTCCTCCAGCGTTGCAGTGGCGATCAAGGGCGTGATGCCGACGCTCCGCTCGGCGAAGCCGAGCTTCCCGTCGCGGACGAAGTAGACACCGACCGCTGTGGCGCCGACCTTCGGCTCCGTCTCGGTGGCCGTCTCGGTCATGGTGGTCGTCGGCGGCGGAGGTGGAGGCGGAGGGCTCCCGGCGGTCTCGTCGTCGGAGCCGCCACAGCCCGCCGCGAGCAGGGCGAGCACGACTGCGCTAGCCGCGGCGGAACGCATCCCAGCCGGGGTAAACGGCCTCGGCGCCCAGCTCCTCCTCGATGCGCAGGAGCTGGTTGTACTTCGCGACGCGGTCCGAGCGCGACGGCGCGCCCGTCTTGATCTGGCCCGCGCCTGTAGCGACGGCCAGGTCGGCGATGGTCGTGTCCTCGGTCTCGCCCGAACGGTGCGAGATCACCGCTGCGTAGCCGCTCGCGCGCGCGAGCGCGATGGCGTCGAGCGTCTCCGACAGCGTGCCGATCTGATTCACCTTCACGAGGATGGCGTTCGCCACCCCCTGCTCGATTCCCTGTTCGAGCCGCTCGACGTTGGTGACGAAGAGGTCGTCGCCGACGAGCTGGGCGCGGTCGCCCAGGCGCTCGGTCAGGGACTTCCACGCCGGCCACTCGTCCTCCGCCAGCCCGTCCTCGATCGAGACCAGCGGAAACCCGCCGACGAGGTCGGCGTAGAAGTCGATCATCTCGTCGCCCGAAAGCGTCCGGCCGTCCAGCGAGTAGACGCCGTCCGCGAAGAACTCGGTCGACGCCGGATCGACCGCAATCGCGATCCGCTCGCGATGGCCGGCCCGCTCGGCCGCCTCGAGGATCGCCTCGATCGCCGCCGTCGTCGAAGGCAGATCGGGTGCGAAGCCACCTTCGTCGCCGACGGCCGTGGAGAGCCCGCGCTCGTCCAGGAGCTTCGCGAGCGTATGGAAGACCTCGACGGCCACGCGGAGGCCCTCGGAGAAGGTCTCCGCGCCCGCCGGGACGATCATGAACTCCTGAAAGTCGATCGAGTTGCGCGCGTGGGCGCCGCCGTTGACGACGTTCAGCATCGGCACGGGCAGCACGTGTGCGCCCGCCCCGCCGATCCACCGGTAGAGCGGCACTCCCGCGGCGGCCGCCGCAGCCTTGGCGGCTGCGAGCGAGCAGCCGAGGATCGCGTTCGCGCCGAGGCGCGACTTGTCCTTCGTCCCGTCCAGCTCCAGCAGCGCCGCGTCGATCGCGCGCTGGTCGCCGGGATCCACGCCGATCAGCGCGGGCGCGATCTCCTCGCGCACGTTCGCGACCGCCCGCGAGACGCCCTTCCCGAGCCAGGCGTCGCCGCCGTCGCGGAGCTCGAGCGCCTCGTACTTGCCGGTCGACGCGCCCGAAGGGACGGCCGCCCGGCCGACGGCGCCTCCCTCGAGCTCGATCTCGACCTCGATCGTCGGATTCCCCCGGGAGTCGAGGATCTGTCGTGCACGGACGGCGGTGATGGCGGCTATGGGGTCTCCTCCTTGGCGAGGTCGTACCAGCGATCTTGACGTTCCAGGTCGAGCTCCGTCCAGGTCTCCCCGTGCTCGGCGGCGAGCTCTTCGGCCCGCTCGACGCGCCCGACGAAGCGACCGCTCGCACGGCGCAGCTCGAGCTCGGGGTCGACGTTCAGCCGCCGGGCGACGTTCACGGCGGCGAACAGGACGTCGCCGAGCTCGGCCGCAACGCGCCCGTCGGGCGGTGTTTCCGCCGCAGGCTCGGGCTTGCCTTCGAGCTCCTGCCGCAGCTCGTCGAGCTCGCTCTCGAAGTCGGCGAGCGCACCACCCAAGTCCGGGTACTCGAAGCCGACCGACGCCGCCCGCCGCTGCACCTTGCGCGCGTGCATCAGCGCCGGCAGCGTCTCGGGCACGTCGTGGAAGACGCCCTCGCGCTGCTCCTGCTCGCGCTTGAGGTCCTCCCACCGCGCCTTCACCTCGCCGGCCGAGTCGGCGGCGGCCTCGCCGAACACATGCGGGTGTCTCCGCACGAGCTTCGCGTGGATCGTCCGCGCCACCTGCTCCAGGTTGCCCGCTCCCTGTTCCTGAAGCGTTAGGGCGAGGAAAAAGATCTGGAAAAGCAGGTCGCCGAGCTCGTCGACGAGCTTCTCGCTGCGACCGCCGAGCACGGCGTCGGCGACCTCGTAGGCCTCCTCGACGGTGTGCGGAACGATCGTCGCGGCCGTCTGCTCGCGATCCCAGGGGCAGTCGCGGCGCAGCCGCTCGGTCAGGCTCTGCAGCTCGACGAGCGCCGCGGCGAGCGAGGCCGAGGCCGAGGGGCTAGTTGTCGTCGGTGCTCTGGGTCGAGGTCGTCGGGGTCTTCGGCGGCGCGTAACCCACCTGGTAGGCGACGTCGAACTCCTTCTTCAAGCCTTCGATCCACTCGCGCATCTCCTTGGTCTTCTTCTCGCTCAGGAGCTGCTGCTTGATCGCTTCCTTGACCTGCGGAAGGGGAGTCGTGCTCGCCTTCTTGACCTCGGACATCGCCTGGATGATGTGCCAGCCGTACTGCGTCTTGATCGGCTGCGAGAGCTCGTCCTTCTTCAGGGCGAACGCGGCCTTGTCGAACGGCGGCACCGTCTGGCCCTTCGAGACCGTCAGCTTGCCGCCCTGGTTCTTCGAGCCCGGATCCTCGGAGTTCGCCTTCGCCAGCTTGGCGAAGTCGGCGTTGCCCTGAAGTTGCTTGTGCAGGGCGTCGGCCTTGGGCTTGGTCTTGACCAGGATGTGGCGCACCTCGCGGGTGGCGGCCTGCTGGTACTGAGCCTTGTTCTTGGCGTAGAACGCGTCGATCTCCTCGTCGGTCACCTTCACGTCCTCGGTGACCTCCTTGTAGAGCTGCTCCTCGAGGAGCTGCGCGCGAACGTCCCGCTTGACCTGGTCCTCGGTCAGCAGCAGCTTCTTGAGCGAGGCCCGGAACTTCTTGTCGTCGCCCCCGTAGAACTGCTTCTTCAGCTGCTCGAGCCGCTCGTCGACCTGCTTCTCGGAGACCTCGACGTCCAGCTCCTCGGCCTTCTGCTCGAACTCGGCGCGCCGGATCAGATACTCGAGACCCTGGTTCTGGAGGTTCTTGAACTCGGGGGTCCCGGCCTTCGGGAACGTGCGCTTCTGCTGCTTGGCGCTGGCCTCCGCCTGGTCGACCAGGGCGTCGAACTGCTCCTTCGAGATCTCCTGGTCGCCGACGACGGCGACGGCGTCGTTCGGCACGTCCTCGGAGCTGCTGTCGCTCCCGCCGCAACCGGCGAGGGCGAGAGCGGCGAGGACGGCCGCGAGCGCGATGCTGAATGACCTTGATGTTTTCATAAAAAGAGCGCCGTTTGCAGCAACTTTGCTCACGCTGCCCGGCGAGTGGCCAGTATAGCATCGACTAATCGAACGGCCTGGGAAAATTCATCGCCCCTTAACGTGACCTCCCGCCTGGCCGTCGTGTAGACCGCCGTGTCGATCTCGCCCCGGAGGCTGCGCAGCTCACCCGACCCGAGCACGAGCGGACCGACCGAGGCGCGGCCCCCGCGGAAGACGAGGTAGTCGGCTCCGATCCGTGCCAGCTTCAGCTTCGCGTCCTGGATCGCGAACAGGTTCCGCACCGGCTCGGGCAGCTGCCCGTAGCGGTCCTCGGTCGCCGCCTCCAGCTCGCGCAGCTCGTCCTCGGACTCCGCCAGGGCGATCCGCCGGTGCAGGTCGATCTTGAGCGCCTCGGCCGAGATGTACGAGCCGGGGACGTAGGCGTCGATGCGGGCGTCCACGCGCACCGGCCGCGTGACGGGCCGGCGCTGCCCGGAGAGCTCGGCGACTGCTTCCCCGAGCATCTCGACGTAGAGCTCGAAGCCGAGCGCCGCCACGTGACCGGACTGCTCCGCCCCGAGCAGGTCGCCCGCGCCGCGGATCTCGAGGTCGCGCATCGCGATCGCGAAGCCGGCGCCGAGCTCGGTGTGGTCGGCGAGCGTGGCCAGCCGGGCCCGCGCCTCCGGGCTCAGCTCGGCGTGGTCGGGATAGAACAGGTACGCGTGGGCGACGACGTCCGAGCGGCCGACGCGCCCGCGGATCTGGTAGAGCTGGGCCAGGCCGAGCGCGTCGGCGCGCTCCACGATCAGCGTGTTCGCCTGCGGGATGTCGAGCCCCGACTCGATGATCGTCGTGGCGACGAGCACGTCCGCGTCGCCGGCGAGGAACGACGAGCATCTGCTCCTCCAGCTCGCGCTCGCGCATCTGCCCGTGCGCGACGATGAAGCGCAGGTCCGGGCACATCTGCTGCAGCTTCTCGGCCGCCTCCTCGATCGTCTCGACGCGGTTGTGCAGGTAGAAGGACTGTCCGCGCCGACTCCATTCCCGGTCGAGCGCCTGCTTGACCAGCTCCTCGTCGTAGTCGCCGACGTGCGTGCGGATCGGGCGCCGGCCCTCGGGCGGCGTCTCGATCACGGAGATGTCCCGCAGGCCCGAGAGCGACATGTGCAGGGTGCGCGGGATCGGCGTCGCGCTGAGCGCGAGCACGTCGACCTCGAGCCGCAGCTGACGCAGGAGCTCCTTCTGGGCGACCCCGAAACGCTGCTCCTCGTCGACGATCACGAGCCCGAGCTCGTTCGGGATCACGTCGCGCGAGAGCACGCGATGGGTGCCGATCAGGACATCGACCTTCCCGGCGGCGAAGTCGGCCAGGATCCGCTTGACCTCCGCAGGCTTGCGGAAGCGGGAGACCATCTCGACGTTGACCGGGAAGTCGCGGTAGCGCTCGCGGAAGGTGTTCCAGTGCTGCTGGGCGAGGATCGTGGTGGGGACGAGCATCAGCGTCTGCTTGCCGTTCACCGCCACGGCGAAGGCGGCCCGGACGGCCACCTCCGTCTTGCCGAAGCCGACGTCGCCGCAGACGAGCCGGTCCATCGGGCGCCCCGTCTCGAGGTCCTCCTTGACCGCCTCGATGGCCGTGGCCTGGTCGTCCGTCTCCCGGTAGGGGAAGGACGCCTCCAGGCGCTCGATGTACTCGTGCTCGAGGTCGTAGGCGACTCCCGGGGCCTGCTGTCTCTGCGCGTACAGCTGGATCAGCTCGCCGGCCAGCTCGCGCACGCTCTCCCGCGCGCGCGTCTTGAGCAGCTGCCACGCCTTGCCCCCGAGCTTGGACAGCGCCGGCTCGCTCGCGTCGGCGCCGACGTAGCGCGAGACCTTCCCGATCTGCTCGTGCGGGACGTACACCCGGTCGTCGCCGCGGTAGGCGAGCAGGAGGTAGTCGCGCGTGACCCCGGCCACCTCCTTCGTCTCGAAGCCGAGCAGCCGGCCGATGCCGTGGTCCTCGTGGACGACGTGGTCGCCCGTGCGCAGGTCGGCGAAGGACTGGAGCGCTTTCCCGAGCCGCGCGTCGGCCCTCGGCGGTCGCTTGCGGAAGACCTGGTTGTCCGGGAGCAGGACGAGACCAAGCTCGCGCCAGACGAAGCCTCTGCGGGCCGGGGCGACGGCGAAGGCCAGCTCGCCCTCGGGCGGGAGGCTCGTCGCCGGCCTCCATCAGCCCGGGCTCGACGCGCCGGATCAGGTTCTGGGTCCGCAGCGCCTCGCCGCGGTGCGGGAAGGCGACGACGACGCGGTGGCCGGCGTGCATGAACCCGCGCAGCTCGTTCTCGGCCTCGGAGAGGCCCGCGGGCGGCGATGGCCGGCCGCTGCGCCTCGAAGGCGTGCGGCTGTCCCTGGGGAAGCGGGATCGAGCTCGCCGGCGCGGTCGAGCGAGGGTTGCGTCGCGCCCGGGAACTCCTCCGCCCAGACCTGGCGCACCTCGTCGGGGCGCCAGACGAGATCCGGGCCCTCCGGGATGGCGGGGACGAGGTCGCCGGGGACCGTCGGCGCCTCGCCCGTCGTCGCGCAGCGTCGTCTCGGTCAGGTCGAGCCGGCGCTCGGCGGCGGGCCGGATCGTCGCCTGCTGCACCGGGTGCAGCGTGCGCTGGGTGAACGCCGAGAAGGCCCGGATCCCCTCGATCTCGTCGCCGAAGAGCTCGATCCGCAACGGCTCGCGGCCGGTGGTCGGATAGACGTCGACGATCCCGCCGCGGAGCGCGAACTGGCCGCGCTCCTCGACGCGGTCGACGCGCTCGTAGCCGGCCAGCGCGAGGTGCTCCGCGAGCGAGTCGATCCCGGGCTCGTCGCCGACCTCGAAGCCGCAGCGCCTCGGGCCGGGCCGCAGGCGGCGGCACGCCCTCGGCCAGCGCCGACGCCGAGGCGACCACGAGCCCGCCTCCGGCCAGCACGTCGAGCGCGCGGTCGCGCTCGCCGACGAGGTGGGGCGGCGGAGCGAGCCCCGATTCCCAGCGAACGCCGCGGCTCGGCAGGAGGCCGACGTTCTCGGTGCCGAGGAACCAGCCGGCCGCCTCGGCGAGATCGCGCGCGTCGCCGTCCTCGGGCGCAAGCATGACGAGCGGCCGCTGGAGCCGCTCGTGGAGCGCGGCGACCACCAGCGGCAGGGCAGGCTCGGACACCCGCGCTCGGTCGGGCAGGGCATCCGCGAAGGCCTGGAGACGTTCGGTCTCGACGAGCTCGCGGACGAACGGATGCAGTACGGGTCGGTCCATGACGACAGGCGAAACCCGAAGGTTCCGCCTGTCGTCAATCGTACTGAGCTACTTCTTCTTCGCGGTGGTCGGCTCGAGGCCGCCCGCGGCCTTGCTCATGCCCTCGGAGACGATCTCCGTCATCCGCAGCGCATAGGCCTTCTGCTGCTGGAGCACCTGGCCGGCGAAGGCGAACGCGCCCTCGACGGCGTCCTTGGCGGCGGGAACGCTACGCGTCCCAGTATCACGCGGCACGAGGCCGACTGCGAGCTCGGCGCCGCGCAGCGACAGGTCCTGCGCCTGCTTCAGCGTCGACAGCGTCTGGCGCTGCGCCTCGGCTGCGAGGTCGGCGAACGTGGTTGCGTCGTTCATTGGAGTCCTCTCGATCGGCGGTTACCTCGCGCAGCATACCTAGCGTATGCTTGGTATGTCAAGCAGTACCGCGAAGTCCCCTGTACACGCGGAGCAACGTCTCCTTCTGCTCGGCGCTCGAGCTCCTCGTCGAGCCGGATCGCCTCCTCCACCCCGCCGCGTGTCGGCCTTGGTCTCGTCGTCGAGCAGGCCCGCGCGCGAGTAGAGCGCCTCGGCCGAGAGGTCGAGTGCGTGCGCGATGTTCTTCATCACCTGGGCCGACGGCGTGTAGAGGCCACGCTCGACCTGGCTCAGGTACGCGTTCGAGACATCGGAGAGCTCGGCCAGCTTGCGGAGCGAGAGGTGCCCGAGCTGACGCTGGACGCGGATGAAGTCGCCGACGCCGTCACTCATCATGTGGTGAACTCTACAGTCTGCTTGGCTAACCAAGCAAGACTCGCTCGTATAGTCCTCCGACATGGCTGCCGTCGAAGACCTGGACTACGGGCTCAAGCTCTCGGGCGCCGACCCGGCCGGCCTCGTCGGGGCGCTCGGCGCGGCAATGCTCGCACTCGCCCGCCGGCCGGCGACGGCCGCACAGGCCGTCGGCGAGCTGACGCTTGCCCAGCTCGCGGTGGGCCTCGACGTCGCCCGGGCCGCGCTGGACGGCGACGCAGAGCCGCGCGTGCAGCCGGATCCCGACGACAAGCGCTTCGGCGACCGGGCCTGGAGCGCGAACCCCGTCCTGCGCGGCGTCCTCGGCAGCTACCTGACCACCGCTCGCTGGGCCGAGCGCACGCTGGACTCGCTCGAGCTTCCCGAGGTGACCCGCCGCAAGGCCCGGTTCGGCCTGGGCCTGCTCCTCGACGCGCTGGCGCCGACCAACCTGCCGTGGGTCAATCCCGTGGTCGTCAAGGAGGCCTACGACACCGGCGGGCTCAGCGTCGTCAAGGGCTCGGCCCGCTTCGTCGACGACCTGGCCCGAAACGGAGGCCGCCCGCGCGAGGTGGACAGCTCGGAGCTCGAGCTCGGCCGCGACCTCGCCGCCACGCCCGGCCGCGTCGTCCTGCGCAACGAGCTGATCGAGCTGCTCGCCTACGAGCCGACGACCGAGCGAGTGCACGCGGAGCCGATCGTGTACGTGCCGCCCTGGATCAACAAGTACTACCTCATGGACATGGCCCCGGGCCGCTCGTGGATCGAGTACGCGGTGAGCCAGGGCTTCACCGTCTTCGCGATCAGCTGGCGCAACCCGGATGCGTCGATGGCCGAGCTGACGCTCGACGACTACCTCCGCGACGGGCTCCTCACTGCGCTCGACCGCGCGACCGAGCTCACGGGCGCCGAGCGGGCCAACGTCGCCGGCGTCTGCGTCGGCGGGACCCTGACGGCGATCGCGCTCGGCGTTCTCGCCGCCCGCGGCGAGAGCGACCGGATCGGCTGGGCGGCGCTCCTGAACACGCTCGTCGACTTCAGCGACCCGGGCGACATCGGCGTCTTCACCGACGAGGCGGCGATCGAGCGGATCGAGGAGCGCATCACCAAGCGCGGCTACATGGCGCCTGACGAGCTGGGCGGGCCGTTCCTGCTCATGAAGGCGAACGACCTGGTCTGGCGCTACGTGGTCTCGAGCTGGCTGATGGGCAAGCCACCCGAGCCCTTCGACCTGCTGGCCTGGAATGCCGACGGCACGCGCCTGCCGGCGGCGATGCACTCGCAGTACCTGCGTGGCTGCTACCTCGAGAACGGGCTCGCGCGACCCGGCGGGCTGACGATCGACGGAGTCCAGATCGACCTGTCCAAGGTGCAGACGCCCGTCTACGTGCTCGGCTCGGAGGTCGACCACATCGTCCCGTGGCGCTCCAGCTACCGGACGACCGGCCTTGTCGGCGGCGACGTGCACTACCGCCGAAGCTCGGGCGGGCACATCGCCGGCCTCGTCAATCCGCCCGGCGCCAAGAAAGCGCGCTTCTGGGCGGGCGACGGGTATCCCGAGGACGCAGATGCCTGGCTGGCCGCCGCAGAGGAACGTCCCGGTAGCTGGTGGGAGGACTGGGCCGCGTGGGCCGCTGAGCGCTCTGGCGCTCAGGTCGTTCCGCCGACGCTGCCCGAGGGCGAGGCTGCGCCCGGTTCCTACGTGCGCGGCTAGCGCGCGGTCCAGCCGAGGTCCATCACCACCGGGGCGCCGGTGAAGTTGCGGCCGGCCGGGCCGAGCAGGAAGGCGGCGACCTCGGCCACCTCCTCCGGCTCGAGCAGGCGCTTGACCGCCTGCGGCGCGAGGATCACCTCCTCGAGGACGCGCTCCTCCGAGATGCCGTGCACGCGCGCCTGATCGGCGATCTGCTGCTCGACGAGGGGCGTCCGCACATAGGACGGGCAGAGCGCGGAGACGGCGATCCCGTGCTCGGCCCCTTCGAGGGCCAGCGTCTTGACCAGGCCGAGAAGCCCGTGCTTGGCCGCGACGTACCCCGCCTTGAAGGGCGACGCGACCAGCCCGTGCACGGAGGCGAGCGCGAGGAAGCGGCCGTCGCCGCTGGCCACGAGCGCCTCCCAGCCGTACTTCGCGAGCAGGAACGGGCTCGTCAGGAGCAGCGAGATCAGGTCGTCCCAGCGGTCCTCGGGGAACTCGGCAATCGGAGCGACGTGCTGGAAGCCGGCGTTCGCCACGATCGCGTCCAGCCGGCCGAACCGCTCGAGCGCGGCGTCGACGGCGGCCCGGTTCCCCTCGCGGGTCGTCAGGTCGGCCTCGAAGCCGCCGTGCAGGTCGACAGGAAGAACGCCCCAGCCGTCGGCTTCCAGGCGCGACGCCAGGGCGCGGCCGATCCCGCCGGCCGCGCCCGTGACGATCGCGACTCGCTCAGTGGTGCCCGTGGCCGCCCTTCAGGAAGTCGGAGACACGAGCGCCCAAGTCTCCGGCGAGTTGAGAATCCCGAGGTGCGCCGAGCCCGAGGATCGCGTCGTAGCGGCCCTGGCCGGTCAGGTCGACGTTCTCGGCCTTGTCGCCGTGCAGCACCGCGCTGAAGGAAAAGTCGTGCGGGGCGCCGGTGCGGTCCTCGGCAGGTACGGGCGCGAAGATCCCGTCGACCGCGGAGAAGTAGACGAAGCTCGTGTCGGCGTTGCGGATCGCGAGATACCGCGTCGGCCCGCGCGTCTCCTTCTTGTTGAGCGCCTCCAGGAACGGCGTGTCCTCCGCGCCGTACTCACGGCACACGGCGCTGTCAGGCGTGAAGCCGCCGAACGCCGGGAGCTGGAAGTAGTTCAACGGGTTCGGCGAGCAGTTGACGATCCCGTGGTTCGGGCTGTCGATCGCGACGAGGTGCTCGACCTGGTGGTGCGCGTGATCCTGCCGCATCCACTCGCGAGCGAGCGTGCCGCCCAGGCTGTGCCCGACGATGTCGACGCGCTTCGCTCCGGTGTAGCGGAGCACCGCGCGAACGAACGCACGCAGATCCGGGACGTTCGCCACGGTCGAGTGCGCGAACGCCGAGCGCCGCGTCTGGTCGGCGAGCAGGTCGCACTGGTCGCCCTGGTAGCCGAGCGCCCAGACCTCGGACGGCCGGTAGCCGTTGGCGAGCAGGTGGTCGGCGAGCGCCTGCACGTCGCCGAACGGGTTGCACGCGGTCGGGATAGGGCGTGTCGTTGTTGCCGTGCAGCAGGATCACCGGCGTCCGCTCGACGCGGCCCGAGCCGCCGAAGCCGATCACCGGCGTGCCGAGCGAGGCGTCGAGGATCGTCGGGAAGCCGGGCGGGAACGTGGTGCCCGCGGCCGGCAGGGCCGAGGCGGGGACGACGAGCGCGGCCAGGACGGCCGCCAGAGCGATGAATCTGCGCATCAGGTGTCACCTCCGGGTGGGTCGATGAGTCGAAGCAGAAGCTGGGCGACGCAGACGGGCTTCTCGCCGCCTTCGAGCTCGACGGTCGCCGCCAGCGTGGCCTGGCGGCCGCCGGGAACGTCGTCGAGGCCGACGACGTCGAAGACCGCGCGGATGCGGGCGCCGCTCGGAACCGCGGCGGGGAAGCGCACACGGTCGACGCCGTAGTTGACGAGCACGAGGCCGTCCGGGTTCGGCGCGACCTCGTACAGGAGCGGCACGACCAGGGAGAGCGTGAGGAAGCCGTGCGCGACGGTCGTCCCGAACGGGCCGGCCGCAGCGGCGACGGGATCGACGTGGATCCCCTGCCGATCCTCGGTCGCGTTGGCGAACAGGTCGATCCGCTCCTGGTCGATCTCGAGCCACCGGCTCGGGCCGAGGCGGGCGCCGACCTCCATCACGACTGCTCACCCCAGCGGACGACGCTCGCGGCCCAGGTGTAGCCCGTCCCCGCGGCGAGCAGCAGCACGAGGTCGCCGTCGGCGAGCTGTCCTGCCGCGCTCGCCCGGTCGAGCGCGAGCAGCGGGTCGACGCCGCTCATGTGGCCGGCGTCGTCGAGATAGGCCGCCCGCTCAGGGTCGACGCCCAGCGCCGCGACGAGAGCGTCGTGCATCGAGCGCTTCATGTGGATGCCGCAGAGGAAGCTGACGTCCCCGAGGCCGGCACCCGACCGCGAGAGCGCTCCCTCGGCCGCGCGCACGAAGTTGGGCAGGCTGACCTCGTCGAGCCGCTCCTTCATCGCGAGCTGGTCGACCACGTCGAGCGAGCGGTGGGGCCCGCCCGGGTCGACGCTCCCGCCCGAGGGCACCATCACGTGGCGCGAGAGCGAGCCGTCCGTGATTCCGTGCGAGCCGAGCACCTCGTTCGTCCCGCCGTCCTCGACGAGCAGGGCGGCGGCGGCTCCGTCGCCGAAGTTGATCATGAAGCGTGCGCGCTCGTTCGCGTAGTCGAGCAGGTACGACTCGCGCGAGGCGCCGACGGCGAGCACGGCGTGCACCTCAGGCTCCGCCACGAGCATGTCCCGCGCGATCCGCAGCGCCGCGGGCGCGCCGTACGAGACGTTCGCGTACTCGACCCCGTAGGCATTCGCGCAGCCGAGTCGATGCGCGATCGCAGGCCCGGCCTGCCAGACGGGATAGTCCTTCCACATCGAGCCGAAGTAGAGGACGACGTCGACCTCGGCGCGATCGAAGCCGGTCCCCGCGAGCAGCCGCTCAGCGACCGTTACGGCCATGTCGCTCACGTGTTCGTCCGGCTCGGCGATGTGCTTGCCGCGCACCCCGAACTTCTCGACCACGACGTCCTCGGGGATGTCGGTGGCGGCGGAGATCTCGGCTGCGGTCATCCAACGCTTCGGGAGGTACGAAGCGACGGCGGCAAGGCTGACGTGCGTCACCTACCGATCTCCAGGACACACGCAACGATGCGCTCGAGCTCCTCGAGCACGTGCTCGGGCATCTCCTCGCGCTGCTCCCAGAGGATCCAGCGCATCCCGATCAGCTCGCCGGCGGCCATCAGCGCCCACGCGCTGACCTCCGCGTCGATCTCGCCCACCTCCCCGCGCTCCGCCGCAGCGCGCAGGCCCTCGACGTACCCGGCCGAGAGCTTGTCGTAGTGGTAGCGGAGCATCTCGGGGGAGACGAACTCGGCCTGCCGGATCACCCGGTACAACCCCGGATGCTCGGCCGTGAAGCGGAAGAAGGCCTTGAAGCCGAGCAGCTCCTGCTCCAGCCGCGTCCCGCCCTCCGACGAGGCTTCGCTCATCGCGTGGCGGACACGGCGGTTCAGGTCGCGGAGGAGCTCGTCGAAGATCTCCTTCTTGCTGCGGAAGTAGAGGTAGAAGGTGCCCATGGCGACGCCCGCGGCATCGGTGATGCGCACGATCGACGCATCGTGGTAGCCGCTCTCGGTGAACACGGCCTCCGCAGCCTCGAGCAGGCGCTGGCGGGTCCGGGCGCCGCGCCGGCCGAGCGCCCTGCCGTCGGCCGCGGTCGGAGCGACGTCGATCGGCTTCACGCCGACGCCTCCTTCACGATCAGGCCGCGCAGCTCGTCCTTCAGGACCTTGCCCATGCCCGAGCGCGGCAGCTCGTCGACGAAGCGGACTCCGCGCGGGACCTTGAAGCGGGCGAGTCGGCGCGCGCAGTGCTCGAGCAGCTCCTCCTCGTCGGCGGCCGCGCCGGGCGCCAGCACGACGGCGGCGACGCCGACCTCCCCCCAGCGCTCGTCGGGCAGCGCGACCACGGCCGCGTCGGCGACCGCCGGGTGCTCGTGGAGCACGCTCTCGACCTCGGCCGGATAGACGTTCTCGCCGCCCGAGATGTACATGTCCTTCAGGCGTGCGCAGATGCGGTAGTAGCCCTCGTCGTCACGCTCGGCGACGTCACCCGTGAGCAGCCACCCGTTCGCGACGGCGGCCGCGCTCGCCTCGGGGTTCCGCCAGTAGCCGGCGAAGACGTTCGGGCCGCGGACGACGAGCTCGCCCTCCCCCGGCCCGTCCAGCAAACGGCCGGAGTCGGGATCGCGGAGCGCCACCTCGACGTACGGGTACGGCTTGCCCGCGAAGCCCTGCTTGCGCACGGCGTCCTCGGCCGGAAGGCAGAGGACGTTCGGCGCGGCCTCGGTCAGCCCGTAGCCCTGGACGATGTCGACGCCCCGGGCCTGCCAGGTCTCGAGCAGCGCCTCGGGCATCGGCGCCCCGCCGACCACCGCGCGGCGCAGGCTGGAGAGGTCGGCCTGTTCGAAGCCGGCCTCCTGGGCCATGAACAGGTAGATCGCCGGCACGCCCATCACCGTCGTGACGCGCTTCTCCGCGATCAGCGCCAGGCAGCGCTCGGGGTCGAAGCTCCGCTCGAGCACGATCGTCCCGCCCTTCCACCAGGTGAGGAGCGGCTGGACGTTCCACCCGCCGCAGTGGAACTGAGGCAGCACCTGGAGGGCCACGTCGTCGCTCGCCATGCCGGTGCCGAGGTCGAAGCCGAGGTTCGTCCAGAAGCAGTTCGCGTGCGTCAGCAGCGCGCCCTTCGGCTTCCCGGTCGTGCCGGACGTGTAGATCAGGAAGAGCGGGTCGTCGTCGCCCACCGCAACGTCCATGCGCCCGGACCCCTCGGCGACATCGCCCAGACGCCTGCGCACCGGGCGGATTCCCGCCTGCGCGAGCGAGGCCTCGGCCAGGTCGTCGTAGTCGTCCTCGACGAGGAATACCGCCGGCTCGCAGTCGTCGAGCTGGTAGGCGAGCTCCGCCGGCGACAGCCGCCAGCTCAGGGGGACGAGCACGAGCCCGGCCTTCGCGCAGGCGAACATGGCCTCGACGTGCTCTGGGGAGTTGCCGGTCAGCGTCGCGACCCGGTCGCCGCGCTCGAGGCCGGACGCGAGCAGGTCGGCGGCGAGCCGCTCGGAGCGGTCGTCGAGCTCCTCGTAGGAGACCTTCCGGCCGCCGAACTCGATCGCGACCCGCCGCGGCGTCGTGCGCGCGCGGTCGCGGATCCAGCGTCCGATCACGAGCTGACCACTCATCGGAGGAACTCCTTCACGAGGGTCGCGAACCGCAAGGGATCCTCCCAGAAGAACAGATGGCCGCCGGGGACGCGCTCCACGCGCGCATCCGGGATCCCGTCCGCGAGCAGCTCGGAGTTGCGCGGGTCGACCACGACGTCCTCGGTGCCGGTGACGACGAGCGTCGGCGCCTGGATACCGGAGATCCGCTCGAGCGCATCGAACGTCATGCCCGCCGCCGCCTGGGCCTGCCAGCCGCGAGCGTCGAACGTGTTCTGCAGCCGGAGCGCCAGGATCCGCTCGACCAGCTCGGCCGGAGCGCCCGGCGAGAGCGCGTTCTCGACGAAGCGCCGGAGCGCGACCTCGGGCGGCAGCGTCGGCGCCGCGAGCATCAGGTCGACCGTCTGCTGCGGCATCGGGTGGGAGGAGAGGCCGCCCGGCGTCGTGCAGGCGAGGACGAGCCTGTTCACGCGTCCGGGGAAGGAGATCGCGAGCTCCTGCGCGGCCATCCCGCCCAGGCTCGTGCCGACGACGTCGGCGCGCTCGACCCCGGCCGCGTCGAGCACGGCGACGGCGTCCTCGGCCAGCTGACGCGTGTTGTAGGGCCCGGCGGGGACGTCGCTCTCGCCGATCCCGCGGTTGTCGTAGAGCAGCACGAGAAACTCGTCTGCGAGCGGGGCGAGCACCGGCTCCCAGCCCCAGCGTCCGTAGCCGAGGCCCTGCATCAGCAGCAGCGGCTCTCCCGCGCCGCGCACCTCGTACGCGATCCGGACGTCGCCGTTTCTCGCCTGCAGGGTCGTCGAGCTCATGCGCGCGCCTCCGCTTCCGGCTCGACGGTCGGCCCGGCTGTCTCGTCGAGCAGGGCGACGCCGCTCCGCCGGGGCCGGTGCCGCGCCAGGCCGACGATGCCGCCGGGGAGGAAGTAGACGAGCAGGATGAAGAGCGTTCCCAGCACGAACAGCGGCTCGGACAGCGGGATCCGGAGCGCCTTCGGCAGGTCCTGGATCGCCCCGGAGTCCGACCAGTCGAGCAGCCGGTTGTCGAGGAACGTGTAGACCATCCCGCCGATGACCGCGCCCCAGCGGCTGCCGGCGCCGCCGATCACGACCATCAGGAGCAGCGTGAGCGTGAACGCGGGCGTCGTGACGTACGGGGTGGCGCCGCCGATCAACAGCACGTAGACGACGCCGCCCGCCGTGGCGAGGAACGCCGAGAGGACGAACGCCATCAGCTTGAAGCGGAACGGCTGCAGGCCGAGCACCCCCACACGGCCCTCGTTCTCGCGGATCGCCTGCCAGACGCGCCCGGGCGACGAGTCGACCGCCCAGTTGACGATCACGAAGACGACGGCCAGGTAGCCGAGCGCCAGCCAGTAGAGGTTCTTCGTGTTCAGCACGCCGATGAAGGCCTCGGGCAGCGCCTCGAAGTCGACCGCGACTCCCTCCTCGCCGCCCGTCCAGCCGCGCGGGTTCTTGTCCACGAGGATCGAGCCGGCTTCCGCGAACGCGAGGGTGACCATCGCGAAGGCGATTCCGCCGACGCGGAGGCTGACGGAGCCGAGGATCAGCGGCAGCACGAGCGCGACCGCCGCCGTGAAGGCGAGCGCCGCCGGCAGGCTCCAGCCCCACTTCGTCGTCGCGATCGCGGTCAGGTAGACGCCGACCGCGAAGTACAGGGCGTGGCCGAACGAGAGCAGCCCCGTGAAGCCGAAGAGCAGGTCGTAGGTGAGCGCGACGGCTCCGAAGACGAGCATGAGGCCGAGCACCTGGAGCGTGCCGGGGCTGTTCAGCTCCGAGCTGAAGACGCCGTGGGTGTCGACGCGCGAGCTTCGGGACGACGGCGAGCGCGGCGAAGACGGCGACCGTGACGACGACACCGAGGACGCGCTTCAATGCGCGACCTTGGGCGCGAGCCCGCCCGGGCGAGCGAGCAGGATCAGCGCGAGCAGCAGGACGACCGCCAGGTCGCCGGTGCCCGACGAGGCGTAGTAGTTCGCGTACTGCTGGATCAGCCCGACCGCGACCGACGCCACCGCTGACGCCGAGGATCGAGCCGAGGCCGCCGATCACGGTCACGATGAAGGCGAAGATCAGCAGCGACGTGCCCTGGTGCGGGTCGACGGAGCCGTAGTAGACGCCCGCGAGCACGCCGGCGAGCGCCGCGGCCACGCCGCCGATCGCGAACACGAGCGTGAACGCCTTCTTGACGTCGATCCCGAGCGCGGTGACCATGGCGCGGTTCTCGACGCCGGCGCGGATGATCAGCCCGTAGCGCGTGTAGCGGAGGAAGGCCATCAGCCCGCCCAGCACGACGACCGCCGACAGGATCTCGACGAAGCGGTCGTTCGGGATCTGGGCACCGAGGATGCTCGGTCGTCTCGTAGAGCCACTTCGGCGTCGGGTAGATGCGCTCGGTCGGGCCCCAGATGCCCTGCACGAGCGCGATCAGCGCCAGCGAGAGGCCGACGGTGACGAGCGCCTGCTCGATGTGACGCTGGTAGAGCGGCCGGATCAGCACGATCTCGACCAGCGCTCCGAGCAGCGCGCCGCACGCCAGTGCCGATCGCGGCAGCGACCAGGAAGCGCAGCGGGTCGGAGCCGATCGCGTCGAGCTTGCTCTCGCTGTACCAGGTCGCGTACGTCCCGACCGTGATGAACGCGCCGTGCGCGAAGTTGAGCACGCCCATCAGGCCGTAGATCAGCGACAGGCCCGAGGCGATCAGGAAGTACATCGCGCCGAGAGCGAGGCCGGTGACGGTGAGCAGGACGAAGGTGTCCATCAGTGGCCTCCCGCCGAGACGCCCAGCAGGCTGCGCACGCGCTCGGGATCGGAGAGCAGCGCCTCGGCGGTGCCCGTGTAGGTGACGCGCCCGCCGTCGAGGACGATCGCGTCGCGCGCGATCCGTCGGACGACGCCGAGGTTCTGCTCGACGAGCAGCATCGTCTCCGTCTCGCTCACCCGCTCGAGCACGTGCGCGACCTCGGTCACGAGCAGCGGAGCGAGGCCCTTGGTCGGCTCGTCGATCAGCAGGATGCGGTTCTCGTTCAGGAGCGCGCGGCCGATCGCGACCATCTGCTGCTGCCCGCCCGAGAGCGTCCCGGCCTTCTGCTGGCCCCGCTCGCCGAGCTCGGGGAACAGGTCGTAGACGAGGTCGTAGCGCGCGCTGCCGTTCCGCTCGGCCAGCTTGAGGTTCTCCTCGACGGTGAGCCCGGTGAACACGTCCCGGTCCTCGGGCACGTAGCCCACGCCACGGTTGACGATGCGGTGCGTCGGCAGCCGCCCGATCTCCTCGCCGTCGAGCTTGACGCTCCCGCGCGGGCGGACGAGCCCGAGCAGCGAGCGGATGGTCGTCGTCTTGCCCGACGCCGTTCCGGCCGAGCAGCGCGGTGACGCCGCCCTTCGGGACGTCGAACGAGATGCCCTGGAGGACGTGCGAGGGGCCGAGGTAGACGTGCAGGTCCCGGACCGACAGCAGCGGCGGCGCCTGCTCGGTCACAGCGGCTCACCCAGGTAGGCCGCCTGGACCTCCTCGTTCTCCATGATCTTCTCGGTCGTGTCGACGGCGAGCAGGCGGCCGTGGTGCATGACCGCGATCCGCTCGGCGACCCCGGTGACCACGGCGATGTGGTGCTCGACCATCAGCACCGTCTTGCCCTCCTCGGCCTGCACCGTGCGGATCACCTCGACGAGGCCGGGGATCTCCTCGACGCTCACGCCGGCCATCGGCTCGTCCAGCAGGACGACGTCGGGATCGGCCGCGAGCAGCATCGCCAGCTCGAGCTTGCGCTTGTCGCCGTGCGACAGCGAGCCGGCCAGGGTCAGCTTGCGCGGCCCGAGCCCGACCCGGTCGAGCGCCCAGCCGGCCCGGTCGACCGCCTCGCGCACCCGCGAAGCCCGCCGCCAGACGCGCATCGCGCCGCCCAGACGGGCCTCAGCCGCGAGTCGCACGTTCTCGAGCGAGGTGAGCCGGGGGAACACGCTGGAGATCTGGAACGTCCGTCCGAGCCCGGCCTGCGTGCGGCGGTACGGCGGGTCGTTCGTGATCTCACGGCCGGCCAGCTCGATCGTGCCCTTCGTGGGCCGGTAGAGGCCCGAGAGCAGGTTGAACAGCGACGTCTTGCCGGCGCCGTTCGGCCCGATGATCCCGAGGAACTCGCCCTCGCGGACCTCCAGGCCGACATCGGCGACGATCGTGGCGCCGCCGATGTCGAGCCCGAGGTCCCGCGTCGCAAGGATGGGTGCCACGCGGCGGAGGGAGGACGTTGTTTAGCTCGGGAAGGGCCGGACGGGTGGCTGGACGTTGCCCGGCGAGAACGTCTTCACGACGACCGCGACCTGCTTTCCGTCCTGCGTCTGCGCAGACGCACCTGGAACATCGGCTGGAGCATCGCGTGGTCCTCCGGCCGGATCCGCTGCGGGCCCTTCGGGCCGAGGAACTTCCAGCCCTCGAGAGCGCTGATCATGCGGTCGACGTTGTCACCGCCGCCCTTCTGCACCGCGCGCACGATCATCTGCGCGGCCACGAAGCCGTCCGGCGTGAAGATGTCCGGCGCCTGGTTCTTCCGCTTCATCTGCGGCTTCAGCCAGTCGTTGACCTTGTTCTTCGGGGCGTGCGACACGTAGTGCGAGAGGAAGTTGATCCCCGGCACGTAGCTGTCCCAGGTCGCACGCTCGGCGAGGCCGGTCGCGATCGTCAGGGACCTGGCGACGCCCTGCTGCTCGAGCGCACGCCAGAGCGCGGGCCCGGTGGTGCCGGCCCAGGCGACGAAGAGCAGATCGGCGTTCTGCTGCTTGGCCCGCTCGGCGTACGGCGTGAAGTCGCTCGCCGACAGCGGCACGAGGATGCTGCTGACCGTGTGTCCACGCCCGCCGAGATGTGCTGCGGACGGCGGCGACGTTGCCCTGGCCGAAGGCCGAGTCCTGGGCGAGCACGACGATCTTCCTGCCGACGCCCTTGCCGAGGATCTCCTTGATCGCGAGCGTGTCCTGGGTGCGACTGGCGGCCGGAACGGAACGTGTAGCGGTTCGCGCCCGTGATCAGGTCGGTCGCAGCCGGCCCGGAGATGTTGAGAACGCGGTTCTGCTCGGCGAGCGGCGCGATCTGGAGCGCGACGCCCGACGAGACGCTGCCGCCGATGATCTTGTAGCCGCGGCCGATCAGGTCCTTCGCCGCCGTGACCGCCTTGGCCGGATCGGTGCCGTCGTCGACCGCGGTGATCTCGATCTTGCGGCCGTTGACCTTGCCGGTGCCCTTCGTCGCGTAGGAGAGGCCGAGCTTCAGCCCCTGGATGTACTGCGCGCCGTAGGCGGAAAGCAGCCCCGTCCGCGAGTAGATGATGCCGACCTTGACCGGGTCGGCGGCCTTGCGCGCGGCGGCTTCCGTGCCGCTCGGCTGCGCGCTAGCCGCGGCCCCGGCGAAGCCCGCCACGAGGCAAGCCGAAGCGGCCGCCAACACGAGCCTTGACCAACGAATGCGATGCATCTCGACGCTGCCCTCCTGAAAAGATGATAGGTGATTCAGGTGGCAGCCTACGAGATCGCTGCCGCCTGTGTCAAGTGATACGCCGCCAATCGTGACCTCGGATGACGTGAGGCGAGACCCATCCCTAACCCCCACCCACCCGGGGGAAATCAACGGTAGTGGTTCAATCCGCGCCGCTTCGAGCCGACTTCGGGTCGAGATACGCACGGGCCTGGAGGGTGAACAGCTCCGCGTAGAGGCCGTCCGCGGTCATCAGCTCCTCGTGCGAGCCCTGCTCGACGACGCGCCCCTCGTGCATCACGTAGATCCGGTCGGCGCTGCGGACGCTCGAGAAGCGGTGTGAGATCAGCACGACCGAGCGGCCCTCGAGCAGCTCGTGCATGCGGTCGAAGAGCTGACTCTCGGCCCGCGCATCCAGCGCGGCGGTCGGCTCGTCCAGGATCACGAACGGCGCATCGCGGAAGAACGCGCGCGCGAGAGCAACCCGCTGCCATTGACCGATCGAGAGGTCGAAGCCGCCCGCGAACTCGCGGCCGAGCATGGTCTCGTAGCCCTCGGGCAGATCCGCGAGGAATCGATCGGCGTCGGCACGGAGCGACGCGGACCGGATCGCGTCGAAGTCCTCGATGCGCTCGTTTCGGCCGAGGCCCACGTTCTCGCGCGCAGGAAGCAGGTAGCGCTCGAAGTCCTGGAAGATCACGGCGATCGCGTCCCGCAGCTCCCCGGAATCCACGTCGGCGAGATCGACACCGTCCCAACGGATCCGGCCCTGGTCGGGTCGGTAGAGACCGGCGAGCATCTTCGCGAGAGTGGTCTTGCCGGAGCCGTTCTCCCCCACGAGCGCGACGATCTCGCCCGCAGCGATCTCGAGCGAGACGCCGTCCACCGCCGGCCGGTCCGACTCCGGATACGTGAACGAGACGTCCTCCGCCGTCAGCTGCTCGAACCGCCGCGGCGCATCACCTTTGCCCTGACCGTCCATCGAAGGCTCGAGCGTCAGGAAGGAGCTGTAGTCGCGGATGAAGAGGGTCGCCTCGTAGAGAGAGGTGGCGCTGAAGTACAGCCCGCGGAGCCGGCCGGCCAGCTGGTAGAGGCCGAAGACGGCCGCGCCCACCGCGGCGAGGCTCATGCGCCCGCTCACGTAGAGCCAGGCCAGCGACCCGACGGTCGCCGCGGTGATGAACGCCGAGAGGAAGGAGCCGAGCAGCGAGCGAACGAGCCGGCGGCGGGCGAGCGAGCGCAGCTCGACGATCCGCTCGTCGTAGAGGCGGTCGTACCGTCCGCGCAGGTAGCCGGCCAGGCCGAAGGCACGCACCTCCTTGGCCGGATTGCGGTCCATCAGGACGCGGCCCAGATAGTTGCGCTGGCGCTCGTTCGGCGTCATCCCGCGTACGAAGCGGTAGAGGTCGCGGCTGTTCAGCGAGGCCACGATCCAGAGCGGCACGTAGCCGACGATCACGAGCGGCAACAGGAGCGGCTGGAGTGCAGCGAGGGCGATCACGATCGTGATCGCGGTAATCGAGGAGCCGAGGATCCCCAGGAGCCCGTTCACCGTCTGCATCGAGCGGAACTGCCCCTGGGCGCGGGCCCGCTGGAGCCGGTCGTAGAACTCCGGCGACTCGAACGCAAGCAGATCGATCCGTCGTGGACACGTCGAGCACGCGGTCGAGGGCGCGCCGCCCCACGAGCTCGCCGAGGACACGACTCTGCTCGGCCTCGATCGCCTGCATGAAGTCGAGCGCGACTGTGATTGCCACGAGCGCGGCGAGCTCCGGCAGCAGCGAGGTGAAGTCGTCCGACCCGCCTGCGTCCAGGACTGCCGTGATCACGGCCTGCGCGACGAAGAGCTGAGCGGCGATTGCGAGCGCCGACGCAAGCTGCAGGCTCGATGTGATCAGGAACTCGCGCCGGCCCGCGCTCCACACGAGCCGCAGGGAGTCGGCGAGCAGCTTCGGCAGGTCGCGCCAGGTGCCCTCCGAGCCCTCGGGATGCATCACCTCCCACCAGGTGCGCGGCTTGCGGCGCGGGCTTCCGTCGACGGGTGGCTCCCGCCGGCGGCCGTCGCCGCCGCCGCCGCCGTGGAAGATGACGTCGCCCACGCCCTAGTTGTAGCGAGACTGCGTCTGCTCGAGACCCTCGCGCGCCAGCGCCTCGACCGCGTCGGCCGAGCGGGCTACCAGCGCCTCGACGTCCTCTTCGGGCGCAAACGGCGAGAGCACGTAGTCGGACACCGGGCGCGGGTCACCTCGTTCGGGCCTCCCGACGCCGATGCGGAGCCGGAGGAAGTCCTGCGACCCGAGCGCCTGCGAGATCGAGCGCAAGCCGTTGTGGCCGGCGAGCCCGCCGCCCAGCCTCGCCTGCAGGCGGCCGGACTCGAGGTCGACGTCGTCGTGGACGACGAGCACCGCCGCCGGGTCGACTTTGAAGAAGCGAGCGGCGGCTCCGAGCGAGCGGCCGGACTCGTTCATGTAGGTCTCCGGCTTCAACAGCGCCAGCCGAATCTCGTCGAGACGAGTCTCGGCGAGCTGTCCGGAGAACTTCGACTTGAAGGAGCCTCCGGCCCGCCTGGCAAGCTCGTCGATGACGAGCCAGCCGACGTTGTGCCGGGTGCGCTCGTACTCCCGCCCCGGGTTCCCCAGGCCTGCGACGAGCAGGTCGAGCGTCGAGGCGGAGTCGCCTCGACGGAGCAGGCGCAAGGTCTAGTCCTCGGTCGTGCCGGCGTCGCCGCCCGCGGCGTCCGCCTCGGACTCGCCGGCTTCGCCCTCGGCGCCCTCGGGCGCTTCCTCGCCCTCGGCCAGCTCGACGCCCTCCTCGCCCTCTTCGACCTCGACCTCGGGCTCCTCGAAGACCGTCGGCGCCGAGACAGAGGCGAGCACCGTCTCCTCGGGGTCGTCCAGGAACGTGACGCCCTCGATCTGGCGCACGTCGGCGAGGCGGAGCGTGTCGCCGACCACCATCTCGCTGACGTCGGCGTCGATGTGCTCGGGAATCTCCATCGGCAGGGCTTCCACCGTGATCTCGCGCGTGACCTGGGAGAGCACGCCGCCTTCCTTCACTCCGGCCGGCTCGCCCACGAGCTGGATCACGACCGACGCCTGAATCGGGCGGTCGAGGCGCACCTGCTGCAGGTCGATGTGCGTGACGCGCCCCGTGATCACGTCCTGCTGGTAGTCCTTGAGGATCGCAGGGCGTGCGCCGCCGTTCCCGTCGCCCTGAACGACGACATCCAGGATCGCGTGCAAGCCGCCGCTGCCGGTGAGCGCGCGTCGCAACACGCGCTCCGGCACGCTGATCGCAGCGGGGTCGTTGCCGCCGCCGTAGATCACGCCCGGGATCAGCCCCTCCTTGCGGAGCCGGCGGACCTCGCCGGAGCCGCGGGCGTCCCGCTTCTGGACCTCCAGCTTGACTCGCTCGCCTGCCATTCGGCGCGGAAGTCTAGCTAGGGGCGGGCCGAACGGAGGGCCTCGCTCAGGACCCGCCGGTTCCGCTCGAGGTAGGCGTCCAGGTGGAAGTCGCGCCTGACAGCGCTCCTGTCCACGGCAGCGAAGGCCTCGGACGCGGCAGCCAGGAGCGGGCGCTCGCCGGCGAAAGGCCCCTCGACGCGCAAGAGGAACCAGTCGGCCGAGCTGTAGCTCCGGCTCCTCGCTGCCAACCGGCGCCCGGCGACCGCGCCGTCGACCAGCGGCACCGCGACGACGATTGCCGGCACCGGCCAGTCGGCGCGGCGGAGCGTCCGCAGCAGAAGCGGAGCCTGCCCGTACGGGAGCGACAGCGCGTCGCCCGCCTCCGGAAGGGCTGCGAGGAACGCAGGCGAGTACGGAAAGAGCACGTCGTCGTCCCGCAGGTTCGCCCGCGCCCAGGAGCCCGCCTCCTCGACCGACACCGGCGTTCCCGGCGCGACCTCGCCGGGCCCGCCGCCCAGGATCGCGTTCGACCCGCTGTCACGCGGATCGACGATGCCGCCGGGCGAGGCGACGGCGGCCAGGATGCCGGCCGCGCCGACGGCGATCCAGACGGGACGGCGGACCAGACGCACGACTCCGACGCCCACCAGCGCCGCCCAGATGGGCAGCGCGAAGGCGAGATGGCGAGGCGAGAGGCCCGGTGAGCCCGCGCTTCGCAGCAGCATGAAGAGGAGCGGCGGCGCGAGCAGAGCCAGGGCGGCAAAGGCGACGAAAGGGTGGCGCTCCCGCGCGAGCGCCACGGCTCCGGCGAGTGCGAGCGCGACGAAGACGCCCACGAGCACCAGGTCTCCGCCGCCGGCGAACGACTGCAGAGCACGGCCGAACTGGCGCCATGCCTCGCCCGGCGAGGCCAAGGTCGACTCTCCCGAGACGCCGACACCGAAGCGGCCCGACAGACGCAGGTCGGCGACCGCGAAGGGCAGCAGTGCCAATCCGACGAGCGCGGCCGGCAGGGCGGCCCGGAGCGGGCGGCCGCGCCACAGCCAGAGCGCAACCACGACTCCCGCGGCGACGGGGATCGCGCCGTACGGATGCACGGCCGGCAGCAGCCAGGCTCCTGCGGCCGCAAGAGCCGCAGCCCGCGGCGTCCGGACCTGGAGCGCACGCACGAACAGGTCGGCGGCGACGGCCCCGGCGAACACGAGCAGGGCGTACATCCGGCCGAAGGACCCGTAGATCGAGAGCACGGTCGACGTGGCGACCACGAGCGTCGCGACCGCTCCGGCCGGCCTGCCGCCAAGACGCCGACCAAGGTCGAAGCAGACCGGCAGGCACGCAAGCGCCGCCGCGACGGAGAGCCAGCGCAGAGTCTCCCAACCGCCCGAGACCGCGAAGCCGGCGTGGGCGAGCAGGAAGTGCAGCGGCGCTCCGCCCCGGTCCCACATCACGGTGCCGAGCAGCTCTCCGACCGGCCGCGCCGCCACCAGGCCGGCCACCGCCTCGTCCTCGAAGAGCGGCTTCTCGCCTACGTCGGACCAGAGCCGGCGCACCAGCAGCCCCACTCCGACGACGAGCGCGAGCGCGCTAGCCGCGGATGTGGAGGTCCACGCCCAGGAGGACGAGTGGCCAGAGAACGATTGCGAGGATCGCCGAGATGACCTGGCGAACCGTCTCGAGATCCCGGAGATAGTTCTCATTGGCAGCCACGATAAGGCCGACGATCAGATAGGCGATCGTGATGAGCGATCTGAGGCGAAGCACTTGAACCGTTACCCCCGGTCTAGAACAGCTGGTTCTCGCCGCCGAAGATCGCAGAGACCGAGTCGTCGGAGAAGACGTTCATGATCGTCTCCGCGAGCAAGCCCGACACGGGCAGCACGGTCAGGTTCTCGGGCCGGCGCAGCGGATCGACGGGCACGGTGTCGGTGACGACGATGCCCTTGATGTCGGCGTCGTTGAAGCGATCGAGCGCGCCGTCGCAGAAGAGGCCGTGCGTCGCGAAGACCCACACGTCGGCGACGCCGTGATCCTTCAGCGCCTGCACGTTGGCGAGCAGCGTGCCACCGGTCATGATCACGTCGTCGCCCACGATCGCGGTCTTGCCGCGCACGCGGCCCGTGACCTCGGTCACCTCGGCGACGTCCCGGGAGGGCCTGGTCTTGTGCATGATCGCGAACTCCGCCTCGATCATCTCGGCGAAGCGGACGGCCATCTTGGCGCGCCCGGCATCCGGCGACACGGAGACCACGTCGGGCCCGGTCAGCCCGAGGTCGCGGAAGTGCCGCGCGAACAGGGGCAGCGCGGTCATGTGGTCGACGGGAATGGTGAAGAAGCCCTGGATCTGGCCCGCGTGCAGGTCCATCGTCAGCACGCGGTCGGCGCCCGCGGCCTGGAGGGCGTCGGCGAGGAAGCGGGCCGAGATCGGCTCGCGCGGCTTGGCCTTGCGGTCCTGGCGCGCGTACGGGAAGAGCGGCATCACGGCCGTGATCCGCTTCGCCGACGCCAGCTTGGCGGCCTGGACCATCAAGAACAGCTCCATCAGGTTGCGGTCGACCGGCGGCGATCCCGTCTGAACCAGGAAGACGTCGGCGCCGCGGATCGACTCGCCGAAGCGGCAGTACGTCTCGTCGTTCGCGAAGGTCTCGAGCTCGATCTCGCCCAGCTCGACGCCGAGTCGCTCGGTGATCCTCTGCGCGAGCTCGGGATGAGAGCGGCCCGCAAACACCATCAGCCGCTTTTGCGGACCGCGCTCGATGAAGTGGCCCGGCTGGGGCGTTGGAGCAGTGGGCGTCACCTCGAGGCCCGGCAGCGGTGCGAGCTCAGTCGTCTCCATCGCGGGTGGCGAATCCTTCCTTGTTGACCTGGCGTGAGCGGGCGACGGCGAGCGCCTCTGCGGGGACGTCCTTCGTGATGACGGATCCCGCCGCAATCCAAGCATCGTCGCCAACCGTGACCGGAGCAATGAACCCATTGTGGATGCCGGTCCTGACGTTGCGGCCGATCGTCGTCCGTCCCTTGGGCCGCCCGGGCTGGTGAGGGAAGTTGGCGGTGATGTTGCCGGCGGCGATGTTGGCGCCTTCGCCGACGTCGGCGTCGCCGATGTATGACAGATGGGGCACCTTGGCGCCCGCGCCGACGTGCGAGTTCTTGATCTCCACGAACGTGCCCGCCTTCGCCCCCGCCTCGAGGACCGTGCCGGGGCGAAGGTAACAGAAGGGGCCTACGACGGCGCCGGGCCCAATCTCGGCGTCCAAGACGACCGCGTGCGGGCCGATCTCGGCATCCCGCTGAACGCGCGTCCGTCCGCGGAGGACCGTGAACGGGTGCACGGTCGCGTCGGGCTCGAGCTCGACGTCCGGCTCGATCCAGGTGGTCGCCGGGTCGACGATCGAGACTCCGGCGAGCAGGTGTGTCGTGTTCACCCGGTCGCGCAGGACCGCAGCCGCCTGCGCGAGCTCCACACGGGTGTTCACACCTTGGGCGACGGCGGCGTCGGCGGTGAGATGGGCCTCGACCGGGCGACCGGCGTCGGCGAGGTGGCGGATCGTGTCGGTGAGGTAGAGCTCGCCCTGCGCGTTCCTCGCGTCGAGTTGCGCGACCGAACGCCACAGCTCGGGCGCCTGGAACGCATAGATCGACGCGTTCAGCTCGCGGATCTCGAGCTGCTCCTGGCTGGCGTCGGCCGCTTCGACGATCTCGCGGAGCTTGCCGGCGTCGTCTCGGACCAGGCGTCCGTACGGAAGCTCCTTGCCCGGCTCGATCGAGAGCGCGGTCGCCGCGGCACCGGCTTCACGGTGCGTCGCGAGCAGCTCGGCGAGCACCTCCGGCGTGATCAGGGGCGTGTCGCCCGAGATGACGAGGACATCGCCTTCGAAGCCGGCAAGCGCGTCGCGTGCCGCGGCGACCGCATCACCGGTCCCCTTCGGCTCCTCCTGCACGGCGATCTCGACGCCGTCCGGCAGCGACTCGGCGATCGAGTCACGCGTCTGCGGCGAGACGACGACGACCGTGCGCGCCGGGCCGGTGGCGACGACGGCTTCGAGAACCCAGTCGAGCATGCGCCGGCCGAGGAGCGGATGCAGGTGCTTGGGCGTCGCCGAGCGCATGCGGGTGCCGAGGCCGCCGGCCATCACGAGGGCTGCGAGTTTCGCGTCGCTCATCGGGTTCTAGAGGTGCTGGGGCGCCAGGATTCGAACCTGGGATCGCGGGACCAAAACCCGCTGCCTTACCACTTGGCTACGCCCCATCGGTTCGAGGGCGAGAGTCTAGCGCCGGCCCGTGAGCAGGAGGACGAGCACGACCACGGCGAGCGCGCCGACCGCGATCAGGGCCAGCGTCCCGACGATCAGGACGAGAAACGGCACGAGCGCGACCATCGCCTGGGAAACGGCGCCGATCCACAGCCCGTCCCGTGCGACCCCGGCCCGGATGCGCGTGCTGAGCCAGAAGTACAGGCCGATCACCAGCGCGGCGACCAGAAGCGCCGGAAGGACGTCGATCACGTCGAAGACGACGAGGGCGCCCTCGACGATCGCGATCCAGAGCGCGATCCGCAGGCGATTGCCGCGCAACCACCGCTCGGATCGACTCGAGCCGTGCTCGAGAACGGGCATCTGGTAGGCCACGAATCAACCGTACCAAGCCGGCACGGTGACCCAGATTCGCCCGAGCGGCTGCAGCGCGCGCGCCGCTTGCTCGGCCGCCGCGCGCCGCATGAACAGGCCGTAGACAGTCGGGCCGGCACCGGTGACGTCGGCGCGGAAGGCGCCGTGCTCGCGCAGGCGCTCGGCCATCGGAGAGGAGGCGAGATCGTTGGGCGGCAGCCCCGCGAGGTCGCGCGGACGGCGCACGTTCCCGAGCGTCTCCAGCAACGCAGCGCGGCGCTCGTCGAATCCCGCCTCTCCCCCACGTGCATCGAACGCGCCGTAGACGTCTGCGGTCGAGCGCTTAATCTCGCCGAAGGGCAGGAGCAGCACGACCCAGAAGTCCTGCGGGAGCTCGAGCGGCGAGAGGTCTGCGCCTGCACCGGCGGCGAGCGCCGGGCCCGCGTGCAGGAAGAACGGCACGTCCGCCCCCAGCTCCGCGGCCAGGTCGTGGAGGGCGCCGGCCCCGAGCGGCTCCGGGAGCATCCGGTTTGCGAGCGCAAGAGCGGACGCTGCGTCGGAGCTGCCTCCGCCGAGGCCCGATGCCACCGGAATGTGCTTCTCGATCCGAGCTCGCCACTGCGGCTTCACCCCCACTGCCGCTGCGAGCCGTTCGAGGGCAGCCCTGACGAGTGTGTCCTCGGGAAAGCCCTCGATCGTCAAGCGCTCGGCGGCCGCAACGGTGATCCTGTCGGCGAGATCGACGCGCTGGAGAACGGTCGCGACCTCGTGGCGCCCGTCCGCGCGGCGCGGGCCGACGACCAGGGCCAGGTTGAGCTTCGCAGGCGCCGGGATCCGCTTCACGCGAGGGCGCGGGCGAGCTGCACGAACTGCTCGGGCCTGAGAGCCTCGGCCCGGGTGTCCGCGGCAAGACCGAGGCCCTGGAGAGCGCCGGCGCCCTGCTCGCGTGACGCGAGGCCGGCCAGCTCCAGGGAGTTCGGCAGCGTCTTGCGCCGGTGCGCGAAGGCGGCCTCGACCACCCGCTTGAGGTGCGGGTAGCTCGCCGGGACCGCGTCGCGGCGCCTGAACGCGACGAGCGCCGACTCGACGTTCGGGCGGGGGCGGAAGACGTTCCTCGAGACGGCGTGGAAGCCGGTGCGTTCGGTCGCCAGCTGGATCAGGACGGACACGGCACCGTAGGCCTTCGTGCTCGGGGCGGCAAAGAAGCGGTCGGCGACCTCCCGCTGCACCATCACGCACCAGAGCGCGACGGTCGGCAGGCCGTCCAGGCTCTCGACGACGATCGGCGTGGCGACGTTGTAGGGCAGGTTGGCGACCAGCTTGTTCGGCGCAGGGTCGCTGCCGAGCTGGAGACGGAGCGCGTCACCGAACTCGAGCTCGACGTTGTCGCGACCGGCGAGGCGCTCGCGCAGAGCCGGTTCGAGCCCGCGGTCGACCTCCACGGCACGGACCTGGCCGACGCGGCCGGCGAGGTACTCGGTCAGGACACCGAGTCCAGGGCCGATCTCCAGTACGACGTCGTCCGGCGCCAGGTCGGCGAGCCGGCCGATCACGCCGAGGATGTTCTCGTCGACGAGGAAGTGCTGGCCCAGCTCGCGATTCGGGGTGACGGGGAATCGGCTCACGTCAGCCCGAAGGCGGCGTCCGCGTTGGCGTCGATCTGCGCGGCGAGACGATCGGGCTTCTCCTCGCGCGTCTCGGCGAGCGCAGCGACGGTGTGCACGACGTTGGCGGGCTCGTTGGGGCGGCCACGGCGCGGTTGCGGCGAGAGGTACGGGCTGTCGGTCTCGACGAGCAGCCTGTCCGCCGGCACGGCCCGGGCGGCCGCGCGCAGCTCGTACGCCTTGGGGTAGGTGACGTTGCCGGCGAACGAGACGTACCAGCCACGCTCGAGTGCGGTGTCGAGCAGCCCGGGCGAGGAGAAGCAGTGCAGGACGACGGTGCCGGCGAAGCCGTCGAGCGCTGCGACGGTGTCCGCGTCGGCCGCACGCGTGTGGATCACCACCGGCTTGCGGAGCTCGGCCGCGAGAGCGAGCTGGGCGTCGAACAGCTCACGCTGCCGGTGATGGGGCGCGTAGTCGCGGTAGTGGTCGAGCCCCGTCTCGCCGACCGCTACGGCGCGAGGGCTCGTGAGCAGCTCGCGCAGCTCGTCGACGCGCCCGGCCTCCTCGCCGCCGGCCTGGTGCGGATGGATGCCGAGCGCCGCGTAGACGCCGGGCTCCCGTTCGGCGAGCTCGACGGCGACCCGGCAGGAGTCGATTCCGGATCCGACGGCGATTACCCGCTGGACGCCCGCCTCGCGCGCACGGCGAAGGACCTCGGCGGGTGCGTCCTCGCCGCCGTCGAGATGCGCATGGGTGTCGATCACGCCGCTTCGGGGTCTTGCCAGCCCATGCGCTCGAGCTCCTCCGCCTCGACCTTCGCGGGGTCGAGCTTGCGGAAGAGAGGCTTCGGCTCGCGAAGGGCCTGCCCCGGGGAGAGCGCGCTCGGCTCCCAGGAGCCGACCCAGCTCGCGTAGTCGCCCGTCAGCACCAGGTGCGTGTCTCCGTCGTCCTCGACCTCGCGGAACTCGAGCGGCCCGGCGAGGTACCCCTCGTGGCCGAGCAATTCGTGCAGGGCCTGCGAGCTGAACGGCATGAAGGGGGTGAACAGCGTCTTGAGGTTGTCCACGCAGCGCAGGCAGACGTAGAGCACGGTCGCCGCTCGCTCACGCTCGCTCTCGAGCAGCGCCCACGGGGCCTGGTCGTTGACGTAGACGTTCACGCGGCGTGCAAGCTGCATCGCCTCACCCAGCGCCGCCTTGAACCGCGCGGCCTCGATGTGCTCGCCGACCGCCGCGAAGCCGCCTTCGACGACGTCGATGAGCGTTTCATCCTCCGTGGTGAGCTCGCCCGGCTGCGGCACGGCCCCGAAGTTCTTGTAGGCGCTCGTCAGCGTCCGGTTGACGAGGTTGCCCCAGTTCGCGACCAGCTCGTCGTTGTTCCGGCGGGCGAACTCACTCCACGTGAAGTCGGTGTCCTGCTGCTCGGGCCCGGCAGCTGTGAGGAAGTACCGCAGCGAGTCGGGGTCGTAGCGGCTGAGGAAGTCGCGGACGAGAATGCCGACTCCCCGGCTGGAGGCGAACTTCCGGCCCTCCATCGTCAGAAACTCGCTGGCGACGACGCTGTGGGGCAGCTCGAGCTTGCCTCGGCCGGCGCCGTACTCTCCCCCGTCCTCGTAACCGAGCAGGATGCTCGGCCAGATCACCGTGTGGAAGACGATGTTGTCCTTGCCCATGAAGTAGAAGTGCCGTGCGTCCTGGTTCTGCCACCACTCGCGCCAGGCATCCGGCCGGCCGACCACGGTTGCCCACTCGATTGCCGCCGAGAGGTAGCCGACCACGGCGTCGAACCAGACGTAGATCCGCTTGTTCGCGTCGTCGTAGCCGGGAACGGGGATCGGCACCCCCCAGTCGAGATCGCGCGTAATCGCTCGCGGCTTCAGGTCGCGCACGAAGCTCAGCGAGAAGTTGCGCACGTTCGTTCGCCAGTGGCGCTGGCCCTCGAGCCACTCCGCCAGCCGGTCCGCGAACGCCGGCAGGTCGAGGAAGAGGTGCGTCGTCTCTCGGAAGACGGGCGTCGAGCCGTCGATCCGCGAGCGCGGGTCGATCAGGTCGGTGGGATCGAGCTGATTGCCGCAGTTGTCGCACTGGTCGCCGCGGGCTCCGTCGTAGCCGCAGTGTGGACACGTTCCCTCGATGTACCGGTCCGGCAGAGTCCGCCCGTCCGGGGAGAACGCGCCCATCATCGTGTCCTCGACGATGTAGCCCTTCTCGTGGAGCGTGCGGAACAGGTCGCGGGTGACGCGGTAGTGGTTGGGCGTCGTGGTGCGCGTGAACAGGTCGTACGAGAGCCCGAGGTCGCGCAGGTCCTCGCGGATCAAGGCGTTGTAGTGATCAGCGGTCTCGCGTGGTGAGCGTCCCTCCTTGTCGGCGGCGACCATGACCGGCGTGCCGTGCTCGTCCGTGCCGCTGACCATGAGCACGTCGTTGCCCTTGAGCCGGTGGTAGCGGGCGAAGATGTCCGACGGCACGCCGAACCCCGCCACGTGGCCGATGTGGCGCGGGCCCGATGCATACGGCCACGCGACCGCCGCAAGGATCTTCTGAGCCGGCATCGCCGATCATCATACGAGCCTCCTTCCGCGCGCCAGCAGGGCGCCACACACGCTTTCGACTCGAGACGATGAGCAGCGCGACAAGCCCGACGGTCAGGGTGGCAAGTGCGCCCACGAGCGCCCGACGCGAATCGCGGTCGACCTCGTGCTCCAGGGCCGGCCGGACGACCGGGAGCTTGGCCCGCATCGCATTCGCATCGGGGCGGCGAGCTGAGTGGCGACCGACGGCTCGGCGCCTGACCACCGGCGAGACCGAACGAGCGCCGTGCGACTGCGAGACCGCCCGGCGCCGTCGAGGCGCTGCCGGACTGCGTCCCAGAGATTTGGGCCCGGCGTCGCCCGGCCGTGCGGCCCGCGGTTGTGTTCGAGCCGTGCTCGGCAGCCGGCGGATGCGGCGCGAAACCGCAGGTCCGCCAGTCGCACGAGCCCTGGCCGGGGCCTGAGAGGCTGGGGGTGCCTCAACGTTCGCGGGCACAGCAGAGCCGGCAGGCGGCACGAGCACTGTCTCGGCGACGGGAGGACCCGGCGCAGGGCTCTCGACCACCGCCGGCGGCGGCGCTGGAGAGGGTGCGGGCGTCGTGGAGCCGGCGCGCGGCGGTAGCAACACCAAGGGGTCGACGTAGCCGTTGGGGTCGACGGTGGTGCGCACGCCGAGGTGGAGATACGGCACGTCGTGCTCGGCCTCGCCGCTCTGGCCGAGGGTCCCGATCTGCTCGCCCTCCGTCACGGTCGAGCCGCGCGCCACGCCGATCGAGCCCAGGTGCAGCAGCGTGACCGTGTAACCGTCGGGTGTCTCGATCGTGATCGAGCGGCCGTGCAGGGGCAGACTCCCCGCGAAGCGGGCGGTACCGCTTGCCGGGGCCAGGACCGGCTCGCCGGCCGCCCCTCCCACGTCGGCGCCTCGATGCTGACCCGCCTCGTACTCGGTCGTCCCGACGGTGAACGGGCGCAGGACCGAACCGGACGAGGGCCAGCTCCAGGCGCCCGCCGCGGGGGAGACCGCCAGTGCGAGCATGAGAGCCCCCGCGGCGGATACAGCCGCCTTAGTTGTCAGGCGAGAGAACATCCCGAGCAGCGTAGCGGGTGGGTCGGCTGTTGTCAAGATCGGCTACAGCGAGCCGCTGTAGAGCCGATTCCGGGACACGCCGGTGAGCCGTGACACGACATCGGCGGCGGCGCGACGGGGAGTGCCCGCCGCGAGCAGGTCGGCCACCGCTGCCAACGCGGCCGTCTCGTCGCCTTCGGCCGCCTCCGCGCCGAGCACCAACGTGATCTCGCCCTTCGGCGGCTCGACAAAGCGCGCGGCCAGCTCGGACGCGCTCCCGTGGATCACCTCCTCGAAGCGCTTCGTCAGCTCTCGGCAAACGGCGACCCGCCGCTCCGGCTGGACGCGGGCAAGGCTGGCGAGCGACGCGGGCAGGCGCCGCGGCGACTCGAAGGCGACGATCGGATGCGCCCACCCGCGCAGCTCATCCCAGAGCCCGGCCAGCGCCGCTTCGCCACGCGGCAGGTAGCCGAGGAACTGGTAGCGCTCGCCCACCAGCCCGCTGGCGACGAGGGCCGTCTCCACCGCACTCGGCCCCGGAAGCACCGTCACCGGAACGCCGGCCGCCAGCGAGGCCGCGACGAGCCTGGCGCCCGGATCGTTGATCCCAGGGAGCCCCGCGTCGCTCGCGAGCGCGACCCGGTCGCCGTCGCGCAGCCGGGGAAGCACTTCGGCCGTGCGGCGAGCCTCGTTGTGCTGGTGGTAGCTCAAGAGCTGCCGACCCCGCACGCCGTGCCGCTCCAGGAGCACGCGCGTGTGGCGTGTGTCCTCGCAGAGGACGACGTCGGCCTCTCCGAGCTCGCGGAGCACCCGCAGGGTGATGTCGTCGAGGTTGCCGATCGGTGTCGCGCAGACGGCGAGCGGCATCGCGCGTCAGGATGCGTCGAGCGCTTCGAAGGCCACGAAGCCGGCGCCCACCAGCCCCGCGTCCGGGCCGAGCTCGGCCGGCAGGACGCGAACGAGATCGCGTCCGGGCGACAGCGCCTCGCGCCGCATCACCTCGCGCGCTGTCTCGAGCAGGTACTCGTCGGCCGCTTCGCCCCAGCCGCCGCCGACGACGATCGCCTCCGGGTTGAAGATGTTGACGAGCGAGCCCATCGTGGCGCCGAGCCGCCTCGCGATCGCATCCAGCACGTCGAGCGCCGCCCGGTCGTCGGCCTGCGCCCGCTCGATCAGCACGCGAGAGTCGGCGCCCGGCCCGAGCGCAGCGGCCGCGTCCTTGCTCGCGGCGCGCCCCGTGGCGTATGCCTCGATGTGCCCTTTCCCAGTGCAGGATCCCTGGCACGGGCGGCCGTCGAACTCGACCACGATGTGCCCGAGCTCGGCGGCGGCGCCCACGGCGCCCCGGTACGGGCGGCCGTCGAGGATCAGCCCACCGCCGACACCGGTGCCCAGCGTGAGCATGACCATGTGCTGCGTGCCGCGGCCCGCGCCCACACGCCACTCGGCGATCGCGGCTGCATTCGCGTCGTTGTCCATCCCCACCGGAAGCGAGAAGCGCTCTGCGAAGCGGTCGCGGAACGGCACGCCGGCGAGAGGGATGTTCACGGACTGGACGGCCTGGCCGCTGCGCTGGTCGATCGTCGAAGGCAGCCCGAAACCAAGCGCCTGAACCTCGTCGTCCAGCAGTGAATCGAGGAGCTCGTCGAGCCCGGTCAGGAGCGCATCCTCGGACGCAGTCGGCGTCGGCACCTCGCGTCGGCGCCTCACGACACCGTCACGGCCGATCACACCCGCGAGCAGCTTCGTGCCGCCCACGTCGACCCCGATGACGAGAGGCTCGGCCACGACGGCTGGCTACCATACCGCGCCGAATGGCGGACGGAGAGAAGCCCTACCGCCGCTATCGCGGCGGCCGCGTCCGCGGCGGAGTACCGACCCTCGACCCCCCACGCGCGGGACGCGACCGTGGCGGTCGCCGGCCAGACGCTCGCGGCCCGGACAAGCCGAAGCGCCGACGACGGCTCCGCCTCACGCGAGGGCGGGTGATCCTGAGCGTCATCCTGCTGCTGATCTTGCTCGTGGTCGTGTGGGCGGTCGCGAGCTGGCTGGCGTTCGACCGCGGCGTGGAGGAGGCCAACCAGCGGCTGAGCCCCCGAGCGCGCGCGGCGCTCGTCCCGCACGAGGGACTGCTCCTGTCGCGTCCCACCACGACGCTGCTCATGGGCACCGACCACGCCGACCGGGCCGATCGCGCGGACGCCAACCGCTCGGACTCGATCATGCTCGTGCGCACCGACCCGGAGAAGCACCGGATCACCTACCTCTCGGTTCCGCGCGACCTCCGCGTGGACATCCCCGGGCATGGCACCGGCAAGATCAACGCAGCGTTCGCACTCGGGGGGCCGGCGCTGGCGATGCGCACGATCACTGGCGTCACCGGCATCGAGATCAACCACGTCGCGCTCGTCGACTTCAACTCGTTCCGCGACCTCATCGACGAGCTCGGCGGCGTGACGGTGAACGTGCCGGCGCCGATCGTCTCGAATCGCTTCGACTGCCCGTTCCCCACGGACGCCCAGTGCCAACGCTGGCAGGGGTGGCGGTTCGCCAAGGGCGAGCAGACGATGAACGGCCGCCGCGCGCTGATCTACTCGCGGATCCGCGAGAACCGGCTCAACCCGTCCGAAAACGACCTGTCCCGCGGAGAGCGACAGCAGACGGTGGTGCAGGCGATCGGCGACAAGCTGACGAGCCCGGGGACGCTGCTCAAGCTGCCGTTCGTCGGCGACGAGCTGCTGACGCCGCTCGCCACGGATCTCACCTCGGGCCAGTTCCTGCAGCTCGCCTGGCTGAAGTTCCGCTCGCCCGACGACCGCACGCTCCACTGCCGGCTCGGCGGTACCGCCTCCTTCGTGGGCGGCGAGTCGTTCATCATCGGCAGCGAGGAGAATCGAAACGTGATCGCGATGTTCTCAGGCCGCGCCGCGGCGCAGCCCCCTCTGCCGGGCTCCGGGCCCGTTCGGGCCGGGCTGCGTCATCGGCAACCGCTAGTGCTCCGTCCAGTGATGCATCCGAGTTTCTCGGTCGTGAGCACCAAGCCAGAGGCCGCACTCGCCCGCGGTCAAGGCTTGCAGCCTTGGCAAGGGCGAGGGTGGACTCTGGCGCCGCGTGATCGCGGGCGAGAAGCCGGCATGCATTGCTGGATGGAGCACTAAATGGGCTTCCTCTCGTGGATCCTGTTCGGGCTGGTCGCGGGGGCGGTCGCGCGGATGGCCGTGCCCGGCCGTCAGGCGAGCGGTTGTCTCGCGACGCTCGCGGTCGGGCTTGCCGGCGCGCTGATCGGCGGGTTCCTCGGCGGCCTCTTGCTCGACAGGGACGTCCAGTTCGGTTGGGATCTCGGGCCGTTCCTGCTCGCCGTGGCCGGCTCGATCCTGCTGCTCATCCTGCTCGACGCGGTCGGCTCGCGCCGTCGTCGGCGCTGGTAGTCGTCCCCTAGTCGGAGGACTTGGCCTCGGTCTTCGAGGACTTCGAGGTCTCGGACGTCTCCTTCGGCTCCGATTTCGAGTCCGCCGGCTTGGAGTCGCCGCCCTCACCCTCTTTGGCCGTCTTGCGGGAGCGGCCGTAGTCGGTCGAGTAGAAGCCCGAGCCCTTGAAGTGGACGGCCACCGGGTAGAGAACCTTCTCGACCGGCCCCTCTCCGCAGATCTGGCAGGTCTCGGCCGGAGCATCGTCCATCCGCTGAAAGAGCTCGAAGACGTGGCCCTTCGGACAGCGATACTCGTAGATCGGCACCGACGAAACCTAGCAATGGACAAGGATCGCAAGCTCTTGGCACTGGGCTCCGGAGCCTGCGCCGCGGCCGTCGGCGCGTTCGGACTGGTGCGCCTGCGCGCCTACCCCCCACACGAGGACGAGGTGCTCGCGCTCTTCGTCGGCCGCGATTCGCTCGGCGGCCTGCTGGACACCGTTCTGACCGAGCGCGGCGGTGCTCCGCTGCACTACCTGGCGGCATGGATCGTCGTGCACGCCGGCGGCGGCCTCGACGCGCTGCGGCTCGTCTCGCTGGCCTTCGCAGTCGCTTCGGTTCCGCTCATGGCCGCGCTCGCCACTCGGCTGGTCGGGCCACGCCGAGCGCTCGCCGCCACGGTGCTTGCCTCCGCGAGCTGGGTCTTCCTCTTCCACGCCGTCTTCGGTCGCATGTACGCACTCTTCCTGCTGGCGGCCACTGCGTCGTTCCTCGCGCTCGTCGCACGGCGCTGGGGTTGGTGGGCGCTCGCGACGCTCGCGACGCTCGCCGCGCATCCCTACGGGGCTCTCCTGCTCGCCGGGCAGCTCGCCTTCCTGCTGAGCTCGCGCGCGAGGCCGGCACTGCCGTGGGCGGCGCTCGTCCTCGGCTGTGCCGCGCCGCTCTGGTACGCCTATGCTGTCCTCGCCGGCCGCTACGGCGACGGCGACTCGCCCAAGGCGGCGGGAGGCTATGTACGAGAGGTCGCGGGCGACCTCACCTCGGGCTATCTCCTCGTTCTGGCGGTGATCGGGGTGCTCGCGATCGTGGGCTTCACGCGCGTGCAGCAGCGCGCACTCGTGGCCTGGACGCTCGGCACTGGGGTGGCCGCGCTCGCGCTCGCTCAGGTGACGAACGCCTCGCCGGAGTCGCGGCATCTCGTCTTCCTCTTGCCCTTCGCGGCGACGCTCGTCGCGGCAGGGCTCCCCGGCCGGGCCGTCCTCGCGGTTCCGCTGGTCGCGGTGCTGGTCGTCTGCGAGCTGGCCTGGGCCTGGCACCGGACTCCAGCGCTGTTCGAGGGCGAGCCCTCCGCGAGCCGGGAGGCGCGGACCGAGGCGGCCGCATGGCTCGCGGCGACGTCGCGCCCCGGCGACGTCCTCCACGGCTACAACCCGATCTTCCTCGAGGCGTGGGAGCGCGACCGCAGCTTCCCGGGGCGGGTGGTGCCGCGCGCAGATGCGGGTCTTGCGCTGGAGGAGCTCTCGGCTGCGCCGCCCGGACGCGGAGTCTGGGTCGTCGAGGGAGCGCGGTCGGCTCGCGGGCTCGAGCAGCGGAGCTTCGGCTCGCTCACCGTCCTGCGCTCACACACCGATACCGGCTCGCCCGGGCGCTACCTCGATCAAGCCGAGAGCGTCCTCGCCGGGATCGACCTGGAGACGGTCCAGGAGGCGCAGAGACGCTACGAGCGCTCGTCGCGCTCGACCGCCTCGCGGTAGCACGGCGCCCCCTCGAACGCCTTGAGCCCGCGGGGCTCGGAGCCGCGGCTCGCACGGCGGCGACGGCGCCGCGCGGTCGCGATCGCCGCGGATGCACCGAGCAGGCCTCCGATCAGGAACGAGCGCAGGCGGTCTCCCTGGCCTTCGCGGTCCATGGGAGCATTGTGGACCTGCCATGCCCGTCTGTGCCCTCGGAGACCTGCTGCTCGACGTGATCGTCCGCCTGGAGACGCCGGTCGCGGACGGGGACGACACGACAGCCGAGACCCGCGTCGGCGCGGGCGGCCAGGCGGCGAACGTCGCGGCCTGGGTGGTCGCGCTCGGCGGGGAGGCGCGCTTCGTCGGCAAGCGCGCCGGCGACCCGGCCGGCCGCCTGGTCGAGGACGAGCTGCGCTCGCGCGGGGTCGAGCTCCTGGGGCCGGTGGTCGAGGGCAGGAACGGGGTCGTCGTGTCCATCGTCGGTCCCGACGGCGGCCGCACGATGGCCTCGGACCGCGGCGTCTCGCCCGCGCTCCGGCCCGAGGAGCTGGAGATGCGCTGGTTCCGGGGTTGCTCCTGGCTGCATCTCTCGGGCTACTCGTTGCTGCGCTCGCCGATCGACGAGGCGGGCGCGAAGGCCGCCGGGGCGGTGCGCGCGCTCGGGGGCAAGGTGAGCGTCGACCTGGCGTCGGCGAGCCTGATCCGCGCCTACGGGCCCGACCGCCTGCTGGCCCGATTGCGGCTGCTCGAGCCCGACGTCGTGTTCGCCAACGACGACGAGGTCGCTGCGATCGGCGAGGAGCTGCCGGCCGGGACACTGGTGCGAAAGCGGGGCGCGGACGGAATCGTGGTCGACGGCGAGGCACTGGCAGCTTTGCCGGTGGAGGTCGTCGACTCGACCGGAGCGGGCGACGCCCTGGCCGCGGGCTACATCGTCGGCGGGCCGGAACTGGCGCTCGAAGCGGCCGCTCGCTGCGTCGCGCAGCTCGGGGCGATGCCGTGATCGACGTCTCGCCCGAGATTCGCGCAGCGCTCGACGAGGACGGCCCGGTCGTCGCGCTCGAGACGACGCTGGTGGCGCACGGCTTCCCGCCGGGCGACGGCGTCGAGATCGGGCTGGAGAGCGAGCGTCGCGTCCGCGCGGGCGGCGGCGTCCCGGCCACGATCGGCGTCCTCGACGGGCGCCTCCGGGTCGGCCTCGGCGAGGACGAGCTGGCCCGGTTCACCGAGGATGCCCGCAAGCTCGGCCCGCGCGACCTCGCCGCCTGTGTCGCGCAGGGCGCCGTCGGCGCGACCACGGTCGGGGGCACGCTCGCGGTCTGCCGCGCGGTCGGCATCCGGTTCATGGCAACGGGCGGAATCGGCGGCGTCCACCGCGGCGCGCTGGACGTGTCCGCCGACCTGCCCGAGCTCGCCCGCACGCGCACGCTCGTCGTCTCGTCGGGGGTCAAGTCGTTCCTCGACGTCCCCGCGACCGTCGAAGTCCTCGAGGCGCTCGGCGTACCCACCCTCGGCTTCCGCACCCGGGAGCTGCCGCTCTTCTTCTCCGCCTTGGGCGGCCCGCCCGTGTCGGCGGGGGTGGAGACCGCGGAGGAGGCGGCCCGGATTGCGCGCGCCCACTGGGAGCTCGGCCGCGACGGCCTCCTGCTCGCGAATCCACCAAGCGAGAGCCTCGACGACCTGGAGCCGCTGATCGAGCGCGCGCTCGCGGAGGCGCAGGCCGGTGAGATCCACGGCGGCGACGTGACCCCGTTCGTCCTGTCCTACCTCCACCGCGAGAGCGGCGGCCGGACGCTCGAGGCGAACCGCCGGCTGATCGTCGACAACGCGCAGCTGGCCGCGGAGGTCGCCTCGGCGTACTCTTGACGAGGATGCGCCGCGTCCTCCTGCTCGCCGCCGCCGCGCTGGTGCTGGCCGCCTCGCTGGCGCAAGCACGCCCGACGAAACCGCTCCCTGGGCTTCCGGCTTACACGGAGGGCTACCGGTCGTGGACGAAGGTCAACCGCAAGCCGATCCCACCGCGCGCCAACGACCCGCACCACAGCGTGAAGAACGTCTACGCCAGCAAGCCGAAGGGCGCCGCGCGCTATCCGTACGGCACGGTGATCGTCAAGGAAGGGCTGCAGCCCGGGAAGAAATGGGTGCGGCTGATGGCGGTGATGCGCAAGGTGCGCGGCGCCAGCCCGAGGAACAACGACTGGCAGATGCGCGAGTGGACGCGGAGCTCACCGAGCGGACGCTTCAGCGAGATCGCCTCGGGGGCGGTCTGCTACTCGTGCCACGTCGGCGCGAAGAAGAACGACTACGTCTTCACGAAGCGCTGACCCTCAGGTCAGCGTGGAGAGGAACTCCTCGATCGTGAGCGCCTCGAGCGTCTGGAACGTCGAGCTGCCGCGGGCGCCGAGCTCGACCGAGACCCGGGCGATCGTGGCCGCGTCGGGTGCCTCGACGACGTTGATGAAGTCGTACGGCCCGAGCGTCGCCCACTGGTGCAGCACCTTGGCGCCGAGCTCCTCGATGTCGCGGTTGACCTCGCGCAGGCGGTCGGGATTGGCCTTCAGCGTCTGCACGCCCTGGGCGGTCAGGTTCGAGAGCATCACGTAGAGCGGCATCAGGACTCCTTTCGTTTGCGGCCGCGCGACTCTAACCGGGCGGCCTGGTCGAAGTAGAGGAGCGCCGAGCCCAGAAACAGCAACGGGGCGAGGATGAGGTCGGCGAGGAAGATCGCGACCCGCTCGGTCTGGTCTCCGGTGTCGCGCAGGAGCAGGGCCAGCATCAGGCGCGTGAGGAAGAACAGGATCGCCGAGCGTCGCCAGAGAGCCGAGCGCGTGGACGTAGTCGGCGCGCGCGAGTCGAAACGCCCGCGGAAAAGCGCCTCGCCAGCCGGCGTCCTCGATCATCACCACGGGGACGACCAGGCCCACGAGCGCGAGCCAGGCGAACGCGAGCAGCGCGAACCACGGCAGCACGACCGCAGCCGGAGCGAACGCCACCGTGCCCAGGACGACAGCGCGCACCCAGCTTGCCCGCGCCGGCACGCGCTCGGCCACCAGCGCGGCCGCAATCGCGTAGGCGAGCGAGAAGACCGGTGCGCAGGCGAGCAGGGCGAGGATCTTCACGCTGAGCGACACCTCGCGGACGAACTGGTCGGCGACCGCGACGGTCAGGCCGAGCGGCAAGCGCGCGCCAGAAGATGCGGCCGTACAGGCGTAGTGTCTCCGCGATGAGCTGGCCGACCGGCCGCGTCTCGGGCGGAAGCGCCGCCGGCCGCGCCTCGGCCACCAGGGCTACAGCTGCGGGCAACGTCAGCTGGAGCCGGTCCCCGCCCTCGGCGGGGGCGAACCCGTAGCGGCGGAACGGCGCCAGCGTCCGGGGCTCGTCGCCGTCGACGACAGCCTCGATCCGGTGCGAGTCGGACGCGATCGCGTAGCCCTCGGCGTACTCGAGCAGCTGCCACTCGACCGACTCGTCCTCGTGCTCGGGCACGACGAACAGCTCGTCGATCCGCAGAGTCTGCGGGCCCTCGTCCACGGCCACGAACCCGGCGGGCGCGCCGTCGATCTCCGCGACGAAGACCGTGTCGCCCTCGAGCACCCCGAGGGTGCGCTCGTCGCTCCAGCGCGAATTCGTGCCGAGGCTCATGCGTGCGAGGCCGAAGAGGACCGGCCGGTCCTCAGGCCGATAGGGCCGGATGGCGGCCTTCCGGTAGGGCATCGGCGCAGCCTACCGCGCCTTCCAGTCGGATTGCGAACCGTCTCCCTTACGGCGCCTACGAGGCCGCCGCGAAAGCGAGCTCAGTCCTCGCCCGTCTCGTCGCCGGGGTCGCCGTTTTCGATCGGTGGGAGCACGTCACAGAAGGTACGCCTTCGATCGGCTGTTGCAAAGGGCGGCGGCCCGCGCCCAGGGGGCGCGGGCCGCCCGGGTTCCTAGCCGGTCGAGTACTTCGTGTTCGTCACCTGATCCCAGCCGGACTGGACAGGCGCCTCGGACACGCCCTCCTTCTGGCCCCTCGCCACGGTCGTCAGCCTGCCGTAGACGAAGGTGATGCTCTCCATCGGCACGCTCGGGTTGTCTCCCGCGTTGTCGATCTTCGTGGTGAAGACGGTCTCGAACCGAATCTCGTAGTAGGGCTCCTTGGCACCTGCCTGTCGGACCGACAGGATTGCCTTCTTGTAGTGAGCCCCGGTGGCCATGTTTTGGAAGAACCTCGGCGAGGTCGTGTCGACGGTCTTCTTGATCGTGAACTCGTTGAACTTGACCTTGCCCGCGCCGGCGCCGCCGGTCGCGCTGCCGATCGTGGTGGGGTTCTCCGCTCCCCAGGAGAACGACTGGACGTTGATCGCCTGCCCTGGCGGAGTGACCACCTGCATCCCGGAGTTGGACTCGAACGTGATCTGATACTCCTGGCCTGCGCCGCCGCTCAGTCCGAGCGCCGCGGTGCGCCGCTGCTGCTGGGCGGTGCTGCCGTCGTCGTCGTCTCCCATGCAGGCGGTCAGGCCGAGCACTGCGACCATCGCAACGAGGGCCGTGCCGACGATCCGTTTCATCTTGTCTCTCCTTCTCGCTGATTGCCGCTGTGCGCCATCCCGCCGTCGTCCGAGCGCAGACGCATACGTCTGCAAGACGCGCGACGGAGCAGCCTTCTTCCCGACAGGTCTACTCGCCGGAGAAGAGACGTCAGTCCTCGCTGGTCTCGTCGCCCGGGTCGTCGTTGACGATCGGTGGAAGCACGCTTCGAGAGTACGCCTCGCGGCGGATAACACAAAGCGCTCGCTCGACCCGGAGGCGTCCCGGGCCGCTGGGCGACCCGGGACGGAGCTCTCGCTAGCCCTTGTTCGAGTGCAGGTAGCTCGTCGTCACTGCCTTACCGCCCTTGTCCGTCGCAGTGAACGACTCCTTCAGGCTCGCGAACTTGAGCGACACGCTTTCGATCGGGATCTGATCGGTCTGGGAGGCTTTCTGCAGGCTCGTGATCTGCACGCCGGTGAGCTCGTAGGTCGCGTAGGTCGTCGTCGTGTCGGCCAGGAACTTGCTCAGCTTCAACACGGCGCTCGTGTAGGCGGTGCCCTGCGAGACTCCCCTGAACAACAGGGGCGATGCCTCATCCATGAACTTCGTGATGTTGAGCGCTTCGACCTGTGGGGCCGTACCCGTCGGGTTCGTGATGCCCCAGGAGAACGACTCGACCTCGATCGCCTGTCCGACGGCCGTGAGGCCGGCGATGGTCAGCTCGCCGCGCGCTCTGTTACCGGCCGCCGTGTCGACCAGCGCTGCCGAACGCCGCCGCTCGGCGGCGCTGCCGCCGTCGTCGTCGCCCATGCACGCCGTGAGTCCCGTGAGCGCCAGCCCTGCGACCAGCGCGAGTCCCAAGATCCGTTTCATGCCGCAGCCTCCTCGTAACGGTCGAGTCGATCTCGACCATCGTCCACCAGACGGGAGACGCTGTCTAGATCTTCCTGGAGATGCCGCGCAGGTTCGGCAGAGCCCCGGAATCGACCCCTTTATAGTCGGGCTTCGCCCTTCCGACCGAGGCAAGTCCGACTGCATGACGCTCTTACGGCACCGCCTCTTCCCGGTCGCGATCGTGGTCGCCGCGGCAGCATGCGCCGGCGTAGCGGCAGACTCCTCCTCCTCCGTCGCGACGCGGACACCGAGCGCGGCCGGGCAGGCCAGGCCGTGCGGCTTGCGCCTGCCGCCGCCGGTCCGAGGCCAGCTTGCGTTCAGGCTTCCTTCCGGCGGTCGGGCTGACCGTCGCCGGCTGGCCGGGCGGACGGAGCTCTGCTCGCTTTTTCGCAAGGACGGCAGCCGGTTCGCCCGCCTGTACCGCGACTCGCAGCAACGTGTCCTCTCGGTGCAGTTCTACTGGCCGAACGGGGTGCTGCGGAGCTCATCCGGTGCCGCGCACGCCGTGAATGCGGCGGAGACCGGCTCGGACGTGAGGTGCGCCAGCTCCTCGCAGGCGTCGATCGGGAACACCTACTGGCGGACGACGAGAAGGTGGTGGATCGGAGCGACTGCGAAGGGAATCAACCGCGACACCGTCGTCAAGGCTGTCCGGAACGCGCAGAGCGCGTGGACGAACAACACCAACTGGTGCGGCATCAAGGACCAGGCGAACCCACCCGCGCACTACGAAGGCAAGACCTCTCGTTCAGCCAAGCGCGACGGCTACAGCACCATCGACTGGGGCAGCCTGAAAAACGACCAGGACTGCAGCGGCGCGCTCGCGTGCACCGCGATCGACTACGACCAGAAGGGAAACCCGGTCGAGGCGGACATCCGGTTCACCACTGCGGTCAAGTGGTCGACGAAGGGTGCGGCCGGCGCGTACGACATCCAGGCCGTGGCCACGCACGAGATCGGCCACGTCACCCAGTTCGACCACGTCTCGAACCTTTCGAAGAATGACCACACGGTTGTGATGTGGCCGTACGTCGACATAGCGGACACGTCCGGTCGCAAGCTCGGCCGCGGCGACGCGATCGCGAACAACAGCAACTACTGAGCGTCGCCGCGGGCAGCCCGCCGCGCTCCGCCGCTGGCGGAGCTGCCGACGCGGGCCCTGTGTCCTGTGCGCGGAGTACCCCGCGACGCTAGGCGGCGGCGGGCTCTGCCGCCACCGCCTTCTCGAACAGGAGCTCGCCGTCGGCCGCGTCGATCCGGATCGCGTCGCCCTCGCCGAAGCCGCCGTCGAGCAGCGCCTTCGCGAGCGGGTTCTCGACCAGCCGCTGGAGCGCGCGCTTGAGCGGGCGGGCGCCATAGGTTGGATCCCAGCCGGCCTCGACCAGCTGCTCCTTGGCCGCGTCGGTCAGGTCGACCGTCAGGCCGCGCTCCGCCAGGCGGCGCCGAAGCTGCGCGAGCTGGAGCTCGACCACCTCGGCCAGCTGCTCCTTCGTCAGCGCGTGGAACTCGATGATCTCGTCGATCCGGTTCAGGAACTCCGGCCTGACCAGGCGCTGCAGCGCGCGCTTGAGCGGCCGGGCGCCGTAGGTCGGGTCCCAGCCGGCCTCGACCAGCTGCTCCTTGGCCGCGTCGGTCAGCTCGACAGTCAGGCCGCGCTCGGCGAGCCGGCGCCGCAGCTGCGTGAGCTGGAGCTCGATCACCTCGGCCAGCTGCTCCTTCGTGAGCGGGTGGAACTCGATGATCTCGTCGATCCGGTTCAGGAACTCGGGCCTGAAGACGTCCCGCATCGCGGCGGCGGAGCGGACGTTCGAGGTCATGATGATCACGGTGTTGCGGAAGTCGACCGTGCGGCCGTGGCCGTCGGTGAGCCGGCCGTCGTCGAGGATCTGCAGGAGCACGTCGAAGACCTCGTTGTGCGCCTTCTCGATCTCGTCGAGGAGGACGACCGAGTACGGACGGCGGCGGACGGCCTCGGTCAACTGGCCGCCCTCGTCGAAGCCGACGTAGCCGGGCGGCGCGCCGATCAGGCGGGCGACCGTGTGCCGCTCCTGGTACTCGGACATGTCGAGCCGCACCATCGCGCGGTCGTCGTCGAACATGAACTCCGCCAGCGCGCGGGCCAGCTCGGTCTTGCCCACGCCCGTCGGACCGAGGAACACGAACGAGCCGATCGGTCGATTCGGGTCCTGCAGGCCCGAGCGCGCGCGCCGCAGCGCATTCGCCACGGCCTCGACGGCCTCGTGCTGGCCGACGACGCGCTCGTGCAGGCGCTCCTCCATGTGGATCAGCTTCTCGGTCTCGCCCTCGAGCAGCTTGTCGACCGGGATGCCGGTCCAGCGGGCGACGACGGCTGCGACGTCGTCCTCGTCGACCTCCTCCTTGACCATGCGCTCGGTCGCCGGTGCGGCCTCGCGCTCGGCGAGCTCGGCCTCGAGCGCCGGCAGCTCGCCGTAGCGGATCTCCGCCACGCGCTCGAGCTCACCGTTTCGCTCCGCCCGCTCGGCCTCCATGCGCAGCTCGTCGATCCGGCGCTTGATCTCGCCGATCCGGTCGAGTGCCTCCTTCTCACGTGCCCAGCGAGCGGCCAGCTCGTCGCGGACGGCCTTGGCCTCGGCCAGCTCGCGCTCGACCGGCTGGCGCCGTTCCTTGGACTCCTTGCCCATCGCGGCGAGCTCGATCTCGAGCTGGCGCACGCGGCGCTCGGCCTCGTCCAGCTCGACGGGCGAGGAGTCGATCTCCATCTTCAGCCGCGAGGCCGACTCGTCCACGAGGTCGATCGCCTTGTCGGGCAGGAAGCGGTCGGAGATGTAGCGGTCGGAGAGCACCGCGGCGGCCACGAGGGCGGAGTCGCGGATCTCGACGCCGTGGTGGGCCTCGTAGCGCTCCTTCAGCCCGCGCAGGATCGCGATCGTGTCGGGCACGGACGGCTCGCCGACGAAGATCGGCTGGAAGCGGCGCTCGAGCGCGGCGTCCTTCTCGATGTGCTTGCGGTACTCGTCGAGGGTGGTCGCGCCGATCGCGCGCAGCTCGCCGCGCGACAGCATCGGCTTGAGCAGGTTCGCGGCGTCGACGGCGCCCTCCGCCGCGCCCGCGCCGACGATCGTGTGCAGCTCGTCGATGAAGAGGACGATGTCGCCGGCCGCGTTCTTGATCTCCGTGAGCACGGCCTTGAGCCGCTCCTCGAACTCGCCCCGGTACTTGGAGCCTGCGAGGAGCGCGCCGATGTCGAGCGCCCAGACGCGCTTGCCCTTGAGGCCCTCGGGAACGTCGCCGGCGACGATGCGCTGGGCGAGCCCTTCGGCGATCGCCGTCTTGCCGACCCCGGGGTCGCCGATCAGGACCGGGTTGTTCTTCGTGCGGCGGGAGAGCACCTGCATCACGCGGCGCACCTCCTCGTCACGGCCGATGACCGGGTCGAGCTTGCCCTCCTCGGCCAGCTCGGTCAGGTCGCGGCCGAACTTCTCGAGCGCCTGGTAGCTGCCCTCCGGGTCCTGGCTCGTGACGCGCTGGCCGCCGCGCACCTGCTCGAGCGCGTCGAGCAGCTGCTTGCGAGGGATGACGTCGAGCGCGAGCAGGAGATGCTCGACCGAGACGAACTCGTCGCCGAGCTTGCGCATCTCGTCCTCGGCGCGTGCGAGGAGCTTGTCGAACGCCGACGACGTCCTGACCTGCAGGTTCTCCGCGCCCTCGGCGCGGGGGCGGCGCGCGAGGTCGGCCTCGGCCTTCTGCGCGAGCGCGCCGGCGCCGGGGCCTGCGCGCTCGGCGAGCGTCTGCGGCAGCTCCTGCGCCAGCAGCGCGAGCAGCAGGTGCTCGGGGTAGATCTCGGGGTTGGCGTTCCGCCGCGCCAGCTCCTGGCTGGCGGCGATCGCCTCCTGGGCTTTGGTGGTCAGCTTGTTGAAGTCCATTCCGTCCTTTTCGGTACGAGGTGTGTAGGTGGTCGGTACAGCACGAGGTCGCGGCGGTACTGCCTGTGCACCTCCTCGACTCGCTCGCGCAGCTCGCGCTCGAGCCGCTCCAGCCGCCGCTGCATGCGCTGGAGCTGGTCCTCGAGGCGGAGCACGTGCTCGACGCCGGCGAGGTTGAGCCCCAGCTCGGTCGTGAGCCGCTGCACGAGTCGCAGCCGCTCGACGTCGCGCTCGGAGTAGAGCCGGGTGTTGCCGGCCGTCCGCTTCGGGCGCACGAGCCCCTTCTGCTCGTAGATGCGGAGCGTCTGGGGGTGCATGCCGACGAGGTCGGCGGCGACGGAGATCATGTAGCGGGGGCGGTCGTCGCTCACGAGAACAGCGCCTCCCTGGGATCGTCGTGCGAAGCCTTCTTCAGCGCCTCGATCGCCTCGCGTTCCTTCTTCGAGAGCTTCTGCGGGACGGCCACGCGCAGCCGGGCGACGAGGTCGCCCTTGCCGCCCTTGAGGCTCGGCGCGCCGTGGCCGCGCATCTTCAGCAGCCTGCCCGTCCTCCGAGCCGGCAGGGACCTTGAGCGAGAGGCGGTCGCCGTACGGGGTCGGAACCTCGACGGTCGCGCCGAGCGCGGCCTCGGGATAGGTCACCGGCACGTCGAGCTCGAGGTCGGCCGCCCCACGACGGGTGAACAGCCGCGAGGGCTCCACGCGCGTGGTCACGAACAGGTCGCCCGGCGGGCGCCGGCCCGATCGCCGGCTCGCCCTTGCCCTTGAGCCGGATCCGCGTGCCGTCCTTGACGCCGGCCGGGATCTTGACGGTGTAGCGCTTCGTCCGCCGCTCGCGGCCCGAGCCGTGACAGTGGTCGCAGGGATCCTCGATCACCGTTCCCTGGCCGCCGCAGCGCGGGCACGGCTGGGAGAGGGCGAACAGGCCCTGGCTCTCGGCATGGACGCCGCGGCCCTTGCACTCCGGGCAGACGCTCGGTGCCGTGCCCGGCTTTGCGCCCGAGCCGCCGCACTCTCGGCAGGCCGTCTCGACCTCGATCGGTATCCGGGCCTCGATGCCCCGCAGCGAGTCCTCGAACGAAAGACGGATCTCGGCTTCGAGGTCGGCGCCGCGCCGGCCCGTGGCCTCCCGCCGGCTACCGCGGCGGAAGCGGCCGCCGCCGCCGAAGAGGTCACCCAGGACGCTCCCGAAGTCGCCGAGGTCGCCGACGTTGAAGTCGCCGGCGTAGTTGAACCCGCCCGGCCCGCCGCCCCGCCCGTTGGCCGAGCCGAACGCGTCGTACTGCTTGCGCTTCTCCGGGTCGGAGAGCACGTCGTAGGCGCCCTGGATCTCCTTGAAGCGCTCCTCGGCGCTGGCGTCGCCGGGGTTCGCGTCCGGATGGTTCTCGCGGGCGAGCTTGCGGTAGGCCTTCTTGATCTCCTCCGCGGAGGCGTTCTTCGCGACGCCGAGGGTGGAGTAGAGCTCGCTCACTCGCCCTCCGTCTTCGCCGCGGCCACCACGACCCTTGCCGGCCGAAGCACGCGGTCGCCGAGGCGGTAGCCCTTCTGCAGCACCTCGATCACGGCGCCCTCCTCGGCCTCGGACGGCTGCGAGAGCAGCGCCTCGTGGACGTGCGGGTCGAACGCGCCCTCGGTCGGGATCTCCTCGAGACCCTCCTTGCCGGAGAGCATCCTCGAGTGCGCGATGCACGAGGCGAACGCCCTCCTCCAGCTTCGCCTCCTCATGCTCGTCCGCGGCAACGAGCGCCCGCTCGAGGTCGTCGAGGACGGGCAGGAGCTCCTTGACGAGCCGCTCGGCGGCACGCGCGACCAGGTTCTCCTGGTCGCGCGCGGCGCGCTTGCGGTAGTTGTCGAAGTCGGCCGCGAGGCGCTTCAGGTCGTCGAGGTGCTCCTCGGCCCGGGCCTCGGCCTCGGCGAGGCGCTGCTCTTCGAGACCTCGGCCTGCTCGACCTCGACCTCCTCGCGGTCTCGTCTTTGCAGCTCGTCGTTCACGAGGCCTTCGGCTGCTCTTCGTCGATGACCTCGTAGTCGGCCTCCTCGACGACCTCGTCGTCGGAGGCGGTCGTGCCGTTGCCGGCCTGCGCGGACGAGGCCTGCTGAGGCGGTCGCCTGGGCGTAGACCGCCTCGGCCAGCTTGTGCGAGGCCTCGGTCAGCGCCTCGGTCTTGGTGCGGATCTCCGCCAGGTCGTCGGACTCGAGCGCCTGCTTCAGCTCCATCACGCGGCCCTCGATCGTCGCCCGCGTCGCTCTCCTCGAGCTTGTCGCGGTGCTCGGTGAGCGAGCGCTCGGTCTGGTAGATCAGGCCCTCGGCCTGGTTCTTCGCGTCGACGAGCTCGCGCAGCTTGTGCGCCTCGTCGCGGTGCGCCTCGGCCTCGTTGACCATGCGCGACACCTCTTCCTCGGAGAGGCCGGAGCCGCCCTCGATCCGGATCTGCTGCTGGTTGCCCGTGCCGAGGTCCTTCGCCGAGACGTTGATGATCCCGTTCGCGTCGATGTCGAACGTGACCTCGACCTGCGGCTGGCCCCGCATCGCCGGCGGGATGCCGACGAGCTGGAACTTCCCGAGCGTCTTGTTGTAGACGACCATCTCGGACTCGCCCTGGGCGACGTGCACCTCGACGGACGGCTGGTTGTCCTCGGCGGTCGTGAAGACCTCGGACTTCTTCGACGGGATGGTCGTGTTCCGCTCGATCAGCTTCGTGAACACGCCGCCCTTCGTCTCGATCCCCAGCGACAGCGGAGTGACGTCGAGCAGGAGGATGTCCTTGACCTCGCCCTTGAGCACGCCCGCCTGGATGGCGGCGCCGACGGCGACGACCTCGTCCGGGTTGACGCCCTTGTGCGGGTCCTTCCCGACGACCTCCTTGACCTTGTCGACGACGGCCGGCATGCGGGTCATGCCGCCGACCAGCACGACGTGGTCGATCTTGGACGGGTCGAGCCCGGCGTCGGCGAGCGCCTGCTTCGTCGGCCCGACCGTGCGGCCGAGCAGCTCGGCGGTGAGCTCGTTCAGCTTCGCGCGCGTGAGCTGGAGGTCGAGGTGCTTCGGGCCCGTCCTGCGTCGCGGTGACGAACGGCAGGTTGATCTGCGTCGTCATCGTCGAGGACAGCTCGATCTTCGCCTTCTCGGCCGCCTCGTACAGGCGCTGGAGCGCCATCTTGTCGGCCGCCAGGTCGATGCCCTGGTCCTTCTTGAACTCGGACACCATCCAGTCGACGATCGCCTTGTCGAAGTTGTCGCCGCCGAGGTGGTTGTCGCCGTTCGTGGACTTCACCTCGAAGACGCCCTCGCCGAGCTCGAGCACCGAGACGTCGAACGTCCCGCCGCCGAGGTCGAAGACGAGGATCGTCTGGTCGCCCTCCTTGTCGAGCCCGTAGGCGAGCGAGGCCGCGGTGGGCTCGTTGATGATGCGCAGGACGTTGAGGCCGGCGACCTTGCCGGCGTCCTTCGTCGCCTCGCGCTGGGCGTTGTTGAAGTAGGCGGGAACCGTGATGACCGCGTCGGTCACCGGCTCGCCGAAATACGCCTCGGCGTCCGCCTTCAGCTTCTGCAGGATCATCGCGCTGATCTCCGGCGGCGCGTACTCCTTGTCGCCGGCCTTGACGCGGACGTCGCCGCCCTGGCCCTGGACGACCTCGTACGGGACGATCGTCATCTCCTCGGAGACCTCGCCGAACTTGCGGCCCATGAAGCGCTTGATCGAGAACACCGTGTTCTGCGGGTTCGTCACCTGCTGGCGCTTCGCGGGCGCGCCGACGAGCCGCTGACCGTCCTTCGTGAACGCGACGACGGACGGCGTGGTGCGGCCGCCCTCGGCGTTCGGGATCACGGTCGGCTCGCCGCCCTCGAGCACGGCCATGCAGGAGTTGGTCGTGCCGAGGTCGATTCCGATTGTCTTTGCCATCTGGCTCCCTTCCTTCACATCGCTGGTAGTGAGAAAATCTTAGTCTCGTTATAGCAGATTTGTGCTGAGAGCGGCCGAGCGGGAGAATCCGCGCGATGAGCGAGACGCGCGACGAGCTGGAGGCGGCGATCGCGGCCCGCGCCGAGACCGGGGCCGAGTTGGAGTCGCATGTGATCGACGGTTTCGTCGAGCGGATCGAGAAGCGCATCGACCAGCGCGCCCGGGAGCTGCAACCGCGGCGGAGCGGGCCGAACCTGGTCATCGTGCTCGGCTCGATGGCGCTTGGCGATCCCGCTGCTGGGCATCGCGGGCGGGACCGCCGGCCTGGCCGGGATCGCTCGTCGTCTGCGTCGCGATCGTGCTCGTCAACCTGATCGCCGCCCGCGGGTAGTCTCCCCGCCCTTGGCCGACCCGCGCATCACCGACTACGCACGCCTGCTCGTCGACCGCTGCCTCGACGCCCAGGCCGGCTGGCAGGTGCTCGTCAAGACGAGCCCGCTGGCGCGCCCGCTCGCGGAGGAGGTCGTCCGCGCCCTTGGACGCCGCGGCGCCTATCCGCTCGTGCGGCTCAGCTGGACCGAGGAGAACTGGCCGTTCGCGTACCTGTGGGCCGAGGAGGCGCCGGCGGATGCCGTCGGTCGCCAGCCCGCGCTCGAGGCGGCTGTCGGCGAGCAGATCGACGCCTGGATGAACATCGGCGCTCCGGAGAACGTCTACGAGGGCTCGAGCCTCGACCCCGAGCGGCGGGGCGCGCTCTCGGAGGCCAACCGGCCGCTGCTCGAACGGCGTCTGCGCCTCGAGATCCCGTGGGTCGCGTGCCGCTACCCCACTCCCGCGCTCGCCCAGGCCGCCGGGATGACGATCGAGCAGTTCGAGGACTTCGTCTTCGGCGCGTGCCTGGTCGACTGGGACGAGGAGGGCCGGAAGATGCAGCGGATCGCCGATCGCTTCGACAAGGCCGACGAGGTTCGGATCGTCGGGCACGAGACCGACATCCGCTTCTCGCTCGCGGGCCGTCACGGCGAGGTCGACGACGGCCATTTCAACATGCCGGGCGGCGAGGTCTTCTACAGCCCGGTCGAGGACTCCACGGAGGGTGTCGTCACGTTCTCGGAGTTCCCCGCGGTCGACCCGCCCGACGAGGTCAGCGGCATTCGCTTCCGCTACGAGGGTGGCCGCATCGTCGACGCGTCGGCCGACAGCAACGAGGAGGCGCTGATCGCCAAGCTCGACCGCGACGAGGGCGCCCGCCGGCTCGGCGAGTTCGGAATCGGCTGCAACCCCGCGATCCAGCGTCACGTCAAGGAGACGCTCTTCGACGAGAAGATCTACGGCACGATCCACCTCGCGATCGGCGCCGGCATCCCCTCGATCGGCGGCACCAACGTCTCGTCGGTGCACTGGGACATGGTCAAGGACCTCCGCAGCGGCGGCCGGATCGAGTGCGACGGCGAGATCGTGCAGGAGAACGGCGAGTGGTCGTTCTAGCGGCGGCCGGCCAGGCGGCGTAACACCGAGGCGGCGGCGGGCTCGGCCACCAGGATCGCGAGGAAGATCAGCGAGCAGCCGGCCCAACCGACCAAGCCCAGCCGGTCGCCGTCGAGGACGAAGCCGAAGAACCCGGCCCAAACGGTCTCCAGCGAGAAGATGATCGCAATTCGCGTGGCGCTGATCTTGCGCTGGGCCCAGATCTGGATCAGGTACGCGAGCGCGCTCGCGAACACCCCGGTGACGATGAGAGCGGCCCAGACGGTCGTCCCGTGCGGCACGGAGAGGTCGCCCAGGGCGACGGCGATCGCGCCGAAGCCGACGAGGGCCGCGAGCATCTGGACGAACGTGAGCCCGACGGCGTCGAAGCGGTTCGCATACCGCTCGACCATCACGATCTGGAGCGCCTGGGCGGCGGTGCTCGCGAGCACGAGCAGGTCGCCGGCCGCCGAGCCGCTCGGAACGCCTGCGAGCAACGCCAGGCCGACGAGGGCGAGCACGACCGCGGCCCAGAGCTCGCGCGTGATCCTCGTCCGGAAGAGCACGAGTGCGAAGAGCGGGGTCAGCAGGACGTAGAGGCCCGTGATGAAGCCGGTGTTCGTCACCGTCGTGCGCTCGAGGCCCGCCGTCTGGAGCGCGGCGCCGGTCGCGAGCAGCACCCCGAGGAAAATCCCGGCCACGAGGCCTTTCCTGCCGAGCCCGTGAACGCGCGGCAGCGCGAACGGGGCGAGAACGGCGCTCGCGATCACGTGGCGGACGGCCAGGAAAGCGAACAGCGGGTAGATCGCAATCGCGTCCTTGACCTGGACGAACGTCACGCCCCAGACGACGGTGACGCCGATCAGCAGGACCGCCGCGGTCACGAGCGCGCGTGCGCGGCGATCGCCTTCAGCCAGCGGCGGCGGATCAGCGCAGAGAACGGCCCCACGACGAGCCAGTAGAGCCGGAAGAGCCGGCGCGCTCGAGGCGTGAGCGCGTGGACGCGGGTCTCGGTCGTCAGCAGCGAACCGTCCGGGCGCGGCTCGGCCCGGAGGTCGAAGGCGATCCGCAGGCGGGGCGAGAGGATCCCGGCGACGAACTCGGTCTCGGTCCGGCCGAGCTCTCGGAAGGGCGGGCTGGTCGCGAACTCCTCCAGCGAGCCGGTCGGCTCTCCGAGCCCGCGAAGCCGCAGGAGCGTGCGGACGATCCGGTCAGGGGCGGCAGGCGACGCCAGCGCCACCTGCAGCGCCCGCTCGGGCGAGACGGGGAGCGCCACCTGGTGGCGCTCCCACACCTCGTAGTCGGGAACGTGCTGGTCGAGCAGCGGCACGGCGCCACGATACGGGCGCCGTCAGCCGTCTTTCACGCCAGCGGGGACTCCTCGGGGGCCTCGCCCCACTCGTCTTCCTTCCAGCTCACGTCGGCCGGCTTGTCCTCGCCCTCGCCCATCTGCTCCTGGGTCGGGTTCGGCTCGTCGGCGCGCGGGCCCTCGTCCTCGCCGTCTTGCTCGACAGCGCCGCCGCCCTGCAACTAGATCCGCTCCTCGATCTCGTCCTTGGCGTCGTCGGCCTTGTCCTTGACGTCGCCCCAGGCCCCCTGGGCCTTGCCCTCGGCCTCGGTGCTCTTGTCGTCGGTGAGCTTGCCGGCCTGCTCCTTGGCCTCGCCTTCGAGCTGATCCCACTTCGCCATGACAGTCCTCCTCGGTCGGATGTCCCCGGCTGATTCCCTGACCGTCGACGCTGAAACGGCTACGCTCGACGGATGGAGCCGCTTGCCGACTCGTGGGGTCGCGAGATCCGCAGCCTGCGCGTGTCCGTCACGGACAAGTGCAACTTCCGCTGCCGCTACTGCATGCCGGCCGAGGGCCTCGAGTGGCTCGGCCGGGAGGAGATTCTCAGCTTCGAGGAGATCGAGCGGATCGTCGGCCTGCTCGCGGCGATGGGCGTCGACGAGATCCGGCTGACGGGCGGAGAGCCACTGGTGCGCCGCGACCTGCCGGTCCTGGTCGAGAAGCTGGCTCGCACCGAGGGCGTGCGCGACCTTTCGCTCACGACCAACGGCGTGCTCCTGGATCGGCTGGCGGCGCCGCTCGTCGCTGCCGGCCTACGGCGGATCAACGTCTCGCTGGACTCGCTCTCGCACGTGCGCTTCGCCGAGATCACGCGCCGCGACGCGCTCGACCGCGTCTTGGCCGGCCTGGCCGAAGCCGAGCGGTATCCGGAGCTCCGCCCGATCAAGGTCAACTGCGTAGCGGTGCGCGGGTTCACCGAGACCGAGGTGCCTGCGCTGGCGGAGCTGGCGCGCCGGAAGCCGTACGTCGTCCGCTTCATCGAGTTCATGCCGCTCGACGCCGACGAGGTCTGGCGCGAGGACGACGTGCTCACCGGAGCCGAGATCCGCGCCCTGATCGAGGAGCGCTGGCCGCTCGTGGAGGTGCCCGCGAAGGCGTCGTCGACAGCCCGCCGGTTCCGCTTCGCGGACGGCGCCGGCGAGATCGGGTTCGTGAATCCCGGTCTCCGAGCCGTTCTGCTCCTCGTGCGACCGGATCCGCTGACCGCCGACGGCAAGCTGCGGACCTGCCTGTTCTCGCGGCGGGAATGGGATCTGAAGGAGCCACTCCGCGCGGGGGCATCCGACGCCGACCTGGAGGCGCTGCTCCGCAGCGCGGTCGCCCACAAGGAGCTGAAGCACCGCATCAACGAGCCGGGGTTCGTGCGGGCGTCGCGCTCGATGAGCCAGATCGGCGGCTAGACAATGCCGAAGCGCACGCGGTAGCCGAGTGTCCAGACACCTTCACGGTCACCGAGCACGCGCTGGGCGGCCTCGCGCAGGCCGGCAAGGCCGATCTCCTCCTCGGTCAGGCCCTCCTCGAGCAGCCGGCCGACCGGGCCGAGGCTGAGCGCCAGGCCGACGACGCGCTCCGCCGTGGCTGCGTCCTCCCCGGACACGCCGAGCTCGCGGACGTACCGGAACAGCCCGCTTTCGCGCATGCGCGGGACGTGGCCGGTCTTTTCGGCCGGCGGAATCGAGAGGCGCTCGCGACGGAACTTGCCGACGCGGAGCAGGAAGTACTCGAACGCCGAGTCGACCTCCCAGTCGACGGCGGGCGGAAGCTCGTAGTCGTAGGCGGCGAAGACGCCCCCCGGGCGCAGGACGCGCGCCGCCTCGGCGAACGTGGGCTGCGGATCCATCCAGTGCAGCGACTGCGAGTACGTGACCAGGTCGGCGCTCGAGTCGGCCAAGCCGGTCGCGTCGGAATACCCCTCGACGTACCGGACGTTGGGAAAGGTCGTGTTCGCCTCGGCGGCAGCCCGCATCTCGGCGTTCGGCTCGACCCCGACCACCTCGTCGGCGAGCCGGCCCACGCCCGGGTCGACAGGCCGGTGCCCGAGCCGACGTCGACGACGAGGCTGCGGCCTCTCCGCCCGCGCGAGCCGGCAGAGCAGCCGTAGCAGTGTTTCCGGCGGCGCGGGACGGGCGCTGTGGTAGAGCGCGCCGAACCCCTCCGCTGTGTAGCTCGACCAGATCTGGTGGCCGCCCTCCATCGCGGGAATTGTGACGCGACCGGCAAGGGCGGCTAGAATCGACCTCTCCGTGCAGACCAGCCGCCCATCACACGGAGGTTCTCCATGACGGCCGCGACCGCGACCGAGCGTCGCTTCCTGCCGCGCGGCTGGGCCGACCTCTTCTCTCCAGCTTGCGATCTGGTTCGGCTTCCTGGCGCGCCTACCAGGTCGCGCGCGGGATGGCCGATCGCAACCCGGGTGAGGCCTTCGACAACGGTCTGAAGGTCGTCGACATCGAGCGGAGCGCAAGCGGCCTCTGGGAGCTCTCGCTCCAGAGCTACGCGCACAAGCAGCGACGTGCTGACGTGGTCCGTCTCGGCCACCTACTGGCTGTCGCAGTTCACCGTCATGGGCCTCGCGCTGCTCTTCGTCTACCTGCGCCGCAACGACTCGTTCGCCCGCTTCCGCAACACGATCATGTTCGCGAACCTGCTCGGGCTCGTCGGCTATGTCCTGATCCCGACGGCGCCGCCGCGCATGTTCCCGGAACTCGGCTTCGTCGACACGCTCTCGACCTTCGGCGGCCTCAACCACGGCAGCGGCTTCGTCGAGCTCGCGTCGAACCCGTACGCCGCGATGCCGAGCCTGCACTCGGCCGACGCGCTGATCGTCGGCGTCGTGATGGCGGCTCTCGTGCGCCGCTCCTGGGCGAAGGCGCTCTGGCTCGCCTGGCCCGCGTGGGTCTGGTTCGCCGTGATCGCGACCGGCAACCATTTCTGGCTCGACGTCGTCGCCGGCATCGCGCTCGCGATCGCAGCCGGCGCGGTGGTCTACCGCCGGCAGCTGCGGCGGGCTCTGAGCCACTAACCTCCGCGCATGGCCAGCGAGGCCTTCGGCCGCGTCAAGGACGGCTACACGAGCGGGGTCGCGTCGCATCGCGGCGCGATCCATGGGCGGGCTCGCGCGCACGCGCGTGACTCCGAACGCGCTCACTGCCGGCAGGCGTCATCCTCTGCGCCGCCGCCGCTGTCGCCGTGTACTTCGAGAACCACGGCGAGCTCGCCGCGTTCTGGATCGGCGCGGCGCTCTTCATCGTCGGGTCGATCCTCGACATCCTCGACGGTGCGCTCGCCCGCTCGAGCGGGAAGGCGACGCCGTTCGGCGCCTTCGTCGACTCCATGACCGACCGGGTCAGCGAGGGCCTCGTTCTCGGTGCGATCGCGCTCGTCTTCATGCGCGAGGGGAACGAGGTCGCGCTCGGGTTCACCTTCGCCGCCGCGGTCGGCTCGTTCCTCGTTTCCTACGCGCGCGCCAAGGCGGAGATCCTTGGACTGCGGGGCGATGTCGGAATCGGCAGCCGCGCCGAGCGCGTCGTGGTCATCTCCGCAGGCCTGATCCTCGCGCCCTGGGGCGGGCTCCAGTGGGCGATCTACCTCCTGGCCGCGACCGCCTGGCTGACGGTGGGCCAACGACTCCTGCACGTCCGCCGTCAGCTGCACGGATAGCGTATATCGCATTTACGCTATAGTGCTATCACCGGATGGCTGATAGCACTCGCAAGAAAAGCGTGATCGTCCGAGTCCCGCCCGCTCTCAAGCGCAGGCTGGCACGCGAGGTCGCGCGCGGCGGGAAGAGCATGAACGACCTCGCCGTCGGCATCCTCGGCAGCCGCTTCGGCGTCGAGGTCGCGGAGAGCGGCCGCGCGAGCGCCGGAGATGTGGGCACGAGCGGCGTCGTCGTCCTGCGCATGCCCGACCGGCTCAAGGACCGGCTGAACGCCGAGGCCCGCTCGCTCGACAGCACGACGAACGAGTTGATCGTTCGCACCCTCTCGGACACGCTCGGAGTCAAGAGCAGAAAGGAAGAGATGGCAGCTACGAATGGAAAGACCCGCAGCGACGACGGCAAGGTCCGCGTCGCGATCATCGGGGTCGGCAACTGCGCAAGCGCGCTCGTGCAGGGCGTCGAGTACTACAAGGAGGCGACCGGCGACGACTTCGTCCCCGGGCTCATGCACGTCGACCTCGGGGGCTACCACGTCGCCGACATCGAGTTCACCGCCGCGTTCGACGTCACGAAGGACAAGGTCGGCAAGGATCTCGCCGACGCGATCTGGGCGCACCCGAACAACACGGTCAAGTTCTCGGACGTCCCCAAGAGCGGCATCCGCGTCTCGCGCGGCATGACCCACGACGGGCTGGGCAAGTACGTCAGCGAGATCGTCGAGAAGGCGCCAGGCGAGACCGACGACGTCGCGGGGATCCTGAAGGAGACCGGCACCGACGTCGTGATCAACTTCCTCCCGGTCGGCTCCGAGGCGGCGACGAAGTGGTACGCCGAGCAGATCCTCGACGCCGGGTGCGCGATGGTGAACTGCATGCCGGTCTTCATCGGGCGCGAGCCGTACTGGCAGAAGCGCTTCCAGGACGCGGGCCTGCCGATCATCGGCGACGACATCAAGTCGCAGGTCGGCGCGACCATCTCGCACCGCGTCCTGACGACCCTCTACCGCAAGCGCGGCGTCAAGCTCGACCGCACCTTCCAGCTCAACTTCGGCGGCAACGCCGACTTCATGAACATGCTGGAGCGCGAGCGGCTGGAGTCGAAGAAGATCTCGAAGACGAACGCGATCAAGGCCACGCTCGAATACGACCTCGGGGAGAAGAACATCCACGTCGGTCCGTCCGACCACGTGCCCTGGCTCGAGGATCGCAAGTGGGCGTACATCCGGCTCGAGGGCACCGCCGTTCGGCGACACGCCGCTCAACATCGAGATGAAGGTCGAGGTGCACGACTCGCCGAACTCGGCCGGGATCGTGATCGACGCCGTCCGGCTGGCGAAGCTGGCGCTCAACAACGGCATCGCGGGCACGCTCGAGGGGCCCGCCGCCTACTTCATGAAGTCGCCGCCTGTCCAGTACGACGACGACGAGGCGTACGAGCTGGTCGAAGACTTCATCCGCGCGAATGCGCGTGTAACTGGGGCGCGTAGCGCGGCCGAGCCGAAGGCCTAGCCCCTACGGACAGACGTAGCCTCGACGAGGGCCGGCAAGCGCCGGCCCTCGTCGCGTCCGGACGTACGAATCACTCGGAAGGGCGAACGCGCAATCCGTCGCGCACGAGCGTGACGACCGCCTTCTCGGCGCGGTCGACCTCCTCGTCGGAGTCGTCGAGCTGGCCCATGACCCAGCTGGTCAAGAGCTCCTCCAGCGCGCCGTAGACGATCAACGCCGCGATGCGTGGATCGAGGTCGTCGCGGAACTCCCCGCTCTCCTGCCCGCGCTGGATGATGCGCTGGAGCGCGGCATACGCCTGCTCGATCTCCTCGACCTCGCGTTGGATGTGCGGGCTCCGCGTGACCTCGCGGACGAGGACGCGGACGAGGTCCGGATCGCGCTTCCAGGTGCGAAGGACGATCGCGGCCACCTTGCGCAGCTGCTCGCCGGCCGGGACGCCGTCCTCCTCGACCGCCTCGATCGCGGAGAGCATCTGGGTCCAGGTGTCGCGGAAGATCGTCTCGAGGATCTCGTCCTTCGAGGTGAAGTAGTGGTACACGAGGCCGTAGGCGACCCCGGCCTCGGTGGCGATCTCGCCGACACGGCAGGCGTGGTAGCCCTTGCGGGCGAATGCCCGCACGGCGGCTTCGAGGATGCGTCGCCGCTTTTCCTCCTGAGCAGGGGAGCGAACTGCCACAGGAGCGTGGAGGTTACCGGGACGGCCGGTCGGGAGACGGCTGGAGGCGGGCTAAACTCGAAGCTTGCGCATCTGCCTGGTGACGCCTTTCTCCTGGTCGCAGCCGCACGACGTCAACGAGCACGTGGCCGGTCTGGCCCGCGAGCTGCGAGTGCTCGGCCACTCGGTGACGGTGCTCGCCCCCTCGGGTCGTGCGACCGAGTTGCTCGCCGGCCGTCGCGCGCTGCAGGACGGGCTCGAGGCCGACGTGATCGCGCTCGGGCCGACGCTGCCGATCTCGAGGCGCAGCCGGATCGGCGTGCCGGTCGGGGTACGCGCCAACCTGGCCCTGGCGCTCGCGCGCGGGCGTTTCGACGTGGTGCACGCTTTCGAGCCCGGGCTGCCGAGCCTGTCGTACCTGGCACTGCGCGAGTCGCGGGCCTTGTCGGCCGCCACGTTCTTCTCTCCGGAACGCCTGAGCTACCCACCCGGCCGCGCCCAGCGAGAGAAGCTGCTCGGCCGGACGGACGCGCTCCTGGCCGTCTCGCAGAGCGTGGCGGACGCCGCGGCCGAGCGGTTTCCCGGCCAGTACCGGGTCGTGTCGCCCGGCGTCGACCTCGAGCTCTTCCACCCCGCCGAGAAGCGGAAGCTCGCGGTGGTGGAGTGGCGGCCCGGCGAGCGAATCCTCGCGCGCACGGCCGTCCGCATGCTGCCCGAGCTGCCCGGATGGGAGCTCGTGATCCTGCGGACGAAGCAGCTGACGGCGAGGCCTACAGCGCCGCCCTCGCTGCGAGACCGCGTCCGCGTGCGCACGCTGCGCGACGGAGCAAGCCGCGCGCCGCTACTGAACGAGACCGCGATCTTCCTGCCCTCGCCGAACGGCCTCGCGCGCGTGGCGCTGGAGGCCCGAGCCGCGGGCGCCGCGGTGGCCGAGCCCCCGGGGTTGCTCGAGCAGCCCGAGCTGGGAGCCGCGGCTCTCGCCCGGCTGGCCGAGAACGACGAGTTGCGGGAGCGCCTGGCCCGGGAGGCGCGCGCCGCGGCAGAGAGCCAGGACTTCGCGAGCGTCGCGCGCGAGCACGACGAGCTCTACCGCGGCCTCGGCCGCCGGAGGCATGCGAAGCCGGCTCGCTCGAGGGATCCGCTGGAGGACCGCGACTGGATCCTCTGCGACCTCCATCTCCACACCGGGTGGTCGCACGACTGCGCGATCGAGACGCGGGAGCTGCTCGACCACGCCGAGGCGGAGGGGCTCGGCGCGATCGCGGTCACGGACCACAACGTCTTCGGTGGCGCGCTCGAGGCGGTGGAGCTCGCCCGCGATCGCGACCTCGTCGTGATTCCGGGTGAGGAGGTGAAGACGGACGAGCAGGGTGAGGTGATCGGTCTGTTTCTGCAGGAGGAGATCCCGCGAGGGATGTCCTTCGCCGACACGGTCACCGCGATCAAGGAGCAGGGCGGGCTCGTGTACCTCCCCCACCCCTTCGACCGGATGCACACGATTCCGGACTCGACGACGCTCCATCGCCACCTGGCCGACATCGACGTGTTCGAGGTGTACAACGCGCGACTCCTCTTCGAGGGCCACAACGACGAGGCGCTCCGGTTCGCGCGCAAGTACAACCTGACGATGGCTGCCGGCTCTGACGCCCACGTGCTGCAGGGCGTCGGCACCGGAGTCCTACGGATGCGCGCGTTCCGCGACCCCGAGGAGTTCCTGATCTCGCTCCGCAGCGCCGAAATCTTGCGGCGACCGAAGTCGCTGGCGTACCTCCAGTCGCTGAAATGGATGGCCCAGGTCAAGGAAAGAGTCCGATAGGAGAGAACTCGGGAATGCTCCCTGTGACCTCCGTGCCGACCGACGAGATCTACGAGCGCTACCTCCAGAAGGCGATCGCCGAGGCGAACGAGCTCGGCCACGAGATCGCGGCGGCGGGGGCAGGCGCGCGTGTGCCCGTGCTCGGCTCGGGGCATCCGCTCGCCGACGTGATGCTGCTCAAGTTCTCGCCTCAGCCGTCCGAGGTCCAGGAAGGCGTCGCCTTCTTCGGCCGGACGGGGCAGGCGATCCTGAAGTCGCTCCAGCGCCTGCACGTCGACCCGCTCGCCGTCTACGGCACGAACTGCGTCAAGTTCGCCGACAGCTCCGAGGAGGAGGGCGCGCCCTGGCTCCTCCGCGAGCTGCACATCGTCCAGCCCAAGCTCGTCGTCGTGATGGGCGAACAGGCGCTCGGCTTCCTGAACTCGCTCGACTTCCCGCTCTCCGAGCAGCTCGGGGACTCCCCGGGCGAGCTCCAGCGCTATACGCCGACCGTCCAGGCGCTCGTGACGCCGGACATCGACGCCTCCCTGGACGAGCAACCAGCGAAGACGCGCTTTTGGAACGCGTTCAAGGCGCTCGGCCCCTGGTGGGCCGAGCTGCCTCCCTACTAGACCGGCGGGCGGCCGCTTTTGCGGCCCTCGTCGCCGGCCTCGCCACCTACTACGTCGCGAGCGACTCGCTCTGGGACGCGTCGCTGTGGTGGGACGTGGCCTGGCTCGCGGTCGTCCTGATCCCGGCCGTCTTCGGCGTGGTCTGGTTCCTGCTCCCGTTCTGGCGGGCGAGCAGGCTCGGCATCGTCGCGGCCGCGTTCGCCGTGCTGACAGTGCTGCTGTCGCTCGCCGACTTCGGAGCGCTGGCGAACTTCTCCAAGCTCGTGACGATGACGCTGATCGGCTTCTGGTTCCTGACCTTCTTCGAATCGGTGCTGTGGGTGGCGCTGGTGGCGTCCGTGATCCCGATCGTCGACGCGCTCTCGGTCTGGCGCGGGCCGACGCGACACATCGTGGACAAGCAGCCGGAGGTGTTCACGACGCTCTCGTTCGCGTTCCGGATCCCCGGCGAGCGCCCGACGGCGAATCTCGGCCTGCCCGACCTGCTCTTCTTCGCGCTCTTCCTGGCCACGGCCGCGCGCTTCAATTTGCGGCCGTTCTGGACCTGGCTCGCAATGACCGCGTCCTTCGGCCTGACCATCGTCCTGACCGTCGCCTTCGACGTGATCGGGCTTCCCGCGCTGCCGCTGCTGTCGCTCGCCTTCCTCTTCGTCAACGCCGACCTGCTCTGGCAAGCGGTCAAGCGGCGCGAGTGGGGGATCAGCCGGAGCGGGTGAGCAGCGCGACCGCCTCCACGTGAGGCGTGTGCGGGAACATGTCCACCGGGGTGACCCGCTGGAGCTCGAGGCCCCAGTCGCGGGCGAACTCCTTGACGTTGCCGGCGAGCGTCGTGGGGTTGCACGACACGTAGACGACCCGCTTCGGCCCGAGCCTGCCGATTCTGCGCACCGCCTTTCCCGACAGGCCCGCGCGGGGCGGGTCGACGACGACCACGTCCGGTGGGCCGGCCCGCTCGGCCAGCTCGGCCAGCGAGTTGCCGACCTCGCCGGCGAAGAAGGCCGCGTTGGCGATCCCGTTCAGCTCGGCGTTCTCGATCGCGCAGGCGACCGACTCCTCCGAGACCTCGACGCCCCAGACCGTGAGTGCGTCCTTGGCGAGGGTCAGCCCGATCGTCCCCGTTCCGCAGTAGAGGTCGTAGACGGTGTCCTCCCTGGTGACCGCCGCCGCCTCACGTGCGAGCTCGTAGAGGCGCTCGGCCATCTTCGTGTTCGTCTGCAGGAACGCGTTCGGGCGGACGCGGAAACGGAGGCCGAGCAGCTCCTCCTCGATCGCCTCCTCGCCCCAGAGCACCGTGCGAGGGCAGGTTGGTCACCTCCGCGGGCGTGTCGTTGACGGCCCAGTGGATCGAGCGCACCTCCGGGAAGCGGCGGAGCGTCTCGACGAGCTCGTCGCGCTCGAAGCGCTCGCCGGGCGCCGTGACGAGCATCACCAGCACCTGGCCGGTGTTGCGGCCCTCGCGGATCATCAGGTGACGCAGGTAGCCGGTGTGGTTCTCCTGGTCGTAGGCCTCCAGGTGCTCCGCCCGCGCCCACTCGCGGACGGTGTTGCGGATCGCGTTGCCGACGTCGGTGGTGATCCAGCACTTCTCGATCTCGAGCACCTCGTCCCAGCGGCCGGCCTTGTGCAGCCCGAGCGTCGGCCCTTCAGGCGTCTGGGCGAACGAGTACTCCATCTTGTTGCGGTAGTGGAAGGCGCTCTCGGCGGGCACGATCGGCTCGAGCGGCGGCTCCGCGATGCCGCCGATCCGACTGAGCGCGTCGTGCACCTGCTCGTGCTTGGCGGCGGCCTGGGCCTCGTACGCCAGATCCTGGAAGCGACAGCCGCCGCACGCGGGGTAGTGGGCGCAGGGCGCCTCGACGCGCGGGGCGCCGGGCTCGACGATCTCCGTGGCGAGCGCCTCGGCGTGGTTGCGCTTCACCTTGGTCACGCGCGCCCGAACCGTGTCCCCCGGCAAGCCCGCGGCGCACGAAGACGACGAAGCCGTTCAGGCGCGCGACGCCGTTGCCGCCGTACGCGAGCGACTCGACGCGAAGCTCGAGCTCCTGATCCATCCGGACGGGTGCGGCCATCGGTCGAGGGTACCGGCGGGCCGTGTCCGGGGTTTGACCCCGGCCAGGGCCTGCGGGGACAAGTCGGCGGGATGGCTGCGCCGGCCGTTACGCCCGCGTTGCCGAGTTGGCACCGATTCGGCACGAACGGCACGGCCGCTTCGGGCGTGTCCGGGGTCAGACCCCGGCCGCGGCCGCTTACGACAGCGTCGAGACGTACACGGTGCGCTTGCGCGGGCCGTCGAACTCGCAGAAGAAGATGCCCTGCCACGTACCGAGCGCGAGCCGCCCTTCGCGGAGCGGCACGAGCACCTGTGGGCTCATCAGAGCCGCCCGGATGTGCGAGGGCGCGTTCTCCTCGCCCTCCTCGATGTGCTGCCAGCCCCACGAGTCGCCGACCATGCGCTCGAGCGCAGCCTCGAAGTCGCGCGCGACGGCCGGATCGGCGTGCTCGTTGATCGTCACGCCGGCGGTCGTGTGCGGGACGAAGACGAGCGCGGCCGAGGCGCCGTTCGCCTCGCCGAGCGCGGCCTCGACGTCACGGGTGATGTCGACGAGCTGGGTCTTCCGCTCCGTCTCGACGGCAATCTCGCGCACGGTGACTATCCTACGGCGCGTGTCCGTCGCTCCCGCCACGACCAAGGACCTCGACCGGCATTCGCGACCGCGCGGACCGCTTCATCGCGGAGCTCGACGAGGAGTACTACCAGCACTTCGCCGGGCTCAAGGAGACGCTCGACCTGGCGCCGATCTACGAGCGCTACGCCGACCTGACGACACTCGAGACGGCCAACTCGATCGGCGCCGCGGTGAACGGCGACAAGCACCTGCGCGAGCTCTGGCGCTTCGGCTGCGAGAACTACCTCGGCGCCCTCACGCGCGAGCACAGCGAGAAGGTCGCGATGCTCGAGGCGACGCTCGAGGCCGAGATCGAGGGCGAGAAGGTGCCGTTCCGGATGCTCCGCCCGACGCTCGGCAACGAGCCGGACCGCGACAAGCGGCGCGAGATCGACCGCATCCGCACGACGATGACCGAGGAGCATCTGAACCCGGTCTACCTCGACGCTGTCCGCGTCCACCGAGGCGGGCTCGCGCGAGCTCGGCGAGCCGAGCTACATCGAGCTGTACCACCGCTTCGGCTACAAGCTCGAGGAGCTGGCCGACCAGTGCCGCGAGCTGCTCGAGACTCGACCGAGCGCCTGTACGAGGAGTCCGCGGACCGGCTCTTCCGCGACCGCGTCGGCGTCGGTCTCGACGAGGCGGAGCGCTGGGACGTCCTACGCGTCTTCCGCGCCCCGCAGTGGGATCCGCAGTTCCCGAAGGACCGGATGCTGCCCGCGCTCGAGGCCACGCTCGAGGGCCTCGGGATCGACCTGCGCTCGCAGGACAACGTCCACCTCGACATCGAGCAGCGCCCGAACAAGACCCCGCGCGCCTTCTGCGCGCCGATCGAGGTGCCCGGCAAGGTCATGCTCGTGATCCAGCCGATGGGCGGCGCCGACGACTGGCGCGCGCTCTTCCACGAGGCGGGCCACACCGAGCACTACGCGCACACCTCGGCCGACCTGTCGGTCGAGGAGCGGCGGCTCGGCGACAACGCCGTCACCGAGGGCTGGGCCACCCTGCTCCAGTCGCTCACGGACGACCCGACCTGGCTCTCGCGCCGGCTCGACTTCCCGCGGCCGCAGGAGTTCGCCGTCGAGGGCGCGACCGGCTTCCTCTACTTCGTCCGGCGCTACTGCGCGAAGCTCCTCTACGAGCTCGAGTTCTTCGCGGTCGACGACGTCGTCGAGGCCGGGATGCGACCGCCGCTACGTCGAGATCCTCGGGGACGCGCTCAAGATCGAGCCGAGCCCGACGGACTACCTCGGCGACATCGACTCCAGCTTCTACGTCACGGCCTACCTGCGCTCGTGGGCGTTCGAGGCCCAGATGCGCACGCACCTGCGCGAGCGCTTCGGCAGCGACTGGTTCGCCAAGCGAGAGGCCGGCTCCCTGCTGCGCGAGCTCTGGTCGACGGGCCAGAGCATGGACGCGGACGAGATGCTCGAGGACGTCACCGGCGCCCCGGTCGAGATGGAAGCCGTCGCCGACTTGATCCGGCAGACGTTGCGCTAGTCGCGCTCGTCGCGACGCAGCACGACCCCGCGGATTCGGTCCTCGTCGTCCTCGTCGAGCGACGCGATCAGCGCGACGCTCGCAGGGCTTCCCGACTCCTCGACGTAGAAGGCCACCCGCGCGGGCCGCTCGGGTAGGCGCGGTAGCGGCGAGGGCTCGCCGAATGCGCCCGCCAGCTCGGAAACCGTCAGCTCCGCGGAGTCGGCCAGCTCGAGCTCGACCAGCTCGGGCGGGTCGTCGTCGTCGACGGCCACTTCCGTGAAGAAGGGCGTCTCGCGGGCGCGCTGCTCGAGGTCGCCCGACGAGGGCGCCGGCGCCGAGAGCAACCGCGAGAGCTGGCGGAGCGCATCGACGAGGTCGGGGTTTCCCACGGCTAGATCCGGTCGAAGAGGATGAACTCGGTCTCGACGTCGGACCCGGTCGCCCACGCGTCGGCCTCCTCCGGCAGCGCGCGGTACGCGGCGTACGTCTCCATTCGCTTCTTCGTGGCCTCGTCCACCTTCTTCTGGGCCGCATCCTTCTGCTTCTGGGTCGCCTTCGGATTCTTGTTCAGCTTCTCGAGGGCAGCACGCGCCTTCTTCAGTGCAGTTCCGCGTCTTCGAGAGGTCGCCCAGGGTCTTCTCGCGGTGCTTCTCGCCCGTGCCGTAGACGCTCTCGAACCACGAGCTCGCCTCGGTCGCGTCCACCCCGGTGCCCGTGAGCGGATTCGCGACGGCCGCCTTGGCGATCTTGACCGGGATTCCGAGCTTGGTCGCGATCTTCCAGGCCTTCCAGCCCTTGCCGGCCTGGAGTCGCGCGATCCGGAACCACTGCTCGGCGTGACGCGCCTCGTGGTAGACGGTGTCGGTCGCCGACATGACCTCGCCGAACGACGGCGTGGCCTTCTCGAACGCGGTCTTGCCGATGTCCAGCGTCCAGGTCGCGAAGTCGAACTCCCCGTTCACCGCGAGCTTCTTGACACGCACCTTCGCCGCGGGGACGCCGGCCAGCTTCAGCTCCTCGTTCGCGGCGGCGCCCAGCGCCTTGGCGCGGTCCTCGGCCTTCGCGAGGGTGGCCCAGTCGGCCTGCACCTTCTTCGCAGCGGCGACGTAGCGGCCGATCCCATGGCGCGAGGCGATGCCCGTCTTGTCGGGCAGCGGGGCCGGCGCCGTCGCGGGCGCAGATGCAGTGGCGGTGGCGCTCTCGTCTCTGGAGATCAACGCGGTGACGGCCGCGTTCCCCGCCGAGCGCTGGAGCGCGACGACGAGCGCCGCCGCGGGTGCGATCGCCGCACTCCCGCCCGCCTGCTCGGCAGGCTCGGCGTCCCGGACCCGCGTCCCGACGGTGGTTCGCTCGGCCATGGCGCGAGGATACGCCGGTCGGACGCGAACCTACAAGGCGCCGCCGGCCGCGGGCGGAGCGCTCGCCTCGGGACCGCCTGCCGCGTCGCCGGACGTGCTCAGGAACTGCTCGACGAGGAGCAGGTTGTCGCCGGCCCGCTCCACCGTCCGCAGGAGCGCGGACATGCTCGAGACCTCCTCGCGCTGCTCCTCCAGGAACCAGTGCAGGAACTGCTCGCCGACGAGGTCGCCCTCCTCGCGGGCGAGGCCGGCGAGGGCGACGATCTGCGCGGTGACGGCCCGCTCCTGCTCCAGCGCGAGGGTCACGGGCGCAACGGGATCGCCGAACTCGGTGCGCGGCGCCGCCACCCCCGGGACTGCGACGGTCTCGTCCGCGTCGAGGAGGTACTGGACGATCATCATCGCGTGGTTGCGCTCCTCGACCGCCTGGCGGTAGAAGTGGGCGGCCAGCTGCGGCAACGTCTCGGCGTCGTAGTAGACCGCGATCGCCACGTACTGCTGCGAGGCGGCGAACTCACGGCCGACCTGCTCGTTCAGCTCGGCGGGAAAACGGCCCATCGGGGCGACTCTAACGGCCGCCCAGCGGACTAGGCTCCGGGGCATGACTCGAATCCGCGTGCTCATCGCCGGCGCCGCAGGGCGCGACTTCCACAACTTCAACCTCGTCTACCGCGGCCGCGACGACTACGAGGTGGTGGGGTTCACGGCGACCCAGATCCCGAACATCGACGGCCGCGTCTATCCGGCCGAGCTGGCCGGCGAGGGCTATCCCGACGGCATCCCGATCGTGCCCGAGGCCGACCTCGAGCGGATCGTGCGCGAGCGCGAGGTCGACGAGGTCGTCTTCGCCTACTCCGACGTCACGCACGAGCACGTGATGCACCTCGGCTCGCGCGCGCTCGCGGCGGGCGCGAGCTATCGCCTGCTCTCCCCGGAGGAGACGATGCTGCCGTCCTCCAAGCCCGTCGTCGCCATCTGCGCCGTGCGCACCGGCTCGGGCAAGAGCCAGACCACCCGCTACATCGCCAGGCTGCTGCGGGAGAGCGGCAAGCGCGTCGCCGTCCTGCGTCATCCGATGCCGTACGGCGACCTGACGAAGCAGGTCGTGCAGCGGTTCGCGCGCTACGAGGACCTCGACGCCGCCGACTGCACGATCGAGGAGCGCGAGGAGTACGAGCCGCACCTCGCCGAGGGCAACCTCGTCTTCGCCGGCATCGACTACGCGGCCATCCTCGAGGCGGCCGAGGCCGAAGCGGACGCCATCCTCTGGGACGGGGGCAACAACGACACGCCGTTCATCCGGCCCGACCTGCACGTCGTGGTGGTCGACCCGCACCGCGCGGGCCACGAGCTGCGCTACCACCCAGGGGAGACGAACCTGCGCATGGCCCACGTCTGCGTCGTGAACAAGATCGACAGCGCGCCGCCGGAGGGCGTCGAGGCGGTGCTCGAGTCGATCCGCGCGCACAATCCCGAGGCGAAGGTCGTGCGGGCCGCGTCGCCGTTCCTCGTCGAGGGGGACGCGAACGAGATCCGCGGCAAGCGCGTGCTGGCGGTCGAGGACGGGCCGACGCTCACGCACGGCGAGATGACCTACGGCGCCGCGGTGCTCGCCGCGAAGGCCAACGGGGCCGCCTCGCTCGTCGATCCGCGGCCGTTCGCCGTGGGCTCGATCGCGAAGACGTTCGAGGACTATCCGCACGTGGGCGAGCTCCTGCCCGCGATGGGCTACGGGAGCGAGCAGCGGGAGGAGCTGCGCGAGACGATCGCCCGCTCCGACGCCGAGCTGGTGCTGATCGGAACGCCGATCGACCTGCGCCGGATCATCGAGCTCGACAAGCCGGCGCTGCGCGTCACCTACCGGCTGGAGGAGATCGGCGAGCCGACGCTCGCGTCACTGCTCGCCGAACGCGGTCTGATCGGCGACGAAGCGCTCGTTTGACCACTCCGGTGGTTGCCCTCGGGTTCCTGGGGCGCTGGCAGCGGTGCGAGGCCGGAAGGGACAGTGCGATTAGCACGGCCCTGGAGAGCATCGTGCCGCTGCCAGCGTCAGGCCGCGCGGAGGCCGGCTCCGCCGGCCGGGAGCGTGGCCGGCCAGGGACGCGAGGGTGACCACCGTCGTAGCGCTCGGCGGTAACGCGCTCGTCGGCCCGGGCGAGCGCGGAACAGCCGCCGAGCAGCTCGCGAACCTGCGTGAGACAGCACGCGCGCTCTCGTCCGTGCTGAGCGCCGGCGAGCGCATCGTGATCACGCACGGGAACGGCCCGCAGGTCGGAAACGAGCTCCTGCGCCAGGAGCGGGCCTCGGAGGAGGCTCCTGAACTTCCGCTCTGGCTCGCCGTGGCCCAGACCCAGGCGGAGATCGGGGCGCTCATCGAGGCGGCCTTCGATCCGCCGGTGACCTGCGTCCTCACACACGTCCGCGTCGACCCCGACGATCCCGCCTTCGCGCGGCCGACCAAGCCGATCGGTCCCTTCTACTCCGAGGAGCCAGGCGCGCGAGCTCGAGCGCGAGCGAGGCTGGGCCGTCGTGCAGGACTCCGGCCGCGGCTGGCGCCGGGTGGTCCCGTCGCCGGTGCCCGTCGAGATCGTCGAGCTGGCGTCGATTCGCGCGCTGGTGGAGAGCGGCATGACCGTCGTGGCCTGCGGCGGCGGGGGGATCCCGGTCGCCGACGGCGCCGGCCTGCGCGGGATCGACGCCGTGATCGACAAGGACCGCGCCTCGGCGCTCCTGGCGACGGCGCTACCGGCGGATCGACTGCTGATCATCACCGCGGTCGCCTGCCGTAGCCCGCGGTTTCGGAACGCCGCAGCAGGAGGAGTTGCGCGAGCTGTCGGTCGGCCGAAGCGGAGTCGCTGCTGCCGGAGCTGGCGGAAGGCTCGATGCGGCCCAAGGTCGAGGCTGCCGCCGCGTTCGTGCGGGCGACCGGCGGCGAAGCGGTGATCACCTCCGCCGAGAGCCTGGACGAAGCGCTCGCGGGTCGGGCGGGCACTCGCATCCACGACTGAACCGGAACCAGGCGGTGGACGAACCAGGGAGACCAGCCAGTTAGGGTTCGAGCTGTTCCCTCACATGCCCACAATGAATGACATCCACGACCTCGTCGCGCCGTACGCGCTGGACGCTCTGGACGCGGAAGAGCGTGCCGAGTTCGAGCGCCATCTGGACGGGTGCGACCGCTGCACCGGCGAGCTACGGGAGCTCCAGGAGACGACCGCCTCGCTCGCCTGGGCGAGCGCGGGGCCGGAGCCGCCCCAGGATCTTCGCGGCCGGATTCTCGAGCAGGCGCGGGGCGAGGCACAGGTCGTGCCGTTCCGTCCCCGTCGCCGTTGGGTCGCGCCGGCGCTCGGCGCGGCCGCAGCCGCCGCCGCCTGCGTAGCCGTCGGCCTCGGGCTCTGGGGTGCGTCGCTCTCGAGCGACCTCGACCGCGAGCGCGACCTCAGGGCGGCACAGGCCACCGCGCTCGAGCTCGTCGCCGACCGCGGAGCCCAGGTGGTTCCCCTGGAGGGAGCCGAGGGGTCGCTCGTCGTCGCGCGCAACGGCCGGGCCGCGCTCGTCGTCTGCGGGCTCGACCCGGCTCCGAGCGGCGAGACGTACATGGCCTGGACGATCCGCGGAACGGTGTCCCCGGTCGGGGCGTTCGACGCCACTGCCGACGGCTGCACGGCCGCCCCGCTCGAGCGCACAGTCGCGCCGGGCGCGACCGTGGCCGTCACCCGCGAGACCGATAGGAACGCGCAGCTGCCCTCGACCGAGCCGCTGTTCAGCGCACAGGCTGCGTGACAGAGGCCGTGCTAGCGTGGCGCGCCGCCCCGAGCGGCGAACGCGCAATGAGGAACGCCGCCGACACGACCGATGAGGCGCTGCTCGCGCGCGTGGCGCGCGGAGACGAAGACGCTCTCGGAGCGGTGTACGACCGCTTCGGCCGAGTCGCTTACGGCCTGGCGCTGCGAGTCCTGCGCGACGATCGCCTGGCCGAGGACGCGGTCCAGGATGCCTTCGTCACCGTCTGGCGGCAGGCGGCCTCGTTCCGCCCGGAGCGCGGCAAGGCGCAGACGTGGGTGCTCACGCTCGTGCATCGTCGCGCGGTCGACCTCGTGCGCCGCGAGGAGCTTCGCCGCACCGACGTGCTCGAGCCCGACACGGACGTCCCCGGCGACTCCTCGGCCGCCGACGACGCCGAGCTCCGCGACCGGCGGCTCGCCGTCCAGCGGGCGCTCGACGAGCTTCCGCCCGACCAGCGCGAGCCGATCCAGCTCGCCTACTACGCCGGGCTGAGCCAGACAGAGCTGGCCGAGCGCCTCGGGCAGCCGCTCGGGACGATCAAGAGCCGCATGTTCACCGGGCTCAAGCGGCTGCGGGTCCTGCTCGGCGAGGACTCACTGCCCTGATCGACGTCCCCACCGAGCTCAAGGGCCGCAGCTTCACGCGCGTGAGCGCCTGGGAGCCGGAGGGGCTGCTGCGGGTGCTCGACCTCGCGGACCGGCTGAAGGAGCTCCAGCACGCCGGCGAGGAGCACCGCCTGCTCCCCGGCCGCACGCTCGGGATGATCTTCCAGAAGCCCTCGACGCGGACGCGTGTGTCGTTCGAGGTCGGGATCTGGCAGCTGGGCGGAGTCGGCCTCTACCTGTCCGCCTCGGATCTGCAGCTCGGTCGCGGCGAGACGATCCGCGACACAGCGGTCGTGCTCTCGCGCTATCTCGACGCGATCATGATCCGGACCTTCGCCCAGGACGACGTGGAGCAGCTGGCCGAGCACGGAGACGTGCCCGTGATCAACGGCCTCACCGACGAGGCGCACCCGTGCCAGGCGCTCGCCGACCTGATGACGATCCGCGAGCGGCTGGGCCGCCTCGAGGGCGTGCGACTGGCCTACCTCGGCGACGGCAACAACGTGTGCGCCTCGTTGATGGTCGCGGCCGCCAAGCTCGGTCTTGACTTCGTCGCTGCCACGCCCGAGGGCTACGACCCGCCGGCGGAGGCCGTGGCGAACGCGCGCGCGGCCGCGGCGGCCTCGGGTGGAAGCGTCGAGCTCGTGCGCGATCCGTACGAGGCCGCGAAGGGTGCGGACGCGCTCTACACCGACGTCTGGACGAGCATGGGCCAGGACGACGAGCGCGAGCGGCGCCTGCGCGACCTGGCCGGCTACGGGATCGACGAGCGGCTCGTCGAGGCTGCGGGGCCGGAGGCGATCGTGCTCCACTGCCTGCCCGGCCCACTACGGCGAGGAGGTCGCCGAGAGCGTCCTGCACGGGCCGCAGTCGGCCGCCTGGGACGAAGCCGAGAACCGGCTGCACGCCCAGAAAGCGCTCATGGCGCTCGTCGTCCCTTGATCCCGATCAAGGACAACGTCCCCACCAGGGGCTTCCCGGTCGTGACGGCCGCCCTGATCGCGGCCAACGTCCTCTTCTACGTCCTCTACCAGCACGGCGGCCTCAGTGTCCCGCAGGGCCCGGTGGACGAGCTCGCCTACCACCCGTGCGAGGTGAACGGCTCCTGCCCGGTCGTCGGCGAGGACTGGTACATCACGGCGCTGAGCTCGATGTTCATGCACGGCGACCTCATGCACCTCGGCGGCAACATGCTCTTCCTCTGGATCTTCGGCAACAACGTCGAGGACGCGCTCGGCCACGCCCGTTACCTCGCCTTCTACCTGGCAGCCGGCTTCGTGGCGACCGGGCTCCAGACCTTCGTCACACTCGCCTACGGGACGAGCGCAGAGGCGACGATTCCGAACCTCGGCGCGAGCGGTGCCGTCTCCGGCGTGCTCGGTGCCTACCTCCTACTGCTCCCCAAGGCACGCGTCATCACCGCGATCTTCGTCTTCTTCATCCTGCTCCAGGAGATCCCCGCGTGGATCTTCCTGATCGTCTGGTTCGCCTTCCAGGCCTGGTCAGGCGGGCTCCGGATCCTCCACCCCGAGGAGGGAGGCGGTGTCGCGTTCTTCGCGCACATCGGCGGCTTCGCGTTCGGCTTCCTGGCGGTGCGTCTGTTCGCGGTCCGGCGGCCCTTGAGCCCCTCGTACTGATGGCCCCGTTCGAGGATCACGTGCGTGCCGCGCTCGACTCGCTCCCCCCGGAGCTGGCTGCCGCGCTCGAGAACGTCGCCGTCGTCGTCGAGGACGAGAACGCGGAGGATCCCGACCTGTTCGGGCTCTACGACGGCACCCCGCTCCCGGAGCGCTCGTCGCTGACGTCGGGCCGGCTCCCCGACCGGATCGCGATCTACCGCCTCCCGCTCGAGGACGAGTTCGGCCACGATCCCCAGTTGCTCGAGCAGGAGATCCGCATCACCGTCCTGCACGAGCTCGGGCACTACTTCGGGATCGAGGAGGACCGCATCGCCGAGCTCGGGTACGAATGAGCTTCCTCCGTGATGTGGCCTCGTCGCCGGGGTGCGATGGTCGGTGCGAGGCAAGGACGCAGGGAGCGTTCGTATGCGAAGCGATACGGGCGCGACTGAGGACGCCGCCACGCTCCGACCAGCGCGGCCCGGCGGCTCAGGCTTCAGCACGGAGGGAGCTCAAATAGTCACGGCGCTCGAGGTGCTCGCCGTCGTCTCTGCGCTCGTCGGCGCGGCCGTGATTCTTTCCTTTTTCTTCGGGCGCTGGGAGGAATGACGCGACCGGGACATTCGTTAGACCAAGCATGCGAACAATCGAGGAAATCCGGACGGAGATCGAGCGCGCCAGCGAGCGCCGCGCCGACCTCTATCGCGCCCTCTCGAAGGGCCATGATTCAGCGCTCGCAGCCGAGCTGAAGGAGATCGGGGCACGCATCGAGGCCCTCTGGGACGAGCAGCGTGCCGTCAAAGCGGAGCTTCGCTTCGGGCCCCGCGAGAACATCCGCAAGCGCGCGCGCGCCGAAGAGCGGCTCGAGCGGGCGGCCTAGGAGTCCTCCTCTAACGCCCCGTAGTGGAGAAATGCTGGTAGTCGGGCGTGCCGCCCCAGCGTCCGCCCCACTGCCAGCCCACGGCGGCGAACGCCTTCACCAGCAGACCGCCTGACACCGCCATCCCGGGCCGGGCCCGCGTGCGGTCGAGATACTTCCGTCCCGCTGCGGGGCTGACGCGGCTCCCCTGGACATACGGGTTCTCGACCGGATTCACGTCGAGCGCCTCGCCGTAGGCGTGCTGTGACCAGCGCCGGGTCCCCGAGACGAAGCGGCAGTTGAACGCGGACGTGTTGTCGGCCGCCATCGAGGCGTCGTCGCTGCCGCGGTAGGCGTCGACCTTGCGCAGCCGCCGGATCGGAAAGCGCCCGGCGTAGAGGCGGCGAAAGACCCTGACGACGTCGCTCGCGACGCGGTCGCGCACGACGAGCGAGCCGATCCGGGCCTTGCCGTCGAAGCCCCAGTAGCTCAGCCGCAGGTGCCGAAGCCGCGCAGGGCCCACCGGGCAGCCCGCGCGGTAGGAGTGCGGGAGCTCCGCGGCCGTTACGGGGTGCACGGTGCCGACGAACGCCGGCGAGGCAAGGAGCGCGAAAGCTGCGAGGAACACGGCCACGACCCGTAATCTGCCACGGTGCTCGCCCGCACCTTGCCTGCGCTGCTCGCACTCCTCGCGTTCTCGCCCACTGCCGAGGCGGCCCCGGACGCGTGCAGGCCCGCTTCGGGCAAGGGCTCGCAGCTGATCACGGTCGAGTCCTCGAGCCGCGCGAGCACCTCGGCGTCACTTCGCCTGTGGACGCGTGAAGGCCGCTGCTGGCAGCCGGTCGCCGGACCGTGGACCGCGCGGGTCGGGCGCAACGGCCTCTCCGGAAATCGGCACGAGGGCGACGGCACGACCCCGACCGGCACCTACGCCGTCGGCCGCACGATGTACGGCATCGATCCCGACCCGGGCGTGCGCTACCGCTACCGCCGGATCGTCTGCGGCGACTACTGGGTCGAGGATCCGCGCTCCCCGAGCTACAACCGCTTCCGCCACGTCGAGTGCGGGACGACGCCGCCCTTCCGGGTCACCGGCGAGCGGCTCTGGCAGGCGAAAACCGCCTACCGCCACCTGGCGGTGATCGAGTTCAACACGAACCCGGTCGTGCCGGGGCGGGGATCGGGGATCTTCCTCCACGCGACGACCGGCAGGGCCGACGAACGGCTGCATCAGCCTTCCGCTGGCGCAGCTCCGTCAAGTGCTCCGCTGGCTGCGGCCCGACCGGTCACCGCGCATCGCGATTCGGATCGCGTAACACGCTGGTAACCGCTTTCTCAGCAAACGCTTAGTCGCACGTAGTCTCCTATCGGAGCGAATCCACGACGAAGGAGTGCCCGGTGACCGAGACGACCGCCGACCCGACCGTCCCCTCGCCCGCTGAGGCCAAGGAGCGCCTCGAGCAGGCGCTCTTCGAGATCAGGCGCGTGATCGCGGGGCAGGACGCCATGCTCGAGCGCGTGATCGTGGCGCTGCTCGCCCAGGGCCACCTGCTGATCGAGGGCGTGCCGGGCCTGGCCAAGACGCTGACGATCAAGACGACCGCCGGCGTGCTCGGCGGCTCGTTCGGGCGCGTCCAGTTCACGCCCGACCTCGTCCCCTCCGACCTCGTCGGGACCCGCATCTACCGCGAGGGCCAGTTCGAGACCGAGCTCGGCCCGGTCTTCTGCAACTTCCTGCTCGCCGACGAGATCAACCGCGCACCCGCGAAGGTGCAGTCGGCGCTGCTCGAGGTGATGCAGGAGCACCAGGTCACGATCGGCCACGACACGCACCCGGTGCCGAGCCCGTTCCTCGTGATGGCGACGCAGAACCCGATCGAGTCCGAGGGCACCTACCCGCTCCCGGAGGCGCAGGTCGACCGCTTCATGCTCAAGATCGTGATCGGCTACCCCGAGCACGACGAGGAGCTGACGATCGTCCAGAGGCAGCTCGTCCCCGCTCCCGAGCTCCGCGAGGCGCTCTCGCTCGACGACCTCAAGGGCCTGCAGAAGGCGGTCTTCGACATCTACGTCGACCCCGCCCTCGTCAGCTATGCCGTGGCGCTCGCCACCGCCACCCGCGAGCCGGGCGCTCACGGCGTCGGCGAGCTCGCGCCGTACATCGCCTTCGGCGCCAGTCCGCGCGGCCCGATCAGCCTCGTGCAGTCGTCGCGTGCGCTCGCCCTCGTCCGCGGACGCGACTACGTGCTGGCCGACGACCTGCTCGCGCTCGCGAAGGACGCGCTGCGCCACCGGCTCGTTCTCACGTACCAGGCGCTCGCCGAGGAGGTGAGCCCGGAGACGATCCTCGACCGGGTGATCGACGCCGTCCCGGTGCCGCAGATCGACCTGACCCGCAGGAGCGCAACCGCCGCGTGATCCCGCTCCGCCGCGCCACGACTCCCGACCGCCCCGGCCCGGGGCCGCTCCCGGAAGGGCTGCTCCGCGCTCTCGACGTCGACGTCGGCCGGCGCATGGAGAGCCTGCTCGCCGGCGACTACCGCGCGCTCGTCCACGGCGACGGGTCCGAGCTCGCGCAGATCCGCCCCTACGTGCCCGGCGACGACGTTCGGCGCATCGACTGGAACGTGACCGCCCGCACCGGCGAGCCGCACGTGCGCGAGCACCTCGCCGAGCGCGTGCTCGTCACCTGGCTCGTGCTCGACACCTCGCCCTTCGATGCAGTTCGGCACGGCGGACCGGCGCAAGGCGGACGTCGCCGAGGGGGTCGCCGTCGCGCTCGGGCACGTGGCCACGCGGCGGGGAAACCGGCTCGGCGTCGTCACGTTCGGGGACGACAATCCGCGCGCGCTGCCTCCCAGGCAGGGCCGCCTCGGTCTGATCGGCCTGCTGACCGCGCTCCGCGCCGAGCCGTCCGACGACCGCGTCGGGGCGACTTCCCTCGGCGAGGCGGTCAAGCGCGCAGGCGCGCTCGCGCGGCAGCGCTCGCTCGTCGTGGTCGTCTCGGACTTTCGCGGTCCGCGCGACTGGCGCCGGCCGCTGCTCGAGCTCGCCGGCCGCCACGACGTGCTCGCCGTCGAGATCCGCGACCAACGGGAGCAGGAGCTGCCGAACGATGGGCGAGCTCTGGCTCGTCGACCCCGAGACCGGCGGGCTCATGCGCGTGAACACGAGCAGCAGGCGCTTGCGCGAGCGCTTCGCTTCCGCAGCGGCGGAGGAGCGCGACGGGCTCCGCCGCGAGCTCGCCTCGCTCGGAGTCCGCCACCACGTCCTCGCAACCTCGGGCGACTGGCTGCGATCGCTCGCCGCATTCCTCAAGCGGGGCACGAAGTGAGCTTCGAGCGGCCGCTGGCGCTGATCGCGCTCGTCGTGATCCCGATCGTGATCGGCCTGTACTACGCGCGCGAGCGGCGGCAGCACGCGCTTCGCCTCGCGCTGGGGCAGCCCCGCCCTGCTGCCGAACGTGATCGACCGCGCGCCCGGGAAGCGCCGCTACCTGCCGCTCGCGATCCTGCTCGTGGCGCTGGCGGCGATGATCGTCGGCGTCGCCCGGCCGCACGCGGTGGTCAGCGTCCCGCGCGAGGAGGCGACCGTCGTCCTCACCCTCGACGTCTCGCGCTCGATGAAGGCCGAGGACGTCGAGCCCACGCGCCTGGAGGCGGCGAAGGCGGCCGCGAAGACCTTCGTCGCGGAGGTCCCGAAGAAGTTCCGCGTCGGGGTCGTCTCGTTCGCGTCCCGCGCGAACGTCGCCCTCCCGCCCACCGAGGACCGCGCGCTCGTCGGAGCAATCGCTCGACTCCCTCAAGCCGGGCGAGGGCACCGCGATCGGCGACGCCGTCGGGCTGTCGGCCCAGCTGGGACGGGAGCAGCTGCGCCGAGGACGGCTCGCCGCCGCCGAGGGCCGTGCTGCTGATCTCCGACGGTGCTCGCGACGGCGGGTCGACGGAGCCGAAGGCCGCCGCCGAGAAGGCGAAGGAGCTGAACGTCCCGATCTACACGGTGCTCGTGGGCACCGAGCAGGGGGTCGTGGAGGAGGAGCTCCCGGGCGGGCTGCGCACGCGGATCCAGGTGCCGCCCGACCCTGACGTGCTGAAGCTCGTGGCGCAGACCTCGGGCGGCGAGTTCTTCACCGCGACCGACGACGAGGGCCTGAAGAAGGTCTACGAGGAGCTCGGCTCGCGGCTCGGGCACCGAGACAAGGTGCGCGAGGTCACCGACGTGTTCGCCGGCGGCTCGGCCGCCCTCCTGCTCGCGGGCGGCCTGATGTCAGCGCTCTGGTTCAGGAGGGTGCCGTGAAGCGTCTGCTCGTCCTCGCCGGCGTCGCCGCAATCTTCTGCGGTCGCACCGGCTCCGGCCATGGCCACCGACGAATGCCGGGGCCTGCAGCAATGCGTCCCCGTGCACGGGCCCTGGGTCGTCGTTCCGACCGCGAGCAGCTTTCCCCGCCCGCGCGTCGAGTGGCAGCTCACCTGCCCGCGCGGCCACGTGGCTGCGGGCCTCGACGCCGAGCTGACCGAGCGCGCGATCGACGTCGGCTTCCTGGGCCGGATCGGCGCGCCCGTCACGCCGGGCGTCTCGACCGGCCGCACGATCGTCTTCTACGCGAGCTACGTCGGGGCCACCGCCCGCGCGCCGAGCTTCCGCCCGCACGTGGGCTGCATGCCCGGTGGGCGGCGGCGGACGCCTTCCGACCGCACGAGTGGTCTTCAAGCCGGGACAGCCCGCGCTTCGGCGCGTCGCGCAGAGCGAGGTCGCGCCGGGCCGCGGAACCGCGGCGAAGAGCTGCCTTCCGCGCGAGACGCTCGTCGGCGCCTCGCACGCGTTCGGCTTCTTCATGCGCAGAGCCCCGAGCGCGAGCCTCGTCGCGAGCGTCGCCGGCCGGCAGCGCGTGAGCGGCCGGCGCGTGACGGTGGCCGTGACGGCCGACGCAGAGGTGGCGGCCGTCCAGGCCGTCGTCCAGGTCCACGCGATCTGCTCGAGGGTGCGATGAGCTTCCAGAGCCCCTGGCTCCTGCTGGCGCTGCTCGCCGTCCCGCTGGCGATCGCGCTCTACCTGCTCAGCGAGCGCCGCCGGATGCGCTACGCCGTGCGCTTCACGAACATGGAGGTGCTGGCCGCCGTCGCGGGAGGCTCCTCGTGGCGGCGGTACGTGCCGCCGCTCGTCTTCCTCCTGGCGCTCGCGGCCCTGTGCGTCGGGATCGCGCGCCCGGAGCGAAGCACGATGGTGCCCGAGGAACGCGCGACGGTGATCCTCGTGATCGACGACTCGCTGTCGATGCAGGCTCGCGACGTCGAGCCGACGCGGCTCGGGGCCGCGAAGTCCGCGCTGCAGACCTTCATCGACGAGGCCCCCGAGCGGCTCAAGATCGGCCTCATCGTCTTCTCGGGCGAGGCGCAGGTCGCAGCGCCGCCGACGAGCGACCACGACCTCGTGCGCGAGTCGGTCGGCGAGATCGGGCTCTTCCAGGGCTTCGGCGGAACGGCGATCGGCGACGCGCTCGCGGCCGCGGTCGAGCTGGGCCAGCAGGCGGTTCCCGAGCTCGCAGAGGACGACGGCCCCGGACAGACGATCGCCTACTACGCCCAGGGAGAGCCGCCGAAGGAGCGCAACAAGCTGGTCTCGATCCTCTTCCTCTCGGACGGCTCGCAGACACGCGGCCAGCTCCAGCCCCTCGAGGGCGCGCAACTGGCTGCCGACGCAGGCATCCCCGTCTACACGGTCGCGCTCGGAACTCCGGAGGGCGTCCTCCGCGGCGACTTCGGCCCGGGCTTCGGGAATCGCCGGCTCCCGGCCAGCCGCCGCCCCAGCAGGGGTTCGGCGAGCGCGAGATCCCGGTTCCGCCCGACCCGGAGACGCTCGGCGAGATCGCCAGGATGACGGGCGGCGAGTTCTCCGAGGCGAAGGACGCGAAGACGCTCGAGGCGGTCTACGAGCAACTCGGCTCCAACCTCGGCCGCAAGCCCGGCGAGGTCGAGGTGACGTCGTGGTTCATGGCAGGCGCGGCCGCCCTGCTGCTCGTTGCAGGTCTTCTCTCCGCAGCCTGGTCGCCGCGGCTGCCCTGATCGGGGGACGCTCACGCGGCCGGAAGGGCGTACGTTCCGGCTATGGAGCCGCTGCGGCTGTTTGATACGAGCGAACCGGTCCTCGAGTTCGGGACCGGCCTGCGGGCGCGGCTGCGCCTCCTGAACGGAAGCCATTCCCTGCTCGCTCAGCTGCCCGATCTGTCGCCGCGGTCGGAGCCGCTCGGCGCCCTCGTCGTCGAGGCGGGGCTCGTCACGCCCGCCGACCTCGAATGGGCCCTCGAGGAGGCTGCCGACCGCCGTCGGCGCCTGGGCGAGGTCCTGATCGAGGAGGAGTACGTCTCCCGCGACGACCTCGTGCGACTCCTGGGCGAGCAGCGCGGGATGCCGTTCCTCGACCTGTCCGCCCTGGATCCCGATCCCGAAGCGCTCAGCCTCGTCCCGGCCGCCACCGCTCGCCTCTTCCGGACGCTGCCGGTCGGCTTCGCGCGAGGCCTGCTGGTGGTCGCCGTCGCCGACCCGACCGACGAGCTGGCGCTGGCCCGGGCCCGCTCGTTCGTCGAGGACGCCCGCTTCGTCGCATCGAGCGATCGCGAGATCCGCAGGCGTCTCGAAGCGCTCCGCCTCTAAGAATCTGTGCGAACATATGTTCGTGTCGGATGAGGCCACGATCCTCCACGCCGACCTGGACTCGTTCTACGCCTCGGTCGAGCAACGGGACGATCCACGCCTGCGCGAACGGCCGGTGATCGTGGGAGCGGGCGTCGTGCTCGCGGCGAGCTACGAGGCCAGGGCGCACGGCGTCCGCACCGCGATGCCGGGCAGACGAGCGCGAAGGCTGTGCCCGGAGGCGATCGTGGTCGCGCCGCGCATGTCGGCCTACTCCGAGGCGAGCAAGGCGGTCTACGAGGTGTTCGAGGACACCTCGCCGCTCGTGGAAGGGCTCTCGATCGACGAGGCGTTCCTGGACGTGCGCGGCGTGCGGCGACTCTCGGGGACGCCGGCCGAGATCGCCGTCAGGTTGCGACACGACGTCCTGGAGCGCGTGGGCCTGCCGATCACGGTGGGGATCGCCCGGACGAAGTTCCTCGCCAAGGTCGCCAGCGGCGTGGCCAAGCCCGACGGTCTGCTCCTGGTCCCACCCGGCCGCGAGCAGGCGTTCCTCGCTCCGCTCGCGGTCGAGCGGCTCTGGGGAGTCGGCCCCGTCACCGCCGGGAAGCTGCGCGAGCGGGGCATCACCACCGTGGGTCAGGTCGCTCTGCTCGGCGAGGCCACGCTCGTGTCGCTGCTCGGGCGGGCAGCGGGCCGTCATCTCCATGCCCTGGCCCACAACCGCGATCCGCGGCCGGTTCAGGCACGCCGGCGACGCCGGTCGATCGGCGCCCAGCACGCGCTCGGGCGCTCGCCGCGCACCCACGACGAGGTCGACGCCGTGCTGGCAGGCCTCGTCGACCGCGTCGCACGCCGCCTGCGCGCGGCGGGACGGGTCGGGCGAACCGTCGTGCTCAGGCTCCGCTTCGGCGACTTCTCGCGGGCGACGCGATCGCACACGCTCCCGGGCGCCACGGCCCGGACCGAGACGATCCTCGCGACGGCGCAAGGCCTGCTGGCGACTGCCGCGCCGCTGATCGAGAGCCGGGGCCTGACGCTGGTGGGAATGGCGGTCGCCAACCTCGACGACGACACCGCCCTGCAGCTCCCCCTGCCGTTCCGTCGCCGCGACGACGACGCCCTCGACGCCGCGCTCGACGAGGTGCGCAACCGCTATGGCTCGACCGCGGTGACGCGCGCCGTTCTGCTCGGCAAGGATCGCGGCCTGTCGATGCCGTTGCTCCCCGACTGACGGCCCGCATATGATCGCGCCGCTATGAGCTTCGACGACTGGATGCTCGCGCTCCACGTGCTCAGCGCGTTCGCCTACGTGGCCGGGATCATCGTCTTCTGGGTCCTGATCGTCGCCGTCCGCCAGACGGACACGGCCGAGGGAACCGTCCGCATGTATCCGATCGTGAGGGTCGGCAACGTGGCGATCGCGGTGGGAGCGGTCGGCACGATCGTGCTCGGGATCTTCCTCGCGTTCTCGGTCGCGGACTACGCGATCTGGGACGCCTGGATCGTCGCCGCGCTCGTGCTCTGGGTGCTCTCGATGCCGGTCGGCCAGCGAACCGGCGCCGCCTACCTCGAGGGGATGAAGAAGGCACAGGAGCTGCAGGCTGCCGGACAGGCCGGGCCCAACACGGAGCTGCTCGCCCTCAACCGGACGTCGAGCGGCCTCGCGCTCCACGCTCTCGGCTCACTGATCGCCCTGCTGATCCTCATCGACATGATCTGGAAGCCGGGCGCATGAGCGTCCTCGCCGTAGTTCGGCCCGACAGCTGGGACCTGCCGCTTTTCGTCCACGTCCTCGGGGCGATGATCCTCGTCGGCGGCCTCGTCGCGGGCGCGAGCGCGCTCGGGTACGCCCGGGGCGACGTCAGGTTCCTCCGGCTCGGATACTGGTCGCTTCTGGCGGTGTCGCTGCCGGGGTGGATCGTGATGCGGGTCGGCGCCCAATGGATCTACTCGCGACAGGGCTGGGACGACCTTCCCGACGACGTGGACGAGCCCGCCTGGCTCGGCCTCGGCTGGATCATCGCCGACCTGGGCGGACTGATCCTGCTGGTCTCGCTGATCGTGGGCGGCCTGGGCGTGTACCGGCTGCGTCAGGGCAAGGGGGCCGGCCTGCTCCGCGTGACACTGGTGCTCTCGCTCGTGATGCTGGCCGCGTACCTCGTCGCCGTCTGGGCGATGGCCGGCAAGCCCGACTAGGGCGCTGCGGTCAAGACCCCTTCCCGTACTCGTCGTGCCGGCGCCACCACTGGTACCGCGGGCCTTGCGGCGCTCCGGCCGGTGAGTCCTCCCAGTCTTCCTGCCTGCCGAGCGGGGTCAGGTCGAGGAACGTCCAGACGCTGCCGAGTGCCTCGACGCCGCGGCCGTCCGTGAAGTAGCTGCGGTAGATGTCGTCCCCGTCGCGGAGGAACACGCTGAGGCCGAAGGTCTCGCCCTCCGGTGTCGAGACGCCGAAGTCGTCGTTGAAGCCGCTGGCGGCGGACGAGACCCAGGGTATGCCCCAGCCCATCCGCTTCCTGTAGCCCTCGATGCTGGCCAGCGGCGCGCGGGACACGAGCGCGAACGACGTGTCGCGCGCGTGGATGTGGGCGAGATGGCCGATCTGGTCGACGAACATCGAGCAGCCCGGGCAGCCCGCGTCCGGCCAGCCGCCGACCCCGGGCGCGAACATGAAGTGGTAGAGGAGCAGCTGGCGCCGTCCCTCGAAGAGGTCGAGCAGGCTGGCGGCGCCGCCCGGCCCTTCGAAGACGTACTCCTCCTCGATCTTGACCATCGGCTGGCGGCGGCGCTCGGCGGCGAGAGCGTCCCGCGCGCGGGTGGCTTCCTTCTCCTTGGCGAGCAGCTGCTCGTGTGCGGCCTGCCACTCGGCGGCTGAAACGACGGACGGGATGGCTTCTTCCACGCTAGTACTCGTCGCGCCGGCGCGGCCAGTCCGGATGCGCCCCGTCGTCGCGTCCCTTGGGCGTCCTGTCGAGCAGCTGCCACGTCGCGTTCAGAGCATCGGTGCCGCGGTCGTAGGTCGAGTACGCGTGGTAGACGACGTCCCCCTCGCGGGCGAAAGCGCTCAGGCCGTGCAGCTCCGTCTCCCGGAGGTCGATGTCCGCGTGCTTGGGCGTGCCGAAGTTGAAGCCTGTACCGGCTCGGCGCTCCTCCTCGGTGAAGGCGGCGAAGTCGAGGTTGAAGTCGCTGTCCCCGTAGGAGACCCAGGGAAAGCTCCAGCCCATGCGGCGCTTGTACGCGTTCAGCCGCTCGAGCGGCGCCCGGGAGACGGCGACGAACGTGACGTCGTGGTCTGGAAGATGGGCGACCGCGCCGTCGAGCGAGTCGGCCGTGTACGTGCAGCCCGGGCAGCCCGCCTCCGGCCAGCCCTCGACCGAAGGACCGAACATGAAGTGGTAGACGAGCAGCTGCGAGCGGCCGTCGAACAGGTCCGCGAGCGTCTTCGCTCCCTCGTCGGCTTCGAAGCTGTACTCCTTCTCGACCGGCACCCACGGGAGCGCTCGCCGCTCGGCCGCGAGCTCGTCGGCTCGGCGAGTCAGCTCCTTCTCCCGCTGCAAGAGCTCCTTCCGGGCCGCCAGCCACTCGTCGCGCGTTCCGACGTTTCTCATGGCTGCATCTCCATCGGGGGCGACATTCCAGGCTCGGTCAGCCCGGGCACGGTCGCGGGGGAGAACGCGACCCAGATCCCGAGGGCAAGCAGAAGGATCGCAACGCCGCGAGCCACGCTCAGGCCGTGAGGCAGCACCTTCTCCGCGAAGATCACGCCGGCGACGACGACCATCCAGAGGACGCTCATCACGCCCAGCGCGAACAGCACCACCATCAGGCCGGCAGAGCAGCCGACGCAATCGAGGCCGTTCGCGAGCCCGGAGCGGAAAGCAGGCCCATCGGGGTGAGCGCTGCGGCAGCGACGGAGGCAGAGCCGCTTGAGCGGCGTCAGCTCGTAGATGCCCGCCGCGACGATCGCGCCTCCCGCTACATAGGGGCCACCCTCGTTCCAGGCCATCCAGCCCGTGTCGAACGAGGTGACCAGGCGGAAGAGCGCGTAGGCGACGAGCCCGAAGGCGGTCCAGACGGCGAGGTACCCCGCCAGGAAGAGCATCGTCGGCGAGCCGCGCCGCAGGAGGGCCGCCGGGGCTTCTGAGGGCAGCATCATCGCGGCGCTCATCGTCACCCAGATCCCGAGATACCAGCCGAGCCCACCCAGGTCGGTGCCAGGCCCTGCGTCCATGCCTTGCATCCGCTCCACGGTTACGGCCCAAGCGGCCACGACGAGCCCTGAAAGGAGCAGCAGGACGCGGACGGGAGCTGCGGCCAGGCTCATTTCGCGGCGTCCTCGTACTCGTCGTGGCGGTACGCCCGAAAGTCGTCGACCCGCCCCTTCGGCGTGCGGTCGAGCAGCAGCGAGTAGTACGGCACCACGAAATCGCGGTCGGGCGCGCTGCGCGTGTAGGTGTGGTAGACGACGCCGTCCTCGAGCGCAAAGGCGATCCAGCTGGGGTTCTCCGACATGCCCTTCTCGAGGTCGGTCCCGACGTCCTTCGCCCACTCCTCGAGCCAGTCGGCCGGCTCCTTGAGCATCGTCTGGATCTCCTCGTTGCCGGACACCTGCTCGTCGGTCAGCGCGAGCTCGAAGTCGAACGGGAAGTCGCTCTCGTACGTCGACACCCACGGGAACTTCCAGCCCATCCGCTGCTTGTAGGCCTGCAGCTTCTCGAGCGGCGCACGTGAGAAGCAGATGAGGGTCACGTCGCGGTGGTTGAGGTGGATGAGGCCTCCGTCGAGCTCGTCGGCCAGGTTCGAGCAACCCGGGCACGCTCCGGTGTAGCTCGGCCCGAACATGATGTTGTAGGCGAGCAGCTGGGAGCGCCCGTCGAACAGCTCGGCCAGAGTCTTCGTCCCTTCGTCTGTCGCGAAGCTGTATTCCTTCTCGACCCGGACCCAGGGCAGCTCCTGCCGCTGGCGCGCCAGCTCTTCGCTCCGTTCTGCGTGCTCGTTCTCGCGCTCGAGGAGCTCGCTGCGCGCCGCGACCCACTCCTGGCGCGTTCCCACCTTGTGCTCCGTCATCGGACCTGCCTCCTTGTAGTGGCCTCGGCTCCAGTGTGTAGACCAGAGGACACGACGAAACTCATCGGTCGCGCGCCTCCTGCACGAGGAGCGCCTCTGTGCAGCAACACTGCACGCATGATCGAGTCCGAGCACCTCACCAAGCGCTACGGCGGGACGGCAGTCGTCGACGACATCTCGTTCCGCGTCGACCCGGGAACCGTGACCGGCTTCCTCGGCGCCAACGGTGCCGGCAAGACCACGACGCTGCGGATGCTGTCCGGGCTCGCTCAGCCGGACGGCGGTCGGGCGATCGTCCTCGACGGCCGCTACCGCGACCTTCCGAATCCCGGTCGCCGCGTGGGCGTCCTGCTGGACGCCTCCGCCCAGCACGGCGGGCGGCGCGGACGCGAGGCGCTGGCGGTCTCTGCTCAGCTGATGGGCGTCGAGTCGCGCCGCGTGGACGGGCTGCTCGAGCTCGTCGGCCTGGACAAGGCCGCAGCCAAGAAGCGCGTGCGCAAGTACTCGCTGGGCATGCGCCAGCGACTCGGGATCGCGCACGCGCTCCTCGGCGATCCGGAGGTGTTGATCCTGGACGAACCTGCAAACGGCCTCGATCCCCCCGGCATGCGCTGGATGCGCGAGCTCCTGCGCGACTTCGCCGATCGCGGCGGCACCGTGCTGCTGTCCTCGCACCTGTTGCACGAGGTACAGCAGCTCGCCGACCGGCTCGTGATCATCGACCGCGGGCGCATCGTCGCCGAGGGCAGCCTCGAGGAGCTACTGGCGGGCTCCGGCACGCTGGTGCGGGGTGACGACGACGACCGCCTCCGCGCTGCGCTCGACGCTGCCGGTCTGGAGGCTCGCCCTGCGTTGGACGGCGGGTTCGTCGTCGACGCCCAGCCCGAGGTGGTCGGCCGTGCCGCACTGCAGGGCGGCGTCGCGCTGAGCCGTCTCGCTCCGTCCGAAGGCTCGGGCCTGGAGCAACTCTTCTTCGAGCTGACCGCCGGCGCCACGAACGCCGGCAATCCCGACAGCGTGGGGGTCCCCTGATGAGCACCGCCGCACTCGAATCCCCGCTGTCGCGCCGCGGCGTGGACAAGCGTCCGAGCCTCGTTCGCCTCACGTCCGTCGAGCTCCGGAAGATGACGGACACTCGGGCAGGCTTCTGGCTGCTCCTCAGCATCGTCGGCCTGACGGTGGCCGCGCTTGCCCTCGTGGTCGCGACTGCCGTGTTCGGCAGCGCCGAGGACCCCCTTTTCAAGGACATGTTCGTGCTGGCCGCGCTGCCGTCGGCCCTGCTCCTCCCCATCGTCGGGATCCTGCTGGTCAGCTCGGAGTGGACGCAGCGCACGACGCTGATCACGTTCGCGCTCGTGCCTCAGCGTTGGCGCGTGCTGGCCGGCAAGGTGTCGGCGGGTGTCGTGCTCGGCGTTGCCGCGCTCGCGATCGCGCTCGCACTGGCGGCGCTCGCCACGCTGATCGCCCAGCCGCAGGTCGACGGCAGCTGGTCGCTGTCGTGGACGATGCTCGGCCAGGTCGCGCTCTACGTCACCGCCGCCATGCTGATGGGCATCGGCTTCGGTGTGATGCTGTTGTCGTCCGCGCCGGCGATCGTGCTCTATTTCGTGATTCCGATCGCCTTCAGCGCGATCGGGGCGATCCCGTGGTTCAGGGACATCGTGCCCTGGCTGGACTGGTGGAGCTCCGTTTCGATCCTGGCCGACAAGCCGCTCGACGCGACCGAGTGGGCGCGCGCGGGCACCACGCTGGCCGTGTGGGTCGCGCTGCCGCTGGTCATAGGCCTGTGGCGCGTGACGCGCAGCGAGATCAGCTAGCTAGGTCGCGGGGAGCCTGGACCAGATGCCGAAGTCCTTGCGAATGTCTTCCTTGAACCAGTACGACCGAAGCACGCCTTCACGGACGTAGCCGGCCCGTTCGGCGACGCGCTCCGATCCGGGATTCGTGACGTCGATCCAGAGCTCGATTCGCTCCAGCTCGAGGTGGGAGAACCCCCATTCGGTCAGGAGCCGGAGCGTTCGCGTCGCAACGCCGCGCCCCCGGGCGGCCGCACCGACCACGTAGCCGATCTCCCCCTGCCGTCCCTCCCAGTCGAGCCGAACGAACATGCCGAGGCCGAGGAATTCCCCGTCGTGCCCCTCGATCGCGAATCCCGCGCGGGACGCGTCAGCCCAGCCCTCTTCGTAGCGGCCGAGCCATGTCGCCGCGAAGCCCGGCGGCGGGTCGCTCGGTACGCGGGTGTGCCGGCGAACGTCCGAGTCCGCCAGAAGCGTGTCGATACCCGGCTCGTGGCGCGGCCCGAGGCGCACGAGCCGGATCGCCTCATCCGCAAGCGGCGGTTCGGGCGGCTGCAGGTTCACGACCGAGATGATCGCTGAAGGCGCGGCTACGATGACGGTCTCGGGGCGTTAGCTCAGCTGGGAGAGCGCCGGCTTTGCAAGCCGGAGGTCACCGGTTCGATCCCGGTACGCTCCACTTTCGAAAGGGCTGCTCAGGCGGCTTTCTGGTTTTATCCGCTGACTGTCACCGGTGGCTGGCCCCCGCAGCAGACCCCGTGCGGTCACCGCCGGTGCTGTAGCGCTGCAGCCCTGGCGAATGGACGATGATCAAGCCGTGCCGGTCAAAGCTCTGAGCGACGTGCGAGCGATCGCTGCCACCGCGGTGGGGCTCCTGCTGGTGTCCCTCGTGGCGCTGGCCAGCGGCGGGTCGCCATGGCACGCCGGCGGTCGGCCGGACGTCCCGGTCGGCGTCGTCCCTGCGCTCGCCGTCGCCGCGGGCGCGCTCGTCGTCGGGTTGCTGCTCCTCGTCTGGGCGGGTACGCCCTCGGTGGAGAAGCGCCGGCGACGGAGGCGACGGCTCGGCGCGAAAGACCTCGAGGGGCTCGGGGCGTCGCTGTCGGCGGGCGGAAAGGCCGCCGCGATCGTCGGCGGAGCGATCGGCTTGTTCCTGCTCCTCACTCTGCCGTTCCTCGTTCCCAATGCTGCGACACCGCGCGGCGCCACGCCCGAGAACGCCGTGCCGCGCGGCCACACGAGCACCTCCGCGCCGGCGGAACACCCGACCTCGACCGCGCTGACGTGGCTCGTCGTCGGCTCGGCGGCCGCACTGCTCCTGCTCGCGCCGGCGGCAGTCGTCGTACGTCGTAGGCGCGCGCGGCGCGCACGTCGGGCGGTTGTTCCCGATGCGGCGGAGCGTGTCGGCTCCGACCTCAGGCGGTCGCTCGCAGACCTGGAGTCCGAGCGGGACCCGCGGCTTGCCGTCCAGCGCGCCTACGCGCGCATGGAGGAGTCGCTCGGCGAGATCGAGCTCTCGCGAGCGCCGGACGAGACCCCGACCGAGTTCACCGCCCGCGTCCTCCGAGTGCTTGGCGCGAGCGCTGCGGCAGCGTCCGATCTCACCGGCCTCTTCGAGATCGCCCGGTTCAGCGACCACGCGATGGACGAGGACGACCGCCTGCGCGCGATCACGTCGGTGCAGCGGGTCGAGGCGGAGGTGGCGCCGCCGTGATCGCCCACCGCCCAGTAGTCCTCGTCGCCGCCGCCGGTTGTGCCGCGGCGACCGTGTTGGGTCTCGTGTTCGGGCAGGGCAGGACGGTCGCGCTCGCCGCCGCGCTGGCGCTCGCCGCTGCGCTCGCCGGCGCGACCGCGCTGCAGCTACGACCCGCGCAGAGGCAACAGCCACCGCCGCGTGCGCGGGACGACGAGATGCCGCTGCGGCTGCGCCAGATCGTGGACGACCTGCGGGAGACGGAGCAATCGGAGTTCGGCGTCGACCGGTCGCTCCGGCCGCTGCTCGTCCCGATCGTCGCCGCACGCCTCGGACGTCGTGGCATCGACATGGCGCTCGCGCCCCGGCGCGCGCAGGAGCTGCTCGGCGACCGGCTGTGGGAGATCGTCCGTCCCGACCGTCCGCCGGCCGCGAGCCGCGTCGGCCGGGGTCTCGCCGGCGACGACCTGCGAGAGGCGATCGAGCGGCTGGAGCAGCTGTGACCGAGGAGCCAAGGGCAAGCGTCGCCGTCCAGGAGCTGGCCACCGCGGTGGCCGACGCCGTGGAACAGGCGGTCATCGGCAAGCGAGAGGCGGTGGAGCTGGTGTTGTTCGCCCTGCTCGCCGACGGCCACGTGCTGATCGAGGATCTCCCGGGGCTGGGCAAGACGCTGCTCGCCCGCTCCTTCGCGCAGGTGTGCGCGATGGACTTCGCCCGGATCCAGTTCACCCCGGACCTGATCCCGAGCGACATCACCGGGGCCTCGATCTACGACCGCTCCAGCGGCAACTTCACGTTCGAGCGCGGGCCGGTCTTCACGAACATTCTGCTCGCCGACGAGATCAACCGCGCGCCGGCCAAGACGCAGGCCGCGTTGCTCGAGGCGATGGAAGAACGGCAAGTAACGCTCGAGAACACGACGCGGCAGCTCGAGTCCCCCTTTCTCGTCCTCGCGACGCAGAACCCCATCGAGTACGAGGGGACGTACCCGCTGCCGGAGGCGCAGCTCGACCGCTTTCTCGTCCGCGTCGCGATCGGCTACCCGTCGGAGGACGCGGAGCGCGACATCCTCCTCGAACGCTCCCGTCGACGGCACGAGCGAATCGAGCTCGAGCCCGTCTGCGACCGGCAGACGTTGCGGGCGATGCAGGCTGCGATCGAGGAGGTGCACGTCGCCCCGCCGCTCGCCGAATACGCCGTCGCGATCGCGCGCGCGACGAGGGACTCGCCGCAGCTGGCCGTCGGGGCCTCGCCGAGGGGCTCGCTCGCGCTGATGAAGCTGGCCCGCGCCCGCGCCGCGTATCTCGGCCGCGACTTCGTAACGCCGGACGACATCAAGGCGGTGTCGATCCCCG